>CAVRFS010000027.1:0-28695 GCA_963720335.1 uncultured Planctomycetota bacterium | reverse complement strand
CAGCTTGGTGGGACCAGGACCTTTGCTCCACGCCGACGAGGGGAAGCCGAGTGTACCGCCCGATCATGCGCGACAGATGCAACAGGGGCTCGCCCTATTCAAGGAGAAGGCTCGTCCCGCTGGTGCGGCACTGTCTCGTCTGCCACGGCGGCAAATCGACGAAAGGTGATCTGGACCTCTCGGACCGCAAGCCACCGGTCGATAGTGGAGTGCTCGAAGGAGGCGGCAAGGAAAGCCGGTCGCCGCCTTAATCCGGCACACCGAAGAACCGCACATGCCGCGGAAGGCTCCGAAGTTCCCGATGCGACAATCGCCGATATCGTCCGCTTGATCGACCTGGGTGCGCCGATTACCGGCCACTCGTCGATCGGGCCGCGGTCGTGACCGCACCGGCGGCCGGCCAGACCGAGCGAGGCGCAACTTCTGGTCGTTCCGTCCGCTGGCTGGCGTTCAGCCGCCGCCCGTGCATGACGAGGCGTGGATCCGAACGCCGATCGACCGTAGCATTCTTGGGGCACTGGAGAGTCGTGGGCTAAAGCCGAATCCACCTGCCGACCGCCGTACGCTCATTCGCCGAGTATCTTTTGACTTTACGGGGTTGCCACCTTCAACTGAAGAGCTCGATGCTTTTGTCACCGATCCATCGCCCGATGCCTATGAACACCTGTCGACCGTCTGGCTGGCTGGCGGTGGCATGAAGGGAGGCATCAGCCACGGCGCGACCGACGAGGTCGGCTACAGTGCCGCCGTCGACCCCGTCCATATCAACGACTTGCACGCGACGATCTTGCACCTGATCGGGATCGATCACGAGCGGCTGACCTACACCTACAACGGCCGCCGCTTCCGCCTCACGGATGTCGCCGGCAAAGTGGTCCGGAGCATCCTCGCCTGATCCCCATTTTGAGTGCGCGAGTCATTGATGGACGTACACGTACGGGCGAGCCTTCCTGAAACGCTCTCAAGCCCTCGCGGCTGATTTTCGTGCCGCGGACGTTCAGGGTCTTCAATGCCTTGCACTCGGTCATCTTGGCAAGGCCGCGATCGGTGATTTCGGTTCGTTCCAGACTCAAGGTTTTCAGCTTGGGCATCCCTGCGAGATGAGCCAGGGTCACGTCGGTGATTCGGGTGGCGTCGAGATTCAGGCGAGTCAATGCCTTAAGCTCGCCGAGCGTGGCCGAGCCTTCGTCGCCCACTTGCGTGTTCGCAAGCGAGAGGTTCTTGAGTTTTGAGAGATGCTTGAGGTAGGCATAGCTCATGCTCGTGATCTTTGTCCCGACTAGTTTCGCGTCATCCAATCCGATCAGGCCCGAGATTGGTGCGAGCCCTTTGTCGTCGATGGGCGTTTGCGAAAGGTCCAGATTCGTGAGGAGAGCCAAGTGGCCGATCGCTGAGAGGTCATCGACGCGGGTTCCGCCCAGGTCGAGGGTTTTCAGTCCGTCATCGCGCGAAGGCTCTTCAGTCCCGCCCCGCTGACCTGGGTGCCGCCGAGTCTCAGTATTTTCAGCTTGGTCATATCCTTGAGGGAGGCGAGGCCAGCGTCCGTGATGCGAGGATCGTGCAGCGTCAGCCACGATCAAGGCGGTCAACCTGCTCAAATACGCCAGGTCGGCATCGGTCACGGAGATGTTGACAGGGAAGTTGAGTATCCTCGAGCCGAGTCAGGTTTTTCAAGTACTTGAAGTTCGCACCGTTGAATTCCGGCGGATAATATCTGTCGTGAACAATCCCAACAAGCTCTGGAAGCGAGACAGGCCGTTATTTGGCAAGGACTCGAGGCCGGCGCTCGCCAAAGGACCGAGGTCGATCCCGTTGAAGAAGCTGAGCCGTCGCACTTGGTCGAGCTGCCCGACCTGCTTGATCACCGCGTCCACGTCTCTCGGGCCCGAGTTCGACCTGTTCGACATGACCGAAGTAGTCATGTCCCAGATAGTCGAACAGCCAACTCGGCGCCTTCGGCCGGCCCGTGGGGTCAAATTGTCGCTGTGCCATTGGGCAAGCGCTTGAGCTGCCAGTTGTATTGGACCTGGCCCCCGCCGGACCGGATTGCCGCGACGGCATCGCGCTGGACGTGGGCAAGGCGGACGACCCAGCCGAGCCCTCCGCCGAGCAAGAGGACGAAGATCATGAGCGCTCGAACACTCATCCGCCGGGGAGCTTCCGCCACCAGGAGCGTCGGTCTGAGGAAACCGTCTGCACATGGGTTCGTCTTGCGTAATCGCAACAGACATGGCGAAAACCTCCTTGCTGTTCGCGCTGGTGTCGAGCGTAGGCTTCGCTGGATTCGTGATCGGCGAATCGTCTCATAACGATCCGATGGCAGGCAAGACCAGTTCAAAACTGACGACAAGGGACCTATTGCGGAACGCATCGAACCGGTATAAAGACAGTTGTGCGTGCATGTGTGCCGTTGCTTGCTTCCTGTTCACGTAGAACGGAATTCATTCCATTTTTGAAATTCAAAATGTCTACCTTAATCAAGCCCCGAGATTCTGAAGACGGACACAGTGGGAATCGACCCGCCCTCGCGACCCCCGTGGCCGCGAGTGCTCGTGCAGGTGGCCGTCGTCGCTGGTTCTTCGGCCTATGGGCATGGGCCTATGACCTGGTCAACACGTTCTCGGCCGACCCGGTCCGGACGGTCCATCTGACCAACCCGGCGACGCTCTTCCCTTGGATCATCCAGCCGTGGACGGCCGTGATCTACATCTCGGCGGAGTGATCTTTCCTTTGGTCCCTTTCTTGTATTACCCAACTTGGCGGGGGATCCTGTTCGTGATGGTCTGCTTCACGGCAAGCTCGTTGGTTGCGTTCGCCGTCTACGGGGCGTGGCCTGTGTCGATGGTCCGCCCCGAGTTTGCTGGTGGCACGCTGGGTGAGCGGCTGATGCGCTGGGTCTTCTTGGTGGACAAGCCGGCGAACTGCTTTCCCAGCCCGCATGTGATCTTCGCGGTGCTCGGGGCCTATTTGATCGACCGCGTCGGGGTCGGCCGAGGCGGCGCGGTGGTTCTGGTGGGCATTCGCCGTGGCCGTCAGCGTGACGACAGTGACCTCAGGCCAGCACTACTTCATCGATGTGCCGGCCGGCGTCGCGGTCGCCTTGGCCGGCTGCTTCGTCGGTCGCTGGCTGGTGCCGCTCGTCCGGCGCACACTGGTAGCCGACGATAGGGAGGTGTGCCACCACCCGGACCGATCTTCCGCCGCGAGATCCAAGGCATGGTTCAACAACTCAGGTCCTCGGGTAATACCTCTTTGGAGTCGTCAAGCCCATCATACTAGCCCGAAGCGTAAGCGAGGATTCTGGCTGTGTCGCCTCGCTGACGCTTCGGGCTAGTATGATCACCGTCGCCGTCGTGGCGTGTGCAAGTCGTAAGTAAACCGCTCTATTGAGAGTCAGGAAAGTAATGCAAGCGGAGCGGAGACGATCGCGTCGAAACCAGGCCAATGCACGCGGGAGCCACACTAACCCGACGCGCGAGCGAGGGGCGGTGGCCGAGGATGGTTGCGGACGCACAGCCGGTCCCCTCGCTGGCGCGTTGGGTCGGTATCGGACGGCCGTCGGGAGGCGCATTACTTTCCTGACTCTCAATAGCTGACTTCGAGTGAGTGGATCAGTGGTGACGACGTGCCCGGGAAAAGGCCCCTTGCAAGTCGGCACTGAACGGTTCGTCGCCGACTGAATGAAAGATGGTTCGCGTTTTCGCCAATAAAGGTCGGATCACGCGAAATGAACGTCGTGATTGTGGGTGGCCTTTGTCCACGAATTGGGTACTTCGCGACAATCGACCTCCAAGATTCGAGTCCGCGATCCCCTCAACTCACATTGTATCAAAGCGAATGGGATAGACCCGGCACCGACGTTCAGGACGTCGCGCGGCGGCGGCAAGGCGCCGAATGCCCACTGGCGCTTTTTCAGCGATTGCGCGGTCGTGATGGCGAAGCGTTCGGCGAGATCTGTCGCCGGCTTTGGGCGAGCTGCTCGTTACGGCGAGATATCGTGTGCGCGCAGCCTGAGCTCGGCCCGGTCTACGACGAGGAGGACGCCCTGGCCAGTACACTGAGCCTGATGTGGATTCAATTCATGGAAGGCCGCACGGTTCCCCCGGACGGAGTCGACGAATTCTTGCGACTTGCGCCACCATCGTCGGCAGACGAATCGCGGCGAAAGGCGGCGAGCTGCGGGCCGCCAAGCGATCCCCATCGGCCAACGAAGACTCCCACGGTGGATCCGGATTCAGGGACATTACACGCCCGATGACCTGGATCGCTGGCCTGCTGGTCTGAGCAATTCGGACAGCGAGATCGTTAGCAAAGACCTTAACCAGTGGCTTCTCAGTCTCCTGGGCCGGGGAGCTGGTGAAATCGTTGAATATCGAATCGATGGAAAAACCATCGATCAAATCGCCAACGCATGGAAACCGCGCAGGACAATCGAACGAATGTTTCACGAAATCCGTTTGATCTGGTTGAGTGCGCAACGCGATCTATAGCACGACGATGTACTTCAACGGGATCGGTGTTTTCTAATTCCTTCATTGACAAAATGGAATCTGCTTTGGCGGGGTGCGGTTGTTTTTTGCAATAGATATTATAGCAAGGGCACGTGTTTTTCTTGCACCCCCCGGGTCGTCATCATGCCGGCTGTCCTCATGGCCGGCGCCGAGCTTCGGAGTTTCGCACGGACTTCTCTGCTTCTTCACAATCGTTCGAAAATATCAGAATTCGATATTCATGAGCCTTGGCGGGGCTCGGGTTCATAGCCAGGGGCGGCTGCCGCCCCTGGAATGAGGCGAGCTCGCCGTGCGACGAACCTGCCACCACGCGGCGGCCGTTACTCCGGGTTTGTTCTCCCAGGGGCTGCGCGCCTGGCTATGGACCTCGGCCCCTTTGGGGCCAACGCAACAGCCCCCGTTACGCCCGCTTTGTATTTTGCCCCTCATGGGGCCGAGCAAATCAGCCCAGGGCAACGCCTTCGTCGTTCCCCACGGATTTGCGCTCTCACTGACAGCCCAGCATATGACGATCCTGGCACAATCACAAGGCCCCCATGTATGTGCGTTTGGACAGTCTGCTCCCGGCCCCCTCGCTCTCCAATCGCCGAGTTGCGGCGCAACCGGCGCACGTCGATCGCCAGGCTATCACCCGCCTCGGGATGCCTGCCAGTCCTGTGCATCGGCGCAGGGACTGCGTCCCTGCTTAGGGATGACCTGCCGCTTGGCGGCTGCGCACGATACAGCGCGAACTTTCGTGCGAGGTGGGGCACTTCGAGTTTCCTACTGCCGACGCCGCTCAGAACCGGGACGGTCATCTGTCGCATTCCTACTGTGATCCGCGCGGGCACGCCAGCCAAGAGCGAGGTCCGTCATTCGTTGCATGCCGACCCACATCGCCTTCGGACCAGGCTCGCCGTCGCACGGACGACCCAGCCAACCCCCCAACGACGCAATCAGGCCGACCATGGTTTTCATCGAAGGGGGCTGCGCGGCGGCGGTTCCTTCTTGACCGTCGCGTACACCGCTCGCCACTCGTCATCGTCCAACGCCACGTCGCAAGGGAGGTCGGGACATTCCCGGCCCATCATCATCACGTACATGATCCGCCAAGCCACAATCATATCCAACGCCAGGTAGGGCTCGAAACGCTCCGCTGTCTCCAACTGCGATTCCTCGACCTTGCAGCCGGATTTGAGGATCCGGAAGTAAATCTCGATTTGCCATCGACACATATAATAATCAACAACGCGCAGAACGTCCTCGACTGTGTCGATCGGCAGGTCGGTCAGCAGGATCCATTCGATCGGTTCGACACCGGGCGGCGGGTTCAGCTCCGAGACCAAGACCACGTTGACTTCCAGGTCCGGCAGCTTTCCGCCCGGACGAGCCGGTCCCCGCAACGTCACCCGCGCCGCTCGAATGACCACCTCGGCCGTGCGGGGCTCGCGCGGTTGCTTTCGCTTTCGATCATCGTTCGACGTGGGCTCGCGCCCACGAACTTCCAGGGTGCGTTGCGCCTGGACCGGTGTGCTGGCGACCCGTTCCCGCAGATGGTGAGGCGATTGGGGCGACCCAGCGTCGTCGGTGAGCGCCAAGGCACGATTCTGACAGGCGCGAATAATGAAGGAGGCCTTGCGCACTCCCTCGACGGCTTGGGCTTCCAGGAGATACTCGTAGATGTCTCCTTCACTGTCAGCGAGCGAAACGATCAGTGTCGACGACGCCTGTCGAGCCACCTGGCACGCTGCGTGGTAGCCCTCCACCCAGCGAATACTCTCCTTGCCCTCGATCGGTTTGGCTCTCCGCTCAGCGCGCTTCTGATCGGCGTCCTTCTCGAATTCGAGGAAGTCCCGCGCCCAGACCTTTGCGTCCACCGTGCCCAGGGGCAGGCGTTCCGGGGTCATGGCCAGGCTGACGTGATTGTAGAAGCCCACCCGCGTCGAGTCATTAAGCGGGCCGGACCCGGCCACGATCTCGCGCGGCCGCGTGAGGTCGAGCTCGGTCGTGTCCTGTGGGATAAGGACCACAGTTTGCTCGCGAATCCGCTCGATCGTCGCGTCATGGTGCGGCTTCAAGATCGAATGGAATGTGACGTGCTCGTTATCGACGAAGCGATAGGCCGCCTTCACTTCGGCGCGGCCGTTGCAACCGGCGGGGAACTTCAAGGAGGGCTTGTGGCTCATGGTATCCAACACTTTCTTGAAGCGGTGCTTCAGCCGCACATTGCCGGACTGGGAATTGCGGTATTTGGCCTTGCCCTTGATCCTGGCTGCCTTGGCGGTGCCAAAGGTCGCCGTCGCGGTTTCCTTGTCAATCCATTCTTGCATGGCATTATCCATTGGTGTGGTCTGAGCAACGTGCTCGCCGGCCTGCGCTGCGTGCCAGGCGTGTCGAGGATAACCAAGGCCCCTTCAAGATTCAAACCATGATATCATTATCTAAAACATTTATATTGCCCATTTTCACGCAAATCCGTGGGGAACGACGAGGGCAACGCCCTGGGCTGACTTGTGGCTGCCCCTTTGGGGCGTCGGGCAAGAATACGCAACACCAAAACTCGCGCGTACCGTGCCGGTCGCGGCGGATCGGATCGGATCGGATCCGCGCGGGCCGGCGTCTTTCCTCATGGCGCGGTCAAGCCGAAAACGATGGCCGGTCCATGGGCGTCGTTTCATCGGGGCGAGAACGAATCGGGGTCAATCTTCGCGACTCCAAAGAAGGCTTCTCCGTACGTGAAGAATAACTCCTCGCCGGGCTGGATGGGACGCGTTGTCCGGAGATACACCTTCTCACCCTCGATGACTTTCTCCATGTTCGGGTGCCTTGAGTGGTTGACCATCGCGCCGAGTCCAAGCGGGATCAACAAGAAGTCGCCTACGCGAAACTTATAGTGATCGGCGTACCGCGTGCAAACATCGGAGACGGACCCCGCCGGCACGAGGACGCCGATCACTTCAAGGCTTTCTCCTTCGCCGAGCGAAGTCCTGGCAAATAAACCATCGCCTGCACCCGGTACCGTCGATGGATTCACGCGGAAACGCTCGTCAGTTTCGGTGATTATCGTCATGTCGACTCTTGGAATTCAGAAGTGAACGCCAATCCCATTTCCCCCCCGAGGCGGCCCCGGGTCGTATTTTTTCTCGATTGGCTTATCTGAAGCGGCCCGGATCGGTTTTACAAAAAATGTTTTCATGAGATCCTCTTCGTATTGCGATACATAAGATGCCCGAGTTCTACGGCATCAGCAGCGACGGAGCAAGTCATACACGTTGCGTCGATTATCGCGAGCACAGACAACGGGACCATGGGCGGAATTCGACCTGCCTCGAGAAGTTTAATGAACCATGTGAACCGGATGACAGGAGAAAGCGGGGACAGAGAAAGCGGGACACCCGCTTTTTTCCTCTACCCATTTTGTCAATATCGGACCCGTCCCGCTTTTTTCCTCCGGACCTGTCCCGCTTTTCGGACCCCACACCTGCTCTCGCCTCACTTGAGCTTAACGGCCGGACTGAACTGCGGCCACGCGGAACCCCAGGTTGCAGTACCGGTGCCCCGGACCGTTCCCGCCGCGGCTCGCCGGGCGGCAGTACCTGGGGAGTCGGCTCCAGCTACCGCCCCGGATCACCCGGAGCGAGGCCGAAGGCGGACCCGGTGGATCCGACCCGGGTGACGATGCATAATACGTCTCGCCATACCAATCGCCGCACCATTCCGAGACATTTCCCAGCATGTCGCAGAAGCCCCAGGCGTTTGGCTTCTTCTGGCCAACGGGATGGGTCTTGCTTTCGGAGTTGCCGCTCGTACCACGCATACTCACCCAGTTTGCCCGCGTCATCGCCGAAGGGATACAGGGTCGCACTCCCTGCCCGGCAGGCGATATTCCCATTCCGCTTCCGACGGAAGCCGATAGCCGTTACCCTTGACGATGGTGACATTCGTTCCGTCAATCCGATAGAACGGCGTCCGTTTCTCCATCTCGCTGAGCTTGTTGCAGAAATGCGACCGCATCGAGCCAGGACACCTGCTCGACCGGCAGGTCACCCGATCCCTTGAAGTAGCTCGGGTTATCGCCCATGACCGCCCGGTACTGATCCTGCGTGACTTCGTGAATGCCGAGATAGAACGGCTTGCTGATCCGCACCCGGTGCTGGGGCTTTTCATCGCTCCTGGCATCCGGATCTGAGTCGGGCAGAGCCCATCATGAACTCACCGGCCTCGATGAGGACCAACTTGATCCCAATCGAGTTTGTCCACTCTCGGCCCGGCTGGGGCGGAGGCGACTTGGGAGTGGGAGATGGAACCTTGGCCGCGGAAGATGCCGGTTTGGACCCGTCGGCCACGCTCGGGCTTGGAGACGTAGCCTTCTCGATGCCGCCTTGCTCGGTCACCTTGGGGTCCGTGCCCGAGATTTTGACTGTGCCCTTGTCGGTGCCGATGTAGATGATGATGCCCAGGAAAGCCAGCAAGGGCAGCGCGGTCACGTAAACCCAAAGCCAAGGGATATTGCGGCGGTTCGTTAAGGGAGCAACCGGCTCCGCTCGCGGAACTGGCCGACCCGGGGGCTACTCCCAGCCGACTGAGGGCGTTCACCGGAGGCCAGCGTCGGATCAGACAATACGGGGAGGACCGCTGCGTCCGGCCTCACCGCCTCGAAGTACCAATCGAGGATCGCTCTGAGTTGAATCAGAGAAATGTTCACATCCAGCATCTTGTAGTTGCCGTCCGGGCGATGCGTCCCGACATTGCCTAGCTCCCGGATCAAATTGGTGTAAGGAGCGAGGTGGGGAGGGAGGTGACCGTCCTTGACGAGACGCTGGAGGAGGTTCTCCAGAGGCCTCGTTCCGGGCGGTTCTTTGACCAGCCGTTGGTAGGCATCATGGACCACATATTCCAGCACCTTGCGAACTCGGGTCAGAGCCATCTCGGGATCGTTGTCGGCAAGGCGAATCGCCTTACGGATTAATCCCCGGAGTTCCTCGAACTGGTCCGAGAGATGATCCAGGCGGTCGATCAGATCGTGGAATTGGTTGTCCATCGCGTGTCTCCAGGCGGCGAGCAATTTGTCGAGTCGTCACGACCTCGTGATGTTTCCGGCATTGTACGTCGCCGCCCCGGCCACTCACAGTATCGAGCAATTCGAGGATATCAATGCCGCTTGTAAACAACAAGATTCTCGTTTCAAGCGATCGCGAAGCGCGTCATCTTACGCATTTCGAGTGAGCGGAAGGCCAGTACGATGCGGCTTTTGGGCAGAATCGGATTCATCCCGCTGGGACAACAGGGATGACACCGGATATGATAAACTTGGTGTCGGAGCTTGAAATGAGAGGCAAGACAAGGATGATTTTGCAATGATTCGAGCGGTCGTTCAAAATGGGCTGATCCGTCCGCTTGATCCGATGCCAGCGAACTGGATCGAAGGGCGTGTTGTCCTCGTGGAAGATGCTGAATCGGATACGACCGATGATCTCGCCGCCTGGTATGAAGAACTCCAGCTTCTCGGCCCGGCTCAATATGATCCGGGCGAACGAGAACAGATTCGGGCGACCATGGCCGAGGCCGACGCTCAAGTTAAGGAGTTAGTGCGCCGCGAGATGGAATCGTTCTGATGGCTCGGTACCTCTTCGACACCAACCACCTCAGCGCCGCAATCGACGATGACGCAGGCGTCCGCGAACGCATTTCTCAGCTACGCCGGAGCGGCCATCGATTGGGAACATGTGTCCCGGTCCTCTGCGAGTTGGAAGTGGGGCTTCTGCGGACGCGCCATCGGGAGCATAATCGCCGCATCCTCACGACGATTCTTCGGCAGGTCCGCACCTGGCCCCTCGAACCGCCGACAGCCCAAATCTATGCTGAGATTTACCATGACCTCCGCGCTCGTGGGCGTGTTCTGTCTCAGGTGGACATGATGCTCGCCGCCCTGAGTCGATTCATGGACGCGACCCTGCTTACAGATGATCGGGACTTCGATGCGCTGCCAGATCTTCGAGTCGAGAACTGGCTGAGGTGATCCGATCACCGCTTCAAGCGATCGCAAAGTCCGTGAGCTTACGCTTCTCGAGTGAGCGGAAGGCCAGCACGATGCGGCTCTTGGGCACTCCGGCCTCCATCAGTTTCCCAGCGATTCCCTGTTCGGTTCCATCGCGCTGGATCCAGAACTTGTGGTCGATGATGTCAACGTGTACCAAACAGCCATGAACGCGACGGATTCCCTCCCAGCCGACGAACATCAGCAGATAATGATTGCCATCCCGATCGAAGATGGTCTGGAGATGGAAGTCGCCGTGAGCATAGGGAACCTTGGCATAGTCGATCAAGATCCTCTCGATCAACGCTCGATCGGTTTCTGCGGTATCCATTGGCGGATGGTCTCCGATTGCAGGTCAAATACAATCAAGCGAATGCGATGACTCTCCACCAGTAACTTGCCAATCGGCTCCTCGAACAGGTTGGTGTACACTTCTTCGTTGACGGCAACAAACAGCTCGCTGTCGGGTTCGACACGGCCTGTTTTCAAGACGCGCCTACCCATCGATCGTCACAGAGGTCTACGCTGCGACCAGTATCCCGGCTTTCGTTTCTGATGAGCGACAGCGGCGATCCAAACACAATGATCCAATTCGAGATAATAGATGGCATAGGGAAATCGCTCGAGCGAACACTTGCGAAATACGGTATTCTTGTAAATCGCCCAGCGCAGAGGATGTTGCCGGATGAGGTCGGTGACACGCTGGACTTCAGCCAGAAACACGAGCCCGAAGCCGGACCGCCGCGATTCGTAATAGGCCATCGCGTCATCGATTTCCCCCTCGGCGTCGTGATGGAACACAACCGGCTTCATGCGTATTTCTCACGCAGCTCGGCGAAGACCTGTTCGGCCGGCTTACCAGTAGCCGTACCCTGCTGAATCTCATCCGCCCGTCGTGCAAGTTCGGCATCCCAGGCAGCTTCAACATCGGCATCGGCATCCTCGCTGGCACCGACACCGTCGAGCGAATTGATCAGGAATTGGGCCAACTCGGCACGCTCCTGCTCCGGCAGTCCGGCAAGCTCCGTTTTCAACGCTTCTATGGCGTTGGCCATTCTTGAGACTCCACAGGGTTGATTGATCGCAACGAGTTCCTCCGCATCCATTATTGTAGCCAAATCCCGGACGGAGGCATCCATCCGAGCGCGCAAAAAGCCGCCCCGGGCCGAGTGAATCGATCCGGGGCGGCTTTGTTTAGAGGATTCCGGCGATAACCGACTTTCGCGCCAAAGGCACTATCATAGGCCTGGCGGGCTTAACGGCCGTGTTCGGAATGGGAACGGGTGTGACCCCGCCAGTATGGTCACCGGAAAAGTGACCGGCGGGCGGTCAAGCCCAGCCGGCCACGGTTGGTTCGGTGGTTGGTCGCACAGAGGCAAAACACACATCAAGTTATGAGCGAGTGAGTGGAGAATTCTCCACCACGTTGAGTTGAGTCCGTCAAAGGACTCTTACTTGGACAACACGCCCGATCGATCGATGTGCTGGTTTTGAGGCAGCGCCCCGATCGGGGTGGTCAAGCTGCTTGGCTGTTAGGACCGGTCGGCTGAAGTGCTCGCGCGCCGTGCACGCCCGGCCTATCGACCTGGTCGTCTTCCAGGAGCCTACGCATTTCTGCTGGAAACCTTATCTTGGAGGGGGCTTCGCGCTTAGATGCCTTCAGCGCTTATCCTGTCCCGACCTGGCTACCCGGCGATGCCGCGAGCGCGACAGCCGGCACACCAGAGGTCGGTCCTCCCCAATCCTCTCGTACTAGGGGAGACTCTCCTCAAGTTTCCTACGCCCACGGCAGATAGGGACCGACCTGTCTCACGACGGTCTGAACCCAGCTCGCGTACCGCTTTCATTGGCGAACAGCCAAACCCTTGGGACCTTCTCCAGCCCCAGGATGCGATGAGCCGACATCGAGGTGCCAAACCTCCCCGCCGCTAGGGACGCTCGGGGGAGATCAGCCTGTTATCCCCGGAGTACCTTTTATCTGTTGAGCGACGGCCTTTCCATCCAGCACCGCCGGATCACTAACGCCGACTTTCGTCTCTGCTCGACCTATCCGTCTCGCAGTCAGGCACCCTTCTACGTTTGCGCTCCTGTTGCCCGATTGCCGACCGGGCCGAGGGTACCATGGCGCTCCTCCGTTACTCTTTGGGAGGAGACCGCCCCAGTCAAACTGCCCGATGAGCACGGTCCCGGTCCGGGCTACGGACCGGTGAGGGCCAACGTGATTTCAGGGTGGTATTTCACCAATGGCTCCGCGAGTGCTGGCGCACCCGCCTCGCTGCCTCCCACCTATCCTACACAGAAATAACGCTGGACCAGTGCCAACCTGCAGTAAAGGTTCACGGGGTCTTTCCGTCTAACCGCGGGTACGTGGCATCTTCACCACGACTACAGTTTCACCGGGTCCCTCGTGGAGACAGTGCTCCAGTCGTTACGCCATTCATGCAGGTCGGAACTTACCCGACAAGGAACTTCGCTACCTTAGGACCGTCATAGTTACGGCCGCCGTTTATCGGGGCTTCGGTCGCCAACTACTCTTGCGATCATCGGCTTCCTTAACCTACCGACACCGAGCAGGCGTCAGACTCTATACGTCCTCTTACGAGTTGGCAGAGTCCTGTGTTTTTGATAAACAGTCGCTAGAGCCGATTCTCTGCGGCTCCCCCATTGCTGAGGGAGCACCCCTTGTACCGAAGGTACGGGGTCATTTTGCCGAGTTCCTTCACGAGGGTTCTCCCGAACGCCTTCGGATACTCGCCTAGCACACCTGTGTCGGATTGCGGTACGGGCCACATGGTTCGTCCAGAGCTGGCTTTTCGTGGCCGGACGGGCTTCGGGCTTCCAGTTCAAATGCTGTCGGCCTTGCGGCACGGAGGCACCTATCACTCCGACCCGATTATGTCCGGCGTCCCCAGCTCCTTCACTCTTACCGTGTGGGTGGCGGAATATTAACCGTCTGTCCATCGACTACGCCTTTCGGCCTCGTCTTAGGTCCCGACTGACCCTGGGCGGATTGACCTTCCCCAGGAAACCTTGTGCTTTCGGCGGACGGGCTTCCCACCCGTCTTGTCGTTACTCGTTCCGGCATGCGCACTCGACGACGCTCCACAGCTCCTTGTCGGTGCTGCTTCACTGCGGTCGTCGACGCTCTCCTACCATTCAGGTAAACCTGAATCCGCGACTGCGGCACGACACTTAGTCCCCGTCATTTTCGGCGCAGGATGGCTCGACCGGTAAGCTATTACGCACTTTTGAAATGATGGCTGCTTCTAAGCCAACATCCCGGCTGTCACCGCGATCCCACTTCCTTTGCCACTGAGTGTCGCTTTGGGGGCCTTGGTCGGCGGGCTGGGTTGTTTCCCTTTCGAGCGTGAAGCTTATCCCCCACGCTCTGACTCCCGGGGTCCATGACAGGGTATTCGGAGTTGGGTTCCGACGGGTAGCCGGGAAGGCCCCCGGGCGGATTCCGTCGCTCTACCCCCCTATCATACTTCCCGAGGCTGGCCCTAAAGCCATTTCGGAGAGAACGAGCTATCTCCAGGTTTGATTAGACTTTCACTCCTCCCCACGGGTCCTCCCCCAGTTTTTCAACACTGGTGGGTTCGGTCCTCCACGGCCGGTTAGGGCCGCTTCAACCTGCCCATGGGTAGTTCACCTGGTTTCGCGTCTACTACGCCCGACCAATTCGCCCATTTCAGACTCGCTTTCGCTGTGGCTCCCCCCCTGAAGGGGTTAACCGGGCCGGACACAGTAACTCGCCGGATCATTATGCAAAAGGCACGCGGTCAGGCTGAGCCGAAGCTCAACGCCCTTCCACCGCTTGTAGGCGCGGGGTTTCAGGTTCAGTCTCCTCCCCTGATCGGGGTTCTTCCCACCTTTCGGTCGCCCTACTGGGTTCGCTATCGGTCGTCATCGCGTACTTAGCCTTGCAGGATGGTCCCCGCCGATTCAGGCCGGGTTTCACGTGCCCGACCCTACTTGGGTACCGAATAGGAGGATCGCCACAAAGCCTACGGGACTGTCACCCGCTCTGGTGCCATTTTCCAAAGGACTTCGGCTCGCTTTGATCCATTCCACAGCTCCGGCCCCACAACCCCGAACGGTGTCCCGCCCGGTTTAGGCTCGTCCCCGTTCGCTCGCCGCTACTCAGGGAGTCTCGGTTGATTTCTTTTCCTCCAGGTACTGAGATGTTTCAGTTCCCTGGGTTTCTCAGGTATTCCGGGATCGACGCTCGTTGGGCAGCTCCCCCAGACTTATCGCAGCCTTCCACGCCCGAATTCTGATGACGCCTAGGCATCCCCCCCGCGCCCTTAGGAGCTTGACCACGCCGATCGGACCGCCGCGGCCTCCCTCAATGCCAGCCCAAAAAAAGCCGGCACCTCCGGAAACCAAGGACAACCCATCGACGGGCTTTGCTTTCCACGGAGGCCGGACCAACAGTCCCTGCGTCTTCTCGACGCGACGACTGATTCCAAACCTCCCTTGTTGTATTCCGTAAGGGTTCTTTGACTCGACCTCGCGCGACTCACGCCGGGCGAAGCCGTTTTCAACTGATACTGTAGTGGAGATTGCCACTCACCCTGTTTGCGTGTGGATGAAAGCGAACCGGCTAAAGTTCACTTCACCCCACGCGGGTGTGTGTTACTTGTACGACTAACCACCGAATTGTCAAAAAACACCGATCCCACGCGGACAACACCGCCGGGAAGGCGGCTCATCACATGGGGTCGTTCCTGACTTTGGCTGGCCAGGGGGCGAGGCCGTCATTCAAACGGCACCGCCCCGCGGTCAGTCAGCGGGAATCGGTCGATTGCATTACGGCAGATTTAGCCCCAAAGGGGCAGTTACATATTGGCCCGGGGCAACGCCCCGAGGGAACCGAATAACAAGGAGACCCAGCCCTGAAAGGGCAGAACATTGTATTCAATCCTTGTCACGCCCTTTCAGCCTCCAACCGGGCGTTGCCCCGGGCTGTCATGTTGCTGCCCCTTCGGGGCGAACACGCAACGCACGACATCAAAAAACCGGTTGGGCCGAGCTTTTCGATAATCAAACTGGTACTCGGCTTGCAACTCGGCCGAATCGCCACCAGATATCACTGGACTCTTCATATCGTGTGTCTGTTAAACCCTCAGGGGAAGCCGGCGGGCTTGCAGTTGATCTTAAACATGCGGGACAGTGCCGATGTGGCCTTATTGACACCGGGAGACCAAGATAGTTTCCCATCTCAATCCCACGGTTTTCGGACCGAAGTCCGAAGTATCTCAGGCCAAGTTTTCTAAGAAAGTCCTTAGAAAGGAGGTGATCCAACCGCAGGTTCCCCTACGGTTACCTTGTTACGACTTAGTCCCCATCACGGGTTTCATCTTCGGCGCCTGCCTTGCGGCTCCGACGACTTCGGATGCCCCCCGCTTTGGTGGCTTGACGGGCGGTGTGTACAAGGCTCAGGAACACATTCACCGCCGCAGTGCTGATCGGCGATTACTAGCGATTCCAGCTTCATGCGGGCGGGTTGCAGCCCGCAATCCGAACTGAGGGACGATTTTTGCGATTAGCGCGACCTTGCGGCCTGGCAACGCTCTGTCCGTCCCATTGTAGCACGTGTGCAGCCCTGGGCATAAGGGCCATGATGACTTGACGTCGTCCCCGCCTTCCTCCGGCTTAACGCCGGCGGTCTGATCAGAGTCCCCGCCATGACGCGCTGGCAACTGACCACAGGGGTTGCGCTCGTTAGGGGACTTAACCCAACACCTCACGGCACGAGCTGACGACAGCCATGCAGCACCTGTGCACGTTCCACCTTGCGGTGTCACCGACGTTTCCGCCGGCTAATCCGTGCATGTCAAGCCCAGGATAAGGTTCTTCGCGTAGCCTCGAATTAAGCCACATGCTCCACCGCTTGTGTGAGCCCCCGTCAATTCCTTTGAGTTTCAGCCTTGCGACCATACTCCCCAGGCGGGGCACTTCACGGTTTCCCTACGACAGGGAGCCCATCGGCGAGCCCCCTATCTAGTGCCCATCGTTTACAGCTAGGACTACCGGGGTATCTAATCCCGTTCGCTCCCCTAGCTTTCGCGTCTCAGCGTCAGAAAACGTCCAGGACCTCGCTTTCGCCACGGGCGTTCCTTCCGATCTCAACGCATTTCACCGCTCCACCGGAAGTTCCAGGTCCCCCTACGTCCCTCCAGACGGGGCGTTTCGGTGCCAGTTCCCCGGTTAAGCCGGGGGCTTTCAACGACCGACGTCCCCATCCGCCTACACGCGCTTTAAGCCCAGTGATTCCGAATAACGTTAGCACGGTTCGTCTTACCGCGGCTGCTGGCACGAACTTAGCCCGTGCTTCCTCCAGGGATCGGTCAAGGTTACCCCTTCCTCCCCCTCGACAGGAGTTTACAACCCGAAGGCCTTCATCCTCCACGCGGCGTCGCTCGGTCAGGCTTGCGCCCATTGCCGAAGATTCTCGACTGCAGCCTCCCGTAGGAGTCTGGGCAGTGTCTCAGTCCCAGTGTGCCGGGCCACGCTCGCACGCCCGGTAGGCATCATAGGCTTGGTGGGCCGTTACCCCGCCAACTACCTAATACCACGACGGCCCGTCCCACGGCGTTGTTACTTTGGTTCTCGTCGGATGCCCGACACGAACATCGCTGGGAATTACCCGCAGTTTCCCGCGGCTATGCCCAACCTTGGGGTTGGTTGCCGTCGCCTTACTCACCCTTGCGCCACTGACCTGATCCGAAAACCAGGCCCGTTCGACTTGCATGCCTAATCCACGCCGCCAACGTTCATTCTGAGCCAGGATCAAACCCTTCACAATGAGTCGATTTCCTTTCCGAATCCCTCGAACAATTAAGTCGAGGCATTCCGGCCGGTCCTCGATCCTCACCCCAAGGGTTGAGGAAAAATACTGGTCGCACCTCGTTTGCCGCGGCTCGACTGGCTGTGCCGCTCGACTTCCCGAATGCTCAAAGAGCACTCAAGTCCTCTCACAGCCAGGCCCGTCGTCCCACGAGAAACGTGTGCCGGTCCTTGCGAGCCGTCCCGCCGCCTGGATCCCAGGGACCACCCAGGTCAGGCGTTTCAGGATCAACTACTCGCACGCCGGCTTCCCTCAAGGGTTTATTAACACGACGAATCTCAACTTATCTCGTCTTCTTTTTGGCTGACGAATACAATCGACCGGATTGTCAAAGAGCAACCGCTGGATCAGGCCGGCTACGGCGAGACCGATACAGTCCAACATATCAACGAAGGCCACTTCCTTGCGGATGCGGTGCGTGATAGGCAGGTGTCACGGACAACGCAGGTGCACGACCTGAATTCGCATGGCCTCAACCCCATCCACCGACATCATCGGCCGGTGCAAGTTTGCCGTATGTAAGGCAGCTCGCTCCGGCCGTCAACTGGCTGTTGGGGTTATTAGCGAGGCAAGAGTTATCGTACCGCGAAAATCGCCAAGGTCAACACCCCACCCAAGAATTTCTTGTAAAGCGTGGTCCCTGACTCCTCAATAGTGGAACGCAACCCTCGCCTTAGAGCGGTTCACTCTTGAGTTGCGCACAGAGCGCGACAGCGACGGCAATCATACTAACCCGAAGCGCAAGCGAGGGTTCCGGCGGCTGTCGCCTCGCTTGCGCGACCTGCTTCAAATCGGGTAACACATGTCTGAGCGAAGTGAGGTTTTCTAAAACGCCTGTCTCCTCCATATGGTGCTGGGGCTGTCAATCCCACACCATCACAAAGGAGACAGGCAGATGCCCAAGCTACGTTCTCGTTCACGTTCACGCAATCCGACCTTGGTCCAATCGCGGACCTGCCCAGCCTCCCTCAGTGGCCGGCCCAGAAGCTTCTGCCCCAGGAACGGCGGGATCTGGGTATTCAAGTGCTCGCTGGGGCTCAACCAGTCTCGGATTTGGCCCGGGAACATGAAGTCAGCCGGAAGTTCCTCTATCAGCAGGCCCATATCGCTCAAGAAGCTCTCGACCAGGCATTCGCTTCCTCGTCCAAGCTCGACGACGTCCTCTTCGAACTGCCGGTCACCAAGGCTTGGCTGCAGCAACTGGTCCTGGGCTTAGTGTTGAGCTGCCATAGTTCGACCCGCGGTGTGGTCGAATTGCTGCGTGACGTTTTCGATTATCAGATCTCGGTCGGTGCCGTGCACAACATCGTGCATAGCGCCGTTTCTGATGCCCAAAGAATCAACCAGCAGTATGACCTCTCTCCCATTCGCATTGGTCTCCTCGATGAGATCTTCCAGGCGGGCGATCCCGTCTTGGTAGGGGTCGATGCCCAATCCACCTTCTGCTTCTTGGTGAGTCCGGAAAAGCATCGCGACGCCGATACCTGGGGCTTCCGGCTGCTGGAACTGGTCG
Source organism: uncultured Planctomycetota bacterium (assembly GCA_963720335.1). GTDB lineage: Bacteria > Planctomycetota > Planctomycetia > Isosphaerales > Isosphaeraceae > CAVRFS01. The sequence goes on along the minus strand of CAVRFS010000027.1, from coordinate 9,802 downwards.
ACCAGGGCTTCGCTCCCGATGCCACTGTCGCCGATTTCGCCGGGGGCTCCGCCCCGGGCACCAGGAGGCTCTCCCTGATGTCCCCTGCCGCGGTGATGTTTTTCATGCGTTGTACAACTTTGGGCCGCTGGTCCGTTACCTGGAGAACCGGGCGTATGAAGCCATGGAAGTTCGGGCCAAGCTCGAGCGAAAGCAAGCGACCGCCGAACGTCGTCATGGCCGCAAGGACCCGAGTCTGGCCCGCAAGATCTCGTACGCACGGACGGCTGAGGCCAAGGCGATTGCGTTGGCTGACGAGGTGGCGTTGTTAGCCCAGTGGCTACGGGACGACATTCTGTCGATGGCCGGTCCGGAGTCCGCCGTCCGCCGTGATTTGTTGGACTTCGTGGTAGCGGAGTTGCGCGCGCGGGAGACGGCCTGTCCGGATCGGATCAGGCCGGTCAGGACCTTGCTGGAGAATCAACGAGACAACCTTTTGGCCTTCGCTGTAGACCTGGACCGTGAACTGGCGGCCTTGGCCCAAGAATGGCAGATCAGCGTGACCACCGCCCGGGAAGTCTTGCAGATGCAATCCCTGCCGATGTGGGACCCGAAGCGACGGCGTTGTGAGCGGCCCTGCGAGAGACGCTGCGAGGGCGTTATCACGGAGTGTATGCCAACGTGCAGGAGCTATCCGATCGGGTGGTGCGGGCCAGCAGTCTGTCGAGAACCTCAACAGCCGGCTGTAAAGCTTCGCCCACCCTGTTTCGGCCCGAGTGGGCGCGCACCGCTACCCAGTCCGCGCCTGAGGGCGGTAAGTTCTCTTTCGGGGAGTCATCGATCACTGGCGACTTCTGGACTCCGGGGACACGCGATTAGGAGGTGTCGTCCCCTTCCGGCCGGCCGGTATCCCTGAGTTCCTTCTTCTTCTCATCGCTGAGGTTCCAGGGCAAGAACGGCTGGATATCCGCGGGAACCTGGCCCCCGGCGGCCGCGCATCGCTCGAAGTACCACGTCAGCCATTTTCGAGGATTGAGCTGGCACATCGACAACGTGGCAAAGATCGAGAAGGCCGCCGCCGCCAGTTCACCACTCCACTCCGACCCCGAGCCGTAGAAGTTCTTGCGGGCTATCGCCGGACCCCGCCCACGTCGTTCCGTGCCGTTGTTGTCCATGGGGATCCGGGGATCGTCCACGAACCGTGTCAGTCCTTCCCAATGCTCCCGCAGGCTGATCAGAACCTTTCGGCAAGGAGTCGCCAGATCGGCTCGGGCCAGTTCCGTCTCCATCTGCGCCTTCATCTGGGCCACGGCTTGCCGCAGACAGCCATCGGCTTGGCGGAACTCCGCCGAGTCCCGTTTCGCCGCCAACCGCCGCCGGTTCAACCGGTAAAGCTCGCGAATCCGTCGCAGCCATTCCAAGGCCCAGGTCTTCAATGGCGGCCATCCTTTGCCCACCCGGATGAAATCCCGCCGCACGTGGGCCCAGCAGAAAGCCAGGACGATCAATCCTCGCTTCACCCAGCTCATCGCCTTGTAAGCCGAATAGCGGTCGACCACCAACACCCCGCGCGACTCGGCCCGATAGTGGCCTTCGGGGACCTCGTGACCGCGACTGGCATTGAGCAAGAAGACGACGGTATCCGGACCCAAAAAGACCCAGAGCCACCAGCCGTATCCTTGCTTGCCCTCCAGGAGGACGAACACCGGCCACCGGGTCTCATCGGCTTGATGCAGGTCGCCTTGCCGATTCCGCTCTTGGAGGGCTTGGTAGATCGGCCGGAGCAGGACTTCCAACCGCCGCAAGCCGTCGGTAACGGTGCCCGGCGCCAAGTCCAAATCCCACAGCCGCCAAGAGCTCAGCAAGCGTTCGGTGGGCCGGTAGCCGAAATACTTGTCCAGAAGGATCTCGACCCACACCGAGATGCCGTATCGTCCTTTGGGGATCAGCTTGGGAGCGGGAGCCGCCATGATCGTGGCCGGGCCGTCGCAGGTGCAAGTCCGCCGGTAGCGCCGCCGCCTGATCACTCGGCGGTAGGCACCCACTTCGATCTCGATCTCCTCCCCGTCTTCGGTGTAGCCATGGGGAACAAAGGGCTGGCCGCAATCCGGACACCGACATTGCTCGGCAGGCAGTTCGAGGACCTTCTCGCGGACCGGCAGGTGGGAATAAGCTCGTCGCTTGGGACCGGGGTTCTCCGGTTGCTGGCCCCGTTTCCGCTGCGGTTCCTGGGAATCGTCACGGGGATCATCCAACTCATTGGAGCGATCACTTCGCGTCGTCTTCTCGGTGCTTTTCCCGAAGAGGTCCGCTTGGAGCTTGCGGTTTTCCCCCTCGAGTTGTTCGACTTTCTTCTCTAACTCGGTGATGCGGACTAGGGAATCGCGGTGGCGACTCTTCCAATAGGCCGCCTGCTGACGCTGTTCGAGATTCTCGCGGTTGAGACGCTCGACTTCAGCGCGTAGGTCAGCGACTTCCTGGCGCAGAGTCGCCACCGAGGTCATCCACTCCAAGGAGGAGTTGCTGGGGCGACAGACCTGTACCAGTTGGCCATTCATGACCAACCAGGTTTACCGAAAATCGACACCAGGGGAAGAGGCCAGTCCCCACAATCGAGACAGAAGCGAACCGGCAAACACACCGTCGGCGGTCCTTTACGCCGGCTGCGAACCTACTTCTTCCTGCGGCGGCAGTTGGGGAAGGACTACTTGACGCTGCTTCAGTTCTTCCTGAACCACCGCCATACCTGCCAGTGAAGTCCCCAGTCGAGTCGGCAAGAGTCCCGCGGAGTTGCTGACGGGTGAGCCGCACGCTCACTGGCTGGAACTTCTGGGGTACACCCGTTCTCCCAGAACTGAAGCCCCGCGCGCAACCAGAGACTCGCCAAAACCCGCTCCAGCGCGGGACCGCTCTGAGCTTGCGCCGAGGTCCCAGTGTTACCCAAAAAGGGCCTTTTTGACCATGCCGCTTCGCTTTGGGTTGGTATGGCCCGTACACCATGCGAGCGTGAACCGCTCTAAGGCGAGTCACTCGCCAGGTTCCACTCAAGCTTAGTTCGCGGAAACGTCGATAAAACTGACGGTTGTGCCTCCTCAAAAAAAGGACCGCATCTGCCATGGGATGCTCCAGGGAGAGTTACTCATCATGCCGGCCGCCGTGCCAAAACCCATTCACAATGACTGGGTAAAGACAGTGCTCTTCGACCGAGGCTACCTGTCGCGGATCCGCGGCGAGGCCATCAAGGTCTATCTGGCGGTCATCGAAGCTTGCGGCGGTCTTCCCGACCGAAGCGTGACGATCAGCCTCAGCGTCCTCATGCGGCGGACTCGACTCTCATGCCCGACGGTGATCGACAGCCTGGCGCGGTTGGAGGACCTCGGCCTGGTCGTGTCGACGACCCATCAACCCGGCAAGGTCAAGACCTACTACGTTTCCGACCCGCCCACCGACATCCCGGCCTGAAAACCGACGGTCCGTCGTTCGTCCACAAGCAAAGACAGCCGATCACCGCGAAAAAGGTGGCAGCCGGGCATGAATTCGTATTTCTTCAGGGTGGAACACGACCTGCTCCGGTCCGAGGCGTTCAAGACGCTCGGCGGCTCGGCCATCAAGGTTTACCTGGTGATCGGTCTGTACTCGGATTTCGGCACAGACTGGGCGTATCCCAGCATCCGGACCATCGCCCGCCAGTCCGGACTGAGCCGGCAGACAGTCCTGGCCGCGATCGAAAAGCTTACTGCAATGGGACTTCTGGCTACCAACAAGTCAAAGGGGCGGTCGACTGCATACCGAATCATCCGCGAGGCACCAAAGCGTCCGCCGCGACCCAAGTCGACCGAGCAGCAGGCCGGGGACTTGACGGGGACTGGTCCAAAACTTTTAGAGGATACCCCCGAAAGTGGTCCAACTCTTTTAGAGGTACCGCCCCGAACTGGTCCAAAATCTCATCCAGTCCTGGCCCAAGCGGTTGGCCCCCGAGGCCCCAAGGATGGGCCCAAACAAGAACCAACCTCAAGAGAAGACACACCATCAATCCCGATTCCGGGAACCCCGTTCCGGCTCACCGCGGAAGGCCGGCTCCATGTTGCTGTTGATCTGCAAGAACTGTTGACGAACCAGGGAATCCCCGGGCAGCTCGCTCAGCGGCTCCTCGCCCAGAAAGACCCGGAAGCGGTTGCCAAGGTTTTGCTCAACGCATTCTACCTTCAAAGCGAGGGAAAGCTTCAGAACGGCCCAGGTTACATCAGGGCGGGAATCGAGGATGGCTACGACTTGCTGCCGCAAGTGGCCAGCCGTCTGGAGATCCGTCGCCGCGAAATGGAAGCCCAGCTTCGAAAGATCGGAGATCAGCAAAAGCACGGCGCGCGAGGCACGCGAGCAAGCCGCCGAACAAGCCGCCATTTCTTATGTTCTCGAGCGGCTTGGCGCCGAAGAGCTCAACCGGCTGGTCGAGCAGGCAATCGGCCTTCTCCCCGAGCCGATCATCAGACGTAACCCCACACTGTCAAACCCGTTCGTGCGCGGTAAGGTCTACGAGCTGGCCTGCGGCGAGCCAGTCGATTGAGTCAGCCTGCCCTTTTGGCGGCTGCCAAAATGGCGCGGCTGCTTGGGTCAAGTGGGACCAGCCACTTCGATTCCCCGTTCTCTGATTTTGCTGATTCGCAATCGGTTCTGCCGTGCATGAACAGGATCTCCTCGGCACGACGATCCCTGACATGGGATATTTTCCGCATCACCAAGAGATCGCGAACCTGGCCGAGCAAGCGTCCTTCGGTGCGGGCACGCCGGACGTGCTGGGGGAGATAGTCGCCGTCCATGGGGCAACTGATCCGACGCTCGGGGAGGAAGCCCGCGCGGACGGCCGCGACGTAGCCAAGAAAGGCGTGATCGAGGTAGCCGAAGCGAGGGGGAAGGTCTTTTTCGGTTTGGGGGGCCAGGAGCAGAGCCAGGCAACCGCCGGGCCGTAGGGTCGTGAAGGCATGGCTGGCCAGCTCATGGAGGAAATCAATCCACTCGGAGAGTGGAGCGGTGGCGATGCTATCGCTGGCTGTATTGCCGCGCCAGCATGGTGTGATAGGGAGGGTCGCAGAAGATCAAGTCGCAGCCGGCCGCCTCGGCTGGAAAGCCATGGCGGATATCGTGGAGACGGATCTCTGGGCGAGCTGGGTGAAGGTCGTAAGCCAGGCAACGTCGTCCCATTGACTGGCAGACATCGAGCGTGGTGCCGCCGCCGGCCATGGGTCGACGACCAGGGCGTCGGGCAGCGTAAAGTAGTGGAGGGTATGCGCGACGATCGCTGGCGGGATGGCACCGGGGTGGGGGATTCCGAAAGCCCGGTCATGCCGGAACGACCAGACGTCGTAGGGCGTGGGGCGAAAGTCGGCGCTATAACGGTCGCGGCGGCGCGAAGTCCTTGTACGCGGCGTGGATGGACTTGGTCCCGGCGTCCAACTGGGTAATGCCGCTCTGGGCGCGGACATCACCGGACCGGGCCAGTCGCCATATCGCTCGAGCCTGGCGATAGAGATCTTTACCGCCGATCCCGATCTGCCGGCCGATCGCCGTGTCGGTTCGACCCCGGTCAACACGCTGTTCGTGGATGTCCTTACGCTCGGTGCTATCGTTTGAATCGGGAATCGCCCCCCGATCGTCGGAATTCCGACACTCGGCCGAATCGATTCGGCCCCTTCGTAGATTGGCTAGCCGCCGGGAGGCTCGCCTCGGCCGACCAGAGCTCCTCGAGAGCGTCGGCCTCGCGCATCAGTTGACTGAACGACTTGCGGCGCTGGCGGTTGTATTCCAACACCGCTCGGCGACGTTCTGGACCATGCGGCAGCGGACGGACCTCGCAGGGAACTTGGGCGAAGTTCATTGCCAGAGCGCAAGCAAGCCGCCGGTGTCCAGAGATGACTTCCCAGGTCCCGGGCCGTGGTCCTGGAGCCACCACCAATGCAACCAGGATTCCGTGGTCACGGATGCTCGGCAACAGGTCGTCGATCTCGGCGCTGGGATCACCGTAGATCGACAGGCTGAAGCGATTGGGCTTGAGCCGGTCTGGGGCGATGGCGATCGTTCGCGGGGGGAGTACTCGGTTCGCGGTCGCTGGCATGGCCAGGAGCATCCTTGTCCTGCGGGGTTTCGCCCGGTCGTGGAACCCGAGGACGGGCACGGTAGCAGAGGTGCTCGGGACTGTCCAGCACGGTTTTTCAATGCGGAAATCGCGGAGGTCTACACCGAAGTCGGGGAAAGATGAGCGGAGTCAATCGCGCCGGTGACGGCCCGAAGGCCATCGGACAGTCCATCATCCGGGATCTTGAGAATTTCTCGGCGGGACACGCCCAGTTCGACGACATCATCCTGATCTGTTTCGGCCCGGTCGCCCCGGCAGGTTTCCAACCGGACAGCACGGAAAGGGTAACGGGCTCAATTTCCCGCGATGCGCCCGATGTCCTTGATCAGTAGGAAAAGATGAAGCGGGTCGGTCGGCTACGCGATGAATCCGAAGTGTTCATAAAAGCGTCGGGCTGTCTCGTCCGTTGCGTGTACCGCGAACGCTCGTATTCCGGCTATGTCAGCCGCCTGAAGAGTTCGGCGCATCGCGTCTTTCAGCAGTCCCGCCCCAAGACCGTGTCCCTGCCAGGCAGTGGTCACGGCCAAATGCGCCAGCAACATGATCGGCACCGGATGGCGAGCTAGACCTTTTTTCAACCGATCCGGAACCGCCATCGCAGGCAACCTCGCCCACCGCAAGGGAATAGTAGCCGACGACTGACTGACCGGAGACTGCCATGTAGGTCTGGGCGGCTCCGGCCTGTTGATTGACCAAAGCAAAGCGTGTCAGGAAACGGTTGAGTACCTCACGCCCGCAGTCGAACCCATCAAGGGAGTGCTTCGGCCCAAGCTTCTCAATCCGCAAGGGATCGCTCACTGGACTTTGCCACCCTCGAAGACGCTGGGCCCTGGAACAACCGGTTCAACCGGGGCAGATCGCGCGGTGGAGCATCAAGGGCGGCGAGAAAAGCCTTCCATTGGCTAGCATCCAGGCCGAATCGGGTACGGTCCGTCAACGTTTCCTCAGCACGAACGAGTGCGCTCTCCAGGACAAACTCACTCACCGATCGCTGCGATATACTCGCAGCGACCTGAAGCTTCTCCTTCGCCTCCGGAGAGAGCCGGAGATCGAGCTTGGCGGTGCGGACGGATCTTTCTGGCATAATGTCCTCGATTCGATTGAGTCTGAGAGTAGCATACCACGGTTGCCAGACAATGTCATGACAAAACGCAACAGGCTCGGCTAGCCCTCAAACTTGGCGTTATGAAGGACTTTGTGTGATCGTTCACCAGCGTCCGCTTGATGAAGGGAGCAGGGAATTCTAGTTGTCGCCGATCACTTAGCGATGCAGATCGCGTGCACTGTGCCTTTTGTGCTCCCTGTGGCCTGTGCCTTAGCGATCGACAGGCCGGGTTGGTTCTATCCAGCGTGCATGATCATTGTGGGTGCCCACTACTCTACTTATAGATTGTTCAACGGGCGTTTTAAAGAAAGAGGACTTTGGAAAATGACACCGGTCTGACCTGAGCAGGGCTGGGTGAGTACGATGGGCTCGTGAGCCTCTAAGATCTCGCAAGTGATCAGCATCCAAAGTGCACAGCCAAGAAACGTCGAGATGGAATTAGTCAAAGACTTGACTCTATCCAGATTTTGACGTAATATGAGTCCATGACTATGGACCCCGCTTCTCTGCTTCGTGAACATGGTGTGCATGTTACGGCCCAGCGATTGGCCGTACTGCGGGCGGTGTCGAGCCATCCTCACTGCACGGCAGAAGAGGTCGCGGAACACGTGCGCGCCGAGATCGGGACGATTTCGCGTCAGGCGGTGTACGACGCCCTCGGCATCCTGGCCGACAACGGCCTCATCCGGCGGATCCAACCTGCGGGATCGCCGGCGCTCTACGAGTGCCGCGTCGGCGACAACCACCATCACCTGATCTGTCGCACCTGTGGGAAAACGGCAGACGTCGACTGCACTGTCGGTAATGCACCCTGTCTCACTCCGGCCGACGCCGCGGGTTATCAGATCGACGAGGCGGAGGTGATCTTCTGGGGCAAGTGTCCCGAATGTCTCGCGGCTTCTCAAGGCTCGGCCGATGATCGAGCACGGAGTCCCCACGTTTCCAAATCCGACCGGCAAACCGGCTAACACAGAGGAGAACCCTTATGTCAGAAAAAAACGCTACGAAGTGCCCATTCACCGGCGCAGTTCCCAAGCACACGGCCGGCGGCGGTACGACCAACCGTGACTGGTGGCCGAACCAGTTGAGGCTCGACCTCTTGAGCCAGCATTCGTCCAAGTCCGATCCGATGGACAAGGACTTCAACTACGCCGAGGAGTTCAAGAGCCTCGACCTGGCGGCGGTGAAGAAAGATCTCGCCGCGCTGATGACCGACTCGCAGGACTGGTGGCCGGCGGACTTCGGCCACTACGGGCCGCTGTTCATCCGCATGGCGTGGCACAGTGCGGGCACCTACCGCACCGGCGACGGCCGCGGCGGCGCCGGCCGAGGGCAGCAGCGGTTCGCGCCGCTCAATAGTTGGCCGGACAACGTGAGTCTGGACAAGGCCCGTCGGCTGCTCTGGCCGATCAAGCAGAAGTACGGCCGGAAGATTTCCTGGGCCGACCTCATGATCCTCGCGGGGAACGTCGCCCTGGAGACCATGGGGTTCAAGACGTTCGGCTTCGGCGGCGGCCGCGAGGACGTCTGGGAGCCGGATCAGGACGTCTACTGGGGTGCAGAGACCACCTGGCTCGGCGGCGACATCCGCTACAAGCACGGGTCGGAAGGGGTCGAGAAAAACGGCGCGGTGCTCGTGACCGATGACGATGCCGATGGGGACATCCACAGCCGCAAACTGGAAAACCCACTGGCCGCCGTGCAGATGGGCCTGATTTACGTCAACCCCGAAGGACCGGACGGCAACCCGGATCCGGTAGCGGCCGCCCACGACATCCGCGACACCTTCGGTCGCATGGCGATGAACGACGAAGAGACCGTCGCCCTGATCGCGGGCGGCCACACCTTCGGCAAGACGCATGGCGCAGCTCCCGCGTCCAACGTCGCGGCCGAGCCGGAAGCGGCGGGCCTGGAGCAGCAAGGGATCGGCTGGAAGAATAGCTTCGGCACCGGCAAGGGAGGCGACGCCATTACGAGTGGCCTTGAAGTCACCTGGACCACCACGCCCACAAATGGAGCAATGGCTTCCTCGAAAACCTCTTCGGCTATGAATGGGAACTGACGAAGAGCCCGGCCGGTGCCAATCAGTGGAAGCCGAAGGACGGCGCCGGTGCGAGCACCGTCCCTCACGCCCACGATTGGTCGAAGCCCATCGCGCCGTCGATGTTGACCACCGACCTCGCCCTGCGATTCGATCCTGCCTACGAGAAAATCTGCGCGGCGATTCCTCGAGATCCCGACCAGCGGCGGACGCATTCGCCCGGGCGTGGTTCAAGCTGACCCACCGCGACATGGGCCCAGAGCCCGATATCTCGGCCCCGAGGTTCCTGCGGAAGAGCCCATCTGGCAAGTCCCGCTTCCCGCGGTGAATCACCCGTACGATACTCGGGACATCGCCTCGCTCAAGAGCAAGATCTTGGCTTCCGGACTCCCCGTGTCGGAGCTGGTTTTGACCGCCTGGGCGGCGGCGTCCACGTTCCGCGGTTCGGACAAACGCGGCGCGGCGAATGGGGCGATTTGTTTGGCTCCCCAAAAGGATTGGGGAAGCGAATCAGCGTACCGAACTCGCAAAGGTGTTGAAGGCTTTG
>CAVRFS010000026.1:0-42372 GCA_963720335.1 uncultured Planctomycetota bacterium | reverse complement strand
TTCTTGGGTGGGGTGTTGACCTTGGCGATTTTCGCGGTACTATAACTCTTGCCTCGCCGATTTCCCGGCTTCAACGCTGGGAGCGGATTGAAATAATGACCCCAACAGCCAGTCGACGGCCGGAGCGAGTCTGCCTAATAGGCAATCTTGCACCGGCCGATGGTGTCGGTGGATGGGGCCGAGGCCATGCGAATTCAGGTCGTGCACCTGCGTTGTCCGAGTCGCTTTCCTATCACGCGGCCACATCCGCAAGGAAGTGGTCTCCGTTGATATGCGAGATTGTATCGGTCGCGCCGAAGCCGGCCTGACCCAGCGGTTGCTCTTTGACAATCCGGTCGATTGCATTCGTCAGCCAAATAGAAGACGAGATGAGATTCGTCGTGTTAATAAACCCTTGAGGGAAGCCGGCGTGCGAGTGGTTGATCCTGAAACGCCTGACCTGGGTGGTCCCTGGGATCCAGGCGGCGGGACGGCTCGCAAGGACCGGCACACGTTTCTCGTGGGACGACGGGCCTCGCTGTTCGATAACTCGAGTGTTCTTCTGAGCATTCGGGAAGTCGAGCGGAACGAGCCAGTTCGAGCCGCGAAAGACGAGGTGCGACCAGTATTTTTCCTCAACCCTTGGGGTGAGGATCGAGGACCGGCCGGAATGCCTCGATCATTCATCGAGGGATTCTCAACGGGAATCGACTCATTGTGAAGGGTTTGATCCTGGCTCAGAATGAACGTTGGCGGCGTGGATTAGGCATGCAAGTCGAACGGGCCTGGTTTTCGGATCAGGTCAGTGGCGCAAGGGTGAGTAAGGCGACGGCAACCAACCCCATGGTTGGGCATAGCCGCGGGAAACTGCGGGTAATTCCCAGCGAAGTTCGTGTCGGGCATCCGATGTGAACCAAAGTTCCGGCGCCGTGGGACGGGCCGTCGTGGTATTAGGTAGTTGGCGGGGTAATGGCCCACCAAGCCTATGATGCCTACCGGGCGTGCGAGCGTGGCCCGGCACACTGGGACTGAGACACTGCCCAGACTCCTACGGGAGGCTGCAGTCGAGAATCTTCGGCAATGGGCGCAAGCCTGACCGAGCGACGCCGCGTGGAGGATGAAGGCCTTCGGGTTGTAAACTCCTGTCGAGGGGGAGGAAGGGGTAACCTTGACCGATCCCTGGAGGAAGCACGGGCTAAGTTCGTGCCAGCAGCCGCGGTAAGACGAACCGTGCTAACGTTATTCGGAATCACTGGGCTTAAAGCGCGTGTAGGCGGATGGGGACGTCGGTTGTTGAAAGCCCCCGGCTCAACCGGGGAACTGGCACCGAAACGCCCCGTCTGGAGGGACGTAGGGGGACCTGGAACTTCCGGTGGAGCGGTGAAATGCGTTGAGATCGGAAGGAACGCCCGTGGCGAAAGCGAGGTCCTGGACGTTTTCTGACGCTGAGACGCGAAAGCTAGGGGAGCGAACGGGATTAGATACCCCGGTAGTCCTAGCTGTAAACGATGGGCACTGGATAGGGGGCTCGCCGATGGGCTCCCTGTCGTAGGGAAACCGTGAAGTGCCCCGCCTGGGGAGTATGGTCGCAAGGCTGAAACTCAAAGGAATTGACGGGGGCTCACACAAGCGGTGGAGCATGTGGCTTAATTCGAGGCTACGCGAAGAACCTTATCCTGGGCTTGACATGCACGGATTAGCCGGCGGAAACGTCGGTGACGCCGCAAGGTGGAACGTGCACAGGTGCTGCATGGCTGTCGTCAGCTCGTGCCGTGAGGTGTTGGGTTAAGTCCCGTAACGAGCGAAACCCCTGTGGTCAGTTGCCAGCGCGTCATGGCGGGGACTCTGATCAGACCGCCGGCGTTAAGCCGGAGGAAGGCGGGGACGACGTCAAGTCATCATGGCCCTTATGCCCAGGGCTGCACACGTGCTACAATGGGACGGACAGAGCGTTGCCAGGCCGCAAGGTCGCGCTAATCGCAAAAATCGTCCCTCAGTTCGGATTGCGGGCTGCAACCCGCCCGCATGAAGCTGGAATCGCTAGTAATCGCCGATCAGCACTGCGGCGGTGAATGTGTTCCTGAGCCTTGTACACACCGCCCGTCAAGCCACCAAAGCGGGGGGCATCCGAAGTCGTCGGAGCCGCAAGGCAGGCGCCGAAGATGAAACCCGTGATGGGGACTAAGTCGTAACAAGGTAACCGTAGGGGAACCTGCGGTTGGATCACCTCCTTTCTAAGGACTTTCTTAGAAAACTTGGCCTGAGACATCCTCGGACTTCGGTCCAGAAACCGGGAGATGCAAGATGGGAAACGATCCGAATCTCCCGGTGTCAATAAGGCCACATCGGCACTGTCCCGCATGTTTAAGATCAACTGCAAGCCCGCCGGCTTCCCCTGAGGGTTTAAGCGAAACGAATCGCGATGATCGTCGTTTGATGGGATGACGACAAAGCAATGAATAGTCCAGTGATATCTAGTGGCGATTCGGCCGAGTTGCAAGCCGAGTACTCAGTGTGGTTATCGAAAAGCTCGGCCCAACCGGTTTTTTGATCTCGTGCGTTGCGTGTTCGCCCCGAAGGGGCAGCAACATGACAGCCCGGGGCAACGCCCCGGGGAGTCAATCGACACCAATCCGCCGAGCCCCTGAAAGGGCGTGACAAGGACTGAATTCCATCGTTCTGCCCTTTCAGGGCAGGCTCTCCTTGTTATTCGGTTCCCTGGGGCGTTGCCCCGGGCTAATATATAACTGCCCCTTGGGGGCGAAATCGACTGAATGCAATCGACCGATTCCCGCTGACTGACCGCGGGGCGGGGCCGTTTGAATGACGGCCTCGCCCCCTGGCCAGCCAAAGTCAGGAACGACCCGATGTGATCAGCCGCCTTCCCGGCGGTGTTGTCTGCGTCGGATCGGTGTTTTTTGACAATTCGGTGGTTAGTCGTACAAGTAACACACACCCGCGTGGGGTGAAGTGAACTTTAGCCGGTTCGCTTTGATTCACACGCAAATAGGGTGAGTGGCAATCTCCACTACAGTATCAGTTTGTAAAACGGCTTCGCCCGGCGTGAGTCGCGCGAGGTCGTGTCAAAGAACCCTTACGGAATACAACATGGGAGGTTCGGAACCAGCCGTCGCGTCGTGAGACGCAGGGACTGTTTGTCCGGCCTCCGTTGAAAGCAAAGCCCGTCGATGGGTTGTCCTTGGTTTCTGGAAGTGCCGGCTTTCGGGCTGGCATTGAACGGAGGCCGCGGCGGTCCGATCGGCGTGGTCAAGCTCCTAAGGGCGCGGGGGGGATGCCTAGGCGTCATCAGAATTCGGGCGTGGAAGGCTGCGATAAGTCTGGGGGAGCTGCCCAACGAGCGTCGATCCCGGAATACCTGAGCAACCCAGGGAACTGAAACATCTCAGTACCTGGAGGAAAAGAAATCAACCGAGACTCCCTGAGTAGCGGCGAGCGAACGGGGAAGAGCCTAAACCGGGCGGGACACCGTCCGGGGTTGCGGGGCCGGAGCCGTGGAATGGATCAAAGCGAGCCGAAGTCCTTTGGAAAATGGCACCAGAGCGGGTGATAGTCCCGTAGGCTTTGTGGCGATCCTCCTATCCGGTACCCAAGTAGGGTCGGGCACGTGAAACCCGGCCTGAATCCGCGGGGACCATCCTGCAAGGCTAAGTACGCGATGACGACCGATAGCGAACCCAGTAGGGCGACCGAAAGGTGGGAAGAACCCCGATCAGGGGAGGACACTGAACCTGAAACCCCGCGCCTACAAGCGGTGGGAGGGCATTGAGCTTCGGCTCAGCCTGACCGCGTGCCTTTTGCATAATGATCCGGCGAGTTACTGTGTCCGGCCCGGTTAACCCCTTCAGGGGGGGAGCCACAGCGAAAGCGAGTCTGAAATGGGCGAAATGGTCGGGCGTAGTAGACGCGAAACCAGGTGAACTACCCATGGGCAGGTTGAAGCGGCCCTAACCGGCCGTGGAGGACCGAACCCACCAGTGTTGAAAAACTGGGGGAGGACCCGTGGGGAGGAGTGAAAGTCTAATCAAACCTGGAGATAGCTCGTTCTCTCCGAAATGGCTTTAGGGCCAGCCTCGGGACGTATGCCAGGGGGGTAGAGCGACGGAATCCGCCCGGGGGCCTTCCCGGCTACCCGTCGGAACCCAACTCCGAATACCCTGTCATGGACCCCGGGAGTCAGAGCGTGGGGGATAAGCTTCACGCTCGAAAGGGAAACAACCCAGCCCGCCGACCAAGGCCCCCAAAGCGACACTCAGTGGCAAAGGAAGTGGGATCGCGGTGACAGCCGGGATGTTGGCTTAGAAGCAGCCATCATTTCAAAAGTGCGTAATAGCTTACCGGTCGAGCCATCCTGCGCCGAAAATGACGGGGACTAAGTGTCGTGCCGCAGTCGCGGATTCAGGTTTACCTGAATGGTAGGAGAGCGTCGACGACCGCAGTGAAGCAGCACCGACAAGGAGCTGTGGAGCGTCGTCGAGTGCGCATGCCGGAACGAGTAACGACAAGACGGGTGGGAAGCCCGTCCGCCGAAAGCACAAGGTTTCCTGGGGAAGGTCAATCCGCCCAGGGTCAGTCGGGACCTAAGACGAGGCCGAAAGGCGTAGTCGATGGACAGACGGTTAATATTCCGTCACCCACATGGTAAGAGTGAAGGAGCTGGGGACGCCGGACACAATCGGGTCGGAGTGATAGATGCCTCCGTGCCGCAAGGCCGACAGCATTTGAACTGGAAGCCCGAAGCCCGTCCGGCCACGAAAAGCCAGCTCTGGACGAACCATGTGGCCCGTACCGCAATCCGACACAGGTGTGCTAGGCGAGTATCCGAAGGCGTTCGGGAGAACCCTCGTGAAGGAACTCGGCAAAATGACCCCGTACCTTCGGTACAAGGGGTGCTCCCTCAGCAATGGGGGAGCCGCAGAGAATCGGCTCTAGCGACTGTTTATCAAAAACACAGGACTCTGCCAACTCGCAAGAGGACGTATAGAGTCTGACGCCTGCTCGGTGTCGGTAGGTTAAGGAAGCCGATGATCGCAAGAGTAGTTGGCGACCGAAGCCCCGATAAACGGCGGCCGTAACTATGACGGTCCTAAGGTAGCGAAGTTCCTTGTCGGGTAAGTTCCGACCTGCATGAATGGCGTAACGACTGGAGCACTGTCTCCACGAGGGACCCGGTGAAACTGTAGTCGTGGTGAAGATGCCACGTACCCGCGGTTAGACGGAAAGACCCCGTGAACCTTTACTGCAGGTTGGCACTGGTCCAGCGTTATTTCTGTGTAGGATAGGTGGGAGGCAGCGAGGCGGGTAGCGCCAGCTCTCGCGGAGCCATTGGTGAAATACCACCCTGAAATCACGTTGGCCCTCACCGGTCCGTAGCCCGGACCGGGACCGTGCTCATCGGGCAGTTTGACTGGGGCGGTCTCCTCCCAAAGAGTAACGGAGGAGCGCCATGGTACCCTCGGCCCGGTCGGCAATCGGGCAACAGGAGCGCAAACGTAGAAGGGTGCCTGACTGCGAGACGGATAGGTCGAGCAGAGACGAAAGTCGGCGTTAGTGATCCGGCGGTGCTGGATGGAAAGGCCGTCGCTCAACAGATAAAAGGTACTCCGGGGATAACAGGCTGATCTCCCCCGAGCGTCCCTAGCGGCGGGGAGGTTTGGCACCTCGATGTCGGCTCATCGCATCCTGGGGCTGGAGAAGGTCCCAAGGGTTTGGCTGTTCGCCAATGAAAGCGGTACGCGAGCTGGGTTCAGACCGTCGTGAGACAGGTCGGTCCCTATCTGCCGTGGGCGTAGGAAACTTGAGGAGAGTCTCCCCTAGTACGAGAGGATTGGGGAGGACCGACCTCTGGTGTGCCGGCTGTCGCGCTCGCGGCATCGCCGGGTAGCCAGGTCGGGACAGGATAAGCGCTGAAGGCATCTAAGCGCGAAGCCCCCTCCAAGATAAGGTTTCCAGCAGAAATGCGTAGGCTCCTGGAAGACGACCAGGTCGATAGGCCGGGCGTGCACGGCGGGCGAGCGCTTCAGCCGACCGGTCCTAACAGCCAAGCAGCTTGACCACCCCGATCGGGGCGCTGCCTCAAAACCAGCACATCGATCGATCGGGCGTGTTGTCCTACGTAAGAGTGATTTGACAGACCAACAACGTGGTGGAGAACTCTCCACTCACTCTTGCTCACAACTTGATGTGTTTTGCCTCTGTGCGACCAACCACCGAACCAACCGTGGCCGGCTGGGCTTGACCGCCCGCCGGTCACTTTTCCGGTGACCATACTGGCGGGGTCACACCCGTTCCCATTCCGAACACGGCCGTTAAGCCCGCCAGGCCTATGATAGTGCCTTTGGCGCGAAAGTCGGTTATCGCCGGAATCCTTCATAGCCGCCGCGGATCTCAAACACGAGATCCGCGGCGGCTTTTTGCGCGCCTAAGTCATGTTCGCGCGGCAACGATTGGACTAAGATGATGAGTGTCGGCAAGTCAGCCAAGGCGTAAATCCATACACTCACTGCGAGGTAGTGCAAGCTCCTCGCCGACGAATTGGTTGGATGCGCGAAGGGGAGAGCGATGGCCTCACCATTTCCTGGGATGGATCCCTATCTCGAAAACCCGGAAATTTTCCCGGATTTCCACGACAGTATGATCTTTTGCCTCAGAGAATCTCTCCAGGCAAGCCTTCCAAGTCCGTATTTTGCGGCACTTGGCCGCCGGGTATGGATCGAGGTCTCGCGCCGATCGATCGGGCCCGACGTGGAAATTCGTCAGCGGCAGCCGCGAGGGCCGAGCTCTGTCGGACGCGACCCGACCGGCGGATTGGCCGTCGTGAAACGTCCGAGCGCTCGCCCTGTCGTCGTCAGGGTTGCCCACGACGAATTTCGCGAGCCCTTCATCGAGATCTACATGCGGAGTGACGAGGGAAAGCGGCTCGTCAGCTCGATTGAGGTACTCAGTTATTCGAACAAGACGCCAGGCGAACACGGGCGCGATCTCTATCTCCGAAAGCAGAAAGAGATCTTCGCGAGCAAGGTCCATCTGGTCGAAATCGATCTCTTGCGAGGCGGCGAGCATGCGACGGCGGTTCCGCGTGACCTCGCCTGCGAAGCGTGCGGTGAATTTGATTATCACGTCTCTCTGCACGATTTCACGGATTTGGAGACATTTTATGTTTATCCGATCCAACTCGATGAGCGTCTCCCGCAGGTTGACATCCCGCTGCTACCTGGCGACGCTCCGGTGAGGCTCGACTTTCAGGCGGCGTTCGACCGCTGTTACGTGCAGGGCCATACGCGCAGGAAATCCGCTACGGGGAAGATGCGATCATCCCCCCCCTCGATCCCGATAAGGCTGCCTGGGCTGCCCAGCTCGTGCAAATCGGCTCAGGCTTGACTCGTTTTCCGTCTCAATCGGGCCTGCCAGCAACTGAAAATGATCCACTCGCATTAGCACTGCGCTGACTCGGCGAGTATCCCCTCTTTAATGACTTAGATAGGGAAACCGCGCGGATGGACTCGCCGTCACAAAATCCAGTCGGTTCTAACCCGTCAGGATTCCATCATGGCCATCGCCGTTACTCGCTTACCGCTTCACTTGACGCCCGATCCCAGCCGGGTCATCACACGGTTGTTCTCACCGGGCGATACCAATCGAATCCGGGAAATCATCACGCGGATTCTGGCATTTCCCGAGACTGAGGTTGTTGCACTCCTGGCTGAGCTCGAGCGTGGTTTTAGCGGCAAGCATCCGGATCTGCTCGATGTCTTCACCGAACACTATGAACAGGTCCGCGGCGACATCCCGGTCGAGCCGAGTCGGCACTGAGCCAGGCGCGGTTGGCTATACATCGGCGCCTGTTTTACGATGGAGTACGCCATCGAGGCGGTGGCGCTGTTCAATCCCTCGATCGTCCCCGCGTTGCATCAGGAAGGCGTCCCCGCGGGCTCCGTCCGATTCTTGATGAGCCTGCGTGCCACCGGGGAAGGCCACATATCCTCAATCGTATTCCGGACGGGGATCATCGACGCCCGCGGCGATGTTCAGCTCGACGCACCCAGAGCCTACAGCAAGACGCTCAAAGCGGTTCTGCCGGATCACTTCAATAAGTCGACCTTTCGACGTGATCTGGTCGCCCTGGGAGTTCCGAATGACCGCGTGCGGCGAATCCTGGACCGGCTGGGCGACCGATTCACGCGCGCTCAGCTCTCCGAGGCGATCGACCAGGTGCGACAGGATCATGAAACATCAGGGTTCCTGGAAGAGACAGCCGACACTCTGATTTCGCTGACCAGAGTGAACTACCAGCTCCTCCTGGAGCAGCTAATCGTCTTTCGGGAGTTCGAGATCGTCATCTTTCCGTTCTCGGACATCGAACGTCATGGCATCGAGGATCTGCGGTTGGTGCTCTTCACCGACGATGACGGGACGCCTATTTATTACGGAACGTTCACGGCCTTCAATGGCGAGCGGGTTTTTCCTCAGTTGATGGAATTCCGAGGCGGCCACACGATCGACGTCAGCCTGATCACGGGCGAGTGTGCCAAGAACAAAGGGATGGCCCTGTTCCCCAGGCGGATTCGCGGCAAGTACGCGATGATCTCGCGGATCGACAACGAGAACCTGTACTACATGGAATCCGACGATATCTTGGCCTGGGATGAAGCGCGGCCGATCGAAGTGCCGAAGTTCCCGTGGGAAGTGATCCAGATCGGCAACTGCGGGTCGCCCATCGAGACCGAAAAAGGTTGGCTACTCCTCACCCACGGGGTCGGACCGATGCGCCAATACTGCATCGGTGCAACGCTGCTCGACCGCGAAGACCCCTGCCGCGTGATTGGCCGGACATCCGAACCTCTACTCATTGCCAATGACGAGGAACGCTCGGGCTACGTTCCCAATGTGGTTTATTCGTGTGGAGCAATGATCCACAATCGGATGTTGATCATCCCTTATGCCGTGAGCGACTCGTCCACGAGAGTGGCGCGTGTCGACCTCGAGGCGTTATTCGGTTCTCTGAACGAGTGACACACGCCCAGGGTATCAATTGGCGATACTTCCAGAAGAACCCGATCAGGATGTCGCTGTAGAGCGGGAGTCGTTCAGTCACCCACGAAGACCGAAGCCCCTTGATTGGCCGGTTGAGTCCAGAAGAGAGAGGACTCATCGAGCCCGAATTGCTGGCGGAGACGTTCCGTTGACGCGGCGATCCGGCTGTCGGCACGATCGGCGAAGGCGTAGAGTGTTGGTCCCCACGAGCTCTGGCCGACGCCGGCGAAGCCGAGGCGCACCAATTCCTTGACGATTGCCGCCGCCAGCGGCGTGGTGTAGATGCCCCCTTGGACCGGCGTGAAGCATGCGCCCACACGCGCTTGTAACTCGGTCAATCCGGCGCCGAACGCCGGCAAGTCGCGCTCGATGACGGCGGGAAGCATTTCGAGCAGGACGAGGCGGCAGAGCGTGTCGGTGATGTCCCGGGCGATTGGTGGCAAATCCGCGAAAGCACGGACTTCGGCTTGCCCGTGCAAACCGCTTGGTCCCGGCGGCTGCACGATCAGGATCGACCAGTTCTCCGGGAAAGGAACTCGGGCCAAAAGAGGTGGGATGCCGGTTTCCCGTGTTCCGCCGCCATCGATGATCAGTCCGCCGTGCTGGAAGCCATACAGGCCGATCCCCGACCGATGGCCGCGCCCGTCGAGACGCGCGAGCTCGTCGACAGCGGGTTCCGTGACGCCGGCCAACTTGAAGACCGCACGGGCGGCCGCCAGGCAGAGTTGAGTGCCAACTCCGAGCCCAACGTGCTCCGGCGGAGCACTGACGACCCGGATTCGGACGGGTGGTAACGTTGCGCCGGTCTCCGCGATTCGTTCGCGAAGTTGGCCGAGCAGCGATTCGACCCGCACGGCCAGCGGACCCTCCGCGATCCACGCTGTTGCCGGTTCCGCAATCAACTCAATGCCAGGCGGGTCGATCATCAGACCGACGCCGCCGAATTGACGGCTCGCCGTGAGGCCCCCAGCCCAGCAGGCCGAAGTGCAATCGGCTCGGCGTTCGAACGCGAATGCGAATGCCGGTCATGATGGCGATTGACTCGGGTCCGGGTCACGGCCCGTTGGCATCGGGGCCGTCGTGGACGTGCCGGTGCAAGAGGGTAAAGGCCGCTGCGCTCTCGAGGACCGCCGGTTTTATCGACGAGGACCCCGAGCTTACGGAACTCGGCCAGAAGCTCGTCACGCGGCAGCCATGCCACGCGCGTCGCCAGGATCGCCGCCTCGACTACGGCGTGCTTGGCGCGGTTGAACCCGAAAAAGTCGCGGTTTCGCCCTTGCGCGACGGTTTCGACGACGACGGTGGTGCGCTCTTCGCGGTCGTCGAGTTCGACGACCCGGAATTCGTAATAACGGCAGGCATCGACCAGGATGTGGCCCGCGATCACGTCGGCTGGCCGGGTGGCCGGAACCTGGCGAGTTGCCGCTCCGATGGCAGTCTGAGCCAGCAGCAACACGTCGTCAGTGACGTGGAACACCCCTTCACCTCCGGCCTTGAGGTTGTGGTAAGTCGTCGACGTACGGAAAGGGCTGAGGACGAACTGTGCCATGTTCAGATCAGGGCTGATCCGCGGTCCCATCGGCGCGATGTTCAGTTCGCCGTCGCGGCTCAGCGTTGTCACAATCCCCTCGAGAATCACGGTCCTGCCTCGTCTGTGTTCTCGACTTCCTCGGTTTCGGCCGGGAGGCGCTCCGCACTGCGTTTTTCCAGACTCTCGCGTTCCTTTTGCCTCGCGCGGTGGCTGATTTCGGGCTCCGTCAAGAAGCCCCAATCCAGAGATTGATCCTGGCGATAGGACTTGCTCAGCGTCAAGGCGGTTTTCGCTTTCATGAGCTCGTAGCCGAGATAGAACGCATGCGAGGCGTCGGAAACTCCCATTTGTTCGAAGAGCACGAACGGATCGGGATCATGCAAGAACCGCGTGTTATTGATGGCATAGATAATCCCCCCCTCGGCAAAGATCCGCCAGTTGGGGTCGCGGATTCGCCGCTGAAGCTCGGCCAGGTTGTCGGCGCCGAAATCGACGACCTTCGGGTCGCGCAAGGCAATCAGGCGTGGCTCGAGATGCTTGGGCAGAGTCCGCTGAGTCACGGCGTGATGGACCAGTCGGCGGCGCCAGGTCGAGCTCGCGCACCGACGACCGCGCCCAATTAATGACGGCCGTCGTCAGGACACTTTGGATCTTCAGCTCCTGGCAGAACCCCACGAGGATCGTGTTCACGCCGGCGGAATCGACGTCGGTTAGCTCGGTGAGGTTGCCGACGCCCATCATCATGGCTGCCTCAGGATAGCGGTGGCGAACCTCGAGATAACGACCAAGCGAGGCCGCGAAGCCAAAACCAATCGGCTCGAGGATCGGGTCGATGCGGAACGCGTACGCCCTGTCGGACCAGGAATTCGATGGTCTGGTCGAGGCCGTCCAGCGAGCCGGATTGATCGGGGATCGCGACGACTTCGACTCCCCACTCGATCGCGTGCTGGCGATTGGTTCCATTCACGCTCAGGACAAGCTCGGCGCCGGCCGAGACCGCCAGTCGCGACCTCCGCCGGGTTGAAGCTGTCGATCGAGACGCGCATACCCCGCTCCCGGAGTCTGGCCACGACGTCGCCGACGCTCGACCAAGTCGTGCCCGGGTTGCACCCGAGGTCGATCACGTCGGCCCCTTGAGAGCGAAAATGATCGGCTTGCTTGATGATTTCGTCTGGTTCCAGCCCGGGGCATGGTTGATCTCGGCCAGAATCTCGATGTCGTAGTCCCCGTACCCAGACCGCTGGCCGCCAGCCTGGCCGAAGTATCGCGGCAAGTCCCGGAGGTCTTCAGGGCCCGGCTCGATCGGGATATTTCCGAATTTCTCGAGGATCGGACCGAGATCACCTCGGCAGTACCCCGGCAGGATCACGCGATCGATGTCCGTCGGGAACCAACAGATGACGAGCGGCCCATTTCGGCGTCATCAGCGCGGCCACCGAGATCGGCAACACGGCAACCTCCGCCAGGAATCCAGCCCGCGGAGCCAATTCGGCCAGGACTTGCCGGAGCGCGAATTCGGCCAAGCGTCCGGTCACGAAGAGATAGCGAGGGCGATCCATGTTTACCGCACTGACCCACCGTTGACACGAACAGTCTGCCCTGTGAGAAATCCGGCTGCTGGACTGACCAGAAAGCAAGCGACCCGGGCGACGTCCTCGGGCGTACCCCACCGCCCCGAGCGGTGTCTCGCGGAGTACACGATCATGCCAGGTTTTTGAGGCACCCTCGCCCCAAGCCGTCTTGATCCAGCCCGGGGCCAGGGCGTTGACTCGAACCGCCGGCGCCAGGCTCAAGGCCAGACTGCGTGTAAAAGCCATGATCGCACCTTTGGCTACGGCGAACATCTCGCCCGAGTCCCCTTCCATGCCGGTTTCCGCCTGGTCCCAGCCCATGGTCACAATCGAACCGCTCCCTTGAGCGGTCATGCGCCTGCCCACTTCGCGACAAAGACGGACCGTTGACATGACGTCGACCGACCAGAGCATGTCGAGCTTGTCGTCGAAGGAGAGCTTCGCGGCCGAGCCGGTCAAAGTGTCAGCGCCGGCAAGATGGAGCCAGGCGTCGAGTCCTCCCCAGAGGTCCCAGGCTTCCTCCACAAGTTGATCTCCGGCGGCGCGATCGGTCAAATCGGCCATGAGCACCTCAGCGCGGCCGCCGCGCTCCCGCACCTCGCCGGCGACGTCTTCGGCCGCCTCTCGCGAGCTTCGTCCATGAATAATGACGTCAGCGCCGGCGACTGCCAGCGCCAGGGCCGCGGCCCGACCAATGCCCGTCGTCGAGCCCAGCACAGCGATCCGGCATCCTCCCAGCTCGGCACCTGGTCGATTGCTGGACATCACTTCAAATCGCCTTTGTGCGATCGGATCGGGCTGGTCCGAGCTCCGGTTGGTGGCGTAAATTCGTCCTCATCCACGTTATCTCGGCGATATCCACCGACACAAGTCGAGTCCGCACTATGGGCAACGTTAACGCGCTACGGCGCATCAGGCAGGTTCTGGTTTTCCTCCAGACCGGTTGGTCGATCGTGGGAATCACCCTGATCGTGCTGATCCTGACAGAACTCGGTTTCCGCGCGATCTTTGCGCTCTCGAGATCGGTTGAGCGCGGAGGCACGGCCCGATCGCCGCGTTCTCGCGGAAGGTTACGACGGTGCAACCTGGCCGATCGACCACTATCGCGAGCTCGAGTCGCTCGAGGATCGTTGGCGGCCTTACGTCTACTTCCGCCAGAAGCCCTTTACGGGCAAGACCATCACGATCGGCAGCGACGGACTCCGCGCGACGCTGGCAACCTCCCTCCGCCTGCTCTTCTCGATCAGCGGCCGCGTGTCAAGCTCCTGATGCTGGGCGGTTCGTCGCTCTGGGGATTCGGGCCCGCGACGATGAGACGATCCCCTCGCGAGTGGCTCGCAATCTTGAACAGCGAGGATGGCATGTTGAGCTCAAGAACCTTTCCGAAATCGGTTACGTCAACACTCAGGAGCTGGTCGAGCTTTTTCGGGAGCTTCAAGCGGGATACCGTCCCGACGTCGTGATCTTTTACGACGGCGTGAACGACACGACGTCGGCTTTGCTCGAAAGAGAGGCCGGACTGACGACCAACGAGGTGAACCGGCGTCAGGAGTTCAACCTCCTGCAATCGCCGGCACGGCTCACGTCGGCCTTGATCTCCAAGCTCGTGAAGGATTCGGGGTCGTACCGGTTCGCACAGGCTGTCCGGCGACGGTCCAGCGGTGAGGCGAGCGCATCTCGTTCCTCGGCCGCGGATGAGATACGCTCGCTCGCTGCTTCCGTCGTCCAACGCTATTTGGCCAATATCGCGATCGCCGAAAAGCTGGGCCACAGCTTCGGTTTTCGCCCCTTGTTCTACTGGCAGCCAGTCGTATTTAACAAGCCGGTCATGGTCCCCTTTGAACGCGAGGAGGCCCAGAAATACGCTGCGCTCGAGGGGATCTTCCGCGAAGTGTACGGCAAAGTCCGCGACTCGGCCGAGCGACAACCGGACCCGGCGTTTCGAGACCTGAGCGGGCTCTTCACCGACTCCCGGAACCTCATATTCATCGACTACTGCCACACAACCGAGTCGGCCAACGCCCGGGTCGCGGCCGAGATGGCCGTCGGCGTGGTCGACGCACTCCGTGGCCTGCAACTTGACAATCGAAAACCCGGCGATGCCCGTGGTCGATCGAGCTTCGGGGGTGTAAAATGAAAGCGCGTGATGAACGGCAACGAGGATAGACAACAGGCTAAGCCAACCGACCCCGGAACCTTCGACTGATGTCAGCGGAAAACGCGAGCCTTGCGCGGACCGTCGAAGACGCCACTTGCACGCATTGCGGCTGTCTTTGCGACGATATTAGGCTCACGGTCGAAGAAGATCGCATCATCGAGGCGAAAAACGCCTGCAATTTGGGTGAGTCCTGGTTCTTCAGTCATCGGCTCGAACAGGTTCCGGCTTGTTTGATCGAAGGGAAGCCCGCACCAATCGAGGGTGGGGTTGAACGTGCGGCTCGATCTTGGCCGAGGCGAAATACCCGATCATCTGCGGCCTTACCGACATCACGTCGGAAGCTCAGCGAGTGGCAGTCGCGATCGGTGACCGGCTCGGCGGTTGTGTTGATACTACGACCGGCGTGCGCGGCGGGTCCTGGGGAATCGCATTCCAAGAAGTCGGTGAGGTCACCTGTACCTTGGGCGAGATCAAGAACCGGAGTGACCTGGTCATTTTCTGGGGGTGCGACCCGGCGGTGAGCCACCCTCGCCACTTCACCAAGTACAGCCTGATGCCCGCGGGGATTCTCTTGCCTCGCGGTCGCGAGGATCGCTATTGTGTCTTGGTCGACTCGCACGAGACTATCAGTGTCGAAGCCGCCGACTTATTCATTCAGATCAAGGCACGTCAGGACTTCGTCGCACTCTGGGACATTGCGGGCATTAGCGAAGGGCGTCGAGCTTGATCCCGCCGAAGTCGAAGCCGAAACCGGCGTTCCGCTGGCCACGTGGCAAGAATTGATGGACCGCATGAAGCGAGCCAAGTACGGCGCGTTGCTCTTCGGCACGGATCTCACCGATGACGCCGGACGATCACCTCACGAGTTACGCACTGCTGGCCTTGGCCCGCGACATGAACGCCCACACGCGGTTCGTCTGCCAACCGATGCGCGGCCTGGCAACGTCACCGGGGCCGACAACGTCGTGACGTGGCGGACCGGCTATCCGTTCGCGGTTAATCTGGCGCGCGGCTACCCTCGGTTCAATCCGGGCGAGTACACCACCGCCGACACGCTCGGCCGCGGCGAGGCCGACGCCGCCCTGATCATCGCCAGCGACCCGATGTCCAACCTCACCCAGGCGGCCCGCGAACACCTGACGCGCATCCCCTCGGTCGTTTTGGACCACAAGGAAACGCCCACGACACGCGCCGCCACGGTCGTTTTTCATACCGCAACTTACGGGATCAATACCTCAGGAACGGTCTACCGCATGGACGATGTGCCGATTCCCCTGCGTCCCGCCTTTGCTTCGCACCTACCCAGCGACGAAGAGATCCTCGAGGGGGATCGAGTGCCGCGTTCGGGAGCTGTTAGTCAATAGTCAGTAGTCAGTGGTCAGTGGTCATTAAGTCATTGGTCGTTTTGAGGCGGCGTAAATGCTCGAAGAGATGCGCATGGTGCGGCGAAGAACATGCTGTGTTCTATTTACTGACCACGGACCACTGACCACTGACTACTGACTAACAAAGATGTCGCTGACCTTAAATTACCGCGCCAAAACGTCCGTCCCCGTCGAGATCGAGGGCGTGGTTCCCGACCGGATCCGCGATAAGTCGCTGGCCGAGATCGAGCGGATCGAGGCCTACCACGGCAACCAAATGTTGGCACTGGCCGAGTTGTTTACCGTTTCCGGCGATCCGTCCGACGCAGCGGATTGACTTTGAGGGCGACCTGGCCGGTGTCCATTTCATCGGGTACGGGATGCGCGATGGGCAGATCCACGTTCACGGTAACGCTGGGACGCCACGTCGGAGGCGAAATGACGGGTGGCCGGATCGAGGTCGAGGGAAACGCCGGCGATTGGGTCGGCGGCGAGATGCACGGGGGCCTGATCCGGGTCTCGGGCAATGCGGGGCATTTGCTCGGATCGGCCTATCGAGGCAGTAAGAAAGGAATGACCGACGGCACGATCTTGATCCGCGGCAACGTTGGCAATGAGATCGGCGCCGCCATGCGACGCGGCACTCTGGCTGTCGGGGGTTCGTGCGGCGACGCGGCTGGGTTCAGCATGATCGCCGGCACCATATTGGTTTTCGGCTCCAGCGGTATCCGTACTGGTGCCGGGATGAAACGGGGGACGATCGGACTTTTTGGCCCCGAATCCGATCAAGCTGCTCCCCACCTTCCGACAAGCCGGCCGCTTCCGGCCGCTCTTTCTTCGACTCCTTTTTCGCGAGCTGACTCAACTCGGGTTCCCCGTCAACCAAGGGCTGCTCGACACGGAGATGCTCTGCTACCACGGTGACCTGGTCGCCCTGGGGAAAGGCGAGATCTGGATGAGAGCGAATGGATGAATCCTGTAGCGACTGTGTTAGAATGCCTGTTTGAAGATCCGAGGAGGAGAGGAGAAGTGGTACGCCTGGGGTCAGCGCCGAAGAAGCAGCGCACGCGGCAGCACGTGATCGCCGACCAGAGCGTCAACTACGTCGAACGGTTCATCATTGACGAGGGCCACACGGCTCAGCGACTGGAGCGGGATTACGGTTACGACCTGCTTCTGTTCACGTACGACGATCAAGGTTACGCCGAGCCAGGTGTGGCCTTCCTCCAGCTCAAGGCATCGGAGACGTTAACGCAGTCGGGATCACATTACGTGTACGACCTGGATATCCGTGATTACAACCTTTGGATGGTCGAGAACACTCCCGTCTTCCTGATCCTTTTCGACGCGAGGCGTCGGCGGGCGTACTGGCTGCACATCCAACCCTATTTCCGGACCGACGCCTCGCGGCAGCCAAGGAAGGGTGCAAGAACGATCCGCGTCGACGTGTCGAGGCGGCAGACGATCAGCCGCCGCGGCGTGGCGACAATGCGGGAGTTGAAGCGAAGTGCGGACGCTCGAATTACAACAGAGAGCAGCTCATGAAAGACGTGACTTATGCCCAACTCGATCAGGTGTTGTCCTCACTGGGATTCTCGGTTCGAGTGGTGACCATCGAGAACAAACTCCGCGTGTACGAACACGACCAGACGGGGGCGAGGCTCTCGCTGGCGTTTCGCCCTGACAACGACAGGTGCTGCCGCATCACCTGGCTGCCGTGCAGGGCACACTCAAGGTGTTCGGGATCGCCGATCCCTTGGACTTTGCGGCGCAGTTGCAGAAGGCGAGTTCGACCATGGTCATCGAGTACTTGAAGATCGCCGGGGGGACCGTCTACGACCCGGCCAACGGAATCGATGGCCAGGTGCGCGACATCTGGATCGCCGGCCGAAAGATCGTCGACCGCGCCCCCGATCCGGAAATCAGGCCGGCACGCACCATCGATGCCCGCGGTCTGGTGGTAATGCCCGGCGGTGTCGATATGCATTGCCATATCGTCGGTCCCAAGGTCAACACCGCGCGCAAGATGTGTCCGGAACAAAAGCGCCGGAGCGAACCCGTCCGCCGCACCCGGAACACACACAGCGGCACGATGGGCAGCGTGCCCAGCACGTTCGCCACCGGCTACAAATACGCGGGGATGGGTTACACCACAGCCTTCGACGCCGCGGTCGCTCCCCTTTCCGCCCGGCACGCCCACGAAGAGTTTGAAGACACCCCGTGCATCGACAAGGGCTTTTATATCCTGATGGGCAACAACCATTACCTGATGCGGGCGATTCAACAGAACGAGCCGCGGAAGGCGAAGGCGCTCATTGGATGGCTCTTGTCCTCCTCGAAGTCGTATGCCGCCAAACTCGTCAATCCTGGCGGCGTTGAGAACTGGAAGAACCAGCCGTCCGGCAACGTCGACGACATCGACTCGCCCGTCGACCACTTCGGCGTGACGCCGCGGCAGATCATCGAGTCGGTTGCCCTGGGCGTCGACGAGCTGAAGTTGCCGCATTCGGTCCATGTCCACGGCAATAACCTGGGCTCCCCGGTAATTGGACGACGACTCTGGAAACCATGAAGGTCCTGGAAGGCCATCGCGGGCACATGACGCACATCCAGTTCCACAGCTTTGGCGGAGGTGTCGACGATGAAGACTCGTTCTCGTCCAAGGTCGCCCCGCTGGCCGAGTACGTCAACACCCACCCGAACCTCACGGTCGACGTCGGGCAAGTGTTGTTCGGCGAGACGACGAGCCTGACCGGCGACGGGCCGCTGGGATACTACCTGAGCAACCTTTACAAGTCGCAAGTGGTTCAGCAGTGATACTGAGCTGGAGACAGGCTGCGGCATCACGCCGATCGAATACAAGAACACCAGCGCGATCAACGCCTGGCAATGGGCGATCGGGTTGGAGTGGTACTTGTCGGTCCAGGATCCCTGGCGAGTCGTGATGAGCACCGACCACCCCAACGGCGGCTCATTTCTGGCGTATCCGCAGATCATCCGCTTGCTGATGGACCGGACCTACCGGCAAGATATGCTCAAGACGGTTCCGCGCCGGTGCGCGAGCAGTCCGCCCTCGCGGGCTCGATCGCCAGTACACCTTGTCGGAGATCGCCATCATCACCCGGGCCGGCCCGGCTCGAATTCTTGGTTTGAAACACAAGGGCCACCTCGGTCCGGGGGCCGATGCCGACATCACGATCTACACGCCGGACCCGAACCAGGAGACGATGTTCGAGCTGCCGCGCTTCGTGATCAAGGCCGGCCAGATCATCGTCGAGCAGGGGAGATCCGGGAAGAAACTTACGGCAAGACACTGCATGTCGCTCCCGAATACGACCGCGACGTCGAGCCGGATATTCAGAAATGGTTCGAGGAGTCGTATTCGATCCGATGGCGGAATTATCCGGTCGAAATCGAATACCTCCGGGACCATGAAGTGGTCGTTTGAGAATCGGATTACGATGACTGAATCCATCCCGAATTTCGAGTCGTACGTGTCGAGTGTCCTGGTGGCGGATACGTTTGCCGAGGCATTTCCGATGACGGCCGCGCGCGTGATCGTGACCACCGATACGCCCGCATGGGCGTTGATCGCCGGCCAGACGATGACTGGCTACGCCACCAGCGTGATCTCGTGCGATGCCGAAGCCGGGATCGAGCGTGTGCTGACCGTCGACGAAACCCCGGACGGCCGCCCGGGCATCAGCGTGCTCGTGTTCGCATTCAGTCGGGACGCCCTGGAGAAGGCATTGGCGAATCGGGTCGGACAGTGCGTGATGACCTGCCCGACCACGGCCTGTTACAACGGACTGCCGATCGGTGAGAAGACGATCAGCGTCGGCGGCAAGCTCCGATATTTCGGCGACGGCTGGCAGATCTCCAAGCGGATCGGCGGCCGGCGTTACTGGCGGATTCCGGTGATGGACGGAGAGTTCCTCTGCGAGGAGACGTTCGGCACGGTCAAGGGGGTCGCGGGCGGCAACATCATCCTGATGGGGACCGAGCCAGTCGCCACGCTGCTGGCCGCCGAGTCGGCCGTCATCGCAATGCGCCGATGCCCGGAAGTCATCCTTCCCTTCCCTGGAGGAATTGCGAGTTCAGGCTCGAAGGTCGGCAGCAAGTACAAGAGTCTGAAGGCCAGCACGAACACGGCGTTCGCTCCCACCCTCCGCGGTGTGGTCCCGACCGAGATGCCTGCTGGAGTACGATGTGCTTATGAGATCGTGATCGATGGTTTGACCCTGGCGGCTGTCGAGCGGGCCACAGCCGCCGGACTGCACTCCGTACTGCGGAACGTGGAATCCATCGCCCTGGTCACCTCCGGCAACTACGGCGGCAAACTCGGCCCATTCCACATCCGGCTACACGATGTGATGAGCCGATATCCGCGACAGGATAACGGCGACCGGCAGGAAGTAAACGACCAGCGCCCTCGCACTCTTGGCCATACCAACCCGAAGCGCAAGCGAGGCGATGGCCGCCGGAATCCTCGCTAAGGTTTGACCGATCGCTTCTGCTCGCTCGGCTTCCCATCATTCGCCTTTCCGTTGGGCTCGGACATTCCGACCACTTCCAAGAGGATGGAGGGACTCTGACAGAACACCTGGATCAGCCTCAAGGCCGCTTGTGACGGCTTTCTTGCCCTGTTCCCAACTCTGGACGGTCTTGGTCGAGACGTTAAGCATCCGGGCGAAGACGTCCCGGGACATGCCGCTGGCGAGCCGCAGTTGTCTTAGCTCTGCCGCCCCGATTTCCGGCGGCCGGCCCGGGAGTTCAAGTGTTGTGGTCCTGAGCGTAATCTCGCCCTTCGCGTGGAGAATCCCTTCCTCCAGGCCTGCCTTCAAACGGTCAAACAGCGGCTTCCGAGCTTTTGGGGACTTCATGACATCCTCTTCGTGTACGCCTCAGCCGCCAGGATGGCAGCACTCTTGTACTCATCGGCAAGCCTCTTGAGGATCTTCTTCTGGCCAAAAGTCAGATCCTCTTGTTCGTCCTTGCCATAGATGTCCATGAGGTAGATGATGTCGGCCTCCGCTACATGCAAGTAGATCACCCTCACTCCGCCGCGTTTACCTTTGCCTCGCTTGGGATCGGGCACTCGCATTTTCCTCATGCCGCCGCAACCCGGCATCACGACTCCCGTATGGGGATCGTTCAACAAGCATTTCTGTAGTTCGGAAAGGGCTTCATCGGACAGGTATTGGCGAACCCATGCGCTGAACTCGGTCGTTTCGATAAAGGCCTGTCGCATTCTATCCTTCCGCAAGGCGATGTATCAATCGGCGGGATCAGCCTCCGCGTTCGAAATACGAATCCCACCGGCACCGGGTTGGACTTGTTTTGAGGAGGAGGCGAATTCAACAATGGTCGCATCTTGCTCGGCGGTCAACATTGCAGTGAACTGAACGGACTGTCTACTCAACGTATAAAACGCACGACGGATCAGGTTGCTGATGATCCTCACCGTGGACTGCTTGAGGCATCACGATGCCCTTCGAACGCGACTGGACACGCCGTCAAATCCTCAAGACCGGCCGCCGCTGGTGGTTTGGCCTCGGTTCTCAACGCCACCACTGCGACAGGCTCACGACGCCACGCCCGCCGATCCCGACCGGATCCGCCGGGAAAACGAGCACCCGGGAACCCGCGACTGGATGACGACAAACGTCCGCGTCGATCCCAAGACGAAGT
Source organism: uncultured Planctomycetota bacterium (assembly GCA_963720335.1). Classification (GTDB taxonomy): domain Bacteria; phylum Planctomycetota; class Planctomycetia; order Isosphaerales; family Isosphaeraceae; genus CAVRFS01. Next base: position 21,027 of record CAVRFS010000026.1, on the reverse strand, counting down.
ACCGCAGCCCTTGGATTGAGGGCTATGTGTCGAAGACGAGCGTGCGGCCCGGGGAATCGATCACCATTCACGTTAGCACCAACCCGCCGTCTCCTTTCCTCGATCGACATTCTATCGGTTGGGCTATTATCAAGGGCATGGAGGTCGCTTCATGATGAAGACCGGGCCGATCAAAGGCTCGGTCCAGCCCGATCCACCGGTCGGCCCCATGCGGCTCCGCGAGTGCGCCTGGCCGCCGAGCACAACAATCACCATCCCGGCGGATTGGACCAGCGGCGTCTATCTGGGGAAGCTCACAGCCGAGCGCGAACGCTTGCAGAGCTACGTTGTGTTCGTCGTCCGAGATGACCGCAAGGCCGACTTCCTCTTCCAGGTCTCCGACACGACCTGGAACGCTTATAACCGCTGGCCCAGCCAGTTCTCGCTCTATGACGACGGCAAGAAAGAGTGGTACTGGGGCCCGAACGTGCGAACCAGCTTCGACCGGCCCTACGGCAAGTACTGCCAGGTCGTCGATGCTCCTCTGTCGGTCGGATCAGGCGAATTCTTGCTCTGGGAGTTTCCCCTGGCTTACTGGATGGAACAGCAAGGCTACGACGTGACCTACATCTCGAACCTCGATACGCATGGCGACATTGAAGGTTTGCGACGGGCCAAGGGATGGTTGTCGGTCGGGCACGACGAGTACTGGTCGATGACCATGTTCCAGCACATGCTCCAGATGGTCGCCGAAGGATTGAACCTCGCGTTCTTGTCGGGGAACAGCATCTGCGGCGTGATCGACATCCATGCCGCTGGCGATGGACGAGCCAACCGAATCATCGAGCGTGTGGGTCGTTTTGGCTCGCCAAGCAAGCAGGAGGTCAAGGACTTTCCCGAGGAAGCCTTGTTCACCAAGAACGGTCCCAACGAGTCGCTGCTGATGGGTGCGCAAAGTACCTATCCCGTGACCGGCGGCGGCGACTGGATCTGTCGCAAGCCCGACCACTGGTTGTTCGCCGGTACCGGCATGAAAGCGGGGGACGGCATCCCCGGGCTCGTCGGCTGGGAGTGGCACGGCGCTCCGCGCCAATCGATGGACTGGAAATCGTCGCCAGTGGCAAGACCCAAAGCCCTCGTGCCGAGGGCGAGTACACGGCGACAATCTACCCGGGACCGAACGGAAACCTGGTATTCAACGCGTCCACGATCTGGTGGGCCGACGGCCTTTCCGAGCCTCCTGGCTACGTCCGTCCGGCGGTTTACACCCGGCCCAAAGGTCCGGATGTTCGCGTGCAACGAATCACTCGCAACCTGCTCGACCGGATGCGACAGCGGCCTTGAATGTATCTAAATGCGAGTCGCAAAGACAATCCATCCCCCCGCGGAGGCCATGGGCCAACCAAGGGAGTGCGATCGTCCTGGCGGAAATCTCGTCGAGCGGAAGGACTTTGTCGATCCGGAACCCGGCAACGCCAATCGCTCGTTTCAGCTCGCCCCAGCGGTAAAGGTGAACGCGCATCCCAGGAATGCCGCGATAAATCATGCGACGATCACCCACGAGTGATCGATCGTACACAGCTTGCCAGGCCTGAGACCTCAACCAAGCTCGTCCTTGGGAATCGCGGAGGTTGAGCCAGAAATTATGGGCATGGAGAGCCAACCGGCCGCCTGGCCTGAGGATACGCCCGGCTTCCGCCAACGCGCGACGACGCGACTGCTGGCCCCGAATCATCCCCAAGGTGCTGAACATGGACAAGGCGTAGTCGAAAACCTCGTCGGGAAAACAGCCCAGCCGGCACAAATTGGACTCGACGCAAAGGAGCTCGACCCCGGCGTGCCGGGCGTGACTAGCGACCATTTCCAGCATCGGCCGCGCCAGGTCGACCGCGACCACCGAGAAGCCGCGGCCGGCGAATCGGATCGCGTGCCGGCCTGTTCCGCAGCCCAGATCCACCAGACGTCCCGGAACGATGAAGTGGGCATCGAGTGCGTGGGCGTCGGCCCGGAACAGCGGGTGGTCCGCGAAGTAGGCATCCTCCTCGGCGGCCAACCGCGGCGTGTGGGTATATTCCCAAAGTGGCGAGTCGACCCCTTCCGGCAGTCGCCATGTAGGCGGAACTCTGGTAAAGTTCATCAATCAACGACTCATGACCGGGAAATGTCGAATAATCACCTCAACAATATCCCCGGTATGTGCCCTCGGTTCAAGATGGGCCCTCGACGCGATTGCGGGTCGACTGAACGGTGTCCGTCTCCAGCGCGAGGTTGTCCGATCTGGCTCAAGTCCCTGGACGAAACGACCGATGGCCGATTACACTAAACTCGTGCTGGACAATGCGGCACATCACGTCGATTCAGTTTTGATCTCAATATTCTCTCATAATGCGGATGGGTTTTGGTGATGGGCGCTCGCTGCACGTTCGGTCTGATCGAGGCGATTTCTTCATTTTCGTTTTCGAGTTGCCTCGACTGCCGCACTCGACCGGCGCATTCTGATCTTGTCTTGGAGGGTGCCCCACCATCAATCCGTCTTAAAAGGGATTGTTTTCCATGAGCGAAGTCAACGACATCTCAAGACGACGGGTAGCTGACTTTTTCGCCTGCGCGGCTCAAGGCAAGGTGCGCGAGAACAACGAGACTCAGCAAACACGCCAAGATATCAGACCGGCCACCTCGCAACGGCCGGAGGAAAAAAAGGCGGCCTCACCCGAATAACCAACGGCGCCACGCGGATTCGTAACATTGCTCGATCACAATCGTTCGGGAGTTCCATCTCAATGGCGACAACCTGGTCTTGGAAACGAGCCGCGGGGGCCGTCCTGGTATCCGCCGCGTTGGCGGTGTTGGTCGCGGCCGACGACCCCAAGCACCTGCCGGGCAAGCCGCCAGGCACAGCCCCGAAATCCGAAGCGGAGCAAGTGGCTGAGGCACTCAAGGACTCCTGGCCAGATCACCCCGAATGGGTTGACATGCTGACCGGCATCCTCGAAGACGAACCGATGGGGCCGAACTTCGGCTGGTTCCGCACGGCCGTGGCACAGACCCGCTTCGACTGGGACTCGACCAAGAAACGCTTTGACCGCAATGATGACGCACGAATCGTTCGACTGGAATTTCCCGGAACAGACGCCGATTTCGCTCGCCTCGACCGAGACCACGACAAAACGTTGACCGCAGCCGACTTCGACTTCTCGGGCAGTGCTCTGACTCCATCGCCAGGCGCGATGGTGTTTTCCAGAGCGGACCGCGACGCCAACGGGAAGGTCACGCATGAGGAGCTGGAGGCTTTTTTCAAGGCGACCGATAGCGGCGGCCAAGGCTTCCTCTCGCTTGCCGACCTGCAAGAGGCGTTCGCACCGCCCGCGAGACCCTCGGGTGCGGCCAACTCCGGCCGGCCCTCCAAAGCCACTCTCGTCAGGGGCCTCTTTAATCAGGAGATCGGCTCGCTCCAGCCAGGCCCGAAACTCGATGAAAGCGCGCTGACTTCACACTCAAGACCAACGACGGCAAGGCCGAATTCACGCTCTCGAAGTTGATCGGGCCCAAGCCCGTCGTCTTGGTCTTCGGCAGCTTCACCTGCGGACCATTCCGCAGCCATACCGGCAATATCGAGAAGCTGTACCGGACTTACAAGGACCGCGCCAACTTCGTGATGGTATATGTTCGCGAGGCCCATCCGACCGACGGCTGGCGAATGGAGAGCAACGATCGATTCGGCGTAACAACGCCCCAGCCCCGGACCTACGACGAGCGAGTCGAGGTCGCCCAAAAGTGCGGTCGTACCCTCGATCTGGCCTTCCCTATGCTGGTGGACACCATCGACGACACGGTCGGTGCGCGTTACAGCGGCATGCCCGGGCGTCTCTACTTAATTGACCGCCAAGGCAAGGTGGCGTTTAAGAGTGGACGTGGCCCGTATCTGTTCAAACCGAGCGAGCTGGAACAGTCCCTCGTTCTGCTCCTCAATGAAGGTGCCAGCAACGAGCGCGAGGCCCGCGTCACGCCGCCAAGCAATTCGGCCGCAGAGGGACTGTCCTCGGTAAAATGACGGACTTCCGTTCGAATGATGACAGAAGGGCGGGGCCCACCACCCCGCTCTCCACCGAGCGTTTTTCAGCGCGCCGAAACCCGGTACCAATACAGTTGCTGACGATCGCCGCGTACCCGGAGATCGTCAAGCATCGTTTCCATGTCAAGCTTGAGCTTGTTCTGGCGGGTGAAGTAAGATCGACCGTTGATGCGGACGTCCGGCTTGCGCTTGAAGTCAATGACCTTCGGGCTGAGCCAGACGTCGAGCTGATTGATGCCTTTGACCTCCAGCCTGATGAGATTGGCCGGGCTGCTGGATTTCATCTCGATGGTGGCCGGGTTGAGGGATTGACCGAGGACGTCATCAAGTTTCGGCGCCACGATAAACTCTGGGCGAAAGTTTTTTACAACCACACCGTAGAATCGATCGTCCGATGTCCGTGCGGTCGAAACCTTGAACGACTTGGGATATGAGTCGCGGTGGCGGCGGTCCATCCAATCGAAGGCCGTGGGGATCTCCTCGGGAAACTCCTCCAGCCCGCGCCGGTAATATCCCACGTACGTAATGTCCCAGGCCTTGAGGATGTACGGTTTCACGTAGTTGGCAAAGATGAATTCGTTGGCCGCCGGGGCGAGGTCGCCGATCACGTAGAACAGCGGAAGCCGCTCATGGTGCGACAGGTAGCGCGGGACGTATTTGGCCGGCAGACCCGAGATCACGATGACCCCGGCGAACGAGTCCGGGTGAGCCAGGCCGTAATCCCAGGCCATATTGCCGCCGGTGAGCTGGCCCGCGAGGAACACACGATCGCTATCGATGGCGTAACGCATGCGGGCGTCGCGCAGCGACAGCTCGACAGCGGCATGCTCGGTGGGAGTGTACTGATAATCCCGAGCCTGGCCCGCCAGCATGTATTCCGGCGCGATCAAGATGTATCCTCGGCGCGAGGCTTCGGCGGCCCACTGCTCGATTGCCGAATTCGGGCCTTTCCCGGAGTGCAGCACGACCAGCGCGGGATAGTTCCGAAGCGGATGATATTCCGGCGGCAGTCGCACGGCGTAATCGGTGGGCTCGTCGTTCTCGTCCAGCTTGACGCGATGAAAGATCGTTTTTTCGGCGGTGGTTGCGTTGTCGTGCCGCGGAGGCGGCGTGAGCTGGACGATCCGAGTGAGCAGCTCCAGACGATGAACCATCGGCGTCGGATCACCTGCGGCGCCTGGCCATTCGAGGCTTTCGAGCTTTACGGCCTGGTCGCTGCGCAATGCGGAGTCCGCACCAACGAGATACTCCCGAACGAGATCACGCGCCTTCCAGAAAGTCTCCGCGCTCTTCAGCTCGGGGACGGCGAGCTCGTGACCCACGATATATCCCGACATCGCCAGGGCGAACCGCGCCTCGTCCGTCACCGACTTGTCCGACGGAGCCTTCCGCCACGCGGCCAAACGGTCGCGGACCGCGTCCGGCGCTTGCTCGATCGCCTTGAGCGCCTCGGCGAGCGGGTCTTTCCACAAGGCTCGTGTGGAGCTTGGCAGCCGGTTGGCAAGCTGTCGCAGCTCATCACCGAGAGTCCGGTCCGCCGCACGCTGCCGCTCGTCGTTGCGCTCGATCTCGCGAACCTCGACCAACAGCTCGGTCGGGATCCCCTTCTCCTTGAACGATTTGAGCAGATCCGCCACACGATGGTATTGCTGGGCCTTCCGCGAGAGATCGATCTCGGAACGGCGCTGGGTTGCCTCGGCCTGGACGATAAAGATCCGCGCATTGGCGGCTCGCTCGCTCAGGTCCGTTTGAGGAAAGTCGTGAATCATGGCATCCAGCTCTTTTTTGGCCTCGGGATACCAGCCGACGTCCATCAAGAAGCGAACCACGCGCTCGCGCTCGCTGACGTTCTTCCGCTCGACTCGACCCAATAGTCCGGTCACGATCGGGCGTGGAACCTGGTTGGTCTCCACTTGGCCGAGCCAGAAGCCGTCAATTCCGCGGTATTTGATGATATGCGGTCCGATTTCATTGATCGCCTGTTCCATCTTGACCGGCTTGTTCGCTCTGGAGCCGAGAAACCGGAACGAGCGACGGCCGCGGTCGTCCCAAGGGCCGGCCTCCACACTGATCAGGTCCCTTGGCATCGCTCCGCCGTGCACGACCATCGGCTGGACCAACTGAAAAACCTCGCCTGTCCGAAAAGCGTTGTCCGGATTGATCTTTTCGATTTTCGAGTCACGGACCACGACTCGTTTCAATCCGTCCCAAATGACAACTATGGTGTTGTCCCGGTCGGGGGGGCCCTGGCTTCGATAAACCATGCCGTTTTTCATGATCACGGAATCAGCCCGGCATGCCGGCTCGGCGGAAATGAGGATGGCGCCGGCCACAAGGCTTCCACAACACATCCAACACAATCCGCGATATAACATCATGCTAGGTTTCCTTGGCGGGTGGGCACACTCCGGAGGGCAGGGTCCCGGCGGGTAGGAGAACCCGCACATCCGAGAAGATCCGGTTCGGTCCGTCGGCTGGGGAGGGGGACGACACTGGCTACCCCGGGTACCCCTTGCCCGTCGCCAGCACGGGCTGATGCACGTTGATTTTATCGACACAATCTCGGCGCTGCCTATTGCCCATTGTGACACTCTCGCCGTTCAGGTCAAGCCGTCGCGCTGTTGGACGTTGCGCCCCGGGTCCTATTCGTTTCGAGATTCAGGCCCGGATCGCGGTGGCGACCAACGATTTTCCTGCGTAGGCTGTAAGCAATGGTGTTGAGGCGTCGACCGACGAAAAGAAGTCCCTTGATCTGAGAAAGGTAGCCGCGAATGCCGGCCGACCTGCTCAAGTTCCGCTGCTATCGATGTAATCAGCTTCTGGCTGTGGCGCCGAGCAAGGTGGGCGCGATCGTAGCCTGCCCGAAGTGCAAGGCGGATCTGGTCGTGCCCGGCGCGGAAACCCCGACCAAGGGGGAACCGCGACCCCGAACGAAGGTTCCAGACGCGGTCGAGCCGGGTTCCAGCGATCCGCTCTCCAAATCGCCGTCGCCCAATTTTCTCGGAGAGCCGTACACCGAGATCCCGCCCGATGTGGCCGACCTGCGGCCCGAGGATTTACGAGTCGAAGCCGCATTTTTCGCGCAACTGACGCGCAAGCCGCCGGATCCAAACCCAGTACCCGTCTCGAGCGTTCCCGAACCAGTATTGTCAAACTTTGCACCTCCTCCTCCGATTCCGACGCCGAACCCCGAGATCGCCAGCCCTGTGCGCCCGCCCGAGGTGTTTTCCGTCGCGGCCGAGCCAGTGGCCATAACTCCCAGGCTGGCCCCAACACCGCCCGCGTTCGCGCCGGTCGACTCGGTCGTTCCACCGATCGAGATCGAAACGTCGAGCCTGCGCAGCGCCGGCGACCGAGCCTCGCATCATTCACGAGGTCATCCTGCCCGCCGCAGTCGTGCTCGCATGGTCCGTGTTCGTGCTAGCCGCCATCGCCCTGTCGTTTCTCGCGGGGTTACTGGTCGGGCATTTTCTCTGGAGAACGCCCTGAGCGACCGCGTCGCAGCGCAGCGTCCGGGCGCGCGTCCGTGTGCCGGCCGTGATCGAACACGACCTGCCCGTTGACCAAGACGTAAACGACGCCGTCGCTGTACTGAAACGGCTCAAGATAGGTGGACCGATCGATTACGCTTTTTTCATCGAGGATCGTGATGTCCGCGAACAATCCCGGTCGGATCAAACCGCGATCAAAGAGCCCGGCCTTGGCGGCGTTTTTCGATGTCATCTTGCAAACGGCGTCCTCGAGCCGCAATAGCTGCCGATTGCGAACGTATTCTCCGAGCACGCGCGGGAACGTGCCGAAACTTCGAGGGTGCGGATGTCCGCGACGGAGCGTTCCCTCGATCGCCAGGGCCGATCCATCCGAGCCGATCGAACACCAGGGCTGTATCAGCGCGAGGTTCATGTCCTCCTCGGTGTGATGGGCATAAATAGTACCGATCGAACCGTTCTCTTCGATCAGGAAGTCGAAGAGGATGTCGAGCGGGTCGGGGGCCGGGGTTCAGTCCGGTCGATTTGGCCGCGATGATCGTCTGCATGGTTTGCCCTTCAAACCGCTGGTTCGCGGGGCTGAGCCGGGCACTCACCAACATCCGGCCCCAGTCGCCGCCGACGGCCGTGTAATGGTTGTACCAGCCAGGTAGACCGGTCTGGATTTCGCGTTTCAAGCGGTCACGCAGGCTGCGATCCTTGAGCCGAGCAATCAACTGGGCCTTCCCACCTTCGTGAGCCCAGGGAGGAATGATCGTGACCAGATCGTTGTTGCCTCTTGTATAAGGGTAGACGTTCGCCTGGACGTTGACGCCTTCCCGTCTCGCTGCGTCAATCAAGGCGACAATCTCGCGCATCCGGCCCCACAGCGATTGCTCGGCGATCTTGAGATGGATGATGTCGACGGGAATGTCCGCCGCCGAGCGATGGCGATCGCCTCCTTGACCGCGGCCAGGACCTCGGTCCCTTCGTTTCGAATGTGCGACGAATAGAGACCGCCATGGCGCTTGACCACCGCGCAGAGCGCGACCAGGTCGTCCGTCTCGACGGCCAGCTCACGGGGGCCGGCTAGCATCGTCGAAAGTCCGAGCGCACCGTCGCGCATCGCTTCGTCCAGAAGCTCTTGCATCGCGCTCAACCGACGACCGTCCGGACGGTCGAGCGAGTCCCCCTGCACGCATTCCAGGAGTGTTCCCAGTCCCGCGTAACTGGCGACATTAACCGCGATTCCCTTGCTCTGGAGCAGATCGAAGTAACCGCCCAGCGTCGTCCAGGTCCGCGTGACACCGGCGATCTCGACGCTCCGCGGTTTTCGCTCTCCCTTGGATGGACCTCCGGAAGAGTCCTCACCCAGAATCTCGGTCGTCACTCCCTGGCTCACTTTGCTGCGGGCGCTGCCGTCCTCAAATAGTGTCATATCCGAATGCGAATGCATGTCGATAAACCCAGGCGCGACCACCAACCCACGTGCGTCGATGAGGCGTTTGCGCGCGAACTTCGGCTCCGAGTGGTCCCACGGCCGCGATTCGGTCCCCTTGAATGGCGACGTCGCCCATGAACCAGGGGTTACCGCTCCCATCGACGATCTTGCCGCCTCGTATCAGGAGGTCAAAGGGCTGAGGCGCCTGTTCCTCGGCAAATGCCAGGCTGGTCGCGATTGCCGTCGCGAGCAACATCCACACAAAACGGTTTTGCAACATCATGGGTGCTCCTCATTGCACGGACGCCGCCGCGGCCCGAAAATAGGCCACGTTCTGGACCTCTGTCTGCGTCTTTGTTTTATCGTCGAGGAGGTGATATGGCCAGTCGTGCGCTGCAAGAGTATCGGTACGAGAAGTTGACCTGGCCTGAAATCAATGATGCTGTCGACCTCGGCAAGGTCTGCATTCTTCCGTGTGGCGCGGTCGAGCAGCATGGCCCGCACCTGCCGCTGGACGTGGATGTGATCTGTCCCACGGAGATCGCGCGAGGAGCCGGCCGGGTCGTCCCCGAGAAGATGTTGTTGCTCCCGACGCATTGCTACGGATACACCGGGCATGTCATGGATTTTCCGGGAACGATCAATACCCATTTCGAGCACTTCATGGACGGCGTGCTGGATATCACCAAGAGCCTCGCTTACCACGGGTTCAAGAAGATCATCCTGCTCAATGGTCATGGGTCGAACTGGCCCAATCTCGACCTGGTGGCTCGGCGGACCAACCTCGAGACCGACGCCGAATGCGTGCCGATCTGCTGGTGGGGCCTATTGACCGTCGACAAGGAGTTTCTCCCGAAATGGCGGCAGAGCAAGTTTCCGGGCGGCTGTTCGCACGCCTGCGAGCTGGAAACCTCTTTGTATCTGCACCTGGCCGGCGACGACGTCCGCAAGGACCAGATCAAGAGCGGGACGATCTCGTTCAACGAAGATTCGAGTCCGTTTCAATGGGTTGACCTGTTCGCCGCCGGCCCGGCGACGACGATCTCGTGGACCAGCTCTTATTCCAACACCGGCGTCCTGGGCGATGCCGAACTGGCGACCGCGGAAAAAGGGCGACAGGCCTACGAGGAATCCGTCAAGCAATTGGTCCGTTTCGTGACTTGGTTCAAGGACCGTCCCAAGGACAAGCGCCGCGACCTGCACCGCACTCCGCCGACCATCCCGATCCCCTGGGGGCAACGGCCGTTCGGGTCGTGAACGCTCGCGGTTCGACCGACCCGTTCAGTCTGGGGCTGGCCGAATGAAGTAAAGCCCAGTCCGGCCAAGGCTGAAGGCCCTGCTCCTGAATAATCCTCGCCGGATCGCGAAGTCCTCAACAGAACAGCGTTTTCGGGGGTGCTCCGTCTCATTTGACGTGCGCTTTGTTCGTTCGCGCGCGGTTGGACGGGGCAAACCGTCTGGGGAGTGTCAATCATGACGGTCGGTGCGCATGTGTCGTGGCCCTTGGTGCAGTTCAGCATTATCGGAGAAGCTTGGCGGCTCTATAAGCGCCAGTGGTTCGTCTGGTCGGTGACGATGCTGATCGTGATGGTCGGTTACTCGGTCGTGAACGGATCACTGCTTGCCATTCTGGACGATCGCCGGCCGCATCATCCCGGCGGTTTTCGGATGACGTTGTCCATGGGGCAAGGGCTGGCGTACCTCATCTCCGTCATGAGCACGGGCCTCTTCCTCGGTGGAATGATCCGGATGGCGAACAAACAGGTCCAAGGGCACGTGCCCGAGATCGGAGATCTGTTTTCCGTCACGGATGTCTGGTTCGACCTGCTACTTTGCTCGCTTCTTTATGGCCTGGCCACATTCATCGCCAGCATGTTCTGCATGATCCCGGGCCTGATTGTATCGGGCTTGTTCATGCTGGGGATTCCACTCGTTGTGGACGGCCGACTACCCGCCACCGGAGCCTTGATCCAGAGTTGGAATACACTCAAGTCACAATGGCTGATGGCCACGGTGTTTCACGTCATCCTGATGCTGGTCGCCATCTCGGGATTGATGCTTTGTGGTCTCGGCGTCTTCCTGACCGGCCCACTCTACAGCCTTTCACTCGCTATCCTTTACCACGACTTCTTCCCCACATCCGGGAAGGAAGCCTGGAAAAAACACGCCGAGCCATTTCCCGAGATCTGATCTGAGCCGACTGCGGCGAAGAAGACCGAAACGTTCACTGACTTCAAGGCGACAGCTTCTTGCGGAATGACGCCAGACTGCGACAGGTCGCGGCCAGATCGAGTAGATCATCGAGTTGAGCCTCGTCAATCTCCTTCAATACCGGTTCCAGTTCCTGTGCCGAGATCCCGAAGCGGGTTCTGAGGATTCTGGCGATGTCCGCGCCTCGCGTCGAGCGCCACCTTCCCGCGTCCATTGTGCTCTAAGTTCTTGGAGTATTGGAGATTCAATCATAGTCTCTCGTCCTCCCAACAGCGGAGAAAGAACGCTTTATTCCTTTCCCGCGCCGAGGCGACCGACTTCGTCGTCGCCGGGCAGGCCGAAAGAGTAGAGGACGCCTGTGTACTTCTTGGGGAAATAGCCCTCGAAATAAGGATTGAACAGCGTGTTGCCTGTCCCGGCGTAGACGCGACCGCGGGACACCGAGGGGCCCGACCAGACCGGTCCGAGATCGAGCTCCTTGAGGACCGACCCCGTGCTCGCATCGAGAGCGACCAGCTTCCCACTCGCGACAGCGGTGAAGTACACAACTCCGTTCGCCACGGCTATCCCCGAGCCGACTGGGTCGCCGATGTTGGTATAAATCGGCTTGGGCGCGGGGCCGCCTAGCGAAGCCACTTTCGGGCGTTCGTGTCGCCAAAGTTCGGTTCGCAAATCCGGGCTCAGGGCCACCACGCGGCCGGCCGTGGGTGGAACGCCGCTATCAAGTGGGCTCTCCTGCGAACCGAGCCGGAGCGCGTCGATTCCATTGGTGAAAATCGTTTGGCCATCAGTCGCGCATCCCGTCTGAATACCGCCGATGCAACTCGGCAGGGCGATCATTCGCCGGTCCGGCTGAGGCGAAAGTGGATAAGTCGGCGGTCCCGCGTAGATCGGCGTCTGGTCCACGATACGCCCATCCGCGGCATTCAGGATATAGAAACCGCCATTCTTGCAGCCGACCCCGACAACCTTGGTGGGCTTGCCATCCACCGGAATCGTGTAGATCTTGGGCGTATCCCCGATCGATTGATCCTTGTATTGCCCATATTTCGGGTCATAGGACCGCATGGCATTGGTCCAGACATCGCCGGGGTTGAGCTGCCTGACCCATTTTTCCGCACCGTTGTGGACGTCCAGAGCGATGACCGCGCACGACTCGCGCGTGTAAGCGCGCGGATCGTCGGACGTCGGCCGCCGAGGGGCGGTGTTGACGTCGGTGCCGAAGAAGATCGTCCCGGTCTCCGCGTCAAATGATGGCGTGCTCCAGATCGAGCTCGTCGCCGGCCCGAAATGGAAGACATGGTCGCCCCAGCTATCCTTGATCGTGATCGGCGGATCGAGCCGCTCGGGCTTGGGGCCGAGGTCGTATTTCCAGATGATCTTGCCGCTCTTCGGTTCCACAGCCATAACAAAGCCCCGGCCGGTACTGGCCTTATAGCCGGGGAACGCGGCGACCACCTGCTCGAGCGTGCCGCCGCCGAGGATCAATTTGCCATCCACGAGGATCGGCGAGGCAAAGAACACGTTGATCGGATGAGCGCCGGGGAAGTCCGCGGCGCGTGCGTTCAGCTTCCAACGCTCTGTACCGGTCGCTCGATCCAAGGCGTAGAACCAGCCGCCGATGTCGCCGAAAAAGACGGTGTCATCAGTGACCAGCGCCGAGCCCATGATGCCATTCTCCGACGACCGGAACCGGCTCCCTTGCTGCTTCTCGGGGTCTGGCTTCGCGTCGATCCGAGCCCGCTCCTTCTCACGCAACGGATTGCGGTAGGACCAGCGGACCTTGCCGTCGGGAGTTAGCTTGTAGAACGTCGGCTCCGTGGCCGTCCCAAAATAGACGTAGCCGCCGACAACCACGGGCGTGGCATGGATGACCCCGATCTCCACCTTCGAGTCCCTGGCGGGGAACCTCCACTTCTCTTCGAGCCGAGCCGGCATTCGACTTGTTGATCGCTGTCTCGCCGCGGTTGTGACGCGTGCCGATGACGTCGGCGTTATACATCGGCCAATCTTTCGCATCCTCGCCGCCGTTAGCGACGGACGCCCACAGGACGACGGCCAACGACACGCCCAAAAACCAAACGCCCGTCGCAATCGGTCGAAAGCAAGTGTGCATTTTTCAACTCTATCGTGTGAAAACGAAATGAATCCTTCACCGATCGGAACCGGTCTCGGCGGTACCTTGGATTCGCGTTCCCAAGTCATTCGGAGCGGCAACTCGATTATTAACGGGCTGAACTGGATGAAGCACGAGCGTTTTCCTTTGTGATTGCGTTCTGGTCGTCTCTTCCTTCCGCGGCGGCGATCAGCGAAGATGCGTCGAAGAGTTCTTTGCCGGTAGGTGAGGAGTCGTTCTCCGAGGCCGGCTGGGAGCAGCATCGCGCCTCCCGATCCATCACCGAAGGCGGACCAACAATGCCCGAGTATCTGGTGACCGGCCGTAACGCACAAGGCAAGAAAGTGACGGAGCGTCTCGATGTCAACTCCGCGGACGAGGCGGTCCAGGTGCTCCGCGACCGCGGTTATGACGAGATCGTGCTGCACACCAGCGACGTGGAGGCGCGATATACCAAGCAGAAGGCGGTTTCGCATATCCTGAACCCGAGTGAATACCTTTGGTTCCGAAAGATGCCACCTCGCTTGGCGGGCTTCTTGCTCGTGACGATCAAGTCTTACCAGAAAGGCTGGTATTGGAGTGTGGCGGCGGCTGGTTTGGCTCGCGTATCGAGCATGGCGGGGTATGATGTGGACCCCCATCGACTACGCCTTGGTCGTCTACCTGGTCTTCCCTATTTTCTGGGCCTTCTTGGCAGCGCAGTTGTTTCGCGGCGCGGCCGGCCGTTACAAACAGCTAATGGATGCGGTGGCCTGGGGCCGTTGGGAAGAGGTTTTGGCGCGGGCGGATTCGGTCGCTGGCAAGGTCGCTCCCGAGTCGATTGCCTTCGACAAGGCCAAGGCGCTCGCCGGGCTCGGCCGTCTCGAAGAGGCCCTACAAATGGTCGAGCCATTCGCTGACGGCAAGAAGATCCCACCCTGGCTGTACTGGTCGCGGCTCGCCGGCGTCTACTCCACCGGCAAACTCCGCGATGAGTCGAAAGCCGCGATGGAGAAGGCATTGGAGTTCGCTCCCGACAATGTCACTCTCTTGGTCGATAAGGCCGACTCCGAAGTGTGGCTCCGGCACAATCCCAAGCTCGCTCGCGAGCTGCTCACGCGTGCCCGAGCGCACGCCATCAGCGACTTGATCCAGCCATTCGTGCTCAAAGTCGAGGGCTTGATCCAACTGGAAGAGGGACACGCTCGCGAGGCCAGGGAACTGCTGGAACGGGCGTTTGAAAAAGCCAACGTATTTCGACACGCGTCGCCCATGATGTTGATGATGCTCGATAAGATGCATGCCTGCGCTCGCGTTAGCCTGCGCGGCCGAGGGGGACGTCGACGCGGCCCGTGGGCACTATCAGCTCGCAAAAGCCCGGCTCGTGGCCCTGAAGCTGGACGATGACCTCGCCCGCTGCGAAAAGGCCATCGGTCTCACGAGGGAAGCAGTCGCGTGAGGATCTTTCCCGTCGCCTCGGACTCGATTATGTTAAGGCTCGGGATCGTCCGTCTGACATAAGGATCAACTTTTTCCCGGGGAGACGTCGAGTGATGACACGAACAATCGGACTGGCCATGCGGACTGCCTTGGCCTGGGTCTTGGTTTCGGGGTTGGCTTCGCCGGTTTGGGCCGATGGCCCGTTCGCGATCAAGGATGGCGATCGGGTTGTCTTCTACGGTGACAGCATTACCGACCAGCGGTTATACACCACGTTCGTCGAGACTTATATTGTCACGCGGTTTCCCTCTCTCGACGTCACTTTTGTCCACTCGGGCTGGGGCGGCGATCGAGTGACCGGCGGCGGCGGCGGACCGATCGACAAGCGGCTCGCTCGCGACGTCTTCGCCTACAAGCCCACGGTCGTAACCGTGATGCTGGGGATGAACGATGGCAGCTATCAGCCCTTCAGGCAGCCCATTTTCGATACGTACGCCAAGGGCTACGAGCACCTGGTCGACTCAATCAAGAGTCAGTTTCCGGACGTTCGTCTCACCCTGATTCAGCCTTCACCTTACGACGACGTGACCCGGAAGCCGAATTTTGAGGATGGATATAATCAGGTCCTCATTCGCTACGGTGAATTCGTGAAAGAGCTGGCCCGCAAGGATGGTGCGACCGTCGCCGATCTGAACACGCCGGTCGTCGCGGCCCTCAAAAAGGCGATGGAGATCGATCCGGATCGTGCGAAGGAGCTGATTCGCGACCGAGTGCATCCAGGTCCAGCGGGGCAGTTGCTCATGGCCGAGGCGCTCCTGAAAGCGTGGAACGCCCCCGCGATCGTGTCGGCGGTCGAGCTCGACGCCACCGCGAAAAAGGTCATCAAGCAGGAGAACACCACGGTTGATAACCTCAACGTCAACGGGACGATCTCCTGGACGCAGCTCGATTCGGCCTTGCCGATGCCCATCAACCTCAGGGACCGGGTGATCGCGCTGGCCGTCAAAGCGTCCGACGTCGAGCAGGCGCTCAACCAGCAGACGCTCAAGGTCTCGGGCCTAACCGCGGAGAAGTATAAACTCGTGATTGATGGAAAAGATGTGGACGACCTGACCAAGGATCGGCTCGCCTCGGGTGTGAATCTCGCCGAGCGAGATACCCCGATGTCCGACCAAGCCATGGCGGTGCATGAGCTGACGCGGCAGCACAACGACATTCACTTCCAGCGCTGGCGCATGCTCCAAGTTCCGTTCGAGACACGCGGCTATCCGGCTCTCGCCAAAGCGAAGGAGGACCTCGACGCTTTCGAGCTCAACCTAATCGCCGAGCAGCGGGTCAAGGCGAAGCCGGTACTGCGCCGGTTCGAGCTCCTTCCCCGTTGACGACGCAGGTACGACAGAGGTTCGTGCGGATTTCCATGGAATGTGACGGTGAGGAAGAGGCTCCGTCCGAGCCGGTTGCGGATGCCGGCTCGGACGGAGCACCCCCGACGCGCAATCCGTGCCCGAGAACGTCCCTGGCTCATTGAGTCCCCGTCAGCTAGAGTATGGGACGCGCATTTGTTAGCGACTTCCCTTTCCCCGACGAAGACCACCATGACGCCATCGTCTCACTTTTCAACGACCTTCGCCGCGAGAATTCTCGTGATCCTGGCATGCTCGTGCTCGACGGCGACGGTCGTGCTTGGGGTCGCGGGCTGCGACGCGACAGCTCAGCCGGCACGGGTGCCGCCCGCTCCCTCGGTGACCGTCGTGGAATCGCGGAAGATGACGATTCCGATCGTCGTGAATCCGATCGGCACGACGCGGGCTCTCAATGATGTGGCGATCCGCGCCCGCGTAAAGGGTTTTCTCCTGGAAAAGCATTTCGATGATGGGAAAAACGTCAAGAAGGGTCAGCTCCTGCTGGTGATCGATGAGGAGCCTTTCAAGGTCCAGCTCAGGCAGATGGAGGCACAACTGGCCGCGGCCGAGGCGTCGCTCAAAAAGGCCATCGCCTCGAAAACCACTCAGGTTTCGAAAGCCAAACTCGCGCTGGATGAGGCCCAGTTGCGGCTCGACGAACTCGAAGAGCGCCGAGAGCGATCCTTGCTGACTCGCAACGCCGCCTCACAGGACGACTTCGACAAGGCCCAGGCCCAGCGCAAGAAGAGCGCGGCCCAGGTCGATTCCGATCAAGCGAGTCTGGAACAGGCGCGGGCCGACTATGACATCGATATCGCCAGCGCCAAGGCCGAGGTCGCCCGAGCCCAATCGGCCGTGGACGATGCCAAGATCAATCTGGGTTACTGCCGGATGTTCGCCCCGATCGACGGACGGATCGGCGAGCTCAAGGTCAAGTTGGGCAACCTGGTCGGCGACACCGGCCAGACCGAGCTGGTCACGATCCAGCAGCTCGACCCGATGGGACTCGACCTTCATCCGGCCGCTCGCTACCTGCCGGTTGCGACCGCCATCCAGGAGAAGACCGGAGGAGTCGCCCTCGACGTGGCCGTCGAGGGGGAACGCCGTCATCCTCACAAAGGCAAGACCATCTTCATCGACAACCAGGTGGAAAATACGACCTCAACCTTTCTGCTGCGTGCCCAGGTGGCTAACCCCGAGGGGTCGATTTTGCCCGGTCAGTATATCAAGGCCACGTTTACCATCGGCGATTACGTCGACGCCGTGGTCGTCCCGGAACAAACGGTCGTGGAAGGACAAGAAGGCTCGCGCGTGTTCGTCGTCGATGCCGCAAAACAAGGTCGAGGTTGCCAAAGTCAGCGCCGATTGACACTTATCGTGGGCTGCGCGTGCTCGAGTCGGGGCTCGACGCCGGGCAGAAAGTGATCGTGGAGGGCATCCAGCTCGTCCGGCAAGGGCAGGTCGTAAAACCGGTCGAAGTCCCGCTGGACCAATTCGAACGGTCAGCGGCACCGTCCTACAACGCCGATCCACGATTCAGCAGCCAGGTCTCTCGCATCCCCGGCATGGAACCTCAGCCCAAGGAAATCGCGCCTGAAGCCAAAAAGTCCGAGCCGAGGAGCGAAAAGTCCGCGCCGACGCCCCCGGCCAAACCTGTCGACAAGTCCGGGGCGGAGCCCGAGAAAAAGGCAAGGTAGAAACGCCACATGGTCAACTTCTTCATCGGGCGGCCGATCTTCGCGACCGTGCTGGCCTTGCTCATGCTCATAATCGGCGGCATCTGCATCTTTATCTTGCCGATCGCTCTGTATCCCCAGATCACGCCCCCCCAGGTTCAGGTCACCACCACCTACACCGGCGCCGACGCGTTGACGGTGGCCGAGACGGTCACCACCCCGCTCGAGCAGCAGATCAACGGCGTGAAGGGGATGATCTACTTCAACTCCGACAGCACCAGCAATGGGGTGTCGACGATCGTCGCGACCTTCGACGTCGGTTATTCCCAGGATATCGGCGCGGTCGACATCCAGAACCGCGTGCAAACGGCCCAGGCCGTGCTGCCCCCGGAAGTCAAGCAATTCGGAGTGTCGATCAAGAAGACTTCGACCGACATGGTTTGCGTGGTCAACCTGATTTCGAAAGACGGCCGCTACGACGCGACCTACCTGGACAATTACTCGCAAATCTACGTCCTTGACGTCTTGAAGCGGATTCCGGGAATCAGCGACGTGAACGTGTTCGGGCGGAAGTACGCCATGCGCGTCTGGCTCAACGCCGATCGGATGGCCAACCAGCTGCATTCCGCCGTCGGAAGTAGTCGATGCAATCCAGAAGGAAAACCGGCAGGCGGCCGCGGGCAAGATCGGCGGCCAGCCGGTTCCGGCCGGACAGATCTTCGAATACCCGATCCTCACCAAGGGGCGATTGACGACCGTCAAGGAATTCCAGGAGATCGTGGTTCGCCGTCGAGACGACGGCTCGATCGTCCGGCTCGGCGACATCGCTCGGATCGAGCTCGACTCCGAGAACTACGACACGGCCGGCTGGCGCAACGGCATGCCGGCCGGCACCTTGCCGATCTATCAGTATGCCGATGCGAACGCCTTGGATATCGTTCGCCAGGTCCGGGCCAGCATGGACCATCTGGCCAAGAGCTTTCCCCCCGGCCTCGAGTACGACATTGGTTATGACACGACCAAGTATGTCGCCGAGAACATCACGGAAGTCGAGCATACGCTGTTGGAGGCGTTCGTGCTGGTGCTGATCGTCGTCTTCGTGTTCCTTCAGGGAGTACGCGCGACGATCATTCCTCTTTTGGCCATCCCCGTGGCCCTGGTCGCGACGTTTTCGCATGATGGCGGCGTTCGGCTTCTCGATCAACACGCTCACTCTCTGCGGGTTGATCCTGGCGATCGGCCTGGTGGTCGATGACGCGATCATCGTCGTCGAGAATGTCGAGAAGTTCCTGGAGCGTGGCGAGCGCCCGCTCCAGGCTGTGCGTGCGGCCATGGCCGAGATCACTGCGCCGATTGTCACGATCACGCTGGTGCTGGCGGCGGTTTTCGTTCCTGTGGCGTTTATCCCGGGCTTGACCGGCCGCCTGTACAACCAGTTCGCGATGACGATCGTCTTTTCTTTCTTGTTCTCCGCCGCTGAACTCGTTGACATTCAGCCCGGCGATGTCGCGATTATTCCTGCGGCCCAAGCATGGTGAGACCAAGTTCTTCTTCTTCCGCTGGTTCAACCAAGGGATGCGCTGGCTGGAGAACTCGTACGACGCGTTCCTCGACTTTACCGCCCACCACTGGTGGACGATCGTGATCCCGTCGGTGGGGCTGCTGGCGCTCACCTTCGCGATGCTGGTCGCGCGGCCCAAGTCGTTCATCCCGAGCGAGGATCAAGGGTACCTGATCGCCTCGATTCAGACGCCCGACGGCGCGTCGCGCGAGGCCACTTCCAAGTTCGCCATGAGCGTGAGCAAAATCGCGCAAGAGCTGGACGGAGTGAACGACGTGCTCCTGCTCGAGGGCTTGAACGTCCTGAACTCCACCAACCAGACCAACTCGGCCACGATCTTCATCGTATTAAAGGAATGGGCCGAGCGATCGAAGCCGGAGCTGCGAGCGCGGCGCTTGCGGCTCAGCTTCAGGGCATGCTTCGGAGCCAGGTCCGCGGCGGAGTGGTCTTGGTGCTCGAGCCGCCGCCGATCCGAGGGCTGAGCCAGACCGGCGGCTTCGAGTTCATGATCGAGGACCGCGACGGCAAAGGCGTGGAAGCACTCGCTCAAATCACCGACCTGTTTCTTAATGAGGCGCGGAAGCAGCTCGAGGACGGACGTCCGGCTCATCCTGAGCTGGCGGGGATATTCACACCATTCTCGGCGCGGGTGCCTCAACTTCGCTTCGCGCTTGACCGCGTCAAGGCCGAGCGGCTCGACGTCGCGGTCTCCGACGTCTTCGCGGTCCTCCAGGCGAACCTAGGCGGCTACTACGTCAATGACTTCAACCTCTTCGGCAAGGTCTGGAAAGTCATCATCCAGGCCGAGGGAGACCGCCGGAACGAGAAGAGCGACATCGGCAGCCTCTACGTGCTCAACCGCAAGCAACAAAAGATTCCGCTGAGCGCGCTAGGCGACGTGACCTATGCTTTGGGAGCGATCGATGTGCCGCACTACAACATGTACAACGCGGCCAAGATCAACGGTCAGCCCGCCCCTGGATACAGCTCGGGACAGGCGATCGCCGCCATGGAGCGGATCGCCGACCTCGTTCTTCCGGAAGGCTTCTCGTACGAATGGACGGGAACCACGTTTCAGGAACAGAAAACCGGCAACGTTGCGATCTTCATCTTCTCCCTGTCGATTGTCTGCGTCTTTCTCTTCATGGCGGCCTTGTACGAGAGCTGGGTCCGTCCGATTGTGATCATCCTGACGGTGCCTTTGGCGATGTTCGGCGCGGTCGTCGGCCTTTGGCTTTACAACATGCCGCTGGACGTCTTCGGACAGATCGGCCTGGTCATGCTGATCGGCCTGGAGACCAAGAACGCGATCCTGATCGTCGAATTCGGCGTCGAGCTTCAGGAAAAGCACGGGATGAGCATCATCGATTCGGCCAAGGAGGCTTCGAGGCAGCGGCTGCGGCCAATCTTGATGACCTCATTTGCTTTTATCATGGGAGTTCTGCCCATGGCGAGGGCCACCGGTGCGGGAGCCTACAGCCGCAACTCACTGGGCATTGTCATCGCCTTCGGCATGCTGATCAGCACTATCCTGGGCCGGTTCGTGATCCCGATCTACTATGTGCTGGGCGAGCGGCTGATCCATGGCTTCGCAGGGACGCCCGAAGCACACGACACCGAACACGTTAACGAAGAGCATCGGCCGCCGGTGAAACACAAAGAGGAAGAAGTATAATCCAATG
>CAVRFS010000025.1:0-35077 GCA_963720335.1 uncultured Planctomycetota bacterium | reverse complement strand
CGCTCAACAGTTACCAGTTCGGAGATGCACTCGCCATCGCGGATCGCAGAGCTGGCGGGCAATGCCGACATCGCCAGCGACTTTCGACTGAAAGCAGCCGCGATCAAGAAACTCATCCAGGAGCGGTTGTGGGACCCGAAGGTGCAGTTTTTCAAAGCGCGGCCGCGCGGCGAAAACAAGCCGCTGGCAAATGTCCGTGAATTGCACGGTTTCACACCTTGGTATTTCGATCTGCCCGATCCCGAGTTTGCGGTCGCGTGGAAACAGGCCATCGATCCGCAAGGGTTTATGGCGCCATTTGGGCTGGCAACCGCCGAGCAACGACATCCGGAGTTCACCATCGCATACACGGGTCACGAGTGCCAATGGAACGGACCGGTCTGGCCATTTGCAACGGCCGTCACATTGACCGGACTCGCAAATCTGTTGAACGGCCCGCCTCAGGATTCAATCAGCGCCAAGGACTACTTCGAACTCTTGAGAACCTACGCGAAGTCGCAACGGCTGCAAGCTTGAAGATGGCCGAGTCGTTCCCTGGATCGATGAAAACCAGAACCCGACCACCGGTGACTGGATCTCGCGGACGCGCTTGAAGACCTGGAAGAACGGCGGTTGGGATTCTGGCAAAGGGGGCATCGAGCGCGGCAAGGACTACAATCATTCCACATTTTGCGATCTGGTGATCAGCGGCCTTTTCGGGCTGCGGCCGCGCGCCGGACAATGTTGTCGTTGTGAATCCCCTCGTGCCGCCGTCCTGGGATTATTTCTGCCTCGATCAGGTTCTTTATCACGGACTGACCCTCACGATTCTTTTCGACAAGACCGGCTCGCGTTACGGAAAAGGCAAGGGCCTGCACGTTTTCGTCGATGGTAAAGAAATTGCCGCCTCGGAAAAACTGGAGCGCGTCACAGGGGCATTACCGCCTCGACCGCCCGAGGAAGCCTCGGCGGGATGGACGAAGTTCGAAGGCAACCCCGTGATGGGTGGCAAATTTGGGACCTGCTTCGACGTCTCGGTGCTTGCGCGATCGCCAAACGTATCGCATGTGGCTTTCGTGGCGGCCCAAGAAATCGCTGGCGATCGTCGAGAGCACGGATGGCATCCGCTGGAGCGAGCCGCCGCAGGTCGTGCTCGGGCCGCGCCGGAGACGGGCTGGGAAGACGACATCAATCGGCCCTGTGTGCTCAAGCGGGGCGACATCTTTCACATGTGGTACACCGGCCAGGCAAAGGGCCATTCATCGATCGGCTACGCCACCAGTCAAGACGGTGTTTCCTGGAAGCGCATGAGCGACAAACCAGTGCTGACCGTCGATCAACCATGGGAGCTGAACGTTGCCGTGATGTGCCCGTGGGTGATCTGGGACGAGGCGGCGAAACTCTTCAGGATGTGGTATTCTGGCGGCGAGCAGAATGAGCCCAATGCGATCGGCTACGCCACCAGCAGCCGACGGG
The DNA here is from genome assembly GCA_963720335.1 of uncultured Planctomycetota bacterium. Classification (GTDB taxonomy): domain Bacteria; phylum Planctomycetota; class Planctomycetia; order Isosphaerales; family Isosphaeraceae; genus CAVRFS01. The sequence continues at coordinate 33,622 of CAVRFS010000025.1, read as the reverse complement.
CTCACCTGGAAAAAGTACCAGGATAATCCCGTCCTGACCGCTCTACCCAAGAATCCGTGGGAAAAGCACAAAGTCACCGCGTGCCAGGTCGAAAAGCGTGGTGATTGGTATCTGATGTTCTACATCGGATTCGAGGATGAGCCGACATGCGCGGATCGGCCTGGCTCGCAGCAAGGACGGAATCACCAACTGGCAGCGCCATCCCGCCAACCCGATCATCTTTCCTGGCAAGGAAAATGGGACCACGACGCCTGCTACAAGCCCTTTGCGATCTTCGATGGCAAGAAATGGCTGCTCTGGTACAACGGCCGCCACGGCGCGCTCGAACAGATCGGCGTCGTCTTCCACGAAGGCGAAGACCTGGGCTTCGAAGACCTTGATCGTCACGGCAGGATATCGTCGACGGCGATCTGGCCGCCTTGCCGGCCGTCGATCACCACGGGGACCTGCTGACCGGACGCGAAGTCCTTCCGGGACGCATAGCCGCCCGGCCCCGGATCGGTGTAGACCTCGACCTGGCGGTCGACCAGGTTGACGATCCAGTAATGGGGATGCCGCTCCTGCCCATAGAGGTTCCCCTGTTGGCGATCGGCACTCACGTTCGTCGCCGACACTTCCACGACAGACCCACGTCGGCCGGTTCGGGGATTCGGTGCCGATAGTCGTCGTCGGTGCCCCGGACGATCTCGCTGTCCGGTTCCGGCTCGTCATGGGCGGAATCCGGACCGGTTCTTCCCTCCGCGATGCCCAGCCCTGCGGCAATCGGCGTCTTCGAGTGCCTTGAGGGCAACCTTGGTGGACCAACTATGCTCCGGCTTCTTCGGCATCTTCTTCACCAGGTAGCCATCGATGAGTTCCACCCGAGGATCGTCGAGCATTTCCCCGATCCGCTCGTACTCATCGACGGTCAAGCGATAAAGCATGGCGGTCCAGGGATGGTGGGCGATGACATCGCTGGTTGTGTCGGCGTGACCGTGGACATGGTTACGAACCTTTCGCCTCATCGCCTTTCAACCGCCCCAATACCGCGATCCTCGTTCAAGGCCCTTGTGATCGGCTGGCGGGAGATCCAACCGCACGCCTTTCACCGGCATTTGCTCTTGTACCGTGTTCATCGGCTTCCTACCCCTTCATCACTTTCCTAGCCATCGCTCAGACTCCCCCAGCTTGAGGGATTGTCCCCTAATCTTACCATCGGCGCAGAGACCACTTTGCGTCCACATGGAAACCCCGGGGTCAGACCGAGCCGGGCGAAGGTCCGAGCCATGCCGTAATCCTACCCGCGGCAACCGCTGTATCCCAACCAGCAAGGGCAACAGTGACCTGGACCACCGGACCAACGCTCAACTTTTTCTTCAATCTGCCTCCATCCTGCGCAGGTTGAAGTATCCGACACAGAAGTCCGCGCGGTCTGCAAGTGCGAGTGTTTCCCGGATCGCGGGGAGGAGCGAATGGTCGATGTTGTCGAAGATGCGAGGCATGTTGCGTCTGTTTCCTTCTCGGCGAACCTCTCGGGGCAGTCGGTTTTCCAACCTCGTTAAGAACGGCGTTGAGATCCGCGAACTCACCATCGGAATACGATGATGCGGGTGCGAAGGAATTGCGGTCAAGCCCGCTACCGCTGCTTTGTAACGCTTCGCAAGAAGACTTCCGTGAGAAAAACGGCAGCGGCCGGGTTGGCTTGGACTGTGTCCCAATCGAGAAATGCCGCCTCTGCGATCGTCACCTGCGTATCGGCTTCTGCATGAGTCAGAGTCGTACCTGTGTCGTAATCCGCTTGGTGTCTGGCATCTTGCAACGAGACGAATGCCGTGCCGATGTCTTGAAGTTGGACAGGTATCACGGCCCCCGACTTGATGGTTAGCTGACCAGTGCTATCGAGTTTTGCATCCGAATATTCCTGACACACATGCTTCATCCGGTCATGCTGGAAGGATCGAGCAACGCGAGAACGTAGCGTTGGATCAGCGACGATGCGCGTCATCGCCTCCCCAACGAGGAGGTGGAACAGTGCATAGTAGGCTGTTGACACTCCACGCCGCAGATTGGCTTCCGCCGGCGTGGGAGGATACGGCGGGAGGTACTGAGGCACCAGCGACCTTGCTCAGGTCAAAAGATCATCGTGCAGTGGCATGTGGTCAGGCCGTCTTATGTTCGGTAGCGGTGCGAGCCCGACGTAAGGCCACCTGTTGACCCCTTCGGCTGAGAGCGCTTGCCTTATTTTCGGGCTGATCCGCAAAGCGAAACGCCCGAAATCGCTTCTTGGAGCGCCCTCCTCTACAAAGACGTTCACCCACACCGCTGGGCCGCCCTCCTCATCGCTGCCGAGTTCATAGTCCCAGTTTACGACCCATGGAGGGAATTCGACGCTTCGGAGCGCCGCCTCAACCTGCTCGGCTTCGTCCGGCACCGGTAGGTAGGGTGCCATGATCTCCAGTATTTTTGCGAAGGCCACGCTGGCATCGCCGTACTGCTCCTTCGTGCCAAGCTTGTCGGCGGGCACCTGCGTCGCCACCGCCAGAAAATTCTGCACGGCGGTTTGTAATTCCGCTCGCAGAACTAGACCCAGTTCCGGGAAATCGGCGGCGTTGAACCCGGCGACGGATTTGGGGGTGAGCCAGATTGCCGCGGCGTACGAGTGTGTCCGCGACTGCGGCTGGATCAACCGTAGCTCGATTCGCCTCAACCTGTTGAGGGTGGACGAACAGATTCCTGGCGATCCTGAAGTTAGCGAGAAAATCTTGTTTGGCCAGAGGCGTCTTCGCTTCGTCGAGCTGATTGACGCGTCCTTGATCGATGGCGGCCTCATGCAATCTTTCGTCGCCGAAATCCAAGAGGAAGCGAATGCCGTGGATCGGTGAATTGTCCGGGTGTCCCCAATCTCCGCCTCCGTCCATCTCCGCTCGCACGCACAGCCAGTTGCGGAAATAGAGTTGCCCGGAAACCGACCGCCGCCTTTCATCGCGAACACAACGTTCAGTGTCCCGTCGCGATTGCGGAAGCGACCTTCCTCGTCAAACTTGCTCTTGAAGTCATCGACTGCGGAATCGCCATGCCCCCTCCGGCCCTTCGCCACCCTGCACTCTGTCTTCACTTAGTTCGATTGTATCAGGCGAGACAGACCGATGGTATGCGGGTTCATCGGCATACAGCTCCCCGGATAGGCCCATCCGCACTTAGTCGTTCGCAGTTCAGCGCCAAGGCCCGCCGCAATTGCTCCACGACGATCGCCCGCAACTCCGGCGGACGAACCACCTCGGCCCAACCCGACCAGCCGAGCAACCATCGGGCGATCTCTTCCAGCCCGTCGACCCGAAACGAGAGCGTGACCGACCCGTCCTCATGACGTTGGACCTGCTGGCTGTGGTGCCAGGTCGTCTCGATCACCAACGCCGACGCCTCGGGAACGAACCGCACCTCGACCTCATAGCTCTGGTCTCCCCGGTAGACTGCCCAGGCGTCCCCGAAGTAGGCTCGCAGGTCGAACTCCTCGGGCACCTCGGCTGTCGCATCGAGCTTGCGAATCGACCGGAACCGGGCAACACGGTAGGTCACGGGATGGTTCGAGCCCTCGGGACGGGCGATCAGGTACCACGCCTGCTTGGCCAGGCAGAGCCGGTAGGGGTGGAGGATCAGCCGTTTCTCGCCGGACTGGTAGGGGCTGGCGTAGGTCCCCTCCAGGCACTTCCTCTCGATCAGTGCCCTCTGGATCGTCCGGATGGTGTCCCGATGAGCCTCGTGGTCGGCCAGCTTCAGGTCCAGGACCGCGATGACGCGCTGGGCGTCTTCCAGCAGGCTGCGAGCTCGCTCCCGACCCGTCGCCCGGAGCTTGCGGGCCGTAGGCTCGGCTCCCGCGCCGATGTCCAGCCCTTTCGCCGAGGTCAGGGCGACGGCCGTCGCCTGGCCGAGCAGCTCGTCCTCGGTCAGGCCCGTGACGGCGAAGCGGTAATCGCCCCGGAGGACGTACCAGCCCTTCTCCCGATCGTAATCGCAGGCCACGCCCGCCAAGTGGAGTACCTGGAGGTCCCGCTGGACCGTGCGCCGATTTATCTCCAATTCGATGGCTAGGGCCGCGGCATTGTAATGGATTCTGCTCTGAAGTAGCTCCAGCAGCCTGAGGATGCGCGCGAACCGATCTGCCTCGCCTCTTCGTTCGGGGTCGGAACGCCCGACTGGCGTTGATTTTTTGCCACGTTCGGATTGCCTGCGACCCACGTGTGTCTCACCCATCGCGTCTTTAAGAATAGGAGGGCAAGAGTCGATGCCCCCCAAGGAGAAATCATACATGCGGACCAATCGAGACGGACAGCTCATCGCCGATGGAAAAGGTCGCCCCCAGCCGTTGACCGGGGAGTATTATTGGTTTCCCGCACCTAACCCTCGCTCAAGGCAGAAGTGGGATCAAAGAAAATCAATGATTACGGACCCTGAAACGAATGTTGTTTACATCTCGGACCTGTTGGAACCGCGGTATTCCGAGTTGGTTGAGAGCCTGCGGGCCATCTTGAGCGATCACGGGATTCCGGTGAAGGTGATCCAAGGAACACGCGAGATCTGGTGCCGGGATTTCATGCCGGTCCAGGTCGGAATGGGAGAGTTCGTGCAATTCCACTACAAGCCGGACTATTTGAAAGGCTACGAGCAGTGGAGGACAAGCCCGAGCGACATCGAGCCGCTTCCGGAGTCGGAGCGGGTGCGCCACTTCGGAGATCGTGCTCGACGGCGGTAACGTCGTCGGCTGAGGGAGCCGCTGCATCGTGACGGACAAGGTCGTTCGAGAGAACCCTGGCATCGGTAGGAGCGAGTTGTTGGGGATGCTTCGGGGCCTCCTCCGGGTCGAAGACCTGATCGTGATCCCCAGTGAACCGTATGATGTGCTCGGGCACGCTGACGGGGTGGTCCGGTTCCTCGATGAGGGGAACGTCGTGATCAACGACTACTCGAAGCTCAATCCGTCCTATGAAAAAACTGGAGTTTTGCAAACAGTGTTTCGACTCCGTCAAAAAGGGTAAAATCGGCACATTCTGACCTCGATCCGCTCTGGCGCAGTTGGAGTTAGGAGCATCGGATCATGATAGCGATTGTCGAAATCCCCACGGTGGTCCGCGAGGCGGTGGCCCAATTCTCGGATCTTTTCGCCAATGAGTGTCAGCGCCGGCACTTCGCCGAGTACCTCACCGGACTGTTCGTCGCCCAGCGGAAGACTGTCCTGGGCATCCACGAGGCGTTCGCGCCATCCGTCACCACCGACCAGTCCTGCCTTAACCGATACCTCACCGAGGTCGCCTGGGACCCCGAGCGGCTCAACGAGCGGCGTCTGGAACTCCTGCAGAAGGATCCCGCCACCCGGTACAGCGATCAGGGTGTCATCCCCATCGACAACACCCTCATCGACCGCGACGGGTCGATGATCCCCGACGCCGGCTGGTTCTGGGACCATGCCGAGGAGCGGAACAAGATCGCTCAGGACTACCTCTTCATCAACTACGTCTGCACCAGCGGCAAGCACTACCCCCTGGAGTTCCGGCTCTTCCGGAAGCAGGAGGTTTGCGAGGCGTTGAACATGCCCTTCCGCAACCACACCGCCCTCTGTCGTGAGTTGATTGACTGGGTCTGTGAGCGAGCGATCCCCGGCGACTTCACGATGGACAGCTACTTCACCAGCGCCGAGATCCTCAACCACATCCACGGCAAGACCGACCGGTTCGGGCAGCCCCGGGCCTACGTCGGCGACCTCAAGAGCAATCGGAAGGTGGAATGGCAGGGCCGGATCCTCAAGGTGAACGAACTGGCCGCGTCGATCCCGGCGGCGGACCGGAAGGAATTGCGGATCGGGGACCAGCGGCAGTGGTACTTCACGGTGGCGCTGCGAATCCCCGACGTGAAGCACAAGGTCCGGGTCGTGGTGCTGTGGCGATACCGCCATGACCCCGAACCCGTGAAAATCCTGGTGTCGAACCGGCTGACCTGGGAGGTCAGCCGGGTCGTGCGGGTGTATCGGCGTCGTTGGACGGGCACGGAGACGTTTCATCGGGACGGCAAGCAACAACTCGGGTTGGGTGATTGTCAGTTGCGTGACCCTGGGGGCCACACCCGGCACATCTACCTGGTCATGCTGGCGTACAGTCTGCTCATGAGCGAGCTGGGGCAGGGCCGTGCGAAGGAATGGGCGATCCAGAGGCTGATGACCATCGGCGAGGCCTGTCGAGCGATGGAGAAGGAGACCCTGCGCGAGACGCTCTCGTGGGCGGTCGAGCAGGTGACCCGTTGGGGGTGTCCTGATGAGCTGATCGTGGCGCAGCTGGGGCTGTCGTGACGTGACGGCCCTGCAACGAAGCCGCGGGGCGGAGCGCGCGGGTGGTGAATTCGATAATTGATCGTTTGATCAAATGCCAGGCACTCCAACTGCGCCAAGGCGGATCGCGGTCGAAGTGCGCCGATTTCGCCTGGTTTTTGGCGGAAAAACGCTCTTTGCAAAACTCCAGAAAAAAGGTTGAAATCGGTTCTCCGGCGCGCTAGGCTTAGATGGGTCGAGGTGCCCTATCGACCGATCGACAGCCAACGAGGTGAATTACCGCCTGCGTTTGGGAACTATGTGAACTTCCTACGTGTCGGCGACCTCGTCATCTTGCCCAGCTATGGCATCCGCGAGGATGAGGAGGCCCGGAGGATCATCGAACAGGTTCTCCCGGGGACTGCCCTGGCCCAAGTCGATTGCTCAGCCTTGTCGATGGAGGGCGGGGCGCTGAATTGTGTGACGTGGTCATCGAGTCTCCTTACAAATAAATTTGTGATTTGTTGTATTGACTCTTGAGTTCCCCGTGATCGGAATCCATTTCTGAGAGGTGCAACATGCCAAATGGCGATCTTCATGAACCCCCAGCCCTGCCACCGGTCAATTGCCGTGTTTGTGGGCAGATTCTGCTTCCGCAACCGGTAGGACCTGCTGCCACGCGCGTGTGGGAACGGTGTCTTCGGCGGTGTGAGATCGACCAAGTCGGTTTCTCCAATGCCCCGGTCGATCCGACGTTTATCTACGGTCCTCCAGTGGATCGTAACGTCCCGGAACCGGTCCGAGCGGGGCGCTGCGAACTCTGGACCTGTCGCTAAACGTGCAACACCACCAGAACCAGATTGAAAACTTCGGCTTCAGCACCTCCGAAGATGCTCTCACATGGACCGTCTTCAAGTTCCTTCACGACACAGGTCAACTGGCAACCTGTCTGGAACTCTCGGGGTTGGGAAACCGCCCACCAAACGAGCGACCCCCCTCCCTACTTATCTGGGGAGCGCCTGTCCCCCTGGACCAAAACGCAAACGAACACGGATGGGCACTCCGACAAAGGCTGATTTCGATCTCCGAATGGCTGCTTGAAAACCAGGGTTCAAGGACAGAACCGGATGTCGTCATCGACATGGGACAATTCGGAATAGTTATTGTTGAGGTGAAGCACACCAGTCCTACGAGACAAAGGAGCCGAATTATGACGGGTGGAACACGTATCTATCCCGAAGGACACCCAATTCGTGCTTCTCTTTGCTATCGAGCTTGCCCGCAACTGGCGATTCGGAATAGAACTCGCCTCGTCTCTGCGATGCCCCTTTACGCTCGTCTAGCTCGGACCAAGACGCTTTTCCAAGAGCAAGATGAGCTTATTGGCGGGTTCGAGGCATGCCTTCCGCCGCAGGGCTTGGCACGTTTTCGCAGGCTCACGTGGAATTCCCTGCTCGCAACCATCACAGACCCGCCAGAGTGGCTCGTGAGGTACGTCCAGGCGAGAGGTTACTTCCTTCCGGGAGGGCATTATTGATGAGCGAGGGCGAAGGGAAGTTCCGCGAACGAGGTCTCTTCGCAATCGGCGACATTCACGGTTGCTCCGTCGCATTGCGGGCTTTGATCAATGAGATCAAGCCTGGTCCTGACGAACTGATCATCGTGCTCGGTGACTTCATCGACTGCGGACCTGATAGCCGGGTTGTGATTGAGCAATTGATCGCCCTTAATGATCGCTGCCAATTGATCCCGCTGCTTGGCAACCACGAGGAAATGCTGCTGAATGCCGTGGATTCGAACTCGGAATACAAATACTGGCTGAATCTCGGCGGCCAGCAGACGCTGGATTCGTACTGCACGTACCGGACCGACATCGAAGTGATCCCCGCCGAGCACATCCGATTCATCCGAGGCTGTCGGGATTACTTCGAGACCGAGACGCACATCTTCGTGCACGCGAATTACGACCCTTCCTTTCCCCTGAACCGGGTCAGCGGGACCAAGCTTCGCTGGGAGCTCCTTCGCTCCCATGAGTGTCGCCCGCATGACTCGGGCAAGACCGTGGTGGTCGGGCATACCCCTCAGGCGACAGGAAAAGTCCTCGAAATGGGCTTCCTGGTCGCCATCGACACCGATTGCTTTCAGGGGGGGTGGCTGACGGCGCTCGAAGTCACGACCGGCGAGGTGATCCAGGCCAATCAGAAGGGCGAAGTGAGGAGATCCTTGACCGGAGGCCGAGATGCGCACAAGATCGACTGATGCGATTGATCCGTCAGGCCGGCCGTCAACGGGACGAAGCGTTCGCGAAATGTCAGGTTTCGATGCTCGTCACGGCTGAAGAGATTCGGGCACAAGCCGCCTCGTTGCGAGAAGCGAGGCTGGACTGCTTGTTGTCTCTGACGCGTCGCCGGCGAACTACAAGGAGCCGAGAGATTCCGGACATGTTTCCCTTGTGCAGCGCTTCTATGGTAAACCCTCTCAGGAAAGAGTGCTTCTTCCGAAGGACGGTGCATGCGCCAGACCGAGCCACCCTACCACGAGGCGGCCATTCTGAGCCGGCTTGCAGTGCCAGACATACCCGCGTGTCCGCGGCGGCAGCCAAGGGCATTTTGACGCTCGGTTTCAGCCCCGCCGACATGGACCATATGCACACGCTCGCCGCCAAGCGAAGGCATGCTCACCTCCGATGAGCAGGCCGAGGTCGAGGCGTACAGCCGCATCGGCAGCCTGCTTGGCATCCTCAAGTCCAAGGCTCGTCGCGCCTCAAGCGCCGCACGAGCAACGGCAAACCGAAAACGCACTGAGCGTGCATGGATGGCACGCGGCGAGAGCTGGTTTGGCGACACGCGAAAGCGGGCGGCGGTTATATTATGTACGTCCAATATATGGGTGGCGCAAACATTCAAGCAGGCAGCAAGGATTTCATCGAGCCTTACAGCGATCGTGAGGAAGCCCGCTGGAGGTCAGCCATTGATGAACTTCAAGATCATCGTCTTATCCAAGATTCTGAATATAAAGGTGAGAACTTCCGCATGACCAAACTCGGCTATGACGTAGCCGATGAGATCGAGGGCAGAATGACCCCTCGGGCGTCATCTTAACATCCTCTCATTACCCCGTCCTCACCGCCGGGGTTTCTTGTTGCTCCATGCAATAATAACAATCTTGACGTTTCCGACAAAAGTCCATCGAGTTTAGTTTTCGTCGCAAACCGATTGGAAAATCTAAATTTACGACCATTTTTCTCTTGACTTTCGTGGGACGCAACTGTAGACTTAACGATATCCTGAAACAGGAGTTGCGCCCATTATGATCCATACGGTTGATCCCCGACAAAATCGCCTCTTCGACCCCTTCCAGGGCATCATACCCTGTCTATTACCAACTTCTACAGAGGCGGGATCAATTGAACTTGATGTTACTTCGGGCTAGCGCGTGTGTCGCGTTTTTTGAGTCGGAAGCCGACGACCATGTCTTGGAGCCGTTGATGGCCGCGCCACAACCGTTGCCAGCCCGGCTCCCCGTCCCCTTTCCGGCCCAAGAAGCCGCCCAGCCCTGCCACCGCGCGCACGAAATCCCGCGCCGTCGTCACCTTTTGACCCAAACCTTTCAGGACTTCCAGCTCCTCACGGGTGGCCGCCGAGACCGCCGGCGCCGCCTCGCCCCCGTGGCACCACCACCGCAGTTGCAGCACCCGAATCGCTACGACCGCCAGCAACCCCAGCATCGGCAGAAGCGCCTCGGCCGTCTCGAACCGCAGGTCTTCCTCGCCACAGCCGGTCTTCTCGGCTTGGTGGAATTCCTCGATCAGCGGCCGGCAGGCATACCAGTCGCGGTGCTGCCCCAACTGCTCGGGTGTCGCCGCGGGGAGCGAACTGAGCAAGATCCACTCCAGCGGTTCCTCCACGTCGGCCGGCGGGTTCGGCTCCCAGATCCGCTCGACCCAGACCGGAATCGGCTCCCAGTCGTGGTGCGTCGGCAGCACCAGTTGCGGCACGAGGACCCACGCGGGTGCGGCCGTCATCCGCACCCGCGCCGTCCGCCCCAGGCGGCCCCCGCGGCTGGGGACGACGACTTTCCCCTTGGCCTGAGACGGCAAGGATCGGACCCACGGCTTCAGCAGCCGGGTCGGGCCCTCAGCCCTCGGGCCCACCACGACCGCGCGGTCCTTGCAGGCGCGGAACAGGAATTGGTGACGCATGGCCAGCGCCGCCTGCATCGCTTCGATATTGTCCGCGCCGCGGTCGGCGATATCGACCCAGCAGGCCCCGGCCGGCGCGGGCCCCACGCGGCGGATGCCCCGTTCCCACAACTGCGACTCGCGCTGCCGTCGCTGTCGGGCGGCACGTTTCTCGCCCTTGGGGGCAGGCTTGCGGGTGTCCACTTGCTGGTAGGCCAAGCCGACGACCCTGCGGCTCTCGGCCTCGACCGCCAGACTGTTGTGCTGCAAGAACCCCCGGCCCACGCCGTTGCCGATGGGGCCGGTCCCCTGCGAGCGCCCGGTGGGTGGTGAAGTCCAACTCGGTGGTGTCGTGGAGGATCAGGACGGGGGCAGTCGTCTCCCCCATGCGAGCGCGGTCAAAGCGAAATGGGGTGCGGTTACGGCGGTGTGTGTCACCTCAGGCCGGTGACAGAGGCGATAGACGCCGCGGAGGGGGTTCCAGGAGAACTTCGAGGGCAACGACCCTTCGGGCTCCTGGGCGATCTTCTCGGCGGTGTCAAGGAGCCGCTGGGTGCGCCGTCGGTCCTTCAAATCGACAGTCGCGAAGTTCTCATGAGCCCAGGTGCGAGCGTCAGGGAAAGGGAGTGGAATCATGGCTCGGGCTTCCGGTCTTAACCTACAATGGAACTTCTGCTTGCGCTATTATTATAGGGACAAAGTTGGTAATAGACAGGTATAGAGGGCCTGGCCACGATCCGGCATCGAGATGACGCTGAGCTTCTGCGGGAAATAGGCGTTACTGGCCGTGCGGATCAGCAGCCGGCTGGTCTCCGTGCAACCTTCGTCCGCGTCGGCGGCCGGTCCCAGCCATTGCTGTGAGCTGTCGCAACGCTCCCAGCGCGGGGTTGTTCTTCCCGGCGGCCTCGCTGATGAAACGGGACGCACCGCATTCGCACCGGACCCGTAATTCGGTTCAACTCGCCCGTGGTGCCCATGTCGTCGAGCCAGAGGTTTCGGGAGCATTCCGTTCTCGCGCCGATGAACGAAATAGCACCAGTCGATATCCCCCATGTGTCCGTTCTTGCAGGCGCGAATGAACCGGATCGGGACGACGGCAAACTTCCGCGTTTTCGATGGATCGTCGAAGTCGGGGCCTTCATAGAAACCTGTCTGCTCGTCCACCCACGGGAGAGGCACCATCATCCTGGTTTGATAAGTGCGCTTGTCCGGATCGCTCGCTCGCCTCGTCTCCTTGGTGAGCGACCATCTGCGGGAACCTCCATGCGACGACCCCTTTCTTGGTCGACGCGTCGGGCAGCTTTGTCGGATGCCAGCGGAGTCACCAGCTCGACCGAATCCGATGCCCAGGACGGCCTTGGCCTTGGCCTCGAGCCGTGGTTCTGAGATCCGCACGCCCTTGTCCCAGAAGTCCAGACCGGAAAGAACGGCGGCGAACCACGGCAGGTCGATCATCGCACCGGGTCCGTACGTCGTCACAAGCTGGCTCTGGCGCAGGGACGAGACCGTCGTCCGTACGCCCTTGATCTTGATCGTCCCGTCGGGCTGATTGAACAGTCGCGGCAGGAGGGCGACGTTCGGCCTCGACATCGCGCATCGACCGCGGGGCCTTGAACTGTTGCCGCGCCTGGGTCAGGTTCACCAGCTTGGGGTCCAGCATCTCGTGCAGCAGTTTCCGCGACGTCGATAGCTTGTCGGTCGTGTAGTTCAAGCTCACGTGGTCGTGGTTCAGTTCCTCGGCGTAGGTGCACCACTCGTCGAGGAGGCCGCGGACCTTGTGGTAGACGCGCGGTCTGCTCGAGTGGTCCCTCGGTCGAGCCCTCGATTCTCAAGAGCCTTGCTCGTTCGGCGATCGTCCGGGCGACGTCGTCGAGATGACGGCTCTTGTCCAGAATCCTCTGAGCATCCTGGTCCCGGATCATGAAGTCATGACCCAGTCGTGCCAGCGCCGCCGTCACCGCGAACAAGGCCCGGTCGAGCGCCCTCGGCGAAAAGGGCGTGACGCTGGTGGCCTCGACGTTGCGGTAAAACGTCTCGTGGAAGAACCGGAACCGCTCGTAGTGCGAGCGGTCGCGGGGGCGATTGATGTTGAAGATCGTGACGATCAGACCGGGCTTGTCCGCGCGACGTCCCACCCGCGAGGTCGCCTGGATGTATTCGGACGTCATCTTCGGCTGAGCGAAGACGGCCATCAGACCAAGTCTGGGAATATCGAGGCCGACCGAGATCATGTTCGTGGCCAGGGCGACATCGACCCCGCCGGCCTCGCGGAACGGACGGTTCAAGGCGTCCTTGGCCTCGGCGACCTTGGCCGTGCTGTATCGCGAGGTCAGCTCCTGGACCTCGTGACGCGATCTCCCGGTCGACGAACGGAGATTCGGTATCGTTCAATCGCTGGCGTTTGCCGTACTGGGTCAGGCGGCTCGTCAGCTCGTCTTCGATCAGTCGCCGGGTGCCACCCAGCTCGCGAAGGCTGCTGAAATAGCCGAGCATCGTCATGTAGGGATCGGCGGGATTGTCGAGGTTCGACGCCCCTCCGCACTGCTGGTACAGCCGGTAAGCCGCCGACATGATGGCCAGGTATGTCTTCAAGAGCACCCGCTTGGCACTTCGGCCCTGGGCCGCCACGCCCAGGTAGAGCCTCGCCGGGATGGCCGAGGCCGGCACGGTCACCGCGAAGAACGAGTCGCTGCGGTTCGGCCCGGGCGGCGGGAAGATCTGCACCGACGCCTCGTCCAAACAAAGCGCGGATCTGATCGGTCGCGCGGCGCACCGTGGCCGTCGACGACACGATCTTGGGGACGTTCTTGTTCTTGTCACGGCACAGGCTTTCGATCGCCGTCTCGAACAGGCCCGGCGATCGTTCCCAGCGGGCCGGAGATCAGGTGCAGCTCGTCCTGGATGACCAGCTCGGGCGGCGGCAGATACTCGTCCAGCTCGACGCCGGTCTCGCCATCACAATCCCCCAGGAACCCGACGCCTCGCTGGTAGCTTTTGACCCGGCCGAAGAGCTTGGCGATCTCGCCTTTCCACGGCATCGCCGGCGAACTTGTCGACGGTGGCGATCAGGAAACCGGGCAGCGCGGTTGTAGATCGGCTCGTCCACCATGTGGATCGGCAGCGTCCGGTCGCCGGTGAAGTCACAATCGTCGCCCAGGCAGGTGATCCGAAGCTCCTCGGCATTGTCCTGGTCGGGGTGAAGGTGAAAGCTGTCGGGCGTGAAGCTCGCGCCGCACCAGGGGCATTTCTCAAGAGGAACCGGCGGTCGGTCGGCCCGGCCTTGCTTGTAATCGAGGACCTTCGAGACCACGCCGAACTCGTCGCCCGGCTTGCCCATGTAGTTGGGTGTCGCGCCCGAGCCGACCCACAGGCCGATCTCGAACGGCCAGGTGCCCAGCTCCTTGGGGTTCTCTTGCCGCATCAGCTCCAGGGCGCACATCAGGGCCGCGGCGCGGGAAAGCTGGTCGAGCGTCAGCAGCCGCAGCGTGTAGCGCATCAGCACCGTCACGCCGGCGTACTTCGGAATCACGCCGCCGACCCCTTCGCGGAACCGGCGATAGATCAGCGTGAAGGCCGCCAGGCCCAGATAGGCTTCGGTCTTGCCGCCGCCGGTCGGGAAAGAAGAGCAGATCCACCGTGCGCCGATCGGCGTGATCCGGCTCGACGATCCCCTTGAGGTTCAACAGGAAGAACGCGAGCTGAAAGGGCCGCCAGGTCGGCTCATCCACCTGCTCGGGACGGACGCCCCTTTGAAGGCCATCGCGACGCCGGGCCTGGCGGGCCATTGCCGCGTTGGCCAGCGTGAAGGCGCGGAAGACCTTGGGGTCTGGACAGGGCCTCGATTCCCTGGCGTATCCGGTTGGCGGCCACCCGGGCGTTGGCCAGCAAGCGTCTCGCAGGTCTCAACGCGATTCGCATGATGCAGGATTCGCAGCCGGTCTTGTCCTGGGCCGGCGATCCAGGCTTCGTATTGATCCGCCAGGCCGATCAGTGCGGCATGGGCTGCTTCGGACGAGGACGAGAGCTGGCCAGCGCTCTCCATGCCGAGCGTGATCCCGGTCAAGCTTGGCCGGCTCGACGCGCTCGACCTGGGCCTTGGGAACCCAGGCGGTCCGCACCGTGCGGCATTGATTCGCGTCATCGACTCTGGCGATCGCCGAGACGTTGTGGCCGACGGCGAACTCGTAGACGTTGCGCATATTGAAGGTCGGCCACGCGGTCGTCATCGTCGGACGAATTCAAGCCGCTCAGGCTCGGCCGGGGCACGAAGCCTTCGGCACAAGTGACCGTCAGCTCGGCCTGAAACGCCATGCTCCGGTCCTTCGCGGCGCCGGTGATCGGCTCCCGCGGTATTGACCAGGTAGACGTTGACCGTCTGTGCTCCGTCGGGAACGAGCGTCTCGTCGAGGGCCTCCCTGGGGGCGGGTCGGCTGAGCCAGACGAGCCGCAGCCCGTCGGAGCCGGGGACGGCCTTCTCGCGAGGGCGGTCGAAGAGGCCGTCGAGGGACAGGGTGACGGTCCGCTCGTGCTGCTGCCGCGACCAGGCAACGATCTTGCGGCTGTTTCTTCGGCTTGGCACCGCTGGGCGGAGCTTCCAGCGCGAACGACTCGTCTTCCGAGCCGGTCTCGCCATCTGCTCCGGCGTACTCGGGGTGATAATCGCCCCAGCGGACGATCACTTCCAGGGTCCGACACGACGAGGCACGAGCAGGCTCAAACCCATCGACGACGGCAAGACCTGGCGCTTGCTGGTCACGACGACGGCGGCCTTGTCCGAGTCGTCGATCGGCAGGGTGTCGGCCGTGGGCTCATCGACCGGGTCGTCGTCCGAGCCGAACAGGTCGTCGTCCTCGTCGTCGTCCTCGTCTTTGGGGAGGTCCATCGAGGGACGGGCACGGGGGACGAGGAAGCCGGTCAAGTACCAGCGGGACGGGCTCTGGTCGAGCCGTTCGTTTCCTCGGGATGGATCACAACTGTCCGGCTATAAGTCGAACAGATTCAACTGGTTAGGGAAAGGCGGTTCCGGATCTTGCGATTTTTGCTCGCTCAATGCCTGAAAAATAGGGGTTTTCTCGAAAAGCGTCAGGCTGAGAATTTGCAAGATTTCGCTGAGGCTCCGCTCCAGCCCGAGTTCCTTCTTGACGATGGCGACGAGCACGTAAACGCTGATCGCGATCCACACTTGAATCTTCACCGCGTTGTCGCTGTGTGCCGTAAAAGGATTTGATATGCAAATTTTGTTTGATCCATTTGAAAAACAACTCGACCTGCCATCGACATTTGTAGAGTTTTGCGATCGTCAGCGCAGGCAGGGTGAAGTTGTTGGTCAGGAACACGAACCGCCGGTCGTTCTCGGCGTCGTAGAACGAGACGCGACGCAGGGGGTCGGGGTACAGCCGCGACGTCTTCGGGCCGGCCAGCACGATCGTCTGGTCGCTCCGCAATCCCGTCGTCTTGTCGACCCGCCGACGGCTGCGACGAGTGTAGTCGAGGCCGCGCTTGGCTCGCGTCACGAAGAACGCCGAAGCACGTCGTGAACCGATGAAGACGTCGAAAATCGACATACCCTCGATCCATCACGTAGAACGACCCGGCTCGATCGGCAGATGATCGAGAACGGTGACGTCGTGGGTTTTCCCGTGGGAAATCCGCACGAAACAGGGGATGTTGCCGCGCAGATCCAGGAGCGTGTGCAGCTTCACCGCCCCTTTGCGACGACGAAACCGCGCCCAGGGGAACAGGCTCAGGCAGAGGTCGATCGTGGTGCTGTCCAGGGCATAGACGGTCTGTTCCAATTCCACGCCCATGGGCTCGCTCGGCGTAGAGCTTCCGCGCTCGACCGATCAACACTTGAGCGAAATCGGCGAAGATGTGCCAGTCGTGGACGCGGTTGGCATCGGCCAATGTGCTCCGCGAGACGTTGCCGCGGAAGCCCGCATGGTAGAGCTTGGGCTGGAAGGCTCGCAGACACGTCTCGATGTCGCGCAGGCTTTCGCGGAAGGTCAGTTGGGCGAACGCCAGGCAGAGGAACTGATCCCGACACGAGAAGCCGCGAGGACGACGGTCTGCCGCCGTATCGCCGCACGCACGCGTCGAAATCGTGCCGGGGAATGAAGTCCATGAGTTGAGCGAACACGAGCTTCCCGGAGTCCATGCTGTCATCCTCCACCGTCTGGAATGAGTTCCCAGAGGTAGATTCTGACGACCCGAGGAGATATCGTGCGCGCTCATTTTTGCGACCTAACCGTATTTTCAATAATAATGTTGCGTCAAATTCCGAAACCGTTAGCCGGACAGTTGTGGGGATGGATCGTCAATGGGTCCGATCACAGGTCCAGCACCAAGGCTTCAACGAGCTTGTCTCGAACGTCGGAGGAAGTCATCGTCGCCATTTTCATGCATCAAGGAGAAGGACATCGGAGCAGTATCCGCGTGTAGCCTATGATTCATAGTAAACGACCACGCCCAGAGGGCGTGGCTTTGGCCTGCCCCGCAAAGCGGGGCGTTGGACGTAGGGAAGGCCCCGTTGGGGCCGTGTGTGTCATCGGAACTCCCCGCGGGGGCTGTGTGCGTGGGGAAAGCCCCGCTGAGGCTTGTCTTGGGGTCAATGATCAGTCGAACAACTTGCTTTGCTTCTTATCTCGATCTTCCTGCTCGCGGATGTACTTCCGCCAGCCCAACAGAGCTTTCCCCCGAAGGACGCGCGTATTGCATTCAACAGCACTCCGGACCGGCAGAGCCTCCTAGGGTCGCACGGCCAGAGGCCGTGGGTTTATCTCGTACTAACCCTTTTCGCAGAACGGGACCCATTCCGTTTCTCCCCGCCGGTCGGATTTCTCGCTCGACCGAAATAAAACACAACACAAAACACAACAAAACGGAATGAATTCCGTTCTACGACCCCGGTCGAGAACCCCAGCACGTAGTAACGGCCCCCGGGTTTGGAAATCGTTTATCGCTGACTTGCGATAATCGTAGCGGTGCGATAAGATGGAGCCGTGATCGAGATAATGCCGGCGGGGTGCGACGATGCCGACGACCGACCTGGTCTTCTATCGC
Organism: uncultured Planctomycetota bacterium; assembly: GCA_963720335.1. GTDB lineage: Bacteria > Planctomycetota > Planctomycetia > Isosphaerales > Isosphaeraceae > CAVRFS01. The sequence continues at coordinate 16,109 of CAVRFS010000025.1, read as the reverse complement.
GAAGTGAACGGGTCGGTGCCAGCGTGGAGTGGCTCGACGGCATGGGCGATCGTAAAGTGCCGGGCGAAGCTCATGAGACTTGCGGCGCTGGGGCACGAACTTCGTCGCCCCGAGGCCGACCTGTTGCGCGATGGCATCTACGAACTGCGAATCGGGTTGAGCCACATCAACTACCGTCTGCTCTATTTCTTCTCCGGTAAAGATACCGTGATTGTTTCCCACGGGTTTACGAAAGAAGCGAAGGTGCCGGCGAGCGAGATCGCGCTGGCGATCGCTCGCAGGGAACAGTTCCGGCTCGACCCCGCCGCCCATTCGTTCCGGGAGTGAACCGATGCCGAAGAACAAGAAAAGTCGCGAGACCACCGACGCGGTCGAGATCGTGCATCGTCGCTACTTCGAGGGTAAGCCCGAGATGATGGCGATGCTTGAGGAGGAGTTGGTCAACGCCGAGTTGTCCCGCTTGGTCTACGATCTCCGGACCGGAGCCAAGTTGACTCAGGCGCAGCTCGCGAAGCGCGTGGGCACGACGCAATCGGTGATCAGCCGCTTGGAAGATGCCGACTACGAAGGTCACTCTCTGGCGATGCTAAGGCGGATCGCCCGGTCGGTCGGCTGCGTCGTGGAGATCCGGGTTTGTCCGTCCGAAACGGTGCAACCGCCTGAGGGCGAGCCGAGCAAGGCGACCCGTCCCAAAAAGCAATACCGTTGAATTAGTGATAACTCGAAGATAGAAACGGACTTCGATCACGTTCCCGTGCTCTGTTGGTTCGCACTGGTGATCATTTCTGGGTGCCACTGGTCGTACTCGACCAGTGCTTTTGGCAGGGCGACCGACGGACTCCGGTTCGTGCCCGAGGGCGATTCCCTGGTTAGGAATAGCATACGAAATCAAAGCGGCGGAGAAGCCCCGCACTCCACAAAAAGCAAAAGCCCGGGACTTCTTTGGACTGCGGCGCTTTTCCGCCGCTTTGGTTTTCACGACTTATGCCGAGGCGATTCTCCCGGAAATCCCTTACACTCCACGCCATTGCACGTTGGTGGAATCCATGAAGAAGACACTGGTCGGGCACGACCAGTGGCACCCATCAATGCTAAGTCGTGCCAGATGCCGTGGGACCGAGGAGTCGCAACTCCTTGTCTCTACCGCAATTCACGCTAATTCAACGGTATTGAGTTTAGGGGCTAGAACACAACACAACCGTCGACAACAAATTGTCGATACGCGGCCCACAAGGGCCTATTCATCCTCGTCTGATTCCTCATCGTCGCCAGCTCCTTGGTCAAGCTCATCATCGTCCATCGTGACATCGCCAAGGGGAACGAGGCCCGCGAGTCGTTCGGCCCTGGCTTGCTCTTTGTTCAAGAGGAGGAGGCGGGCGAGGACCTCGTCGCGGACCTCGGGACGCCAGCGGTAGCGCCAGGGGAGCTTGTTGGTGCCGCCCCCTTCCAGCTCGGAGGCGAACGCCCGGGCCTCCTCGGCGGACTCGAAGAAATAATTGCCCTTGTCAAGGCGTTCGAGCGTGTCGGGCGAGGCGTCGTCGGCCGCTTCGGACTCGCACCAGTCGAGGTCGAATCCGCAGGTCGTATCGATGTCGGACCACCCATACGCCGCCAGCACCGCGCGGTCCATCGCCGTGTGCAAGTCCGCGCAGCCGGCTGATCTCCGGCGACCGCTCCTTTGGGTCGTGGAAGCGGTTGTACGTCTTCGTCAGACCTTTATTCGATTCCCGCATGAGTTGGGCGCGAACTCGTAGTATTCCTGGCCAATCACTTCCAGCGAGGTGTTCGTCTCCCAGCCATCGGGGAAGGGGAAGGTTTCGAAGCAATCGGAGGGAGTGTACCGGAGGTCGTCTTTCATCGACGACCCGAAGAAGCGGGCCCAGAGTTCGTGGGGGCGGGATTGGAGGAGAGCGAAAGTGGCATTTTTTTCTAACGAAAAGACAATGAGCTGTTCTGAATAGACCATCCCCACGGATAGAAATGTAAAGGCCGCGCGTTCGCCTACTCGAGAGATGACCAACACCCGATCCAGCCTGCGGATGGCGTTGTAACGCCGATTTTCGCGGGTACTCAACTTGCCTATTTCGCACCCATTTTTCGACGACAAACTGTCGGTTTTCCCCGGTTTTTTGGGTATCTAAGGTCCGGGACTTGAGGGCCAATTAGGCAAGTCCACCGCGATTTCCACCCCCTCCGCGCCGCTTTTCCTCCGACTTCCTTTCCAGCTCGCTCCAGCCGAAACCCCTTCATTTCTAGCTTTTCCCGCTCGATGCCGTTCTCTTATAAGCGGGACTAAATGGCTCCCGGGGTGTCCCTCGGGGGCTGACAACTTGCCTAATTGGGACTCAACAGCCATGGCTCGCTCCCAAGAACTCGCGCGGCTTTTCCAGCGACCCGATTCGCCGGCCCAACGTCATTACGAGATCTGCCGCGCTTACTTCCACGAGTTTGCATCTGCTGATGACATCGCTCAGCGTTTTCATCTTCCTGTGGGTACCGTTCGAGCGGTCGTCCGCGACTTCGCTCGCGACCCCGACGTCAACACATTCTTCACCGCCGCCGCCAGGCCCGGTCCCAAGACGTCCCCGAAACGCGATGCGATCTCCCAGCGTGCCTGCGAACTCCGCCGCCAAGGGGCCACCCTGGCTGACATCCTCGCCACGCTCAAAGGGGAGGGGTTCGACGTCAGCGAATCGTATCTCTTCCGTCTCCTGAGCCGCGAGGGCTTGGTCGCGACGCGGCACCGTCGCCCGACGCCGCAACCGGGAGAATACGCCAACGACGGTTCCGTCGTGCCCGACATCGCCGATGTTCGGCAGTTGGTCTTCGAGGAGGGACGGCGATTTGACACCAAGGTGGCCGGCCTCTTCCTGTTCCTTCCCTCGTTGCTGGACCTCGATCTGCCTCAGTCAGTCGCTCACGCGGGTCTGCCCGGCTCGGAGCAGATCCCGCCGCTGCAGGCGTTGCTCGCGTTGCTGGTGCCCAAGCTTCTCGGCAAGCGGCGTGTCAGTCACATCAGCGACCTGTGTGATGACCAAGGCGCGGGGCTGTTCGCGGGCCTCAACGTGCTGCCCAAAACCACCTACGCGACCGACTACTCCTACAAGACAGAGCGTGCCATGAGCGAGCGGCTGATCACCGCCGTGATTGCCAAGACCCGGTTGGGGGACCCTCCCCTGAGCTTCAACCTCGACTTCCACGCCATTCCCTTTCGCGGCGCCGAGCCCGATCTGGAGAACCACTGGGTACCCATGCGGAACCGGGGCCTTCCCTCGGTGATGGCCTTCGTGGCGCAGGCGGCTGGCCGACGGATCTGCTACGCAACCGCCAACCTGCTCCGAGACGAGTCCGACCGCATGGTTCCCAGGTTCGCCGACTACTGGAAAGAGCAGACGGGGCACTCCCCAGCCCGCTTGCTGTTCGACGCGCGCGCGACCACTTATGCCGGTCTGAGCCGACTGACGCAACGCCAGGTTGGTTTTATCACCATCCGCCGCCGCGGCTCGGGCATGCTGGCACGTGTGGGACGCCTGCCCGCAGATCGCTGGCAACATTGCCAGATCACCCAGTCCAAGGGGAAGCGACCCAAGGTTCAGTATGTCGATGAATGGGTCCAGCTCGACGGCTACGAAGGCCTGGTGCGGCAACTGATCGTGACGGGGCTGGGGCACAAACACCCAACCTTCTTCTTGACCAACGATCTGCCGGAACCTCAGACAGCCCGCGAAGCCATCCAGACCTACGCGAGTCGGAATCATGTCGAAAACAATATTGGTGAGCACATCACGTTTTTTCATCTCGATTGCCTGTGCAGTGACGTGCGCCTGAACGTGGACTTCGACCTGACCCTGACGGTGCTCGCGGACCTTCTGTACCGCAACTTGGCCGAACGCCTAAAGGGTTTTGCCCAAGTGGGACCGTCCAAATCATTTCGGAAGTTTGTCGACACGCCGGGCATGATCGAAATCACGGAGAAAGGGATCATCGTGTCTCTGAGAAAACGAGTTCACAACCCCCTGTTGAAGGAGGCTGAGTTGACAAAGCCGACAGGACCTGTGCCGTGGTTGGCGGGTCGATCGGTACGTATTGTGTGCCCTTGATGTCCTCGGAGCGAAACCCGCCGCTACCGAGCGCGGCGGGCGTTCCACCCGCCAGAGGCTGTCGGAATAGTTGGGTGTCAGTTAGGCAAGTTACGGCCCCGCGAAAATCGGCGTTGAAAGAGACAAGCCTGACCGAGCCGACGCACCCGGCACCGCGGCTGGGAGGTCGATCGGTGCGTCGGGTGTGCTCTTGAGTCCTGGAGATCGCGGTTCGTCGCATCGGACCATATCGCAGTTCGCGTACACGCATTCATTCGTGCTACTTGGGGATCAATTAGGCAAGTTACGCCTTCGCGAAAATCGGCGTTGTAAAGTGCCGGCCTCTTGTCGGCATATATCCACCACTTCTGCGGGAGCGGCGATCGCAATGCGTACTCGCCGTTTGGCTTCTTACGTGTTCTCTCCGGTTTGACTCTCTGCTCGACGATGCTTCCACAGATCTGCCCATCGCTGGGCCTCGTTCCTCTGTCATGTTCTCAAAATTGATGACATAGCGATGATGCTTCTGCTCGGGCTCAGTCGTTCACCTCCTTGCCACCGATGTAGGGAAAGATCCGTTCCTGGTTCCGCGGGTCCTTCTCGATCAATTCCTCCATCGAAATCGGCCGTTCGCCGGACTTCGCCAGCTCGTCGGCCCGCGCTCGTGTGATCGGGTTGGCGATGCCCTTCTTGTCGGTGTCGTCGAACGTGAAGCCCATGCCGAGGACGATGCTCCCCTGAAAGCTCTTGCCTGCGTTGGCATGAAGCCGCTCCGGGTCGTCGTGGCCGCCGCTGGGAAAGAGGAAGGCCGTGATGAGGTCTTGACGGTTGGCCGTCGAGATCGAACGGCCCGGCCATCGGCCCCTTGTGGACGTGGACCACGCTCACGACCACCGCCGCCTCGCCCGGCCACTTGAGCCGCTTGCGAGCCGCGTAGATCGTGCCGCCGTGATTGCAGATCCAGCGAAGGCCGGTCGAGCGCGTGTCGCCCTGGCCGATCGTGTTCGTGGCGATCAAGCCGAACGCACCTTCGGCTCGCATGAGGTTGAAAGCACGTCGGAAGAAGTGGGAAACGATGTCGGCATTGCCGTCGATTCTGGATGAACCGGTCGTGAGCCAGTCGGGATACTCTTAGCGTGCCCATCGGCCATTCGTGTTCTTCCGACCGCCCATGAACGGCGGGTTGCCCACGATCGCGTCGAAACCGCCGTCGGCCCGGCGCATGCAGCGATCCGTCCGGCTCCAGTCCCAGGAAGACCTCGGGGAATTCGACCTCCCAGTGAAAGGGTTCCAGAGGCGGCTCCAGTCCGCGCAAGACGGAGACCGGCTGTTCGATGTCGCGCCGCAGGACGAGCCGCGTCGGCATGTCGATCGCGTCGTTCAGGTAATCCCGGATCGTGAGGCTCAGGTCCGTGCGCCGCCGCTCCTTGGCCGAGGCCGTGCCGCCTTCGAAGAAGACGCCCAGAACGGCATCTCCCAGGAAGCGGAGGAAGTCGAGCGGCTTGTCGGCCTCGACGCGGAGGTCGCTGAGCTTTTCGTAGCTGGTGAACTCACCGGCCGTGAGGATCTCTTGCCGCTGCTTCATCGCCATCGGCAACCCGACGGCGGAGGCTGGGGGAGACAAACGCCTGCTGGACGTCGGGCGACCAGTGGCAGGCCTCGATCTGGGCCAGCGAGAGGCCGACCAGCGAATCGCCGTGGCGGAAGTTGTGGTCCAGGAACGAGAAGGCGTGGTCCTTCGCCAGCGTGGCCAGCCAGAGCGAGAGCTTGGCCAGGTCCACGGCCATCCGGTTCTTGTCCACGCCGTAAAGGCAGCGCTGGGCGATCAGACCGGCTGGCGAACAGGATCGGCGTCTCGTCGGCCGGGATGCGAGGCGGATTGCCGTGGTGGTTCCAGGCCTCGACCAGCAGCTTCGCAAGCTGCCGCATCGCCTCGACCAGGAACGCACCCGAGCCCATCGCGGGGTCGCAGATCTTCAGCGCCAGGATGGCCTCGGGCGTCGGGTTCGGCCCGAGCCGGCGGAGGATCGGTTCCAGCGCCTTGGTCACGATCGGCCCCGTGAGCGTCTGGGGCGTGTAGTGCGACCCGGTCCGCCGACGCTCAGGGCTGGGCTGGAAGACCAGCGATCCGGCCGGCACGGGAGCGGGAGTGAGTCGGCGGTCGATCAGCCTGTCGAGCGCCGCGACCAGGTCGTCCTCGGTGCGGGCATTGCGGAGCGCGGTCGCGGCGGACGCGGGGAGCTTGCGGTCGGTGAGCTTCTTGAATCGTTCGGTCCGCTTGTTGGCCGGAGCGGCGAGCAATTCATCGAGGTCGATCGTGACCGGTGCCCCGTGTCGCTTCTCGGGCCGGATCGCGACCGAGCGGCCCGTGGCCGTCTCGACCCGGTAGCCCATGACGGCCTCGTAGACCGAGCCGATCTGCTCGACTTCGAGCGAGCGATAGCTGAGGCGTTCCTCCTTGAGATAGAGCAAGTTGCGGAGCACGCGGAGGATGGTGCCGTCGGGCACGCGTGGCAGGTTGACGGTGGGCGAGTCCTCGGGTCTCGGTCGCTGCCGATCGCCCTTCGAGGAAGGGAAAGCGGTCGGGTCGAAACAGGTCGCCGTGCCGCGCGGGGATCGCCACGCGCTTGCGAATCGGACTTGCTCCGGTCATCGTAGGCGACGCCGCCGTAGACCAGGCGGAAGAGCGCCACCAGGTGGGCCCAGGCCCCGTAGCGCTGATCCATCGTGTCGGGATGGCGCGCCTCGTCCTCGACCAGCCGGGCGAACAGGCCGGCGATCGAATAGTTGCTGGACGAACAGGTCGTCGGCCGGAAACATCTCCCGCTCTTCGGCGTAGAGCAGGAAGACCAGCCGCATCAGCACGGTGAGCAGCCCTTCGTAGATCTCGTGCGTCCGGTCGGGCCGGTCGCGCAAGCCCGCGAGGAGCTGGCCGCGCGATTCCTCATCGGCCGCCTCGAACCCTTTCAGCAGCTCGAACAGGGCGGCCAGCACCTGCTCGGCGAGCTGGGTCGAGACCTCGTTCTGATACTTGCGGCTCTCGGCCAGGATGTGGTGCAGCCGCTGGCGGCCGGGAAGCACGTGCATCCGGTCGTGATTGAGGATGGCCTTGAGCGCGGAGCACGCCAGGCGGCCGGCCGGTTTCAGCAGCGGATCGAGCGGGAAGGTGATGTAGCCCGACTGCTGCTCCTCGGGCCGGTAGACCAGCCGGACGGCCGTGCCCTGGACGATCAAGCCGAGCGGGATGCCGGTCTCGTAGAGCAGCCGCTCGAACTTCTTCTGGGGCGATTCGACCCAGGTGGCCTCGTCGGCCTCGGGCGGCTTGCGATCGAGATCGACGTCGGGCGGGACGTCCAGCCCGAGCAGACACCAGCGCGAGCCGGTTTCGTCGGGAGCCTGGGGCCATCGGTATGCGAAGCTGGGCTCGAGCGTGTCGTCGTATTGAGCCAGGTCGTGCCGCAGCTCGTCGGGTGGTTCGGGACGATCGTCGGCCGGGTTGGAGTCGTGGGCGAGTCCCTGGCCGGCGAACATCTGGGCTCTGGCGCTCGGGCGAAAGAAATCGAGCAGTTCCGGCTTCCAGCCGAGGAACTCGGTCAGGAACTCGCGCGTGCTCGCGAAGCATGCGCGGCGGGTTCTCGTGGTCGACGTCCTCGTCGTCGGTCACGGGCCGCGGAATGGTCAGGCTTCCAGGGCTGCGCTGGGCGTCGGGGGACTGGAGCGGCAGCTCGATCTGGGCCGCGCGGAGGGCGTTCGGCGAGAAGACCAGGCCGAGCGAGACCGGCTTCAGGTAGTTGAGCCAGAGGTTATGGGTATAGATCGTCCGGTCATTCGCGCTGGTTGCTCGAGGAGCCGCCGCCGTGATGGCTGTTTACAGTGGACGCTCGTCGTCTTCGCCATGGTCAGGGTCTTTCGCGTCTTTTCGATTCCCGGATCGATTGAAGCCGTTGGATATGCTTGCGGAGAGCTTGTTTGAGCGCGAAGCAGAACGGCTCGAGCCGACCTCCTGCATTTTCAGCCTCTTCCAGCCGATCAATCGCTTTCGGGCCAGCTGCAAGTCGAGCAGAGGTGGATTCCTTCCGTGCCATTGCAACGTCGCATCGATCGCCTCTTTGCGAAGATCCTCGAGTCTTTTGTTGTCAAGCCCGAGTCGCTTGACGGTCTCCCCGGCCGCTTCGTCATTTTCCGCTACGGAGATCTTGCCCCGAATATTGAATGTAAAGCGTCGTTCACAGCCGGCTGAGCGTGGCGAAACGAAAAGGTGTTGCTCCGCGGGCGACGGCCAGTTCGCTTTGCGGAGAGCGCCGAACGGGACATAAGCACTGTTCGGTGCCGGATAACAGGCCACCATGTTCCCATATGCGACATCCTCTTGCCCACGCTGACAATGGTCTTGTGGCACCAAGTGCTCGATGTGTGAGCGTGCTCGCATTGATGCCAATGCCGGTGTAGGCACAAAGGCCTCGCTGTTCGGCGATCAGGGCGTCCTTGATACTGGTCTGTCAAGTCACCGGGTATGAGATCGTATCCATAGTTGATATCGTTCTGCGAATCCGGCTGCGCCATTCCGTGAATGCCACCGGCTCGGCTGGAGGACTAATCTGCCCGCATCAGTCAAAACCTCCAGGTTGTTGATCGTCGCTTCGAGCCGCGCCGTGTCGCGGGTATCTCCGTGCTGTAGCGCTTCAGGCGTTCGAGTTCCTCACGTGCCGTATCAAGATCGCCTTCTTCCAACGCGTCCTCAACGGCCTCGATCGCTTTTTCCCCATTCGGAGTTCGCGAATCCGCTCCCATGACATCTTCCAGGATCGCATTCGAGTCCAGCCCATACGATTGATCGGGCACACGGCCGAGGGCCGCCTCGTCGAGCATTCGGATCTCTTCCGGGGCGACCTCTCCGATGACCTGGGGCGAGTGCGACGTGCATACGAACTGGATCTTCGGAAAGGTCGATTTGAGATCGGTCGCGACCCGCGCTGCCACTGCGGGTGAAGATGGACGTCCAGCTCGTCGATCAGCACGACCCAGGAGTTTGCAGCCAGCACGTCAGGCAACGCTCCGTTCGCAGCGCGGCATGGGCGTTCCTCGGGAACCAGGTAGTTATTCTGCGTGACCGCCTTGATGGCGATATCGGCCACCAGCGCCAGCATCATTCGCTGCCCGGCGCTCAAATTGCTGAAGGGCTGGGCCTGTCCTTCGATTGACAGAACAATCTCGCCACGGTCGCCGTCAAACCACATCCTGTCAGCCCCGGGAACGCATCTCAGGACCGCTCGGCGAACCACCTCGAACCCTGGACGAAACTGGCCGCCGCGGTTCACCGCCGCAATCGCCTCGCGATGGAACCAGTCGTTGAGATCGGCAATCCGAATGCGTTCGTTCAGGCAGTCATAGAATGCTGCCCACCGGCGAGCGGGACCGTTTGAAGCGCTCCGCGACTTGGGTCGCTCGCGATGGGGCAGCCATGCGCGGCCCGCGCCGTAATAGGCGATCACCGGAAGCAGCACCCTTTCCTCGCGTTCTGGCGCGCTGATAAGCCGCTTTGACGACCGTCGAGCGCGTCTTTGGCTCCGAGGTTTGTACATCTTTCTCTTGCCCTGCTCGATGCGACGCTCCCACGTGAGATGATCTCGATCTTCGATCTGCCCCGTCGCCTTGACCGACACGCCGCCACCGCGCTTCAATGAAAAGCTCACGGTCGCCTTTCTGACTGCTTTCCAGCCGGATTTCCGATGGGTAGATTCCGCCGTCGGCTATTCGATCAAGGTCGAATCCGGTGGCTCAACCAGCCAAACGCCCAAGGCGACCGCAATCGCGTCCAGCACACTCGTCTTGCCGGCACCGTTCTCGCCGATCAGCAATGTGAATTGGGGGTGCAAGTTCAATTCGAATGCGGCGAACTTCTTGAAGTTCCGCAGCTCCAATCGGTCGATTCTCATGACGATCTCCCGACTCGCGTGAGCAGTCCAACGTGAGGCGGCACTCAGCCCATCTCAGGCCAGAGATAGACGATCCCGACCGGTTCCAGCCGCACGGTCTGTACGGCGTATCGGCCGCGAATTCGGTCCGGCTCTTCGAGGATTTCTCGCTCGATGTCTTTCTTGCGCTTCTCCATCGCCCGTTTTTCGGAGGCGCGTTCGCGGCGGGCACGCTCATCGTAGAGCGGCTTGGCTTCGTCCGCTGATGTCGAAGAGCGTCGGTCCCGCCTTGGCCTCGCGTTCCTTGGCCTTGGCTTCGGGCGGCGGCTTCCTCACGTTCGCGATCCTCCAGGGTCTTGTCGATGCGTTTGTCCTGGTCCTCCAGCAGCTTGCGGGTGTTCTCCGCTTCCTTCTCGCCGGCCCGGGCCAGCTCCTTGCGGATCGTGGTCTCGAGGTCGTTCGCCTTCTTCTCCAGATGGACCTGAAGCTCGCGGATGTCCTGATCGGCGGATGCCAGGAGTTCCTGACGCTTGATGTCGGTGATCCGGCTGGTGTCGCCCGACAACAAAGCGTCGTCGAGTCGCCGCATGAATTCCTCTTCGCCGAGCTGCTTCGGGATCCACGGGCCGGAGGCCGCCCTTGCGCGCATCCGGTCGGATCCACTCCGCGCAGACGGCGATCACGTCCTCGTGCAGTCGCGTCGCGTGATGGCCGTAAAGGCAGAGCCGCCCGATCAAATAGACCAGCGGCAGCGAGCCCTTCGTCTGGGCGAGACAGGCTCGCGACAGGTCGTTGTACATGAACCCCTGCGACAGGAACCGGCCCAGCAGTCTCTGACTGATCCGGTGCTCCAGGTGCATGTGAACCGGTTCGATCCGGGATTCCCGGTCCCCATCGGCAGTCGGATCCCCGAGATAGGTGACGCCCGGATCTTCAAAGACGATCGGTCGAATCGGGCAACGGGCGTACCATGAGCCGAGATCCTCGCCCCGGCGGCGCGGAGCGCGAAGGCTGTTGAGCGTCTCGCGCCAGGTGGGATTCTTCTCCAGCGACGTGGCGGGGAAGAAGTATCTCCGTGCCTTGGGTCGCTCGATCGGTTCGGCTGTCAGGCCCGCCTTCGATCTCCATCAGCCGTAGCGAACAATCCAGGGCGGCGCGGAACTGGGATTCGCGGAAATCGAGCCAGTGGCGGCTCTCCTCCATGATCTTGCGGAGCCGATCGAGGCTCTTTTCAAGCTTCTCGCGGCGCCTTCGATCGATCTTCTCGCGGGCGGATTCCGTCGTGGCGCGGCCTGGCCAGCCTCGCCGTCGTCCGCGTCGTCGTCGTCGCCGGAAACCTCGGCAAGGGCCAGGGCGGCGAGCTTGTCTTCTTCATCGTCGCGAAAATCGAGCATCTGAATGGTGTCGCGGAGGCGAGAGCGTTCGATCCCGCGACGGCGGAGCGTCTGGACCAGGTTCTTGTCGAGGACCGTTCCGAAGCCGCCGAGTTCGCGATAGATGTTCTCGGTCTTCTCGACGATCCGCCGGAGGATCGTATCCTCTTCCCGGTTCTCGTAGAGGAAGTAGCGGCAATAGACCGTCGGCGCGGGCTGAAGCTTGCGGTCGATTCGACCGTTGCGCTGTTCCAGACGGGCTGGGTTCCAGGGGATGTCGTAGTGAAACAGGTTGAAGCAGTATTTCTGAAGATTGAGCCCCTCGCGCGCCGCGTCGGTCGCCAGCAGGATTCGCACCGGGTTGACGGCGGGGTCGGCGTTGAAGGCCTCCTTGATTTCCTGGCGCTCTTCGAGCGAAGTCGATCCCTTGTAGACGGCCAAGTCGCTGCGCCGGATTCATTCGACGATTGGATGTGGGCCTCGAGCTGGCGGCGGACGTACGTGAGCGTGTCGTCGTATTCGGTGAAGATGAGAATGCGGTGGCCGTTCCAGCGTGCGCCGCTCGATGTGCCTGAGGCCGCAGCGTCGAGCATGTTCTGGTCGATGTACTGGAACAGCTTTTTCAGCTTCTCGTCCGGCTGGTGGCGAGCCCATTCGGCGGTTTCGAGCATCTCGGCGAGCAGCTTCATTTCCTGGGCGAAATTGGGGTGATCGGTGTTGCCGAGAGTGGCCAGGGTCGCCTTCTCGGTCTGGCGCTCGGCCTCGGCGGTCGCGGGGTCCTCGATGGGCTCGGTCGTCGACGGGTCGCTCGGGTTCGACGTCTTGCTCGACGTCTCGTCGGCGTCGAGACCGCCGCCGATGGCGGCCAGGGCCAGCTCGTCCAGTTCCGTCTCGGCGACCCGCCGACGCTCGCCATGTTGCTGGAGTTGCTCGTCGATCGTCCGTTTGTGTTTGATCAGCGTTCGCCAGAAGGCTTCCACGGAGGAGAGGAGCCGCTGCTGAAGGCCCGACCTGAGGAACGCCGAGGCATTGCGGATTCTCACAGGCTCGTCACGCAGACGGGCCTCGCGAAGGGCGCAGTAGGCCTCCAGCTTGTCTGCGAGCTCCAGTTCGGGCGTGCCTTTGACCGGGGCCGCGATGAGAACAGGTTCCACCTCGCGTTTCGGGAAGGTGATTTCGAGGTCGCGGAGGTCTTCCTTGAGGCGATAGATCAGGACCTGGTCGCGTTCCCGGGCTCCGACCGGGACGCCCGGGCAAAACCGCTGCGGGTCGAGGATGGCCATGAGCGCCCTGGAAACTGTTGGAATGGCCATTATGAGGCGTGGCCGAGAGGAAGAGCTTGTGCTCGAACTTCGGCGCGATCTCCATGATCTGCCGCGTGAACTGGGAGGTGATCGCGTAGGCTCCCGCCGCCGCCGGCGCGGCGTGGTGGGCCTCGTCGAGGATCAGGAGCGAACGGGGTCGGACCAGATCGCGGCCCAGCCAGTTGCGGAGGTCCGACGCGTATTCCTCATCCTTGATCAGGTTGTGGGAGATGATGAACCGGTTGTGGGTCCCCCAGGGATTGACATTGTAGCCTCGCTCCTTACGAATCCGGTGGACGTAAGCTCGGTCGATGATCTGAAAGAGCAGGCCGAACCGGGACTCCATCTCTTCCCGCCATTGCAGAAGCATGGAGGGCGGACAGCAGACGACGATGTCGGACACCTTGCGGCGGAGCAGGAGCTCGCGCGCGATGAGCCCTGCCTCGATGGTCTTGCCGAGCCCCACGCCATCCGCCACGAACAGGTTGACCCGAGGCATGCCGAGCGCCATGCGGAGCGGTTCGAGCTGGTAATGCTCGATGCTTGATCCCCGCCCGGAAAGGGGCCTGGAGCAGATCGGTGCGTGACGCCGTCACGCGGTTCCATCGAAGCGTGTGGTAGTACGCCGAGAAGCGGTCGGGCGGGTCGAACCCACGGCCGCCCAGGAGCCCCCAGCTCTCGGTCGCCAGGATCTCGGCGTCCAGCTCCTTTTCCCAGATCACTTCGAGCGGTCGACCCGAGATTGTCCGGGTCGATACAGGAGAGCCGGGCGATCGTGGACGACGCCGCCTCGCACGGCGTGACATCATCGACCAGGTATTGGCGATGTCGGACCCTTGCGATCCTCCCGATGTCACTTGTCGTGATCGGTCTGTCACGCATTGCGTATTTGGCCGACAAACTCACGGGCGACCGGGTGTGATCGGTCGATTCCGGCCCTCCGCCAGGAGCAATCGCTCCAGGAGGGCGGGATTGACCACACCCCGGAACCGGATCTTGCCGTTCAACTCCACAACCGGCACCTCGGTATCGAATTTCGAAACGAGCTCAGGGTCGCGATCGATATCCACTTCCTCGATCGCGAACCCAAAACGGCGCTGGGCATCCTGGAGCACGTCAAGGGCCTTGTGGCAGCAGCAGCACTGCGCGCGGCTGTAAACCGTGAAGGTCAGGTGCTCGGTCCGAGGATGCCGGGCGCAGCAGTCGAGTCAACAATGATGTCATGACTTCCTCGTGGTCAAGATTGGGGTAGGCTGAAGTCGTGGTCGTAAAATTCCAGCCGGCCGCACTTCTCGCAGCGATAGAGGTCAAGCGGCTTGACCTTCTCGCCCAGATCGGCCAATTCGCCGAGAAAAAAATGCCAGCCGGGATTCACGCCGCCGACCCGGATTGGCAACTGTCCCAGGACCTCCAGCGCAACTTGACAGTTCGGACACTTTGGCGTTTCGTAGGTGGCCATGATGTTCGATCTCCCTGAGTGCGTTCGGTCGTAGTCCACGCGGGTGTTGTTCGTGAAGATGAGGTGCTTCATTCGTATTTTGGTTGCCGTTCACCAGGGTAGTAACGGTTGCTGTACTGCAGTCTGCGCATAGTAGTACATCGACTGGTGGTCGACCATCGGCCATTCGGGATGTCCGATTGCGACGCAATTGGCTACTGTTATCGGCATCTCAGTTCTGCGCATACTACGACCCAGTTCGCGCAAGACGTTTTGCGAACGAACGGCGAGATTCTTCCCGGGGATGGGTTAGCGCATAGCACCTCCTTCGATCTTGGCTGGCGTTCGAGTCGCTTCCGTGATTTCCCGGTCTTTCGACCTTGCGTCACACCAGCGCTGGCAACGTCAACCCTCACGTGTGTCGCACGATACCAAACCACTTACACTCGTCGCATCGCTTCTCTCATGCCGGCGTTGCCGACGGCAACAGCGAAGGCGACGGTTGACCCTCGAACCAGTTCTCAACGCATTCCTTCAAGAAACCATACACCGACCGGCCCTGTCCAGCACACGTGGCGATCGTCGTCCAAATCCGCTCGCTCCAACGCCGACCCGTTTCGCTCCGTGTACCCTGCGTGATATGCCGATCAATCACCACGAATCGAATCGCTTGCTCCGCACAATTGTTGGTCGGATCCACTTCCGGCGTCGTCACAAACGTGAAGAACGCCGCGCCGTGCTGGCGAAATCGCTTGGCCATATTTTCCGCATGCCGGGTCGTCGGCACGTCCCTCATGCCTGCGTTCAGTACCACATCACGAGCTGCTTTCAATTGCCGCTCAAATGCAACTGCCGACAGGTCGTCACGCCGATGGATCACCTCGAACAACTCCTTCAACGCACGCCGCAATCGCTCGCCGTAGGCCTTCGTCGCGGCGTCCGGTAGCGTCGTCAAGAATTTCACGTCGCGGATCAAGTGCGCTAAACAAAACTGAATACGAATGTCGCACTCACGCATATATCTCCGGTACGCCGAGAAATAATCGCAACCGATCGTGCCTTCGAAATCGCGACCCAATAAATCCATTAACACCTCGGCACTGCGATGCGGATCGATCTTGAACAGCGTGTACAAGTCCGCCCGCAAACACCACGTCCACCACAACTCCTTGTTGCACTTGTGGCCCGTTTCATCAATGTTCAACACCATCTCGGTGGGCAGCATGCGGAGCAATTCGTCATAGGGGCCATCCAGGGCCGCACTGACTTTGTGGATCGTGTTGGCCAACGTGCTCCGCGCGAGGGTGACGCCCACACAATCGCGGAGAAACGTCCGGGTCGTCGAATAGGATGCGTGACAACTCCCCTTCATGAACGCGATCAGCACCGTGAGGTGCGGGCCAACCAAGCCGCCGCGTTCGATTCTCAGGGGCAGCGGCGCCCAGCACGGCTTTCGACAGTGATCGCACCAGTACTCGGGGCACGTGTGCTGTTCGATGGTCAACGGCGTCCCTTCGATATCGACCTGTTGGACGACGCGAGGATCCGTTTGGTTGAGGCGCAACCTGCCACCGCAGCCGGGGCAGGCATCGAGTTTGTGAGTGACAAAAGCCGTCACCTGCTCGGGCGGGAAGGGTTCGGCGCGCATGCTTGTCGTGGCCGGGTTGGCCGCCGATGGAACGCTTTCGGCCGTCGTCAGTCGCGGACGGCTTCGGCTTGACGATGTCCGAAGAGGGCGGCTTCGACGACGTCGCGGAATTCTTCTTGGCGGCCGCCAACTGCTCGCGCACACGCGCCAGTTCCGCTTCAAGTATTGCCACCTTGGACGAAAGGACTTGGCACTGGGGACATATTTCCGATGTCGATTTCATTCCCAATGTGTAACCGACTCAAGCCGAAAATGCTAGATTGCCCCGTGAACGCATACCCATAGCCGATGGTTGGAAAACCTTGCGAGTCGATATAGGGCGTATGGCTCAACCCCTCATTGTCCTTGATGT
>CAVRFS010000024.1:0-170748 GCA_963720335.1 uncultured Planctomycetota bacterium | reverse complement strand
CGCAAACTCGCTCCGACGAGACATGCCATTGCCGCAGCCGCAGCTTTGCACTCCGCATCGGTTTGATTATAGTCGACTGGATGGTCCATCGTGCGGTAAGCGCAGGACAGTTCGGGTCGCATACCTCATCTCCGTTATTCACGTGCGCGGCCTCGTGCTCTAAGATGCAGTTTTTAACGCTCACAGGTAGATTTAACGCTGGGGTGCCGACACAAAGGCAGTACAGTTGATGGCCTGGAAGGGTGCCACCTGTGCCCGCAGGCATGCATAGCACGAATCCTGCATCGCTGGGCGCAACGCTAAACTCGTCCGGGTTCGCTCTCGCGGCGGCGCACGCTTTTACGCATGCCCTATTCTGTGCGGGCGTGGCGGCCCAACCCGAGGGATCAATGAGGTTGCTTGAGTTGTTGCGCACGTACCGGTAAAAGTTCAGATCCCCACCATCACTTGTCACGTGGTCACGGCTCAAGAACTGTCCGATCACTGGATCGTAAATCCTCGCCCGGAGATAGTATTTAGCTAAATCGATATCGTAACAGTAGCCCAACTGTCCGACATAGCGGAACCAGTTTGTCGTCGAACCGCTCGTGAGAAGGATATTTCCGAACGAGTCGTAGAGATAGCTATCGGTGACCGACCCCGTGCTGTTTGCCAGTTGAGTCGTCGAGCCAAGCCCGTCGAATAGGTAAAACGACGTCGTTCCGCTTCTCCGTTGCGAAATCAGGTTGCCATAGACCGCCGGCTCAAGCGTGTAGACTACCTGGATGATATTACTTCCGTCGGTCTCCAGCAAGATGTTCTGCCCGTCCCAGACGTGCCTGGTCGTGCCGGTCGAGTCCTGCTTCTGCACCCGCTGGCCGTCGCCGTTGTAAGTGAACGTGTTCGGCACTCCCGATGGCAGCGCCACTTGGGTCAGGCGGTTCTCGAAGTCCCAGGTGTTCGTCGTCCGCTGATTCGACGGATTCCGGCTGGTCAGCAGGTTCCCAGCCGCGTCGGACGTGTACGTGGTGATGCCCGCGACGACCTGGCTCCTGGTCAGCTCGTTCGCGGCGTCATAGGTGCTTGTCGTCCGGGCTCCGCCATTGATCTCGATCAGTCGGTTTCCCACTGGATCGTATGTATAGGTAATGTTGTAGCTGTTCGACCCGCTCCGCTGTTCGTTCTTCAACTGGTAGGTCTTGTCGTAGCTCCACGTGACACGGTTGCCGGTCGATTCCACCACGCGCAGTCGGTTGCCCACCTTATCAAGGGCGTAAGAAAAGCTGGAGAGCGTCGTGCTGGTCGAGCTGAGGTTGGCCACGCGCAGCAGCCGATCGGCGTTGTCGTAGGCATAGGAGGTGCGGGTGGTGTTGGCGTAATGGATGCCGGTGACCCGGCTGGCAGCGTCGTAGCTCCAGGTCGCCCGCTGGGCCTGAGGATTGGCCACAAAGTTCGTCCGTCCGGCTGCGTCAAATGAATAGGTGAACCGGGCCCCTTCTGGCTCGACCAGGTACTTGCGCTGGCTGGCGGCGTCGTACGCGTAGGTCAGGCGCAGCCCTGCCGGATTGATCACCACGCTCAGCCGCCCATCGGCGTCGAACGTGGAAGTCGTTCGTCCGGTCGCATCGTTCAGCAAACGTACGACGGCTGGCATTGTCATAGCCAAATGTCACCCGGCTGCCATCGGGATAACGCTGGCCGATGAGGCGGCTGTCGTTATCGTACACGTAACTGGTGCGGAAGCCACGGGCGTCAATCCGAAGCGTCTTACGGCTGGCCGCATCAAATCCGTAGGTGGTGCGGTGCCCGAGGGGATCGATGAGCTGGGTCTGCCTGCTATCGGCATCATAGACGAAACTGTTGCGGTGGCCGTTGGCATCGAGCAGGGCGACGAGGCGGCTAGCGGCGTCGTACACCTGGCTCGTGCGAAACCCGTTGGCGTTCAGAGTCGCCGAGACACGTCCCGCGGCATCATAAATTGTGGTTGTGATGTTCGCATTGGCATCCTGGACACGGATTTGCCTGCTAGCACGATCGTACGCAAAGGATGTTCGGTTCAGCAACGGATCGACGCCGGCGACTAAACGGTTGTCTAGGTCGTAGACGCTGGTGCTGATCAATCCGAGGGGATTAATGCATCCGGATTGGTCGGCTGGCACGGTCGTACGCGGTGCTGGTGCGGTTGAGCAGGGGGTCAATAGTGGCAATCACCCGGCTAGCCGCGTCGTAGACCGTGGAACTGATATCGTTCAAGGGGTTGGTCGTGCGGATTTGCCGGCTTGCCGCGTCATACCCGACACTGGTGCGATTGAGCAGGGGATCGATTGAGGCGACGCGTCTGCTCGCCGCGTCGTACACGGTGGAACTGATCTGCCCGAGCGGGTTCGTGATGCGGATTTGCCGGCTGACGACATCAAAGGTCGTCGTGGTGCGGTTCAGCAGCGGGTCAACGCTGGCCACGGGTCGCAGCAGCTTATCGAACACGGTAGTCGTGATCAAGCCGAGCGGGTTCGTGGTCCGGATCAGGTTGTCGGCTAAATCATAGCTGAAACTGGTGCGATTGAGCAGCGGGTCCACGTTGGCGATCAGGCGGCTGGTGGTGTCGAACACGCTGGACGTGGTCTGGCCGAGCGGGTTTGTGGTCCGCACCGGGTTCCAGGCCACGTCATACGCAAAACTGGTGCGGTTCCCGAGGGGATCGATTTGCGTGACCAGCCTGTTGCCCAGGTCGAACACACTGGTGTTGATCTGACCCAATGGATTGACCGTCTTGACGAGGTTGCTGGAGGCGTCATAGCCATAGCTTGTTCGCAAGCCCAGCGCGTCGATCACGGCCACCAGCCGGCTATTCAAATCGTAGATCTGCGTGGTGATCGCACCGATGGGATTCGTGGTCCGCCTCAGCCGGCCATTGGCGTCGTACGCGTAGCTGGTGCGGTTGCCCAGTGGGTCGATCCGGACGGTCAAGCGATTCATATTATCATGTAACGTTGTCGTGATGTGCCCGAGCGGGTCCTGCACGCGCAGCCGCTGGCTGTTGATGTCGTACGCGTAGCTGATCCGCTGACCCAATGGGTTGATGTCGGCAAGCCGCCGGCCCTGGCTGTCGTAGGTCTGCGTCGCCCGTTGCCGCAGCGCGTTTTCGACCGCCGACAGCCGCCCCATCGCGTCGTAGATATAGCTGGTCCGCTCGTTATAGGGATCGACAACCGCGATGCGGTTGCCCAGGCTGTCCCAGATCAGGGTCGAGCGGTTGCCTAACTCGTCGACCATCACCTTGACCTGGTTGCTGCTGTTGTAAACGAAGGAATACTGGCCCTGGCCGGTGATGGCGTTGTAACCGGTCTTCTGGGCACCCATGAGCGAATAGACGCCGGTGCCGAATAGCTGATAGGTAAACGAGGTTCGGACCCCGCGGGCATCCTTGGCACCCCAGAGCTGTTGAGAAAGGCTTGGGTTATAGTCGTACTGAGTCTGATTCCCGAACGGGTCGGTCGATGAAGAATGGGAAGCCATGAAGAATTTAAAGGTCGTGACGCCGCCGCGCGGGTCGGTGACGGTGGACCCCGGTGGAATAGATGGAATTGAACCTGGTCACCTGCCCGAGGGGGAGCTCGACCGTGCTGATGACGCCGGCCGACGCGTAGGTGAACGAAGTGCGATCGCCCAGTGGGTTGACCCAGGCCAGCAGGTTGTGCGAGCCGTCGTAGATCAGGCTGGTGACGCAGAGCTCCGGGGAGACGATCTGGGTGAGGTCCTTGTTGGCGTTGACCGTCAGGGTGGTGATTCGCCCGCCAGGGTCCTGGATGCGGCGGATCAGGTTGGAGCCGGTGTAGGTAAAGGAAGTCCGCCGGCCGAAGGGGCCCTGGATGGCCTGCACCAGGTTAAAGCCGGAATCCCAGGTGAGAGTCCAACGCACGTTGGCCTTGTTGCGGATGGTGCGGAGGACGCCGGTGTTATCGTAGGAGAAGGCTGTGCCGTCGGGCTGGGTCTCGGTCCAACCGGCGGTGCTCGAGCCCACCAGCGAATTCTGGCCGGGGAACACGGTCGTGTAATTGGGACCGGGGCCGAGGTACGAATAACCATAAGGAGGCGTGTTCAGGCTGATTGGTGGCGGGTTGATCGTGACGACGACCTCGGCGAAGCGGTGGTAGGGCGCGGACCAGTGGTATCCCCACTCGGTGTTGTTGGTGCAGTCGCTCTTGTAGGTGAAGACCAGGGGCAAGTCGGCGGGGCTGCCGGAGGGGGGAGCCCACTGGAGGACCAGGAAGAAGAGGAGTGGGTCGATGTGGACGGTCCCGCCCCGGATGATGCAACTACTGACCGGTGGCATGACGCAGCCGCCCGCCGCACAGCCCGGTGGTAGCGGGGGACGAGTATGCTGCATCCGGTTCATGGCGTTGGATTTGGCGAGGACGAGCCGGCCGGTGCCGAGAGCGGAGGAGTCCATGGTCGCGGTCCGTAAAAAGGGTCGTGAGGGGCGAGCGCGGCCGGTCGGTCGCAACGGAACGGGGTTTTTAGATTCTTTAGAGCGGTTAACGCTCGATGGCTCCACCACATATTCATTCACGAAGTTAGAGTCTCCAAGCAGTGTAGGGCGTATTTCCGGTGCCGCCTGGTCGTTCCGGTCTCGAAGAGCGGGTTAGGAAACCCACTCCACCGACTTGTCGTTCCAGGACGGCACTAGTCGAGCGTACGAATATCCAGGCTGGCGCCCGACGCACTCCGAGGTTCGGTGGATGATCGCCGTTGGCCGTGGCGTGCTCAACCCTATTAGGCTGCTTTAAAAGCGGGACATCGGTTGGTTCCCGCCGGGCCCACCGCCGCTTGGTCCACCGCGTTGGTCCGCCACCGCAGCAGGTCCCCGTAGGGCAGCCGCTGGGTGGGCCGCAGACCTCGAAGGGGTCCGCGACGCGGGCCATGGGCGGGTCCGTCGGCCCGTCGGACGGGCCCGTGCCCGTGTAAGGCGGGTAGGTGCAATCGT
This sequence comes from uncultured Planctomycetota bacterium, assembly GCA_963720335.1. Lineage (GTDB taxonomy): Bacteria > Planctomycetota > Planctomycetia > Isosphaerales > Isosphaeraceae > CAVRFS01. The sequence continues at coordinate 165,785 of CAVRFS010000024.1, read as the reverse complement.
AGCCGGGCGTTGGCGGAGAGCCTTGGCCGCCTTTGTAGGTCTCGGGCATCGCAGGAGCCTCCTGGGGAACTCGTGGTCCACGGTGTGGTCGATACGTCGGGTCATGCTTCTAATCTATTGGATACGTATTGAGTCCGGTTTTCCTTGCGAGAATTCCTCGCCGATTGGCGTTTTTCCGATAATGGCCGTCCCGAGAGCGAATCCGGAGGTCCGGGTCGACTGTGGTAAACGCACGGCGGGTCGCGTGTGCCGCCGTCGCCAGAAGGCTGAATCAGGCCAGCGCCGCTCCCGGCCATAAATCTCGCCGCGGTGCTTGGAGGTAGAGCAGCGAAGTCGATCCCGACCCGATGGGCGTAGACCTCGGCCGCACGCGAATTCCCCTGGAGAGTACTCGATCGAGGGCATGCGCGGCCGCCAGGCCCGATTCTAGTGCCCATGTCACGCCCTGCGACGATAGCGGATCGAACGCCAGCGCCGCGTCCCCGACAGCCAGCCAGCCGGGTCCGGTCACGTTCTGGAGGCGAGCACTGGCCGCGGAGACGATCCGGAGTGCGGTATCCGAAGGCATCGGCCCAAGACGTGCCCGCGTATGGGGCGCCTGCTGGAGCCATTGCCGCCAAAAGAGACATCGAGCGGCCCGTCCGCGGGGAATCAAGTCCGCGTCGGTCATGAACGCCGCGACGTGCTGTCCCTGGGGCAGAAGTGCCGAATACCACCAGCCGCACGCGACGGCCTCGATCAGGGTGCGACGGTCGCGGCCATGGCCGTCGGCCGGGGCCGGGATGAATCCCACGAGGCCGATAAGCCGGTCGTGGACGATTCGATGGCCACCAAGCCGCCGAGCCAGCGATGCGGACCGGCCGGTGGCATCCACCAGCGCGTCCGCGTGCAACTCCCAGAACGTTCCGTCCACGAGGGCCTCAATGTTCCAGACGCCCGCGTTGTCCTGTCCCCAGCGGATCGGCCGAGCCGCCCGCAGGACCTTCGCTCCCGACGCCTCAGCGGCCTGGGCCAACATCGCATCGAACCGCCCGCGGTCGACGTGCCAGCCGGGACCGTGCGGGTTGGCGATGAAATCGTGGTCGTGGAGTCCGGGTTGGCCCCACGCCGACGCGATCCCGGGCGACACGCTGTGACCGTCCGTCGAGGAATCGCTCCCATACTCCGAGTTCGGTTAACGGTCGCCACACCTCGGGCGGCAGGGCCTCGCCGACGCGCGGCGACTCATACCGGGAGCGCTCCAGCAGCGTGACGGTCCGTCCGGCGCGGGCCAGGGCCAGGGCTGTCGCCGCTCCGGCCGGGCCGCCGCCCAGGATGGCCACATCGGTCCACGGCGATGTGCCAGGGGATTCACGGCAACTCCGGAAAAAAGCCTTGCGCGCTTATTCCAAGACATTGCCGGCGAGCGATCAGATGTTGGATTCACGGGCCCAGGGCCTGAATGTCTCGCTCGTCCTCGACGAAGAAGGAGGAACCGGGCTGACCTCGATCGACAACCACGCCGAGCCGGTCCCAGTGGTCGACCATCTCCTGGTAGTCGGGCCCGAGGCCGCGAGCCCAGGGAACCATCTCCATGGCTCCCACGTGCGTGAACACGTCATCAGGACGCTGCGCGGGCCACCACGCCAGCCGCTTCGGCATCACCCCTTGCATCTCTTGCCACGAACAATACAGGAAATCAGCCTGCCAAGGCACGGCGTTGTACTGTGTGACTTCGCCGGGCCGGACGGCATGCGGGGAGATGCGGAACGGCTCGCCTTCGAGGAATCGTTCGGGGAAGTTCATGATGTAGCCATTCACTTCGATGCCGGGGTAGAGCGCACCTCCCACGCACGCCTCCAAGGCCACGCGATCGAGGGCGTCCGGCAGGAGCTCCATGTCGTCTCTTGATTCGCCCAAATCGTTGACGAAGTTGCCGGACGCCCACGCCTGCATGATCTTGTACTGGGTGAAGGTCAAAGGCAGGACATTATCGGCGCCGGCGCGTAACCACTGGTGGTCGGAGAGCCGAGGCAGAAAGGAAAGGTCGGGGATCGGCGGCCGCGGTCCCCCCGGTTCGGGGTTGCGCAGCCGGCCGGCGAGCGAGGCTCGTAGCTCCCGCGATGAGGGAGACGGGTCGGCCAGCGCGGCCCAACGGCTCGCGAAATCGCCGGCTCCTCCCGGTCCATGGCCTGTCCCATGGTTTTCGTATCCGAAGGCGGCGGCCCGGTTGACCCAGCGATAGCCCAGAGACCGCGCGAGTATCGGCTGAATGTGCCGCGAGAACGAGACCTCGCCCGACGGATCAGTCGGGCGCGGCCAGGATGCCGCGCTTGACAGCCAGGTCAAAGAGCAGGTCGTACAGAGTAATCAGGTTGGTGATCCCCGGAGCGAAATCGGGTGGTCCGACGACGACCCACGCCGTGGCCTGCGCGACGGTGCCGTCGGCCAGAACGACGGTCGCCGTAACGGGTCCATCCGAGATGTCGTCATACCAGTTGTCGTTGTCGGCGAAGTGGCCGGTTTCCAGATCCAGCCGCGGCTGGACTGGGTCGGAGCCGGAGCGGCCGTGGCCGCCGATGACGATGAGACGGCCGTCGGGCTCCATCGTCATCTCACCGAGGGGTACGCGTGTCGTCCGGAACATCCCGGTGTCGAAGAACCGGTCGCTCGCCCGGCAAGCTTACGGAACGGGGGCCGGGGTCGATGATGAATCCGCGATCGTCGTCGTCCCGGCCGGTCGCGTTGTTCCGAAATCCAGGCTTTGTCGCGTACTGGCGCCGAGCCACACCCTTGCGATTGGCCAGGCGGACGGTCCAGGTGAGGCTCTTGACCGACGCGTGCGTCAACTCAGCCGCTTCCACGAGCCTTCTTTGCTCGTTGCGCCGACACGCAAAAACGCGAAAACGAGCAGCCTGGCGCTTGAGGTTTCCGGCAGAATCCCGATAGTTCGCCGGAGGCGGGACACCGGGCTCTGGTCCGAGGAAGAACCCGTCCTCCGAGCTAAGGAGGCTCGACCCAACGCGGGCGATGCCGATCGCCGGGTGGATTTCGTATTCCACCATGGTTAGTCGCCTTCCGCCGAAACAAAGCCGCCGCGACCACAAGCGCGAGGGCTCGTTGCCGACGCGGCTCAGGAAGCTCGCCCGGCCGGCCCCGATGGGTTGCAACCGGGTTTTGCGCGGAACGCGGCCGCGAAGTTTCGCCTGGAGTATAGATACGTTCTAACTGCAATCCTCCTTTCGGGAATTCTTCGAGAATTGTGAGTCGGAAGGGTTGTGACCGCGCGGCTTTGCGCGGTGGATAAAGTGCGCACAACAGTATTATTTTGGAATTCTCCGAACGAATTTAAGTCCATTGTGGACAGTATGTTTCGATCGGATTTCATGCCCAAAACGGCGTAGGTGCATTTAGGACATTTAAGAAACGCAGCCTAGCAAGGCGAACGGCAGGAATTAGGTTACCCGGGATCCGGTCGACCCATACTAACCCGACGCGTTAGCGAGGAGCGGCGGCCTTGGCCGGTGCACTTGCTGTGCCCCACAAAACCCCTCGCTCGCGCGCGTCGGGCTAGTATTGCCGGTCTCCTCGACACCACTCTCCCTAGCGGAACTTTCGGCCGGCGGTCACCCAAGCCGAAGGCATGAGAAAGTCGCGGTTGTAACGCCCGCCCCGATTATCCAGGCGCCCAGCCGTAAGCACATAGTACATCACTGTATATGGCAATATTCCGCCACGGATCGCTTTATGCGGATTAGTCGGCGCCCGAGCATAACTCGATGTGGACATTCAACATACGTTAGATTGTTAAACTGGGCCGGTTATGCAGGCGCCCAATCGTAATATGATGGTGCTTCAAGAGATACGACAAAATGTCCGATCGTGCCGGCAATGCGGGCGCCCAGGTCGAAGTTGATGATCTGCATAGAGTTAGAGCGATTCTTCGAACTTCCGATTATTCCGGCGCCCAAGCGGAACTCGAAGCTGCATTGCGAGATGTGGACGAATCCGTTTTTGCCGGGCGCCTTTTGGCGCGCGGTCCCGAGTGCGCTGCGCTTCACGCGGCTTTGACGAGCGACACGCACGTTTCCTGTGATGGGTAAGGCGACCGGCGGGAAATAAACGACCAGGGCGGCGCTTGTGGCCATACCAACCCGACGCGCAAGCGAGGCGACCGGCGGTGTCACGCGCTGGCCTTGGCCAGCGTCCGTCGCTTGCGCATGGGTGAGTGTGGCCAGGCTCCGCAGTCCCGGTATCGATGCGATCGCTCGGAACCGATCGATCCTTGGGTGAGTTTCCACCCGGCGGTCGCCTTACCGGGGTCGGTCGCGTCGAAGTCGTGACTGACGCGGACGATGAGACACGGCCAATCCTCGCGGCAGTCTGGGAATTCGCGAAGTTCCTCTCTCGCTAGTCTGCGTATTTTGCCGTATTGATTAGCGCTGTGCCCTCTCCGAGCCCCTTTTCCGGAGGAAGTTGGGAATCGCTTGGACGTCGGTGACGGGAGCGTGGTTCGAGATCGGGCCGAACCGCAAGGGCCGTAGCGGCTCCGATGTTGGGCAAGCCGGCTGCCTTGGGTGGGATGCCTGCGGCGATCCGTTGCGCGGCTGCCTTGAATGCGTCCTGCTTGGCCAGACGCTGGGTCCGGTCGTACCGTAATCCCATGGTCGCGTAGTAGAACATTCCCCCTCGCTCGCAGATGGGCTTCCAGTCTTTAGGTTCCAAGCCGAAGTGCAAAGCACAGCGGACTGGGTCGATCGCTTGCTGGGGTGCTCCCGCTGGCCATCCGAATGCCCGCCGTGCGCGCAGCGCATCCACAATCCCCTGAGCCAGAGCGATGTGGCCGAGTAGCGACGGGTGCATCGCGTCGTGGAAAAGATGATCGTCGAGCAGGCCATGCGGCCCGATCGCATGGAACAACTCCTGGCCATCGACGAGGATGCACTGCTGCTTCGCCGCCACATCGCGGTACACTTGTTGGAAAGAGCTCAGGCAACGCATCGGCAGACCGTCGAGGTCCCGGGCCGCGACGTAGTGGCGATAAGCCTCGTCCCATGCACCGGCGTGGTCCAGTAGGAGGCCCAGGCGGTAATGCGTCTCGGCGAAGCCCGGTTGCCGGTCCAACAGGGTCCGATAGAGTTTGATAGCCCTTGCCGGTTCGGAATCCTCCGACCGGCGGCTGAACAGGAAGTCACGCGCGAACGCCTCCCGCTCGGCGCGGGTGGTCTCGGCCGGCAGGAACGAGCGGTTGGGGTCGAATCCCGCGTCATTAGACGGCGGGACGACAAGCACCGTCAGCGCCCCGATCCGCCTGCCGTAGGCCGCGATCGCCTCCAGGCGCCGGCGGAATCCCTTGAGGCGCGCGGCGCGCTCTGAAGGAGTATAAGCTGGCTGGTCGACCAAGGGTGGGCGGGGGCCATGGGGCGGCACCAGCGCGACCCGCAACTTGTCGGCCGTCTCGCGGATCAGTGCGTACAGAGGGGAGACCCTGGCGGCCAACTCGTCGAGGCCCCTGAGTGACGCGGGCGTGTGGTCGCGGTAGTGGTCCACCGTCCGCGACCAGGGGATGTTCGCGAACTCGTTGTGACCGCAATAGACGATCAGGACATCGGCGCGGCGCCGAAGGCCAGCCAGTTTCTGATACTGTCCCTCGAGCGTGTCGCCCGGCTGGGCCACCGTTTCGACGCGGAATCTCTTCGTGGCGATAGACCGCTCGAGCTGCCATGCGACGATCTTGCCGACCGACAGCCACGAGTCGTACGGCATCCCGAAGGCGCTCGACTCGCCGACCACGGCAATCGTCGCCTCCGCGTTGCCGGTTGTTTCCGCGAATCGGTCGTTAAGCTCGGGGATGCCCTTCATCAGCGAACGGGGCTGGAACAACCCTGCTCGCCGCGCGGCGGCGGCTCCCTCTGCCAGCGCGGCGGCAAGCAGGCAAGAGATGCAAAGCAGGAGTCCTCGGGATATCGTGGACAGGCTCGTCCGCTTGCGTCGTTCCTTGTACAGCAAACCGCCAAACGCCAGAGCGCCGATCAACGCGACAACCACGACAACGGCGTAGGTAATCCCCAACCCGATCAGAAAACCGATGGTTGCCTGAAGTCGGGCTCGCCGCGTGAACACAAAGTTGAGCCAGGCGGGAACGATCATTACCGCCAAGGCGGCAACGGTCAGCCCGAAGACAGTCCCCACCAACCGGCCGACTCGTTTTCGATCACCGAAGAGACCCGCCATGGAAATTTACCCCTGGGTCCGTGGTTTCACTCCATGGTGTTTCGGCTCCAAGAGTTTTGCAAGACCAGGGATCTGTCCGTGGGCCAGCCTTCGCGAATTCAGAAATTTGCACGAATCAATTCCCCGTCCCGGCTCGAGGGTATCCAGACGGCTTGCGGATGCCTCTTTCAGCCCGTCTGGTTTAGTATAGCTCTCGGCCTGTCGAGAAGGTCGGGCGGGAGGAAACTCGACATAAGGCATCCCCAACTTCGCTCTGAAATAGATGACCTCACCGGGATCGGTCCCTTCGAGCAGGTGGCCGGCGAACTGAAGAACAAAACCACCGACGAAGAGGGCCAGGGCCAGGAAAAAGATCGACACGGAGAGCAAGATGAGATAGATCGGAACAAACAGGACGCCGAGAATCGTGGGAGGAATCCCAATCATGTGCAAGACGAAGCTGGTGGGGCTTCGATGGCGTTGCAGCCAGTACTGCACCATTGGATCAGGCGGGAGGGGTGGATCGATCATGGGCCGGATCGCTCTTGAATTCCGTCGGACCTGGTTGTGAATGACCGCTCACGCTGGCTTGACGGCGGGCCTAGCTTCAAGTTAGCCTGGCATTCCAACAGCCTACTAACATACCACTTGACGCGGCGTTCACAATCGGCGGGCTCCTCCTGGACTTCGGGTTTGGCAGCTCAAAGTTAAAGTTGAGCGTCGAACGCCCGAGGGAGACGCGGATTCCATGACCCACGATGTGACGCTGATACGCGGCGACGGTGTCGGACCGGAACTGGCTGAGGCCGCCAAACTCTGCATCGAGGCCACGGGCGTCTCGATCCGCTGGGACGAACAGGACGCCGGCGTCGACGTCATGGCCAAGCTGGGCACGCCGATGCCCGACAGCGTGATCGAATCGTGCCGGCGGACCAAGGTCGCACTCAAAGCCCCAGTCACGACGCCCGTCGGCACCGGATTTCGGAGCGTCAACGTCTATCTGAGGCAAGCCCTCGACCTCTACGCGTGCGTCCGGCCGTGCAAGGTGTATGCGGGAGTGCGGACCTATTTCTCGAGTACGCCGATCGACCTGGTCATCGTCCGTGAGAATACCGAGAGCCTCTATTTCGGCTGCGAGTTCGAACAAGGCAAACCCGAAACCGCCGAGATGATCGCGGACATCAAACGGTTGAACGGCAAGACGATCCGGCCTGACTCGGGCATTACGATCAAGGCCATCTCGATCACGGGCACCCGTCGGATTGTCAAGTACGCTTTCGAATACGCGCGCAAACACGGGCGCAAGAAGGTGACTTCCGTCCACAAGGCCAACATCCTCAAGTACACCGACGGCCTGTTCCTCGAAGTCAGTCGCGAAGTCGCCAAGGACTATCCGGACATCGAGTTCGAGGACCGGATCGTTGACAACATGTGCATGCAACTCGTCCAGAAGCCCGAGCTCTACGACGTGATGGTCCTGCCAAACCTTTATGGCGACATCATCTCGGACTTGTGCGCCGGGCTGGTGGGCGGACTGGGAGTCGCGCCGGGAGCGAACATCGGCGAGGCCGGCGCAGTCTTCGAGGCAACCCACGGCTCGGCCCCGAAGTACAAGGGGCAATACAAAATGAATCCAACCGCCCTGATTCTCTCAGGGCGTGTTGATGCTCGAGCACCTGGGAGAGAGCGAAGCCGCCCGCCGCCTCGAGGCCGCGATCGCCAAGGTGATCAAGGAAGGCAAGGACGTCACCTACGACATGAAGCCGGACCGCAATGATCCCACGGCCGTCGGCACTTTGGAGATGGCTCAGGCGATTATTCGCACCATGAAAGCAGGCGATTGAGCCGGTTCGACCGAGACGCGTATCTCCGACTGATCCGCGGCCAGACGCGCGGGATCGGACCCGTTCTTGCTCGCGGTTGCGGTCTAGGGCTGGCGGCTGTGGTCTACGGTATGATCGTCGCCGTCCGGAACCTCGGCTTCGATCGCGGCTGGCTTCGAGCGCGAGCACGCCGACAGTCCCGGTGGTCTCGGTCGGCAACCTGACTCTGGGCGGGACGGGCAAGACGCCGCTGGTCGAGTGGGTCGCCCGCTGGTTTCGCCATCGCGGTGTACGCGTCGCCGATCCTCAGCCGGGGCTACGGCCAGACCGAGGGACTGAACGACGAGGGCCGAGTCCTTGATGAGAACCTGCCCGATGTCCCTCACCTTGCAAGATCGCCGACCGCGTCGCCCTCGCCGCGATCGCCGTCGACGAGCTGGAGACCGAGCTGATCGTGCTCGACGACGGGTTCCAGCATCGTCGACTGGCCCGCGACCTCGACCTCGTCTTGCTCGACGCCCTCGACCCGTTCGGGCTTGGTCGCATGTTCCCGCGCGGTCTGCTCCGGGAGCCGGTCGGCTCCCTCGCGGCGGGCGGGAGTGGTCGTCCTGTCCCGGGCCGACCTGGTCGAGGCTTCGGAGCGAGCGGCGATTCGGGCCGAGGCCGAACGGCGGCCGGGCCGCTCCGCTGGGTCGAGACTCGGCACGCGCCGCTCGACCTGATCGATGCCGAGGGAATCAGCTCGCCGATCGAGATGCTGGCCGGCCAGTCGGTGGCGGCTTTCTGCGGGATCGGCAACCCGGAAGGATTCCGGCGGACGCTGCTGCCGTTGTGCCGGGAGCTCGTCGACTTTCGCATCTTTCCCGATCATCACGCCTACGCCGCCGCGGACGTCGGCTCACTGGAGCGCTGGGCTCGCGATCTGGGAGCGAATCTCGTCTTGACCACCCAGAAGGATTTGGTCAAGCTGCGCGCCAGCTTGCTGGGGCCGGTCCCGCTGCGCGCCCTGCGGATCGGGCTCGAAGTCATGGCGGGGAGCGATATCATGGACGATGTCCTGGCCCGGCTTCTTCCCGCTCGACACCGGGACGAGCCGCTCGAAAAGGAATTCTCGTGAGCCAGATCGGACCTGACATCGTGCGGAGAGCCCACCCGTTCGAACCGCCCGACCTCGTCGAGCCGCTTGCCGAGCTCGACCTGAACGACCTGCGTTCGAACCGCTGGCAGACGCGACCGAGCAAGGTGACTCTCGCCGACCTGGGTCATCCATTGCTGCCCAGACCCCCGTTTCGACGACTGGCTCGACGGCCTGCCACGGCTTCTGGGAGCGTCGGCGCTCAAGCGGTTGCGGGATGCGATCGTCCGCGCCCGCGAGGGGGGCCGGCCGGTTGTCGCCGCGATCGGGGGACACGTCGTCAAGACCGGTTGCGCCCCGTACCTGATCGACTGGATCGATCGGGGCGTCCTCCAGGGTCTGGCCTTGAACGGCGCGGCCGCGATCCACGACCTCGAGCTGGCGATCGCCGGCAAGACGAGCGAGGACGTCGGCAGCCGGCTGATGTCGGGCCAGTTCGGCTTCGCCCGCGAGACATCCGACCTGTTCGCCGAAGCCTGCACGCGCGCCGCTACCCAGTCCGTCGGCCTCGGCGCCGCGCTCGGTGATGTGATTATCGATCACGGCGGACCCGGCCTCGACTCGTCACTGCTCGTCGCCGCGCGTCGGGCAGACTGCCGGTGACCGTCCATGTCGCGATCGGCACCGACATCGTGCATATGACCCCGAAGCTCGACGGCGCCGCACTCGGACAAGCCTCTCTGGCCGACTTCCGCACGCTCTGCGATCTGGTCGCCACGATGGCTGGCGGGGTCTGGCTAAACCTGGGCAGCGCGGTCGTGTTGCCCGAGGTCTTTCTCAAAGCCGTCGCGATCGTCCGAAACCTGGGTCGTTCCCTGGATGGGCTGACGACGGCCAACCTCGACTTCGACCAGAAGTACCGAGGCCTGCTCAACGTTCTTGAGCGTCCCGGTTCCGCAGGGTATTGCCCTGACCGGTCATCACGAAATCTTGATCCCACTGCTCCACGCCGCGGTTCTGGCGCGGATTGCGAAGTCCTGGCGGACGCCGATCAAACTCATGAGAATCGCTGTGTTCTGTCCGAACCTGATCGGCGACACGGTCATGGCCACGCCGGCCATCCGGGCCATCCGGCAGGGGTTCCCCTCGGCGCGGATCGCCGCCGTGATCAAACCGCACGTGGCGCCGACGCTGGATGGAACCGCCTGGTTCGACGAGCTGATTCGGTTCGATCCGCCGTCGGACGCCCGCCAGCAACGGACCGTGGCGGTCGTGCGACGGTTGCGTCGTGCAAGATTCGACCTGGCGATCTTGTTTCCCAACTCGTTCCGTTCCACGCTGATCGCCTGGATGGCGGGCATCCCGCGGCGGGTCGGTTATGCCCACCACGGGCGTGGAATCCTGCTCACGGACCGGCTTGAGTTCGCCCGAGATCAAGGCAACCGACGGCATTCCCACTCCCATCGTGGAATCGTATCTGCGGCTGGCGCACCATCTCGGCTGTCCGGTCGATTCGGTCCGAACCGAGCTGGCGACCACGACCGAAGACGAGGTCGCCGCTGACCGGGCCTGGTCGGCTCTGGGGTTGACCGCGGATCGCCCGGTGGTCTGCCTGAACACAGGCGGTGCATTTGGGCCGGCCAAGAACTGGCCGATTGCCCATTTCGCCCAGTTGGCGCGAGAACTCATTCGGGAGGCTGGGGTTTCCGTCCTCGTGCTGTGTGGGCCTAGAGAACGCGAGTCGGCGCGCCAGATCGTTGCGATGGCCGATCATCACAACGTGGTTAGCCTGGCTGGTCTCCCGCTCGGGATCGGGCTGACCAAAGCCTGCGTTCGACGATCGGCCCTCTTGATCACGACCGATTCAGGACCTCGTCATTTCGCGGCTCCGTTCAACACTCCGGTGATCACTCTGTTCGGTCCGACCCACATTGCCTGGACCAGGACCTATCATTCTCAGGGCGTGGCATGTATTCCACCCGGTCCCGTGCGGGCCATGTCAGCGGCCGGATTGCCCCGAAGGACATCACCGCTGCATGCGCGACTTGACTCCTGAGAGTGTTTTGAAAGTGGCTCTGCGGATATTGAACAACGGCCCGACACAAGGCGAGAACCAGGATCGAGAGACGCAGCTCCCTCCTACAAATCCCGTAGAAGCCGGCTCTGTCCGGCGACCAAGTTCGTATTGAACGCGGCGGAGCGGATTCCTTTTCAGCAACCCATCGTTCTGGAGTGATTCATGGCCGTCTGGCTGATCACAGGCGCAACCGGATTTGTGGGACGATACGTCCTGGACGCAGTCAAGGCTGGGGTCGAGGGCCTGGCCCGCTCCGAGACGGAGGTGGTCGCGCTGGGCCGTCGCTGCCCGCTCGGTTGGCCAGAGCGATCCTTCGTCGCGGCCGACCTGAACGACACCGCCAGTCTGCGCCAGGCTGTTCAGACGATCTCACCAGACTTCGTCGTCCATACCGCCGGGCGAACCCCCCCTGCCCTCGACGAAGAGCTTTATCGGGCCAATTTCTGGGCGACCATTCATCTTCTCGGTGCCCTTCGAACGGTCAAGAAACCGCTACGAGTGGTCCTGTCCGGCTCGGCGGCCGAATTGGGACCAGTTGATGCGGCCAACCTGCCAGTGAACGAAGGCTACGCGCTGCCAGCCCGACAGCCCCTATGGCCGAAGCAAGTGGCTGGCCACGAACGCAGGGCTGGCCGAGAAAGCTCCGCTCGGAGGTATTGGTCGCTCGGGTCTTCAACCCGATCGGACCGGGAACTCCCGCCACTCAGGCCTTCGGACGATTTGCTGATCGGCTGAGCGATCCCGAGCCTGATCCACTTGAGCCTGAGCGTCGGCGATCTGGAATCCCGCCGCGACTTCATCGACGTTCGCGACGTGGCGCGGGCGATGATCGCCCTGGCACTGCGCGGCCAAGCGGGACTGATCTACCACGTCGGTACTGGACGTTCGCAACGGGTTGGTGATGGCCTGGAACGGCTCATTCGCCTGAGTGCTCGATCTGTCGAAGTCCGCGTTGATCCCTCGTTACAAAGTCGTCGCGGACCGGCCGACTCGTGCGCCGACATCGACCGCATCGTCAGCCACACGGGCTGGCACCCAACGGTCTCGTGGGAACAAAGCCTCATGGATCTCTGGCACGAGGCCCACGACCGCAAGCGCGGACCCGACACGACGAAGCCGCGGCGGCTTAAGTGCGGAATGCCTTAGCGACGGATCGGCGAGAGGCTTCGACGAGCCTTGGCAGCCACGGCGCGACGTGGTGCCAGAAATCAGAGGATCGGCTTGAACGGTTTTATCCTGCGGCGTGGCAGCTCGAACGGGTTCCAAGTTACCTCGCTGCTTGGGGCGCCCAGTACGCACTCCCATTATCCCGACTCGCTGGATTGAGACTGCGCTTCGTGCAAGGCGGTATGGGCCGAATCGGTTAATCGGGCGTGTATCGCGGCCACGACGTTCGCTCAGCTCGATCCGGCTCAAGTACTTGATGTTGGCGCAGTCGTCCAGCTCGCCCGTATGACAGAGGGATGCATCACGGATCAGCAGACGGATCGGACCGCCGTGCTCGGCGGCCAGGCGCGCCGGACCGAGCCGGTACACGACGATTCCCTGTCCGCGAAGAGCCTCGAGCGGCACCGAGACGTGAAAATCGTCGCTGTGTCGGCGTGCAAGGTGCACATAGTTCGCCGAGCGGTGCACGCCGGCCTGGTCCAAGATCACATCGAGCGCCACGCCATCGCCCTTGCGCAGTGGGATGAAATCGCGATACGTCGTGGATCTGAGCCGGCTCTGGCAGAGCCGCCAGGTCGGCGAAAGTGAGTTCCAACGGCCGTTCGACCGCGCCGCTCGATCGGATCAAGATCACGTCGTTCTTCATTGATGATTCCTAATCCTCGCTCGACTCGCGTACGTTGAACTCCAGCTTCCAGCGTCTCGGGTCGCGCGTGCTCTGGCACCAGAGCTCGAGGGTCCCGACCTCGGTAACCCGAGTCTGGAGACGGACGGGCACCGGCTCACCCGAGCGGCCGTCGGCGGCGTCCAAGGCGGTCTCGAGTGGTGCCAGCTCCTGAAGTTCCTCGGTATTCCAGCGTTCGAGGATCGTCCCGACTGAGTCGTCGCGGCGTGTGGTCGAGCCGAGGAAACGAAACTCGGCTGGCTCGCCGACGACCAGGCCGATCTCGGAGCCCGGAACGTTGGTCTCGGTCCCTTCCTCCGTGCCCATGGATACGACGCAAAGAGCCTTGATGGGCTGTGCCACTCCGGGGACCGCCGGCGCCGGCCGTCTCGAGCCCGACGTAGTACGAGCGACTCACGCCACCGCGAATTCGCACGCCCGAACCCTGGCGGACCTGTCCGTAATAGGCTGCTCCGTGAGCCACGGCCAGGTCGAGGTCGGACGAATCCAGCTCCGGGACGGGACGGCCCGCCCAATTCGAGAGGACAGCGACGATCTGGCGGCGAAGCTCGGCCGCCTTGAAAACCCCACCGTTGAACAACACCGCGGATGGCGCACCGATGCGCCGCCGGTGTGCAGGGAGCCTGCCTGCTGACCGAGGAACCGCGCCAGATGACGGGTAATCGCTGGGTCCGCGGCGTAGGGGAGGCCGATCTCAGTGAGGCCGACCCGACGACCACGCAGCGGTTGGTCGTCCGGCGCAGAGCGGGAGGAACCCGTCGACCAAGACTTTCTTGAGCAGCTCGCGAGTCAGCTCTGTCTTGATCGACCCGCCGATGACTTTTGAGCCCCGGCCCAGAACGGTGACCGGGGCGGCGTTCTTCTTCAAGTCGGTGAACAGGGTTTCCTTGGCGGTCCGGCAGGCATATCCCAGGCCGACGCGCTGGCCGGCGTCGAGTCCGTCCATCCCCTGGGGCAATGAGCTGGCGACGGCATAGGCCAGCGCCAGATCCATGTTATCGCCGCCGAGCAGGATATGCTCGCCCGACGGCCAGGCGCGACAGCGCCAGGTCGCCCCCCTCGTCGGTCACGGAGATCAGGGTGAAATCGGTCGTACCTCCGCCGACGTCGCAAACCAGGATGATGTCATTGACCTTGACCTTCTTTCGCCATTTTTGGCCCTGCGACGGCGAGCCAGGCGTAGAACGCGGCCTGCGGCTCCTCGAGCAGGGTCACGTGCTTCAGACCGGCCTTGGTGGCCGCTTCCATGGTCAGCTCACGCGCAACCGGGTCGAATGAAGCAGGGACAGTCAGGATAGACTTCCTGGTTCTCGAGCCGGTCAGCGACGGTCTTGCCGGGGATTCGGGCGTTCCAGGCGTCGCGCAGGTGCTCGAGATACGCCGACGACGCCGTGACCGGCGAGATTCGCACCAGATCCTCCGCGGCCGTCCACGGCAGAATGGCCGCGCGGCGGTCGACGCCGGAATGAGAAAGCCAGCTCTTGGCCGAGCTGACCAGACGACCCGGTACCTTGGCTCCGTGCTCACGCGCGAAGACGCCGAGCACGCGGTCAGCCGGCGTCTTCCAGGGCAAATCGAACGCCCCCGAAGGGAACTCCTTGGGCGAAGGCAAGTACAAGAACGAGGGGAGCAACGGCCGCTCCGACACGTCGTTGACTCCGACAACCTGGGGAATCGGCAGGCTCGCAATTGTTCCCGGCTGATCGGAATCCGCGTCGCTGGTGTCGGCGTACGCCAGGCGCAGTTGGTCGTTCCCAGGTCGATACCCACCACGTAACGAGACATACCCTGTGCGATTGTCCTTGTCGATTCCGGGTTGTTGGTTCGACTTCAAGACGCAACGAGCGTTGGTTTGGTGCATCAATCAGATCTCGACCTCGGCCGGCGAGAGCACCGAGGCGTCATCGCGCACGACTGGCAAGAGCGGGAGATGGACCGATCGGACACGCCAGCCGTGGTGCTTGAGGATCCCTTGAAAGGGCGGAGAGCCATTCACATTGCCGACCAGGCGAATCGCCGCCGGGTCGAAATCGACCGGGACCGTGACGCGCTGTTCTTCGGCCGCGTCAATGACCGGCTCGATCGTCAGATAGTCGTGTAAAGACTTGCGGCATCCCCGATGAATATCGCGCACGGCCGCACCGATTTGGGCGTCGCTATACGCGTCGATCTCCTCTTCGAGGAAATCGACCAGTCGGCCATCGCGCTGAAGGACCGCCAAAACGCGCAGATCGGGTCCCGATGGCGCCCGTGAAAACAGCGGCTCGACGCGAGCGGCAAACTCGGGTTCCGTGATGATTCGCCAAAAAGTTCGGAGAGCTAGCCAGATTCTGTTCAATGCGCAACCTTTCCGATTCAGGAAGACCCGCCGCATCCTCTCAGAGGAAGGTCCACCTTACAGTTTAACGAGCGGCAACGTGGTTGCAAATGACGCCCCAATTCTTCCGGAATCGCCTGGCGTGATTTTCGTAGGGCGGGCGGACGATGGAGTTTGGCGTTCACACCAAGCGACATGCGACGCTCTGAATTGCATCGGCTGGCACTGGCGCGATATGATTGAAAGTCATGTGGTGCGGTTGACCACGGCACGGCGCTTTGGATCGCAATAGGGGAGGAGCTCTCGACGCCATGTCAAATTTTACGACGCGCACGGAAGACAACGTTCTGGTGATCGAATTCGAGACCGCCTCCGGGCTCAACGATTTTCGCAACAACGTGCTGCGCGACTCCCTTTACGAACTCGTTCCGACTTCCACGGAACCGAGGTTTGCCGTCGACCTTCTTCGAGTTGATTACCTCTCGAGCTCGGGCGTGGCCCTCCTCGTCGGACTGAAGCGACGAGTTGAAACCCGAGGTGGCAAAATCGTGCTATATCGCGTGCAACCGATTGTCCGCGATTTGCTTGCGGTCATGAAGCTCGACAAATTCTTCCTAATCGCCGACAACGAACAACAGGCGCTGGCCTCACTTCCTCCGGTCTCCACGGCTTAATCCGTTCCTTCGCTTTCCTCGATACCCTGGATTCCCCATCTTTCCAGCTCGTCTGAAGGGATCTCCACCGAGCCGCCGATTGAGAGAGGCGTAAGTACATCGCTGCGCCGACATGGAGTCGGGGGTCGAGGCTCGGTCCGGCAGGTTCCTCGGTGAAGCGCTCTCGCGCAGCGGTCGCACTGTGTAGCTCTCCATAGCCGGATGACCATTTGAATCAAGGGAAGGGCGGCTTCCGGGGCGTCGCTCCGATCGGCGTGTGCAACGATCGACGATTCGGCGCACCTTTGCGAGCTGCCGGGGAATGGAGTCTTCCATGGGATTCACACGGCAGCGGTCCGACCGGTCCGAATGGGTCCGGCGCCGGCGAGTTTCCAATCCGGAGGTTCTGGAGAGCCGACAACTGCTCTCCGTCTCGGTTCCGGGTTATTTGTCGTACTATTTGCCGAGCGACCTGTTCGTGACCAACCCGATCACGCACCAGCGGGAGCCGGTGTCGGAAAGAAGCCTGATCAACCCGAACAACCCCAACAGCCCGGGCCTGAGCAACGAGGGCAAGGTCGTCTCGGGGACCGATCGGGCCGGTGACAAGTGGACCATCACGGTCCATGGGCCTGGTAAGATCATTGTCACGGATACCACGCCCAACGACGGCGCACTTGACGACGACATCAACACCATCCAAATCGTTGGAACCAACATCCATGACTCCTACGTCACCGGGAATGTGATTGAGTCGAACCTGGTGCAGACCGGGGGTGTCTTACTCTTCAACGAGTTGATCGCCACCTCAGGCGTGAAGTCGATCGAGCTCAACGGCTTCGTGTTGTCGAACGCGGTCACGCCAGCCGTCACGAATCAGTCTGGCATTTTCCTCTATGGCGGCGTGCAAACGCTGTCGTTCTCCAGCATTGATGCGCAGGTCGACACCTCGGTCAACGGCGCTCCGTACCAGGTCGTGATCGGCGACACATACACACCTCTCAAGGTCCAGCCGTCGATCTACCTCAATAGCATCACCAACCTCGTGTTCAATAGCTCGACCGATACCACCACGATTCCGACGACTCCCGTGACGAGTCCGTCCGTGCAATTCATCGTCAACGGAGTGATCCGAAACTTCGACGTCGTGTCGGTGGGGCAGGGAGCCGTCCCCGCGGCGTACCAGTTCCGGTTCCCGATCGTGGGAACGACCGGTCGGACTGCCGTTCAAGCCACGGCTATCAATCGCGTTAACGTGGTGGGCTCCTCCAAGAACTTGACTCTGTCGCATTCGTCGGTGCCGTTCCAGAACGACGGGAGTGGGCTCAAATACTTGAAGAAGGGAACCTTCGGCGGCAATGCCGACGCCTTGGGCATCGATGTTAATGGCAAGATCGGCCGGCTCACATTCAAGAAGGGCCTCGGTGATCCCACTGGTGTCAACACGCAGGATCCGCCCGAAACCCAGGGAGATTTGCCGGCCACCCAGTACGGAATTCCTCAGGGGTCGACCGGCTATCCCGCCAGCGGTTACCTGGGCGCTACGATCAGGGCCAAGCACATTCACTCGCTGAAGGTCCGTCCGGCCAACGTGCAGGTCCAGACGCCGCAGAACCCGCTGTTTGTCCAGCCGCAGAATCAGGGTATTCCGTTGTATATCCCGAGTCCAGGATTCGCGTTGAGCAATGTGATCGTCGCGACTTCGGGCTCGATCGATAACGTTGACATACTGGGAATCCAGCAGCAAAGCGAGATCAAGACCGGATTCGACTTCTCGTCGTATGTGGCCGGTCTGGAAGGAACTCGCGCGGCCAGCGCCATCAACGCCCTCAATGCGAACGGCGACCAGATCAACAGCGCAATCTCCGCGAGCTATCGGCCAGTTGGCAACACTAACAACCATGGCTCGGGATACTTTGGGAAGGGCCGGATCGCCGGGAAGTTCAGCGGTAAGACATACGTCACCGGCCAGAACGGAACGACGGGCCTCGGCAATACCGGCTCGGGCTTGTTTGCCCGCCGTGTCACAG
The DNA here is from genome assembly GCA_963720335.1 of uncultured Planctomycetota bacterium. Classification (GTDB taxonomy): domain Bacteria; phylum Planctomycetota; class Planctomycetia; order Isosphaerales; family Isosphaeraceae; genus CAVRFS01. The sequence goes on along the minus strand of CAVRFS010000024.1, from coordinate 147,766 downwards.
TGAAGCGTACCGATCAGTGATTTCGGACGGCTGAGTCCCGGAAGAGAGTTCACTCCCGCGTTCGGGCCGCCGCGTTCGATCGAGCCGCAAGCTCGACCGAACGTCGGCGGCCCGCTCAATTGGAACGGAAGCGGGGATGGCGAAAGCCAAGGGCGAGGTCGACGTATCAGACTTGCTTGATCCTACCAACGCCAGAGCACGGTACCCCAGTTCAGGCCAGCTCCAAATCCCGACGTCAGGAGAAGATCGCCGCGCTCAATCGCTCCGTCGCGATTCAGCTCATCCAGTGCGATCGGGATCGAGCCAGCCGAGGTGTTACCGAAACGTTCCAGGTTCTTGTAGACAGCATCGCGGTGGAAGCCGAGCACGTCGCTGGCGGCATGAATAATCCGCACGTTGGCCTGGTGGGGAATGAACCAGCGGATATCGCGCACCTGGCAAACGGCATGGGCCAGCACGGCGAGGCTCGAGTCGGCCAGGATCCGCACCGCCCACTTGAACACCGCTCTACCATCCATCGTCAGGTAATGAAGGCCCTGCTCCAGCACCTCGGTCGATGGAGGAATCCGACTCCCACAGGCCGGTCGACTCAAGAGATCGCCGCCCGAGCCATCAGACCCGAGCTGGTAGGCCACCAGTCCTTGAGTCGGATTGCCCGGCGCCAGCAGAACCGCACCGGCACCGTCGCCGAACAACGGGAAGCTCTTCTGGTCCTTCGGGTTGATCACCCGACTGTTACAATCCCCCCCGACGACCAAGGCGCAACGACTGTTGCCCGTACCGACGAACTGGGCCGCGATCACCAGGGCGAAGACGAATCCCGCGCACGCTGCTTGGACGTCGAAAGCCGGACACGCTAGCTTGAGTCGGTCCTGGACCAGGTTGGCTGTCGCTGGAAACGCCATGTCCGGAGTGAAAGTTGCCAACACAAGGAGGTCAACATCGCTCGGTTCACGGTCCGCCGCTTTGAGACAACGGAGAGCCGCTTCAATGCACAGGTCGCTCGTCGCCTGGTGAGGCAGCGCGAACCGTCGTTCATAGATGCCTGTGCGATTGACAATCCACTCTGGATCAAATCCGTGAGTTTCCCGCAGATCCTGATTGGTCACGACCCGTTCGGGAACATAGCTCCCCGAGCTGAGGATCTGCACACCCAGGAGGGATCGAGCAGCCGGTGCGAGATGGATTTGACCGTTGGTCATAGGCAATACGCAATGGAGAGCATTGGCGAGGTGTCAATGCCCATGCTTGTGAGCTATTTCGCCCACACGATCATCTCCACCAGAAACGTCTGATCGAAGCGGCGAACTGACGGTGCTCCACCAGGAAACGGTCGGATGGAGTGAGTAGCGGAAGGCCAGCGCACAACCCGGAGGAGCCGTAGCTGTCGGAACGCCGCCGATCGAGGATAAGCGGATTGGCCAGCGCCTCTAAACGGGGAAATCTGCTCGAAGTCGCGATCTCATCGGCACGATCATGCAACGCAGCTCAAATCCCACTGCGCGGACGCCTCGCTTTGAATCTCGAAATTGAGCCTCTAAACCCTCAATATCGCTTCGTTCCGGCAGCAATTCGGTGGCGAGAAACTCGTCTGAGCTCAGCCAACTTCGAAACACCCCATTGCTCCCATGCGTTCCTAACTATAATGATTCGAGCGGGTGAAGACCATACCAAAGCCGGGCTGAATCCTATAGTTCTGTTTCCTTGATCTTTTCGCGGGTCGTGTCAGCGATGTCGTGTAGTGGTCGTGGAAAGGGAGGTGAGCGCGTGCACGGTCATTGGATCCGGCTACGGGGCGGCTGGGAGTATTGCCGTGTTGACTCGCCCGGCGTTCCAGAACGGGTCACGCTTCCGACTCGTTGGGCGTCGGAGCAGCCAGGGCGCGGGCGTCTCACCAGGCGCTTCGGCTGCCCGCCGCTGGATGCCGGCCACCAGGTATTGGTCCTATCACTGCAACAAGTCCCTGGGATTCATTCGATCAGGCTCAATCAACTGGAAATCCCGCGGGTCTCGCCGGATCGGTCGAGTTACGAAATCCTGCTCGACAGTTTGCCCCCTCGAAACGTGCTGGTTCTGGAGGTTGAGTCAGCACCGGCTCACGGGCGGACCGACCGCGAGACCGCCGATTGGGGATGTATCGCTCTGGTCATCCGAACTCGCGCGGATTGCCAGACTCCGCCCGAGCCAGTTTAACCGGGAAAGCAAGGCCGTGGTCCAATCAGAACTCCTCGGACTGCTGAACTCGTTTGTCTTGTCCCTTGGCGTTCATCCGAGGCCGGCTTAGAATGAGTGGTTGATTATCCGCGGTCAATCCGCAACGCTCAACGTAGCGAGATTCTACCGAGTATGTTCGATCCGGAACGAGATCAGGTTCGCAAGACCTATCAACTCTGCCGTTTGGCCTTCGCGATCAACGCGATCGCTTATGTTATTTTCAGCTTTACGTCACTCCTGGACTTGTTCAGCAATTTTGAGCCCGGTCTTCGCATGTGGGTGCATGAGGCGCCCTGGTATCCGTGGCTGAACGTCCCGATCGTTTGGTGTAGCCTGATCGGAGCGATTCTGCTCTGGGGACGGTGGGATAATCCAAGCTGGCAACGTCGGTCGGGTCTTCTTCTGGTGATGTGCCTGGTCGATGCCGGGCTCTGGTTCGTTGATAGCGGCGAGGCGCTTGGACTTCATTTCGGTGACGTCGGACATCGTTGGCTGCGTGGCCATCTGGCGAAGCACTCGGCTGGGCCGAGGTCACTCTGCTGTCGAGCTTGTCTTGTGATTACCTGGCCCATCTCGGCCTCGAGCATGCGCGCGAATCAGACAAGTCGATTCGATCGATGGCGGCCACGGGTGCCATGGTCTGGATGCTTCTCTTTTGCCAGCAGACGGATTGGGGAGCTGGCTGGCCCCTGAGAGCACGCCGAGTCGGATTGGAAGGACAACTCCTTCGGCATGGCTCCGTGTTGATCTACACGATCACGCTCATTCAAGTGACGGCGCTGCTCATTTCGGCGGTTCGCCAGAGCTCTCTCGTATTGGAGGAGATGAATCGCGAAGATCAAGATCACGACTTGCTTCGCTCACCGTCGGATTCGAGTCGAGAGTTCGACTCGAACAAATCCTATCGTGACCAAGACGATTTCTTCGCCTGATCGCGGCGATAGTGGTCAGTGTTCAGTCGTCAAATACTGAGCGTTGTATACGTGACCCGGATCAAGCGCTTGCGACAGTGCAGTGCGGCCTGCTCAGGTATGGTTCGGATTACGTGCTTCGCGGGTAACATGAGCTGAGGTCGGAGTAAAGTCGCCTTTCGCTCAGCGAAAGGACGTGCTTTCGCGGAGCGAAAGCCGACACACGAACTCTACAGTCCTCGACCCCAGCCACCCTGAACCGCGACCTCCTCTTGAACCATGCCCCGGCTTTGGGTTCGGGGTGGGAGCTGCAACGTGAGCTCAACACTGCACACTACACAGCATCGTATAAATCTCTCTCAATCGACTCGTCCACCGCTGCGCCGGCTGCGACGATCGATTCGGTCGAGAGGAGCTCCCGGAGTGATTTCGGCAGGGGGAAATGAACGCTCTCCTTGCGAATCGTCTCCTCCTGAATCGTCGCCTCGAAGTTGTTTTGGAGGTATTCGATGCATTCGTGCACGACGTCTTCCGGCGCGCTCGCGCCGGCGGTGATCAGGACGGTTTCGACGTTGTGGAACCAAGCGTCTTCGATTTCGTCAACGCCGTCGATCAAAAATGAAGGAATACCCAGCCCGTTGGCGATCTCGGCGAGCCGCTTGCTGTTCGAGCTGTTCTGACTCCCCAGCACGAGCACCAGATCCGCTTGAGCCGCCAGCTCACGTACGGCCTCTTGACGATTCTGGGTCGCGTAGCAGATGTCGTCCTTGGGGGGATTGGCGATGTGAGGGAACCGTTTGCGGAGCGCGGCGATCACGATGTTGGCGTCGTCCACGCTCAGAGTGGTCTGGGTGAGATAGGCGACCTTGTTCGGGTCGGAGACGACGAGTTGTTCCACGTCCCGGGCGGTCTCAACCAGGATCATCTGATTGGCACTTCCCCCATCGTACCGATCACTTCGTCGTGACCCTCATGGCCGATCAGGACGATGGTGTATCCGGCTCGAGCGTACTTGACGGCTTCGATGTGCACCTTGATCACGAGCGGACAGGTGGCATCGATGGCCACCAGTTGGCGTCGACGGGCCTGGTCGCGAATTTGAGGGGAGACGCCGTGCGCGCTATAGAGAAGTGGCGAACCAGGTGGAACTTCGTCAAGCGACTCGACAAAAACGGTTCCGCGGTCCCGAAAGCGTTCGACCACAAACTTATTGTGTACGATTTCGTGATAAACGTAGAGAGGCGGCCCAAAGAAATCCAGAGCGCGCTCGAGGCACTCGATTGCCATATTGACCCCCGCGCAAAAGCCTCGGGGATTCGCCAAGATAATCTTCATCGCCAGGAAACCTCCAGGATCAGTTGATCAGAGGCACTCATGGTAAGCGTTCCTCAGCCTGGAGAAAAGGCGAGACGAAGGTGGGACCGCGGGCGATGGTCCACGTTTGTATCCCTCCGTTCTGGTAACCGGCTGCAACCGATGTGCTCGACAGCTCGTCGACCCGGCCGTCGTCATCGCCGCGACGATCGACATTGCCAGGGATCAGTAGATAAGTAGTTCGCTCTCCCGAGGCTCATGGCGTCTCCCGATGAGAGGGCCAAGTTGGCCGATCTGCATTCTGCTTTCAGACCCGGCCGGCACCCCGCTTGGTCCCCTTTGTTGCGCCTTTCGGCCGCTTCTTGATCACCGGGTCGGGATGATTGATCACGGCGGCGAGCAACGCCGCGAGCCTTCGCCCTGCCGCGCACTCGCAGGCGGACAATTCCGCCATTTCGGCGAAGCTCAGTTGAGGGTCTGGAAACGGCAAGCGACCCTCTGCTTCCTTCGCGGTCGGCAACAGCAAATAGAGCTTGTTCTTGTGTCGGATCTTGACTCCACACCGATTCAGAAGCTCCAGCTCGCGGTAAAACGTCCGCAGACCGATTCGGAGTTCGGATAAAATCGCATTCCGGGCGCGGGGGTTTTCTGCTAAGAAGCGAACCAGGCGATGTAGTCGAGCGGCCCGCTGCAAGGTGATGTGAACCGAGGGACGTCGTCGCGTCTGCGCGGTGCTTGTCATGATGGGACCGTCCTTCAATTCCCTGGCACGACTGCTTCATGCCACGGCGTGCCTCCGGTTCAGATCAGACCGAACAGACGACCACATCCTCTCGATCGATGCTTTGGCCTTGACCCAGGATTTGAACCTCCTGAACCAGACTTTGTGAAAGTTGTTCGATTTCGAGGACAGGAGGGACTGCTTTAACTGTTTGGGTTGTGCGAAATGGATTAATTCTAACGATTCTCTCAAGAATTCCGAACAGGCCGTCGATTAATGAGGAAAGCAGGCGGAATTGCTCCATCGATCCGCATTGCTGGATGGTCGCACATCAGTTCACTCGCGTTCAAGTCGAGTCGAGATGGCAATGATCCTGTCTCGGGTCATCGGTCGACGGAGAGGCGACACAAGCTCAAGTCTTGATTGACGTTCGAGCTGTGCACCGGGGCCGAGAGTCTGCTTAGCCTCCTGGGAAAGGGGAGTCTGATCCATGTCGAAGCGGAAGCCAATGCCTCCGAGACGTTCCCTTCGGCCGATGGCCGAGTGCCTGGAGACGCGGCAACTTCTCTCCCTGGCCCTTGATCGTCCCACCTCGATCGTCCGAGGAACCGACCCCCAGGGAGATCAATGGACGTTGAAGCTCTACGGGCCGGGTACCCTCCATGTGGTCGATACGAATGGTGACCCCTTCACGAGGGTCAAGACCATGGAAGGGCTGATCGACACGATCACGGTCGCGGGTGCGATTACCACCGAGACCCGGCTCGTCGGTACGGTCTACGCGGCGCCCGGTAGCGCTGGGCAGGTCTTTTTTCAAAACCTGATCGTGACGCCAACCGGTGAGCTAGGCAAGATCGACGAAGGCCAGGTCAGCAACTTCAGGACCGTCCAGAACGGCATCAAGGCCATCGATATGCCGCAATTCTACTTGGCTCATACGGAAACGACTAAGCCAAGCACGGCGTCGCTCATCCACAGCACGGCCATGTCGGCCGGCGCGATCGATATTCCTCAGGGAGTCCTCACGTTGCGCTTTGGAGGCGTTAACGTCGACTTTACTCCCTCGGGAGGCACGCCCCTCAACCAGACTGGACAGTCCAACGAATTCCAGATCAACCTGGGACTGCCGCTCATCGGGGGCACCAGTGTCATCGTCAATACGGTGAACAGCGACGCCGAAGCGAATTCGACCGCGGGCTCCGCACCGTTCCAGGACTTCGCAACATTCCTGGTTACGGGCCGGTTGAATCTTTTCCAGGCCAATGAGATCGACGGCAACACCACGTCGGGACTGGTTCCGACCCAATTGGTCAACTCGCCTTCTTCCAGCGGTGCGTCTCCCGGCGGCACTTTCCTGGTCTCACAGGGGGGCCCTGCGACCGGTCAGATCGGCGACGTCCGGATCGGCGGCAACGTCACCAACTTCACGACCTTCGTGACCGAGGATCCGTTGAACGCGGCAGCGGCGGAAGGGCAGCTCGACGCCAAGATCAGCAATTTCTACATCGGCGGCGAGACCAACAACGTCCTCTTGGTCGCCCCGTCCGGCTCGCGGAATATTTCCTTCGGCTTGGGCATGGATAACGTCACGATCAACAGTTTGATTATCTCGTCGCTCAGAGCCAACCGCGACGCCACGAACTCGAACGTCACGGTCAGCCGGTCGATCGGCAATATGCTGATTGGTGGCGACCTGACAGACACCAACGTGAATGTTGGTGAGTCCCAGAGTCTGTTCGAGTTCGGCAACACTCCTCCCACATTTCCGGGCGCGGCCGGCACAGGCGTCTTCTGGGGCGATCCACCGCCCACCATCATCAACCCCCAGGTCAACTCGGTGACCGGCCTGACGGAGCCCTTCGCGCAGAATGGCGGAACCATCGTCGCGCGGATCGCCGGGAACGTCACCAACTCGGTCTTCTCCGCTTCCGTCGATCCGAGTCCCGCGGGCTCGAATTCAATTCTGTTCGGCCCGGGCACTGCGCTCGTTCTGCCACGTGGCGTCATCAACGCCAAGGTCGAGGGGACGATCGACAATTCCACTAACGACCTAGTGAGCAGCGACGTCGCAGTTAACCAGGCATTCTTCGCTTCGGTCGTCCACGTCAAACATGGACCGATCATTCCGCCGCTCGTGCCTTACCAGCCGACCCGCTCGCCAACGGTCTATCACAAGGGCCAGAACGCACTGAGGGGCCTGTTCAAGATCGACCATTACCCGAGCATCATCGGCAAAAACACGACCAAGAAGAAGAAGTGAGAGTCAAGTCCGACCGGAGAGGCGAATTGCCGATCCCGTGGCTCCCGATGGCAGAATCAGTAATGACTGATTGGCTACCGGGAGCCTCGGGATTGCTTATTTGTCGGGCCGAACGGAACGGCCGGCAATGTCACGGCGATACCATGCGCCGGGAAACTTGATGATCGCGACGGCCTCGTATGCACGCGCCTTGGCCTCGGGTAACGTCGCGCCGAGCGCGGTGACGTTGAGCACCCGGCCGCCATCGGTGACCACCCGGCCGTCCCGTCCCACCGCGGGATCCGCGCGGAGTGCCGTCCCGGCATGAAAGACCTTGACGTCGGCCATTCGATCGACGGCATCGAGGTTCTCGATCATGCGATCACGCTCGTAATTGCCGGGATAACCCTCCGACGCCATGACGACGGTCACAGCGGGCCGCGGGTCCCAATCGAGTGCGACTGAGTCCAGGCGCTCGTCGACGACTGCGTCCAGAGCATCGAGCAGATCTGATTTCAACCGCATGAGCACGACCTGGGTCTCCGGGTCGCCGAACCGAACGTTGAATTCCAGGACCTTGGGCCCCTGGTTGGTGAGCATGATGCCGGCGTAGAGAATGCCTCGAAACGGACGGCGGGCTCGCTTGAGGGCGTGGATCACCGGAACCAGGATTTCACGCTCGATCTGTTCCATCAGGTCGGGGGTCAAGTTGTTGGTCGGGGAATAGGCCCCCATGCCGCCGGTATTCGGACCCTCGTCGTGATCGTAGGCTCGCTTGTAGTCTTGGCTGGATTCGAGGGGGATGATGGTGCGGCCATCGGTCAGGGCCAGCACGCTGGCTTCGACGCCGTCGAGCCGCTCCTCGATGATGAGCCGGTCTCCCGCCTGTCCGAAGATGCGCCTGATCATAATCTGGTCTATGCCGTCGAGCGCCTGGCGGAGGTTATCGCAGACGTACACGCCTTTTCCCGCCGCCAAGCCGTCGGCCTTGAGAACCATCCCCATGGGTCGTCCCAGCACGAAGTCGCGCGCCTCGGCGGCTGTGCCAAAGATGCGTTTCTGGCCGCGTTCCTCGATTTCGACCTGAACGCCGGGGCTGAGCATCTCGCGAGGGTCCATGATCCGTTCGATGGCTTCCAGCGTTTCACCGGCCGTCCGGCAGTGTAACGTGTGGCGGATCGTCGAGCGTCCGCGCGAGCGCACGATCAAGGCGACCTCGCGGGACAAGACGAAATGCTCGGCATCAGGACCGGAGCGAAACAGACGGTAATCGGCCGTCGGGATGCCCGCCTGCCGCATTAATTCCTTGGCGAAGACCTTGCTCCCTTCCAGCTCGGCCGCCTCCTTGCGCGGTCCGAAAATCCGCAAGCCTTCGCGTTGAAAAATGTCAACGATTCCCTTGGCCAGCGGCTCCTCGGGTCCGACCACCGTCAGGCCAATCCCTTCTCGCCGGGCGAACTGGAGCAGCCCGCGGAAATCGCCCGGCTCAATCGCCACGTTCTGCACATCCAACGCCGTCCCGGCATTGCCGGGCGCACAGAAGACCGATCGGACCCGCGGCGACTGCTTCAACTTCCAGCACAGAGCGTGCTCACGCCCTCCCTTGCCGATCACCAAAACTTTCAACGCACTGACCCCCATCCCCGAGTAGATCCAATGCCACGGTTCGTTGCCCCCATTCTATAGAGGCGACACGTCGCGGGGCAGAGGTCCCCGCCAGGGTCGCCTGGATTTCTCCGACATCCACGCGTATTTTAGGTACGAAGTGAACCCGCCGCCCGTTGGGCGTGTCGTGCACTCGCAAGGTGGTCAAGACAAGGGGATAATGTATCGTGAAGCACGTCGCCGTCGTTGGGGCCAGTGGTGCCGTCGGTGAGCGGATGATCAGCCTGCTGGAACAGAGGGATTTTCCGGTTGCGTCGATCAAATTCCTCGCCTCGGCGCAGGAGTGCGGGCAAGTCGATCTGGTTCCGCGGCGAAAAACATCCAATCCAAGAGCTCTCCGCCGGTGCATTTTCCGGCGTCGAGATCGTCCTCTCGAGCACTCCAGCCAGTATTTCGCGGCAATGGAGCCCGATCGCCGCGGCCGCCGGCGCGGTCGTCATCGACAATTCCAGCGCCTTCCGCATGGATCCCGATGTCCCGTTGGTCGTCCCCGAGGTCAACCCCCAGAAAATCAGGGATCACAAAGGCATTATCGCCAACCCCAACTGCTCGACGATCCAGATGGTCGTTGCCCTCAAACCGTTGCATGACTTCGCGCGGGTGCGCCGCGTGGTCGTCAGCACCTACCAATCGGTCTCCGGCGCCGGAATGAAGGGAATCCACGAGCTCGAGTCCCAGATTGAGGCCCGGGTGCACAAAACGTCGGCGCCAGCTCCGACGAAGTTCGCGCACCCGATTGTCGGCAACTGCATCCCTCAGATCGATGACTTTTTGGCCGACGGCTACACGAAAGAAGAAATGAAGATGGTTCATGAGACCCGCAAGATCATGGGGGACCCGACCATCGACGTTAGCCCAACCTGTGTGCGCGTACCAGTTCCGGTCTCGCACAGCGAGTCGATCCTGGTCGAAACCGAGCGGCCGATCTCGCCTGAGCAAGCGCGCCGGCTTTGGGCCAATGCTCCGGGTGTCCAGGTTGTCGATAATCCCTCTTCCCACGAGTATCCCTTGGCGGCCGACGCCGCCGGGAAGGACGACGTGTTTGTGGGACGCATCCGACAAGACCTGAGCCGGCCTAACGCCCTCTTGTTCTGGTGCGTCAGTGACAACCTCCGCAAGGGCGCCGCCACCAACGCCGTTCAGATCGCCGAATTAGTCCTTGGTCAATTGTCAGTTGTCCGTTGTCATTAGTCCGTTGTCAGTTGCCGGTTGTCACTAGCAAAGATCCAGGATGCGTCGTATTCACAACGGACGGCGGACCACTGACAACTGACCAAACTGATGCGGAACATCAAACTGACCCTCTGCTACGACGGCACCGATTTTCATGGCTGGCAGCGGCAGCCGGGCTTGAGGACAGTTCAACAATCCCTTGAGGAAGCCATTTATCAGTTGAGCGGTTGCCAAACTGGAACGACAGCCAGCAGCCGGACGGACGCCGGCGTCCATGCGCTCGGGCAAGTCGTGCACTTCCTGACGCTTCGCGACATTCGACCGAGACATTTCAGCGCGGGCTCAACGCACTCTTACCGCGCGACATCAGGGTCCTTGACGCCCAGGAGAAGCCGCAGGCCTTCCATGCCACGTTGGACGCCAAGTCGAAACGGTATCGGTACGTGGTCGACAATGGCCGGATCGCCAGCCCGTTCCAGCTTCGATACAGTTGGCATGTGCACCCGCTTCTCGATGCGGCCGCGATGGACCGCGCCGGGCAGCGTCTGCTTGGTCGGCACGACTTCCGAAGCTTCGAGACCGAATGGCCGAACCGATTGAGTAGTGTTCGCACCATCGTCGACCTGAAGGTGGAACGCTCGGAATCGTTCGTCACAATCGAGGTCGAGGCCGACGGTTTCCTGTACAATATGGTTCGGTCAATCGTGGGCACGCTGAAGCTCGTGGGCTCTGGCAAGCGTCCCGAAGCGTGGGTGAGTGACGTGCTCGCGGCCGAGAGTCGCGTCCTGGCGGGGCCAACCGCCCCCCCTCAAGGCTTGTTTCTCGTCCGGGTGAACCACGAATGAACCATTGGCGTTTGACCCCGATGGGCGTACCGCGCCTACCAGTTTTTGTTCAGACGGAGATGGGCTTCTCCAGCCGCTCGCGCTTCGCCTTCAGGAAGACGAGATGATGCTCGAGGTGCTTGGTGTATCCACTGACCATCTCACCGAGGGTGACGACTCCTCTTCGATTGTGTGTCCCCGTCCGAGAGAATGCCTCGTTGGGCAAGCGTTCGGAGCACGCGGCTCCATTGCCTGCGGCCAACCTCGAAGAGTGTCAGGGCATCTTCGAGTGACTGCTCGTGCGGTTGCAGGCGGGCAATGTAGGCGGACTCGTCAGCGTAGAGAAGCGCGGGGTTGTCTTCGGTCAGGACTCGTTTCATGCGATCGATGGCGATCTCATCGCTGTCGGCCATATGGACGACCAGTTCCTGAATCGACCACGCTCCGGGTCCGGGCCGCGCGAGCAGGTCGTCGCGAGAGAGCCCTTGCACAGCCCGCCGCAAAATGTCGCCTCCAGCGGCGAACGATTCGATGAAGTCACGATTCATGGAAGTCGAACTCCGATCCGCTTCGCGTAGGTATTTTCTGGCAAACCAGTCCGCCGCCTGGCGGACACGGCGCGCGATCGAGCGGTTCGCGCCTTGGCGTGATGATTGAGGATCGATATGGCGATCGACAAGGAACCTCAGCGAACGGCCGGTGTTTCCGGCCGTTGAATCCATGTGCCGATCGCATAAACTGGGCATTCGGAATCAGACAGATTGCCCATCGAGTTCAACCATCCATGCGAATCGTCCATGTCATCACGCGGCTGATCATCGGCGGTGCTCAGGAGAATACGCTCCTGAGCGTCGCGGGTCTTCACCACCGGTTTCACGACGATGTGACGCTGATCACCGGCCCGGCCGAGGGGCCGGAAGGCGATTTATTCGATCGTGCGCGGGAGCTGGGTCTCAAGGTTGAGCTCTTGCCGGACCTGGTCCGGGCGATCCGGCCTGTCGTCGACCTGAAGGCGTACCGTAGCCTCCGCGCGGCCTTTCGAAGGCTTTCGCCGGAGGTCGTTCACACGCATAGCTCCAAGGCGGGCATCCTCGGCAGAGCGGCGGCCTGGCACGAGAAGGTGCCGGCGATCGTCCACACGATCCATGGCATGCCGTTTGGACCGTTCGAGACCCCGCTGAGGAATCGCGTGTACATCGCTCTGGAACGGTGGGCAGCCCGGCGCTGTCACGCCATTGTCAGCGTCTGCGACGCGATGACCACGCAGGCGCTGGCGGCCGGTGTGGGACGGCCTGACCAATTCCAGACGGTGTACAGCGGCATGGACGCCGACGCTTTCTTATGGCCAAGCCGATCGCGCGAGGAAGTCCGTCGCGAGCTCGGGTTGGCGGACGACGAAGTCGCCTTTGCCACGGTCGCTCGGCTGTTCGAGCTCAAGGGGCATGACGATCTCATCGCCGTTGCTCGCCCGATCCTCGAGTCGAATCCGAAGGTCAAGTTCGTCTGGATTGGCGACGGCATCCTTCGGGACCGGCTGATCGCCGATCTCGAACGATTGGGCATCCGCCGTTCGTTCATCCTCACTGGCTTGGTTGCCCCCGAACGCATCCCCGAGCTGCTCGTCGGCGTCGATGCCGTGATCCACCCGAGCCTGCGCGAGGGACTTGCCAGGGTCTTGCCGCAGGCGCTCCTGGTGGGACGCCCCGTCATCAGCTACGACATCGACGGCGCCCGAGAGGTCGTACTTCCCGAAACGGGTATGTTGCTCAAACCGCGCGACCTGGATGGCTTGCGCCGGGCGATTCTGCACCTGGCCGCCGATCCGGCACTCCGCAAGGCAATGGGCGCCGAAGGACGTCGACGGTTTGCCGACCAGTTTCGTCATGAAACCATGACCAACGAGCTTCACTCACTTTACGAGCGTCTGCTCGATCAGGTTGCCGATCGCGGCGGACGCTGACGAAGCGGCCGGCAAGCGACTCTCCCACCCGAACAACGGCGAAGCTGGAGCGTTTGCGTCTGCCCTTTGCTCAGCACGAACCCCTCCACTTGATCGACACGGGTCACCGACAGCCCGAACTTTGATTGGATGTTTTCGAGATCACTGTCCATCGCCACGGTCAGCACAGACCGACCACCTTGGAGATGCGTGAAGAAGCTGTCACGATCGCGCGAAGTGGCGATCGACCGACCAAGTGCGTAGACCACGCCGGGCTCCTGGTATTCGAGCAAGACCGGTTCCAACGCCAACTCCGACGACAGGGACGCCAGGCGCTCACCGACCATTCGCGAAGTTCGGTATGGCTCGGCCATCGGGACCAGCCATCGCGGTCACGACCAGCAGTACCAGAGTCCACGTCGCAGCCAGAGAGTAGACCGCGCGCTCGGTTGCGCCTTGCTGAAACCACGAGAGGCCAAGAAGCGTGCCCGCGGCCACGACGATTGCAACCAGAACCATGGGCAAGCAGAGGTCCCACGGCGCGATCATGGCTCCCGCCACCAGAAGCACGGTGCCCGCCAGTCCAATCCCAACCAGGAGGGCCATTCCCAGCCGTCCCAAGGGCCAGCGCCGAATGTTCACCTCCTCGGCCGACACGGACAGCACGAGCCAGGCCAACAGCAGGCGCACGCGGGCATCGCCGGCAGGTAGTAATGGATCAACTTGGTGCGGAAACACTCAAGCAGCAAGAGCGGCCCGATCGCCCAGCCCAGCAGAAAGCCGAGTTGATTGTTGGACTTGCGGCGGACCCAGGCCCCAAGGACCGCCGCCGGAATCAGCGCGGACCAGGGATAAAACACCAAGATCGAGACCACCGGATAATATCCGGGGAACCCGCCATGCGACTCCATGTCGGATGCAATCCGGTGCACGATCTGGCGACCAACGGCGAACTGGAGGAACTCGCCGCCCGACGCGATGCTGATATAGACATACCACGGGGCCGTCAGGACCAAGAACCCGAGCAACCCCCGCCGCCAGTAAAGTCGTTTCCAGGCAGACGCCGGCCAGCCCCACCACCAGGCGAACAACGACGCGATCGCAATCAAGGCCGGCCCGACCGGGCCCTTGGTCAAGGTCGCCAGGCTCAGGAGGACCCAGAACGTCGCGGCGGCGTACGGAGACGGCCTCTGTCCCAGCAGCCAAAGGCAAGCCTGGCAGCCGAAAAGCAACAAGGCCAACGTCGAGTCGGTCGTGGCCAGTTTCGACTCCGCGACCACGATCGGGGCCGTCGCCATGATCAAGGCGGCCATCCGGCCAGCTCGCGGTCCAAACATCTTCCGTCCGAGCAGCCAGACACCCAGAACCGTACACCCACCAGCGATTGCCGAGACCAGGCGCGCACCATACGGGTTGTCGCCCGCCAGCGCGGTCCCGATTCCCATGAGCCAGTAGCTCAGGATCGGCTTATGATAGCGCGGCTCACCGTTAAAGGTCGGAAACAACCAGTCGCCGCGCGCACGCATCTCGCGCACGGAAACGGCAAACCTCGGCTCGTCCCGGTCCCAGAGTCCCGTTCGGCCGTTGCCCGCCAGGTTGAGAGTGAGGGCCAGAAGCACGAGCAAGCACGGCTCGAGCCAGCCCAATCGTCGAAGCAACGAAGAACGGACGGCACCTTCCGAAGACGCCGTTCGGCGGCGTCTCCTCCTGTTCCACGGCTCCCTCCTCTGGTCGCGCGAGAACTCCCTGTCTCGCCCACTCACACCGGTTCGGACGGTAGTCTTTGGGATTCGGTACTATAATAATTGTCCGGCGTTTCGAGGAGAGCGATTTCGGGGATCACGATAAACATGGCCAACGATCATCGCACTGAAGCAGCCTGCCTCCTGGAACAGGGCGCTTCGTACCAAAGGCGGATCGGCTTCGAACCGGTTGAGGCAGACGGCGACCCGATTTTCACCGGCTTCAAGCGCGGGGCGTTCTCCGTTTATTTCGGAGATGCTCCGATCTACCACTTCGACCTTGAGGGCGGTGGCAAAGGGCTTTCGTCGAGGGAATTCATTACCTCAAGGGGCTCGACGCGACGGTCCATGCCATCGACCGCGTCCGCGAGGGAGCCAATCTCGTTCTGAAGCGCCGGACGCTCGGAGATGCGGAGGCCAGTGACTTCGATGCGAAAGTCCGGTCGATGGCGCTTGGGTTGATCGCCGACATGGACGCGGGGCGGTTTCGTCGACAGGAGCCCCCCGCGGGGAAAGCGCAGCCTTTGGCGTCTGACAATCTGCGGGGCTTCCTGGGACAAATCAGCCGATGGGACGCCCTTCGGTGGTTGGCCCATCGCGAGCGGTATCTGGCAACCTATGGTCCGCTCCCGTTCTTGCCTCCCGAATGCCAGAACGCGGTCGTTCTGCAGGCGACCTTTGGCAACGTCGGCGGTATCAGTTTCGGCTTATCGCCAACGGCCGAGCCGTATGTGCGTTCACCACCTGGAGCTTGAACAGCATGCCAACGAGGTGTCCGCCCTCTGGGGGAATCGGCTCTTGCAAAGCCGCATCATCTTCCTGGCCGGGAGCGATCTGCTGCGCGAGGCCGGTGGAAAAAGTCATCGCTTACCTGGACATCGTTCGGCGAACATTCCCGATCGAGCCGAAAATGACTGAGAGCAAGCCGGATCGAGCCATCGACGACGACACCTCTCACCCGATTCGACGGCATCCATGCTTTTCTTGACAATTTCACGCTCCCTCGGCCCGATCGCGCCGCCTGGGGCGAGTTCGCCAAGAGGGGATTGCTCAGAATCAGCCTCGGAGTCGAGTCGGGCGACCCGGACGTTCGATCGCTCTACGACAAGAGCTGGACCGACGACGACCTCGTCGCCATCGTGGCCGACCTCAAATCGGCCGGCCTTGGGGTGAGCCTCTTGACTCTGGTCGGCGCCGGCGGAGTCGAGCGGGCCGAGTCGCACGTCAAGTTGACTTCGCAACTCGTCGACTCGCTCGACCTCGGTGCCGGCGATTTCGTGTTCCTGCTCGACGAGAATGAGATTCGTGACCCGAAACAGAACCCGGAGGGTTTGACACTTCTCGAAGGACCCGCCTGGTCCGAACAGCAAGCGAGGCTCAAGGAAGCGTTGCACCCGTTGAAAAAGAGGGGCATCAAGGTGTTGCCTTATACGATGGAGAAGCAATGGACATGAATTCCGATGAGTGGAGGACAACCGACCTTCTCGTCGACGAGGAGTTGCTGGAAAGGATGGTCATGGCCGTGGAAAAAGTCCGCGAGCGACTCCACCGCGCCACCGTGGCACTTGAGGCTGCGAGGATTCCCTATGCGGTGGTCGGACGGACTGCTGTTGCGGCCTGGGTCGGCCGAGTCGATGAATCGGCCGTGCGGAACACCCAGGATGTCGATATCCTCCTGCGACGTGTCGGACCTGGAAGCCACCAAGGCCGCCTTCTCCAAGGCGGGCTTCGTGTTCACAGCCATGTCGAGGGAATCGACCTGTTTCTCGACGGACCGAACGCCAAGGCCCGAGATGCCGTTCGCGTCATCTTCGCGGGAGAGAAAATCCGCGCCGATGACATCCGGCCAGCACCCGAGTGAGCGAGTCGGAAGCAGCTCCGGGCTTCCGAATTCTGGCGTTGGAATCGCTGGTGATGATGAAGCTCACTTCGTTTCGAACGAAAGATCGCTTGAACCTGCGTGATTTGATCGACGTCGGGTTAATCGACGAGACCTGGCTGCCTCGTCTCCCCGCCGAGCTTTCTTCACGGCTGAAAGAGCTGCTGGATAATCCCGAGGGATGAGCTAATCAGAAGGGCAATCCGTGTGATCGGAGTTTCTTCAACCACGGAACGAGTGGAATTATGGATTTGATCGGTGAAATTGATATACTGTATTCTTTCCGTGCTTTCAGTCAGTTCCGTGGTTAGAACGGTATTGATCAGTGCTCGCGTCGCCGTGTGCGGCGTCCGCCGATGAAGCTATCGAAACACCAGGTTGCCGATGTCGTCCGTCGAGCAATAGGCGGCGACGCCGTGCGAGACGCGGGCCATCTCCTCGACGAAGTTGACCAGGCTGAGATAGAAATAATCCTCGATCAAAGCGAAGCTCGAGACGCGAATCCCCGCGTTCGCGCAGTTCCGGACCTCGGCGAGCGTGTGATTGGCGGTCTTCTCGGCGGGCGGGTAGATGAGCACGACCTCGCGACCTTCCAGGTGAGCCGTCGGCTCGCCATCGGTGATCACGATGATCTGTTTGTTGGCGGCCGGCTGCCGCGATAACACGCTGCGCGCCAGTCGCAGCCCCGCGTGGATGTTCGTGAAGTGCTGGGGGACCCGGCTCGGAGGATGATCGAGGTCGAATCGGAGATTGATCCGGCTGTCGTACATGCTGACCGGTTTTGGGGCCGAGTTCAGCAATTGCCGCTCGTTCATCAAATTGGCGAAAGTATAAAAGCCGATCATTTGAAGCGAGTCTTGTGGGTATCGCGCTCGTACCATTCCCTGAAGGGCCAGGGCGACCTTCTTGGTCGTATAGTATTTCCCATATCGGCCCATCGAGCCGCTCATGTCGATCAAGACGACCGTGGCGCACCGGGTCTGGTATTCGGTCTCGTGCACCACGTAATCATCCGAGCTGAGCCGGATCGGGACCCCGCCACCTTGTCGGATGTACGCATTCTTGATCGTTTCGTGCATATTCAAATTGGCCAGCGAGTCGCCGTAGACGTAGGGCCGGGTATCCTCGAGAGGGACAGAACCCTCGCCTTTCTCCTGGGTGTCGTGGCGGCCGAGCGCGTCTTTGCGGAAGGTCTGGAACAAGTCATCGAGAGCGTGATCCTGGATGCGCCTCACGCCGCGAGGCGTGACTCGCCACGTGCCGTCGCTGTCCTTCTCGATCAGACCTTCCTTCTGAATGAGCTCGACGACCTCGGGCATGTCCTCCTCGAGCTCGTCCATGTTGCGCAGGATCCGCTCGCCGTGCTGCATCAGGTATTCGGCGAGCTGATCGAAGACCTTGTCGGCCGACTGGGGAAGGAACTGCTGCGAGCCATCCCACTTGGAGTATTCAAAGAGCGGCATGGTCGGCCCTTGCTTAGAATGAATGACAGGTTTTCGAATCGTCTTCACGTCAGCGCCTGTACGAAGTACTCGCCCGCCTTGGCGGACTTGTTGATCTTATTGTGCGCGTGCAGCCCCTCCAGCAGGAACTCGGCCGCGCTGGCGGCGGCGGACTCGCGGGCGTCGCGGTCGTTAATATCCGGACTGAGCTTGGCCACCAGTTCATCGGCGCGCTTTCGCAATCCGGGTACCTTGGCGATTCGCTCGAGCACGATCTTGGTCGGAAGTGAGTCGCCCACCTCGACACTCTGGCCCCCCTCGAAATAGTCGACGATCGGGCGCAGCTCCCGGGCGTCAAGATGAAGCGTGAAGACATTCTTGACTGCCTCATCGATGATGCGATGAATCAGCTTGTCTTCTTGCCCGTCGTCCTCGGACATCGTCAACTCGAGTTTACCGCGAGAGCTCGCGGCGGCGGACGTCAGGTCGGAAACGCGAGGCACGATCCAGCGCTCGCGGTTGACGACCGCGCGCGCGCTCGGCGTTGGAGACGACGTTTTCCAGGTTGGCGATCGACATTCGCACCGAGACCCCCGACTGCTGGTTCACATGCGGCGACGACCGGGCGAGCCGAGCGATCTCCTCGACGACCTCCTTGATATAAGGAGGAACCGCCAGCGTACGCGTGCCTTTGGCTCCTCGATCGAGCCAGGCGTTCTGGTCGCTGATCGCGATGCCGATCTCGCGAGTGAGCGGATAGTGGGTGCGAATGACCGAGCCGATTCGGTCCTTCAAGGGCGTCACGATCCGGCCGCGGTTGGTGTAATCCTCCGGGTTGGCGGAGAAGACCAGGTAGATGTCCAGATTGAGGCGGACCGGAAAGCCTCGAATCTGGATGTCGCGCTCCTCGAGGACGTTGAACAGTCCGACTTGAATCTTGGGGGCCAGGTCGGGGAGCTCATTGATGCAGAAAATCCCCCGATTGGTCCGAGGAATCAGGCCGAAATGCATCGTCAGCTCGCTCGAAAGATAGCGGCCCTCGGCGTGCTTGATCATATCGACTTCGCCGATCAGGTCGGCGATGGTTACGTCCGGGGTAGCAAGCTTCTCGTGATAGCGGGCGTCGCGGCCGATCCAGTCGATCGGAGTCGCGTCACCTTGCGAGCCGACCAGGTCGCGGGCGTATTTTGAGACCGGGGCCAGGGGATCGTCGTGGATTTCCGAGCCCGCGATGACAGGTATCGCCTCGTCCAGTAAGTTGACGAGCTGCCGGAGCATCCGCGTCTTCGCCTGGCCGCGTAGACCCAGAAACAGCATGTCGTGTTTGGAGAGGATCGCGTTTTGGATCTGGGGGACGACCGTCTGTTCATATCCCAGAATCTTGGGAAACAACGGTTCGCCCGTCTTCGAGCTTGGCGATCAGGTTCCGCCTGATCTCATCCTTGACCGACTCCGTCCGATAGCCACTCGATCTCAATTCGCCCAGAGTCCGGGGCCGATCCATCGTCATCAGTCGCCTGCCTCTTTTGGTGATTTCGATACACGGCTAACGCATGAAAAGAGCCGATTATCATGCTAGGCAGCCGGGTGGAGGAAGTCAACGATCGAATTAATTCAAGCACCGCCCTTCCGCGGCCAAGGGGCAGGGACGGCCGTCCCGGATTGGTACTGACGCAAAGCGCACAACCGCGACCGGGGCGGCGTCCATGTCCGCGGTTCCTCGGTGCACGTCAATAATTGAATAGCCGGCTGACGCTCTCGCGGCGATGGATCGAAATGATGGCATCGGCGAAGAGAGCGGCGACGCTGACGACCGTGCAGTTGGGAGGGAGTGGCTCGAAGCGATACTCGATCGTGTCCGTGAGCACCAGCTCCTTGATCGGGCTATGCTCGATCTTCGCGGCCGAGCCGCGGGAAAAGACACCGTGAGAAACACAGGCATAAATGTCTTTCGCACCCCGTTTCTTGCAGCCGTTGGCCATCTCGATGAGCGTGCCGCCCGAGATTGTGAAATCGTCGACGATCAGGACGTTCTTGCCGCTCACCTGACCGACGATGTCGAGCATCTCCGCCTTCTCGTCGTGTGAGCGCCGCGTCTTGTTGCCAAAAACGACGGGCGCGTGCATCATCTCCGCGAACTTGTAGGCTTGCTTACCAAAACCCACATCGGGCGCTGCCACGACCAGGTCGGGAATCTCCTTGGCTCGGAAATAATCGGCCAGGACGGGCATCGCGTATAGGTGGTCGACGGGGATCTTGAAAAACCCCTGAATCTGAGGGCTGTGCAGGTCCAGGGTCAGCACACGGTCGGCACCCGCCGCTTCAATGCAGTCGGCGCAGACGCGAGCCCGGATCGAGACCCGCGGCTCGTCTTTCTTGTCCCCTTTGGCGTAGGAGAAATACGGGATGACCGCCGTGACTTGAGTCGCGCTGGCACGCTTGAACGCGTCGATCCAGAAGAGCAGCTCGACGAAATTGTCGTTGACCGGATAATCGGTCCCTTGAATGATGAAGACGTCGCGGCCGCGCACGTTCTCCAGCACTCGAACGAAGACGTTGCCCTCGCTGAAAAGGTGGGTTTCCGAACGAGCCAGCTCCGTCTTCAGCCGCTCGCAGATGGCGAGGGCCAGACCTTTGCTGGAACTGCCCGCGAAGACCTTCAGCTCACCATAGGGATCCGTCTTCTTGGACGAATCGTCAGTACAGATGAGAGATTTATCCATTCCCACGGTGGTCGCTCCGTAAGACCGGTTGTTGGTGTTCCGCCAACTGAGGCGGATCACGCTGTCCGCGTTTCACCCGCCGCCTTACGGACGCTCATCCTTAAGCTCTACACTTACATCTTAACGATCGTCGCTCGAGACCGCCAGCATCGCTTTCCAGCCACGTCCCCGTTCTCACCCGGGTTCATTTGACTCGCTTCCAATAACATATAGGCGACGGTCTCTTCGAAAAAAGTCCATGTTGAACGGGTCGATGTCGTTTACAATGCCTTGGTTGTGGTTTCACGGCGCACGCGGTGCCGTCGATTCGAATCGACCTGCCACGTGATTGATGAGGTCCCAGGCATGCGTCCACATCGTGTTTCGATCCGATGGTCATTGGCCGCGATCGGCGCGATGGCAGCGGCCGTTCTGATTTATTTTCGTCTTCGGGCAGGACTTGATCCCCAAATCCAGTCCTATGCCGGTCGCGGATCGCTCTGGAGTCAATCCATCCGTGAAGTTGGTTTCTTATAACCAGGCGCAAGGCCTCAGCTTCCGTGGTGGAGTTGACTGGATCAACTCTGGTCCGATTACTCTGGCGGAGCTGCGCGGCAAGATCGTCCTGCTGGATTTCTGGACGTTATTGCTGCATCAACTGCCACCACGTCCTTCCCGACCTGGCCAAGCTCGAAGAGAAGTACAAGAACGAGCTGGTCGTCATTGGCGTCCACTCGGCCAAGTTTCGCCGCCGAGCGTGAGACCGAGAATATCCGCAACAAAGTGCGTGAGTACCGGATCAAGCATCCGGTCGTGAACGACGCGAAAATGACCATCTGGAACCGCTTCGGCGTGAACAGTTGGCCGACTCTGGTGCTGCTTGACGCCAACGGCATGTACCAGGGCTCGATCAGCGGCGAGGGACATTATGACACCCTCGACCAAGTGATCGGCCGGCTCGTCGAGGCTCACAAAGCCAAGGGTGAGCTCAACTTGACTCCCTTGAAGTTCAGCCCGGAGATGGAACGTCCCTCGACGGGACCGCTCCTGTTTCCCGGCAAGGTCCTGGCCGACGCGGCCGGCAAGCGTTTGTTCATCGCCGACACGGGCCATAACCGGGTCATTCAAACCGGGCTGGATGGAGGCAAAGACGGTCGTGATTGGCAGTGGCGAAGAAGGATTCGTCGACGGCGAATACGACAAGGCCCAGTTCAATCGGCCCCAGGGAATGTGCCTGGACGGCGACACGCTTTACGTCGCCGACACCGAAAACCACGCCATACGCGCCGTCGACTTGAAAGAGGCTCAGGTCACGACGATCGCGGGGATCGGCACCCAGGCTCGCAGCATGTCGGCACCGGGCGCTTCGGGTCCAGCCAAGACAACGCCGCTCGTCAGCCCCTGGGACGTGATCCAGCTTCCAGGTGACAAATCGCTCTATATCGCGATGGCCGGCCCGCACCAGATCTGGAAGCTCGACCCGAGCCGAGAGACGATCAGTGTATTTGCCGGATCGGGAGTTGAGAATATCACAGACGGTACCGCGGTATCGGCCAACTTCGCGCAGCCCAGTGGCTTGGCCACCGACGGCGAGAACCTGTTCGTCGCCGACTCGGAGGTCTCCGGAGTTCGAGTCATCACGGGTATCCATGACTGACGTTCCGATGGTTCGCACCATCGTCGGCATGGGGCTCTTTGACTTTGGTGATCGCGACGGCCGCGGCTCGGCTGTCCGGCTGCAACATTGCTTGGGACTGACATATGCCGGCGGCCACCTTTACATTGCGGACACCTACAACAACAAGGTCAAGGTCTGCGACGTGAAGAACCGGTCGGTCAAGTCGCTGATCGGGTCACACACGCCCGGTGACAGCGACAATCCACCCCAGTTTTACCAGCCCGGCGGACTGAGCGCTGCCGATTCCCGCCTGTATGTGGCGGACACGAATAACCACAAAATCAAGGTCGTCGACCTGAAGACCAACGCCGTGAAGACGCTCAAGTTCGAGGGTCTGTCGGCGCCGAAGCTGGCTCCTCAGGCCCCGACTTTCCCGCATGCGACCGTCGTCAATGTTCCTCCGGTCCAGGCCTCGCCGGAAGAGTCGATCACACTCGCGGTGACGGTACCCTTGGCCAAGGGATTCAAGCTCAACGAGGAGGCACCCCTGGTCTACTTGGTTGAAACGCCCGAGAAGACCGGCATCCTCGGGCCGGAGGTGCCGCGTGAAGGACGAAGACTGAAGCCGCAGGTGTCCCAATTCAAGGTGACCGTGCCATTGGCCAAGGCCGCCGTGGCGGGTCAATCGATCGAACTTCGCTTTTCGATGCAGACATTTGTCTGCAAGGAAACCTCAAACCTCTGCCAGATCAAGAACTTCGTCTGGAATGTGCCGATCACCTTCAGTGCGACGGGATCCAGCGAACCGATCAGTCTGAAGGCCGAAATGAAATGATGGGCCCGCTCCATGCCTCCGGGCGCGGCACGCATTGAAGCTGGACCCACTAACCGACGGAGACCTGACCTTGTCCACGATCACGTTGGCACAACCGATGACTTCGCCGGCAACTCCGTCGCTCGGGGACGTATACCGCATGGACATCGACGAATTCGAGCGCGTCGCGGATTTCCTCAAGGCGGAACGGGTCGAATTGATCGACGGGTTCATCGTCGAGAGAGCTAAGATGGACCCACCCCATGTGTTTACGTCCGAAGCACTGCGCCGCCAGCTCGATCGCCTGCTTCCCGTTGGCTGGTTCGTCCGGGAAGACAAGCCGATTCGGGTCCACGCGACGTATGAACCGCTTCCGGATCTTGCGATCGTCCAGGGAACTTTCGCGACCTACCTGACTCGCCACCCGAATCCAGCAGATGTGGCGCTCGTGATCGAGGTCGCGGATTCCACCGTGGCGAAGGACCGGAGCGAAAAACTGGTCAACTATGCCAGGGGCGGCATTTCCGCCTACTGGATTGTCAACCTGGTTGACCACCAGGTCGAGGTCTACGCCGGTCCGCGGCGGGGCGGCTACAAGAAGCCGCGCATCTTCAAGCGAGGGCAATCCGTTCCGGTCGTGATCAACGGCGCCGAAGTCGGGCGGATCGCCGTCGCCGACATTCTGCCGCCCGATCCGTCGGCCGAAACCAACGGGTCCTGATCTTCGGCTTCCATATGGCAGGGAAGTCTCTTTGTCGCCGATCACTCGCGTTGACGTCGAGCCAGGCAGAGCTGAGCAATTGGCTATCCGAGGCGTCCGCGGAGAAGCTTCGAACGTTCTCAACGATGTCGACTAAATGCATCGGCTGCCTGCACTCCTTGATCAGAAACGCTGGATCGATTTCACCGTGGCGGCTCACCGGGACGGCAGCCAGCTCCACGCGACGACCTTGCG
This sequence comes from uncultured Planctomycetota bacterium, assembly GCA_963720335.1. Taxonomy (GTDB): domain Bacteria; phylum Planctomycetota; class Planctomycetia; order Isosphaerales; family Isosphaeraceae; genus CAVRFS01. The sequence goes on along the minus strand of CAVRFS010000024.1, from coordinate 123,614 downwards.
GCGCTGGCTGACCGAAATTGAAGACTGGATCCCCGAAGCCGTCGACAGATTCTCCGTGAGTACGCGTTCGGCGGAGAAATCCTTACCTTCTCCGACAGCCGCCGTGTGGAGAAAGTATGGAGTTAATGGCGAGAAATCGCGGTTTGAGTCTCTCGGCGTCTCAAACTCTCGCATCGCTGAGCAAGCAGAGCCCGGTCGGCAGCGAATCGCCCGAAGCGTGCACTTGCTGGGCCGATTTCAGCACGTGATACTCGCTTGCCGGTTGAATCGAGCTGACGCCCAGGTTCGGGATTCCCAGAGAACTGGAGTAGACTTCCTGAATTCATTCTGAATGTGAGATGAAGCGAGATCTTGCTTGACGGCATTGTTCGCAACTAGAATCATACTCTGGAAACGCTGATGGTTATCGATGTCGATCCTGCGCACTCTTCGTTTGCCTCCATCCATGCTCGGGGGTGCTGATCCCGGAAAGTTGACACCGCCAGATTGCTCGTTTTGGTAGGTCCACCCAGGGAATGCCTCGAATCGTGGTCTACCAAGCCAGCGATGGCGAACTGGTTATCTATGATGGGGTTACACGTGCCACGCGAGTCGCCAAGCTCGCACCAGGTCAGTTAATATCCGTCGAAGTGATCGGTAAGTTGCGAACACCTGGGGCGATTTACCCAACCGTAGGAGAGCGATTGCCATGATCGATCCGATTCGCCAAGACGTGTTGAGTGTCCTGGCCGAGTTGAGTGAGGCGGCGCCGGAGGTGCGCTTTGGTCAATTGATCGCGAATCTGTCGTACCTCGCGAGAGGACTTTCAAACGAATCCATATGGGACATGGATGACGAGGAGCTTCTCTCGGCGGCACGCGAGCACCTGAAGGAATGGCATTCACGGCGAGAATTGGCGGTCTGAGTCTCTCAAGTTCTCAAACCGTCGCATCGCTCAGTAAGCGCAGACCGATTGGCAGCGAATCGCCCAAAGCCTGAACCTGCTGGGCCGATTCCAGCTCATGATATTCGCGAACCGGTCGCAAGGCGGCCTCGTCGGCGCCCAGCTCGCTGAGCCGGTTGATGACCTCGGTTCGAAGTGCGTCGTCGAGATCGCGGGTGCGGTCGTTGGCGACGCGTGCCAGTTGGGCCAGGGCGAAGATGGCGTCGGTTGTCTCACGGCCAGGAGCGAACGTGCGGCCGAGCAGAGCCCTGGCCCAGCGCTCGCCCGTTTCCTTGAGGACGACCGTATTGGCTGGTCCATACAGAGGGACTCGTGCGCCGAGCCGTCCCAGACACCAGAGCACGTAGGCTGCCGAAGCGGAGTGGATTCGCTCGTTCAAGAGCAACATCGCCCAGCGGCTCCTTGATCTCCGGCGTGAGTCGCTCGAGGCTGGCGACGCACCGCCACATCTCGGCGAGCTCGTGAGTCTCGGGCTTGGGTCGCCCGGCCTTTTTGGACGGGCTGGTTCCCTTCACGGGTAGCAAGAACGGCGCCAGCCGACGGTAGATCTCTTCATGGTGCGGTCGTGAAAGACCGGCTGCCACGCGTCGCCAGAGGATCCACCACTCGGCCCAGCACTGGACGTCCTTCGTGAACTTGACCCCTTGGTGAAATACCGGCCAGAGTGCCTTGATCCTGACCTCATCGAGAGGGAAGCCCCGGCCGGGTCGCAGCACGAAGCCCGCCAGGTTGCACCACCGCGATTCATGTTGTGGGCTCTTCTGCCTCTTATCGGCCCGCTCGATGAGGGGATCCCAGAAGGCGCGGAGGGCCGAGGGCGGCCACTGATCGCGGGGCACGTCCAGAAGTTCCTCGAGCCGCTTGACGAGCCGCGCGGGTCCGATCGCCGTCGCCGGTCGGTTGCCGAAGGATCGCGGTCGCCGAACGCGGTCTGGATCGCGGCGATCGCGACGTCGACCTCCGATTGTTCGATCACGACCCGGTCGGACTCTTGCCCGGTGACCGAGCCGCCGGTGGCGAGCTGGCCGCTTGGGCCACGGAGCTGAATCTGGAGCCGCCAGCGGCGGTCATCGGTTCTCGACTGGCACCAGAGCTCGATCGTGCCCACCTCGGTGACCCGGGCCGCCAGGCTGACCGGGACGCGCTCGGCCTTGGCCTTGCGGCTCACGCGCATCAGGCTTTGTAAGGGGGGAAGCTCGCGGATCGAGTCCGGGTCGGCGCGGACCAAGGCGCCCGGCTTGTCGTCGGGCCGGACCGAGCTACTGGCCAGTGGAAAGACAACCGGCTGGCCCATCAAGAGGTCAAAGTCATGATCGGCGATCACGATTTCTTCCCCTTCCTGGGCGTCGCGCGGCACCACGCACAGCCAAGGTTTCTCGGCCGAGGCCGTCTCGAGCCCGACGTAGAACGACCGGGCGGTCCCACCGCCGATGCGGATTCCTCCCCCTCGGCGAACGACTCCGTAGTAGGCCGCCCCTTGGGCGACGGCCAGATCGAGCGAGAAATTGGTCAGGACCCGAGGCGCAAACGGTGGGCCGGGATCGTCGCGGAACCACGAAGTGATGACTTCGACGATTCGAGCACGGACGCTCTCGGGCGTGAGCGCTCCGCCGTTGAACAAGATCGCGTCGGGCCGCGCCGGCCGGTCTTCCGGCTGGAACCCCTCGGGTCCGATGGCTTCGGCCCGGTGCCGCCGCAAGAAGTGGCTCAAATGCTTGGGGACGGCCGGGTCCGCCACGAACGGCAGCCCGAACTCTTGCAGTCCCAACTTGGCCCCGCGCTGCGGATCGTCGCCACGAGCAACCTTGGGGAAGAAGCCATCCAGCGCGATCGCCTCGACCTCACTTCGAGTCAACTCGGACTGGATGCTGCCGCCGATCAGCCTGGAGCCCCGTCCGGCGATCGTGACCGGCCACCGCTCGAGCGCGGGCTGCTGATCGCTCTGGAGCTTTTCCTTCGCCGTCCGGCACGCGAACCGGAGGCGCGCTCCACTGCTCGGAGTCGAGGCGCGCGCCTCCCAGCTTCTTCTCCACGTAGTGGGCCAGCGCCAGGTCGATATTGTCACCGCCCAGCATCAAGTGATCGCCCACCGCGACGCGGCGAAATCCTGGACCGGTCGGCGTCTCGACGACCGTGATCAGGCTGAAGTCGGTCGTGCCGCCTCCGATGTCGCAGACCAGGATCAACTCGCCCGCGCGAACCTCGCGCTGCCAACGATCCCGGTGCGACACGATCCAACAATAAAACGCCGCTTGGGGTTCCTCCAGTAGTGTGATCGTCGCCAGGTCGGCGAGCTTGGCGGCCTGGATCGTCAGTTCCCGGGCCGCCTCGTCAAACGATGCCGGGACCGTCAGGACGATCTCTTGTTTTTCGAGACGTTTTGAGTCGTCATCCTTGGCGATCGCGTCGTTCCAGGCGTCGCGAATGTGCCGTAAATAGGCGGCCGACGCCTCGACGGGCGAGATCTTCTTGACCTCAGCCGGGCTTCCCCAGGGCAGGATGTCGGCTTCGCGGTCGATCCCGGCGTGACAGAGCCAGCTTTTGGCGCTGCTCGACCAGCCGGGCGGGAACCTTCGCCCCCTGAGATCGGGCAAATTCACCCACGATCCGATCGGCCCCCTCATTCCAGGGCAGGCGTGTCGCGCCCGAGGGGAGCTCGTGATCGCCTGGCAAATACACGAACGAAGGAAGCATGGCCCGAGGAGCGGTCTCCCCCGCGCGCGACCAGTTGCGGTACCTCGAAGTTGCGGATCTCGGCGGATGGCCGATCCCGGCCATGCGTGTCCACGTACGAGATCGCGCAGTTCGTCGTGCCCAAGTCGATCCCGACAAGATATCGCGACCGAGTCATGCTCACTGCCTCAATATGACCACGAATCCCCTACGATCATCCTACGACGAAATTGAGCAGTTTACCGGGTACAACCACGACCTTGCGGATCGTCTTGCCTTGCAACAGGGGTGCGATCTTGGGATCCTCGCGGGCAATCTCTTCGATCCTGCTGCTCTTCGCATCGGCGGCCACCACGATCCGGCTGCGAAGCTTACCGTTGACCTGAACGGGGATTTCGATCTGATCATCTTTCAACAACAACGGGGTCGGGCTCAGGCCACTTTTCATAGGTCAGCGTCTGATCGTGGCCCAGAAGCTGCCAAAGCTCCTCGGCGACGTGGGGCGCCATCGGTGCAAGCAGAAGGGCGAACGTTTCCATCGCCGCTTTTGGCCGGACCTCCTGCCCCGTGAAGAAGTTGACGAACTCCATCAGCCGGCTGATGGCCGTGTTGAACCGCAGACCTTCGAAATCCGCGGTGACTTTGGCGATCGTCTTGGCGACCTCCCTGGACTGCTCGAACGTCATCTCCACGGCCTGGACTCGAGGGTCGAGCCGCACCGAGCCCGCGTCCGCGTCAACGATCATCCGCCAGGCGCGTCCCAAGAATCGGTAGACCCCCTCGACCCCCTTCATGCTCCAGGGCTTGACCGCCTCGAGCGGACCCATGAACATTTCATAGAGCCTCAAGCTGTCAGCGCCATAGTCCTCTACGACCTTGTCCGGATTGATGACATTGTCCCGGCTCTTGGACATCTTGTGAGCCCGGGCATCCACCTTGACGTTCGAGTCAACCGTCAGAACGAAACCCTCCCCTTTCTTCACGACCTGGTCCTCGCTCAACTTCACCGCGACGACGTCGTGTTTCTTGCTGTCCTTCGAGGCGTGGTCCATCGCCCTTCCGCATCCTGATAGGCCGTGTACTCCGTCTCGCCCAGGATCATCCCCTGGTTGACCAGCTTCTGGAACGGCTCGGGCGTGCTGACCAACCCGTGGTCGAACAACACTTTGTGCCAGAACCGGCTGTAAAGCAAGTGAAGCACGGCGTGCTCGGCGCCCCCGACGTAAAGATCGACGGGCAGCCAGTACCGCTCCTTCGCCGGATCCCAGGGTTGCGAGTCGTTGTGTGGGTCGATGTAGCGAAGATAGTACCAGCACGATCCGGCCCACTGGGGCATGGTGTTGGTCTCGCGACGGTATTTTTCGGAGTAGCGGACCCATTGCACCGCCTTGCTCAAGGGGGGCTCGGGCTTGCCGGTCGGCTTGAAGTCCTCCAGCTCGGGCAAGCGGACCGGTAGCTCCGACAACGGGACCGCCTTCGGTTCGGTCGTTCTCGTCCAGCACGACTGGGAATGGCTCGCCCCAGTACCGCTGTCGGGAGAAAAGCCAATCGCGGAGCTTGTAATTCACCGTCTTTTTGCCGAGGCCTCGCTTTTCCAGCCAACCGGTGATCGCCACCTTCGCTTCGGCGGTCGGCAGACCATCGAGCGTGATTTCCTCGTTGTGCGAATTGACCGCAATCCCGGGGTTTGCTTCGGCTTCGGGCAATGGAGCTCGCGCCTTGGTCCAGGCTCGGCGCGACCACGCGGACGATCGGCAGATCAAACTGCTGGGCGAACTCGAAGTCGCGCTCGTCGTGCCCGGGGACGGCCATGATCGCCCCGGTGCCGTAACCCATCAGAACATAGTCGGCGATCCAGACCGGGATCGGCTGCCCGTTGACGGGATTGATGGCGTAGGCACCGGTAAAGACTCCGGTCTTGGTCTTTGCCAGGTCGGTTCGGTCGAGATCGCTCTTGAAGCCGGCCGCTTCTCGATAGGACCTGACGCTCTCGCGATGAGGCTGCGGTCGTGATGCGATCGACCAAGGGGTGCTCGGGCGCCAGAACCATGTAGGTCGCGCCGAAGAGAGTGTCAGGGCGCGTCGTGAACACGCGGATCGCGTCCTGGAAGTTCGGATCGGGACTAACGATCGGGAAATCGACCTCGGCCCCCTCGCTCCTGCCGACCCAGTTGCGCTGCATGTCCTTGATCGAACGTGGCCAGTCGACTCCCTCGATTTCGTCGATCAGCCGTTCGGCGTAGGCGGTGATTCTCAGCATCCACTGCGTGAGCGGCATCCGCACGACCGGATGGTCGCCCCGCTCGCTCTTGCCGTCGATCACCTCTTCGTTGGCCAGCACGGTTCCGAGGGCCGGGCACCAGTTGACAGCGACTTCGGCGCGGTAAGCGAGCCGTTTGGAGTCGCGATAGGCGTCCGGGTCGGTCGTTCCCGGCGGGATCGGCAGCTCGGCGATTGGCCGGCCCTTGCCGCGCCTGGGATTGCCCTGACCGTCGGTCCACTCAAATTCAGGGTCGTACCAGGTGTCGTAGATTTTCAGGAAGATCCATTGGGTCCATTTGTAGTAATTGGGGTCGGTTGTATCGATCTCCCGGTCCCAATCGTACGAAAAGCCCAGCGACTTGATCTGGCGGCGGAAGGTTTCGATGTTCGCCTGGGTGGTGATTCTGGGATGGGTGTTTGTCTCGACGGCATACTGCTCGGCGGGCAGGCCGAAAGCGTCCCAGCCCATGGGGTGCAGCACGTTATAACCGCGCATCCGCTTATAGCGGCAGACGATATCGGTGGCCGTGTATCCCTCGGGATGGCCGACATGCAAGCCCGCTCCGCTGGGATAAGGGAACATGTCGAGGATGTAAAGCTTGGGACGGGACGGGTCAAGGTCGATCGCGCGGTAGGTCTTGTTCCGCTCCCAGTCGGCTTGCCACTTCGGCTCGATACGCTGAGGATGGTACGCAGGCATGACGGACGCTCTCCGGACGCGACCAACGAGGATCGGCCCGACCACACCGCCGTGGGCCGCCGGTCGCTCTGCTGACAAAAAAAGCCCACCGCGGGTTCGGGGGCCATCCTCGCTGAACGTCCCAACCTAGCATAACGTTTCGGCGACTGCCTCGCCAGATTGTCGTCACGCCGAAGCTGCGCTTGCCGCTCGACACGGACACCGGGTTGGTTCGTCACAAAGAGAACCGATACAGAATACCAGTATCTTCATCAACTCTGGTACTTTTGACAAACGACCTTGCGGAATTGTCGCGACTCTGACTTGAGGAAAAAATAAAAAATTTCCGCCGAAACCGGCCTTCGGCCAAACGGCGTGTAGACTTGAGTCGAAAGCCAGGAAAATGAATCACCCTCCTGGACACCTTTGATGATCGGTTCGGCATCCCGCTTGCGATCTGAGTGCGAATTGAGACCCGACCTGGGATGTCGGGCCAGAATGGAACCTGGCAAGGAGAAGTATGATGGCCCTGCGAGAGTTGGTCACGATCGCTGTGCGCCCGCGACTGCGCATGGCCGTATGCGGTGTTGCTGAGCGTGGCCGCGCGCTGACGGTCGGCTGCAGCCATAACCGTCAATCTTACCGCCCAATTTATACGACACGAAGCGCGGTGACCGCCCCCTGCACGTCCTGCGGATCGGCCTCAACCATCACGACGCCGGCGATCGACATCGCCGCCGTCACGTCGGGAGCGCCGCTGTCCGACTCCTCAACGACTCGATTCGACCGTCCCGGCGCTGCCTCCATCGGGCTCGTTCGACGAACGGATCGAGTCGCGAGCTCAGCCGTCGAATCGACGCCGAAGGCGTCGATCGGCGGACAGCCAGACGACTTCAACGACCTTTCACCGACCACCGGACCAGCGAGGCCACCACCAACCCCTACTCGACCAACAAACCCAACAAGTCCGAACGCAAGGCACCCCTCTCCAAGCGCCCACTCCACCTCCGCCGGCATCCCCAGCGGCCTGGAACACGGATGTCACACGGAGCGGCAAGTCGCCGCAACGACCTCAAAGCTGGTTCGCCGCACCAGCGTGATCGAGCAATTGCGCCCGTTCGTCGATGAAGCGAGTGCCAACGAGCTGGTCTATCCCAACAAGGCCGATCGACCGTGGCGATACATCGTTCTCCACCACAGTGCGGCTCCCGAGGGGAGCTACGACCAGATCGATCGCGAACACCGCAAGATCCTGGGATTCGACGGTTGCGGCTACCACTTCGTGATCGGCAACGGCACCGGCAGCGACGACGGGCAGATCGAGATCGCCCAGCGGTGGACCAACCAGAAACAAGGCATTCACTGCCGCAACGCGCGCGCACGCACGACGTCGATGAGTACGGCATCGGCATCTGCCTGGTGGGCGATTTCGACCAGCAGCCGCCAACGCCGCGTCAGATCGCCGCCGCCAAAGCCTTGGTCGCTTATCTGAGCCAGCGATACGCATATTGCGCCGAGTCGGGTGACGACCCACGTTCAGCTCGCGACGACCCCGACCGTCTGCCCGGGCAAATACTTCCCCACCGAGTCGATTCTTCCCGTGACCAAGGGAGCGACACGAGAGCGAGCCGCCCGCACCACGTGGCGAGTCGTGCGCGACTCGGGCAAGACTTACTGAGCCGATCGATTCACACGACTCCACGATCCGCCCTTCCACGCCTCGGAAGCATCGAGGACCCGCAGGGACGCGGGTATCTTTCTCATCAGCATCTCACTGCGATTCCTCGAGACGACGGACGGCTTCATGCAAGAGCGCCATCACGCTCAGCGAATCGGTGATCTCACCCCGTTTCAGCATTCCCCACGCCTCGTCCCAATCAAACCGGCGAACCGTGATCCGCTCGGATCCCTCGGGATCATCCGGACCTTGCGTGAGCTCGGTCGCGCGGAAGAGATAAGCCAGCTCGTCGCTGACCGAGTTGGAGAGATGAGCGGTCGCCACCAGTTCCAATTCGTCCGGCGATCAGACCGGTCTCTTCACGCAGCTCGCGGTGGGCGGTCGCTTCGGGAGTCTCGTGACTGGGTGCCCCTCCTTCGGGAATCTCCCAGGAATAGCGCTTGCAACGGATAGCGATATTGCCCGACCAGCCAGATCCGCCCTCGTCGATCGACCGGCAAGACCCCGACCGCGCGGTTCTTGAACTCGACCACGCCGTAAATGCCCGGCAAGCCGTCCGGACGGAGCACTTGATCCTCACGGACCCGAATCCAGGGGTTGTCGTAGACCGCTCGGCTGGAAACGGTCGTCCAGGGATTCGAGCGATCGGGAGCCGTGCGCAGCGTCCTCGGGCGAGTCCATGGGCTGGCTCACCCCTTGAGTGCGGCCTGGAGGGTGGCGCCCATATCGGCGGGGCTCTTGGCGACTCTGATTCCCGCCGCTTCGAGGGCGGCGATCTTGTCCGAGGCTTTGCCCGAGCCGCCTGAGACGATGGCACCCGCGTGTCCCATCCGCTTGCCTTGAGGGGCGGTCTGACCGGCGATGAAAGCGGCCAGTGGCTTGGTGAACTTGCCGGCCGCCTTGAGCGCGGCCGCCTGCTCCTCGGCGTTGCCGCCGATCTCGCCCATCATGAGCACGCCATCGGTCTCCGGATCGGCTTCAAACAACAGCAAGGTATCGACGAAGCTGGTGCCGTTGACCGGGTCGCCGCCGATCCCCACGCACGTGCTCTGGCCGATGCCCAGGTTGGTGAGCTGCCAGACACCCTCGTACGTCAGCGTCCCCGAACGGCTGACGACCCCGATTCGACCGGGCTTGTGGATATAACCCGGCATGATGCCGATCTTGCAGGCGCCCGGAGTAATGATTCCCGGGCAATTCGGGCCGATCAAGCGGGCCGACGGATGATGGGCCTTGAGATAGGCGACCGCGCGGACCATGTCGAGCACCGGGATGCCCTCGGTGATCGCGACGATGACCTTGATGCCGGCGTCGGCCGCTTCCATGATCGCGTCCGCGGCGAAAGGGGGCGGCACGAAGATCATCGTGGCGTTCGCCCCGGTCGCGGCGACCGCTTCGGAGCAGGTGTCGAAGACCGGTACGCCCAGCGTGGTCGTCCCACCGCGCCCGGGCGTGATGCCCCCCACCAGGTCCGTGCCGTAAGCCTGGCACTGCTCCGCGTGAAAGGCCCCGGCCTTGCCGGTGATGCCCTGACAGATCAGCTGCGTGTTGATGTCGACCAGGATGCTCATAAAAGTTTCCGTGTTGTTGCGTTCGTGGACGGCGTTCACCACGGCGGTGAATCGTGATTTCAATCCCTCATCTACCGATGCACTCGGCTCCGAGACTGATAGTAGTGACCCGAGACAAGGATCACCTTCCCGATGAAATCAATACATTTCGATCATATGCTCGCCGCCGTGCGCCGGGTTGCCGATCAATCGCTGGCCCGTGCATATCGACGACGAAATCGAGCAGTTCCAGGGGAATCTGGCCGATCAGTACCGGGCATTCGTCAGGCAGCTCGGTGACATCCGTCGGGCAATCCCGGCCTTGAACGGTCAGGCGAACGCGCGCCATAGATTGACTGTCACGGTCCCGGCGCTTGTCATCGCCTTGCGGGTTCGGACCGGCTCGAGACCCAATTGTTGAATCATTCTCTTCGGCATCGAGAGCATGGTCGCTCCCGTGTCGACAAGGGCGTCATTGACCTCGATCGACTTGCAAGCTTGATCGGCGGGAGAAGTCCTTTCGACTCGAAGGTAAAGATCTCCCGAGTTTTCAATCTTGGCCGTCACGAGGACTCTGCCCATCGTTTCCGTTTCCATGGTCGCCTCTCGCGTGTTCGTTCGACTCCGGATCACGATCACGCCGCCCCCTTGACGGCGGCGACGACTTTCTGGGCGGCGTCGGTCAGGCCGTCGGCCGTGACGATCTTGCGGCCGCTTTCCTTGATCATCTTCTTGCCCAGGTCGACGTTGGTCCCTTCGAGGCGAACGACCAGGGGGACGCGGAAATCCAGCTCGTCGTAGGCCGCGAGCAGCGCCGTCGCGATCGTGTCGCACTTCATGATGCCGCCGAAGATGTTGACGAGCACCGCTTTGACGCGCGACTCGCTCAAGAGGATGCGGAACCCTTCGAGCACCTGGGCCTTGTTGGCGCCGCCGCCGACGTCGAGGAAATTGGCCGGCTCTCCGCCGTGGTACTTGATCAGGTCCATGGTGCTCATGGCCAGGCCCGCGCCATTGACCAGACAGGCGATGTTGCCGTCCAGGCTGACGTAGCTCAAACCGCTGCGCGCCGGCCCGGAGCTCGGCCGGGTCTTCCTCGGTCTCGTCGAGCATCGCGACGATATCCGGGTGGCGGAACGACGCGTTGTCGTCGAAGTTCAGCTTGCAGTCGAGGGCGAGCACGTCGCCGCTGGCGGTGACGATCAAGGGGTTGATCTCGGCGAGCGAGGCGTCCGTGTCGATGAAGAGCTTGACGAAGTTCTTGAAGAAGATCACCCCCTTCTTGGCCGAATCGCCGGTCAAGCCGAGTGCCTTGGAAATCTTCCGAGCCTGGAAATCAGCCAGGCCCAAGCCCACGTCGATCGGCACGCGCAGGATCTTCTCCGGGCTTTGATGGGCGACGGTCTCGATCTCGACGCCTCCTTCGGTCGAGGCCATCAGCACGGGGCACTGGAGACCCCGGTCGATCGCCAAGCCCAGGTAGAGCTCGCGGACGATGTCGTGTCCGACCGTGATCAGAGACCTTGGAGATCGGACTTCCCTGAAGCCCAGTCTGGTAGGTCACCAGAGTCTTGCCCAGCAAGCTGGCGGCCGCGCTTTCGGCCTCGTCGGCCGACTTCACGAGTTGCACGCCCTTGGCCATTCCGGCCGGGCCGGGGTTTTTGCCCACTGGCGATCTCGAGCGCCAGGTCGCGATCGTCATCGGGGCCGACGGCGACCCCCTTGCCCCGACCGCCGGCGTGCACCTGGGCTTTGACCACGATCAAACCGCCGCCGAGGTCGTCGTAGGCCTTGGCGGCATCCGCCGGCACGGTCACGACGATCCCATCCGGCACCGCGACTCCGGCACGTTTCAGCAGCTCTTTCGCCTGATATTCGTGGACCTTCATTGCGTCACGATCCTGAATCTTGAGTTGGAAACCCTTTCCCACGGCGATCGCGGCGAAAGGAGCATTGTTGATTGGTTTTACCACGGTCGCCGTGTCGTTATCCAGACAGCCAGGCCTGAACTCGTCGACCCGACCAGTGCAACACCCGGCTCAGCGTCGAGCCACGCGGCCGGTCTCGTCACGACTCGCGATCGATCTCGCGCTGGATCTCGGCGATCTCGGCGTCGGTCAGGAGGGTGGCATTGGGTGCGAGGGCCTCTTGAACATCCGGAGCGTCGAGCACGCCGCGGAAGGCTTCCATCCAGAAGGCGGACTCCTCCGGGGTCTCACGCCAGCCGAGCTCATTAGGCGGCGAGACGAGAGGCGGGCGGAGCATCCGCTGGTTGTTTTCGAGCCGCTCGTTCCTGGAGCCGGTCGAGATGTTCCCAGAACTTCTCGGCCGGCAGCGATGGGCTTCGCCGACGAGTGGCGGCCTGTCGGATTCGGCGATCGCTGGAAATGACCGTCAAGGTCTTGGGATTGGAGTCGTCGGCGATCAACTGCTCGATCCGGGCGTCGGCGTTCTCATCCCCGAGAGCGAAGACGACTTGGATTCCACGATAGTTCGATTGGAGCGGAAAGTCCCCGGGCGGCAACGACGCATCAAAGACCACGGTGGTCTGCTCGACGGTTCCATGCACCAACGCGGCCGCCAGATCGTCCAGAAAACGACGGCGAGCGCGGCGGAAACCCTCGCGCCCGAGCTTCGGCCCCAGTCGTCCCCCTGCATGCATCACATTATAGCCATCGATGAGCCACCGCATGACCAACCTGTCGTCGGCAAGAAGTTCGAGTCATCGCTCCCGCTATTAACTGTAGAGCGAATCGCGAGTTATTCAAGTTTCGCTGGCCGCAACCCGGGTCGTAGAACGGAATTCATTCCGTTTTGTGCATGGTGAAGACCCCACCGTCGATCATAAAACGGAATGAATTCCGTTCTACGCCGGTTACTCATGCCGGAACGGCCGCGCCGGCCTGCTGGACGATTCCGCCCCGCGTGAGAGCGCACCTCGCCGTTGACGATCACGGTATGAGCACGGCCGCGGACCTCCCAGCCGCCGAATGGCGTGTTGCGGCTCTTGGAACGAAACTGCGCGGGATCAATCGTCCAGCGCATGTGGGGATCGATGATGGTGACGTCCGCGTCGGCACCGGCCTTGAGCGTGCCCTTGGCAAGACCCAGTAATTGAGCGGGATTGGAGGTCAACTTGCGGATGACCTCGGGCCAGCTCAGGTGGCCTGGCTCGATCAGGCTCGTCACCGTGATCGGAATCAGGGTCTCCAGGCCGACGATTCCGAATGGGGCCTGGTCGATCTCGCGCATCTTCTTCTCGCGAGCGTGGGGCGCGTGGTCGGTGGCGATGATCCCGATCGTGTCATCCTTGAGCCCACCGATCACGGCCTCGACATCGGCCCATGTCCGCAGCGGTGGGTTCATCTTGAAATTGGAATCGAACGAGCGCAGACGTCTCGTCGGTGAGGGTGAAGTGATGAGGGCAGGCCTCGGCGGTCACTCGCACGCCGCGCCTGATGCCCCTCGCGCACCAGCTCCACCGAACGAGCCGTCGAGATGTGTTGGATATGCAGGCGGCCGCCGGTGATTTCCGCCAGGCGGATGTCGCGGGCGACCATGATATCCTCGGCGGCGGCCGGCATGCCGCCCAGACCCGAGCCGCATCGACTCGAACCCTTCGTTCATGACTCCGCCGACGGTCAGCTCGGGCACCTGGCAATGCTGCATGATCACGCGGTCGAACATTTTGGTGTATTGGAGGGCGCGGCGCATCAGCGCGGCCGAGGCGACGGGTGCGCCGTCATCGGTGAAGGCGACCGCGCCACCGGCGACCAGCTGGCCGAGCTCGGCCAGCTCTTCGCCCTTGCGTCCCTTGCTGACGGCACCCACCGGGTAGACGTTGGCCTGTCGGGCCCGTTGGGCCTGGAGCACGACGAACTCGGCGGCGGCCTGGGTGTCGATCGCCGGCAGGGTGTTGGGCATGCAGGCGACCGAAGTCACTCCGCCGGCCAGCGCGGCCGCCGCGCCGGTGGCGATCGTCTCATCCTCTTCATTGCCCGGTTCGCGGAGATGAACGTGGACGTCGATCAATCCCGGACAAACGATCATGTCCCGCGCATCGATGACGATTTCCGCTTCCTCGAAGCCCCCTCCGATCGGCAAGATCCGCCCGCGACTGATCCAGAGATCGCCAATCTGGTCGATGTCCTGGCAGGGGTCGATGATCCGGCCACCGCTGATTTGAATCGTCGGCAAGGCGATGTCCTCCCGTGATTGTCCGGCTTCTTGTTCGGGCACCGACTCATTCGTGTCCGATGTGTCTCGATTTGTCTGGCTCAATCGAGCGAAGCGCCGGCGGAATTCCATCTTGCCGCAGAGAAGGTGCAGCACGGCCATTCGCACGGCCAGTCCGTTTGTCACCTGGTCCAGGATCGCCGAGTGCTTGCCGTCGGCAACCTCGGGAGTCAGCTCGACACCGCGGTTGATCGGGCCCGGGGCGAGCAACAGCAAGTCTGCCTTGGCGATTTTCAACCGCTCCTGGTCATCATGTAAAACTGGGAATACTCGGAAACCGACGGGAACAGGCCTCCCTGCTGGCGTTCGAACTGAATCCGCAGGACGTTGAGCACGTCGCAACGCGGCAAGATCTCCTCCAGGTGATAGACAACCTCGCAGCCCATCCGTTCCCACCCCTTGGGCACGAGGGTCGGCGGTCCGCACAAGATCACCTTCGCCCCAAGCTTGGTCAGCCCCCAGATGTTGGAGCGGGCGACCCGCGAGTGGGAAATGTCGCCCAGCAAGCCGACGGTCAACCCGTCGATCCTCCCTTTGGAGCGGCGGATGGTCATCAGGTCCAGAAGCCCTTGCGTGGGGTGTTCGTGCGCACCGTCGCCGGCATTGATGATCGAGCACTTCACGAACTGCGACAAGAGATGAGGCGTGCCCGGCGTGGGGTGGCGAACCACCAGGACATCGGCTCCCATGGCCTCGATGTTTTTGGCGGTATCGATGAACGACTCGCCTTTCGACAGGCTGGAGCCGCTCGGGCGTGAAGTCCTGAGTGTCCGCCGACAGTCGCTTGGCCGCCAGGCTGAAGCTGGTTCGCGTCCGGGTCGAGTTTTCAAAGAACAAGTTGAAAACGATCCGGCCCTGGAGGCGCGGGAACCTTCTTGCGGCTGCGCGTCGAGATCTCGGCGAACGACTCGGCGGTGTCCAGGATCGACACGATCTCTTCGCGCGAGAGTTCTTCCAAACCCAGCAAATGTTTACGGCCCCAGGGAGTCGAGCTCGGGGCTCGGATCGAGAGACGATGGTTCCCTCACGTCGCGGGGCTCCTGTCCGAGGGGAACGAGCTGCTGCCAGGGATGATTCGAACGATCTCCTCGACGGGATCGATCGGATGTAACCGGACACGGACGTGATCGCCGCGGTCGGTCGAGACGATCAGACCGGCCACGTCGGCCTGAATCGGGCAGCTCGCGATGGCCGCGGTCAACCAGGACGGCCAAGCGGACTCGCGCTGGACGTCCCAGGTCGCAGATCGCATTCAAGGCGGCGCGGACCGTCCGGCCCGTGAACAGAACGTCGTCCACCAGCACCACTTCCGCTCCGTCAATGTTGAACGGGATCTCCGTGCCTCGGAGCACGGGCCAGTGATCGGCTTGACCCAGGTCGTCCCGGTAGAGAGTGATGTCGACGGCTCCGACGTCCACGGGTTTGCCGAAAAGCCGTCCCAGTTCTCGAGACAATCGTTGCGCCAGCGGAACCCCTCGGCTACGGATTCCCACCAGGTAGAAGGGCACATCGTGGTGTCGGGCCTCACTCGAGTTTCCGCGCCATCGACGCGATCAGACCGTCGACCTCCCGCGCATCGCACAACCGTTGCTCACTCGAATTCATGCTGACGGCCCCCGAGCCCACGGGCAGTTGCCCGTCCCCGATCCCGTCTGGGACTGTAACAAACACCCCACCTTCCTTTCAAGCCGCCGGTATGGACCGCAGGAGGTAACGGAGGGAAGGGATAGATACATAGTAGATTTATTATTAAGTTATATTGTGGTCTTATTCGTTCGTTCACGCCGATGAATCTCTGCTCGTTCTTTTCCCGATTCTCCCGCGTCCAGCGCTCGACAGCCGAAAATCGCGCCTCTAATGTCAAGTAGAATTTACTTTGTGTAAGGTATTCTTTACAATCAAACGGGGTTGATGAACAGCAGCCTGGCACGAGGCGAGAACTCGGATCCGGAGACGGAGCTCGCTTCCACACATTCCTGTAGGAGCCGGCTCTGTCCGGCGATCTCGCCCGCCGTGTCTCGGGTCACTGTTCCTTAATCCGAGGAGGTCGAACTATCAGCGTTGCGAAAAACTGCGTCGTTCAACTTGGCGGAGAAAGTCGAAATGTCCGCGTGGCAGAGAATTGCGTGGTTCAATCTGGCGGTGGTCGCCAGCACTGTTGTCTTGGTCGTGGCTTTGATCCCTGTGCTTGGCACGACCCGCGCTCACGGTGGCTTGGGAGTTCTCGGGCTGCTGGGCTTCGCACCATTGTTTCTCCTCCGTAGGGGGAGTGGAGTCATCGAAGACGAGCGCGACCAGTTGATCCGTATCCGATCGGGACTGATCGGTTTCTCGATCTTCTGGCTGGCCTTCGTCGCCGGTTGCATGTTACTCCCCGCGTACTACGGCTGGGACGGTTTGGTCCCCGTGAGCGTGGTGTTGTTGGGCGTCTGGTACGGCTGGATGGTGGTCGTCGGTGTCACGGCGGTCGCGACCCTGTTGATGTATCGAGTAGGGCGTTCCGATGCCACATGAAACCATTGGCGTTATCACGAACCGGATTCGAAAGTTGCGGTTCGACCACAACGAGATGACGCAGCAAGCGTTGGCTGAGCTGGCCGGCGTGACGCGGCAGACGATCATCGCGCTCGAGGCGGGCAACTACGTTCCGTCACTACTGCTAGCGTTCCGGCTGGCCAGGGCGTTCGGAGTGGGCATCGACGACGTCTTCACCTTCGACGAGAACACGGCGAAGGAATAGGCTCAAAAGAACTTTTCGGTCTTTCGAAGGTTAAGCAGAGAGGGAGCTGACGCTCCCGCTCGCCTTCATCGTTGGCGAATACCGTGGCGAGCGGGGAGCGTCAGCTCCCTGACAGCGGTCCGGCTGTCCGAGCTGTTCGACCGCCTGGTCTGGTCCCGCAACGCGGAGATCGGCGACCGGGGCCGCGGCCATCAGCCCCGGGGCTGATGCAAAGCTGGGAGGCTTCGTGCCGATCGCCACTGGGTAACTTTCTCCATTGAGGCAACACGGAGGGGATTCTAATTGTCGCCAGTCAGGCAGTCGCCCGTTTCCCTAATTCCTGAACCGAGGGCGGCGTTTCTGGTATCTTCGTGGCAGCACGAGACTTAGGTCGCAAGTGCTAGTTTCATGCTAATCATCTGCTAGTTAGCAGAACAGACTCAAACTGTATGTCAAACTGGATTTGGGTTTTCCTCGGACGCGGGCGCTCGACAACGGTTCGGCATCACATCAAAGATCGGCCGGTCAAACGTTGGGCCGAATTTGGGAAAACCGCATGCTGTTACAATGCACGCTCTGTGCATGGGCGTGTCCCAAAAGACGGCCTGATATCGGGAAACGCTTTCAAGAACCAAGAACCGCTGGGGGGTCGTGGTTCTTGGATTCTCAATTGCATCATTTCCCCGAGGCGGCCGTGACCATTGCCACGATACCCGATCGGAGGGCCTCGGGCAGTGTGCGCCAGGCGTTGACGACGACGGTCAGGTCGGAATCCTCGGGTAGCGCGCGGGTACGCGCCAGAGGTAGCGCCGCATGAGACGTTTCGGGGCGTTATCCGTCAGCTTCCGACGTGATGGCGGGGTTGAATGCTCGGGAGTTGATAGGGCTGGAAGGCCGATGATTCCAGGGGTTTTGGCGTTTCCTGTCGTGTTCTGACGTGTCCTGTCGCGAATGACCGGGGAGGGACTCGAACCCTCGACCAACGGATTAACGTACCTCATCGGCTTTCACCGACCGCCGGAATCTTGATGCGGAAGCGAATTCGCGACCCAACAAAATTCCGAGTTGATAGTCTGGACTATCCCATCGCCATCACAGGCGTGCCGCGTCTAGTCTCTGGGGCTGAGGCCGATCGACGATCGGTCTCTTGCCTGCTGATTACCCAATCCACTCGCTTTTCAAACCATCACGCTTGCCGTTACCAGCGACGTTGTGGTGCGGGCGGCTCTCAGGGCGTTCCAGCATACTGCGGCATCCTCTCATCGCGGTTCGGATTCTTCCCGCGCGAGGCTCCTATTCACTGCTCTTATCTTGGCGTCTGAAGTCCGTTGCTCTACCGACTGAGCTACCCGGTCTCTAATCCGTTTATAAGACTAAGCCGCATCCATCTCCACGTCTAGACCCCGTCCGGGCAGACTGTACGCAGCCCGCGCGAATTCTTGCCCAACGCTTTCCACAATGTGATTAACGAGCGTGTGTCCAGAATTGTCTTAAAATCCATGCTCAACGGTACTTCGTTCACGAAACTCCCGCAAGACTCCATGCATTTTACGAGGGGACCGTATAAAAAATATTTAACATTCTGGTTGCGGGATCGTACGATGTCGGTAGGAGTGGGATCGTTGCCGGCCGCGGCCACGAGATCGGTCCCAGCGCGATGGCGGCCTTAGGCTGGGCCGACCCACAGTCGGGCATTCACCGATTCGAGGTTCATCCCGATTCCGTTGCAAGTAGGGGCTAACAAAGCGACGGTCACCATTTCCAAGATGCAGGACTTTAATCCTGTTACGGCGAAGAAAGCGACGGTTCCGATTATTTGGCTCAGTTTTACATCAATGGCCGAGAAGCGTGAGAGACTTCCTGAATATGCCGATTATACCTGTGTCACACGTAAGCCCAATTGCTGTAAGGAGGTACTGCCAAGAGACATGTTTCAAACCGGTTTTAACGATTATACCTGTGTCACACGTAAACCCAATTGCTGTAAGGAGGTATTGCCAAGAGACATGTTTCGAACCGGCTTTAACGATTATACCTGTGTCACACATAAGCCCAATCAACGTAAGGAGATGATCGTTTTTGGCGAAGTTCCGATTATACCTGTGTCACACGTAAGTGTCATCGCGCCAAGGACATACGGCCGAACGAGAGATTTCGGCCCTACGCAAGTGTGTGCGCTCGGCGTGACAAGAGGTCGTCGTGGCCAATCAAGTGTGAAGGTGCATGGTCGAGTGACTCTGCCACGGAATGCTGCCACGAGGTTGGCCGGCTTTTCCAGACGTATGATCGGGTCCCCGCATCTCGGCCTCTGCCACGCGCACTTGTACCGGATTGTCTTTAAGATAATCATCTGGGCAGTGCTCAGTGCCGAAGGGTTTCCGGTTATCGATTGACGAGTGAACCAGACGCGCACCCGAAGGAGCCTATTCGATGATCGAGTTGCCGATGTCATCCGCACTGCGTGGTGATGGCTTGAACCGTCGCGGTTTCCTCAAGGTGGGAAGTCTCAGTCTCGCGGGCCTGACGCTCCCGCGCGTGCTTCGGGCCGAGGCGTCGGCCCGAAACAGCGGCCAGAAGTCGGTGAGCGAGCGCTCGGTCATATTGATTTGGCTCGATGGCGGACCGCCGCAGCACGAGACCTACGATCCCAAGCCTGAAGCGCCTCGTGAGTTTCGCGGCCCCTTGAAGGCAATCCCCACTGCCGTACCTGGTGTATTGGTCTCGGAACTTCTTCCCAAGCATGCGCAACTGATGGACAAGATGTCGATTATCCGCTCGTTGCATCATGATACGGGCGATCATTTCGCGGCCGCGCACTGGATGTTGACCGGCTACTTCGGCTCGACTTCCAAGGATCTCCCGCCACAATATCCCTCGGCCGGCTCGATCATCGCCAAGCTCAAGGGCGCAAAGCAGCCGGCGATGCCAGCCTATGTCGGCCTCCCCAATACTCACTCGGTGGGACTGGTGCCCGGTTACCACGGAGCAGCATACCTGGGCGTTGGCTATAACCCCTTCGTTGCGGACGGCGACCCGAATTCCGAGAGTTACCACGTCCCAAATCTCTCGTTGCCGGCGGGTGTTGATGCATCCCGGGTTGAGAGTCGTCGCGGGTTGCTGGGTACTCTCGACAACGTGCGACGGGACGTCGACGCGTCAGGGTTGATGGAGGGACTCGATCGATTTGAACAGGAAGCCTTCACCTTGGTGCTCGGAGACGCCGCTCGGCGAGCGTTCGACCTGAGCAAGGAGGATCCTCGGCTCCGCGACCGCTACTCGCGGCATCAGTGGGGACAGAGCGCGCTCCTGGCGCGTCGGTTGGTCGAGGCGGGCGTGCGGTTCGTGACGTTGACTTTCAGCGGGTGGGATTACCATTCGAGCCTGGAAACCGGAATGAAGAACGTCCTGCCGATTCTCGACGCTACGGTCTCCAGCTTGATCGCGGATCTCGACGATCGCGGTTTGCTTGACTCGACGATGGTGCTGGTCATGGGCGAATTCGGCCGCACACCCCGGATTAACAAGACAGGCGTGCCCGGCGTCGACCCCGTTCCCGGGCGCGACCACTGGGGTAAAGTCATGAGCGTCCTGGCCGCCGGTGGAGGTTTCGCGAGAGGGCGTGTCATCGGCGCATCGAACTCCAAGGGGGAGATCCCCAAGGACCAGCCGGTCCGGCCTCAGGACTTGATGGTCACTCTTTATGAACAGCTTGGAATCAGCCCCGAGACCACGTTCAATAACCGCGCCGGCCGTCCGGTATCGATTGGCTCCGACGGCCAGGTTATTAGTGAATTGCTCACCTGATCGTTGGATTAGGTTGGGCGCCTCTGGGATTTGCTCATCCGCCTTGCCCGTCGATGAACTGTGAACGACAATGAAATCGGCGTCGCCACCGTTGCCCACGAACCCCAGCGTTCACAGGATCTCACACCATGGCTCAGCTTGGGATCGTCACTTACAACATCGCCAAGGATTGGGACCTTAATACGATCTTGGCGAGGCTCGAAAAGCTCGGTTATGAGGGAGTCGAGCTGCGGACCTCCCATGCCCACAAGGTCGAAGTCAACTTGACGAAGGCCGAGCGCGAGGCCGTCCGTAATCGCTTCGAGGATTCCCCTGTGCAGTTGGCTGGCCTGGGGAGTGCCTTCGAATATCAGTCCGCGGACCCGGCCGAGGTTCGCAAGAATATCGAGGGAACCAAAGAATATGTTCGACTGGCACACGACGTCGGCTCGCCGGGTGTGAAGGTCCGGCCGAACGGTATCCCCAAGAGGTGCGGACCTCGATGCCACATTACAACAGATCGGCCGATCGCTTCACGAGGTGGGAGAGTATGCCACGGGGTTCGGGGTGGAAATTCGCGTGGAAGTTCATGGAAGCGTGACATCCAACCTCGACAACTTCGCGAAGATTATGAAGTACGCCGACCATCCCAACGTCTTACACCTGCTGGAACTCCAATCAGTCGGACGTCAAGAACGGCTCGATCAAGGAAACCTTTGCCCTGGTCGCGCCCAAAGTTCACGAAGTACACCTCCGCGACCTCACCGACGAAGCATACCCTTGGCGCATGCTGTTCGCCTTACTGAAAGATCAGAATTACCAGGGCTTCACGTTCGCCGAAATTCCCGAAAGCTCCGACCCGGAACGCGTGCTGCGTTACTTTCGGGCCTTGTGGATCGCCTATCAGCCCGGTCGTTGATAGAGTTTAGAGAAGGTCTTCGAAATCGGCCTTCTTCATCGCTGGGCAGCGACCAGCTTTGAGACAAGATGATGCGCGCCTCGGCCGCCTGGTCCGCGGGGACCTGGAGCTTGACGCCGCCGGTCGCCTGCCGATACATCCCTGCGCTGCCCATCCGCTCCCCTTCCAGGAACGTGGGATGCCCTCGGCCTCAAGCCGGATCCGAGGCGCCGCCGCCGCCAGGCTGTCCGGGAGCACCCCGACCGTAACCCAGTAGATGGGTTCACCCGATGCGATGGGGTGAATCGAGTGAGGGAACCCCATCTTCCAGTTCGACGTCGTGCTTGGGGCACAACGCACCGACGGGTAACCTTAGGAAATCCTCGCAGACTGGGCAGTAACCTTGGGGATAAGTGGTCGCTCCACAATCAGGACAAAGCGTGCCGGCGATGTCGTCGTGGATCACGCGCCTGCACTTCGTGCAGATCCGAGGCCCGGGATTCGCCGATGTGCCGCCTCTTCGGAAACATCCTGGTCGCGTCCTTGTCAAGTTGTCGATTCTCTTGAGGTCAGTACGTGCGTTCGCATCGGCAAGCGACAGCTCCAAACCAGCAATTTCAGTATAATCCGCGAACGATTCATCGACCAGTTTGAAAGGACGACCTGAACCTTCATGAGCGCGTAGACGCTTCATCGCTTAAGAGCTTCGGAATGGGTCGCGGCAATTCGACGCGGTGAAAATCACTGGAGTCGAAGCGCGGGATTAGCTCGATCAGATGGATCGTGCCGGAGCGGGTCGCGACGGCCAGCAGGCCGAGGTCGGGCGAGTACGCCAGCCCCGTCGGACGCGTCCGGCCGAGGTTGAGGGGTCCGTGGAGGGGAAGGCATCCCAGCGAATAGCGGGGCGAGGATTGAAACAGCTCCAGGACGGAATCCTTCTGCCGGGTACAAACCACGTAATCGGCGTGACGGACCGGCTTGGTACTGCCGTTGCCTGAGTCCCCCTCTCGGCTGCTTCGCACAAGTCGATCGCGACGGCTTCGGACGGAGCCGCCACGGGCATCATGATCCACTCGGTCTCTGATGAGTACGAGACGTATGGTGTGTCGGCGTCTGTCGGTTTGGTCCGGGCGACCAGGCGGGGTGATTCGGGAGTCGACAGGTCGATCGCCGCAGACCTCGATTCCGCGATATTGGAATCGCCAGCAAGACCGCCGCACATTGTCCAGAGGCCGAGATCGTGAGCCGCTCGGGATCATCGCCTTTATCGAATGTGAGACGGCCCACGACGCGATGTGAGTTTGTCTGGAAGTCCGTGGCGATGACTTCGAGTGCGGGTGACGGCTTTTTCGCATCTCCCTCCGCACTGTCCCGAGTCGATCACGACCAGGTACTTTCGATCGGGCGAGACCGCGAAGTCGTCGGGGTAATAGCCAGTCGGAGTTCGCTGGCCGACCCGGTTCCCTTCAAGATCGAATGTTTCCCACCAGCCGGGCTCGATATGCTTGTTGTCGCCGCTGGGACGCACGAGCACGAGGAACCGATCACCGTTGGCGGTGATCGCCACGGGACGTCCTTCGAGGTCGACGACTTTGATCTCTTTGAGTTGATCAGGCGAGTCCACCTGATAGATGACGACACGCTCGTACCTCGGACAGGTCGCGGCCAGTCGCGTCCCGCCGGCGGAGAACGCGATCCGGTCGACCCGCTGCTGGCCGGAATACACGCGGTCGGTCTCGTGAAGTACCCACGGTCCCGCACTCACCTCGATCGGCTGGTTCGCGTGTGTGGTACAGCCAGAGCCCTCCCAGCCGCGGCAACCACCAACAGAACCAGAATGACACAGCAGGATGAGGTTGACGCAGCCGCTGGGATTGAGCCTGACCGTTGGGCTGCGAGCGTCGACCGCCGAAGTTGACCCGGTTCTCGGTACCCGCCCAGATCCGAGCCGATGTTCGAGCGATGCCGGAAGATCAGCAAGGCCACGACGCCGACCGTGAACAGGCGTCATCGCCAGTATGCTCGCGACTCAACGGAGCGGAATCGCGCGCGAAGTGCGCCGCCGCGAAGGCCAGAGAAGCCACCAGCGCCGATAAAGAGACGTAGCGAGTCACCAGCAGTACTCCCCCAAAAACCAAGACGGCGACGGCACACGAGACCGGATCGAGCGCCAGCACCGCGCCCAGACTGGTCGCGATTCCTTTTCCGCCTCGAAACTTGAGATACACTGGAAACGTATGACCCAAGATCGCCGCCAGCGCGATCAAGACCGGTAGATCCGCGAGTCGCGGCCCGCCGAGCATACTCAAGATCCAGGGGAAGCCGAACGTCGGCAAGAACCCTTTGAGCACGATCAAGCGTCAGGACCAGAAGAAAGTATCGAAACCCCAGGATTCGCCCTACGTTGGTCGCACCCAGGTTGCCCGAGCCGACCGTGCGAATGTCGATCCCCTTGACCCGTCGGGCGATCAAATAGCCGAACGGGATCGATCCAACCAGGTAGGCGGCAATGACAGAGATGGGCCGAAAGTCCAGCGTGACGGAACGTGTCATTCACTGGTCGCGCCCGATCTTGATTCTCTTGGTCATCGGAGTACCCAGGAATGCGCCCCGACGGGCCTCGAAGATCTCGTTGGCCGTGGCATAGTCGTCGTGGCGGCCGATATCGAGCCAGTAACAGTCCTGTCGGTAACAATGGATGTCGTGCCCTTGGTGGCGCATCGACTCCAGCAGGTCGGGCATCGGCAAGGAGCGGCCCGGCGTCAGGTAATCCCAGGCGAGGGGGTCGAGGATGTACACCCCCATGCTCACCTCGAAGGAATACTCTGGCTTTTCCTGATATCCTGTCAAGACGTGTCGGTCTTCGCCGAAGAGCAGGACCCCGAAATCGATTTTGACCTCGCGAGGATAGGAGGCGATGGTGGCCGCCGCCGCTCGCCCGCAGTGGAAGCCGTACATCTCGGCATAGTCGAGAGTGGTCAAGATGTCGCCATTGATCACAAGCACCGGCTCGGTCGGGCGTTCCAGCAGCGTCAGTCCGCCCGCGGTCCCCAGGGGCGTCGTCTCGCGGCGATAGGTGATTCTGGTGTCAAACTTTCGACCGTCGCCGCAAAACGCCTCGATCAGCTCGGTCAGATAGCCGGTGATGATGGTCACCTGGTGAAACCCGAACCGGCCGAGCTGGCGGAGCACCACCTCGATGATCGGCATGGGATCGGCGTCGCCCAGGGGCATCAGTGGTTTGGGGAGGACATGGGTGTAAGGCCGCAGCCGCGTTCCCTTGCCTCCCGCCAACAATACCGCTTGCATGGTCGAGCCCTCCTAGCTCGGTCGAGTCGCCGGCTGTTCCAACGACAGCTCGATTCGACTCGACTCGACTCAACTCATACGGCGTGACTTCTTGGCTCGCTCTAAATGAGTGGCGTTGGACTTCGATCCTCGCTTGCGTGAATGAGGCGAGCGTCTGGTCCTGGATGCGGCCACTTCCTCGAAAATCGCGGTCAGCCGCGCGACGTGCGCATCGAACGTCTGTTGCTGGCCGAGCCGGGCCGCTTGAACCGCCATCGCCCGCCTTGTGTCGTCAACGGCCATATGGTCCAGGGCCGCGATCAGCTCGCCCTCGGCGTCGGCAGCCGTCAGGATGTACCCTTCGCGGCCGTCGGTCATCAACTCGCTGGCGCCGTTCTGCGCCGTGGTGATTACAGGGAGGCCGCACGCCAACGCTTCCAGGACTACCAGCGAGCACGGGTCGTAATACGTCGGTTGTACGAAGAAATCGCTGGACCAATAACAGGCGTTGACGTCGGGATAGAAGCCCATGAAGTGGACCGAGTCAGCCAGTCCCAGCCAGCTTGCAAGCCGCCGATACGGCTCCGCATTACCGCCCCCGCATACCAAGAGCTGGATCGGACGCGCTCGCCGATTCCGCTGTCGACGCGCCGCCAGTCCGGCCAGAAGCGGCTTAAGTCCTTTGAGTGCGAAGTTATGGCCCACGAACAGTCCGACCAGATCGCGCGGTTCTAAACCCGAGCTTGTTCCGGAAAGCGCAGCGGACCGCGCCTGGCTGCGAGACATTGAGCCGCCTCGGGTCGATCGCATTGGGTACAACGTGAATCTGCTGCCGTGGAATGTGGTGATACTCCTGGAGATGTCGCTTCACCATGTTGCTGACGGCAACCACCCGGAATGGCGCGGGACAAGTCATATTGTTTGTTCTCGATCGATCGGTACACCCAGTGCTTGGGATTGACCGTCTTGGCCAGTCGATAGAATTGTTGGAGCGCGGTTGTGGAAAAGCGCTGGGAGTTAGCATCCAGGCTACCTCGATGAACGCCTCCCTGGGGGATGATCACGTCGTGAGCCCAGGTGTTGACAAACCCGACCGAGCAATCATGGCGAGCCTGGCTCAGGGCCAGTTCGGAATTCGCCGCGAAACTCTGGATCCGCTCCAACTTGGTTCGCCCGGTTCCGCGGACGGTCACGACGTTGACCTCGGGAGGAAGGCAACCGTCGGCCCAGCTTTCCGCATAGAGATCAACCCGGTGCCCTGCCTGAATCAATTGGCGGCAAAGATCCGCGACGTAAGTCTCGGCGCCACCTCGGGACGGATCAACACGCTGGAAATTCAAGGCCAGGTGCATGGTTTCGATCTCCGCCTTCAATCACGTTGGTTCCCTTCGACTCCGCATCTTCGTGTTATCGCTCAAGGAAGAAGCCCGACTGGAGGGATACCCGCTTGGGAAAGTTCCGCGTCTAACGTGCCTTGCGGTTATGCGCCAGGTAACGCGCGGCTCGGAGACGGATCATTCTCGCTTGCCATCGCGACCGTTTAATCCCGACGAGCCGGCGGTAAAACTTCCAGAAGCGAAGGCGATCGCGGTTGGTGATTCCGGCGACACCGGCGGTCGAGTACAGCAATTGCCCCAGATCCTTCCATCGCCACCAATTCGGCCAAAGACGGTGCTCCGCCAGCCGGTGCAAGTCGATCAGGACGATGCGCGAACGCCTGACCGGTCGGTTTCCACCTGGTCCGGATCCAGGAAAAAGTGGCAAAGGTACAGGTCCTTGTGAAACACGCGGGCCGCGTGCAAGTTTGCGGTCATCCTGGCCAATTCCTCGATCAAGATACGTTTGAAACGGTCGAATGCCTTGGCCTCCAATCGATCGGCGAGTCGCGGTAACGACTCATTCAGCGGCTCGCAATCGGTGAGCTCGGCGACCATCAAGAAGCTGGTCAGGTCCGTCCCCGGACCGATGTGCTCGCCGGCTGCGACAACCTCGGGCACCTCGATTCCCAGTGCCCGGACGCGTTCGAGGTGGGTCCATTCGGCCGACGCCGGGGAATGTCTCCCCGCCGGGTCGATGAGCGCCGCCAGGCCGGCGACGGCCAGGGGAGCTGGAAATGTCGCTTGAGGTAGACCGCCAATGGGCGATCCGTCCTGTCCAGCACGACCCGCGCCGTCGAGCGGCCTTGCTTGGCGTGAAATCGATCCCCGCTTCGCAGGGCCATGACGCTCACAATGAGGTCCTCAGGCAAGCGCTTGCGATAGTTGCTCATTGATCCAGGTCCATTTCACCCCGCGGGCCCATCGCTCCCAGAGCGAGCCGTAGTTCAAGGGACCAATCCTCCCCATCCTTGCTCGGCCGGTGAAAGCGGTAAATGCGAACGCCGGCAGTTCGATCACCCGGGAATGCGGGAAATTCTTTGAGCGGTGTCGCCGCATACGAGAGCAAGGCATTGAGTGTCGCTGCCCGAGCACTATTGGCTTCCAGCTCGTCGAGGCCCACGATGATGTAGCTCAAGTGCGAATCCGTGAGTGCCTGGCGCACGTGCCAGTAGTCGTAGCCATCCTGCCCCGAGATGAATCGAGCCCAACCGCGAGTGTCAAGCACTCGCTCGGACGGCCGGGCGTGATCGACGAGCCAACGGCCCGCGGCCCAGTGGCCCCAGCGGCTCAAATGGTTCAAATGGCTCGGCATCATTTGAACCATGATCGAGGTCGCGATGACCAGGCTGCCGACGCAGACGCCGGCGCAGCGAGCAAACCGCGGGCTCCAGTGCGAATTTGACCGCGAGACCCCGCGAGCACACGAACGTCCCAGCCGCCGCCCAGGGTAACGACGCGTAAACCAAGGCCATAACGTGCCGGCCCGAGAGATAACCAAAGAGCGCGCTATGGCGCACCACGGCCATCGAATGAACGGCGGCGAAGACGATCAATAAACGGCGTTCGATCTCACCAGTCGTCGTTCGGGTCGCGCTCCGGGCACAGCCCGCGGATGAATCGCTGGCGCACCAGACCCCAAATGGTCATGACCGCGAAGCACCAGCACAGTTGCTCCCACCACCTGCTCGATGATTCGAACCACGCGCGTCTCGCCAGTTTCGGATCGGAATCCGGTCTGTTTCTTCTTTGGGCGAGAAATCCAAACGCGGGTTGTCGAGCCCGCTCGGCAGTGGCGAGGGAACCTGCCGGACCCTTATCGGCTTCGGCCAAAGCGGGGCCACGACGCGTACCGCCAGCTTCTCGGAGACCTCGCCTTTAACGAGCCTATAGGCGCCGACCACAACCAGTGAGGCCAGGATAATCGTCGCGACAGTCGAGCCCTGGGAGATCGCGCGTGGTAGACGGTCGCGACGAAACCCGACCATCCAGGCCAGTCCAATCGCGACGGGTACGAGGATTACCTCGAGCCGCGCCAGAAATCCCAGACCCGCGACGAGACCCGAGCCCAATGCCACCCGCCAATCGCGAGTGCGCAACGACACGGCACCCAGCCATAAAGCCAGGAACGTGGCCAAAAGGCCGAGACTATCGCTCAGCGTGTCGTGTCCCAGCTCGGCGGCTCGCGGCAGCACGACCGCGAGCCCCGCCGCCAGGCAAGCAATTCGATGATCGAACAGTAGCCGCGTAACGGCATAGATCGGGACGAGCAACCCGATCGCGGCGAGGGTTGCCACGATCTGGGCGGTAATTCGCCAACCGTCCGGACCGTGTCCCGCGAACAGAGCAACCACGGGCTGAGTGGCCGCAACCAGCGCCGGGATACAGAGGGTGCGCGTCCGAGCTGCGGACGACGTCGGACCAGGGTTGAGTCTGAAATTCTTGGGCGATCCGGATCAGTTTCAGGCCATCCTGAGCCGGCAGAAGTGTTTGGGCGATGATGACCGCGTGGAGAACCACCGCGAGAAGGACGACCGCGAGGAATGTACGGCGGCCGGCCATCGCGATCCTCCTTGATCTGAAGCCAAGGGAAATGCAGCGCGCAGCCGATTCCTTCAGCCGCGGGAGGCATTATAAAAGTTAACACCAAGCGGTCAAGCTCAACCGCCCGCCTTCTCAATCATTGGCCTTTGGGCACATTCGCATCCCACTTCTTGCGGGAAGCTTCCTGGAGCGGGTTTGTCCCGTCAGGCAGACGGTCGGCGTTGATCTGCCAGAAGAAGACGCCGCGGAACCCCTTTTTCATCGCCCAATCGGTTTTGATCGCGACCGACTCGGCATCGTCGTAGCCGATCACGATCGAGTGATCGGGCGAAGTCAACCAGGGATTCTTGGTCTGGTCGTCCCAAGTCCGAGGCCAGCCTTGCTCGTTCTTGAGCCGGTGCAGGTTGCTATAGTCGCCCCGTGGGATTCGTGCCTTGGTCGTATTCTTGTTCGTCGCATTCTTGTTGGTCGCGTTCTTGGTGGACGCATAGGGTTCCGAGACGGCGAAGCCGCGGCCATAAAGAGGAATCCCGACCGCCAGTCGATTCGCCGGCAGGCCTCTCTCCTCCAGAAGGTATTTCATGGTGGATTCGGTCGACCGCGCAGTTCCTACCGGCTGTTTCGAGGATGCAAAGAGGGGCGAATGATGTCCCGCGTAATTGGTCCAGGCACCCGTAAAGTCGTAGGTCATCACATTGATCCAGTCCATGTTCTCGAGTAAGAACTCTTTCCCGAGCCATCTGAGCGTGCCCGGGTTGGAGGAGGCAGCCATCGTTAGACACATCGACCGCCCTTTCTTCTTGCCGATCGCGTCAAGCTCTTTTCGAAAACGACGCGTCAACCGCTCGAAGCCGACAATCTCCTTCTCATCGTCGGGGTACTCCCAATCGAAGTCGATTCCGTCATAATCGAACTCATCCACGATCGCCATCACCGACTTCACATAGCGGTCTTCCGATTCCGGCTTGGAGACGATCGAAGCGAACTGGCGATCCCATCCCCAGCCCCCCAGGGAAAGGATCATCTTGACGCCTGCCTTGTGGGCTTGGCCGGTGATCTCACGGCTGGGCACGTTGGGATTCGTCCGAACCTTGCCCTCTCCATCAGCCACGAGAAACGCGTGGCACAAATGAGTATAAAGCCCAAAATTGATATTGCGGGGTTGACCAAAAAGATAGCCGACAAACACTTTGCCCAGGTCCTTCTGCGGGTCGCCCGCGAACGAGAGACCGGATGCGAAGAATCCAACCGCGACCGTTGCGGCAAACACGAACATACGCGTAATCGAATGACTCATCGTTGCTCCTCGCGATAACAAGACGTAGGTGTGATCGGCCGTCGCCAAGCCTGTGGAACGTGGATCGATTGCAGTCACCAACGGCCTCCGGGGAACCCTCGCGCACCGCGGGTGCCCCCGAGCGGTGATTCATGGGGGCGAGCGGAGCAGCTCGGCGAACTTCCAGAACAGGACGATTGTTGTGATGATACCCGAGCCGAAGGCGGACACCAGCACGCACGCGGCTGCGATCTCGCGAGCGGTTCTCAGTCGAGGTTCCTCGGGATCGCCGATCGCGCGAGCCAACGTGTCGACGGCGCTGTGCGCGAGCTCTGCGATCAAGACCAAACTGGCCGCGATCACGAGCAGGCACCAGCCCAATTGATTGACCCCCAAGAGTGCGGCCGTGATGGCGATCAATGTCCCACGATAGCCATGAGCGAAGAAGCTGGAATCGCCCCGGACCGCTGCCTTGAGTCCCCTCCATCCCGCCGCTAGCTTTCGTCGCGTGTTGCGGCGATCGGCCTGCGCGGTCATCTCCGATGGCTCATCGAAGTTTAACGTCCCATCTTCGAATTGCGGAACCGACCGCAAGACGCTGGCCGGCGCGTTGTCGACAGCGAGGTCGGCCGGTGTGGACTCCTGCGATCGTGTTCGGTCGTTCATGGTCGTCAGCCACCCGTCGATCATGAGAGGTCATTGAGCCGGGGCAAACCGCGTATCAAACGAGCCCATGTTCGAGCTGGATCCGGAGCTGAGGCCCGGACTGAGTCGCGGGGTGATTGTGATCGCGTACGTGTAGCTTCGTCGTTGCGGGTCGACGCTCAGGCCGATCGAGGTCAAGTAATCCGCTCCGATCCGAGTGAACGCGAACATTGACCCTAAAGAGACTGAGTCGCCGAAGTCATACGATTGCGAGAACGTACCATACCACTTCGGGCTTAACCAATAGCTGATCGACGCGTTCACCGCCGAGGTCTTGATCGGCCCCGTGTCGATGATCGTATATCCGAGATAGACGTTACGCGCGGGGAGGCCGGCTGATCGAAACGCCCGACGTGATGATATTCAACCCGTTGGGGTTGTATCCGGTCGTGAAACTATTATTGAGGGGCTGGCTGCCGACCAGCTTGAAGAAATCGAACCAGCCAGCGGAAACGATGCTGGTCCGGTCGCCGATGTACCACTGATAGTTGTACATCGCTTGGCCCCAAGGCGTACCGAAGTTGTCGCGCGCGGCATTGGGAAAATATGTGGTCGTCCCGTCGAACGTCATATAGTCAACGATCCGGCGGCGGCCAACTGGACCACGCTTGGTCTGGAGCCGTTGATGGATCCCCAACTGCACCGTGTCGATTGATGCCTGGACGTCAGTCGTGCCCGTGATCGGCGACAGCATCTGGCGGAGGATCAAGTGCCTCGGGTCATAGGGAGATGGCAAGATTCCCCCCGTGAAGGCGGTGAGAGCCAAATACCTACGCACATATTCGTAAGTATTATCATCGAGGTCGTCCTGAACGGCGATGCTGTTAAGCTTCTGATTGGAGTACGCCGCCCGAGCGTCGGCGAAGATGCTGAACTTGTTATTAAGCCCGTGGACATTCATCAGCTCGCTTTCGACGTCGCGATATTGCTTCCAGGCCGTGATTTCCGCGCGAAGTCCCGCCGCGCCCAGTACCTGCCCATCGCCCCGTTGGGTTGATGCCCGAGGGGACCGCCGCCGAGCTGATCGGTCCAGCCGACAAGCTGACCCTGGACGTACGGCACGAGACGAAACACGTTGCCGAAGTTCAGCGGCATGTCCAGCTCGTGATTGGTGTAAAACCGGCCGGACGAAAACGTTCCCGACGTATTCGAGATTGGGTCATATGGCATGTAAGCGAACAGATTCGGATTGTTGACCATGACGTCGGTATGGATCGTGGCGTAGTCCATACCCGAGTGAGTGTAATACGTGAAATGGTTGTCGAAAAAGGAATCGCCCAGGCGATAATAGTCCACACGTGGCAGCCACTGCGTGTCGGTGTACCAGTTCTGCAGGTTCGCCTCGGTCCAGAGGTTCGCGAACTGGTTGTCTTTTTGCCAGACCAGGTCCGGCCAGAGTCTCCTGGTCCATCCCTCGGTCGAAGAGTTGCTTGTAGTATTCCTCGATGAAATTGCGGTCGGAGGCATATGCGACTTCAAGTTGAAGGCGTAGCTCCTGGTAGTCGTGTTCCTCGTCGTCGGGAAAAAATCGTTGATTATGACGGAGGTTCAACCGGCCACGCTCCGACTGGAACGGTGGGTCTGCGCTCCGCTGGAACCCCGCCTTGCCCGCGCCAAACGGCCCATTGGTCACAATCGCCGGCCCGGTACCGAGATCGTCCACGCCGGCATCCTTCAGACCCCAGATGTCGAAGTATCCGAAATAGCTCTGCGTGACATAATCGCTGGGGGTGCGATCGCGGTGGTACGGGTCGGTGAGGTCACGGAGAAAATTTGTGCCGTACCAACCCATTTCGCTCCCCAGCGCCGGGAAATCCTTGGTCCGTGCGCTCAAGTAGTCGACATCGATGTTCCACGTGTCAATCCAGTCGGGCTTCTTGGCCTCGAGAAACCGAAAGGCGTTCCAGTCCGTCAGCAATTCATATCCGAAGTAAGTGTTGTGGCTGAACGCGAACTGGCGGAACGGAGGCTCCAGGTCGTCAACGTCGGCGGAAATGCGCGGCCAGTACCACGTTGGGATCGGACCCATAAAATAGAAGTTCTGACGGGCGTCGAAGTGCCAGACAACCTCCTCGTCGGGTACGCCTTTCTTGGGATTATCGATGACCTTACCGGTGTTGGGGTCAGTGGCCGGCCTTGAATATCGCGTCAGGTCGATCGATCGGCTTGTGATTCGGTAGCCGGGGTCTGGGAACCGGCTGCCGGTCATGACCGTCTGGTCAGCCCGGATCTCGGGCTGCTCAGCCAGGGCAAAGGTCCCATTGGGCAATTGCACCATGGAGCGAAACTGCTCGATTCGAGGCGACTTGACCCGGAACGGTGCAAGCAGCCCTGGCGCGAAAATGTCAAGTTCCGCATTCGGCGCCAGGCATCGGTCAGTGACAAAATTGTAATAGATCCGGGGAGCGCGGATCGTCCTTTGATCGGCCTTACCCGCCCATTTGTTCTCGTCCTGGCGCAGAATGACATTCCCCTCGAGGTAGACTTCCATCGGTCGTTTGTCATCGTCTTGCCAGACTTCGCCGTTTGGCGTAGTAACGGGTTCGCCCTTCGCCGGGGTGGGACCGAGCCAGATCACGGCCTCGTCCGCCTCGATATCGATCGTTCCCGACTTGGCGGTCGTGACGATCAGAATGATGCCGCCACGACAGATATAGGTCTCCGCACCGTCGGGCGACTTGTCGAGTTCGGAAATATCGAGTCGCCGACCACTTCGAGGCACGAGAGTTGTGACTCGCTGGCTCCCGGACGTGATGCCCACAATCGGTAGGGGCGCGGGAACCTTGGCATTACCGCCCGACTGCCCCGGCGTGTCGGACGGCAACGATGGCACGGCCGATCCCCCGTCCGGTCCGGGCAAGGGCACGAGATTCGGCGGCAAGTCTTCCAGGTTTGGCGCGAGATTTGGAACTTGAACCTCAGGTGGTTTCGCCTCGATCGGTGGTAGGTCCACGTCGGGAGGCTGAAGTCCCGCCGGGGCCTGCGCCGCCCGCACGAGAGCGACCTGGGTGTCGGGCGAGCGCCCTCCGTTCGCCGTCGTCGCGTTCGGATTGGGAGCGCCGGCCCGCACCAACTGGGTTCTCTGGACACCTTGATCCTGCTTCGAACCCGTTTGGAGCTTCGCATTTCCGCCGGATGAACCTGGCGTCGCGTATGGAGGACCGCCCGTTAGCAGCCCGTTCCCGACCGTTCCGCCTGGCGAATTGTCCACGGAAGGCTCAACCTGAGCCGTGCTGAGCCCCGGCCCTGGTGCACTTGTTTCGATCAGCTCGGACCCGGACGGACCCGCCAACGCGTCGGGCTTCCGCACCAAGAAGCCAGAGCGGAGCAGAATCGGCGGCGGTCGAGGCGGCTGCTTCAGGCTGGTGAAACCCGATGAATGATAAGGGGAGAGCTGGGGCTCTTTCGCGGTGTGGAGGATCGTGTGTCGGGATGAAACCGAGCCCGACGCTCCGACCACGCTGACATCACCCTCGGCGTACACCTCCACCTCAAAGGTCCGTTCGTCCAACGAGGACTGCTCCACGATCCGTACGATGGCTTCCTTGGCACGCAAACCTTCCACACCCTGGAGTACAGCGGCTTTATCGAAAAGGTGGACCCATCGACCGTCCGCTGTGCTCCACGCCGTCACCCGGCGGCCCGCGAGCACGATGGGGTCTTGGACACGGCGCGCGGTGGTACCGTTGGGTTCGTCCTGAGCGAACAGAACTGGCCCAATTCCACACAGAAGGATGAGTCCGAACCACACGCCGCGAGGCGGGTAGCGACTGGCTTGGTCGTCCCCTCGCACGATTCCTCCCCAACGTTCAGCCGGGCGATCTCGACGCAGGCAGCCTGTTCGGGCTGACGCGCGATGGACCGTCGCTCGGAATCTCGATACCCAGAGACATGCGACCCCGCGGGCAAGTCACGATCGGGACTCCGGACACGCAACCGCCTGGGCGTTGGCTAACGACGAAAACACCGGTCGAGTCCATCGCGGGCGACATGCCCGACGCGACCGTTGCCGACGAGCGTGACAGAATACAAGACATGCAAATGACGGGACAATCGGCCGGAACAATAGCCGGATGGCCGTCCGTCGTCAAGGGCGACCAACAGGGCGAATGGGCGAATTCTCTCGCCGCCCCCGTCTCGCCCGCGGCGGTGAATTGACTTGAAATGTCAGGACATCACGTTTCGTTGCTTGGGGCTCTTGAATTGCCTGCGAAGCTCGGGGTTCAGACCATAACCCAGGCTCAAAAGCTTGATGGGATGTAACGTTCGCTTGGTCAGGCCCTGTTCCATCTGAATCCGGCAGGCGCCACACTCGGTCGCGCCGATATCGATATCCGAGTCGCGGAGTCGCCTTAGAAGGCCGCGGCCAGCCCGGAGCGATGTCCAGAAGCGATCGCGCCAAGCCCAAAGGTACTTCCCATTCCCGAGCAGCCGCGGTCGATGAATTCGACGTCGAGACCCAGAATTTTGCGCATCAGCTCAAGCCCCGGTTTACCGACGTCGAGGGCTCGGAGATGGCACGGTTGATGATAACCGACGCGTGCGTAAAGCGGTTCGTGCGGCTGAGGCAACTGCCCTCGCAGATCAAGCCCAAGGAGATACTGGCCGATGTCCATCGTATTCGCGGCAACCAGCTCGGCATCCAGGTCTTCGGTGAGCTTGACGTATTCATGGCGCAGCATCAGGGCGGCCGTCGGCTCGGAACAGACAACGACATAGCCGTCACGGATGGCATTTGCCAATATGCGCAGATTCGCCATTGCCTGATCGCGCGCGTAATCCACATCGCCGACGATTAGCGAGCCCATACCCGAGCTCCGCTGCGCGAAGGGACAAAGACATTCACGCCCGCTTGCTGAAGTACGGCGACTACGGCTTCGGCCAGTTCCTGGTCATAATAGTTGGCATAGACATCGACGAAATACACGACTCGAGGTCCGGGCTTCTGGGGGCGCGCGGTGGTCAAGCCCATGCGGGCGGCCCGTCGAGTGAACGGTGTGCGCCGGACACGTGGCAACACGCGGTGCCGCGAGACTCCGAGCAGGCGCTCGAGCAACCACCGCGACGAACGACGTGTCAGCAGAAAGTTGGCCAGGATCGGAAACTGGCTGCCCAACCGCGCCCACATCTCGATCCGGGAGAAGACCCAGTCGCTCGTGCGTAAGCCGTGGTTCTCAACGTAGGCCGCCTTCGCTTCGAGCATCAAGCTGGAGACGTCAACGGCGGACGGACACTCGCTGCGGCAGAGGTTGCAATGAATGCAAAGATCGGCCTTGGCCCTGAATTCATCGGTGCCCCATGACCGTGGATCGACCACGCCCGCGGCTAACTGGCGGATCAGGTTCGCCTGGCTTCGCGGCGATGCCGCTTCCCGCCGCGAAGCCCGAAAGCTCGGACACATCCGCGATGACGGCTCTAGCGTCCGACACGTGCCACAACCTTGGCATGTCGACGCCATTTCGACCAGGCTGAGCTCGGGCCAACGCAACGCAGGCTGGATGACCATCGCTTCGACCGGTATCGCCGGCTCCGACTCCGGATTAGTGGTCTGCCGACGACCGGCGAGGGACTCCTGGAGTGCGGGATCGATCGGCACTTCGCCACTGCCTGACAGTCCGAGTGCGGGAAGGATCCCGGACTCGGATTCCGACGAGACGCTCGACGCGAACCCGGGTCTGAGGTTGTGGAGCATCAGGTGCGGGTCGTCGCCGATAACCTTGCCGGGATTGAGCTGGTCCAGCGGATCGAAGGCGTCCTTGATCTCCCGAAACATCTGCACAAGCTCGCCATACTGCCTTCGAAGAAACTGGGTGCGAAGCAGGCCGCAGCCCTCGGAGCTGGAGATGGTACCGCCCGCCTCGAGCACGATGTCGTACACGCGGCAGGCCAGCGGCTCTAGTTTGGCTCGATCGCCGGGATCGGACAAGTTGAAAAAAGGACGGAACCGAAGTCGACCTTCGCCGGCGTTGGCGTCGAGGGTCCACGTCACGTTATGTTGTTGCAGGAGGTTTTGCAGGCGTTGGAGAACCTCGGCGAGGTGGTCAGGGGGGACGGCCACATCATCGAAAACCGAGATCGGCCGCGCGCGGCCGCGAAAACGCATCAGGGGAGGTTCAACCAGGCGACGCCAGCTCAGAAGCCGATGGCACTCGGCGCGCTTGAAAACGCCGACCGGCTCGGAGACCAATGATCTCGTGCGCAAAGCGCGTTCGCCGATCAGGCGAACCTTCTCCGCCAACTCGTCGGGGTCGTCGCCTTCAAACTCGACCGTCAGCACGGATTCGGCCGCTTCGTCGATCCATTCTCGAAACGACGAGTCGGCTCCGCGCGCAGCCGGACGGAGCGGCGGTCGAACAGGTCGCACGATGAGGGACCCAACGAACAGCTCAACAGTTCCGGAACAAACGCCGCGGCGTCGGTGAGGCGGACGAAGGGCAACAAGGCAACGCCCTGCGCCGCAGGCAATGGCACTGTTTGCAGAACAGCCTGCATCACGACCGCCAATGTCCCTTCCGAACCCGCCATCAGGCGGCCGAGGTGGATGCCCGATTCGCCGCAGGCACTCGCCAGTGCATAGCCAGCGCGGTTGCGCGGCAGCGTCGCCGTCATCCGCTGAAGTCGAACTTGATTGCGTCGGAACAAAGTCTGGAGTTTGCGGACGATGAGATCCTTGAAGTCGATCGGCTCGCTTTCGAAGGCCGGCCAGGGCTCAAAGCCGAGATCGGCCAACTCGCCTTGCGCGAACAGAACGCGCAGCCGATCCACATGGTCGCCGATCGATCCATAACGCAGTGATCGCACGCCCGCGGAGTTGACGGCGATCATCCCTCCCACCGTAGTGACGTCAGAGTCGGCCGGTATCGGCTCCAGCCGACGCCCCATCGGCGCCAGTTGCGCATTGAGGACGTCGAGTACCACACCCGGCTCAACCACGACGTGGTCCGAGCCGATCGCGATGACCCTACGAAGATGGCAACCCAGATCGATGACCAGCCCGGAACCGAGCGATCCGCCCCCGGTATCCGTTCCCGCCCCTCGGACGTGCACCGCGATCCGGTTTTCCGCCGCGTACCGGACGACGGCGACTACATCGTCCTCGCTCCGCGGCACAACCACCCCAAGTGGATCGATCTCGTAAAGACTCGCGTCATGAGCGTACGGTGCACGATCAAGGGGCTCGAAATAGAGCTCCCCCTCGACGACGCCCCGTAAATCGTCATAAATCCGAGCACGAGCCTCGTCCACGGCGGTGGCTTCACCTCAAGCGTGTAAGAGTCCCCATCGTGTTGGCCGATTCCCGAAGGCGTGGCACCGTCGAAACAGGGTAGATCGAGACCCATCTTTTACCGGCTGGTCTGGCCTGACTCGAATCGTGCCTTACCCATCCTGGGCGTCGTGGCGGCGACGGCCGGCGGACACTGCGCAACGGCCGTTTACTCCGCCGATGCCCCTCGCTCTCGCAACTGCTCGACCCGGAGTCGTTCTTGCCGGTATCGTTCGCCAATCGACAGATCGAACGGCTTGAAACGGCCGTCGCCGTTGGCCCCCACTCCCCGTAACTGGCAAAGACAGCGATAGCAGATTGTCACGTCGGGCACCTTGTAATACATCACCAGATCAAGGGCCATTGAAACCACGAGCACCGTATACGCGGAAATCGGCATTTCATAATACCAGAAAACCGTGCTGATCGCGAACCCCACCACAACGATGAAAAGACCAAGGCCCTGGGGAAAATCTTTTTGAATATAAAGATCGGTCGTCAGGCACCAAGGGCAGGATTGCAATTGGGAATTGACAATTGCCTCAGAATGAAGCGGCCGGGTTGTCCCGCACTGCCGGCATTCCGCCTGGCTGGTCGTCTCCAGTGGCGAAACATGCCCGACTGCGCCACAGTTCGAACAGGAAAATGTCAGCTCCATCCCCTCGACTCGCCCCACCGGACCCCCGCTCACAAAGACCCAACACCTGATGTCATTGCCCGACCCTCGCGATGATTGTAATCGATTACGCGCGCACTGAAAGACTCTGCCCGGTGAAATGCACAAAACGGTTCGTTCCCGAAACGCAAGCCAGCGTGAGACTAAAGTGAGAATCTGGATTTCGGGAGGGCACGACTCGTCAGGATTTGATCGCCGATACTAGCTCGGACGGAGTCTCGGCTCCCCGATAATTCCTCACAATTCGCGAGACTCCTCACGGATCTCCACCGAATCTTGGGTGCCACTGGTCGTACCCGACCAGTGCGTTCGGCCAAGCAGCATGGGCACTGGTCGGGTACGACCAGTGGCACCCGAAATCTGTCCTAACTGCTTGGCGATTAATTCTTTGCAGTGAATTGTGGTGGAGATCGGCGAGGAGTCCAATTCGCCGAATCACTCGACGTGATTCAGGGCGGACTCGGTCAGCACAATAGGCCCCCGTCGCCCGCCAAGACCAGCGAAGTCAGCTCGCCGAACAGGACGAAGATCATGGTTATATAGAGAATCCCCGTCGCCGACTGGGTTGAGCGGAGCTCTGCGGTTTTCCACGACATGGATGCCGAGATCGCGGTACCCACGAAGCCCATGCCCCATCGTGCCGCCGCGAAGAAACCGAAGTCGACCGCGATCGGCGCCGGTCCTGAGCCGAACGAGCCGGCTTGCGAGAGCCAGAGCGCAATTCCCGCCAGGAGACAACGCGCCGCCAGGGCGACCGCGATCAACGAGACAACTTGTTTCAAAGGCTCGATCGACATCGACGGAGCAGTCAAATAATAATGCCCCAACAACATCGCCGTGAGGGTAACACCCAGAAGCCATCCCGAGGCGGACCGACTTGCGCCATTGAGCGCCCATAATCCCGATCCGTCCGAATACGACTCCGCGGTGAGCCAGCCCGCAGTGATCAGGCCGACCAGTGCCAGCGTGAGCGTGCCGAGTTTGGGTAAACCCAATCCCCATGCCACTGCCGAGATGTATGCCAGAATTGCCGAGCCGACCACCAGCCAAACAGCCGAGGTCGGACCGGCGGACCGCATCTGGTCGAGCGCTCCCAGGACGAGCAAGCCGAGGATCACGTGTGTCTGAGTCCTGAAGAAAGCAAGGGGCACGACCCGCCATGAAATCATCAGCGACGTAATCGACAGCCCGAAGGCCAATCGAATCACAAAGTCGGCCAGCATCGGTACGACGGTCATCGAAGGACCCACATCCTCGTCATGCTGTCACAGCGAAACGACCTCCGCCAAGAAGTCGACCCGGTATCAGCCGCGTGAACCGAAGATCAACGACATCACTTCGGAACGGGTGGCGAGTCGTTCCTTGAAAACCCCTCTCATGGCACTGGTGACGAAGGTGCTGTCAGGCTTCTTGACCCCCCGGATCGTCATGCAGCTATGGCTGGCCTCGATCACAACAGCGACTCCGCGAGCGTCGAGCTCCTTCATCAGGAGCTCCGCCAAATCCTCCGTCAGGCGCTCCTGCATTTGAGGGCGTTTGGCCAGCACATCAAGGACGCGAGGGATCTTGGAGAGCCCGATCACTTTCCCATTAGGAATGTAGGCGACATGGGCCTGACCGACGACCGGCAGCAGGTGATGCTCACAAAAACTCACGAGCCGAATGTCTTTGATCAGAACCATTTCGTCGTATTTTTGCGTGAACAGCTTTTGGAGGTGGAGACGCGGATCTTGGTGGAGGCCCTCGAACACCTCCGCATACATGCGGGCAACGCGGTCCGGAGTTTCTCGAAGCCCCTCGCGGTCGGGATCCTCGCCTACGGCCTCGAGGATCTCTCGAACCGCCCGTCGAATTCGATCGAGGTCTATGTATGCGCTTCGCCCGATCGGGGGTACGTCCTCGTCGTCATCGCTGCCGCAAGTGTCAGCCCGGTTAAACTGGCCGTTGTCGAGGTATGTTGACTGATCTATTGGTCCGTTTGCTGGCATGCTTCAAACTCTCGAAAGCGACCCGCCTATGAATGCCGCTTGCAAACAGGCGATTCAGAGGCGGACCCGCCGATTTCTCTGACCTATCAACGACACGCGCCCCGGCGTGGAGCCCATTCCCAATCCTCGGCAGGCGACTGAAAGATCGATGTAACTCAATACTAATCTTTAAGTTCTGCGAATAACCCAGGCCATTGTATGTCACCTATCCCGGAAAAGCAAGCTGCGGATTCGTCCGTTCGTCCCCCTTAATTGAGACTGAACGGTGGCGGGAAGGACCGCGATGCCTTCTCCCCGGGGATGATCCTCTCGATGATTGTCCGCAGCAGCACCAGCAATGTCTCGACTCGGCGGTCGACGTTGGTCTCGGACAGGAGCTCCTGTTTGACGCCAGGCGGCAGCCCGAGCAACTGGGCGATCATGTCGGTCAAGACGCCAAGGGATATCGCCGAATTCAATCGCCTGGCAACGTGGTCATCGAGATCGTGGCGTATCTCGAAAACTTTTCGAAACAGATCGAGCAATTGCTGACGGCGTGGCTCCAATGGCTGGTCGGACTCTTGATCGTCGAGAATCTCGGCAATGGCGATCCGGTAAAGCTTCGGGCTCGGTTGCTCGCTCACCAGGCGAACACGCTTACAGCCCAACAGCAGGAAATTGAACCGACCGTCGGCGAGTCGCTCGTGTTGAACGATCCTACCCAGACAACCCACCCCCATGATCGGCACGGGCTCTGGCCACAGCGACCCTGTGGGAGTTGGCGCGACCTGGACCATTGTCACCAACCCGTCGGTCGCGAGCGAATCCTCGGTCAGTTGACGATACCGGGGCTCGAAGATGTGCAGGGGAAGCAATCCGTGTGGGAAGAGGACGAGGTCGGGTAAAGGAAACAACCGGCATTGGTTGCCAAAATCACTGACGTCGAAATTGATATCCATCTTTTGGTACAAGATTCTGGCCGGTGTCTGGCTCGCGGCGAACCGGTGTATGTCATCCGGAGCGATTGCTGGACATTCGCGCCGACTCATCAAAACGAGCCGCGTACGCCGAATGATTGCAAGACGCCGGACTCGCTTGCCAACTCAATCGGTGCGGATCATATTGTATTTTTGTCTGACTGTTCGACAAGTCGAGAACCAGCGATCACGTCGTGTCCGCGAATTGGATTTGTTTAAGCTTTCTCTCTTGGTTGGAGCGGCGAATGCCCGAATCGAGACGCCCCAGCGATGATCCCAAGATCCAAAGTCGGCAAGTCTGCCGAGCGCTGAAGCAGGCTTACCCCGACGCCACCTGTGCGCTGGTTCATACCAATCCCTACCAGCTCTTGGTTGCGACCATCCTCTCGGCGCAGTGTACGGATTCGCGGGTAAACATGGTCACACCCGAACTGTTCCGCCGCTTTCCCGACCCTGCAAGCTTGGCCGCGGCCGACCCCGACGAATTGGAAGCCCTCATTCGTTCGACCGGTTTCTTTCGCGCGAAGGCTCGAAGCCTACTGACAATGTCCAACCAAATCGTCCAGCGGCATGGTGGGCAGATCCCTCGCGATCTCGACGAACTGACCCAGTTGGCGGGCGTCGGGCGAAAGACGGCTAACGTCGTTTTGGGAACGGCGTTTGGCATCGCCTCGGGAGTCGTGGTCGATACACACGTAAAGAGACTCACGAGTCGGATGGGATTGACGACGAGCAAGTCGCCGGAGCAGATCGAGCGTGATCTGATCCCGCTGATCCCTCGCAAACAATGGGTTGATTTCAGTCATCGTCTGATCCTCCATGGTCGCCGAATCTGCGTGGCTCGCAACCCCCGTTGCGACTGATTGCGTCCTTGCGTCAATTTGTCCGAAGATCGGTGTCTCGCCTTCGAGAAAAGCGGTGCTCCTCGATTCAGGTCGCAAGCCAAACCGCCGGTCTTCCCGGTCGGGATCCGCGTCTTTCTGAAAACGGACCTCCCGTATCGCCGCCAAGTCGGTTATGGTTGAACATGAAAAAAGAACGGCCAAGAGGGTTCCTCGGTCGCTGCGAGCACGACACCAATCATGCACATTCAAGACATCTTCAAAGCCCGTCCGACCACATTCAGTTTCGAGTTTTTTCCCCCCAAGACCGACAGGGCCTCGAACGAACTATTTGAGACGATTGCGCACTTGCAGACGCTACAACCCTCCTTTGTCTCCGTCACGTATGGCGCGGGAGGGTCGACGCGTGACAGGACCCACGACCTGGTCGTCCGGATTCAGCGTGAGACCAGGCTCACCGCGGTGTCGCACTTAACGTGCGTCTGTCACAATCAGGACGAGCTCGCCTCGATCCTGAATCGGTACGCGGAATCCGAGATCGAAAACATCCTCGCGCTGGCGGGCGACCCGCCCGCGACGTTGTCTGGCTACGACCGTTCCCGCGACGCGTTTCAGTACGCTGAACAGCTTGTTCGTTTCGTCCGCGCGCGCTCCCTGCCCAACGAGCCGCGGGATTTGGAATCGGGGTCGCCGGCTTCCCCGAAGGACACCCCGGTACTCCCAACCGGCTCAAGGAGCTGGACTATTTAAGACGCAAAGTCGATGCCGGAGCCGACTACATTTGCACTCAACTCTTCTTCAATAATGCCGACTTCTACGATTTCCGTGAGCGGTGCGAATTGGCTGGCGTCCGGGTCCCGATCATCGCGGGAATCATGCCAATTACTTCGAGGGAGAACCTGGCGCGCATGGCGGAGTTGGCTCTGGGCGCACGGTTCCCCGCTCGGCTGCTCAAGTCCATTGGCCGTTGCCACGACGATGACATCAGCGCCGTCACTAAGGTCGGGATTCACTGGGCCACCGAGCAATGCCGAGACTTGCTCGACAACCAGGTCCGGGGGATTCATTTTTATACACTCAACCGTTCGGATGCGACCCGACAAATCTACGAGAATCTGGGCGTTAAGGACTCCTCGGGATTGGAACGCCGCCTGTCATTGTAGTGGGTAACCTGGTCCGCGCTCCGGAAAGCGATTCCCGGACCGGTCCTCAAGATGAACCACGATCACCATGTCGCTCCAGGATCTGACCGACCGACTTAAAGCCGAAGGGCTGCGTCTGGGTTTCGACCAGGTTGGCGTGGCGCCGGCGGTGGCGGCTCCAGGGTACCTCAATTTTCTCGAGTGGCTCGACGATGGCTGTGCCGCGGGAATGGGCTACATGGCGCGGAATGCGTCGAGCCGGGAGCACCCGGCCAGCCTGCTCGATCCTGTGCGCTCTGTCATCATGGTGAGCATTGTCTACGGCCGGAACGAACCCGAAGCCCGAACACTCCGACCGACTCAAGGCCGAGTGGCTCGTTATGCGCGAGGGGGCGACTACCATCGCGTCCTTTGGGACAAGCTCGAAGAGCTGCTCGCCTGGCTACGATCGGAATGCCCGACGATCCGGGGCCGCGCCGTCGTCGACACCGCCCCGCTTTTGGAACGCGATTTCGCGCGGCTGGCGGGATTGGGCTGGATCGGCAAGAACACAATGCTCATCAGCCGGCGTCTCGGCAGCTTCACTTTTTTGGGTGCGCTCTTAATCGATCTTGACTTGGCTTACGATGCGCCTCATCAGGTCAACCATTGTGGGACTTGCACTCGCTGCCTGGAGGCTTGCCCGACACAGGCGTTCACCGCCCCTTACCGGCTCGACGCCCGCCATTGCATCAGTTACTGGACGATCGAGCACAGAGGCGTGCTCGACGAAGAGAACGCGCACGAAGCTGCACAACTGGGTCTTTGGGTGCGACATCTGCCAGGATGTCTGTCCCTGGAACGACAAGGCGCCAATCGGCCGACTCAGCCAGTTCGACGCACAGCCGGAGTGGGTCAACCCGGATCTGATCGAGTGGTTAATGCGTGATCGCTCGGACTGGAAGGAGAAACTTAAGGGGACGGCCCTGTCGCGTTCCAAGCGCGCGGGGCTCCTCCGGAATGCCGCGCTCGTGCTTGGCACACGTCGCCTGCCGGAAGCAATCGGCCCATTGACCGCGCGGCTCGACGACGCACAAGAGGATCAGGTGGTCCGAGCGTCGGCGGCTTGGGCCCTGGGCCGAATTGGCGGCAGCGACGCGCTCGCCGCTCTGGGACGGCACATTGACGATCCAGACGCTGTCGTCCGAGACGCAGTCATCCGAGCTCGCGATCAACGAGAGAGCTTGCCGATGAACGAGGGCTGGCCGGCGGGGTTGAGGACTCCCGACAGCCAGCCCTGAGTTTTTGGATGCCTCGATCGAGGTCGCCTTCGCTTGCTCGCTGCTCGGGCTCGATTAGCTGGCCGCCGACGGTGAGTACACCACGGGCGAGATCGAGCCCGTGATTGATTGTCCAA
Organism: uncultured Planctomycetota bacterium; assembly: GCA_963720335.1. GTDB lineage: Bacteria > Planctomycetota > Planctomycetia > Isosphaerales > Isosphaeraceae > CAVRFS01. The sequence continues at coordinate 78,740 of CAVRFS010000024.1, read as the reverse complement.
AGCCGTCCTGAGTCGTCACCGAGAACGTGTTGGACCCGGTCACGAGTGGAACAGCGATGGAATACGTACCAAGGTTGTTAGCCGTACGTAGTCGACGTGACACCACTGCTGTTATCGAGGAACGAGATCGTGGCATTGGGAGTGAGCTGAGCCGTTGAAGCCGACCGTGCTGAAGGGCGTCGTCCGGTCCGCGGCTGGGTCGGACGCGGGGTCGAGGTTGACCGAAACCACTGGGCTGACCAGCGTGGATGCTCCCAGGTCTTTTTTCGCCTCCTCGTAGTCCTGATGATTGATCACACCGTCGCGGTTCACGTCAGCGTCGAAACTGTATTTTGAGTTCATCGCGGTGAGCCCTTTATCCTTTTTGATCGTCTGAAGATCCGCCTGGGTGACCGTGCCAGTGCCAGCGACATCGCCCGGCAGGTAGAAGCCGACCAGGTACTGCCCTGTGGTCAACTCCAATCCCTTCACCTGCACGGAGTAGTCGTTATCTGGCTGGCCCTTGTTGGGAACTTTGACATCCACAAGTACGGCTGAGGTCGGCGTATCGCCCAACTTATTCGCCTTGGCGACTTTCGCATTGTATTTCGAATGCTGCACTGGGATGACGTGGCCCGATGAGTCGGTGATCGAGACGATCTCCGGCTTGAGACTTGCCGTCGTGGTTGTCGAGGTGGAACTCGCCGGCGTGGCGGGAGCGACGTCGATACCCAGGAGGAGTTTGCCCCCCTTGGGCGCTGTGAAGAGAGTGGGGTCGATTTTGAATTGCACGGATGAAACCTGGCCGACATTGCCGACGGTTCCAGGCAAAATGGCAAACGTACTCCCTTCGCCCGCGCTCATGACCACGCGATCTTCCAAGACCTCGGGAGCAGCACACATGCGGCGCGTGCACGCGGCGCATTCGTTTCGACGTGTCCATGGGCCCTCCTTGGCCGGCAACCGGATAGAAATGAGGTATGGGCCGATCGACGATCGACCGCATCGGGACAGTTCCCCCGTTGGCAACCCTCCTGGTCGCCGGAATCCATTATTCTTCTATTATCGTTAAAATCGGCGGCCGCTCTACAGAAAAACAGCGAACAAACTGTTCTCAAGTCGCGGCGCCCTGATTCCGGACTCGCCTTGAAATGTGACGGGGGAATCGGCGAACTGAACGCTGGCTAGGCTGGAGGCGTTATGGTTTCGAAGCGACGTGCCCAGACTCGCCAGGCGACCGTCGCATAGAGCACGACTCCAGCCCACAAGAACAAACCGTAACCCTGGGCGATCTCATGCCCCTGCCCTTCGGCGAACCAGCCACCGAACTCGGTCGAAGTGGCCGCCATCAGGCTGAACGAGACTGCCCAGGAACCGACAATCAAGATTCGAGATCGCGGGCTGACACGCGACGAGAAGAATTCCGCGACCAGGTAGCTGAATGGGATGAGAACCGTGACGTAGTGGTGTTTCCAGCTCCGCTCCGAGACAAAGAGCATCGTCAAAACCACCAAGGCCACCTCGCCGAGAAGACGCGGGTCTCGCCGATTCTCGGCCGGCGTCCTGCAAAGCCATGCCAGTAGTGCCAGTAGACCGAACACCACTGCCTTGATCAGATAACCGACAAGCCGAGGATCCAACGACGCAACGTTTAGGTCGAGGTGAACCTGGTATCGGCCCCTGCCTGGTATCATTTCCGTCAAAAGTCTCGTCATGACTCCGAATAGCGACTGGTTAACTTCCTGGGGACTCATCGCTTTTCCGGAGACGAACGGCTTCACCATGTGCTGCCACCACGTCTGAAGGCACTCCCAGTTGAACTCCGGGCCGATAATCAAACTGGGCACGATCAGGAGAAAGAGGAGCATCCCCACAGCGCCCCACCCGACCGTCCGCCATGATCGCTTATATGCGAAATAAATGAAGAAAAGAGCTGGCGTAACTTTGTAGGACGTGGCCAGGGCCAGGAGCAGCCCGGCGACCACATCGTAGCCGCGCCGCCAGGCGTAGAACATTCCGACAATCAAGAATAAAATCACGAGGTTATTATTGCCGTGATGGAAATCCCCCAGAATCGGACGCAGGGAGAGAATCAAGATGAGCGAGCGAAACATCGGCGGCAGCAAACGGCCCGGGGGCTGCACGATTTTCAGACACATGATTAGTGTCAGGGTCGTCAGCGCGACCTTGATCGCAAACCAGCACATCGCTCCCGCGACCGTGGGCAATACCATCAGAGGGTAGAGCGTGATCGGCATGATCGGCGGGTTTGGGAAGTTCATTTCATCGTAGATGTTCACCCCACGCCAGAATTCCTGCACCTGAGGACGCCAACGCACGAACGCACTGCGATTGTCAGCGGCCTTTTCATAATAAAACGCCGCCGCCACCAGCACGATCGATGCCCAGAGAATCCAGAAGAACCAGCGCGAGAGCCGATCGAGTCGGAGAATCCCGTCAGGTTCGATGTCGATCGCTGGCACGGCATACCCCTTCCCTGGAGAGAGCCACGCTCACGCATTTCGTCTGCGTGCGTCTAGTCCGCGCCGGCGGTGCGGGCCGGCCAGAGAACTCAAAGGCTAACGCCAACCGGGAAACCGGAGCTCCAGCTCGACGTCGCGAGTCCCCGTAGGTGGTCGCAAGCGGATAAAGGGAACGGGATCACCCTCCCGGTACTCCGGCTCGCACACGACCGACGGATTGGTCCTCAGATACGGCACGGAGTGATACCGCAGCACGACTGTTCCGTCAAGCCCGGGGGACATCCCCTGGACCCGAATTCGACCCGCAACCACCTCAACCTTCCCATCCCCCTCAATCACGTCCCCCCCGAATCCCTCGACCCGGCCGATCAAGACCGTCCCGTCATCCTCCACGATCCGGATCAATCGCGGATTATCGTGACAGAACCGCCTTGCATGGGGACTCCAGCATAAAATAGCCGAAGGCCGGTAAAGTTTGGCGTAACGGACGAAGTAATCCTTGTCCCAATTCTGCCGGCCGAACAGCATGTCTTCACCGAACTGGGTGAAGTTAGTCTTCAGCGATGCATGCAAGTAGGGACCGCCGATGAGTTCGATCCCGGGCACCAGATGGGGGAGCAGGCCGCTGAACCGTCCGCCCTGGAACGGATCTAAGACCCCGGGAATGCCCATTCCCCCCTCCTCGTAGAGCAGGCGCTCACCCGGTGCCACATGACGGCGCACTTGATCGACAATCCAGTTGAGGCGTTGCGACGGACGGCTCGACAAAAACGGCTCTCCCGCCCACAGTCGTGAGTAGATCGAACCGTACAACGGGAAGCCGAACATCAAGAGTGCGCTCGTGATCGCCCCGGCCATGATCCAGCGGTCGAACCAGTCGACTCCCTTGGACACGATGCGGAGACGGCGGAACAGCTCCTCGAGTGCGGCACCCCCCGCAAGTGCCAGCCCGCTGTAGAAGGCGTAGGTATGCCGTCCAGGTTGCAAAAAATCCAGTCCGCGGAAGTCCGCGGCCAAGTAGCCCCAGAATAGCCCGGCGACGCAGAATCCCAGCAGGGCCACGCCTTTGGTCAGATCCCGACAGGCCAGCAAACCCAGCCCCGGAATGCCGAGCGCCATCAGGATGACCTCGATTCTTGCCTCGCGTCCCGCGACGATATTCAGCAGGCGTCCGGACGCTCCCTCCAAGTGGGCAAACACAAAGCCGCTTTCCCCCTTCGTCGAGGCCAGCCAGATGCCCGGCAGCCACCAGAACGCATTGACCGCCAAGACGACGATTGGGATCAGGAAGACCGCGATATGGCTCCTCCAGCGCCACCTCGGCGTTGGGTTTGCGTCCGTTCGCCTTGTCCGGGCACCACTCCCCGAGAAGAGTTCGGCGGACAGTCGCACAGGACGTCGCAACGCGGCGATATAGGCCAGTAGCGCCGCCGGCACCACGACCATTGCCACGGTCAGATGGACGAGGAATGCCAAGCTCATCAAGGTCGCTGTCATCAGCCAGGCAATCGCTCCGCCCCGCGTCAAGAATCGGGCGAAGGCACCGGTGGCAACCAGTGCCAAGGGGATGGCCAGAAAGTAGGGAAGCATCCCAAACCCAACGTAATTGATCGGCCAGTCGGTCCAGATGTACAGAAGATCGAGTAAGATGACGATCGCCGTACCCGAGCGGGGAATACGCCAGATGACGCAAGCCAGTCCAACCAACCAAGGGGCCGCCGCGGCCGACACCAAGACATAGAGCTTGAAAGTGAGCGCTGGATGGTTCTGGCCGAATGCCGCAACGACCAGTTCCGGAAGCGTCGAGGAGGCTGGGAAGACAACGCTCTTCGGGTAACCCGACATGAAGCTGGGATCGTAGCCCGCCGTCGTTCCGGAGGCATTGAGGAACGATCGAGTCACCAACGCACTGTGGTAATAGAGCGGGTGGTCGTCGCGCCACAAGGGCCATCCATTGGTCAGGCCGTCTTGTCCACCCAGGCCCCACCAGATCGCCAGGCCATGCATTATGCAAAACGATAAGCTTACGCCAATCGGCACGAATCTCAAAAATCGCCGCGGCGCGGGCTCCACTCGTCGCCTTGGGTCGCTCGGCAATTCCATACCGACGCCGCGCGGGGACGGTAATCTCGTCATCCTCATCGGCAAAAGGAATCGGGTCGAGATCAACCACGAACATATTACCCATGGATGCATGGTAGTCAGTGCGTCAAATGCACACTGTAGCACGAAATTCTCGCCGTTTCGCCGTAGAACGGAATTCATTCCGTTTCGTCCGGAATGGAAACGGAATGAATTCCGTTCTACGAATGACCGTCGGAAGTACAGTGCGGCCCGCAGGATTCGAACCTGCAACCAAGGGATTCAAGTGCCCTCGCGTTTCCACGAGGCTTGGACTATCTCATCCTCCTCAACCAAGCCGTGTGATTCCTTCTCCTGAGAGTCCGAAGGATCACACGTTCTCCGAACGAGGAGGCCGGGCGCTCGCGGCGGGGGTTATTGTTGGGACTCACCCCGCTAGTCTCTGAACCTTCCTGGCCACCCGTGCCCGACCAGGCTTGGCTGCGGATTGCCGTTCCTTGAGCGTTTTCCATCTACTGGACCCAACGTCGAGCCGCTGACTTTTCCATTCAGTCCCATCATCAGGCCCTTCACTTGCTCAAAGTTTAGGTTTCCCGCAATTCACCCGGTTCGCGAACGAAGGTTGCCCTTCGCCGCCACCTATTGACTGATGAGTCCCCTGCTCTGCCGTTGAGCTAGGGCCGCAGTATTGACGCGACCTTATCTTCGCCGCTCGACGCGGGGAAAACAAGGCGCTTTGAGCAAGCATCGCGATGTGACGACGGTATACCTTTGCGGACTCGACCCTGATCAAGACCCGACCAGATCGACTCCACTCGCGACGCCAATCGTCACCATGGCGGGGACGGGAGCCGACGATCGAATCTTTGGCAACCGAATGTTATAGGCCATGCGGCACATCATCATGAGGCGGATGGTGATGTAAGTCATGTCCACTTCCCACCACCGAAGTCCGTGTCGGGCCGAGGTCTGGTAAGCGTGGTGGTTGTTGTGCCAGCCTTCGCCGTAAGTCAGGAGCGCGACCCACCATAGATTGGTCGACTCGTCACGAGTCGAATGGGAGCGATATCCCCAGACGTGGGTCGCCGAATTGACCAGCCAGGTCGAATGAAGCACGAAAACAGAACGAACGAAACCACCCCAAACCAGCCAGGGCATGCCACCCAGTCGCGTATAACGCTCCGAACAGCAGAGGGGAAAGACAAAGTGGTAGCGATCGATCCATTGATGGACCGGATCTTTGCAGAGATCGGGTGTCCATTTTTGGTAGTAATCCGGGCTGTGTCTCGTATCCTCCTGGACCGTCATCCACCAACCCATGTGTGCCCAGAAGAAACCGCGGTGTGGTGTATGTGTGTCACCTTCCTCATCGGAGTGCGCATGGTGCCGGCGATGGTCGGCCACCCAACTGAGCGGCCCGCCCTCCGAGGCGGTGCATCCGACGATCGTCATCACAGTACTCGAGCCAGTGGGGGCGCACCGCGAAACTTCGATGCGTCAACAAACGATGATAGGTCAGGCAGATTCCAATTCCCCCGGTCAGCCAGTGTAACAGAAAGCACAAGGCCAGGCCGGACCAGGAAAAATAGGCCGGAATGAACGCGAGGAGGGCGCCTACGTGTATCGCCCCCATCCAAATCAAGGAAGCCCACGCTAGCCGCAGAGGCGCCGGTTGCGCGGTCGTCGTAGTCGTCATGATCAACCTTTGGTCCTGGACGTTGCGAAGGAGAGACGAGAGCGGGTGGGAACGAGGAAGTCGAATACGTCGAGCTGTGAACGGGCCGTCTTGGTGCTCAGGCATTCATCTCAGTGCATCTATTCCGCTCTAATATCTCAAAGTCTTGGTCTCGATCTCGGCGAAGCCTGCCGATTTCCCAGTCGATTGCCTTCGAAACACTGCCGGATATCAAGCCGTGGCATCCCGAGTTGATAACAACCTCCAATGAAGATGGACATCAGCACCCCCGATAATCGCTTACCTCTCGGTTTTTTTTTAATGAGCAGCCGGAGATGCTGAGATCGTTTCGACGACACTTGTTACCATATCGCTCAGGCTCGGTTCGACGAGGGCTCAAATACGAATCTAGCTCATGCTTTTTGGAGATCGACTCCTCGGCCGGCCGATGAAGCTCAAATGTCAGCCTGAAGATTTTCGCGTTGAAGAACTGCCGCTGGTTTCGCCGGCCGGGTCTGGCGTGTACACGTTCTACCGATTGAGCAAACGGAATATCGGTACGATCGAAGCCGTTCAGGGATTTGTCGGAGCTGGAATCTGGCCGGCCATCAAGTGAGTTACGCGGGTTTGAAAGACCGGCACGCCATCACGATCCAGTACTTGACGATCGTGGATGGCCCGCGCAAGACGTCTATCATGCCCGACTTTCGAGCTTGAGCCGATCGGGCGGCTGGCTCATCCCTACGGTCCGAATCATTTTCGAGGGAATCGGTTCCATCTCGTCGTTCGAGACCTGGGCGATGACGACCTTCGTCGCGCCACCGACGAAATCGCCGCCATCTCCAGCGATGGACTCCCCAACTACTTCGACGATCAGCGGTTCGGATCGGTCGGCTTCTCCCGTCAATTCATCGGACACGCATGGCTGCTTGGCGATCATGAGCGTGCGCTCAAGCTGGCACTGGCCGACCCCAATCCGTTCGACCGTTCCGAAGCCAAGGCCCAGAAAGCTCTCATCCGTGAATTCTGGGGACGCTGGCCCGAGCTGAAGGCCCGACTCGACCGCTCTTCCGAGCGCAGTATCGTGACTTACCTGGTCGACCACCCGACCGACTATCGCGGTGCATTTGCCCGGCTGAGGCGCGAGCTCCGGACCTTGTATTTCTCGGCGTTCCAGAGCCATCTCTGGAATTTGATCCTGGCCGGGTGGCTCGAGTGCCAGACCCGAAACGACCAACGCGTGCCGGTCGAGCTCAAAGTCGGGACATTCCCGTTTCCCCGCGCGACTCGAGCCCGCTCAAGTCCAAACCTTGACCGAATCGCTGATTCCTCTCCCCAGTACACGATCCGCGATCCCCGACGGGCCGTCTGGGAGAAGTGGCTCGCGAGGTCATCTCGCGCTTTCAATTGGAGTGGTCTGACTTGCGAGTCAAGCACCTGAAAGATGTTTTCTTTTCCAAGGGGTCGCGCGCCGGCCTGGTTTTTCCCCAGAATGTGCTGTTCTCGACTCGCGCGGACGAGCTTCATCGCGGACGACACGGCCTCCACTTGTCTTTCGACCTGTCCAAGGGCCTCGTATGCGACCATCCTGGTCAAACGGATCACCGACGTCGCGGATCGAGCGAAATGAATCTGGAAGTGCTGTTCGAGGACAACCACTGCCTGGCCGTCAACAAACCCGCCGGGTCTCTTGTCGCAAGGCGACGTCTCAGGCGAGCCGAGCCTGGTCGACGTTGTCACGTCCTACCTCAAGACCCGATATCAGAAGCCGGGAAATGTGTACGTCGGTCTGTTGCATCGGCTTGATCGGCCGACCTCCGGAGTCGTGCTGCTGGCGAAGACAAGCAAGGCGGCCAGTCGATTGTCAGACCAGTTTCGACAGGGGTCCATCACCAAAGTCTACTGGGCCATCGTGGAAGGATGCCCGCGCGTCGAGGAAGGGGAATGGGTCGACCGGCTCGACAAGGACAGCCGAACCAACCGAACCGGCCGTGGTTGCCGAGGAAAGCGCGTTCGGGGAAGGAGGCTCGGGTCGAGTTCCGCGTGCTGGAGCGTTGGGCCCGGCTTAGCAAGCTGGAGCTACGACCGAGTACCGGCCGAAGCCATCAACTCCGTGTTCAGCTCGCCGCGCGAGGTTTGCCCATCCTCGGCGATGGAAAGTACGGAGCGACGAGTCGGGTGACCGCTCTGGATGGTCACCTCAGGATCGCGCTCCATGCACGGGCGTTGACCTTCAGCCACCCGACTCGTCGGGAAGCGATTTCGGTCGAAGCGCCGGTGCCGGCAGACTGGCCCGAGTCTTCGACAGAATGGTGGGAACGATGGAGCGGCTCCAATACGCCAGCGGCAGGCTCAAGCCCGTAACGACCATCGCGGCTAACGGCCGCCATGCGAGAGGATCACTGGGGCACGCTGGGTCGGATGAAGAGGAGGATTGAGACGGCTCCGGGGCCGGGTTCGAGGCCATGGCTGAGCGAGACGGAAGGGCGGTGTGAGGGTGACCGACGCTGGGCCGGTCGCGACGCCGGCCGATTTTGGTTCGAGTTGGCTCGAAGTCGTTTGGGCGGCTGCGGTCGAACCTGGGAGACTCTCTGGGGCTGTTTGACCGGAGGTTATGCCCGGCGCGGGCCGGGAGACGCAGCCGAGCCAGATCGGGCCTCACTGGTACTCGTGCCGGCCCGCGGCGAGGCGAACCTGGCGACGTAATCGGTGGTGGCCAGCCAAGCGGTGTTATCGACCAGACCGAGTTCCTCGGCTTCACGGCGGGCAATCTGCGGATCGACGCGATCGACCAGGATCCGGCGGATGTACCAGAGCGCGCCAGCACGCTTGCCGTTGGAATCAAAGAAGAATAATGGTCGTGCCTCTCCGGCCGCGATTTCGAAATGGAAACGATCGACGCGGTCGCGATTGATCGATCTTCAGACTCACTGGCAGCGCGATGTACCGAAGCCCCTTGTTCGTAACTTCCGCGATGAACGAGGACGGAACTTCGGAGGGCTCTCGGAGATCGAGCAGCGTCCGATATCCCTTTTCGACGAGCCATTGCAGCCCAGCGGCGGATGGTGCGCCGCCACCCGCGAGCTTCAGGTCGACGGCGACGAAGCGAGTCAGTCCCGGCCCAATGCTGGCCGAGTTCGAGGGCTCGGCCACTGGCGTCGGCGCCGCGGCTGGAGCAGCCACGCTGGTGGAGGTAGAACTTTCGCGACTCGCCCCGGGTTTGCTCCGGGAGGGATCGCTCAGTTTTGCCTCGGCAACGGGTGGGGTGGGCGGAGTCAAAGCCGGTGTCGGTGACGCGTTGGACCGTGTCACCTCACCCGGCAGGTCAAGAGGCGGAAGATGATCCAAGGGGTCCTGGTTGTCCGAGCCACTGACTTCGGGTGCGACTTCGTTCGAAGCCGCCTGGGCCGACCGCGAGGTCGGCTCAGGCGTCGAGGCCATCGTCCTGGCCACGTTCTCGTTTCGATAACGCGCGATCCCCGAACCTGGGACCGGCCGTCGGGTTTGATAGGTAGTCCTGGAGCTTGAGTTGCTCGAGTTTGACGCACCGCCGCTGGGCGGCGGGCCGGTCTTGGCCTTCGGAATCGCGTCCAGGATTTCTGGCGAGTCGGTCGGAGGAGGCGAGGTCGTCGAGGGTACCGTTCCGCTTGAATATGGCGGAATCGTTGGCGGAACGACCGCGCTCGAGGACGGACCATACTCGATAGGGACGCCTGAACCGATTGTCGGGCCGCAGCAATCGGCGTTGCGGGTGCTCCGCGTCATAACGCGATTGGAGACGCGACTGAAGAAACCACAGGGGCTGAACAGGCCGCTGCAACCACCGCAAGACGGGCCAGATTGGCAACCGGATTGCAGGAAAGCCAAACAGACGAGGAGTCCAAACCCTGGCCAACGCCGGCGACGGGTTTGGTCCCGCCGCAGCGTTTCCCGCGTTGGTCCTCGTTTTTGCAACCAACCCAGACGAAACATGTTTTCGATTCTCCTGTTCTCTGACACCGCCTGCGCGCATCATCAAGAGCTCGATCCCACTCTGTCACCAACCGGAGACGAAGTAGAATGGACGGTGTGATCTTCGGTGTAACGACCCCAATCCCGTCTCGCGAAACGGTCGACGGAAGGAATGATGTCGCCTACGAAGAAAACACAGTGGCCAATGCCTCCTGAAGACGATGCACATCAGAACGCTCGGGGTGCCAACTCAAAGGATCGGTGAAAGTTCCCAGGAGCGACGAGTGACCGCACGACTTCCTGAGTGCCGGCTGCGCCACAGGTTCCGCATTTGCCGGAACTCGGGGCCAGCTCGACATCTGGACCTGTCGGCTCGCTCGACGCAACGTATGGAAACCCATGCACAACCCATCGCATAGGGTCGTCAATGAAACTTAGCCGACGATCCGGCCGTTGCCAAAGAATCCAGGTGATTTCTAGAATGAGACCTTGAGCGTACGTCGTGCAGTCGCTATATCGCTCAAGGCTTCTCTGGAAAATGGGGTTGTTGTCATCCCACCAATGCTTTCGCCCGGCAGACTCCCCCAAAACCCACATTCGCGAGCCTGGAAGGTGGCAGCGGTCGCCTGCGCCGCCCTGGGGGTATTTGCTTCCGGTTTGTACGCCGAATCGTTCGAGGACGAATACGCGTACATCTCACAGAGCTATTACGCCGACGCTGTTTTTCGGAGGCCAGCCAACGATTGGACTTGGCTGGATCTTCCCGCGTATGACCTGCCGCCACTGCCCAAAGTATTTGATCGGATTTTCCGTTCGATCATGTCACCTCCCGATGCCTCGGCCCATCGACGCACATCAGTGGTATCGCAGCTACAAATCGTTCGGATCTCCGGGAACGTTGACGGCCGCTCGGGTTCCGATCATCTTGGTCGGTGTGCTTGGCTGTGTCGCGATCTTTGCTTGCGGCACCGTGATCAAAGACGATCGCGTGGGCACGATCGCGGCTATCTTGCTGATGCTGAATCCGCTTTTCCGACTCCATGCTCATCGGGCGATGTCCGACATCCCGTGCGAGTCGTTCATGTTGGTGGCGCTCTGGCTTGAGTTGTGGGCCTGGCACAGAGCCTGGTCCGGGCGAATTGGCCTGGCATCGTGGCTGCTCCCCTTGTTCGCGGGACTCGCGGCCGGTCTTGCACTCCTCAGCAAGTTCAATGGCTTCCTCGCCTTGATGATCGTCGGGATTTGGTCTGGTGCGGCGGTGTTGACACCTGGCCTGTTGTGGTCCCGCAAGCTCGACGATCGCCGGCGGTGCAATCGTTACAGGCATCGTGGCGCTCGCGCTGTTCGTCGCCCTCAACCCTTTCATGACCGCTCGACCAACCGGAGGCGTGCCCGCCCAATTACAACTCGTCCGGAAGCAACTGCGCCAGACTTGATCGCCGAGTTAGCAGCCGTCTCGAAACTGAACATCACGCAGCGTTTCCGCGTACTGGTCGACCAGCGCTTCGCCGTGGCCAGCCACCAGAAAAAAACGATGCCCCACAATGCCCTGAATGATCTGGGTGAGAAGTTTAAAGTATTCGCTGCTCAGGGCTTCGGACGTTTCGGCCTATTTGGGCCCGCGAAATCCGATTCGCGAGTGCGCGTACGATCTCCGCCAAGACTTGGGTTCGATTGTCTGGGCGCCTTTGGTCCTGATCGGCCTGGTCCAGTCGCTTCGGTTGGGGCGCCGGCAACTCCACGCTGGCGAGGCGCCGACCGGTATCGCGCTCATGCTATGGGTCGCAATCACCTGGGTCGTGGTGACCATCTATCTCCCCATGGCGTGGGACCGTTACTTGTTGCCGCCGCAGAGTGTAAACGCCCTTCTGGCCGCGCTGGCCCTTTCGGCGATTTACGATCGCGTGGTCCATCACATCCCGCTTGTCGGGACGAGGACTTAACGGGTGCGCTGGCTTCCTGACCGTCCGGCGACTGGTGTCTTCGTCATCTTGCTGGCGAGCTATGCGTTCTTCTGGCATTCGCGCGACTGGAATGCGTCTAGCCGACTCATGCTCACATATCTATGGTCGATCGACGGACAGTGTCAATCTCGGGCCTGGACAGGCAGACCGGCGACAAGGCGAAGTTTCACGGTCAGTATTACTCCGATAAATTGCCCGGGTATTCAATCCTGGCGGCCCTGCCCTACTTCGTCGCCAAGAGTGCGTTCGGGCTGCGCACATCCTCTCGATCAACCCAATCAGGCTCCCTTCCGTTACTGGGCGGCCGACTACTGGATCACCCTGGGCACATCCGGCATCTTGACCGCCTGGACGGCGGCCCTCCTCGTGATCGCGGCTCGTGAGCTGGGATGTCGTCGATGGCCGGCGGCATTGATTGGCCTGGCTTATGGCTTGTCGACACCCGCTTACGTTTATGCGACGCTCGCCTACGGCCATCAGGCTTCGGCGTTCGCCTTGTTCGCCTCGTTCTTGCTTTTATGGAGAAGGGCCGACCGCACGACTCGCGCGGATCTTCGCCGCTGGCGTGCTCGCGGCTTACGCAAGCGTGATCGAGCTTCAAGTCGGCCCTGTGTCGGCGATCCTTGGCTTCTATCTGCTCGCGCAATGTCTCAATCGCGGCACGACGACCTGATGCTTTGGCGATTTTCTTCGTAGGGGCATTATTGCCGACGGTGCTGCTCCTGCTTTACAACCAGCTTGCCTTTGGCTCGCCCTGGGAAATGGGTTATTTCCATCACGACACGCCTCAGTTCGCCAAGGTTCATAATCGCGACAATCCACTCGGCTTGCAGGTTCCCGATTGGAGCAAGCTGGTCCCCTTACTCTGGGGCCGCTATCGCGGTCTCACGTTTTATGCGCCAATTCTGCTGTTGTCGGTTCCCGGCTGGGTCGTCTTGTTTGTTCGAAGATGCTGGAGTGTCGCGGTTGTGTCGCTCCTGGTGGTGTCGGCGGTAATTCTGGTGAACCTCAGCTATCCGGAGTGGACCGGTGGCTGGTCGACCGGTCCTCGGCTGCTTGTGCCACTCATCCCATTCGCGATACTTCCAATCGCCGGCTTGGTGGCGGGAACGTCCCGACTCGCTCGGTTGGCCATGATCGTCTTGACGGTTCTGGCACTGGCCGGCGGTGCCCAGATGTTGCTTTTTCAGGCTGTAGGTGGTCGAATCCCACCGGACATTTCGGACCCATTACGTGACGCCGTGTGGCCGCTTTGGACCACAGGCGATCCGCTGCCGGAATGGCGGTACAAAGAACGGTTCTGTTGCAACCTGGTTAGTTTGATCGCGCCGAAGACGATCGCCCGGCTTGACCCGCGCTGGCAGGCCATCCAGTTTTTGCCGCTCGTGCTAGCGCAGGGCCTCGCGATCCTCAGCCTCGCGATGCGATCGTGTGACTCGGAGATTCTAAGAAATTAAGGATTAATTATGCATTGAATCAGGATTGACAGATCATGGCGCGGATCGTGCTGACGACGTGGGGTTCGCTGGGTGACGTGCATCCCTACATTGGCATCGCCCTTGGTCTCAAGGCAAGGGGCCATGAAGTGGTGGTGGCGACCGCCGCGTGCTATCGGCAAAAGATCGAGGCGCTGGGAATCGGCTTCCGAACCCTGCGGCCGGACTGCGACATCCTACGCGACCCGGTGGTGATGCGGCGGATGATGCATTTCCGCTGGGGCACGATCCGAATCCTTCGAGAGATCGTTCTGCCGGCGGTGAAGCAGACCTACGAGGATACCTTGGCAGCCGTGGATGGGGGCGCGGATCTCCTGGTCTGCAACCCACTCACATTCACGACGAGGCTTGTTGCAGAGAAAAGGCGCATCCCTTGGGTTTCCACGCAGGTCACGCCCCTCGGCCTGGGCTCGGCGTACGACCTTCCCGCGCTTCCGGTCATTCCCGATCTTTCCATCCGACTCCGTTTCCTCGGCCCAGCCTTCTGGGGACCGGTTCGCACGTCCCTTATATGGGCGACCCGCTCATGGGCCAAACCGATCGATCGCCTGCGGTCAGAGATCGGCCTGCCAACGGCTCGTGACAACCCACTCGTCGATGGCCACTCCCCTTCGATGGTTCTTGCCTTCTTTTCCAAGTTGATGGCTGACAAACAGCCTGACTGGCCCCCGCAAACGATCCACACTGGCTTCCCCGTCTACGACCAGGACGGAGCGGCGGGACTGCCTCCGAAACTCGCCCGGTTCTTGAACGAAGGTCCGGCACCGATCGTGTTCACTCTCGGAGTATCCGCTGCGATGGTTGCCGGGCCGTTCTTCGAGCACAGTGTCGCGGCCGCCAATTTGCTGGGCCGAAGGGCTGTGCTCATACTCGGCCAGGGCGACTGCTCCCTGCCAGCCTCGCTTCCCGATGGAGTGATCGCTCTTCACTACGTTCCCTACTCGGAATTATTCCCGAAGGCCGCGGCGATCGTCCACGCCGGCGGCATCGGCACGACTGGGCTGGCCCTGCGGTCGGGACGTCCCATGCTGGTCGTGCCCTACGCCCATGACCAGCCCGATAATGCAGCCCGACTGAAACGGCTTGGGGTCGCCCGAACCATCGCCGGCCGTCGCGCCACTTCGGCACGCCTGGCGGCGGGATTGGAGCGGTTGCTCAGCAACCCGGCTTACGCCGAGCGGGCGATCGAGGTTGGTGAACAGATTCGCCAGGAAAATGGCGTGCGGGCTGCGTGTGACGCCCTGGAGTCTTTACTCACTACACCGTGAAACCCTCAGGCATCCGTCGGGTTGAGTCGTGGTTGGTAACGTTCTCCAAGGGCACCACCTTTTTCATCGACGGGCGGCCCTGTCCTTAAAAGTAGGCAGTAGGCAGTACGGAGTCGGCAGCAGGGGCACCGCTTTTTCATTGACATCGGGCCCTGTCCGAAATCCGTGTGTTTCGGTGAAGCGATCCCTGTCCCGATCCGCGATCGACGCTAACGCACGCAACGGGGATCCGCACCGCGACGAGGTCCATCACTCGAACTTGACGTCATCCAGGTAGAACCGAACGGGCTTCCCCTCGGCGGTGGTGGTCCATGAGAAGGGGGTCTTGATCCGCGACAGGTCTTTCCCGTTCAGAGGCAACTTGTAGAGCGTCCAGTCGTGGGTCAGCTTCGCGTTCTTGAGCTTGCCCGATGAAGAGTCGGGATATTTCTTGTCGGAGCCGAGCAGGCCGAACGCGAACGTGACGGTTTCACCTCCCTCCGCGCCTCGAGCCCAGAACACCAGCCGTTTTGCGCCGGTCAGGTTGAGGCCGCCGGGGACGTCGCCCCAATCTTTCGGCGGATCCTGCCAAACAACCCCGCCCCAACCGGATTGGGCCTCGAAGTCGACCCGAAGGCAGGTCTTGCCGGAGTGGGGGTTATCTCCACACTTCGGGTCCAACTTGATCGCCTTGGTGTCTCCCATCCAGCCCGAGGGTAAGACCGGTGGCACCCGGTCGTTCTCATCATAGACCACCAATGGCAGCTTGGCCGCAATCCGTCCGCCGGCATTCTGGCCTTTGACGAGCAAGGGGACGTTGGCCGTCGCCGCCCCACCGTGGGTGTCACGGACGTAGGCGAACAGCCGGTAGCCACTGTCGACCGGCGGGATCCGCAGCTCGACTTGACGGTCGTTGGCCTTGACGATCGCCTCGGGATAGGACGGAGGAATCGGTTCCGCGTCGCCTCCACTGCCGTGGGACCCCTCGCGCTGGCAGAACCCATCGGATTGTCAGCGGATCGCTTTCCGGGTCGGACGCCTCGACGGTCGCATGGACGCTGGCGCCGGTATTCACTTGGTCGGGCCCATCAAGTGTCAATCGGTCGATCGTCGGGCAACGGTTCTCGGACGCTTTCCCAGTCCAAAGTTGAGTCAGCACATCGACCGCATCTGTGCGACTGCCATCGGGCAGGAACAGCCCGAACCAGGTCGCGGTCGCCTCCTGCTTGTGGCCCCAGAGCGAAGGCGTACGACCCCAGGCAGAGGCCCTCCGCCCCGCGGACCGCGAGCTGATAGACGCGACGGTAGGCCTCAGCCTTGGCCGTGCTGGATGGTTCGATGGCGGCGCCCCAGGAGGTCTTCGGGCTTTCCCACGCGCCAGGCGGCCCGAACTCGGTCAAAACGTAAGGTTTCAAGCCGCCAGCCTTGCGGTACCGTTGTGGGATCGTCGCCGCGCCACCGTAACTGTTGATTCCAACGACATCAATATCGGGGCAAAGCCGGTGCACGTTCTTGACCTTGTCGCCACCGATCTCCGCGATCACGGTCATCGTCGGATGGTTGGGATCGAGCTTTTTGACCATCGACGCGATGTTGTTGACAGCCGACCAGATCGCCGCGTTGTCCCCCTTCTCATACCCTTCCATCTCGTTGCCGATGCCCCCACATCAAGAGTGCGGGGTGATCTCTGAAGCGAAGGATGGTGGCCATGGCCTGCTCGTACTGCCGGCCACCTGGTCGGCGTTGTTGTAGTCGAAAGCCGTGCCGTTCGTGCCCCAGCCAGATTCCCACGGTGACGGTCAGGCCGAGACGTTGCGCCTCGTCGAGTACAAGGCTCGCCTTATCGGCGTCCCACGTGCGAATCGAGTTGCCACCCGCCTCGGCCAAGGTTTTCAACGATCCATCACCACCAGCCCCCTTGATGAAGTATGGCTTGCCATAGCGGTTCAGCCGGTAACCGCTGTCGTCCTTGACCAATCTGACAAAGGACGGCGCAGCGATGGCCGGTGCCACCGCGCCGACGGCGGACAGACCGAGGGCGATCACGGTCCACACAGTTGATCGGCCGAATCTTCTCTCGCGCATCGCGGTGCCCTTTTTCATTTTCGTGAGCTGTCGTCTCATCCGCCCTGAAGCGCCAGCCAGAACTGGCGGAGCCGAGGCAAGACTTCCTCCTTGAAGCCTCGCTGGCCGTAGACGATCGTCACGAACAATCCGACCAAACGGCGAAGCGTCCTGGCGCAGGTCGGTCCGGGCCTCGCCGAGACGGCGGACGAACTCGGTCGGCGTCTCGTGTGGCGAGCCGGGCCAGGTTGTGCTCCCAGGCCCATGCTTCGAGGGCCTCGAAGCTGTAGATGACCAGATCGTTGGGACTGAATCGCTGGTCCAGTCCAATGTCGAACGGGTTGGCGAACGAGGAGAAAGGCCGTGGTGGCGCCACCGGTTCGGTCACACCGGCCGCGGGGTCCTTCGCCCGTTTCTCCCGTTTGTTCGATGAACAGACCTCCAAAAATCGAGGCCAGCAAAGCGAGCAACGCCTGGAGCAAGCCCGGTCCGTAGCGGAAGAGGCCGAAGATCAAGGCGACTCACTCCGGCGACTATGACCAGCCCCCGCAACCAGGATGGCGCCTCGAATGAGAGCGGCGGGAGCCGTGACGATTGATTCGGCCGTATCCTATCATTCTGATTCTGATTCTCGTCAGACGATTTCTCGTCATTTTGTTCCGGAGAGTCTTCTTTTCGTCCGGGTTCGAGTTCTGGTCGGCATCCTTCCCTTGGTCGGTCTCTTTCTCGGCGCTGCCGTCCTTACTCTTGTTTTGACCTTCGGCCTGATCCTGCTTGGGGGATCCTTGTTTGCCCGGCGTACCGGATTGCGATTTGGAGGCTTTGCCGTCGCGGGCGCCGCTCTTGGAATTTCCCGGGCCGCTTTTCCCACCGCCTTTTCCCTTGCCGGAGGTTTGCTGGGCGGCGTTGGGATCGTTGGTCTGACCCGAGCCCTTGGGCTCGCTCGTTGACGACGGTGGGCCCTTGGCCTTCGACGCGGCCGGTCCCTCGCTCTGTGCCCCCTCGCCCTGAACGCCGCTGTCCTTGAGCATCGCCAGCCGCGAAGCGCGGAGGTTGCTTGACTCGGGAGTGGAACCGCGCAAGAGGCTTAAGCCCGAGCCGGGCAGCGGCAAGACCGCGGCCACCAACGTCAAGCCGACAATCAGGATCGCGCCCGTCGACAACCAGGTCGCCGTCATGGCTCCGGGCATCTTGACCTTGCGCTGGCGGAGGTAACGCCGAAGATTGAGAAAGCTCGTCGCCAGGAGCAGTCCCATGCCGCTGGCGATATACGCGAGAAAGTAGACGAACAACCAGGCGCGTCGCTCCTCCTCGACGGCTGGCACGAACCATTGACCCAGGCCGAACACAGGGCAGGGACGCGAGCGTGAAATAGATCAGCCAGACGCCCGGCGGGTGCGGACGGCGGGCCTCGTCGGAGTCGCCTTCCGGACCTTCCACCAGGGACGGTCGGGCAAGAGCGAAGCGTCCATCGCCGCCGGGTCGTCCGTCGTGTTGGACTTGGGGCTCTGATCGTCCAGTGGCCGAGCGATCGAGGCCGGTTTCCTGGAGTAGACCAACACCCGCGTCCTGATCCTCCTCGAGCAACGTGCAGTCGAAAGTCAGCTTGTGCGTCGCCCACCAGACGACGCCCAGGATGACGATCAGGGATGGCCGGAACCCCGCCAGCATCGAGGCCACCAGCACCACGGCGCCCCCGAGCGCCACGCCGTAGGCCATGGCCAGCGAAGTGCCGATTTGCATGCTTACCCGCGTGATCAGCACGATCCCGAATACGAACCAGAACAGAATCCAGCGGAGCCGCTCCAGAACCGGTCCCTCGTACAAGAGGTCGAGCAAGAAGAACATCAGGCTGCCGACCATGATCATGATCAGTGCCGGCTCGATCGCGGCGACGAGGTAATCGACCAGCGTGCCACGGGATCGGTTGCGAGCCATCGCGGGAAGCTCCGACAATTCTGCAGGTCATCAGATCAGATCACATTAGAGCGGGGTAACGAGCTGGAGCTCACAGAAGCCGTACAACTCATTCTCATCGGACAGGCGCGGACGGGAAGGCCCTCGGCCAGGAGTGGCCCAGCGAAGTCGATGCGTTCAATTTCGTCGAAAGCCAGGAGCACGACGCTCACGGCGAAGCCCTGGCGCTTGAGATGCCCCAGAGCCAAGGCCATGCCGGGCGTGACGCTCGCGAGCACCGCGACGACCGTCGCGTCGCGCGTGAGCCTCGGCTCGGCCTCGATCAGGAGCTGGTCGAAGGTCAGGCCGTCGGTCAGCTCGACGCGGGCCAGCACCTCGCGGATTCCCGGAAAACTCTCCGCGCCGCGGCTCGCCGGGATAATCAGAGGACGGAGCCGGTCGTCGTGCTCGCGCGTTGCGGCCAGTCGATGGGCGGCCTGGCGATTGGTCTGGCGTTCGGCGTTGTTCTTGGCGATCTCGTCGCGGAGGCGGATCCGGTCCGCGGCGTCGCGACCATTGGTGATCAGCCCGACGGGCTGTCCCATCAGGCAGACCGCGTTGGCCAGGGCCACCGCGGTGGTCACGGCCAGCTCCGAACGGTTCGGCTCGGTCCGCGATGGGTAGCTGTCTCGGTGGAAGTCGAGCACGATCGTCGCGCCCGCGATCGTCGAGGCGTCGTAGACCTTGCAGTGCAAGACCCCGGTGCGAGCCGTGGCCGCCCAGTTAACGCGGTTGAGCGGGTCGCCAGGCTGGTAGAACCGCACGCCGGCGATCCGCGTCGGGTCCTCGAACAGACGGTGCGTCAGACGGATCTCGCCGATCGGACGACGCGATGCCAGGTCGTAGCCCGGCAGCGGCACGACCTTGGGATAAACCATGATGTACATCGGCTCGGTCACGATCCGGAACCGCCGGTGCAGACCGAACAGGTCGCCGGTCTCCAGCACGAGCGGACCGACCTGGTAATACCCGCGCATCACGAAATGGAGCTGATAATTCAGCGTCTTCGACCCGCGAGCACCCAGCATCGCCACGGCCAGGCGCTGCCCTTTCACCCCGATGCGAGGGGGTCGCGAGCTGATCGCCCCTCTCGGCAGCATGTCCTCGATCAAAACCCAGGCGACCGGCAGCCGGCCGCGGTTGCGCAACGTGATGCACGAAGGCGATCGTCTGGCCGGCTTCGACCTCGGTCCGGTTGCATTCCCGGGACGCTTCCAGGTTGGTGATCCACGACCGGGCGAGGAAGCGGCTGATGAGCATCAGGCCCAGCAGGGCGAGCATCGCGCAGGCGAGCAGGCCGAGGTCGAGAACCACCGCGACGACCAGGATCCCGACGATGGCGAAAAACCAGCGCATCAGGCCATGACCCTCGAGCCGGTCGTCGGGACCGGCACCGTATCGAGCAGCTCGTCAACCACCGCCCTGGTCGTGACCTTGCGCAACCGGCTCTCGGGCTTGAGGATGATCCGGTGGCAAAGGATGGCCGGCGCCAGCCGCTTGATGTCGTCCGGCGTGATGAAGTCATGGCCGCGAATCGCCGCCAATGCCTGCGAAGCCCGATAAAGCGCCAGCGAGGCCCGAGGGCTGCCACCGAGCAACACGTCGTTATGCTGGCGGGTACGGTGGATCAGCTCGACGATGTAGCGGCTGAGCTTGTCGTCCACACGGATGCTCCGCACGACCTGCTGGCAACGCATAATCTCGTCGGCCGGGACCACGTTCTGGATGTCGTCGATTGGGTGCTTGAGCTGGAGCCGGCCGAGCATCGACGCTTCCTCCTCGGCCGTCGGATAGCCGAGATTGAGGCGGACCAAGAACCGGTCGAGCTGGGCTTCGGGCAAGGGAAATGTCCCCTCATGGTCCACGGGGTTCTGGGTCGCGATGACCAGGAACGGCGGCGTCAAGTCGAACGTGGTGCCGTCGACCGAGACCTTGCGCTCGCCCATCGCCTCCAGCAGCGCGGCCTGGGTTCGTGGAGTCGCTCGGTTGATCTCATCAGCCAGGACGATCTGGGAGAAGATCGGGCCGGGCCGGAACTCGAACTGGGTCGTCTTCTGGTTGAAGATCGAAGTGCCGGTGATGTCGGTCGGCAGCAAGTCCGGGGTGCACTGCACCCGCTTGAACGTCGCCCCGACGCTGCTGGCCAGGGCCCGGGCGAGCATCGTCTTGGCCACGCCCGGCACATCCTCGAGCAAGATGTGCCCTTCGGAAAGATAGGCTGCCAGCACCAGGATGATCTCCTGGCGCTTGCCAATCACGACTTTTTCGATATTGGCGATGATTTTCTTGCTGGTTGCCGTGACGTCCGCCATGCGCTCGTCCCTTCGACCGATCGTTTCCCTCACCTGGCTGGGCAGCAACCGATCAGGAGGGAACGGCAGCATTCTACAAACGTCGGAGTCCGTTGTCGAGCGGCACGCGCGTTGAAGCGGAAAACATGGGAGCCCAATAACTTCTGCGCGAGCGCGTCCAAATTCTCATTCCCAGGACGCGGCTTGGGAATGAGAACTCCACGATCACTCGCTGGCCGTCTTTTTTTGACGGCCCGACCCAAGGCGAAAACGGGAATCGGGAGAACGGAGCCTACCTCCCACAAATCCTGGAGGAGCCGGCTCTGTCCAGCGACCAAACTAGAGCGGTTTTCCGATGAGTTGCACACGACCCGTACTAACCCAACTGCGCGAGCGAAGGGATCGGCTACGCATCTGGCACCGGCCTAGGCCCGCGTCCCTCGCTTGCGCGTCGGGTTAGTATCATCCGACATCGCGGCCTATCTCGGCGCAACTCGCGCCTTAACCGCTCTAGCCGACTGTCCGATCATTGCCTTTTTCGCCCGCGCGTTCATCGACTGCGATTTCATACCACCACAGTGGTGCTCATACTACCTACACCTAACCTGTTGGCGGGGTGGGTTCAACCGGGATAATCGGTTCCAACGGCGAAATCGAAGTTGGCGAGCCTGCGGGTTTCGATATCGCCGATGGCGCGGTTGGTACTACCGGGATAATCGGTTCCAACGGTGAAATCGAAGTTGGCGACCCTGTGGGTTTCAATATCACGGATGGCGCGGTCGGTACTACGGGGATAATCGGTTCCAACGGTGAAATCGAAGTCGGCGCGAGCGGTGGTGTCGCTACCGGTCTTGCCACTATTGGCAATGTCTGCGTTGGCGGTGTTACTGATAACGGTCTTGGCGATACGACCGATGGCGAAGGCGGTGCCGCCGTGACCTGGATGGGCGCCACGGGACCAGATGGGAACAGCTCGTTGTGGACGGCCAAGGCCCCACTAACCGAAGCAGGGATCGTCCATTGCGCTGTCAGAGTAATGGATTGGCCCGGTTTGAGGATTCGCCTGACGATATACTGCGGCTCGACCCCTGAATTCGATCGCCAGATCACCTTGGCGTTCTGCGTGACGAAGAATCCGTCAATGCTGGGGCCGAGCGCGACCGTTTCATTCTGACTGGAGGTGTTTGTCATGGTCAGCGTCATCTGGACGACTTGGCCGGGGGTGTATGTCGTTTGGTTGGTCGTCAGGCTCACAGCCATCTTCGACGTCGCTACCTCCCGTCGTACTTCCGCCTGGAAGGCATGATCGGGCGCCATCAAGCTCGCAGCCAGGTGGGAGAGCAGAGCCCTTTCTTCCAAGCCATCGATGCGAGGACGCAGTTGAAATCTCATTGCTGAATCTCCCTAGACGTGTATGCCCCTTAAGGGCCGTGTATATCGATACACATCATTAATTACCGTGCAACTGCAGTGCCAAATTGGCTCACGGAATTTGCAAGCTATGTGGTCTTAAGTCCACTTATACGGGTGTCAAGGAAGGGCTGGCAGGTCTTCTTACGAGCCTTGTAGAGCGGAACTCGTCCGTTTCTGCGTTCCATCCGGGCATGGAAAGTGTTCGGTGGGCACAGAGATGGAACGCATGCTGTTCACCGAATGAGTTGGAGGTGGAATTCGCGGCGGGAGGGAAAGGGGGGATGTGAGCCGAGGATCGCCTTGTCGAGATGGCGCTCAGACCTGGGTATTGATCAAGAGCAAGATTGCCGTGGCAACCGCCAGGCTGCCCACGATCCACAGGCTGAGGCGGAACGAGTGCATCCAGATTCGAGGCCAGGATTCGTGGCGGGAGGCGGAATAGACAATGCTGATCGCGATCACGAGCGGGAGGATCAGCCAATAAATGTAGACGGTCGCAAAGATGATCATGCCGAGCCTCCCGGATTGAGCTCGCGCGCCGCGGTCAACGTATCCGAGGGCGATCGCAACACGGTCTCATCATCATATTCTTGGTAAGCAGGCCCCTCTTTGGCGTCGTAGATCGCCAAGATGTTTAACAAACCCGCCACGGTCGTGTAGATCGTGCCCATCTCAACCAGTTTGCCAAGTCGCGGATGCAGGCCGTTCAGCACGATCTGCGATGGCTCTGCCATAAACTCACCGAAAATAGGCGAATAGCCGAAGTGATTCAACGTTCCCTGTATCAAAGCCGGCAGAGCCGGCAGGCCGACGAAGAACTGCCCGATATAGTACAGGCAGAACTTCTCGGGATAATTCAGCGGATTCACCCATCGCCAGTAGACGATTTTGCCCTCGCCCATCACCATGCCCATGGCATAAAGTCCGAGGATGCAAACCGCGTAGAGAATTCCCTTTCCGGTTCGACCCTGATACAAATGCCCCAAGCCCGGGACAAGCCAGGCCAGGAACGCGGCCGTCAAGGGGTGACGCAAAGGAACCGTCGGCTCGCTCATGAGGTCGGCTTTGCCTCCATTGGATTCGTGGTTGGGAGAGTCAATCGTGGCAGGCTCTTCGCGTGCTACACTCCGATCATGTTAGCAGGAAACCAGGCGGGGAATCTACCCGAGCTTACAGCCGTGGCGCGCTATCGCGCCGCGCTGATCTGCGACGTCACGTCATCGACGACTTCGGGTGGCACGATTTCCAGTCCTCGTATGGCTCCCACCATCAAACTCAGCGATGCAATTTGGTGAATTGCGCGCGGAACACCCTCGGAAAGAGCCTGGAGCCGAGTGATCGCCCGCGGCGTGAAAGTCGGTTCAGTGCATCCCACCGCCCCGAGTTTGGTCGCGAGATAGCATTCCACCTGAGAACGGGTCAGGGGCACAAGCCCGACGGCCGGCATCCAGGAATCGTTGAGGTCGGATGGACGATCCAGATCGCGTTGAGCGACCTGGACAACCGTCAGACCCGCACTGGCATGTGTTCCGAGATGAACGAGATTATCCAGGTCGCATCGAGCGGTGTCGGTGGTGAGTTGCTGGCAGTCGTCGATCACGAGCACGACGTGCGTTCCTTGAAGCGAGGCGGCACGGATCGATTGGTCGAGGGCCCTCCAGGACTTGAGCCGGTCGGGCACGCGGCCAAAGCGACCCCCAAGTCGCTCCGCGAGCATCGTGAATAAGAGAGTTCCGTCCGGCGGGCAGGAAATCGTCGCGAACCTCCGCGCAGGATTTCTGGTTTCCGAGAGCGCCTTCCGCAGTACGATCGTCTTTCCCATTCCCGCCGCGGCGCTGAAAACAATCTGTCGCCGGAACGTTTCGATCGTGTGCACCAAACGCGCGACTGCCTCGTCGTGGCTCGGTAACGAGACGTAAGTAGAGTCAGCCTCGGCGAATGGGTCTCGCGAACACCCCCAATGGTCGATCCACACCACCGGCTCTCCCATCGTGGTTTGATCGCGCGAGACTGCACAGAGCGGGGCATTCCACCGGGTGCGAGCGCGCCTGGAAACGGATTCTTGGCCCGTTCCTTAATAGATCGGATTTGACGAGCCACCACCTTTCGCCCGGACCATCGGACATACGAATTGGCGGTTGCTTGGGATGTTATTCCGGTACTGGCGTAACGAGGATTCCGAAAACTTCACAGCTTGCATCCGACTCCCAGCCGAACGAAACTAAGAGCTGCTTCCATAGTTGACAGTGGCCGAGACGAAGATTTCTGCGGCTATGCGACGAGCACTTCAGTCCAGGAAAGATGCGTGTCCACTCGGTTTTATTGCCCCGATCCGCCGTGCGAAGGCCGGTTACGACTGGGAGCCGACGAGGCGCGGCACTTGAATCGCGTCTGCCGACTGGGCGTGGGCGACTCCGTGGAAGTCTTTGATGGCCGAGGTCTGGCGATGCGGTCCGAAGTCGTTGCTACCGGCGCCGACTGGGTCGAACTTATGATCGCCGGTCCACCATTACCAGAGCGTCCGTCGCCCTTTGCGCTCACGCTGGCCACGGCGGTTCCCAAAGGCGATCGGTTCGATTGGCTCGTCGAGAAGGCGACCGAGTTGGGTGTCGACCGCCTGATTCCGATCGTGACCCAGCGATCGGTGGTTGAGCCGGGCACGTCGAAGTTGTCGCGGTTGCGGAAGTCGATCATCGAAGCTTCGAAGCAAAGTGGCCGCAATCGTCTCATGGTCCTGGAATCTCCGTTACGCTGGGAGTCGTTGATCGAAGATTGCGACGAGTCGATGAAATTCATCGCGGACCCGGAGGGAGGTCCGGCGCGACTGGCACCGCCCATTCCGCGAGGGGGGTCCGTGATCTTGGCTGTCGGGCCGGAAGGGGGATTCACACCCAGCGAAAAGGATCTCGCCCTCCGGGCGCACTGGTCTTCTATCTGCTTGAGCGCTAACACGTTGCGCATCGAGACCGCCGCGATGGCGGGTTGTGCGATCGTCTTCTCGAGAATGCAGGAGTCGAACAAATGACGGAAACGTCCGAAGTGGTGAAGATGTTCGTCCTCGGACTGTCGGCTGGCGTGCTCAGCGGACTTTTCGGCATCGGTGGCGGACTGGTGATCGTGCCGGCGCTGGTCTTGATTTTCGGTTTCGACACCAAGATGGCGGTCGGCACCTCATTGTTCGTGATCCTGCTGCCGACCGGCCTTTTGGGCGTCTGGGAATACTGGAAGAACGGAGAGTTGAGGATCGCCGCAGGACTTTGGATCGCGCTCGGTGTGTTTTTCGGGGCCTATTGCGGTGCCAGGATGGCGGGAACTCTCTCGGCGGCCGCGATGAGACGGCTCTACGCGATGTTCTTGCTGGCAGTCGCGGTCTATTTCCTAGTCGCCCCTCAGGGGGCTTCGAAGAGCCGGACCCCCGCGGTAGCGGGACCCGAGCAGATCCAAGGTAATCCGCCGTAGACCGCCTGCTCAGGTCGTCCATTGACCGTTCGATTTATCCTGGTAAATCGACCAGACGAATCCATCGGGGTCGCGCAAGGCGAATTCGCGCCATCCCCAACTTTGATCGGTCGGTTCACCGGAAATCGCCAGCATCGCACCCTGATCGATGCAATGAACATAAAACTGGTCGACATCGGCAACCTGCATCTGGAGGTGGATGCCGACGCCCATCCGGGTGTCCGCGAACTCTTCCTCGTGCGGCTCCTGCGGATGAAGCATCAGAGTAAAGTGACCGATCCGCAGGATCGCCAGGCTATATGGAGCCCCTTCGTGCTCGGCGTGGACCTGCACGACTTCGGCCCCGACGACCTCGTTATAGAACTCCATCGACCGACGAACGTCCTTGACGTACAAAAAGACGCTCGTGACACGGCCCGTCATTTCGACCCCCTCTCAACTAGACGTTTTGGAAATCGAATGCCGAAGTGTGCGCTGGTGGGAGATTAACCCCTAGCCCCATTTCTGACAATCGAAACCAGCACGTAGAACGGAATTCATTCCGTTTCGTCTCTGCCGATCGTATCTTTCGCGCAACGGAACGGAACGGAGAAACGGAATGAATTCCGTTCTACGACCCGTTCAGGTAGTTTGGGCCAAGTTGTCGGATGGAATTATTAAGGTGCTGCCAAGAAATCGACGGTCCGGCGAATGCCCGGCAGCAGAAAACCGATCGACGAGTAATGGCCACAATCGTACCAATGAATCGGTGGCTTGCCTGCCGCCTCCCAGAGGGCCACGGTCGAAGCGGGAGGAACGACCTCGTCGACTTTCCCCGCAATCATGAGCACGCGCTTTCCGACTAGGCGTTTGGCGTAAGTCAGTGGGTCGAACGGGTCGGTCAAGGCCTTGAGATCGGCCTGAGTGCGGCCCGAGTCGAGCCAGAGCTTGCGGAATGGGGCTCCCTCGGGCATTCCCCATAAGATCACGGACAGGTCGCCACCGGCCAGTAGGAATGCTCCATGCTGAACTGCGGGGTCAACCGCCGCCGACACTGAGGCGACGATCCCTCCCAAACTGATTCCCGCCACCGCCAGCCGCGTGCCATCGACGTCGGGGCGGCTGTTCAACCAGGAAACCGCGCGGCGGACGTCGCACACTCCCTGACGCATCGCCAACATCGACCGTTCGATATCCCCGGACAAAAACCGCTTTGTTGACTGCCCTTTACGATCAGGGGGCCGTCGCTCTCCATAATACGGAAGTTTCACGAACAGGGCCGCGACGCCGCGATCGGCCAGCCGCGCTGCCATGTAGCGCGACAGCGGGAAGTCCGAGCCCAAAATGTGCAGGACAACGACCGCCGGCCGCTTCGGGCCGAACCCAATCGGGGCGAAGTACTCCCCATGAACGACGTTGTTCTCGACGTCGGTTGTCACGATCGGCGAGGGAAAGCGGAGCGTGGAAACCGTGTACCGCCGAGTCGAGAGAACGGTCGTCAGCTCATAAGAAAACTGAGCCGGCGCCAGTCGGAACTGCTCCGGGACAGACACCTCGAGCGGACCCGGACGAAACGTAACCGTACCCTTCTCGACGGAGTGCGTGACCAAGCCGGGGAGCAACAACCATACAAAAATATTCATCGCAAAATGGTACTTTGTCGACGGGTTCTGATTCGTGCCGCCATTGCCGCCGAGCCGCAATTGGTTTAAAGAGTATCACCGCGGAGAACATGAAGTGAAGGCCGGAATTCTGTCGTCCGAGGATTCTGCGACCGCCGCGTTAAACTATCACAAGATCCTCAGGAAAAGGTCGAATTTGGGAAAGGATGTTCCCGGTTGACGGCCCATTCATCGAGTCGGATCGCTCGGCTGGAACCTGCCCGGGTCTGCATCATCAAGCCGAGTTCGCTGGGTGATGTCATTCATAGCTTGCCGATCTTGGCGGCCTTACGAGAGCGTTGGCCTTCATCGCATATTACCTGGTTGGTGAACCGTTCGTACCAGGATGTGCTCTTGAATCATCGTCATCTCAATGAACTGATCGTCTATGACCGAGCTGGCCGAGGAAGCGATTCAGGAGGATTGGTGGGAACCGCCCGCCTATTAAGTACTCTAAGGCGCGGCCGATACGACCTGACGATCGACCTGCAGGGACTGCTCCGCTCCGCGATCATGACCATGGCGACGATGGCGAAAGTACGCGTGGGATTAGCAGATGCCCGCGAGGGTGGCCGTTGGTTCTACACGGATCTGGTTGACGCATCTCGACTCGGAATGCATGCGGTCGATCGCGTGATTCGAGTCGCCCGTTATTTGGGGGCAACCGTAGACGAGCCGCAGTTCGACTTGCCGATCGGCGAAGCGGACAGGCGATGGGCTGTCGAAACGTTGGCGGAGGTCCCCTCGCCCCGGATTGTGCTCAACTTGGGTGCGCGGTGGCTGACCAAACGTTGGCCGCCCGAGAACTTCGCCGCAATCGCGCGCTGCGCGGTCTCGGAATTCGGCGCCGGATTGATCGTCGTCGGCTCGCGCGACGATCGTTTCGTAGTCGACAAGCTGTTACGACTGGTGGCGCCTCTGCCCGTGCTGGATCTTTGCGGACGCACCGGGCTGCTCCAGCTCGCCGCGCTCACCGGCGAATCCGACCTTGTCATCTCCAATGATACGGGACCGCTTCATCTGGCCGCCGCTGCTGGAGCCCGGGTGCTCGGTATCTATACCTGCACTGATCCCGCCCTCACCGGGCCTTACGGTGCGCGTGCGTTCAACGTGAAAAGCTGCGTTTGGTGCGCCCCAAGCTTCATCAAAAGGTGTAGCCGCCTTGAGTGCATGACTGAGCTGACCCCGGATCGCCTCTGGCCGGCCGTCAAGGATCAAATCGAGCGTGCGATCGCCACGACCGCAACCAACGGCGTCCGTAGACTGGTCGAAATGGACGCACTCGGCGTAATCCCCCGAAGGTTGCCGGCCTTTGACGACCACTCGGTCACCTGATGCTGAGCTATGAGCGAAACTGAGCGATGCGGTTTATGAATCGTCCTCGGTCGGCAAGGTCCACATACTCATTGATCGCCGATCGTCGGTCGTCGGTAAACTCGACGACATCGTCCAGCCCAATCAAGGTTGCGCCGAGCTTGACAATCTCGTCGATTCCACAGACTTTGACCTGTCCGCCGACCTTCCGCAGATCTCGAACAAAGGCGACAATCTCGCCGAATGCTGTGCTCCCCAGTGCGCGGACGTTATGAAAATCGATGACGAAGCGATGTGGCAAGTCCGGACGGATGAGTGAACGAAGTTGTTCCCCGAGCTCGCGCGCCTGAGCGGGAGTGCAGATCATACGGGTCAGAAACTCGATCACCACCATTTGAGGGTCGGTCTCGTCGATCAATTCATAACTCACGTGAGCGTGGATGGTTGATGTGCCGGACATGGACTTTTTCTCCATTCCTCAGTTCTTAGAATCCAGCGGAACACGAGGTCAAGCCGAAGGCAGATGGATAAACGCAGCAAAGCGCGTACCTTTTTCGGCCGATTCCGGTCGCTTGTTGCCGGATCAATGAGCTGAAAACCCACACCTGAGCTGAGCAGCGGGCGGCATTGGATTTGCGTGCACACGATCGGTGTCGCCCGTCGGCTGATATTCTGTGGCGGAAGTCACTTTCAGAGAGTAATCAGAGTAATCAGTGTGCGGATCTCGCGGCGGATTCTCAGCCGGCGTTCCCGGTCTCAGAACGGCGGATAGGGCAGATCCCGAACGACGGACGCAACGGACAACTTGACTGACCAGGGTCTGGTTGACTTTCACGGATTTTGCGACATTGAAGCGCCTTTCGCCCGCAATCGTCTCGGAGGCCTTCGGATGGCGAAGATGACGCGCTTGGCGTTCCGCTACGGCGTTGCCGTGTTGGCCGTCGCCACGGCCCTCGCTTTGATTTTGATCCCGCACATTGGAAAGGGACTGATTAGTCTATTGTACCTGGCGGTGCTCGTCGCCGCCTGGTACGGGGGCCTGGGTCCGGGCCTGCTGGCCACCGTCCTGATCGTCGTCCTTGCTGCACTCAGCCTGACATCCGAACCGGACTTGGCGCCATGGCGGATCGTCTCGATCGTGTTCTTCGCAGGGGGGGGAGTGGTGATCACTCTGTTGGTGGAGGCCCTGCACGCGGCCCGACGGCGGGTGGAAGCCAGCCAGCAGTGGCTCACCGCCGTGCTCACCAGCATCGGCGATGCGGTCATCACAACCGACGCCCAAGGACGGGCGACCTTCCTCAACCCGGTCGCCCGAACGTTGACTGGGTGGGAATCGGAGGATGCCGTGGGGAAATCCCTGGCTGAGATCTTCCAGATTGTCGCTGAGGACACCCGCGTGCCGGTTGAGGATCCGGTTAACCGCGTGCTACGCGAAAACATCGTCGTGGGCCTGGCGAATCATACGGTTCTGATATCCAGAGATGGAACGGAACGGCCGATCGATGACAGCGGTGCCCCAATCAAGGAAAAGGGCGGTGCGACGACTGGGGTCGTCCTCGTCTTTCGCGATGTGACGCAGCGGCGGCAAGCCGAGGAAATCCGGGCTCGGTTGGCGGCGATCATCGAGACCACCGACGATGCGATCGTGAGCAAGGACCTCGACGGTATCATCACCTCGTGGAACGCCGGTGCCGAACGGGTTTTTGGTTACAGTTCCGAAGAGATTGTCGGACGTCCGATCGGCCTTCTCATCCCAACGGATCGCCGCGATGAGGAGGCAGAGATCTCGGCAAAGTTACGGAGTGGCGAACGGGTGGACCACTTCGAGTCGAAGCGCATTACGAAGGATGGCCGGTTGATCGACGTCTCGCTCACGATCTCGCCGATCCGCGACGGCCATGGCCGGGTCACCGGTGCCTCGAAGATCGCCCGCGACATCACGGACCGAAAGCATCTGGAGCATGAACGGCGGCTGCGGCTGGAGGAGTTGGCTGAGGCGAACCGTCGCAAGGATGAGTTCCTGGCCATGCTCGCGCACGAGCTGCGCAACCCGCTCGCCGCGATCTGCAGCGCGATCCAGTTCCTCGATCTGGCCGAAGTACAGGGCACGATCGCGCAGTCCATGGCGGTGGTCGACCGGCAGCTCAAGCACCTGTCGCGGCTGGTCGACGACCTGTGCGACGTATCGCGGATCACGCGTGGGAAGATCCAGCTCCGCAAGGAACGGCTCGATGTGGCCGTGGTCGTCCGTAACGCGATCGAGTCGACTCGGCCATTGATCGAAGCGCGGCAGCACAGGCTGACTGTTTCTGTCGAAGCGGAGCCGTTGACGGCGGACGCCGATTCGCTACGGCTGGAGCAGATCATCTCGAACCTCTTGACCAACGCCGCCAAGTACAGCGACATCGGCAGTCACATCTGGCTATCGGCCGCGCGCGAAGGCGAAGAGATCGTCATCAAGGTCCGCGACGCGGGCGTGGGTATTCCCCCGGAGCAGCTTCCGCGGCTATTCGAGCTTTTCGCCCAGGGAGATCGCTCGCTGGCCCGCTCGGAAGGCGGACTCGGGATCGGGCTGACGCTGGTCCGGGCGCTGGCCGAGCTGCACGGCGGCAACGTATCCGCCACGAGCGAAGGACCGGGCCTGGGCAGTGAATTCGTCGTCCGCTTGCCCGCCGCCTCGCCGATGGCCGCCGACCACGTGGACGCGGGCCACTTGACACCGAAGCCGTGCATCGAACCGTCCTCGGGGCGCGGATCGCGTGTCCTGGTGATTGATGACAATATCGATTTGGCGCAGGCGGTGGCCAACCTGCTAAAACTGCTGAATTACGAGGTGTGGATGGCTCATGACGGTCCCTCGGGCCTTGAGGCAGCGCGCGGATACCGTCCCGAGGTCGTGCTGCTGGACATCGGGCTACCCGGGCTTGACGGCTTTCAAGTCGCCGAGCAGCTCCGCCGCGAAGAATTCGGCAAGAACGTGGTTCTCATCGCGGTGACGGGCTACGGGTATGAGGACGACCGCCAACGAGCCCGCGCCGCGGGATTCGATCATTTCGTAACGAAACCCGTCGATTTCGCCACGCTCGTGTCCCTGATGGTTGCACCAAGCTCGACAGTCCCCTGACAGCCTGATTGAAGCGGAAGCGACGAACACCGTACAGTTGGCGACTAGAGCGGCTCACTCACGAGTTGTGCACAGCACGACTGACGACGTCCATCATACTAGCCCGAAGCGTCAGCGAGGATTCCGGCGAGTGTCCCCTCGCTAACGCTTCGGGCTAGTATGGCCGCGTGAGCCACCCGAGCATGAACCGCTCTAGGGTCCGATTCCGACCGCTGTCCAGGCATCCGCCGGGTCCTCTTCGGGTGCCCGGCCGGTGTCTTTCCGGAGGGTAGCTCGAATGGGCGAACGATTGGTTCACTTCTCTTCTTCTCGTCGCGCCTTCCTGCGGGACGCCGTCCAGGCGACAGCGGCTGGATTCGCATTTCCCACGATCATACCTGGTTCGGCACTCGGGCTCTCGGGGAAGACCGCGCCCAGCAATCAAGTCACCGTGGGCGTGATCGGAACCGGCAATCAAGGCTTCAACGACATCAAGTCGTTCCTCAAGGACGAGCGGGTGCGGATCATTGCCGTCTGCGACGTCAATCGCGAGAGCGCCGGCTACTGGGAAGGCAAGGTCGGTGGTCGGGAGCCCGCCAAGCGATTGGTCGAAGAGTCCTATGCGAAGGACCGGCCCTCGGGAGTCTACCGTGGTTGTGACACGCATGTGGATTATCGGGAACTCCTGGGCCGCGCTGATATCGACGCAGTCGAGGTTTGCACGCCAGACCACTGGCACGCGATCATGGTCGTGGACGCCTGCAAGGCCAAGAAGGATATCTATTGCCAGAAACCGCTCTCCTTCACGGTCGCCGAAGGCCGCGCGATGAGCTACGCGGTCAACAAGTCGAAGGTCGTCTTCCAGACCGGGAGCCAGCAGCGATCCGACAAGAACTTTCTGCGTGCCTGCGAGCTAGTCCGCAACGGCCGGATCGGTGAGCTACTCACGGTCCGTGTCGGCCTGCCGTCAGGGAGACCCGACTACGCGAAGACCGAGGCCCACAAGAAGCCGGAAGCGATCCCCAAGGGCTTCGAGTACGATCGTTGGCTCGGCCCGGCACCGGAGGTCCCCTACGCCCCCGCGCGGTGTCATGTCAACTTCCGCTGGATTTACGACTACGCCGGTGGCCAGGTGACCGATTGGGGAGGACACCACCCCGACTGCGCCCAGTGGGGAATGGGCACCGAGATGACCGGTCCGATCGAAATCCGCAACGCCAAGGCGGTTTTCCCGCCCGACCCGCTCTGGAACACGGCTACCGAGTATTCATTCGAGGCGATCTACGAGAACGGCGTGACGATGATCGTCTCCAACACGGAGAAGATGGGGGTGACTTTTCAGGGGACCGCCGGCAATATCTACGTGAACCGGGGAGCGCTCGAGGCCAATCCGAAGGACCTTCTTGATTCCAAGATCGGTCCCAATGGGATCCACCTCTACGCGAGCACCAACCATTTCCGCAACTTCATCGACTGCGTCATCTCGCGAGAGCCGACGGCTGCTCCAGTCGAGGTTGCCCACCGATCGATCACGATCTGCCACCTGGGCAACATCGCGATGCGACTGGGGAGGGCCAAGCTGCGCTGGGATCCGAGGACCGAGCAGATCATCGGCGATGACGAGGCCGCCAAGATGTTGAGCCGGCAGAACCGGGCCCCTTCTTCTCTACCGATAGTCTAACTTGATGGCCCGCACTCGTCGGGCTCTGCGTCTATTTTCGACGAAGTGGCCTTTGATCCGTCCGGGCGATTCGGAACGCCGGGCTTAGCCCCGGGAATCTCGCCGAGCCAGGACGCGAGCTTCCGCGCCCGGTCGGTCCGTCCAGCCTTCTGAGCGACTTCGGAAGCCGTACGCGCTTCGGCCACGGTCATCACTCCCTTGATGGTCCGTGCGACTTTCCTGGCTTGCTCGACCTCGGTCGTGTCGAGATTGATTCCGTTGGTACCCGGTGCGAGCAGGCCCGTTCGCGGCTCTCGACGCGGTTGAAGCCCGAGAGCTCGGCCGAACGAGAACCCAAGCACCCTCGGAATAGGCTCGTCGCTGCCCCCCTTGACCTCATTGAGGGCCGCCCCCTCCTGGACAATCACGCAATCATCGCCAAGATACGCCCCATTGAACGGCAGCTCATGGAAAAAGAACACCTGGAGTCCGTCGAAGACCCGACTCGGCTTGGGCAGCAACATCGCGAAGTCCGACAGCTCGAACTCCCCTTTCTTCAGCTCGACGAATGAGTCGAAATCGATCGGTATGCGCAGGTTGCTCGCGAACGATCGACTCGAGCCCGAAGTGGATGCCGCCCTTGTTCCAAATCGAGTTAAGCTTGCCGACGATCCGAGTGACGTCCGCATCACGAAGCTTGCAGTCAACCTGTTCGAACCCGGTTGAAACAAAGATATGAACACGTAGCGGCACGATTAAGAACTGATCGAGGGCCGGAGGCTGGCTCACCACATCGGCGGGCTTCGGCTCGTCGACAAACGTCACAAGGCCAATTGCCACGATCATCGAGGAAACGATCATCTCGAAATCTCCGTGAGAATCGAGGGCGAGACGCAAGTCAGCATCAGCGAGCAATTGCGGCTTGTATTATAGTCGAGCAGACGGGGTGACTGGGAATCGTTCGATGTTCCGGCAGCATTTAACGCGTCGCTCTTGGTCGATGGTCGCCATCCTCGTCGACGACGGATTTCCCCGGTTCTGTCACCTCCGCCGGCCTTTCCGCGCCACTTATTTGGGAACCTGCGACACGGCAGTACCCGCGAAGACAGTCCCGAGCTCCGACGGAGGAAGACCACAATGAATGCCACATCGAACGAAAATGCGACGGATTCCGACCTCTGGACGCTGGTGCGCCAGGGAAGCGCCGAGGCATTTGAAGTGCTCTTGCGACGGTATCAGTCGCTGGTTCTGCGCCGTGGCCTACAGCGCCTGTGGCGAACTATCGCAAAGCGAGGACGTCGCCCAGGAAACCTTCTGGGCGGCCTGGCGTGGACGGGAGTCGCTCGATCAGCCGGATCGGCTGAGTTCGTGGTTATGCGGGATCGCGCGGAACCTGGGGAAAACGCCAGGCGCCGGGCATCTCGACCGGTCGAATCGGCCGCCAGCCTGGACGACGTCGCCGACCGATCGACCGATGTGCCGGGACCCGCCGAGCAAGCACTTTCCCGAGAAGAGGAATCGATCGTCTGGAATACGCTCGAACAGATTCCCGACACGTTTCGAGAGCCGTTGATCCTTTTCTATCGCGAGAATCAATCGGTGGCCCAGGTCGCGTCTGCGCTCGATCTGAGTGAAGACGCCGTCAAGCAACGGCTTTCCAGAGGCCGAGTTGTGCTGCGCGAGCAAGTCGCCGAGCTAGTCGAGCGAGGGTTGCGCCACAGCCGGCCGGGACGGAAGTTCACAGTGGCCGTTATGGCCGGCATCACGGCCGGGTCGACCAGCGCGACGACCGCCCTGGCCGCCGGCGCGGCCACCAAGGCGGCCGGAACATTGGTCAAGGCCGTGGCCGGAGCTGGGATCTCAGGCGGTGCATTCGGGGGACTTATGGGATCGCTGCTGGGCCTGGGCGGTGGTTGGCTCGGCACCTGGATCCCCGCTCAGTTGGCGCCCACAACGACCGAGCGCGACTTGATATTGCGAGCCGGCCGGCGGATGCTGCTCGTCTCCGTCATCTCGATCGGTATCTTGTTCCTGTTGATCAAGGCGTTCGCTGGTGGATCCGCCTACTTGATCGCCTGGGGCGTTTGGTTCATTTCATTCCAGGCCTATATCCTCGATCGAATCCATCCGGCTTGCCCGATGTGTGAAGCGCATCCGCGAGAACGCGGGGCCAACCGCCGAACCGAATCCGGCTACGATGCGAACCGGCTTCGACGCCGTGGCATCTCGATACCGCGGGCGGGTTTTCACGAGCCGGGCCTTCCTGTTCGGACTGCCGCTCATCGATGTCAATGTGAGCGATCCGCCGACATCCGGTCGCCCGGATGCGAAAGGCCAGTCTCCGAAGGTCGCGCGCGGCTGGATTGCGATCGGCGACGATGCGAGGGGGATCATCCTCGCCGTCGGCTCGACGGCCCGCGGATTCATCGCCATAGGCGGCCGCAGCTTGGGAGTAGTCAGTATCGGTGGAGTCGCAGTCGGCCTGGTCGCGCTCGGCGGCCTGGCCGTCGGCGTATTCGCGATTGGTGGATTGGGCCTGGGGGTCTACGCGATCGGGGGACTCGCGATCGGCTGGCAAGGCGCCGGCGGCGGCGCAGTCGCCTGGGATGTTGCCGTGGGCGGCCTCGCGATCGCGAATCACGCAGCCTTCGGCGGGGCCGGCGGCACCGCCTACGCCCACGATTATGCCATCGGCTTTCAGGGCGCGGCCGCACATTTCAACGACGATGCAGCAAAGGCTGAACTCCTGGAGCATCCTCTCAAGCTCGTCATGGACTGGTCGATGGCCCACATGAACTGGCTCAGGGCCGCAATTCTCGCGATCGCTCTGCTGATTCCCGGCGCGATGCTCCCGCTCATGTATCGCCGCGAGCGCGAAAAGTAACACGCGAATTCCTGTTCAGCCATCTTCGCGCGAAACCCAATATTAGAGTACAACCGGTCCTGTATCACGCACTCATGCAACTGGGATAAGGATCACGCGGATGCAAGCGAAGATGCAGACCATTGTGTCGTTTCTCCGGCGTGTCGCAGCGACCGTCGGCGGGCGGTCGCCGGGCGAGATCCAGGCCCCAACTGGAAATCCTCGAGCAACGCCTGACACCCAGCACCTACATCTGGACCGGCGGCGGAGA
Source organism: uncultured Planctomycetota bacterium (assembly GCA_963720335.1). GTDB lineage: Bacteria > Planctomycetota > Planctomycetia > Isosphaerales > Isosphaeraceae > CAVRFS01. Next base: position 41,829 of record CAVRFS010000024.1, on the reverse strand, counting down.
CGGGCAGAGCTGGAACGATCCCAACAACTGGGAGCACCGGGTTCCCGCGACCCCCTTTGAGGCAACGGGCACGCCCACCTTCAACTCAAACGTCGTCTTCCCAGGATACTCCCCGGCGTTGCCGGCGGGGAGCTCGAAGACCATCAATTTCAACTTTCCTGGTCTGTATTTCCCCGTCAGCTCTCTGACGGTTGAAGACGCGTATACGTTTACGGGCAACCCGATCCAGATCAACAATCTGCTGGCGACGACCAACTCTTTCGCGACCGCATTCGCTCCGGCGAACGCGACGTTTCTGTTGAGTGGGATGACCCTGGCCGCGGGTGCGACGATCAACACCGATAGCGGCAGCACGCTCCAGATATCCAATGCCGGCAATGCCAGTGGCCTTCAGCTCAACTTCCAGAATGGCGTCTCCAAAACGGGAGCCGGTCAGCTTGTGATCGACACGCCGACGATCAACTATCCCACGGGTGCCAACTTTCAACCGATCCCGATCTCCATCACCGGCGGGACGCTCACTCTTGGCGCGAGCGTCAGTGCGCCTGGCGTCAGTCTGTCGATCGGGCCCTGATTCGACCGTGAACGTCGCCGACGGAGTCGCGGCGAAGTTCGGTGGAATCACCGGCTCGGGCCAAGTCAATCTCGGCGGCACGACCACAGTGGGCGACCAGACCAGCCTGACCGTCGTCGTCAATCCCGCGGTCACCGACCAGTTCGGCGGAACGATCGAAGGGATCGGCCAGTTCATCGTCGCCGGTTCCGGAACGCTGACGACCGGCGCCATCAACCTCGGCGGCACGGGCACGATCGAGGTATTAACCGGTACGCTCAACGTGAACGGTTCGATCAGCGACGGCAGTCTTGTGGTTAATAGCAGCGGGACGTTCGGCGGCCTGGGCTCCTGGCAGTTCTCGGGACCGGTCGTCTTTCAGGGCGGATCGACTTTCGCCGTCACGCTCAACGGCACGATCGCCGGCAGCCAGTACACCCAGATTGTCGACACCGACACAACCAGCGGGGTCAACCTGGGAAACAGCATCCTGGCGGCCTCGACCGGCTATGAATATGAACAGGGCGACCAGTACCAAATCATCTCCAGCCCCGTCGTCCAGAATTCGTTCCAGAATGTCGTCAATGGCAACGTGATTCTGAATGGCACCATCCCGTTCCAGGTTGGCTATGGCAGCACCACGGGGGTGTTGTTGACCGTCCTTCAGTCGGTAACGACCACCCAGCTTGTCGGCGCCGGCACTCTCAGCCACCCTGGCCAGCCCGTCACATTCACGGCCGCGGTCAATACTCGGACAGCTCCGGTCACGTCGGGAACTGTCAGCTTCCAGCAAGGGTCGACCGTCCTGGCGGTCGTTCCGCTCAACGGGGCAGGCATGGCGTCGTTCACGACCACGACGCTCCCCTTGGGCACCATCACGGTCACCGCGGTCTACAACGGTGCGGGCGCCAACCGAGGGTCCACCAGCGCGACCGTGACTCAGTTGGTGATCCCGTATATCACGGTGACGAGCCTGCAAACCTCGCCAAATCCTGCTTGGTGGGGACAGACCGTGACATTGACCGCGAGCGTCACCGCCAATGGGCAGCCGGTAACGTCCGGCACGGTGACATTCAGCCAGGGCAAAATGCATCTCGGTACGGTCTCACTGAACGCAAGCGGAACGGCCAGTTTCGCGCTTTCCTCGCTCTCACCTGGAAAAGTGAAAATCCAAGCACTTTACAACGGCGTGACAAACGACCTGCCGTCCGCGAGTCCGGTCCTCACGCAGACGGTCACAGCGGTGCCAACGTTCACGAGCCTGGTCGTGACGACGCAGATTCAGCCAAACGGCCGGTCGCGCGATCGTCCTGATCGCGACGGTCGTCGCCGAAGGTTCGGCGTCACTCATACCGACGGGAACCGTCGTATTCCGAAGTAACGGTGTTTCCGTCGGCAAGGCCAAGGTCAAGAATGGCACCGCCGTGCTGGTGCTCGGCCGCAATGCCAAGCGGAACCGCGTATTCGTCGCGGCCTTCCAGGCGAGCTCGCGGTTCAAGGGAAGTGCATCCGCGCCGACCAAACCCCCGGCCTGAATCCTTGTTGGGCGAGTGTCTCCAGCTCCAGTCTGCTTGGTCACAGAATGCCAGGAGACTTTGGTTTCTGGAAACAATAGAGCGGTAAACACACGAGCTGCGCACATGACGGCCGCGATGTTGTTTGATACTAACCCGACGCGCGAGCGAGGGGATCGGCTGTGCGTCCGGCCTGCCTAGGCCAGCGTCCTTCGCTCGCGCGTCGGGTTAGTATAGGTTGCGTGCAACCCATCGGAAAACCGCTCTGAAACAAAGTTTGACTTCACGTTTGGACCTGGGTACGATTGTCGGTCACATCGAGATTTCAAAACCCGACAAGACCGTCGCTCGTGAAACCGACGTCCGTCAGCTTACTCGACCGGCTCAAGTTGGCCCGGCCGGACGCGTCCGACTGGAACCGGATGCATGGGATTTATCTGCCGCTGATCCAACGCTGGCTCAGCCGCGTCCCTGGGCTCGGAGACGAGTCGGCCGACCTGGCCCAAGACGTGCTCGTGGTTGTCTTCCGCGAGATTCCTCGGTTCAACAGACAGCGTGAAGGTTCGTTTCGAGCGTGGCTTCGACAGATTACGGTGAACAACATCCGCAACTACCGGCGTAAGCGCCAGCGCCGGCCCACCGTCGGTTTCGACCAGATCGAAGGCTTTCTCGAACGGCTGTCGGACCCAAACGACGACCTCGCCCGCGAGTGGGATCGCGACCACGACGCGCATGTCGTCCAAAAGCTTCTGGCGGCCGTGCAACCTGACTTTTCGTCGGGAACGTGGGAGGCGTTTCGCCGGTTCGGCGTCGACGGCGTTCCGCCTGGACAGGTGGCTGAGGAAATGGGGATGTCCGAAAACTCGGTGCTGCTCGCCAAGTCTCGCGTTCTCAAGCGGTTACGGGAAGAAGCCGGCGAACTCCTTGGCTGAATTCACTTTTTCGTGACAGGTTCGACGCCGAGCCGACCTTTCATCTTTGGTATCAGTCAATCGACCCGTCTCCGGAGACCACCCGATGGACACCGCCCGGTCCGGCCACCCGACGCAACAGATGCTCAGCTCCTTCGGCCTCGGCAAGCTCAACGAGTCGCTGGTCAGGGCCGTCAGCATTCATCTCGAGCGATGCCCGGAGTGCCGAAAGCAGGTCGGCGAGCTGCCGCCTGACAGCTTTCTCGGCCGGCTCCGCGACGCCAAGCCGACAGACAAGTCCGATTCCGGGAAGTCTCAATTCACTTGGTCAAGAAGCGTGGAAGGAATGGTTGACCCGGCTCGAGCCCACGCCGACACGCTCCCGCCGGAACTGGTCGACCACCCCGACTACGAAATCAAACGCGAGCTCGGCAGGGGCGGTATGGGCGTTGTTTACCTGGCCCACAACAAACTCATGGGCCGTGACGAAGTACTCAAGGTCATGGGCCGGCACATCATGGAGCGCCCGGGCGTGCTCGACCGCTTCCTCCGCGAGATCCGGGCTGTGGCCAAGCTCCGCCACCCCAACATCGTGACGGCGTACCATGCGACTCGGCTAGGCGAGAGCATCGTTTTCGCGATGGAGTATGTCGCGGGTCTCGACTTGTCCCGGATGGTTAAGGCCAAGGGGCCGCTTCCCGTCACACACGCCTGCTACTTCGCCTATCAAGCCGCCCTGGGCCTCCAGCACGCTCACGAGGAGGGCCTCGTTCACCGCGACATCAAGCCCGGCAACCTGATGCTTTCTAACAGGAAAGACAAGGCGACGATTAAGATCCTCGACTTCGGCCTGGCGAAGGCGACCCGCGAGGAGAAGATTGACCTCAAACTCACCTCGGAGGGCCAGGCCCTCGGCACGCCCGACTACATTGCCCCTGAACAGATCATGGATGCGACGAGCGCCGATATCCGGGCCGATATCTACAGCCTGGGCGGCACGCTGTACCACCTCTTGACCGGCTGCCCGCCGTTCCACGCCGATTCGCTCTACGACATGTACCAGGCCCATATATCGCGGGATGCCGATCCGCTGAACCTGGTCCGCCCTGAGGTGCCGGCGGAATTGGCGGCACTTGTCGCCAAAATGATGGCGAAAGACCCGACTCGACGGTTTCAGACGCCGGGTGAGGTTGCCGCAGCCCTCACGCCGTTCGTTAAGAAGGGGAATGTGGCGTTCAAGGGCCCAAAGTTGGACGTCTCCCGCGCGAGTCGGTCGATCGCGGGTCAGCCGGTGGGCGAAGCGGTCTCAATGCCGGCCCAGCCAGTGACCGAACCCCCCGGCTCGGCTGTCCGGGCCAAGACGGTGGTTGAGCCGACTGTTCCGGCGGCTCGGTGGGAAAGCCTGGTCGGGTTACGGGAAACAGCGAGCTCGACTGAAACACCTCCGGTCGTCGCTCCGGTGCGACGCGCCCCACGGCCGTTCTGGCCGGTGGTGATCGCCGCCTCTCTGTTTGGCTTGTTCGCCCTCGGGGTCGTCATCATCACCATCAGAGGAAAAAATGGAGAGACCAAGATCACGGCAAGAGACGACAAAGCCTTCAAGGTCGAGACCCCTGACGTTGTCGTCGAGCACAATCCGACAGGTGACAGTACCCCAGCCAAGGCTCGCTCAAATACACCGAAGGCGCCGCGGCCGGACATTCCTGGTGCGTCACGCACCGTCAAGCCGCTGACTGCGATCACCAACTCGATAGGCATGAATCTCGTCCCGATTCCGGCCGGCGAGTTCATAATGGGTTCGCCGCTGGGCCAGGGTAGTGAAGACGAGCATCCCCAGCATCACGTTCGGATCACGCGGCCGTTCTATATGGGTGTGACCGAGGTGACGCAGGCGCAATATCAAGGCGTGGTCGGCAGCAACCCGAGCTGGTTTTCGCCTCGGGGTGGTGGCAAGGACAGGGTCGCAGGCGAGTCAACCGACGACCATCCAGTGGAGAATGTTTCCTGGCTTGACGCGGTCGCGTACTGCAACACGCTGAGCGAGAACGAGAAACGGGAGCCGTTCTACGACATCGAAGCGGGAACCGCCCGTGTTCGCGACTGGAACGGGCCGGGTTATCGGTTGCCGACTGAGGCGGAGTGGGAATACGCCTGTCGGTCCAATAGTCGAACTCGCTATTCATTTGGCAACGATGAGGCGAACTTTGGCGAACATGGCTGGTACAAAGACAATTCGGGCGGCCGGACGCATCCCGTAGGTCAGAAGCGGTCCAACGATTTTGGTCTTTTTGACATGCATGGGAATGTCTGGGAATGGTGTTGGGACGGGTTCGACGCCAACTACTATAAGGCGTCGCCGGTGGACGATCCGCGGGGGCCTTCGGGGGCCTGGTTCCGGGTGAACCGCAACGGCGGCTGGATCGGACCTCCGAGCTGGAGCCGGTCGGCGGCGTGCGCCATTGGGCGCCCGCCAGACCACCGGGACAACGGCATAGGCTTTCGCGTGGCCCGCAACGTCGCGGACGAGATCCGGGACCTGTCGGCACATCCGAAAGCGAACTCCTCGTCGCGGTCTCCCGGTCCAGCGAGCGCAGTCGCGGCCTCACCGACGGCTTCGTTTCAGCCTTCAACGGCGAAAACTTGACTGGCTGGAATAGTGAGCGGCCCAACCGTTTACCGGAGCTTACCCCGTGGATTATCCTTCAACTCAAAACCGTTTATCGGATCTGACCCCCTGAATGTGTGACGTCGGGCGCACGCATTCTGCACCGGGATGGTCCAGCAAAGGCTGCGGATGATCGTGGTCAGAGAGACCTACGGAGAAAGGTGTCAATGCGCGCTCGCGTGCGATTGGAAAAGCCCAACGAAGAAGCGAGGACGCTCGAGGTTGCCGGCGAATCGATCCGACTGGGGCGTGACTCAGAGTGCGAGGTCGCCGTTGATCCGGTTGCCTTTCCCACGGTCTCCGGGGTACACGCCCGGATCGAGGTCGGGCCGCAGGGGTTCGTCCTGGTCCACCTGAGCCAGAGCAACAAGACGCTGATAAACGACCGACCGGTCGACGGCTCGGTCCCCGGTCCGGGCCGGAGATCGGATTCGGCTGGGCATCACCGGCCCGACGGTCGCGATCCTGGCCATCTCAGCCGTCGGTCGACTCCGCGCCGGCAGGTGTCGGCGGATTTGGTCAGACCGTCCAGGCCGATGTCCGGCACATGGCCCTGCTCCGCGGCTCCGTCCAAGCCGAGCGCTTTGAGGTCGGTGCGGGTGGCGTGATCGGCCGCGACGCCGCGCGCGGTCCAATACCACCTCGATCATCCGCACGTCTCCCGCCTGCACGCCAGCCTGACGATCGCCGGCGATGGAGTCGTGCTCGCCGACCTGGGCAGTGCCAACGGCACGTATCTCAATGGGCGGCGGATCGACCGGCCGACGACCTTGAAACCCGGCGACCGCATCGACATCGGTCCGTTCTCTCTCCGATTCGACGGGCTCAGGCTCGTCGGCCGCTCCCGCTCGAACAACATCGAGCTTGCCGCCCGCGGCCTGAAGCGAGTGGTCCAGGACCGGACGACCGGTCAGCCCGCTCACGCTGCTGAACCACATCAACCTGGTCGTGCGGCCCCGGGAATTCGTCTGCCTGCTCGGACCCAGCGGCTCGGGAAAGTCCACGCTGCTCGCGATCCTGAGCGGCCGAAATCCGCCGGACGCCGGCGCAGTCTCGGTGAACGGAGAGGACCTCCACGCACAGTTCGAAGCCCTCAAGGGAGACATCGCCGTCGTGCCGCAGAAGGAAGTGCTGCACGATTCGCTCCCGGTCGGGGCGGCCCTGCGATATACGGCCGAGCTCCGCTTGCCGCCGGACATGTCCCGCGCCGAAGTCGAGACGAGCGTCTCCGACATCCTCGAGGTGGTCGGCTTGACCAAAAGTCGCGATACGTTGATCCGCCATCTCAGCGGCGGTCAGGTGAAGCGGGCGAGCCTGGCCAACGAGCTGGTGGCCCGCCCCAGCCTGCTCTTCCTCGACGAGGTCACCTCCGGACTCGACGAACAGACCGATCGGGAGATCATGGAGCTGTTCCGACATGTGGCCGACGGCGGCAAAACGGTGGTTTGCGTCACTCACAGTCTTGCCAACGTCGAGTCAACCTGCCACCTGGTCGTCATCCTCACCGAGGGAGGCCAGCTGGCGTTCATCGGCACGCCCGATGAGGCGAAAGCCTACTTCGGGCTTCCTCGGCTTGGGCAGGTGTATCAAACACTCACCGCGCCGTAGCCCCGAAGAATGGCACCAACAATTCCGGACCAGTCCCTACTTCCAGCGCTACGTCATCGACCGAATGCCATCGGGCACGCACCTCGAGCCAGTGACAGCCTCCCTGGCCGCTCTGCCCGCTCCCCGCCGCGTGAGCGGGATTCGTCAGGCCACGGTCCTCGCCCGCCGGTACGTTTCCATCTGGCAGGGTGATCGGCTGGCCCTGCTCGCGATGCTCGGGCAGAGCCTCCTGGTCGCCATCCTGCTCGGACTGGTGTTCGGAAATCTGGGCGAGGTGTCCGAGCCAACGGTTCGCGTGGCGCGAACAAAGAACCTGCTGCTGCTCCTGGCCGTCTCCTGCTTCTGGCTCGGGTGCAACACGGCCGCGAAGGAACTGGTCAAGGAGCGGGTCATCTTCCTTCGCGAGCGGGATTTCAACCTCCGGGTCGTCAGCTACTTCGCTTCGAAGTTCCTGGTCCTGGCGCTGATCGGGTTGGTCCAGGCGACGCTGCTCTTCGGGATCGTCCGCGGGTGGTGCGGGCCCGAGGGGTCGATCCTGTCGCAGTGGGCGACTCTCGGCGAGCTCGCAGTGGCCGGAACGGCGGTCGGGCTCCTCATCTCGGCCCTGGCTCCGTCGGAGGAAGTGGCGACCGCCCTGGTCCCGATCGCCGTCATCCCGCAGATCATCCTCGCCGATGTGGTCGCCCCGCTGAATGGAGTCGCCGAAGCTCTGGCCCAAGGATTCGTCACCGTGTACTGGGGACAGAAAGGACTTGAACGCTTACTTTCCGAAGCCGGTTCGACAATCCTCGTTCGACAGGGAGGGGACTTCTCAAGTCCGTGGGTCATTGTACTCGCGCAATCGGCGGTGGCAGCCGCGGCCACTTTCGTCGTGCTTTGGCAGACCAATGGGAAAAGATGAGCGTCGTTATGACCCCCGGTTTGTGCGCGTCCTGGAGATAGCGTCTGCCACTTGGCGCGGACTCCTGAGCTGCGTGAGTAAACCGTTCGGTCCGAGAATCCCGTCTGCCGGTCAAAGCCCCGAAATCCTAGGCTGACTGCTTGATGAGCATCCCGCCGATTCTCCTCGACGGCCCGTGTCTGCCGACCGACCCGGTGACGACCACCCGACGGAAGCTGGCGAACACCGGCCCCACGAAGTACCTGGATATCTCGACCAAAACCCTTTAGAGTCAGACGTGGAAGACACTTGGGTGCCAAGCCCATGCCAACATGCGCATGTGGTTCGGACTGACGGCTCATTCGCGAGCGGAGGTCGCCAAGGCACTCGAAACACTCTGATTGGGATCGAATTCGACGCGATTCGCATCCGCAGTCCCGAACAGCAGCGGCAGATCGAGCAGGCAGGCTTCATGCCGATCGACGACGGTGCCTTCGTGGTGGTGCGGGCGGACCTTTGGCGACCGGCAGGAAATAAACTACCAGAGTCGCGCTTGTGGCCATACCGACCCGACGCGCAAGCGAGCGGACCGGCGGGGTCACGCTCTGGCCTCGGCCAGCGTCCCTCGCTTGCGCGGCGGGTTAGTGTGTCCAGGCTCCGCGGTCCCGGTGTCGATGCGATCGCTCGGAACCGATCAATCCTTGGGTAAGTTTCCACCCTCCGGTCGCCTAAGCCTAAGGCATGAGAAAGTCGCGGTTGTAACGCTCGCCCCGATTATCCAGTCGCCAGCCGTAAGTACATACTAAATCACTGTATATGACAATACTCCGCCACGGGTCGCTTTATGCGGATTAGTCTGGCGCCCGAGCATAACTCGATGTGGACATTCAACATACGTTAGATTGTTAAACTGTGCCGGTTATGCGGGCGCCCGATTCGTAATGTGATGGTGCTTCAAGAGATACGACAAAATGTCCGATCGTGCCGGTTATGCGGGCGCCCAGGTGGAAGTTGATGATCTGCATAGGGTTAGAGCGATTATTCGAACTACCGATTATTCCGGGCCCAAGCGGAACTCGAAGCTGCATCGCGAGATGTGGACGAATCCCTTTTTGCCGAGGGCCTTTTGGCGCGCGGTCCCGCGTGCGCCACGCTTCACGAGGCTTTGACGAGCGACACGCCCGTTTCCTGTGATGGGTAAGGCGACCGGCGGGACATAAATGACCAGGGCGGGCGCGGCAGTTCGTTCCCGCGAAGGTGTGAGATTATGGTCTCATGCCCCCGACGATCCGCGTCGCTCCGACCGGGCTGATGACGACCATACGGCGAAAGTCAGAACCCGGCGATGTCGGCGATGTCAGGGGATGGCACGGTTGTTGCGGCTTGGTGATTTGGGTAGATTCGAACGAAATGGACATCACGGCGATCACTCTGGAGGAGACACAGCCATGAAGATCGCTAGCCGATTCTGGATCGATGCCAGCTTCCTTTTCTTGGCGGTGGGAATTGCCAGGGTCGAAGCTCAGACTCCCGCACCCGCGGGGGGAGCTGAGTCTCCACCATTGGATGGACCTACGCTCGATCTCGAGCCGATCCCCGCGGGTGAACTGCGGGGGACGACCAGTCAACCGCCGGCTGTGCCCGAGGATCGAACGCGAACTCGTCGAATCTATGCCCCGAAGGAGCCGCCAGCGCCGATCGTGGAGCGGCCCGTGGGTGCTCGACCCGGCCGAAGTGCACGGTGGGTGCCGGGTTACTGGGAGTGGGAGCCCGCCGAGAGCGCCTATGTCTGGGTTGGCGGATCATGGCAAGTTCCGCCCGTTGGTTCTTTTTGGGTCAACGCCAAGTGGGTGCGCGACGCGGGCGGCTGGTATCGCGTCCCCGGTTTCTGGAGCCGTCGCCGAGACCGTGGGGTCGTCGCGACCGAATTCGCAACCACGACAGAGCCCGCCTGGCGGACAACGGGACCACCCGCCGACCATCCCGACGATACGCCAGGGCCCGCGCCCGGCCCCAATTATTTTTTCGTCCCGGGCCATTATGAACCAAACGGTGACCGACTCGCGTGGATTCCCGGCTTCTGGGCGCGAGTTCAGCTCGGCTGGGATTGGGTGCCCGCCCGTTGGGTCCGCCGAGCCGACGGCTGGCAGTTCCGTGAAGGAAGTTGGGTCCTCGATCCCGAAACGGCCGTGGCAGCCGGATCAGCCGCCGGATCACGGCTCGTCCCAATGGAGTTCCCTTGCCCCCAGCGGCGATTGAACCACCCGCGCCGGGAGCTGGGCCGGGCGCGGCGACCGACCGGCTTCCGCCTGTTCCCCGCATTGTACCGGATCGTGACACCATCGGCGAACTCGATGAGTCCGATCCCGATGATCTACCCGCGGTGATCACGCGGCGCCCGTTGGGAATGCCTTATTACGTCATCCGCCCACCCGGCGCTTACCCCTACGGACCCGGCGGAGTCATCGTCCCCGGCGCAGTTCCCCCCTTCGTCCGCAGGCTCCTCGATCGCGTCTTACCGTGATTGGCGCTTCGCTCGACCTTTTCCCACTTCGCATGACGGGGAATTCCGCCGCCCCGCCGCGCCGGCCGCAGTCGCGCGCAGCCCCTGCACCCGCGAATCCTGAATGAATTGGACGTTGATCGGGAATGGGGAACTTGGGTCGTGCTATTGTGGGCGGTCGCAATTATAATCGACGCGACAACTCGGGCAATCGCGTTGCGGCTCGGTCGTCTGGAACGACACCCCTCCCCGGAGTCGAATTCCTCGGCTGAATTGGCCAGGTTGTTGGCATCAAGGGCTCGACTGAGAATCACCCACCGAAACAACTGTCAAACAAAGAGGATGCATTATCATGGGGCTCTCGCATCGGGCGAGCATTGGCTTGCGTGGCCTTGCCGTCGTGTTCGGAGCGATCAGCGTTTTGGCGATCGGCCTACCGGTGGCGTGGTCGCGGGTTGCGGCCGACGACGCGTCGCAGGGTCCGGGCACGTACCCCGGTGCCTACGCGATTACAGGCGCCAAGATCGTGGCTGGTCCCGGCCAAGACGTTTGATCCGGGGACCATCGTGGTGCGCCGGGGCGTCATCGAGGCGGTCGGGCTGGCGAAGGACGTGACCGTGCCTTACGACGCCGAGACGATCGACGGCAAGGGGCTGGTGGTTTACCCGGGCTTCATCGACCTGTACACGACGATCGGCCAGCGCGCGGGCGTGGAACGCTCGGCGACGGGAAAAGGCCGGCCGGTCGATCTGGCCGAGGCCCCTTTGATCTCGACCCCGCCCGACAACCGAAAGGGCTTGACCCCTGAGTTCGAAGTCGCCGGCGCGCTCGAGCTCACCGAGGCGTTGGCTGAGCCCCGACGCAGGCTGGGCTTCACCGACCTTCTCTCAGCCCCCGCGGGCGCGATCGCGACCGGCCAGAGCGCCCTGGTCAGTTTGAGTGGCCTGCCCCGCCGCGAAGCCATCGTCGCCGCACCGGTCGCGCTGCACGTTCATGTCGCGCCTCCATCGGAGCCGGCCGCAACGACCGCGTCCCCCACGCAACCGGGTCCCGGCCCCGGTCAAGTGCCCGAGAAGGGACGCAGGCGAGGGTTCGGCGGTGCGGACGGAGCCGGCGAGAACCCGTATCCCCGCGTCCTGATGGGCTCGATCGCCCACTTCCGTCAGGCCATGCTCGACTCCGATCACCAGCAGAAGCTGATCAATTACTATGAGGCTCACGGCGGCGCTCAGCCGCCATTCGACCCGGCGCTCGAAGGCGCTTCACGCCGCGCGGTCGAAGAAACTCGCGGTGTGGTGGGAAGCGAACACCCGTGACGAGATCCATCGCGCGCTCGACCTGGCCGAAGAGTTCGGCACCAGCGCGGTCATCGTGGGCGGAACGGAGGCCGCCAAGGTCGCCGATCGGCTCAAGGCGGCCAAGGTCCCGGTTGTGCTTCGGCTCAACTTCCCCGAAGAACCCAGAATCCCGACGGAAACCGAGTACCGTAAGAAAGCCGCGACCGAGCGTGACGAGCCGTTGCGAAGCCTGGCCCACAAGAATGCCAAGTGGAAGGAACGCGTCGGCACGGCGGCCGCGCTGGCGAAGGCAGGCGTGTCGTTCGCGTTCGCCACCGAAGGCGTCGAGCAACTGAACAGCTTCCCCACGATCATCCGCCAGCTCATCACGGCGGGATTGACTCCCGAGACGGCCCTGGCCGCACTCACGCAAAATGCGGCGGTGATCGCGGGAGTTGACAAACGGCTAGGAACCCTCGAAGCCGGCAAGCTCGGTCACCTGATCGCCGTGACCGGTCCGTTCAACAACGAGACAGCCAAGGTCCGATACGTCTTGATCGACGGCCTGAAATTCGAAGTCAAGCCGGAGGATCGGGCCCGGACGAAGTCGCGAGCGGGTGGGCCAGGCGGTCCCGGCGGCGAGTTGGCCGACAGGACTCGGCCTGGCGGCGGCGGGCGAGGCGTCGGCCGCGATTCGTCACGCGAAGATGCCTCGGACGACATAGAAGAGCCCGCCGCGCCCAAGTCGAAACGAGCGGCCGTTCCACCCAAATCGGCTCAAAACCCTCCTGATACTTCGGCCAAAAAAGTCGCTCCCAGCACCAAAGACGACCAGCCGGAGAAGAAGCCGGACGAGTCCGCCAAGCCCAGGAATCCCGCGGACGTTCTGAATCGTGCCCAAGCCGGGCGCCGGAGTCCGGCGGAGGTGCTGAATCGTGCCAAGGCGGCGCTGAATCGCGCCGAAGTTGAGGAGCCGGACGAGTCCTCCCCGCGCGGGAATCGCCCAGTCGCCGACTCCAAGGCTGCCAGCGCGAAATCCGAGCAACCCAAGTCAGTCGCCTCGAAGTCGCAGCAAACCAAAACCGAAAGTTCCAAGGCGGCGGCTTCCAAGAACGAGACCCCGAAGGCAGCCGCTGCTCCTCCCTTCGTCGATGTGGCTAGCGAGTTTGACGAGGATCGCAAGCCGTCAATTCACACTGGCGGCGACGTTCTGATCAAAGGGGCGACGATCTTGACCGTGACCCGCGGGACGATCGCCAAGGGATCGATCCTGGTCGAGCATGGCAAGATCAAGGCCGTCGGCTCGGGTGTCGACGCGCCGGTGGGAGTGAAAGTCATCGACGCCACCGGGTTGGTCGCGATGCCGGGGATCATCGATACGCACTCGCACATCGCCATCCAGGGCGGCGTCAACGAGGGGACGCTGTCGGTGGTCCCGGAGGTGAGGGTTAAGGATGTGGTGACCGGCGACGACGTCGCCATCCATCGCGCCATCGCGGGTGGAACCACCACGGCTCGGCTGCTTCATGGTTCGGCCAACACGATCGGCGGCCAGCACGCCGTCGTCAAGCTGCGTTATGGACAGCCCGGACGCGACCTGATCATCAAGGACGCGCCTTATGGCGTGAAGTTCGCCCTGGGTGAGAACGTCACCAGGTCTCCGCGACGGTTCCCCAACACGCGAATGGGCGTGGAATCGGTGATCGAACGCGCGTTCGAGGAAGGCCGGGCGTACCGCGCGGTCTGGAACGAGTACAACAAGGCCAAGGCGACCAAGCGTGCCGAAGAGCTGGGACCTCCGCCACGCGTGGATTTGCGGCTGGAGGCGCTGGCGGGGATCCTTGACGGGTCGATCAAGATCCACAGCCACTGCTATCGCAGTGATGAGATCTTGATGCTGCTGCGGACCGCCCAGAAGTACGGCGTCCGCGTGCAATCGCTCCAGCACGTGCTGGAAGGCTATAAGGTTGCCGCCGAGATCGCCGCTCACGGCGCCAGCGCTTCGACATTCTCTGACTGGTGGGCCTACAAGATCGAGGCGTACGACGCGATTCCGTTCAACGCCGCGCTTCTGACCGAGGCCGGTGCCAGCGTCTGCATCAAGAGCGACGATGCCGAACTGATGCGTCACCTCAACCTCGAAGCGGCCAAGATGGTGAAGTACGGTGGAGTCAGCGAAACGCAAGCGCTGGCCATGATCACGATCAACCCCGCGCGCGAGCTCGGCCTGGATGGGCGCCTCGGCTCGATCGAGGTCGGCAAAGACGCCGACATCGCGATTTTCAATGGCCATCCCTTCGACGCGTTCTCGCGTTGCGAGGTCGCCTTGATCGACGGCGAGGTGTACTTCCAGCGGCACGAGCCAGCCGCGGGGTTCGGCGTTCGACCGGGCGACCACACGGCGATGCCCGTTGCGCCGGAGTCCGCTCGCAACCGGACAATCGACATCGCCGCGCAGCCGAAGAACCTATTCGCCTTGGTCGGCGCGAACCTTCATCCCGTCTCCGGACCGGAGATCAAGGGCGGAGTCTTGATCGTCGCCGACGGCCGGATCGCGGCGATCGGGGCCGCGGGCGCGACTCCGATTCCCGCCGAGGCCCAGACCGTCGAGCTATCCGGCCTGGACGTCTGGCCGGGCATGGTGGACGGCGGGTCGACGATCGGTCTGTCGGAGGTCGGCAGCCTCACGGAGACGCAGGACTATGCCGACGCAGCCCAGTTTCAACCGGAGCTGCACAGCAGCACGGCCCTGCACCCTGACAGCGAACATATCCCGGTCACGCGCGCCAATGGAGTATTAACGACATTCGTGGAACCTTCCGGTGGAATCATCTCGGGCCAAGGGTGCGTGATCAACCTGCACGGCTGGGTTCCTCGCGAGCTGGTGATCGCCGATTCGGTCGCCCTGAATCTCACCATTCCGACGTACATCCCGCGTGCCACCGAGTCGGGCCGGGCTGGTCCTGGACAATTCCGTCCGGGTTTAGGCCAAGGGCAAGGTGGGGGAGCCGGCGCAGCCGAAGCACGCGAACGTCGCAAGGATCGTCTGGATCGGACCAAGGAACTGTTCAAGCGGGCGCATCGCCTACGACGCGGTCGTGACCAAGGCTCGCGAGCGGGGCGAGCTTCCCCCACGCCCGACATCCGGCTCGAGGCACTCGTCCCCTATGCCCGCGGGCAGAAGCCGGTAATTTTGCACGCCGAACAGCAAAATCGAGATCCTGGAGGCAATCGAGCTGGCTCGTGAGCTGAAGCTCAAGGCCGTGATCTCGGGTGCCTCGGAAGGCTGGAAAGTGGCCGATGAACTGAAAAAGGCGAAGGTTCCCGTATTAGTGGCTGGCACGCTTCTATTACCCCGGCACGAGTATGATCCGTACGACGCGGCGTATACAAACGTGGCCAAACTCCATGCGGCCGGCGTGACTGTGGGCATCCGTTCCCAAGGAGGAGGACCGGGCAGCGGCGACCGCGACGCGAAACCTGCCCTATGAAGCCGCCACAGCCATCGCCTTCGGCCTGCCCGAAGAGGTGGGCCTTAAGGCTGTTACGATGATTCCCGCTCAGATCCTCGGCATCGCGGACCAGGTGGGGTCGCTCGAAGCGGGTAAGCGCGCGAACTTGGTGGTCACGGCTGGACACCTGCTCCAGCCGACCACACCGGTGCTGGCCTTGTTCATCGACGGCGAGCCGCTTCGGCCCGAGAGCCGCCACACCCAACTGTACGCCAAGTTCCGACGACGGCTCGACGAGGTCCGGGCCGGCCGGCGCGACTCGGAATCGACCTTGCGCCCACCAGCCTTTCGGGCGCAGGCGCGCCCACTCGCACACCTGCGGAAAGGCAATGAAGCAAAGCCAAGACCGTAGGACCGTGCTGGCAAACCAGCACGGTCTCGCCTTGGCCCGCGTGTGATTTCCAGACCCCGCGCCTCTTGACGCCCGAGGCGTCAAGACCCGCGCCGAATCGTGGGGGCTCACACCACTTGCGAGACGACGGGTTGGGCGACCAGGCTCAGGGTCCTTGTTTTGACAGGCTGACCCACCCGGTCGCTATCAGCGATTGCGTGTTCCGCGACCGCCGCCATTCCAGGCAGATAGGCGGCGAAGATCTCGCCAAGCTGGCTGAAATGATGGCTACGGCTGATATACTCGCTTACACCCATCCGGAAGAGCATGGTTGCCTGGTCGGTGCGGTATCGATCGGCGATCACGACCACCGGAATTCGACGGGACTGGACCGACGTTGCCCAAAGAAGGCCGTCCAACTGATCATAGCTGGCGCTCTCACCCGTATAGTGGACAACAACGACTCGCGGGCTGGCTGTGTCCAACAGCGAGCACGCTTCCTCAACCGTCCCCGCCACAATCATCCGGCTTCCTGCTCCGACCTGGTCTTGGAGCTGAAGCCGAAGGACGGAAACGAATTCCTGGCTCGAACTGACAGTGAGAATTGTGGAATCAAGCATTTTTTGCATTAACTCCCTGTTCGAGAAATGTGCCATTCCATGCATTCTGACAGGGACTGTCGGGGGGCTGGGGCTGGAAAGAGCCACGGCCCCGGCTCGGTCCTACGTCTGATTTTGAATCAGAATCACCATGTCACTGGAAGTGAGACCGTGAAATCCCAATCGCAACGACAAGCACGCGACGATAGCCTCGCTACTTTTCGGTCGCGTATCGTGATTCCTCGTTAATCATTATAGGAGTAGTTTCGAAGTTTGAGATTGCAGCGTGCCAGAATTTTTCAAAAGTCCCTCTCTGATCCTTAACATAGGATCGGTTATTTAACAATTGGACTTGGAAATCCCTTGAAATCCCACAATTCTTGTGTGTTTACAAAAAGCAACATAGTTTGAAAGGTTGGGACCACCCTCTCAGCATGGATTCGATGTTTTATCCGATTTGGCGATGCGTCCCATGTCGTTAATCAAGGCTGGGTGGATGAGTGCGGACGTTTCGATTTGTGGGAACTGGCTGGCTTGCAATGAGGATGGCAATTCGCGACGATCGTCGAGTTCAGGCGAGGGCGATTTTTCGGGGGATCTTGGGCGACTGCCAAGCACCGCGCTATCTGGTAAGAGCCGACTGATCGGCGCAGGGGGTTGACGACCGGGATCCATCATACTGAGGGGTAGTCAGTCATGGTGTCACAGATCCGGCGATGGGTTTGGATCATCGCAATCATTGTGGGGTGTGCGAGAATTGCGGAAGGCCAGGCCGTCCAGCCCGCGCGCGGGCTGGAAATCTATTTCATTGATGTTCAGGGTGGAGCGGCAACTTTGCTGGTCACCCCTGAGCGTGAGTCGGTCCTGATTGACTCAGGCTGGCCGGGGTTCGACGATCGCGATCCCAAACGGATCGTGCATGTACTCAAGGAGCTGGCGGGATGCGACCAGCTCGACCATTTGGTGACGACGCACTGGCACCGCGATCACTTCGGAGGTGTTGCGGGGCTGGCAAAGAAGGTGCGAATCGTCCATTTTTGGGACCGCGGACTCCCTGAGGACGGCAAGCCCGGCCTGGACTTTCCCGACGGCCCGCTCGCGAATGATCCGCTGGGAATCGCTTATCGCTCGGCCAGCGCGGGCAAGCGAACGGCACTGCGAGCCTGGTGATTCTTTGCCGTTGAAGGGAGTCAAGGGATTGGTATTGGCCTCGGGTGGCCAGGTCATCGACGCAGCGCACGCGAGTCGCGGACGCGAGAACTTTCAGGTCGCACCCTCCAATCCAGCGTGTGCGACAGGCTCGCTCCCGACCTGCCCCCTGACCCTTCGGACAACGCGCGCAGCCTGGCTCTTCTCTTCTCATTCGGCAAATTCCAGTTTTTCGATGCCGGCGACCTGACCTGGAACGTCGAGAAGCGGCTCGTGTGTCCGCTCGACTTGGTCGGCATCGTCGATTTGTACCAGGTCACGCATCATGGGATGGACATCTCGAACAATTCGACCCTGGTCCAGACGATCGCCCCGACGGTTTCCATCATGAACAACGGCCCGCACAAAGGGGGCTCCGCGGCGACGGTCAAGATGCTCAGGTCCATCGCTTCGATCAAGGCGGCCTACCAGCTCCATCGCAATGCCGACACGGCCGCCGAGGATAATACCGACCCATCCTTGATCGCGAACAAGGATGAAGCCGGAGGCACTTTGATCCGCGTTCGAGTGACGCCGGACGGCTCGAAGTTCACCGTGCAAATCGGGGAGGATGGACCCGAGAGGACATTCGAGTCACGGTAAAGTTGTATGATTCGCCGATTCGATCAGTAGGCAGTAGGCAGTAGGCAGCAATTAGAATACGAACGACGCCTGCACCGATTCCACTGCCTACTGCCGACTGCCTACTCTCAGCGTTTCCTCAAGGAGGTTGCACGCGAAATGGTTCGATTCAAGTCTTGGGCGACCGTGGCCTTGCTCTTGGGCCTGGCCGTTCCTGTGCGGGTATCCGCGGCCAGCGAATTCAAGCCGGTCTTTACTTACCCCATCCACAAGACCGTGCTGGAAAACGGACTGACGCGTCCTGTCCGTGCCGTTCGACTCGCCGGGGATCATCGCGTACTACACGGTCGTCCGCACCGGCTCGCGAAACGAGGTCGAGAAGGGCCTATCGGGCTTCGCCCATTTCTTTGAGCACATGATGTTCCGGGGGACCGAGGCCATATTCCGAAGAAAAGTACAACGACGTCCTCAAGTCGCTGGGGGCCGATTCGAACGCGTACACCAACGACGACTGGACCTGCTACCACATGACGATCCCCGCGACGGCGCTGGCGACGGCCGTCCAGATCGAGGCCGACCGGTTCCAGAACCTCAAGTACGACGAGCCTTCGTTTCAGAAGGAAGCGCGGGCCGTGCTGGGCGAATACAACAAGAGTGCGTCGTCGCCGTTTCTGAAGCTGAACGAGACGATGCAGAACACGGCCTACACCACGCACACCTACAAGCACACGACGATCGGCTTTCTGGCCGATATCAAGGACATGCCCAACCAGTACGCCTACAGCAAGGTCTTCTTCGACCGCTGGTATCGGCCCGAGAACTGCACGATCATCGTGGCGGGCGACGTGAACCACGAAGCCCTGGTCGCGCTTGGCGAAGCAGTATTACGGCGGCTGGAAGCGCGGTCACGGACGCGGTTGAGATTCCGAGTGAGCCGCCCCAGGCCGAGCCGAAGTCGGCTCGATCTGACCTGGCCGCTGCCGACCTTGCCGACCCTGTACCTGGGCTATCACATCCCGGCCGCCGACCCGGGCAATCCCGACACGGCCGCCCTCATGGCCCTCGAGCAGGCTGTCTTCGGCGAGACCAGCCCGCTTTACCAGGAACTGGTGCTCAAGGAACAAAAGGTTGTCAGTTTCGACGCCGAGGCCGAAGCCAAGCGCGACCCGGGCCTGTTCACGATCGTGCGTCCGGGTTCGGAAGCCGGAGGACCTGGCGTGCCGTGCGCGAACGCATCGCCGCGGCCCTGGCCGAGGCGCCAAAGTCCCGATCGACCCGGCTCGCCTGGACGCGATCAAGTCGCATCTGCGCTATGCGTTCGCCGACTCGATTCAGAGCCCCGACGCCGTCGCCAACACGATCGGCGAAACGGTGGCGGTCACCGGGCCGCCCGAGTCGATCAACGACCTTTTCGAGGCCTTCGATCGTCTCACTCCCGCCGACCTGCAGCGCGTGGCGCCGCAAATACTTCCAGCCCAGCAACGAGACGGTGATCACCCTTGAGACGGAGATCAAGAAATGACCGCAATACGAGCACGTTTTGCTGGCACTTTGGCGGTTGTCTGCCGCGATCAATCTGGTTCCGCATGTCGTGCTCGCCGAGGCGCCCGTCGCCGCCAAGACTGGGGAGCCACCGACGAACGCTCGCTCCGCGTGCAATCCAGTCCGCTGGTTGCGTTTCGGTTCGTGCTCCGCGCCGGCTCGCAAAGCGATCCGCCCGGCAAGGAGGGCCTCGCCGCCTTGACGGCCGCCATGGTCGCCGAAGGGGGCACGAAGACCAAGACCTACGACCAGATCTTGACCGCGTTCTACCCGATGGCCGGATCACTCGACGCGGCATGCCGCAAGGAAGTGACGGTCTTTCAGGGAGTGATCCACCGCGACAACCTGGCGGCTTATATTCCGATCGCCACCGAGATGATCACGCAGCCGCGATTCGCGGCCGAAGATTTCGAGCGGCTTCGCAACGAGGCACTCGACTACGTCACCAAGTTCCTGCGAGCGAACAATGACGAGGAACTGGGCAAGTGGACGTTGCAAGTCGAGCTCTATCAAGATCATCCCTATGGACATCCGGACCGGGGGACCGCCCAGGGCCTGAAAGCCATCACGCTCGATGACGTCAAGGAATTTCATCGCCGGCATTACACGCGAGAGGCGATCAACCTGGGGATGGCCGGGGGATTCGACGACTCGACGCCCCAGCGCATCGAAGAAGGGTTTGCGGGATTACCCCAAGCTGAGCCAATCATCCCCAAGCTTCCCGCCCCGCGGATGGCGAAAGGCCTCGAGATCACGATCGTGGAGAAACCGGCCGACGCGACGGCCATCTCGATCGGCTTTCCCATCGACCTGACGCGACGCGACGACGACTTCTATGCTCTCGCCGTGGCCAATTCCTACCTGGGTGAGCACCGCACCTTCAACGGCAAGCTGATGCAAGACCTGCGTGGCAAACGCGGGCTGAACTACGGGGACTACTCGTATATCGAGGACTTCATCCAGGAGGGTGGCAGCACTTTCCCGGTCCCGAACAATCCGCGCCGGCAGCAGTACTTCTCGATCTGGATCAGGCCCGTGCCCAGCGACAAATCGGTCTTCGCCCTCCGGGCGGCGCTCTGGGAGCTCGACCGCCTGGTGGATCGGGGAATGACCAACGCGGAATTCGAGGAGACCCGCTCCTTCTTGCTCAATTATAGCAAGCTCTGGGTCCAGACGCTGTCCCGACGATTGGGATATGTGATCGATGGCGAGTTCTACGGGCGCAAGGACCTGGTCACCGAGCTGGCCGAGCGACTGCCGAAACTGACGGTCGACCAGGTGAATGCGGCCGTTCGTAAGCACCTCAAGCCGGAGGGAATGAAAGTCGCCATCGTCGCCCGCGACGCCACCAGGCTCCGCGAGCGACTCATTTCGGGGAAACCCACGCCGATCAGCTACGACACCCAAGGCACTCCCGAGGACGTCTTGGCCGAGGATAAGCAAATCGCCGTCTTCCCGCTCAAGGATGTCAGCGTGCGGATCATCCCGGTCGAGCAGATGTTCGAGAAGTAGCCCCGACGCGAACCGTGCGACAGCGACCGCCATCATACTAGCCCGAAGCGTCAGCGAGGATTCCGGCTGCAATCGCCTCGCTGACGCTTCGGGTTGGTGTGGCTTGTCCGCCATGCGAGCGTGAAACGCTATAATGACTTCGGGACCGGAGCGTGGCGGACGAACCGTCTGCCGGAACTCGACGAGTTTCGTGAGTGAGCGGGCCAGCAGGTCCTGAGAGGAATCTGGTTGATGCGGATTCATCGAACGGGTCTTGGACTCGCATTGATCTGCGTGGTGATCGCGGTCGGCGCGACTGCGGCCCTGCCCGGAGTTTCGACGGTCTACCGAAGGTTCATCGGCCGGTCCACGCTGGACAGGTTCGCAGCCACGCCGGTGGGCCACGGGCTCACCGGGTTCCTCAGGGAAACTGGCAACGGATTTCCAGCCGCGCCAATTCCTTTCCGATACCAGCGGATTCGGCTACGTCCGGACAATCTTGGAACCCTGGAAGCCGACCGACACACTGGCGGAGATCGCCAGACACTGGGACCGCGCCGGTTATCAAGCCGCCCTCAGTCTGGATGGGCCGCTTGCCGATGCTCAGGGTGATGAGCAGAAGCTGATCCCTCTGCTCTTCACCAAAGCCACTCTGATGAATTATGAGGGTGAAGCCGCACAGGCATACCGTATCCTCGAACAGTTGCGGTCGATCATCGACAAGAAGGGCAGGCGTACCAGAGACGCACTGGGCGGCGTACTTTACTTGCAGGGCGTCACCGCGATGCGAATCGGCGAGAACGACAATTGCATCATGTGTCGTGGTGAAAGCTCCTGCATTCTGCCCATCTCGAAGGAAGCCATTCATACCAAACCCGACGGTTCCCGGTTGGCGATCACGCACTTCACGGAGTACCTCGAGCTTTTCCCCGACGACCTCGGCGTAATCTGGCTCTTGAACCTGGCTCACATGACCCTGGGCGAGTTTCCCGACAAGGTCAAACCCCGGTTTCGACTCGACTTGGACCGTTTTTTCCACTCCGAGTTCGACATCGGCAAGTTCCGAGACGTCGGGCACCTGGTGGGAGTGAACCGCTACAATCAGGCTGGCGGCGCGATCATGGAGGACTTCGACAACGATGGTCTGCTTGACCTGGCTGTCACCTCCTCGGACCCGACCCAGTCCATGGCTTACTATCGCAACACGGGAGACTCGACCTTCGAGGACCGCTCGGAGCAAGCGGGCGTCACCAACCAACTGGGAGGGCTGGTCTGTTACCAGGCTGATTATGACAACGACGGCCTCATGGACATTTTCATCCTGCGCGGGGCCTGGCTCAAATGGCCGATCCGGCCGACTTTGTTGCGAAACACGGGTGGCGTTTTCAATGATGTCACCGCGGAAGCGGGGTTGATGGACCCCGTCAACTCCCACACCGCCTCCTGGGCCGATTACGATAACGACGGCTGGATCGACCTGTTCGTCGGCTGCGAGTTGCAGACCAACCGGCTTTATCGCAACCGAGGGAACGGGACCTTCGAGGAGGTCGCCGCCAAAGCGGGTGTGCAAGGCGTCGCGGCTCGCTTTTGCAAGGGGAGCGCCTGGATCGACTACGACAACGATGGGTACCCCGATCTCTTTCTGAACAACATGGGTGACGTCGGCCGGCTGTATCACAACGATCGCAACGGCCGTTTCACTGAGGTCACTTCATCAACGGGCATCGATGGACCTCACCAGGGGTTCTCGTGCTGGGCCTGGGACTTCGACAATGACGGCTGGCTTGACATCTTCGCGACCTCCACGGACCGCAGTCTCACCGACGTGGTACGGGGTCTTGTGGGAGAACCGCACAACCTGCATTACGGCCGGCTGTATCGAAACCGGAATGGCGAGGGATTTGAAGAGATGACGACCGAAGCTGGTCTTGACCTGGTCTTCGCCCCTATGGGATCCAACTTCGCTGACTTTGACAACGACGGCTGGCTCGACTTCTACCTGGGAACAGGCGAACCCAGCCTGGCCACAATCGTACCCAACCGCATGTTCAAGAACGTCGGTGGAAAGCGGTTCGCCGAGATCACCACAAGTTCCGGCACCGGCCATTTGCAAAAGGGCCATGCCGTGGCCTGCGGCGACTGGGACCGCGACGGCGACGTCGACATGTTTGTGGAGACCGGCGGCGCCGTCAACGGTGACCGATACCACAACGTCCTGTTTCAGAATCCCGGCCAGGGCAACCACTGGCTGACGATCAAACTCGTCGGTAAGAAAACCAATCGCGCCGCCATCGGAGCCCGGATCAAGGTGGTCACCGCCGGAGAAAAACCGCTGACGATTCATCGATACGTGTCGTCCGGCAGCAGCTTCGGTGCGAACACGCTCCAGCAAACGATCGGTCTCGCAAAGGCTCGGCAGGTGGCTGTGCTGGAGATTCACTGGCCGACGAGTGGTACGACCCAGGTCTTCCGTGACATCCCCGTCGACCAGGCCATCGAAGTGACCGAGTTCGCCGACGCAATCCGCCCGTTGAACTGGCAGCCACTTCCCCAGCCGAGATGAAAACTACGAAACCTCTGTACACCAGTCGCTCGGTAAGAAATACGACTTTGCGTTGACTCTAACCGTCTGAAGTCCGACGATGAGGACTTGCCCCTCGGTTTACAACCTCTGTGTGGCCGAGTTGCAAGCGTTCGCCGTCGGCTTTATTGAACGTCAGGAAAGTAGATGTCCTGCGGAACGGAGACGATTGCCTCGAAGCCGGGCCAGATGCGGCCGGGACCGACACTAACCCGACGCGCGAGCGAGGGACGCTGGCCGAGGACTTTGTCGACGCCAGCGGTCCCCTCGCTCGCGCTCGGGTTGGTATGGGGACGGCCATCGGGGAGCGCACTACTTTCCTGACTCTCAACAAACCTATGATCGAAGCACAATTACCGCTGAGTTGGGAGGCGCCTGATTGGCACGCCGATTTCGGCGATACAAGGGCCGAGTTCGAGCATCTGCGGAGCTTGGCGGAGGCTGTCCTTTCGTCGAATCCGCGGGCCAAGGTAGAGCTAGTTCTTCCCGAACCGGGCTTGATGTACCTAGAGCTCGTGAGTCCCGGCGGGCCGCTCGCGGAAGCTTACTCGGTAAACGATCCCAGGGCAGTCGATAATCGGCGTTATGCCCTGTTCCTGTTACCTGGAACTTCCCGAGAGCAAGAGTTGTATGCCGATTCGATTCATGAAGTCCTAGAGCTCCTTGGATCGCAATGGAAGAGCAAAAGTGGGGACAAAGCGAGTGCATCGTCGCGCGAAACGTGACGAACCGGCCTGGGGTCCGGAGTTCGGGAGAAGTTGGACCGCGTGGAACCTAAACCGGGGAGGTTGCCATGACCAAGTGGACGATCAAGGAGATTCTGGCCGGCCGGGTGGAGGTCGGTGAGGCGGTCATCGTCGAGGGCTGGGTCCGCACTCGCCGCGACTCGAAGGCCGGGCTCTCGTTCCTGCTGGTCCACGATGGCTCGTGCTTCGACCCGATCCAGGTCGTTGCGGAGGCGTCGCTGCCGAACTATCAGACCGAGATCCTCCACCTGACCACGCACTGCGCGGTGCACGTCGCCGGCACGCTGGCCGAATCACAGGGCAAGGGCCAGCGGTTCGAGGTCAAGGCCGATCACGTCAAGGTGGTCGGCTGGGTCGAGAATCCCGACAGTTACCCGGTGTCGGCCAAGCGGCACTCGATGGAACACCTGCGGACCGTGGCCCACCTCCGGCCGCGGACCAACACGTTCGGGGCGGTGGCGCGGGTTCGCGATTGCCTGTCGATGGCCGTGCACCGGTACTTCCACGAGCACGGCTTCGTCTGGGTCCATACACCGATCATCACCACCAGCGACGCCGAGGGGGCCGGGGCGATGTTTCGCGTCTCGACGCTCGACCTGGCCAATCCCCCTCGCGACGAGCACGGCCATATCGATTTCTCGGCCGACTTCTTCGGCAAGCCAGCCAGCCTGACCGTCTCGGGCCAGCTCAACGTCGAGGCCTACTGCCTGGCGCTCAGCCGGGTGTATACCTTCGGGCCAACATTCCGCGCGGAGAACTCGAACACCACCCGCCACCTCGCCGAGTTCTGGATGATCGAGCCCGAAATCGCCTTCGCCAACCTCGCCGACGACGCTCAGCTCGCCGAGATTCTTCCTCAAGTACCTGTTCCGTGCCGTGCTGGAAGAGCGGCCCGACGATATGGCCTTCTTCGCCCAGCACATCGACAAGGATTGCATCACGCGGCTCGAAACCTTCATCAACGCCAGCTTCGAACGCATGGACTACACCGACGCCATCAAGGCACTTGAAGCGGCGATCGCCAAGGGGCACAAGTTCGAGTTCCCCGTGAAGTGGGGCGTCGACCTTCAATCCGAGCACGAGCGCTACCTGACCGAGACGCTGGTCGGCCGGCCGATCGTGGTCATGAATTACCCCAAGCAGATCAAGGCGTTTTACATGCGAGCTCAACGACGACGGCCGGACGGTGGCCGCCATGGACGTGCTGGCTCCGGGCATCGGCGAAATCATCGGCGGCTCGCAGCGCGAGGAGCGGCTCGACGTGCTCGACGCCCGGCTCGACGAGGTCGGACTGCCCAAAGAGCAATACGACTGGTACCGCGACCTGCGGCGCTATGGCACCGTCCCGCACGCCGGGTTTCGGCCTCGGCTTCGAGCGGACGATCATCTACGCCACCGGCATGGAGAATATCCGCGACGTCATCCCGTTCCCTCGCACGCCGGGCAACGCCAAGTTCTGATATGGGCGTTGTACTCTCTCGAGTCATAACCCGCGCGGACCGGGGCGTCCTGCTCCGGAACAGCGCCGACAGCGCGTAATAGCCGATCGCGATCCAGATCAGATGGTTGAAGCCGAGGATCAACGAGAAGTTCTCGCTCAGGCCCCCCAGGATGATGCCGCCGATGTTTGAGCCGAAATCGATGTCCGGCTGAGTGCTCGAGCCAAACGACGTCGCGAAGATCACGCCGGCGAAGAACACCGGCAAGAAGACGACAGTGCATGAGGCGATCACCTTGCTCGAGCCCGGCAACGCCAGGAAATCGTCCATGGGAATCAGGCTGTTGAGTGCCAGTGCGGCCAGGAAGAGCGCGTAGTAGGGCCAGAGCCTTCGCGGCCTCACCGCCAGCACGTACAGGTTGCTCAAGAGGATCATGGTCAGGATCGCGAAGAAGACGATCGAGTTGACCATCCAGGTCGCCCCGAAGAGTAAGGCCATGTGCACCACGCCCTTGGTCTCCAGCAGCATGAATCCCGCCCCGAGGAAAAACATTCGCCCGCTGGGACGGGCGCGCCGCACCGGGGCGAATGCCAGCAGAATGACCAGCGACAGCACCGCCACGATCGCCATGCCGCGAATGTTGAGCGCGGGGATCGTCGGATCGCGGAGATACAGAAACGGCCAGTCGTCGGTCGGGATTCGGTCGATGCCCGTCAACTCGACCTCGGCCGGCCCGATTTTCATGAACGCCGGCGCACGGACGCCCGCGCAGGATCGGAGGTGCGGGTCCGAAGCCGTTCATGTCCCAGCATTGAACCTCGGCTCCGGATTGAGCCAGAAGAACCGCTCGGACGCGAACTTGGACCGGATCGCTTCCACGACCGGCGATGTGCCCTCGCCGAACAAGAGGAACGTGATATAATCGCGCTGGTTGTTATCGGGAGAAATGACATCTTGATATGGCAACGATACGACGAGCGGACGCGAGCCGAAGACGGTCTCGGCCAGTTTCACCAGCCGGCCGACGACCCAGCCCTGCCGGTAGAAGTTGTACATGGCGAACACGCCGCCGGGCTTGAGCTTGGCCTTGATGTCGCGAAAAGCCTGCTCCGTGAACAGGAAGCTCTCGAGGCGGACGCTGGAATAGCTGGAATGCAAGGCCAGCGAATCCACGACCGCATAGCTGATCAGGTCGTATTGCGATGGAGTCTTACGGACGAAGCTGCGGCCGTCGTCCAGGTGGATCGAGACCCGAGGGTCGCTGTACGGCCGGTTGGGATGATAGATGCCGCCCGAGCTCGTTGATCACGGGGTCGATCTCGACGGCGTCGACATGGCCGGCGCCCTGGGCCAGTGCGGCGGCCACGTCGTTGCCCGAACCCGCACCGATTATCAAGACATCCTTAAACGGTTTGCTACCCGCGTCGCGGTTGAGCAGGTGAGGCAAGAAATAAGCGGGCCCGGCTCGATCAACCGGCAGCATCCCCTGGTGCCCGAGGTTATTGACGTCGATCGACAGGTAACGCGGTTTGAACCGGACCTGGTAGTAAGGAGACCAGATCACCTCGGTCGGCACGCCGAGCGAGTCCCTGGGCCAGTCGGCCATCGGCGACCGAAGCGATCACGGCGAGCCCCCCAGAGCGTGGATCAGTCGCCTGCGCGGGACAAAGCCGATTCCGATCACGAGTGCGATCAGGAACCAGACCCAGGCGGGCACACGTAAGTACGACATCAGGCCGAAAACCGCGATGCCGGTGAGGCTGCCGAGGATGTCGGCCGTGTAGGCCAGGACCCGGTTGTCGATCACGGCGAACCGTCGTCCCATCTCCTGTCCCGGCCCGACGAACATGATCGCGACCAGCACGAAGAAATAGGCGGCCAGAACCTCGATCGGAACAACCCACTTGGAAGGGTCTTTCACGCGTGCGTCGGTGCCGAAGTAGATCAGTTGCGGCGACTGCTGCGAGCCGACGTCGATCACGACCTGGCTGAACGTGTTATAGGCCCACAAGAAACCGCACGCCGAGACCGCCATCAAGATCGCCAGCGGAACCAGAGCGCTGATCCACGACCACGCTCCGCGAGGAAGCCAGGCAGCCGACCGAGACCCCCAGGAAGCAGGCCATCAGCACGATGTTCGTGAAAAACGTCAGGAAGATGACCGTGCTTCCCGAACCAGCGGATGCACGCCAGCTCGAAGAAAAGAATGAAGAAGCTGATCAGGAAGAGCTCGATGCTGGCGAGGCGGCCAAGCCACGGGGCACGTTCGCGGCTGGTGATTTCAGAGCTCGGCGAGGCGTTTCCGACGGACGGGGTGTCATTCGGTGCCAACTGGGTCATCTCGTCGCTTAATAGACCAGGGTCATGGCCGAGATCATGGCTGGCTCGATCTGACGAATCAGACTGGCGGCCTGTTCGACTTGTTCGCGAGTGACGCCCAGGTGAGTACATGCCCGAATGACCTGGCTCCCGGGTACGCTGACCAGAACACCGCGTGAGCGCAGGTAGGCGGCCACGTCGGCCGCGGTGCCGATCGAAGGATTGACGGCGACCCACACCAGGTTGGTCTCGACGGGCCCGGCCTCGACCGCGAAGCCATCCGTGCCGGAGAACGCGTCGGCCAGAATCCGGGCGTGGGCATGGTCCTCACTCAAGCGATCAACGTGATTGTCGAGCGCGTAAAGGGCTCCGGCGGCGATGATTCCGACCTGGCGCATTCGCGCCGCCGAAGAGCTTGCGAAGTCGGCGTGCCTGGCCGATCGCGTCGTTCGAGCCAGCCAGGGCCGAGCCGATCGGGGCACCCAGACCCTTGGAAAAGCAGATCGAGACCGTGTCGAAGTATTGTGCCCAGTCCTGCGCCGGGCGCCCGCTGGCCACGACCGCGTTCATCAGCCGTGCACCGTCGAGATGCATGGCCAGGTTCTGCTCGCGCGCCCACCGCGAGATCGCCGCGATGCTGGCGATCGGATGAACGCGACCGCCGCCGCGGTTATGTGTATTCTCGAGACAGATCAGGCGGGTCCGGACATAATGCACGTCCTCGGTCGGCCGAATGGCCTCGCGCAGATCATCGAGCGAAAGCAGCCCGCCGTCTCCCTCGAATGTCCGCGCCGTCACGCCCGAGAGCCTGGCGATTCCCCCGGCCTCCCAGACATAGACGTGCGAAGTCGAGGAGCACAACAGCTCGTCTCCCGGCCGCGTGTTAACGCCGACGGCGATCTGGTTGGCCATCGTGCCCGACGGGACAAAAACGGCAGCCTCTTTACCCAGGAGCTCGGCGGTCCGGGCCTCGAGTGCCTTCACCGTCGGGTCGTCGCCGAAGACGTCGTCGCCGACCTCGGCCTCCGCCATCGCCCGCCGCATCGCCGGCGTCGGCTTCGTGACCGTGTCGGATCGTAAATCAATTGGGGGTCGGTGCATGATGACGGAGCCCGATTCGAGTTCGTTCGTGATGGCCTCCATGATCGACTCATTCTATCCAAGCTTTCCGGGCGTTGTCAGGAGAGTTGGGGCAATCTACCGCGTGGTGCCGGTAGCGGCTCGTCGCCATCGCCTCACGACGACCATGCCGACGTTCAGCGCAAGGAGGGCCCACCAGGGGCGATCGCCGACCCAGTTGGTATACGCGACTCCGATAGTTCAAGAGCCGGACCTGCGCGTCGCGGTCCCTTCGGAGAAGGGAGGGATTCGGGCGATGGTCTTGCCCAGCGGGTCGACGACGGCACTCGGGCCGGTTTTGGTGGCCCGGATCAGGTAGCGCCGGTTCTCGATCGCCCGGAACGCGGCGATCAGGTGATGCTGGTGCGGGGCCAGCGTGCGGCCGAACCACGAGTCGGACGTGATGTTCACCAGGAGCTCGGCCCCCCGTCGCACCGACTCGCGGGCCAGGGCCGGGACGGTATCCTCGTAGCAAATCAACGGCGAGACTTTCAGGGTGTACGCCGTGCTGTCTGGCCGTTGCATCGGGTAGGCGAAGACCACGGCTTTCGTCCCTGCGCTGAAGACCCCGGCCTTGGCGTTCAGCTCTTTGAGTTTCGAGAAATAGGACGCCAGGGGCATGTACTCGCCGAACGGGATGAGCACCCGCTTGAAATACGGCATCGGCACTTGGCCGTCGGGATAGACCGCGAAGGCGGCATTGAAACGCTCCTGGTTCGGCAGGAACGAATACGAACCGACGAGGAACGCCGAGCCGTTGCCGATCCACGGCAGCATGGGCGGGGAGCCGACCGAGCCGATCATGCCGGGATGTAAGCCGGGACCGATCCCTCGGGCCAGACCACCAGGGTGTCGGGATGGGCGACGGCGGTACTCAGATCGAAGATCCGTACCAGGTTCTGCCGGGCGGAGGCGAGGTCGCGCTTCTCGGCCAGCGTGGCATTCCCTTGCACCAGCACAACCTCCTGCGGCACGCCCAGGGACGAGCGGAACGTGCCCATCATCGCGGCTCCGTAAGCCATCGCGACCACTGAGAGTACGACTGGGAGGAGAAAGGCTTTCCGCCGCTCGCGGAAGACGACGGCCCGGACGATAGCCTCCGCAAACCAGAACATGAGGAACGAAACTGCGATCGCACCGCCGAGTCCAGCGATTTGCACGAACGGCGTGAAGGCGATCTGAGTATGGCCGAAGTGCCACGGAAACAGCCGGGGCATGAGGAGCTCCGACAGCGCGACCGCCGTCGCGGACCGGAGTGCCAGGGCGTCGAACGCTGCATCGAGGTGGTGATGGATCAGGGCGAACAGCAGGAATTGCAGCGCCCCTGTGACGACGAAGATCGCGAAGACGACCCCTGCGGCCGCAGGCCCGAATCCGCCGAAGACGCGGACCGTCTGGTAGACCCAATGAAAGCCAACGAGGTGGCCGATGAGTCCGGCGCAATAGAGCGGAAGACAAGCCCGCCGGGCACGGACCGCGTACACCAGCAATAGCGCGGCAATTCCGCCGAGCCACGCGCTCAAAGCGGTCTCCGGCACGAGCCAAGCCACGGCCAGGACGGCGCCCCCAGGATTGCGGCGACATAGGCCGGGAGTGCTTTGGTCTCGCCTTCGCGCCGTGGTTCCGTCTGGACCGCGAGCTTCGATCGAATCGAAGGCCGATAGCGCGACTGGGCCGGGGAAGCCGTCCCCACGGGCGCGACGAGGGCCGACTGGCCCGGCACAAGCTGCATGGACGACCCCCATCCTGGGCAGGAGAGCGAAGAACTCGGCGAGACAAACGCCGACTCGGCACGGCACAATCCATCCGGCGTGCAGTGGTTCATCCGGAGCGGGCGGGTCAGATCATAGGTCGAAACCTGCCGGAGGTCAATCTCGGGTCTGAGATGATCTGCTGGACATCCGTTCTCAAATCGTTGCCACTTACGCACAGTTCAGCTATGCTCCTACCTCTCAGGCTGGGCAAGCAATGCCCTTTCTTCCGGAAACAGTCGGTCACTCGATGACGGTCGTCGAACTCCTCGCTCAGATCGCTCGGCGTGATAACACGCGGTCCGAGGCAACGCTACAGGCGGATATCCGGCAACTGGTCCTGACGGCGCCGCTGTCGCTTTCGGCCGAGGACGTCGTCACCGCGGACCTGGAGACCCCGGTCGGCGTCCGCCGGCGGATCGATATTGAGGTTGGCAGTTGTCTGATCGAGGTCAAGCGGGATCTCTCGGCAGGGAGCGTCCTGCCCGATGCGATCGAGCAGCTAGCCGACTACCTGGCGGCCCGGCAGAAAGAGACCGGCTGCCGATACGTCGGCATCCTCACCGACGGTGCCGACTGGCGGTGCGTCTGTCTGCCCGGCGAGGCGGAGGCAGGCCCGCCGCGCGAGGTTTCGGCCTACAAGCTCTCGCCGACCAAGCCGGACCCTGAGCCGTTTCTGATCTGGCTGGAGGGCGTGCTGGCCACGGCCCGGGACATTCCGGCGACGCCGCGGGAGATCCGGCGGCGGCTGGGGGCGGGAAGCTCGGCTCACGCCCTGGACCGCGACACGCTGCTCGAGCTCTTCACACGGCATCGCGACCATCCCGCCGTGCTGATGAAGCGGCGTCTCTGGGCCCGGTTGCTGACGACCGCACTTGGCACCCAGTTCGAGGACAGCGACGAACTCTTCGTCGAGCACACGTACCTGGTGAATACCGCCGAGATCATCGCCCATGCGCTGGTCGGCTTCGATCTCGAGTCGATCGCGCCGGCGTCGCTGCTGAGCGGCAGCAAGTTCGAGGAGAGCGGCATCGCCGGCGTTGTCGAAGCCGACTTCTTCGACTGGGTCGTTCACGTCCCGGGCGGCGAACCGTTCGTCCGCTCGCTGGCCCGCCGCGTGGGCCGCTTCCGCTGGCAGGAGGTTGGCGGCGACGTCCTCAAGGTGCTCTACGAGTCGGTCATCACGGCACCGACCCGGAAGCGTCTCGGCGAATATTACACGCCCGACTGGCTCGCCGAGCGGATCGTCTCGACCACGATCGAGCGGCCGCTGGAGACTCGGGTCCTCGATCCGTCGTGCGGCTCCGGGACCTTCCTCTTTCATGCGGCCCGGCGTTACCTCGCCGCGGCCGAGGACGCGGGCCTGTCGCTGGAGTCGGCACTCTCCGGCCTGACGCGGCATGTGCTCGGCATGGACCTGCACCCGGTGGCCGTGACCCTGGCCCGAGTGACGTATCTGCTGGCCATCGGCCGCGACCGCCTCACGCACCCGGACCGCGGCCCGATCCAGGTGCCTGTCTATCTGGGCGATGCGGTCCAGTGGAGACGGGAGGCGGACGACCTGTTCTCCGGCGGCAACCTGGTCGTCGAGACCGATGACCAAAAGCAACTGTTCGAGTCGGAACTTCGCTTCCCGGAAGAGCTGCTCGAAGACCCGGGGCGATTCAATCAGATCGTCGAGTCGATGACGAAGCTGGCGGGCAACCGGAAGCCCGGGAGCGCCGTGCCGAAGCTGTCAGGGCTCTACCAGCGATATGCAGTGTCTCCCGCTGCGCGGAAGACGCTGGACGCGACCTTCCGCACTCTCTGCGACCTCCACGACGAGGGCCGTGACCACATCTGGAGCTACTACGTCCGCAACCTGGCCCGGCCGTGGTGGCTCGCCCTGCCGCAAAATCGCGTCGATGTGCTGGTCGGAAATCCGCCCTGGCTGGCCTTCCGGTTCATGACCGAGGCGATGCAGAAGGCGTTCCGCGAATACAGCGACGAACGGGGACTGTGGCACGGAGCGAAGGTGGCCACGCATCAGGATCTGTCCGGGCTGTTCCTGGTCCGTGCGGTCGAGCGATACCTGAGGATCGGCGGCCGGTTCGCCTTCGTCATGCCGAACGCGGCGGTCGACCGCGGACAGTTCCAAGGGCTGCGCACCGGGACGCTACAGACGCCCGAATTCGCAGGAATCCTGTGACCATCGCGTTCGATCCCGCCTGGGACCTCCGCCGGATTCGGCCGCACTTCTTCCCCCGCGGCTCGGCCGTGCTGTTCGGCACGCGGGCAGACGAGCCGAAGCCGCTACCAACCGAGGTCATGGTCTGGTCGGGTCGGGTGCCGGAACAGAACGCAAACTGGGATTCGGTCAAGAGTCGCCTCGTGCAATCGCCGGGAAAGGCTCGGCCGGCGAGCGATGACCCGACGTCGCCCTGGGCGGAGCGCTTTCGACAAGGGGCGACGATCGTTCCGCGGCTCCTCTTCTTCGTGACGCGCCAGGCCGCCGGGCCGCTGGGGAGGGCCGCGGGCAAGGCCGGCGTGCGCTCGCTTCAGCGAAATAACGACAAGAAACCGTGGAAAGATCTGCCGGCCCTGGAAGGTGTCGTCGAGACGGAGTTCATCCGGCCCGTGCTGCTCGGCGAAAGCGTCCTCCCGTTTCGTATTGCGGAAACGTTCGAGGCGGTGATTCCACGGGACCGCGAAGGGCTCATGGACGGCCAATCCGACCGGCTCGACGCTATACGAGGGCCTCGCTTCTTGGTGGCGTCGGGCGGAGGCGATCTGGGAGCGAACATCGCTCCAGCGATCGGCTGACTCTGGTCGAGCAGCTTGACTACCAACGGCAAGTTGGAACAGCAATTCCCGATCCAGCCGGAACGTATCGTGTATAACACGTTCGGGGATGCATCTCGTGGCCTCCCGGCTCGAACATCGTCGGGCGGTGATAGAGCACAAGCTCTACTGGGCGACGGCCGCGTCCACGGCCGAGGCCCATTACCTGTGCGCCATCCTGAACTCCGCGACGTTCACCGAGCTCGTGCGGCCGTTCATGAGCTACGGGAAGGACGAGCGAGACTTCGACAAGCATATCTGGCAACTGCCGGTCCCGCTGTACGACCCGACCGACGATCTCCACAGCCGCCTCTCCGCCCGAGGAGCCGAATTGGAGGCGGCCATCGGGAAACTCGAACTTGTTCCTGGGCGGCACTTCGCAGCCGTCCGGCGAGACATCCGCGGGTTCATCGCCGAGAGCGAGGCAGGCCGGGACGTGGAGGCGCTGGTTGAGGAGTTGCTGAGCTGAACGCGCGGAAAAAGGGGTCGGTTGAAAACGGCTCCTGAACCCTTTCCTATCCGTGCCCCCTTTACTCTCCGCGGGGACAGGCAGGTTCCGGGGACGCCATCGTGTTGCGGGAACCCCCGGAACCCCGCGCTGCGCGAAAAAGCTGAAAGAGGATGATTGATCGGACGCTAGCATGTCCGTGTAATGCATGATAGCGCAAGAAGATGCAAGAGTTTTTCTCGGTGCATGACGGAATAAGCTCTATGGCGAAGAAGAAATCAGCGGCCCCGAAGGCCGGGGATACTGTCGCGTCAAAATCCCGCATTCACTCCAGCACGAAGTTCTCATTGAGGCTGGTTACAAATGCGCCAGGCCCGTTTGCCACAACGTGATTGCATTGCAGCTTCATCACATGATTTATGTGAGTGATGGGGGATGCAACGAATCGTCCAATCTGCTTCCGCTTTGCGGTTATTGCCACGACATGCATCATCGCCATGAATTCTCTTCTGAAGCTATCCGGGTATGGAAAGGACTGCTCGTTGCGCTGAATCAAGCCTTCGACCGAAAAAGTATCGACTTGTTGCTACTACTGCATAAGCAATTCTCAGGCACGTTTTATACCGCCGACGGGATGCTGTGGTTCGCAGGGTTGATCGCAGCGGGGCTTGCTACGTTCGGCGCACAACAAGGCGGCGGCTCATCATCAACGGGTGGCGGAGTTCCGAGTGTGCATCAAGTGGTGTTAACCGAGAAGGGACGATTGCTTGTAGAGGCGTGGCTTTCAGGCGACGAGGCTAAATATCGAGAAGCAATGAGCAAGACGACTTGATTGCTGGTGCGGATGCCTAACGGAGAGGCGCAACAAAAACCCAAGCCGCTACGCCGGTGAAAATGCTCGACGGGACGACAACGACATTTTGCCCGAACTCGACGAACCGGAACGAGCCGTCGAATTTCAAGTCGTCAACCTCGACGCACTATTGCTAATGAAGCTGACCTCCTATCGACTCATAGAAAGAGTTCAACTTCGTGACATGATCGGCGTCGGCCTTGTTGACGCGACCTGGCCCGCTCGCTTTCCACCTCGGCTCGGTGATCGCTTGCAGCGATTGCTCGATGACCCGAACGGGTAATGCGTCGCGACTTCAGCGGAGACCGAGGCTTGCTTGCTTTCCGCTCCTTTCGACACTTTGGAAGTTTCGTCGTGCCTTTCGGTCGCCCAGTCGAACTCCACGAGGCGTTCAGCGACCGCTACAAGGGGCACGAGCGGCCCTTCATCGCGGATCATGCCTCAAGTACAAGTTGTGCCAATCGTGCCGATCAAGGAATCGAAAAAAAAAGGATTCGTGCACCCGAGTTGTGAAAAACTTTGATACGTAAGATTGTGGGATACTCTATCTTGAAGCATCGCATTTATAGACGTGTACCCAAACCGGATCGCGGTCGACGCGGGTCGTGGTCCGCGACAAGAGATTGTAGACCAGACGTCGGCCTATCGGTCGCGGTCGCCGACGCGAGAATGACCAAAACGAACCCAATTTCAGGTCGCGGCAACTGGGACCGAAATGACGAGCGGTGTGGGGCCAACGAACAATCGGAAGATTCAATCCCGGCCGGTCAATGCGAAAATGACCGAACGAATCCAAATTCACAGACTGTAGCAACGAGCTTGGGCTTTCCACCGAAGGATGGCAAAGCAACACCTCATATAGGACAGGAATGAGCCACGGATGAAACACAGATAAAACACGGATAAGAAGTCGAACGTCGAATTGGGTCCGTCTTGTCTCTCATCCGTATTCGATCGGTGTTCAAGCCGTGGCTAACAACTAGGCTTTCTTGCTACTGTCTCTTTCGTTCGCGTTCTTTCCGCCATCCTAAAATCCGAGGACTTGCCTCGATGGGCTATCGTTCGCTGGCGGAATGCGTCCGCGACCTGGAGAGGACCAAACGGCTTATCTCCATCGACCAGGAGGTCGACCCTTACCTGGAGGTCGCGGCGATCCAGCGCCGGGTTTATCAGGCGGGCGGGCCGGCTCTTCTTTTCCGACGGGCCAAAGGGACGGCGTTCCCACTCCTGGGCAACCTGTTCGGAACGCTCGAGAGGGCGAAGTATCTGTTTCGCGATACGCTCGAGCCGGTGCGCCGGTTGGTCGAGCTCAAGGTTGATCCGGGCGCGTTGGCCAGGAACCCGTGGCGATATCGCGGCGTGCCGCGGACTCTCTGGCGGTTGCTGCCGCGACGAGTGAGAACAGGGCCGATTCTGGCTCATCGGATCACTACCGACCGCCTCCCGCAAATCCAGTGCTGGCCGATGGACGGGGGGCCGTTTATCACTTTGCCCCAGGTCTATACCGAGGATCCAGACCGGCCTGGTCTCGCGCTCGAACTTGGGGATGTACCGAGTGCAGCTCGCAGGCAACCAGTACGAGCTGAACCGGGAGGTCGGCCTTCACTACCAGATCCACCGCGGGATTGGCGTCCATCACGCGGCGGCGATCCGTCGGGGGGAGCCGCTCCGGGTCAACATCTTCGTTGGCGGACCGCCCGCTCTGACGGTCGCCGCGGTCATGCCCCTGCCCGAAGGCCTGCCGGAGCTGGCGTTCGCCGGGGCATTGGGAGGCCGTCGCGTCCGCGATGGTCGCTCCCGCCAGCGGCCTGCCGATGCCTGCCGAGGCCGACTTTGTCATCCGCGGCTTTGTCAAGCCTGGAGAAAGCAAGCCCGAAGGACCGTTCGGAGACCACCTGGGCTACTACAGTCTCATGCACGATTTCCCAGTGTTACACGTCGAGAGCATCTATCACCGCGAGGGTGCCATCTGGCCTTTCACCTCGGTGGGACGTCCGCCGCAGGAAGACACCACCTTCGGGCAATTGATACACGAGCTGACCGGGCCGCTCATCCCCAGCGTGCTTCCCGGCGTCCATGCCGTTCACGCCGTGGACGCAGCCGGAGTGCACCCGCTTCTGCTGGCCATTGCCAGCGAGCGCTACGTCCCCGACGCCCCCGTGCGACGGCCCCAGGAGATCCTGACCATCGCCAACGCCATGCTCGGTCAGGGCCAACTCTCGCTGGCCAAATATCTCTTGATCGTCGCCCGCGAGGACGACCCGGCGCTCGATATCCACGACATCCCAGCTTTCTTCCGTCACCTTCTCGAGCGCGTAGACTGGACGAACGACCTTCACTTCCAAACGCGAACCACGATCGACACACTCGATTACTCAGGGCATGGATTGAACCAAGGGTCGAAGGTTGTGATCGCGGCCGCGGGACCGGTGCGGCGCGGCGCTCCCGACCGAGTGGCCGTCCGGCGCAGCGTCTCCCCGACGGCTTTACGCATCCGCGCGTGGTGCTGCCTGGCATCCTGGCCATCCAGGGGCCGGCTTACCGCGTGGAACCCGATCCCCATAACATATTCATCTTTCTTCGGTTTTTCGGTGGCGGCGACCCGATCCGTCGTTTTCCACTGATCGTAGTCGTGGACGACAGCGAATTCACTGCGCGAAGCGAGCGGAACTTCTTGTGGGTCACCTTCACCCGCTCTGATCCCGCGGCGGACATCTGGGGGATCGGGGAGTTCATCCACAACAAACACTGGGGCTGCACCGGACCTCTTGTCATCGACGCCAGGATCAAGCCGCACCATGCTCCACCCCTGATCGACGATCGCACGATCGAGCGGCGCGTCGACGCACTGGCCACTCCGGGCGGTCCGCTGCACGGGATCTATTGATGTCGCGACCAAGTTTACAAGACTGGGGTAGCCTCACGATCCACCGGTCCTGCTGGTTTTCCTTACGCACATTGATTCAGGTACAATCCATTCTGCCGACGACCCATACCACACCGCATCGAGAACGATCAAGGACCTTTTCATGCATCGCGAGACTCGAGATATTTGCACGCGGCGACAGACCGTCCGCGCGTTGGGAAGCGTATGCCTGGGTGCGTCCTTCGCCGGACGGGTCGCCGCTCAATCGGCCGGAGACGATCGCCCGGTCCCGATCACCAAGCCGAAGGCGATTTCGGGAGATCGCGTCGAACCCTGCTGGGATGAGAAGCTCACGATCACCGTCGGTCACAAGGACGCGGACCTGGTCGGAACGACCGGTAAAGTGATTCAGGCGGCGGTCGACACCGTCGCCCAGCGCGGGGGTGGGACGGTCCGCGTTTTGCCGGGCACCTATCGGCTTCGAAACGCCGTCTACCTGCCGTCGCGAATCCGGCTCGTCGGCTGTGGCCCTGAGACCGTCTTGATTAAGGATTCTTCCACGGCAACCAAGCTCGCCGCGGACTCCGACTGGTATGACCAGGAGATCACACTGGCCGATGCTCGCGGGTTCCAGCTCGGCGATGGCATTTGCTTGAGAGCGCGCAACCCCGAAACCGGAGGGCCAGTCGTCATCAAGCGAACCCTTGTGGCCCGTTCGGGAAACCGCTTCAAGCTCGACCGAGCGCTGCGGGAGAACCTCTGGCTCAAAGGAGAGCCAACCGCCGCGACCCTCTTCCCCTTGATCTCGGGCGAGAATATCAGCGGGATCGTCATCGAGGACCTCGCTATCGATGGGAACAAGGAGAACAACGCGAACCTCGACGGCAACTACGCTGGCTGCATCTTTTTGCAGGATTGCAACGACGTGACGATCCGCAAAGTGATCGCGCGGAACAACAATGGCGACGGCATTAGTTGGCAGATCTGCCATGACGTCCGGGTCGAGAACTGCCACAGCCACGACCATGCCGGGCTGGGTCTGCACCCCGGCTCGGGCTCGCAACGACCGATCATCCGCGGGAATAAGGTCGAGCGCAATCTGATCGGCATCTTCTTCTGCTGGGGCGTGCGATTCGGCCTCGCCGAAGCCAACACGGTGGTTGAGGCACGCACCGCCGGGATCTCGATTGGACACCGCGACACCGACAACCTGATCCGCGACAACTCGATCACCAGGAGTGGCAGGGTCGGCATCCTCTTCAGGGACGAAACTCTCGCCTTCGGTCCGCACCGCAACCGCTGCGAGCACAATCGGATCATCGACAGCGGGGCCGATGACGGCGTTGGCATCGACGTGCAAGGCCATACCCAGGCGGTCACCCTGACCAAAAATGAGGTGCGCGAAACCCGCAAGCCAACGTCCCGAATCGGCATTCGGATCGGCCCCGAGGCTCGCGACATCACACTCATCGAGAATCAGATCGACGGATATGACTGTGGACGTTTCGGATTTGCGCCAAAAACGCCTGACTCTAATGCCCTGTCACCGATCGCCTTCGTCGATTGCTTCAGTATCGCAGAAAAAAAAGCATCCGGTTCCCGCCTTTTTCGCATCTTATTGAGAATCGAGCAATGCCGAGTGAAGGCGGTCGGGGCATGGAGGCGGCCGGCCCAGGCGTCCTTGTCGACACTAATAATCTGAATCAAAACTGCATTTTGTTAAAGATTGTAAAAAATTGTCGACAAGAGCACTGTCGTTCCTCCCGATACTGATAGGGTTTGAGCGACATTTCGCGGCGAGAAGGCATCCCGGCTGGACCTCGGTTGTGATCCCCGAAATTCGTCGGTCGACACGAGGCGACACCGGTCCGCCCGCCCCCGCGTCCATGAAGGACGCGAGCATTCCCCCTTCTTTCCCGGAGCAGAACATGAAGTTCGCGCGACGGAACCTCGGGCTCTTTCCGATGTCAAGACTTGCCGGCAGGGCCCTCGGCTGTCCCGAGCCCGCCGTCCTTCCCTGGGCATCGAGCGCTGCGAGGAGCGGACGCTGCTTTCGATCGCGCTGGTCAGCGTGAACGCCGACGGGAACCGCCAGTCGCCAACGGCGATTCCGACTTCGTCTCCACGTCGTCGACGAACGAGGATCAGTACTACCCGACGACCCAGTCAATTACCCGGGCAGCCTGAGCGCCGACGGAACGAAGCTCGTGTTCGTCAGCGACGCGACCGACCTGGTCGGCAACCCCGACTGGCACGAACCAAGGGCCAGCAACGTATTCGTCCGCGACACTACGACGGGGTAGACTTCGCTCGTGAGCGCGACGCCCGATGGCCAGCCCGGCAATGGTGACTCGTTCGATCCCGTGATCAGCCCCAATGGCCAGTACGTCGCTTTCGTCAGCGTCGCCACGAACCTGACGGCTGCCGCCGGCCAGACGGGCGCTGGCGGCGACACGCTCGTTCCCAACCCGCCCGCGGTCGGCGACCTTTACGTTCGCGACCTCCAAACGCAAACGACGACGCTTCTGGACCAGACACCGAGCGGGCAGGCGTCGGACGGATTCAGCACGGGTCAGTTTGTCTTCAGTCCGGACAGTACGAGCTCGCCTGGATCGATACGCTCGGACAACCTGACGACGGCTACGGTCGATCCACTCTCCCGACCGATGTACGCCGGGCTAATCGCCGACTTACGTCTACGTCCGAGATCTGGCGACTCAGACCACGTCACTGGTTAGTGTTTCGACCACTGGCCAAGCCTCCGGCAACATTACCCAGAGCAACACGACGGACCTGGTTTTCAGTCCGGACAGCCAGTCGCTCGTCTTCGGCAGCACGGCGACCGACCTGACGGCCAATCTCCCTGACAACTCAGCAAACCTCGCAGCACCCTCGGGTGGCTGTAGGGGAAAACAACCCCGAAAACCTCTTCCTCCGCAACCTGTCGACCGGCACGACGACCCTGCTGAGCGTGACCGCGAGCGGTCAGCTTCCCGTGCAGGGCGTTAGCTTCGGCGCCGTGTTCAGCCCGGATGGCAAATCCGTGGCGTTCACCAGCGATGTGACCGACCTGACCGCCAACGGCACCGATTTCACGCCGGTGACCAGCCTGGGCTTACCGCGTTTCTCCGCCGAACAACATTTTCATCCGAGACCTCACCACGGCCACGACCACGCTCGTCACGGCAACGCCGAACGGTCTGCAGTCCGACGGCCTTGCCGACGGGCCCGTCTTCAGTCCCGACGGCAGCGAGCTGGCCTTCACCAGCAGCGCGCACCGATCTCACGAGCAACCCTGTCGACCCCACCCCCCCACCGGACAGCTCGCAATCCGTCAGTGGGTTTCCCTTTACCGGCAACAACGTCTTCGTTCGCGATCTTACGACGGGGACGACCAAGCTCATCACGCGTCACGCCCGACGGCATGCTGTCGAGCGGCGTGGCCGCTCAGATTGTTTTCAGCCCGGACGGCCACTTACCTGGCTTACACCAGCGACGCCAGCGACCTGACGAAGAACACGTTCGAAACCACCCCCCCTTCAATACCCGGAACCTCCTCGAACGCCCTGGATTTCGGCGTGTTTGGGATCAGCAACGTCTTTGTCACGAATCTGGGGACGGGCACGACCACGCTTGCCTCGGCGACCACCAACGGCCAGCTCTCGAACGCGAATGCCAGCGGATTGATGTTTAGCCCTGACACCGCTTCGCTCTTCTTTTCGAGCGACGCG
>CAVRFS010000023.1:0-117707 GCA_963720335.1 uncultured Planctomycetota bacterium | reverse complement strand
CGCATAGCCTTGTGACAAAATAGGTTAGAAATCTGTTCGTTGCTAAGTAGGAAACTCGGGCTAGGATTTTCCAGGCATGCCTGCTCATTGCACGTCGCAACAACATGTCATCATGCTATCACGCACTAACCTTCGCGCAAGCCAAGAGTTCCGCAGCGATTCCCGCTCAGTTTTAAGTCGTTAAGCAGCAAGGACATAATCTGTACAGGTTTCGCACTGATTTCAATCGTCCATTGCGTTGTCGTAACCGTTTTGCTCGCAACAACTTGTGGCGTCTCTCTTTGTGGCTTGTGCACTATGAACATCCGGTTTTCCTGTCGATTTTCATTCTTTTTACTGAACAAGTAGGTGATCTTCAGGAGTTACAACTCTTGACCGAATCGGACATTGCGACTCATGGTTAACGCTCGTCCAAGTGAACTCGATCGCGAAATTCGGTTTCCGTAACCCTTTGTGGCACCGCGACTTAATGGCGTCCCGGGAATCGCTGAGAGTTCCGCCTTCCGTTCGCAATCCCAGCTTGCTCACCTTGTAGATGGTACCCGGCCCGTCGCGGAAGCTATTGCCCAGGACCATCAGCCCGGCACGCTCCAACTCGCGGTAGGCTTCGCGGTTGGTATCGTCGATCAGGATATCGCCGTGCAACTCGATGTGCAGGCGGAATAGGGCCAGAGCGGAATGGCACGAGGATAATCTAAAACCTTGCCATTAATCAAGTTGTGACACACGAAATAACTAATCTATATATTAATTATATATATTGTGCCATCCCTCCACGCTATCAGTTCCTTGCGGAACGGAACACGCTCGGGAACGAAGGGCACGCGGATGACCTGAACTTGTGGCTCGTTGAGGTCGAGTCGCGTGACCTCGTGGTGGTGCAAAGTGGCCACCTTGGTTGGTAATTTGGTAGTGGGATCGCGTCCGCCAATTAACACACCAAGGAGGTCACCGTGGCTCAGTCCACTGCCTCAGCTCCCCGCGACCAATTCCGTTCCCACCGTGATCAGTTCGCAAAGCAGGAGGGGCTCCCCTTCCTCAAGCTCCTGTCGCAAGCCTACGTCGAGGCGGCTTGCCGCAACGCCAACCATCCTTGGCGGCAGCGGATCTACACCCCTTGGATCACACTGAGCATCTTCCTCTCCCAGATTCTCTCCGACGACCAGTCCTGCGATGACGCCGTCGACTGGTTCCAGAAGTTTCGATACGACCAGGGACTCCCCGCGGTCTCCACCGAGACGACCAGTTACTGCGAGGCCCGGCAAAATCTGCCCGAGAGTGTCTTCTGGGATCTGGTTAATGGAAGCGGTAAATCGATCCATGACAAAGCGGAAGAATCCTGGCTGTTTCATCAGCGGCCGGTCAAGATCATCGACGGTTCCACCCAGGGCCAGCGCACACTAAGTTGTTGCTACAGTTAGGACTTCCAGCATGAAGTCTTCGCTCCACCCGCAACTGCGGCGTTTCATGGCTATACTGTCGCGGCCGGGATGTTGCTTCAACAGTGACAAGGTGAGGCGCCTGAGCCATGCAAAGTTTTCACGCATATGTCTATTACGGATGCGCGACTCGTCCTCGCGATAGGTGATATCCAGACTCCAATGACAGCCATTTTCAATCCCCCAATGACTGCGGACGGCGTGAGCGAATCGCTTCACACCCACCGTAAGACTGCTGATGTAGTAGCGGACTTCGATCGTCTCCTTCTCGTCACGAAGGCACTGCGACGTCACGATCCCGATCGACTTCAACCCCTTCCACAGCTTGAACCCCGGTAGGTCTTCGGGGGCCGGGAGCTGGAGATACGTTCGCATTTCCTCACGTCCATGACCCTCTTCAATCGTCACATACTCTTGAACTTTTGATAGGTCTCCGTCGAGCTGCTCGTCGATATGATCGATGACCGCCTGATGCAACGTCTCATGGTTTCCTTTCAATGCCAGAACATAATCCGCTTCGCCATCGATGATCGTCTCGGCGATCGCTTTCTGCGTCCCCATGGCGTCGATCGTGATGATCGCGCCTTTGATGTCCACCAGCCTCAGGACCTCGGGAATCGCCGTGATTTCGTTCGATTTCTCGGCGCAGGCCACTTGCCCCAACGACAGTCCGAATTCGCTGGCCCAGACGCTGACCGAATGCAAAGCGCCCAGGCCCTTGCCGCGATCGTGGCTCCGCCGCGCGGTCTTGCCATCGACCGCCAAGATCGGTTGGGTCACGCCAGTCTCCTCCGCGGCCGTTGCACGTAACGATTGCAGCCAGTTCGCAAAACAGGCTTGAAAGGCGTTTGGCTTGATGAGCATCAAGACACGACGAAAAACGTCTTTGCGCGGGATCCCGTTGGGCAAGTCGAGCACCTCCAAGAGGAACTCTTCTTTCAAGGCCGCCCACTTGGCAATCGCGGTCGGCCCGTCGGCACCGGCCAACACCGCCATCAGGGCGATGACAACGACACTGACCAGAGGATGCAGCCGATTGACGGTGGAACGAGGATCTTCCAACTCGTCAAAGTGCCGCGCCACCTCGTCCAAACCGATCCGATGAATATCCGCCATCGTTCACTCTCCGTGCGGTGCCTCAAAATGAAACAGCACAGAGAATGGTACAAAAGATACACGTATAGCGCAAGGCGTTATAAATTACCAGGATTACCTAAAGTGCGCGCTGGCCCTGCGGTTCCACCGTGGTCATGCCCGACACCCCGGCGAACCAGGAGGCATACCCCCAGTCGGACAGCCAGAAGCCTGGCCTGGGGTTCCCGATCGCGCCATCCTGGTGGTGTTCAGCCTGGCCGTGGGCACGGTGCTCGAGGCCGCGATCGGGCCTTATCAGGGCAAGCAGACCAGCGAATTGGCCCAGCTCCGGATGGTCATGGCCCAGTTCCAGCCCGGCGACATCGTT
This sequence comes from uncultured Planctomycetota bacterium, assembly GCA_963720335.1. Taxonomy (GTDB): domain Bacteria; phylum Planctomycetota; class Planctomycetia; order Isosphaerales; family Isosphaeraceae; genus CAVRFS01. Next base: position 114,806 of record CAVRFS010000023.1, on the reverse strand, counting down.
CTGGTCGACCGGTTCTTCTGTTCGTACTGGGCGATAGCGGCCTGGATGGCGCGGGGCGTCGACGTGGTGGTGCGGTTGCACCAGTGCCGCACAGCCGACTTCCGCCGCGGACGTCGGCTGGGCCGGGAGGATCACATCGTCACCTGGCCGAAGCCCAAAGACGTACCCGACTGGATGAGCCGTGCCGAGTACGAGGCGATGCCCGCCCAGTTGACGGTCCGGGAGACCCGCGTGCGGGTCAAGGACAAGACCAAGCGAGTCCGCAAACTGGTGATCGTCACGACGCTGCGGGACGCCAAGATTTACCGGGCCAAGGAGCTGGGTGGCCTGTTCCGTCAGAGGTGGTACGCGGAGCTGGATCTGCGATCGCTAAAAACGGATATGCATATGGAGATGCTCAGGACCAAGAGTCCCGAGATGGTGCGCAAGGAGGTGGCAATGCATCTGCTGGCGTACAACCTCATCCGTGGGATCATGGCCGAGGCGGCGCGGGCCGAAAACGTGAAGCCACGGACTCTGAGTTTCAAGGGGTCGTTGCACACAGTCCGTGCGTTCGAGCAAGCCCATCTCTATGATCCGGCGAGGATCGAGGCGGACCTGCCGCGGCTGCTGTCGTTGATCGGCAAGAAGCGTGTGGGCGACCGGCCGGACCGCTATGAGCCAAGGGCGGTGAAGCGCCGGCCGAAGCCACATCCGCTGCTGAGAATGACCCGTAAGAAGGCCAAGAGTCTGATCAAACGCGGGATCATACCATACAATAAGAAAAAATAGCTTCACCTGTACATCTATGCGACTTAAGTCATTAATCAGACAGGTTTTGGATTATCCTCGTGCCATTCGGGCCAGAGCGGATTCGGACAGCATGGTTTAGACCCCGTGGGACCTCAGATCCCGAATGGCAAAAATATCAGAGCCACGATCATCCCGATGGCGAGGGACATATTGACGATGCAAAAGGACATGGTGATCATTTGCAGAAGCGTTATGCTTATCGTGTTTTTGAGATTAAGACTCAGTTCGATGTGTACCAGCTCTTTTTTTCGTCTCTCGGCGATGCGCGTGGCGAAAGCCATCACGATAGCCAAAGCGGTGCTCATAATGCATGGAAGGAACAATGCCAGCTTGAGCGGCCTGTCGGGATTCGATTGGTGCGAGAAAACGTAGCTGACGATGGCGCCAGTGACCGTGAGTACGAACACATTCACCTTTATAGCAGAATCAATATGGAACTTATAAAGATCGACATGCATAGCATACTGCCTCCAAAGCACCTCGCGAGCGGATGGGCTTCATCCGTCGTTTGTTCTTCAACGGTCGCACCCCATGATCTCTATTGGGTGTAACTACTGGATTCATCTCATCCAGCTTCCCGCATTTTGCCGTAAAGTCGTTGATCTTCGTGCATCCACGTGGAATTCCCAGAAGGCGTTCCAATCTCCGTTGAGATAGGTCCCTCGGAGATCCAGCATCGCCTGTGCGCCGATGGATTCCAGCGCATCCCTGTGCGCTCCATCCGATCCTTGACCAGATGGCGACATGCTCCTTCAACGACCCCGCTGCCAACGGGATAACCGGCCGCCAGGTATTCGTCATACTTCATTCGACCTCGATTGTGCTCGAAATAGCCGGCCGCGTCCCGGACGGTCTTCCGCTTCGGTCCCTTCAAACCACGCTGGGTTGACTGGTATCTCATGCCTCGGATCACCGAGTCCACTTGGCCCTCGAGCAACTTCCTCAGACGCTCTTCCACCCACTGATGGGCCTGCCGTTTCTGGGTCGCCTCATCGAAGAAGCACCACGCCACCTTCCACAATCGCTCCATTACATGGAACAGATCCAGGATACAGACCACGTTTTCAGGCAGGTACTCACTCTGCCGATCGTGCAACGCTCGCTCCCCGTCCGAAAGGAAGACCAACGGCTTGGTCCCCGTTGGGTTGCGACGCATGACCTCGTCGGCGAGCCAGAGGAACAACGCCACTTTGCCCACTAACAACTCGGCACGCACTCGCTTGTGCGCGGCTGGGGACGGCGTTTGGCGGCCTTCTTCCTCATGACTTCGTCGATCACCTCGTCGGCGGTGTGCACAAACGGATCGATCGTGTAGACCGCACCCACCGCCGCCATTTTCTTGGTGTTGGCCTTCTCGCCCTTGCCACGGCGCTGGTTCGCCAACGCCGGTAGCGGGGTCTCGGTCGCCTCTTCGGGGGGCAAGGCCGAACGCACCAAGGGAACCCCTTTGCAGTCGGCCGTCACCACCAGGATCGGTCCCTCTTCCGTCGGTTCAGGCACGGGCAAATCGTTCTGGAATGGCTCCACGTCACATGCCTGCTCTCGGTTGAGATCTTCCGAGGCTTTGACGGTAATCTCCACACCCAAAATCGTCGCCAGTTTCCCAATCGACTCGGCATGAGCGTCGTCGACCACAAACGTCCCCAGCCACTGCTGGAGTAGGTACGAATACTGCCGCTGGGGCAGGTGGAGTTGGGCGTCCAAGGGAACGGCTTCAACCCGGCCGCGGCCGTAGCAAGTCCGCTCAATGCCGATCTCGCCGAATACCGAGAGATAGGGACGCATGCGAGTTGGTTCCAACCGGGGAAGTTCTTGGTCCGGCTGGGTGGGCGAATCGCCCGCTACCGTGACGGTCGGACCGACGTCCCCAGAACCGGCCATATCCAAGAACGCTTGGAGCAGCCATCGCCCGGCAACCATGAGTTGCCGGAAGATGGTCTCCTCGACCTGGTGAATGGGTTGCTGCTGATCAGCCGCTTGCTGCATGTGTTCGACCAATGCCCAAAACGTCTTCAGCCCTTGATCGATGTTTATCGAGCAAGCCTGCTGCTCGGGGGTGAATGGAAGATCAAACTTGACGGCGGCAGAGGCTGGGGGCAAACATGATTCTGGCTCCGCTCCAGTACGGGTTGTTCCGGATCTGTCCACACCCAGGAGGATACCGAATTGGAGCGGTCCTTTCGAAGACATGTTTCCCGAGGTCAAAATCCTAAGATATTGAAAACTAACTACCTCCGACATCGAAGAGAAACCCGAAGGCAGTAGTTACACCCATCTCTATTGCCGAGCTTGATTCGGTCACAATAGCAAGCTGAGTCAAGATGTTACAAGAAATGTAGAGCGATGCAAGATCTCTTTACGAGAGAAAAGGGGTCAGGATCCCTTGTTCGGTTGTTTTCGCGGTCGGCCTCTGGGCCGGATCAACGACTCCAGACCGAGCCTGGCCGCTAGCTCGGCCCGCTACGACTCCGAACCGAACGGTTGAACTCGCTGCACGCTGCGAAGAATCGCCTCCTCCACTGTCGGGCTGATCGGCCGGTTGACCCGCGGTCCAATCGTGCGGACGTTCGATTGGCCAAGGCGTCAAGGTCGGTCGCGCCGCCCCGTCCTTGGTCCGACGAGCCGACAGGATCCCCCACTTCCGCTGCTCCGCGCCCTGAGCAAGTTCGCCCGCAGGGCGTTGCGTTCGACGTAGCGGCACACTATGAGAAAATGCTCGTCCGACTGGACCGGGAACGACTTGTACCGGCCTTGATCCAGATGGCCGGTGTCGGCCGCGCTGTTTTGTCTGGCTCACACCACCGCGACCTTCACGCAGTGGATCGGCGGCAACGAGTCGAATAGGCAACTCCATTCCTCGCCCCCATCACGACCCATCCAGAGTTGGCCGGTCGTGGTGCCGAAGTAGAGCGCGGGCGAGCGGAGGTCGTCGATGTCCATAGCGTCCCGCAGGACCGTGAAGTAGCTATCCTTCTTCGCCATTCCGCGTGCGAGCCGCGTCCACGAGCCGCCGCCGTTCTCGCTGCGCCAAACCGCTGGGGCGCCGCCCGGGCAAGTGCGCGTCATCCCCTCGAGCGGCATGACGTAGACCGTGTCGGCGTCGTGCGGGTGCACCACGATCGGGAAGCCAAAATCGGATGGCAGCCCCTTGGCGATGGATCTCCACGTTTTGCCGTGGTCGTCGCTGCGCAGGACGCCGATGTCGGGCCGCGGCCCCCCAGGCCCGCTCCAATCGGCCCAGCCCCCGTGGTTCTGCATATAGAGCCGTCCGGCGCGGCTGGGTGGCTGGCGATCTTGTGGACGCACTGACCGAATTCAGGATAGGGATCGGGCGCGAACCCGGCGCCGACGCCCTGGTTCGCCGCCATGAAGGTTTGGCCGCCATCCTCGCTCAGGTAGTGGCCGCCTGTGGAGATGCCGAGGTGTAGGCGATTCCCGTCGCGCAGGATCGTGTGCATACAAAGCCCTCCGTTCCCCGGCTGCCACTTTCGAGCGTGTTCATGGTTGCTGATGCCGGTAATCATCTCCCAGGAATCTCCGCCGTCGCTTGAGCGGAAGAGTGAAGCTGGCTCCACTCCACACAGGAGGTCCTTCTTGTCATACCCCGCTTCGAGCGACCAAATGTTGGCTAACGCGCGACCGTCATCTTTCGGGAAGGCGGGAGCCGACTTCGTCTCCTTGAACTTCTTGCCCAGATCGGTCGAACGCAGGACCTTCATGCCGAAGAAGGCATTACAGCTCGAGGCGTAGAGCCGCGGCGTTCCGCGCGTGTCGATTAGAGTGGCGTACACGGCCACGCCTGGTCCGACCGGGCCATTCAGCGCGAAGCTGCGGCGGGACTTCGGCGCCTGGGCGACGAACAGGCCCTTCTTGGTACCGATGGTGAGAATGACTCGTTCTGGCATGTTGAAACTCCAGAGTGGGCTGGCAGAATCGTGGTGACGCACGCTAACGGCGTTCGTAAGGACCCCGGCCGCATCTCCGACGATCAACCGCCAGAAACCGCGGGTAGAATGATGATCTCGTCCCCTGGCACCAGCGCCGTATCGAGCCCGTCCCGATCGCGCACGTGGTCCTTGTTAACGAACAAGTTCACATGTCGCCTCACCGCGCCCGTATCGTCGCAGATGCCACGATACAACGAAGGATGTCGCCGCTCAAGTTCATCGAGTACAGCGCGCACGCTTGGGGCCGAGAGCATGAGCTCAGAGGCGCCATTGCAGTAGCCGCGCAGCTCACGCGGGACGTGGATCGTGATGTTCTTCGATCGTGCCATTGCAAACGCAAACTAAATAATGGGCGTAGGATGCAAAGGATGTTCGTTGGTTCAGACGACTTGCCCCGCAGATCCGTCCGGGCTGATTCGGACGACGGTTCAGCCGTCCGGGTCCTTGCAACCAGCACTTCCAGTGCTTCCGCCCGACCACCACGGAACGAGAGGATTGCGATGGTGTGGCGTCACATTCCCGGTATTCATTCCTCTGCGCGGGAAACCTGAGGGAGATTAGCACCCGTCGTCGATGAAGTACATGCGATTGTCCGAGAGTTCCACCAGGCCGTGACGCGTGCCGGCGCGATGAAGTCCGACCGAGCTGCCCCTTCCGCAAGGGGTTATTGGTGTCGGTCGATCGGTCGGCTCCGACGCCGTCTACAACTGCGCTGCTGAGCCGCTCGGATCCGGGGTGTCCGACGCCGAGCGGCTCGAAGAACGGGCGACGCCAACTCGCTCGTTCTTCTTATTTCTTCCGAACGAGCTTCGTCCCACAGCACATATCCTTCGAGGCAGCGCCGTTCTCCCAGCCTGTGCCCTTCACCTCGATGTGGTCGTCGTCGATGAAGGTGAGGGTCGCTTCGTGCATGTGTTTGTCCTTATACGGGTCGAGGTTGCCGCCGCCTGTCGAACTGGAAGACGATCTGGTTTGACGGGGATTTCGGGTCGGCTTTCATGCGTGGCTGGTTACCCAGCACGCAGTAATGCGTCATGATCAAGTCCGGCCCGTCAACCGTGTAGACCGAGACCATTTCCTGGGGCTGGCCAGGAAAGAGCGTCTCGTGAACCGCGCTACCGCCCGCGGTCACCTTGATGATCGACTGGATTTGGTCTGTCGGCTTGCCGTCTTTGTCGGCGGCCAGCCATGTTCCCGCGAGCTTTTTCATCTTCTCCAAACCCGCGTTGGACGGTGGTGAGGGCAATTTGACCGCGGGCTTGTCGCCGCCGAAGCTTGCCTGCGAAAGGGTCAGCAGCATCCCGCACACTACGAAAGTGTCGCACCATTTTCATTCCTCCTCAAAGAGAGATTGCGTTGATACGTTCGCTAAGATCCGATATCTCACGCCACTCTTTAGTCGATCGGCAATCGCCCGATTCGACATGAAAACGAGAAACTTCTGATTTCTTGTAAGTGGAAGTGGCTGCTAGGCTAACGGCACATTGCTGCCTGTATCGCTTCGGCCTTTGACGACCAGGTTGACCTTGCGTGGCGCGTCGATCTTCTTCTCGAGAAAAATCGACTTCGTGGCCCAGACCGTCTCGGTTGGATGGAACTCGCCAACCATTGAATAGCAATGATGCGCGCGAGCGATTCCAAACACCGCGGTGACGCGGAATCTTCCCGATTACGTTGTGGGAACGGAATGAATGAAGACGGCCACCTTCATCTGGCCGCCACGCAGAGCATCGGGAGAACGCCGGCGTCCGACTCCTTGCTGGCCATGACAATCACCAGGATTCGCATCACTGGGTCTCCCTTTGGCTCAGGTCGAACTCCGGCGCTTCGAATATCTGGCGAATCTCAGCCTCGCACTCTGCTACCGGCCAGTGCTCCGCGATCACACGCATGAAGCGGTAGGTCCATTCAATCACCTCTTGCTTCGACTTCACCTCGTACACTGAGTACCCGCCAACAAGCTCTCTGGTCTCGGTGAACGGCCCGTCGGTAACAGTCAGGCCCCCTCCGGTGAGTCGAATGCGTGCGCCCAATTCGCTTGGGAAAAGCCCGCCGACCTCCACCAGCGCGCCGGCTTGCCTCGCCTCCTGGCGGTTCTTTGCGAGGGCGTCCAGGAGCGCTGGGGAGGAGGGATCCCACTCTCGTTGTACTTCACCATCACCAGATATCGCATTGTCGGATCTCTCCCCGGCCGTCCGAGACGGCCAATGAGAGCCAGCTCGGTTGAAGTTGCGCCACTTACGCCGTGTTCTGAAATGAGGATACGCCACCTGAGGTTATGAGGCCGACGGCAGGCCCGCAAGCTCAAGGATGGGTCGAACTTCGACAGTTCCCTTTTTGGCAGCGGGGACGCGTCCTGCGATATCGATCGCCTCGTCGAGATTCGCCGCGTCGATAAGGAAATAACCGCCGAGTTGTTCGCGCGTTTCGGTGAAAGGGCCGTCCGTCACTTGGCGCTTTCCTTGACGGACACGAACGCTGGTCGCAGTCACAACTGGGTGCAATGGGGAAGCGCCAAGAAACTTACCCTGTTTGTGAAGTTCATGAGTCAACGCTGTGGACTCCGCGAAGCATTGCTCGCGCTCCCCTTCGGTCCAGGCTTTCTCGTCGGAGTAGATGAGCAGCATGTATTTCATCGTATTCTCCTTATCGGGGTGGGGCGGCGATTGCCGCGCTTACTCAATAGTCGTTCGGGAGGTTCGCAATTCGACACTGTGACCAAATCTCTTTACCGCAGTTCCTGAAGGCGTTTGCGAAGGAAGCGGCGTTCCGGTTCCTGTTTTGCCAAATCCAATGCCAGTTCGTAGGATTCCCGGGCATCGGCCGTTCTACCCAGCCGACGGCACAGATCGGCACGGGCCGCGTGAGCCAGGTGGTAGTCGGCCAAGTCGCCATTGGCCAGGATGTCGTCGATCAGGTCTAACCCCGCTTCGGGACCGTCCCGCATGGCGACGGCGACCGCTCGGTTCAATGCCACGACGGGCGACGGCTCGATTCGCAGCAGCGCGTCGTACAGTTCGACGATCTGATGCCAGTCCGTGGCGCCGGCGGTCGCAGCATCCGCATGAACCGCCGCGATCGCGGCTTGGATCGTGTACGGACCAACCGGCGCCATGGCCAAAGCCCGCTCAAGATGTGACTTACCTTCTCGGATCTGCGCCTGGTTCCACACGGAACGATCCTGGTCCTCGAGCAAGATGATATCTCCCGTCGAGGAAGCACGCGCATCGCGGCGCGATTCCTGGAGGAGCATCAGTGCGAGAAGTCCGAGTGCCTCGCCGTCAGGGAGCAGTTCAACGATCAATCGCCCCAGCCGAATGGCTTCATTGCTCAGGTCGTGGCGGGTCAGCGACGCGCCAGACGACGCGGCATAGCCTTCGTTGAACACGAGATAGGTTACCCGCAGCACACTTGCCAACCGCTCCTGCAGGTCGGCTACCGACGGGACTTCGAACGGGATACCGGCGTCGCGAATCTTCGCCTTCCCGCGCACGATGCGCTGGGCCACCGTGGATGGCGATGTGAGCAGCGCCCTGGCTATCTCTTCGGTTGTCAGCCCGCAGACTTCCCGCAAAGTCAGTGCGACCTGTGTGCTCTGGGGCAGTGCCGGATGGCAACACGTGAAGATCAAGCGGAGCCGATCATCTTCGATGTCCTGATCGTCGCGCGCCGCGTTGGCTCCGCCGACCCACTCGAGGCGGCGAGCAACATCGCTCAACGATGCGTCCAGCCGAGCACGACGACGAACTGCATCGATGCCCTTGAATCGGCCGGTCGAAACGAGCCACGCCCGTGGATTGGGAGGGACGCCTTCACGCGGCCATTGCTCGAGAGCCGCCGCGAACGCCTCTTGCATCGCCTCTTCCGCAAGGTCAAAGTCGCCAAGCAGGCGAATCAGTGTCGCCAATACGCGACGCGACTCACTGCGATATACCTCGTCGAAGAGCACCTTCTTGATCTCCTGGGCGATTGTCTTGAGCGATCTCGCTTTGCAGGACGAGGACGTCGTGCAGTTCCCGCTGATAGGACTCAGCCCAGAGGTGCTCGTCCGTGTCGGCGCGGATCAACTGGGTGGTGATCCGAACGTGCGGAGCCGGCGAGAAGCACCGAACCTTCGACGATCATGTCTACTCCCAGCTCGCGGCGATGTGTCGAAGCGGGCTTCGGCTATCCTTGAACTGCATCACCGTGGTCCTGGACACGACCCGCAAGGCGCGATTCCTCGCAAGCTCGGCGATGATCACTTCCGTCATGCCGTCCACGATGTAGTCGGTCTCGGTCTTGGTAACAGAGTAATTCTGCAACGGCAGAACGGCCACGCACGGTCGGGTCGGGGCCCCGCATGCGGGGGCGGCCGTGTGTCCGTCGCCCGTGACGACCTTCTTGATCGCAATCTTCACGTCGTTGGCCGACTGAATGCGATCATCGGGCCGCTTGGCGAGGCACCCGGCTACCAGTTGTTTCAGTTCGACGGGGAATCCTGTGCCGGACGCGTCCATCTCTGCTGGCTGATCGCGAAGCACTGCAGCCAGGACCTCGGCCGCGCTGTCACCCGGAAAAGCACGACGGCCAGTCGCCATTTCGTAGAGGACGCAGCCCAACGCGAAGATGTCGCCGCGCTCATCGGGGATGGCGCCGCTTGCCTGCTCCGGGGACATGTAGCCCACGGTGCCCATGACCCGGCCGGCTTCGGTGAGGTAATCCGCTGTCGATCCCAGAGGCTCGGCACTGGCGTAGCGCGAGGCCAAAATCGAGGATCTTGACCTGCCCACTCGCGCTAAGAAAAATGTTTGCCGGTTTGAGATCACGGTGAATGACGCCGTGCGCGTGGGCTGCGGCCAGCCCCTCGGCCACCGCGGTCCCAATCTCCAGCACGCGGGTCAGAGGTAGCGAGCCCCGGCCCAGGATTTCGCGCAAAGTTTCCCCGGCCAGGAATTCCATGACCGCGAAGCAGATGCCGTGGTCCGTGCCCACGTCGAAGATGGTGACGAGGTTGGGGTGGGAAACGGCTGCAAGTATCTTGGCCTCGCGCTCGAATCGTGCAAGGGCCTCCGCGGTGCCCGCAAGGCGTTCCGGCAGCACTTTGATGGCCACGTCCCGATCGAGGCGCCCGTCCCTCGCGCGGTATACCTCACCCATCCCTCCAACACCGAGCGGCGCAAGGATCCGGTAGTGCGCCAGTTCTATTCCTGCGCTGAGTCGCATTTGTCACGCCCATGATGGACTCGGGAGGTTGTTAGCGACTGGAGTATTCTACCATCTCGGCGGTTGGATCAGCGGCAAGTCGCCTATGACGCGGGCGGTCGCAGGTTTTCCAGGTGTTCGGCTCCAACTTTGGCAAAAGATCATCCCTTGCAGAGCTTACCGTCGACAGTAGGGCTACCTTCGTTTGAAGGCCCTCCAGTCGCAGAAGGCTCTCTCCAGGCCGCTTGCTAAGCTTGGTTGAGTCTCGTGTCTGCGCGGAGAAGCGCGCTGTGCGGCGGTAGCCGAAGATCCGGGGGAATCGGCAGGTGTCGAATTCTGGAGGTCACGCTCGACTCACTCGAATGGCAGCGGATCGCCAAAGCCTCGATGCAAGAGCTTGATTCGATCGGGCTGGCCCAAGGCCCTGTCCGTTGCAAATGTTGTTGAGAGTGCGTCTTCGACGAATCGACTTCTGAGCTCTTGTCCCATCGCGTTGGCCGGGTTGATCAGGACGATGGGTCGCGGAAAAATGGCCTGCATCAGTTGAGGCGTGTCGTATCGCGTGAGTACGCTCGGGATGACGATTTCGGAGAGGTTCTTGTGAAGGCCAGCCTCGAGCGCCGTGCGATAGGACAGGAGACTGCTTTCGAGGAGTACCCTTCCGACACGCACATCGATGGCGGCAGTATGCAGCGCCACCATTCCCAAGCCACCTTTTCCATAGAGAGATAGTTTTCTCTGATCGACGTCATCGCGGGCGCAGATCCAATTAACGACTCGTACGACGTCGTCGACTCGCATCCCGACAATTGTTTTGCCGACCACGATTGCTCGAAGCAATTCCGGCATGTACTGCCCCAGTGCAAGTTGCTCAGGGCCACTTTGCGGTTCTCCGAGCACGTCGCGGGGATGAAAAGCGACAACGAGATTCCCCGCCCGTACCAGACGGATGAACTCGGGGCTTTGCGCAATCACTTCAACAGGAGTCGGATCCATCCACACGATGGCGGGGTGACTACCGCCGGAATGAGGGATTCCGAGAACACCGCGCAAAACAATGCCCGATTCACTTTCGATCTTGAGCGATTCCGTCCGGCAGTCGTTCGCTTGCTTGAGAAGACTCGATGTGACTTTTGGCAACTGCTTTTCGTCTGCGGTTACGCCGGCCAACTGCCGTACGTCGGCTTGAACCTTCGATTGCAGTTGCGAGAGTGAATCTTGATTCGAGATCACTTGGGGATTCGGCATCAGCTTCGTCGCATCACGCCGGGCCATTGCCTCAACGGTAAGGCTATTCAGTGAAGTTGAAGCCTGTCCGGTCGGAGTGACCGTCAGCTTGTCGAAATTCTTGAGGCGAAGTTGTTGAAATTTCTTGGCAGCGGTCTCACCCGGGAACAGATGCGACATGATAAATGCCATGAGTTGATCCGTGACCGGACCTAAATTGCAGTGTCCGCCCTGGCCGTGGATCAGGCGGAGATTGCTCTCCATTCCATACAAGGAGTAGATTCTTCGGGCTTCTTCGAAAGTCCACTTGGCGCCACCGATCGGGAAGAAGTCTTCTTCGAACGCGACAATCGCATAAGGACGCGGCGCCGCGAGTTCCACCCAATCCGCGAAGTCCAGGCCGTCTGCGATAAAGTTGGGAAGTGTCTGTTCGGCGTCTTGAGGTCCATTGCCCGGAAGTAGCTCCTTGAAGGACGTGAGGTAGGACGCGGCGGCGGCAACATGGATTCTTGGCTCCATGGCCGCCAGGTAGGCGGCCGCGGTTCCACCTCCAGAGCAACCGAACGTACCAATCCGATCGGCGATCACGTCGGGGCGTGCGATCAAATAGTCCACGCCGCGGATCCCATCCGCGAACCAATAACGAGCGATATGGTGGCCGATCAGCAGGGCCGTCTGATTCGCATGCTCGTGATCTCCGCTACCTTCGAGCTTGGATCTGCCTAACTCGTCATCCCAGTGCTGCATGCGCTCGCCCTGCCCCATCGGGTCAATGGACAAAACAAGAATTCCCGCACGGGCAAAGTTCGCAGACCACGTGTACTGGCTTGCCTTGCCTGCACCATGACCCGGTGCCACGATCATCGCGGGAAATGGACCTTTGCCGTCAGGTACATAGACATTGGCAGTGACCCAATAGTCGGGGCAGCTTTCGTATGCAATGTTCTCGATGGTAAAGCCATCGTCCTTGATGGAATCGAACGACTTCGCATTGACGGGGCCAGTTGTAGCCGGGATGCCACCCACCAGCTCAACGACCCGACTGCGAACCTCGTTTCTCCTGGCCATGGCTTGTTCTTTGGTCTCAACGGCCGCGACTCGTTTTGCACGTTCGGCTAACATTCGGTAACCGATTTCGTTGAGATAGGCATGCATCTGCGAAGTTGCCGACTCCGTCTGGGCCTTCGCAGCCGCTTGCATCTCCGGGGACGGTCCAAAGCCTCCGCGTCCAAAGTTCTGGGCGACGGCCCGGCCGTTCATTGCAACCAACAGAATCGCGAATGAAACAGTGCGCTCTTGAAAATCGTTTTCATCGTTTGCGTATCCCTAACTCCGGTTCTGATGATGTCCTGGAACCCAGCATCGGCTCAAACGGCGCAAGTCGACTTGTTCCGGGCCGTCGTTTGAGTCAGCGTTCACGGGTCGAACGGTCTGTTTCAAGACGGCGAACGGGATCGGGCGTGCCTTCATACTACAAAGAATCGCTCGTCAGGTTAACTCCGCCGGGTGCGTCACCAGGTCGATGGATTGAGAGTCAGGAAAGTAACGCACACGGAACGGAGGTTCACACCCGAAAATCGCGGCGTTTCGCCACTTCAACGAATGCCGGTGCTCGTCGTTGAATCGGTCGGAGGAAAGATCGAGAATCACGAAGTCGTTATCCCCGACCGTTGATTCTTGATGGTGCCAATGTTCGGATCCGGACGATTCAGTCGTGGGAGGTCCGATGCGGCAGAGCGAGCCGTCACGAGATGGCGAACGACCTGATGAGAACCCCTATGCGCCGCCACGGGCAGAGGTAAGACCAGAGATCGATCAGAAGGGAACCGATCAAGCGGCGAGCCAACGGAAGGAGCATTTACGCCGCGAATTATGCATCCGGGTCACGGGGCTACTCTGCTTGATCATGGCTATCATCGTCATTCTGACGTTCGGACTCGGTACGCTTTGGGAACTGCGAGCTGCCGACTCGGCTGAGCGGGGAGGTGTCGAGCCGTGGATGCACGAGCGGTGGATTGTCCGTATGACAAGCGTCATATCGCTCGCTGCCATCGCCGCTGTTTCGAGTTGGGGCTTGTTCCGGCTACGGAACTGGGGGCGGTGGGCTTTGACAATTGTGACGATGCTACCAGTTCCGTGCGGCTCGTTTACGGCTGGCTCTTGCTCAATCGCACTGCGAACTTGGGAATTCAAGAGAATCTCAATTCGGCGCGTTTGACCGCTTTGTCAGTGATGTCAGCACTGTCCTGCCCGCCGTTGCTTTTCCTGTTTTGGTCTCCAACGGGCAGGATGGTATTTTCGCCTGGATACCTTGAGTTGATCCGCCAAACGCCTCGCCTTCGTCATGGATGCTCGGGCACGTTGCCAGCCGTCGTAGCCGCAGCAGCAGGGCTTGTCTCCTACCTTGTGCTATTGCTGACAATCCTCACGATCCTGGCGATGCTGCGCCTGATCCGCTCGATTTGATTCTGTTGCCCTGACGAGGCTTGCCGAGGAGTCGATTGGGTTAGGCTATTCGGTCCAGGAGCATAACCACGCCGGTAATAACCGGCGAATCCGACTTGCGTGGCGACGTCCATGAGATTCTCTGGAACCGAGCGCGAACGACCGATTTTCCCGACCATGCTCTTAAGAGTCTGTCCCAAAAGGGTCGGAAGCCGCACTCGTAGGGTGGGTGCAACCCACCGAATACCAAGGCTTTGCGTTGGTGGGTTGCACCCACCCTACAACCGTCAGACAGGGCTTCTGGGACAGACTCTTAGTTCAGTGACTCCTCTCCGACGAACAGCGCACGAATCTTATCCGAGTCGTCGGGGGCGAACGTTTCGATCCGAAACTGCCCCAGTCCGCCCGTCCTCCAACTTCAGTGTATAGGTGCCGCCCCGCACCACTTCGTTCTCCGATGCGACCAACAAGTAGCCGGACCAACCCGAACCTGCGTCAACCGTCGTCGAGCGAGAGTCGATGTACACGTTCGCAGGATCGAGGCGAACCTTGTCCGCCTGAAAAAGCCTTCCCCGGTAGTGATGCATGCCCGTGCTCCTCATCGCGTGATCAGTGGCTTTAACACCAGCGTGGACGATTAGCAAGCCGGAATACGGTTTGCGAGTGACCTATCACGGCGGAGCCATCGCCAGGAACGTCGCGACGATCCCAGGCCTCGATCTGGTCAGCGACTTGTCGCGAGTCGGAAACGTGACCGGCGCGGTCGCTGCAAACTGGTGGTGTCGATCTCGAAAGTCGCCGCGAAGCACGGGTCCGCAGTGCGGACCGCGGTTCAAACCACAGACGCGACCGAAGAAATTTATCGCGATGGATGGCTCATGACGAGAACCCCCCAAGGAAAATCTCGGGGGGAAACGGAAAGCCGTTTTGGAGGGGTATGCCGGGTCAAGACGATTGGGCAAACCGTTGAAGGCACCCCAGACCGCTGACGCTTGGTCTTTCCGGCATCGGCGGCGCACCGATCCCGCCCCAGCCCACTTGGACTGACTGGAGGAAGACCCTGACGCCTGGAGATGTGAAAGCCTCAATTGCCGTTCTTCGAGGTCTGGGAGTGTCCTCCGAGGCGGTCACAGATCACTCCGTCACCCGGAGCATCTCTTCATCCAGCCCGAAGTTGTCGGCGTCGCATTCGGCTCATGACTTAGACCGTTCGCCCTTCAGACCAGTGGACGAGACATTCGGCATACCCGAAACCAGCCTGGCACACTTCCCTTCAGTTCTCCACCCCGAAGGGCTTCGGTTTCTAGGTGTCCTGCTCGGCTGGTTCGCCCACGGAATGAACCATACCATCTCCAATCTGAGAAAACAAGAGGTAAGGATCTCAAGAAACACGGTGATTTGGATCAACAGCGCGCATTCTCTCCGGTGAGTGGGTCTCGGGTTCAAGATCGAGGTCATTCTCGTCACGGTTTACCAACGCGCCATGGCGAGCGAGATCCCGTGCTTGCTGTCATTCAGCACCCTGAGTACTTGAGTCATTCGGACAACGCGAGCAAGGACGGATCTTGGCGATATTATGTCTTGGGTTTGTCTCAGCGCCCATTGATACATACAAATAATAAAAAGCCTGGAACGTGATCAAGCGGGGATAACAATCAACGGCCCGTCACACGGCTAAAACCGTGGATCATTTATTGAGGTCAGGCTTTCCGGCCCGATTCGTTCCATGGCAGAAGTTCTGCCGCCATGTCCGGCTGGACTCATTTTTCGAGCTTGAGGTCACGTCTGCGCTTTATATTCGTATACGTATTAAGTTCTCGACCGTCGGCAAGATGCTCTCTCAACGGCGTGCAAGGCCAAAGCCGCGCCGCCGAACGAGTCTCCTTCGATCAGGTCCAAACGCCCGGCGCGTTCTACGCGGTCCGCTGCGCCGTGAACTCGCTCAGTCGGTCCGCCAAGAACGGCAATCGAGTCACGGAAAGGGTCATCTGCGACCTGAATGCAGGAGCTAGACTTTGAACGTGCGACGAATTTCGAACCACGAGGTCATTGCGGCCGTAGAATTGGTCCTGGCACACCCTCCGCAGTGACGCACAGCCGCCCTCGGGGAAGTCTGTGCGGACATCGATGGTGTGGCCGGAACCCTGCTCGACAGTAAAGTTGTTGGCGATCCAAAGGACCGTCGCAAGTCGTGCCCGATGGATCGCATATGAGATCGAATCCTTATGCTGCCAACGAAAGGCGTTGGCACTAACTCTTGTATCGCCCGCTCAAGCGTCCGCGATGGCGGGTCGACCATTTACCAGTCTCGGCAGTCGACGACCTTGGAGACGCAACCCATGAAGAACCTGAAAGCCGATCCGACCACTCAGGAGATGCTCGGCAAGATCGAAGAACGCCTTTACCAGATCGGTCATGAATTGATGGACATGCCCATCTGGCGCCAGAATTCCCGCTGGCACCTCGAGTGCGCCAGCGAACGCCAGCGCCTGCTGGCGGAACGTGACCAGTACCGCAAACTGGCGTCCTGATGCTCGCGGAACGGATCGCGCGGTCGCTCGGCGGCAACGTGGGTCGACCGCCGGAGCTCGGAGCTCGATGCGGAGACCGATTTCGAACACGGCCGCGGTCCGTGTGCGTGAAATCCACCCACCGAGACGCTTTACATATCGGGTTTGACGGAGCTTTTTGCGCTGAATTGGCCGGCCCGGCCCGGTGCCGCACTTGAGTGATGGCATGGATGTTGGGGCGAGAGCGATGCGGCTCCCCTTTGACAGTCGGCTCCGGCTACGGTAAATCTGGATGATGTGCGGCCATATGGCCGTCCCGCCCAAGAAATGACCCTCCCTGGCTCCGGCCTGCTTGTGCTGGCATGGAAATGAATCGGTTCCAGCGCCTGCTCGCGACGCCCGACCGGATCGTGCGGGACTGCTGGCCAGCTTCCATCCCGCAGTCAGTCAGTCCTCCGAGAGGCATAATCAGCGATGACGCGGCCAACGAGATTGCAATTTCCAACGTGGCTGCTGGCAGCGGCCGTGACGTTCCTGGCGCCCTCGGCCGCAACCGCGCGCTGGGAGCCGAGAAAACCGGGTTGGTACTGAAGAAGGGCGATCGCATCATCTTGATCGGCAACACGCTGGCCGAGCGGATGCAATATTACTCGCACTTCGAGACCCTTCTTCATAGCCGCTTCCCGGACCTTGAGTTGGTGTTCCACAACCTGGGCTATTCGGCCGACGAGTTGAAATTGCGGCCGCGGCAGGCGCATTTCAACGACCACGGACACACGGCTCGAGGACGAGAAGCCCGACGTCTTGATCGCCGCCTTCGGCTTCAACGAGTCGTTCGCCGGCCCACCAGGGCTCGAGAAGTTCAAGAACGACCTCGAGGACTTCATCAAGGCCTCGACCTCCACCAAGTACAACGGAAAGGCCGCCCCCACGCTGGTCCTGCTGTCGCCAATCGCGCACGAGGACCTCAAGAATCC
This sequence comes from uncultured Planctomycetota bacterium, assembly GCA_963720335.1. Classification (GTDB taxonomy): domain Bacteria; phylum Planctomycetota; class Planctomycetia; order Isosphaerales; family Isosphaeraceae; genus CAVRFS01. The sequence continues at coordinate 97,724 of CAVRFS010000023.1, read as the reverse complement.
GCATATCACCGACGGCAAGAAAAACAACGATAACATCAAGCTCTACACCGACGCCATGGCCGAGGCTGGCCGGCAAGCACGACGTGGTCTTCGTCGATCTGTTCACACCCAGCAAGAAGCTGTACGAGGCGGGCAACGGCCCGCTGACGATCAACGGCATCCATTTGAGCGACGAAGGCTACCGGCGACTGGCCCCGATCCTCGACGAGGCCCTGTTCGGGCCGAGGCCCGCTTCAGTCCCTGCGGACTTGAAGGCACTCCATGCCGCCGTTCAGGAGAAGAATCTCCAGTTCTTCTATGATTATCGGGCCGTCAACGGCTGCTACATCTACGGCGGCCGCAAGGCGCCGTTCGGCATCATCAATTTCCCGGCCGAGTTCGCCAAGCTCCGCGCGATGATCAAGAACCGAGAGCAGCGCGTCTGGGACCTGGCCAAGGGAAAAAGCGTCCCGCCGACGATCGACGACAGCAACACCGGCGACTTCGCCACGGTCGTGACCAACGTCAAGAACACCATTCATATCACGACGCCCGCCGAGGAGCTCAAGACGTTCACACTCCCCGACGGGCTACAAGATCGACTTGTTCGCTTCCGAGGTCGAGTTTCCCGAGCTGGAAGATCCGGTCTCGATGACCTTCGACGCCAAGGGCCGGCTCTGGGTCGGCACCATGCCGTCTTATCCGATGTATCTGCCGGGTACCAAGCCCAACGACAAGGTCCTGATCCTGGAGGACGTCAACGAAGACGGCAAGGCCGATCGATGTACGACGTTCGCCGACGGCTTGCATCTGCCCATCGGCATCGAGCTGGGCGACGGCGGCGTTTACCTGTCGCAGATGCCCAACCTGATGTTCCTCAAGGACACCAACGGCGACGATCGCGCCGACACGCGGCGAGCTGATCATGCACGGCTTCGACACGGCCGATTCTCACCATGCCATGCACGCGTTCACCTGGGACCCGGGCGGTGCCTTGCACTGGCAGGAGGGGACATTCCACTACTCGCAGGTCGAGACGCCTTATGGTCCGCGGCGGTGCAACGAGGCGGGCGTGTTTCGCTGGGAGCCCCGGACCTGGAAGTTCGACGTCTTCGTGTCGTACGGCTTCGCCAATCCTTGGGGACACTATATTGACCGCTGGGGCCAGAACTTCGTGGCCGACGCCTCGGGCGGGGCCAACTACTTCGGCACGGCCTTCTCCGGCCAGGTGGTCTATCCTCAGAAGCACGGCGGCATGAAGCAGTTTTTCCCAATGCAATGGCGACCGACCTGCGGCTGCGAGCTGGTCTACAGCCGGCACTTCCCCGATGACACCCAGGGCGACTACCTCCTGAACAACGACATCGGCTTCCAGGGAATTCTGCGTTACCGAGTGAAGGAAGACGGCTCGGGCTTCGCCGGCGAAGCGATCGAGCCGCTCTTGAAGTCGTCGGACCCGAACTTCCGGCCGGTCGCACTTCAGTTCGCTCCTGACGGCTCGCTCTATGTCGTCGACTGGTTCAACCCGCTGGTCGGCCACATGCAGCACTCGCTCCGCGACCCCAACCGCGACCACACGCACGGCCGAATCTGGCGGATCACGTATCCCAAGCGCCCCTTGGTGGAAAAAGCCTCGGATCGCCGGCGCCTCGGTTCCCGAACTGCTCGATCTGCTCAAATCGTATGAGGACCGGACCCGTTATCGCGCCCGCCGCGAGCTTCGCGAGCGACCCGAGCAGGAAGTCTTGTCGTCACTGGATAAATGGGTCGCGAGTCTGAACAAGAGCGACCCGGAATTCTGGCGACAGACCGCTCGAGGCCCTCTGGCTGCACCAGAGTCTCGACGACATCGATATCCCCTTGCTCCAGGCCGTGCTAGCCTGCCCCGAGCCTCGGGCCCGAGCCGCCGCGACCCGCGTGCTCTGTTACTGGCGCGACCGCGTGAGCGACCCGCTCGAAATGCTGCGCAAGCAGGTGAACGACGAGAATCCCCGCGTGCGGCTCGAAGCGATCCGGCGCTCTAGCTTCTTCGATGGCGATGCCGCCCCAAAGCCCAGGAGATCGCCCTGGAATCGCTCGTTCATCCCCAGGACGACTACCTCGAGTACGTCCTCAACGAGACAACCAAGACCCTGGATCAAAAGATCAAGAACAGATCCAAGTAGGCAGTAAACAGATTTTGCGCGAGGTTGATCTCGATGAGGCCGACTGTTCAGTTCCAGTGGATTCGCACGATCGGTCTGATCGCGGCGTGTGCGGCATTTCCTTTTCGCCCCTTGCGAAGGGGCGGGTCGGTGGACGTGGTGAAAAGTCGCGTTTGCACAGGTCTCGAGTTCGTCTCGATTCGTTGCGCGTACTCGCCCCCTTGCCGAGGAGGGGCGCTGGGGTGAGGGCCGCGGCTCAGCGAACACTGGCCTGGCATCGCCGCGCTCCTCTATCCGGCCGGCCCTCAGTCGAGGCGCAGAGCGCAGCTAGTCGGGCAGCGTCCGCCGGCTTCAGTCGGAGCTGTTGGTAACTCGGTCGCTTCACCCCCCGGCAGCTAGACCCCCACCCTTATCCGCACTAGGTGGGCGGATGAAATCATCCCGACTCGAAATCGTAATAAATGCACACTTTCGTGCTCAGATGCAACTCTTCTCACTGCACACCCCAGCACGACGACGCCTCCTGCCCCTGATAGTCCACTGGTGAAATTGCTCAAGAGCGGCCGCGTGCCCGAGGCGCGGCAGGGTACGATCCTGGACATGATCGGCAAGCGCGGAACCGTTGCCGACCTCGGGTATCTTTATCAGCGTGCGCTCTCTCCCGACGGGTTCCCGCCCGCGCTCCGAGTCAAGGCCCTCGATGCCTTGGCCGAAGCTGCGTCCACACGAGACTTGCGGCCGAGCCGGGACATCGACAAGCTGGTCCCGCTTCTTCGGGCGACATCCAACGGATCCGACCCCGCGCTGGAGAAGGCGGCGATCCGGCTGGCGGGTCTATGGAAGCTCGAAGCGGCGGGCGAGACCTTGCGGGCCATCGCCCAGTCGCCGACGGCCGAGGATGAGATTCGCACCCTGGCTCTGGAGGCTTTGGCCGGGATCGGCGGCAAGGTGGGTCGCTCCCAGGTCGAAGCCTTGGCCGGTCCGGACCAGCCGGTGGTCGTCCGGTTACCGGCTGTCGCCGCCTTGGTCCAAGCTCGACATGGAAGGGGCCGCGAAGCGCGCCGCCGAACTGCTCCCGCAAGCGGCCGCCCAAGGACGTGACCTGACACCTCTACTGGCCGCGTTCCTCAATCGGCAAGGGGGTAGTGACGTCCTGGCCGCCGTCGCTGGCCCGGCACGCGGTGCCGGCCGACTCCGCCAAGCTCGCGCTGCGGTCCGTCTTTGCCTTGGGCCATGCTGACCCGGCTCTGGTCACCGCGCTTTCCCGCGCGGCCGGCCTTGCCAATGAGATGAAGCCGCTCACTGCCGGCGAGTTGAATTCCTTGGTCGCCGAGGTGGCCGCCAAGGGCGATCCCGCGCGGGGAAATCGATCTTCCGTCGCCCGGACCTGAATTGCACGAGCTGCCATTCCCTCAACAAGGCCGGCGGCGACGTCGGGCCCGACCTGAGCTCCATCGGCCAGACCTCGCCCTCCGATTACATCATCAACTCGATCCTGGTCCCCGACCAGTCGATCAAGGAGCAGTTTCACACGCTGGTCGTACAGACCTCCGACGGCCGGGTGTTCCAGGGAATCGTCACCGAAAAGGACGACCAGCGGATCGTGCTCAAGGATGCGACGGGTACACCTCGGGTTGTTCCGGTCGCCTCGATCGAGGACCAGAAACCGGGTGGCTCCTTGATGCCCAAGGGCCTTGTGAACCTGATGACCCGGGCTGAATTCGTCGACCTGGTCCGATTCCTCTCCGAGCTCGGCAAGCCAGGCCCCTATGCCATCCGCGCCACTCCGGCGATCCAGCGCTGGCGGGTGCTCAAACCGGTCCCCGACGTCTTGTGTGGTCCCGTTCCCGATCGCTCGGTGTTCCGCTACCAGGTCCTCCAGGCTGGTCCCGACCGCTGGACGCCAGCCTATGCCAAGGTCAACGGCTCATTGCCCCTGAACGAGCTGACCGGCTTGACCGATGGCAAGCCACTCTATCTCCAAGGCGAGCTGAACGTCACGACCGGCGGCCCGATCCGGATTCAGCTTGATGCCGCCGATGGAGCCCGCTTCTGGGTCGACGACCAACTGGCCCCGGCCGAGTCGAAGGAATTCACGACCATCCTTTCCTCCGGCCGCCACACGATCACGCTCCGGATCGATCCCAAGAAGCAGTCGTCCCGCGAGATCAAGGTCGAGATCAACAAGCCGAGCGACTCTTCGGCCGAGTTCACGGTGGTCGGTCGGCGCTAAGCGAGTTCCCGTGATCGTGCGCCGCTGGCCTCGCCCGTCGTCACCGCTGGCCGTCGAGCTTCTCCACTTCCTCGCGGATCAATGCGAGGACCCGGCTCTTGGCCTTGAACGCCGCGGTGAGGTTCATACCTAACTGTTTAGCCACCTCTTCGCCGGGTTGACCGTCGCACGTGTCAACAGGAATGCTTCCCAGGTTTGCGGCTGGACGCGGCCGCGACGATTTTGCACGCCTGGCTCACCATCGCCTCGATAAACTCCTGATCGAGGTGCTCCATTAGCTCGTCACGAGCCTGTACCGTCTCGATCGCTGTCAGCACATATCGCCCCCCATGCCGGCAGACTGTCGCCGCTTGCGATCCAGGAAGAAGTCCGAGAGCCGCGGCTCGGTAACCAGCCGCAGCCAGCTCCGAAAACTCTTCGACGGGTCGTAGGTAAACGTCTTCGAGCGCGCCGCCAGACGAAGCAGCACATTCTGCGTCACATCCTCGGCATCCGCCTCCTGCAAGCCACGGCGGCGGCACGAGCCGTTGATTTTGGGACCTTAACAGGCGACGAACGCCTGCCAGGCCGCAGCGTCGCTCTGATCCTGCCCTGACGCGCCTCAGGAGCGTTTGACTCGTTTTTTCCCCTTGGCCAGCTTCCATAAAGACCTCTTTCCAGTATGCCGAATCGAGGTCCTCATTCTGTGCGAGGCCACCCGCGTCCGCAAGCACTCAATGGGCGTACAACTCGCTCACGCCGCAAACGGCCCGCGATTCAACCGATGGTCCCGTGGCTCTCCCGCGTGGGCCATGTTTGCGAGCAATCGTCAATTCGACACGCTTGCCCAAAGAGAATCAGAAAAACTATTCCAGAGACCGAGTCAGGTTTCGGTGAAACGTCGGTATTAGGTGTTGTTCGAGACGGTTGGTACCCGTCGCCGACGTGGACAAAGGATATTTTCGACGATGGCCGGTTCGTCGACCACAACTCGAAGTCCTTGATTTCCACTGTCCCCTACTTTGAGGAGATGCTGCGATGTCGAACCAGAACCAGTCCGAGAAAGACAACAAGCCTTCGACCTCTGACCAAGATGCTGCCGCCGTGAAGACCCCGTCCGAGACCAAGCGGGAATTGACCGACGAAGAGATTGCCTCCGTCGCTGGTGGATTGCCCGGCACTAACGCAACTCACGCAACCCCAGACACCATTCCGGTAGGCCCTGGCCCTGGCAATGCCAAAGCTCCGTGAAACCGACTTGACCGACCACGAGTTCTTCTTATCGGCGGGGGGCATTGGCCCCCCGCTGCCTTTCTTCTGCCGTGCTATCCGCTACCATTGAGGGTCGCCACGCTGTCTGATTCGGGCGTCTGTCATCCGGACGCTCTGCTCGCAGTATCATGAAGGGCGTTACCGTGGGCAAACGGTCATCCCCGGGGCTGGCTTTCCTGATCCAGGATCGGCCGGTCGAGGCGTTCGAGCAGCTCAACGTGCCGGCACGAATCGTCCCCCTGCATAACTGGTACTTCCTCGCGGCGGCGTTCTTGACGCCGGCGTCTTCGGCGCGTCCTCGTTCTGGTACCAGGTCCCGCTCAAGGTCCAGGGACAGGGAATCCTGCTGGCCAAGCAGTCTCCGGGTTTCGATCTTGCTCCAGATGACGAGCCCGCCTCAGAAGGTTCCGGGGACACCAATTCCCGGGACACCAAACGGAACTCCGACACAGTAATTCGTTTTGGTGTCCCCAGAACCCTCCGGCAATCGGCTACATCGTCGGGTAGTCGGGGGTGCCCGTTAGCTTGCTCCATGCCAACACACGACGGCTCACTCGCGTTCGTCTCGACGTCCCCTCAGAGGCAGATAAGCCGCCGTTTTTCCGACTTCGTGTGTTTCTGTTGAGCGTGCAGATGTCCGGTCGTTGGTCCGGCCGGTTTTTCTTCTCCATCCGGTAGGCACAACGCCAGCAGTAACCTTCCCCTCCGGCAACGCTTGCAGCCTCGGCTTCCGGGTCGCCATCGCGGAGTGAGCCGGCCCGCCCGCGTCGTCCCGGATTGACGGGTTCGAGAATCAACGCGGCGTGCGAGGACCCTCATCGCGGGGGAACGGACCTCGGCCGCGTCGGCGTCGGCGGCGTCGGCCCGGCTGTTCCGGCTCTGGCCCGCCTCGCGACCCGGGCCGATCGCAACCGCAGGACTCGATCAGGTTGTGAAACGCCTTTGTGTTGCGATGGTCGCGGCCGAAGCGTGGGAGGGCTCGCTCCAGCCCTTCGCGCAGTAATCGACACGCCTCTGCCTGGTCTCCATTCCCGATCGCGAACTCGGCCATTGAGAGAAGCGTAAAGAGCGTTGTCTGGTGATCGCGGCCCAGCAGCCGCTCTTGGTCGGCAGGAGCTTGGCGAAAAGCAGCAGGGCCTCCTCTTTGTCGACAAGTTCGCCAGTCCAGTCTGCGACCTGGCTACGCGTCCTGAGCGCATGAGGGTGATCGTGACCCAGCACGCGCTCCTGGTCCGGCAACAGTTCGGTGAAGAGCCGCAACGCTTCCCACCGGTTGCCGACATTGCCGGTCCAGGTTGCGATATTACTTCGGCTGTGGAGCACGTCAGTATGGTCGGGGCCGAGTGCCCCCTCCTGTTCCGACAGCAGTTCGGTGAAGAGCCGGAGCACCTCCCAACCCTCGCCGACGTCGCCGGTCAAGCTCGCGATCATGCTGCGCGTATTGAGCGTGTCCTTGTCGTCGGGCCCCAGCACGCGCTCCTGGTCGGGCAATAGCTCCGTGCATAGCCGCAAGGCCCGCCGCTTCTTGCCCGATCCAGCGAACCACCGCGCGATATTGTTCCGCGTGTAAAGAGTGAGTTTGTGGTCACGGCCTAGCAGCCGCTCTTGATCCTTCAGCAGTTTGATGGATAGCCGCAGCGCCTGCCGCATCTCGCCCATTTCGCCGGTGCAATAAGCGATGTTGCTGCGGCTGACCAGGGTGTCTGCGTGGTCGTGGCCCAGCACGCGGTCCTGATCCGGGAGCAGCTCGGTGAATAGCCGCACGCCTCACGCGTGTCTCCCAAGTCTCTGGTACACGTCGCAACCTTGCCGCGCGTCTCGAGTGTGTTTTCGTGATCGGGGCCCAGCACTCGCTCCTGGTCTGGCAGTAGCTCGGCGAATAGCCGCAGTGCTTCCCGCGCGTCGCCCAAGTCGTAAGTCGCTCGGGCGATGGCGCTGCGGGTCCCGAGGGTGTCTTCGTGGTCGCGGCCCAGCACTCGCTCCTGCTCCGGCAGCATTTCGGCGAACAGCCGCAACGCAGCTCTCGCATCGCCTCCTAAGGCCGCGCGGGCCGCGATGATACTGCGGTTCAGAAAGGTGAGGCGCGCCATCGGGTGTTCGGCGCCGAGCTTTTCAGAGTCCGGCAGCAGATCGTGCAACATCCGCGACGCCTCTCGCATCGTCGCCTACCTCGCCGGTGCAGGACGCGATGCTGAGGCGCGTTCGAAGCGTGCGCAGGTCGTTACTTCCGAACAGGCGATCTTGGTCAGCCAGCAGATCGGCCAAGAGTCGCAGCGCCTCGCGCGACTCGCCGACCTCGCCCGTGCAGGACGCGATGTCGTAGCGCGTGTCGAGCGTATCGGCATGGTCGCGGCCCAGGACGCGCTCCTGGTCCGGCAGCAGTTGAGCGCGGAGGCAAAGCGCCTCCCGGGTTTCACCTGCCGCGGACGTCCAGTCCGCGATACGATTACGGGTGGTGAGCGTGGCTGGGTGATCGCGGCCAGCGCTCGTTCCTGGTCCGGCAGGAGCGCGATAAACAGCCGCAACGCCTCTCTGCGTCTCGCCCGCGCGACCGCACCAGTGCGCGATGTTGCGCGCGCGTGCCGAGCGAGGCGGGATGGTCGCGACCCAGCAGCAGCTGTTGGTCCGGCAGCAGCTCGTGGGAGAGCCGCAGCGCTCCCGCACGTCGCCGATTTGGCCGGTCCACCACGCAATGGAGTCGCGGATCCAAAGTGTGTCGGCGTGGTCATCGCCCAGCACGCGCTCCGTGTCGGGCAGCAGCTCGGCGAATAGCTGCAAGGCCCCTGCCTGCCGCCGAGCCTGGCGGTCCAGTATGCGATGTAGCCCCGCGTTTTGAGTGAGTCAGCGTGGTCGCGGCCCAGCGCTCGCTCCTGGTCCGGCAGGAGCTCGGTGAACAGCCGAATTGCGTCCCGCCCGTCGCCCATTTCCCCGATGCATGGCCGCGAAACGGTAGCGGCGTCAGCAGCGTGATGGGTTGGTCGCGTCCCAGCACGCGCTCCTGCTCCTGCAACAGCTCGGCGCACAATCGCAAAGCTTCCTGGCTATTGCCAGAACGGCTCGTCCAGAAGACAATCGAGCCGCGCAGATCCAGGATGTTGGGGTTATCTTCGTCGAATTGCTCGCCAAACCGACGGAGCCACTGAAGCCAGCGGCGGAGATTCTCCCTCGGCTCCACCAGTCCGCGGCTGCGCAGCGATGCCAAAGTGCGCTCGGCGTTGCCAATCGCCCACAGATGTTCCGCCTCGCGAAACATCGCGTAGCGGTGAACCGGATCATCGCAGCCGTGTCTGGCCGTCGCGGCCAGCGCGTCGATCGCCTGGATCATAGCCTCGTGCATCGCTCTCGCATCGGGCGGAAACCCGGCGCCGGCGGCCGATGGGTCGAAGAGATACTCGGCCAGAGTGTCATGGAACAGGCCTGCGTGCTCTTCATTAGTTCCCGCGTCCCGGCGTACGACAAGTCCATCCAGGCGGTCAAGAACATCGCGGACGCCCTGCAAGCCCTCTGGTCCGCCCAGAGTCTGGCACGCTCGCGCGAGCAGGGAAAGTGGTAACACCGGGCCTTCTCCCGCGAGCGCCAGCAGCCCGAGCGCCTGCAGGATTGTCGGATTCGACGCGCCGGGTGGCCGGGCTTGGTCAAGCAGCTTCGCGTATGCCTCGTTCACCGAGCCAGGCAAATGGGCGAGGTCGACCGCCGGATCGGCGAGGATCAAGTCCGCCAGCAGACGAGTGAGTAGCCAGTGACCTCCGGCTCGATCGAGGATCGCTGGATGCGCAGAGGCCGGGACCTCTCGGCTGCTCAGGTAGCGGTCGAGGTCATCGCGAGAGGTCATTCCATGTTCAATTGTGCGGCCCGAAGGACAGCCGGATGTGTCGGGCCGCGCAGTGATGACGATACGAACGTTCTCCGGCCACGCCGCGATTGCCTCTCGGACCGCGTCACGCGTCAAGTCACCTAGCCGGTCGAATCCGTCCAGTACGATTCGGAGCTCGGCTTGCTCAACAAGGTACGCCAGTGGCCGGAGCACGTTCCGCGTGAGAGCGTCCAGCTTCTTGCGTCCGGAAGATTGACGCTCCGGCCGAATTCGGCAATGGCCTCGGCGAATCCCGGAACCGAGCGGGGGAGCTGGCGCGCCAGGTCGTCGCCAAGGCTCGCCAGATCAGTGTCGCTCGTTAGAATCGCAATGGCATGCACAAAGCCGTCTGGAACACGGCCGCCGGCGATCTCCGGCCAAGCTAGCGCCGTCGCCAGGCTCGACTTGCCCGCGCCCGCCTTGCCAGTTAGCACGACGATCTGGTGTAACCGGCTTGCTTCGACCAGAGCATCGAGCTGCCTGGAGGGCTGGAAAAAGCAGGAGTGTGCCAGGATTTCCTCTTGCCCTGGACTGTCGTACCAGAAGCACTCACCGGTGTCGGGACGCGAATCCATGTTAGTTCGCCGTTCCGAAAAGGAATGGTGGTCGCAATGATGTTATCGCTTTCATTTGTGCCACGGCGGTCACTGCCCGTCCAGCTAAGAACCTCGTTCACCCTGAGCCGCAGGTCGGTCGCGTGCGGGGCGACGACCGGGCGGTAATCGAAGGCGACGGACCACATTCATCTTCGACGAGAGCTGGCCACCGACTGCCAATTTTCGGTCAGGCGAATGGCACTAGCTTAAGGATCCCGATTTGACCTAACGCGAGTTTTTGCACGAGCTTAAGAAGATTTGGGGCCTCGCCTCCCGACCTGTGACCATTTATCTAAAAACAGCTTCTTTAAGGTAGTGGGGTTCGTCCGACGACACCGACGCGGGCGCGACAGCCAGGCCGCGCAAGGAATCGACATAGAGCACTCCGAAACTGGCTCATGTCAGTAAACGAAGGAGGACGGTGGTAATCCCGCCATGAGGTTCCTCGCTCCATCGAAACGAGGAATAAGGTCCATGCCTGCACGGCTCGTGGGTGGAACAAAGACAAAGAAGAAGACAGTTTTGCGCATCAGGATGGGAAGTGACCAAGGAAGGAGCCGCTGTTTGGTGGGCCATCTCCAAACGATTGAAGTTGGCTCTCTTTTCAGATTTGTAACACACGGCAGCGATTTCCTCACTCCCATTGCCAATGCAACACGCATTTTGCCGAAAACCGAATCGGCAGCGATCTCATCAGTCACACGGCCAATGCGACCGGTTCCCACCCGACCGCTTCGCTTTATCGCGATTCGCGCGGTCGTGCGGACTCGGCGAATTCGTCCGGTCGTCCGCGCAGAGAATCTCGGGCGAAAGCCCATCATCATGCGCTTTTCCTGCGTCATCTTTAATAAAGCGATTCAATGGACGGCTCGATTCCGCGGTCCGCGCTGGCTCCACCTCGCCATGAGTGCAGTACTTACTCTCTCTTTTGAGAAATCGATCACATCATGAGTACTCCACGCCAGGTTGAAGCCAATCGCCGGAATGCTCAAAAAAGCACCGGGCCGCGGACTCAGGAAGGCAAAGATCGGTCGCGGTTCAATGGCGTCACGCACGGCATGACCGCCAAGTTCGACGTCCTGCCGGGTGAGGATGCCGCGGCGTTAACAGGGCGGATCGACGCCTGGACGGCCGATCTCCAGCCGCGCAACCAGGTCGAGCGAGACCTGATCGAGCGGGCCGCCCGGGTTTCGTGGCAGCTCGAACGGGTCGAGAAGAGCCCAAGTGGCCCGGCTGACCGCCAACATCCTCAAGGCGACATCCGGCGAGAACGAAGCTGTTGAAAACGATGTCCTCACGTTGGGCACGCGGCTGTTCCAGGACTTGACGAAGCCGCATGGCTTCTCGCCGGGCATCGTGGTTGATCCCAACAACCCTGCCCTGCTCGTTCTCCGTCTGGAGTCGTCGGCCCCGGGTTGTCGCTGGCTGCTGGACCGTTGGGCCGAGCTGCGCTCGCTGTTGGAGCAGGAACAGCCCTGGCAGTCGCCCGACAAGCTCAGGGCAATCCGGCTGTTGGGCCGGCTACCCCTCGATGCACTCGATGATTCTCAAGTGGCCAACGTGTTCGTCGCCTGTCACACGATCGATTCCAGCGGCGGCGAGCTGTTCCATGAGATCTGGAACGAGCTGAGACCCGAGGAATTGACGATTGCCAGGCCGCGGCTGGCGGGACGGGCGCTTGAGTGGCTGCGTCCCCGCGATCAAGCCGAGGCGCGTGCGGCGCTCCTTCAGATCGTCGAGCGCGCCGTGGGACGGTTGGAAACCAAGGCCGACGCGCATCGGCAACGCGCCGAGCTCGACGCGGCCTCCGCGCCTGACCGACTCGCATTCGACGACAGTAGAGAAGGCGAGCTGCTGCGCAATTATGCGTTGTCGTGCGGTCGAGCCCTGATGCGTACAATCGAAACGCTCTTCAAAGTGTGCAAAGCCCGCATTGCTGGCAAACTCGTCCCGGCCGCCGTTGCCGTCGAGTCATCGACCGAGTCGATGGCGACCGGCGATCACGGAATCACCCAAACCGAACCCAATTTCGTGTCCATCAATCACACGGCGACCGACTCGGTGGCGACCGGCGATCACGGAATCACCCAAACCGAACCCAATTCCGTGTCCATCGAGACACACGGAGACCGACGTCGGTGGCGACCGGCGATCACGGAATCACCCAAACCGAACCCAATTCCGTGTCCATCGATCACACGGCGACCGACTCGGTGGCGACCGTCGATCAAGGAATCACCCAAACCGAACCCAATTCCGTGTCCATCGATCACACGGCGACCGACTCGGCGGCGATAACCACCATTCCTCTGGCGCCGGGCGCATCGCGCGAGAGGAGCCGGCCCGACCGCCGGAAAAACAATTTCCAGGGCCGAGTCAGGTTTAGGCCGAAAGTGCCGGTATAGATACTGTGCGACATGGCACGGACCTGTCGCTGATGTGGACGGGACGGTCTTCGAGGACGTTCGGCTTGTAAGCCGTGTCCTGGAGACTGCCTGAATCTTGATAGCCCCTTTTTGAGGAGTTCCGACCATGACCACCCAGAACCAGTTACGAAGGACGCCAAGTTTTCGACCACTCCCAAGGACGATGCCGCCGAGTCGCCGGCGATCAAGCAGGAATTGGCCGACCAGGAGATCGCCTCCGTCAGCGGGGGACGCAAGTATTGTGCCGAGATCGCCTCGGTCGCCGGGGGATCGTGCGAAGCTGGAAGCGGGCACTACGCTCTAGAAGTATTTGGAGTAGTCATTAACTCTGACCGACCGGGTGATTGTCACGATCGGCGGGGGGCATCGGCCCCCCCGCTGTCTTTCCGTTCTTCTGCCTGCCCGATATGATAGCGAACAGAGGTCGCCAGGCGTCCGATCAGGCGACTGTCCATGATCCGGTCTGGTCCCAGTACCATGAGGAGTGTTGCGATGGGCAGACGGTCATCCCAGGGACTGGCTTTCCTGATCGAGGACCGGCCGGTCGAGGCGTTCGAGCAGCTCAACGTGTCGGCTCGGATCGTCCCCCTGCATAACTGGTTCTTCCTGGCGGCGGCGTTCCTGACGCTGGGGGCCTTCGGCGCGTTCTCGTTCTGGTACCAGGTACCGCTCAAGGTCGAGGGACGGGGAATCCTGCTGGCGAAGCAGTCCGCGGGTTCCGACTCCCTGCTCCAGGTGACGGCGCCGGCGTCGGGGCGGCTGTCCAAGGTCTCGGTGGCGATCGGGTCGAGCGTCCGGGTGGGCGACGTGCTGGCCGAGATCGACCAGAAGGAGCTGGGGGACGAAGTGGCTTCCACCGCGTCCGAGCTAGCGAGGCTCCGGGAAGAAGACGCGCGGATGAGCCGGCTCGACGAGGACGAGACCCGATCGCAGACCGAGGCCCAGACGCAAGCTCGAGCAGCGCTTTGCGGCGGAGCCTGGAGCTCGACCGGTCGCGACTCTCCAGCTACCAGCGGATTGCCGCTGGCGACCGAAGCCTGCAGGCCCGGCGATTGCTCAGCGATAGCGACGCCCTCAAGTCGCGGGCCGAGGCCGACGAGATCGAGAGCCGCGTCGCCGCCGACGAAGCGCGGCTGTACCAGATTGCCTACGACCGGCTGCGCGATGAGACCCTCCGCGGCCGCGCCAGCCTGAAGCGGAAGCTCGCCGTCCGCGAAGCGGAGACCCGGCTGGAGCTGCTCCAGGCCAGGTTCAAGCGCGATACCCGGATCGTCTCGCCCTACGCCGGCAAGGTCGTCGACCTGCTGATCACGCCTCACGCAGCGGTCGAGAAGGGAACGGCCGCCGCGCTGCTCCGCCCGCTCAACGCCGCGTCCGGGCGACCTCGAGGCGACCCTCTTCGTACCGGCGGGACTGGGCAAGAAGATCCGGGTGGGCGACGCCGTCGAGGTCGCGCCCGACACCGTCCGGCGACAAGAGCACGGGTTTATTCGGGGCGAGGTCCGCTCGGTCTCCGAGATTCCCTGCACCGACCAGGCGATGCTGGCCGAGCTGAAGCACCCCGCGCTGGTCGCCAGTTTCGTCGAGAAATACCGCGGCCAAGTGCTCTTGACCATCCATGGCGCCCTCCGCGAGGCCCACGCCTCGCTGACCGCGGGCGGCACGCACTCGCCGCTCAACAGGCTGGATTGGTCGTCGTCGTCGGGGGCCTACCAGCCCATCTCCAGCGGGACGCTCTGCTCCGCGTCGATCGTGGTCGAGCGACGGCCCTTGATCGTCCTGGCGATGCCCTGGTTCAAGGAGCTGATCGGTATCGATTGACCGGATCCGCCCGGCCCGGTCCGGCGTCTCGCTCCGATGGAATAGAGACGAATCGAGAGGTGTGGCCATGATCGATCTGCCAAAGACGTACGGTTCCGCCGAGTGAGAACGCCGTCCGTCTTGCAGATGGAAGCGACCGAGTGCGGCGCGGCCTCGCTCGGCATCATTCTGGCCTACTACGGTCGCCATGTCCCGCTCGAGGAGCTGCGCGTCGAATGCCGCGTCTCGCGAGACGGCAGCAACGCCCTCTATGTCAAGAAGACCGCCGAGAAGTACGGGCTCTCGGGCAAGGGATACCAGATGACGACGGAGGAGCTCCGCGGGCTCCGGCCGCCGTTTGTCGTGTTCTGGGACATGAACCACTTCCTGGTCGTCGAGGGCTTCGGTCGCGACCGGGTCTACTTGAACGACCCGGCGAGCGGGCGGCGGACGGTCAGCCTCGAGGAGTTCAAGGACTCGTACGCGGGGATCGTCTTCCGGTTCCAGCCGGCGCCGGGCTTCCGCAAGGGAGGGCCGAAGCCGAGCACCTGGCGCTCGGTCGCCCGGCGCATGGCCGGGGCCTATACGGCAGTGACGTTTGCCGTCCTGGCCGGTGTGGCCCTGATGGCTGCCGAGCTCGTCACGGCGACGTTCAGTCCGCTGTTCGTCGACCAGATCCTCGTGGCCGAGCGACGGCAATGGATCCGACCATTGCTGTTGGCCATGGGGCTGACCCTGCTCTTCCGGCTCTCGATCGGGTTCATCCAGCTTGCCGGCCTGCGGCGTCTCAAGCAGTCGCTGGCGGCGTCCCACTCGGCGCGATTCGTCTGGCACGTTCTGCAGGCTGCCGATGGCCTTCTACCAGCAGCGGTACGCTGGCGACATCGCCAGCCGGGTAGACGGCAACTCGGCCGTGGCCGACCTGGTGTCCGGCCCGCTCGCCACCACGCTCGTCGGCCTGTTGATGGTCGTCATCTATGGCGGGGTGATGCTCGCCTTCGACCCGGTGCTGGCGGCCGTCGGCGTCGCGGTCGGCGTGCTCAACATGCCCGGCATCGCGGCGGCCCAGCGGATGCTGGCCGACGAGAGCATCAAGGTCAAACACTTCAGCGGCCTGCTCGCCGGGTCGATGATGCACGCCGTCCAGATCATCGAGACGGTCAAGGCGGGGGCGTCGGAGCACGAGGCCCTGGTCCGTCTCACCGGCAACCAGGCGCGGTTGTCGAACGCCTCCCAACGTATCACCACGATCGCCGGCATGCTGGTCGTGCTCCCGCCTTTTCTGTCACTGGTCACCACGGCGGCCGTGCTGGGCATCGGCGGCGGCCATGTCATCGACGGGCTGATGAGCGTGGGCGCGCTGGTGGCGTTCCAGGCATTATTGACCCAGTTCAACCGGCCGTTCGGCGACCTGGTCGGACTGGGCTCGAGCGTGCAGACCCTCCAGGCCGAGCTCGCCCGGCTCGACGACGTCGAGCAGCACCGGATCGACCCGGTCTTCGATCCCAAGCCCTGCGAGCCAGCGGTCGCGCCCGGACCGGCCGACCCGACCCGCCGCGATCCGCCGAGGCGACTCTCCGGGCGACTCGAGCTCCGGAACGTGACCTTCGGGTTCAACCGCACCATCGATGAGCCGCTGATCAATCGGTTGTCGCTGACGATCCAGCCGGGAAGCCGGGTCGCCCTGGTCGGGCCCTCGGGCAGCGGCAAGTCGACGGTCGGCCGGCTCGCCGCCGGGCTGCTCCGGCCCTGGGAAGGGGAGATCCTCTACGACGGGTTCTCCATCGACGAGGTCCCCCGCGACGTCTTCACCGACCAGGTCGGGATGGTCGACGACCAGACGTTGCTCTTCAATGGGACGATCCGCGAGAATCTGACTCTCTGGGACGATGCGATCGCCGACCGCGAGATGACGCGCGCCGCGATGGACGCCGGCATCCACCGCGACGTCGTCCGCCTGCGTAATGGGTATTCCGCGCGGCTGTCGGAAGGGGCGCGGAACCTCTCGGGCGGCCAACGGCAGCGCATGGAGATCGGCCGAACCTTGATCCGCAACCCGGCCCTGCTCATCCTCGACGAGGCGACCAGCGCGCTCGATCCGGTGACCGAGGCGCTGGTCGACGACAACATCCGCCGCCGCGGCTGCACCTGCCTGATCATCGCCCACCGGCTCAGCACCATTCGCGACTGCGATGAGATCATCGTGCTACGCCAGGGAAAGGTCATCGAGCGCGGCACCCACGACGAGCTGATGTCCGAGAGATGCGGCTTTTATGCCCAGCTCCAGACCCTCCAGGACGGCTTCAACGCGACGCTCGCCGCCCCGCCCGAGACGTCGTGGCGGGGACCTGCGGTAAGCGTCGGCTTTCACCCCAATGCCACCGCGGCCGTCGCCGTCCCCATGCCCTCCACGAACGGCCACGCCGCACCAGTCGACGGCCGTGGCGCGGACCGTTTTCCCGGACGGGCCGGCCACCGCAATGGCCGTGGCCACGGCGGTTGAGACGATCGAAGCCCGCCGGCCCAGCAAGCTGGGCGAAGTCCTGGAGCCGTTCGGCGAGCTGGTGACGGCCGCGGGCAATCAGCCACTTCCGCTCGACGACGCCGGGGCGGTCTGGCGGGTCCTGGCCGGGCAAGTCGACGTCTTCTACATCCAGCCGGAGCCTGGCCAGGGCCCGGGACGCCGTCGCCACCTCTGCCGCGTCGAGGAGGGGGGCTCGATCTTTGGTCTGGAAGGGGTCCGCAGTGGCGAGCATGGCGATCTGCTGGTGGTCGGCGTCGGCCCGGCCCGCCTGCTCAAGTTCCCCAAGGCCGATTTGCTCCGCCTGAGCCTGGAATCGGACTGGCGTCGCGAGGTGGCCGGGCTGGTCGACGACTGGGTCGACCGGATCAGCCGCGCGACCCTGACCGGCGACCCACCCGTCGTCGATGGCCTTCCTCGAGCGGGACGAACCGCAACAGGTCGCCGGGGGCGGGCGCGTCACCGCTCGCCGCGAGGTCTTGTGGGTGCGGCCCGGCACCGCGGGCATCCGGTTCCTCGACAGGGTCGCAGTCCCCACCTGCCCCTACGAGTCGCGGTTTCCGCTCTCGCCGCACGCCTGGATCAGCTACAACCAAGCCGAAACGATCCGACCTTGGGACACCGAGACCTTGATCGAGAATGGCGACCCATGGCAGGGTTTGAAGCGGTTCCACCGCGTCGTGCTCGACGCGATCGCCGAGGCGCTGGCGCTCGAGACGGCCCAGGCCGACGCGCGTCGGGAGAGCACTCGCCGCCGTGACGTCGCGATGGTCTCCTCGGCTCTGACCAGGCTGTATTCGCCGGACAGCGCCGAGCCGGGCCGAGCCGGGCCGAGCCTTCCCGCGCCGGTCGAGCTTGCGCCAGGGCGACCTGCTGCCCGCGGCCTGCCGGGCGGTGGGTGCGGCACAGGGGATCGAGGTCACCTCTCCCGGCTCGATGGCGTGGACGACCCGTTGCGGGTCATCGCGCGTGCCTCGGGGTTCCGGACGCGTCGGGTCAAGCTGGCGGCGAGCTGGTGGTCGGAGGAGGGCGCCCCGATGCTCGGCCACCGTCGCGGACGACGGCCGGCCGGTTGCCCTGATCCCTGACTCGCCGCGGCCGGTACCTGCTCGTCGACCCGGCCAGCAACGCCCGAGTCCCGGTCAACGCCGAGGTCGCCCGCGGATTGCAGCCGACCGCCGTCGTCTTCTACCGGACGCTCGCCGCCAATCAGTCGACTCTCGGCGGTTTCCTCCGCTTCGCCCTGCCCCTGAGTCCGGCGCGAGCTCTGGACGCTGGCGCTCGTGGGCTTGATCTGTGGCCTGCTGGGCCTGGTCGTGCCCACTGTGATGGCGATCGCGATCGACGACGCGATCCCTCGGGCGGACCGCCGGCAGCTCGACCTGCTCTGCGCGTTCCTCGTCGCCGTGGCGCTGGCCATCGCCTCGTTCCAGGCGATCCAGACGGTGGCGCTGGCCCGGCTCCGCGGCAAGCTGGAGTCGAGCCTGCTGCCGGCGCTCTGGGACCGGCTGCTGAGCCTGCCCGTGCGGTTCTTCGCCCAGTACGAGGCGGGCGACCTGGCGGTCCGGGCTTTGGGTCCGGTCCGGTTGATCGAGGTGCTGGCCAGCACGACCGTGGCCTCGATGATGTTGAGCCTATTCGCGCTCTTTAACGTGGCCGCCCTGCTCGTCCTGAACTGGCGGCTCGGGCTGGTCGCGGCCGGCTTGATGGCGGTCTTCCCCCTGGCGACCGCCGCCGCCTTGCGGCCGATCTGGCACTGCCAGCGTGGGATCTCGGAGATTCGGGGCGAGATCGCCGGCCTGCTCTTCCTGCTGCTCGGCGGGATCTCCCGGCTCCGCGTCGCCGGCGCCGAACCGCGGGCCTTCGCACGCTGGGCGATGCGCTATGAACAACAACTCGGCCGCAGCCTGCGACTCCAGACCCTTGCCGGCCGGCTGGTCCTCTTCGGCGACGTCTGGCCGATCGCCGTTTTGATGGTCACGCTGGCAACCGCGGTCTTCGGCTCGGCGTTCCTGAGTCTCGGCGAATTCCTCGCCTTTAACACCTCGCTGATGCTGGGAGTCGCGGCGGTGGTCGGCCTCGGCAAGGGAGCAATCTCCTTGATCGACGGTCTGAGGGAATGCGAACGATTCGCCCCGATCCTTGCCGCTGCCCCCGAGGTGAACGACGTCTGCGGCGAGCTGGTCCGCCTGGGCGGTGCCATCCGGATGGACAACGTCTCGTTCCGCTACACGCCCGAAGGCCCCTTGGTCCTCAACGCGGTGAACTTCCAGGTTCGACCCGGCGAGTTCGTCGCCGTGGTCGGACCCTCGGGTTCCGGGAAGTCGACCCTGCTCCGGCTGTTGCTCGGGTTCGAGTCGCCGACCGAAGGGTCCGTCTCCTACGACGGCCGAGAGCTGGCGACGCTCGACATCCAGGAGGTTCGCCGGCAGATCGGGGTCGTCCTCCAGGACGCGCGGCTCCGCCCCGGTGACATCTACTCCAACATCGTCGGCCTCTCCACCCAGCTCACCCGCGACGACGCCTGGGACGCGGCCGAGCTTGCCGGCCTGGCCGACGACATCGACCAGATGCCGATGGGCATCCATACCGTCGTGAGCGAAGGCGGCAGCGGCCTGTCGAGCGGCCAGCGACAACGGTTGATCATCGCCCGCGCCCTGGCCGGGCGGCCCAAGATCCTCCTGTTCGACGAGGCCACCAGTGCCCTCGATAACCGCACCCAGGCGCATGTCAGCCATAGCATCCACACCCGGCTCCGCGGCACGACCCGGGTAGCGATCGCTCACCGGCTCAGCACCGTGATCGACGCCGATCGCATCTACGTCTTGAGCGGCGGAACGATCGTCCAGAGCGGCAGCTACTCCCAACTGATCGCCGAGCCCGGACCATTCCAGGACCTCGCCCGCAGACAGATGCTGGCACAGGCGTGCGACCCTGACGCGCCGTGGAATTCTCGATGTCCGAATTCTTAACCTCCGTATCATTCGAGCCGTACCTTGACGAAAACGATCTACTCCGAGCCCTTCACCAGTTGAATCCGTAAACATGTCTGAATCGCTTATTGAACGTCTTCGAAATGTCGCCGAATCTCGATGCACCGGCAACGGGCCCGCACACGATTTCCTCCATGTTTTGCGCGTGACGGAGACAGCGCGACGCATCGGTCTGATCGAAAGTGCCGACCTGGACGTCGTGGTGCCGGCGGCCCTGCTCCACGAGCTGTTCAATTACCCCAAAGGGCACCCGCTCTCACACCTGTTCCGGCGACGTCTGTGCCGAGCACGCGGGTGATGTGCTCCGCGAGAATGATTGCCCGGCCCATTTGATCGAGCCGATCCGCGATTGCATCCGTATCCATGCGTTCTCAAGGGGGCTCGTGCCCGAGACGATCGAAGGCAAGGTCTTGCAAGATGCCGATCGCCTGGACGCGATTGGAGCGATCGGGATCGCTCGCTGTTTCGCCACGTGCGCCGAGATGGGAGTGCCGTTCTACAACCCGGACAGATCCGTTCTGTGGTGCCGCGGGAGCCCGATGATCAGCACTGGGGCCTCGACCATTTCTATCGCAAATTGCTTCGGATTTCCCGATGGGCTCCATACGGCAACCGCCCGTGCGATCGCGAACGATCGGATCCGGATCATGGACGCATTCCTGCACTCATCTGGGACGGGAGATCCAAGGCGAGGAACCGCTGTTCCCATGATCGATCATTGATGGGCACACAGACGGTGGCCCGGTCGAAGACTCGGATCCGCTTCTGGCGTTGGATATAATCATGTAATCGCTCACTTAATTTCCAAACTTCGCTTCGATCTTGGTCACGTCGCTCACGAGGGCGAAGTTTTCGAATGTGGCCGTGAATGGTTTGGCCGAGATGTTTCCAGCTGTCAGGCCGATCTTGACCTTGGACGGCAATTCGAGCTCGACTTCGGCTGGGCATGCTCCCCCACATTCCCGACTCCGAGCCGAACATCACCGCACTCGCCCCTTGCGGCGAACGAGGAAGAAGAAACCTTTCCCTCGGGAAGAGGATAGTAGACGTGGTTTGATCTGCTTGCCGTCCTTGACGGTCTCGATGAGGGCCTTGTGAATCGATGTGTTTTTCGAGCGCTTGCCAGCGGTCCGTTCGAGCCTGACGAAGTTGTCTTTGTCCTTGTACAAAACCAAACCCGCGCCCTGAAATGTGAATGGGAACGCGGTTGCCCTGGCGGTCCTTGGGTAATGTGTTGACCCGGATTTATTTCTCCGGTGACCGCGACGAGAGCGACGAAGTCCCCTTCGACTTCCGTCAAGGTCATCGGGGCGTTATGCAAGACTTTCTTCTTATTGACGCTGGACAAAGTAAGGGGAAAGCCTATGAACCTTGCCACCGGGTACTTCAATCTGTATTTTCTTGCTCTTGTCATCCTTGATGAACTTACAGTCTTTGTCGGGGTCGACTAAGGCTCCCAACATGGTGATGCTCTTACGTTGCACGGCCTTCATCGACTCGCTGGCGTTCGCCTGGCAACGATCCGGCCGGGCTTTTCAGGAAGTTCGTACTCTTTGGGTCTGGAGTAGATGAGCTGGCCGGCGAGGTCACGGTGTGCGGTCTGGATCATGACCTTGCGCTTGGCGTCACCTTCGCCGCTCAGGTTCACTTTGACACGACCGCTGGCGCTCGCCGTCTTGTCGTCCTTCTGTGAGCTCGACGGGAGTGGTGTTGGGCAAAGGCGGCCAGGACCCATCGGCGTTGGGACCGAGTGTCCCCACGGCGGAGGCCGGAGCGACGTGGAGCACGACTCCCTGTACGGCTGCTGCTTGGGTCGACGACCTGCGCCTTGAACGAGAGTTCCGCGGTCCCTTGCGGGCTCTCGGCGCAGCGTCAGGTCGACGGCGACCACCCGTCCGGCAAGGGCCCGGCGCAACTCACTCGCCGGGATGACGAAGCCGATCGTGTCGACCGACCCCACTTTGGCCACCGCCACGCCGATGAGCTTGCCGGTCTTCTCATCGACGACCGGCCCGCCGCTGTTTCCCGGCTGGAGTGAGCCGTCAACTTGGAGTAGGTCGAGCTGCCCATAGTCGTCGCGACGGAGAGCCGCGATCCGCCCGCCGGTGATGGTGACCGAAGGATTGCCTTTGCTGTCCGTCACCTTGCCCAGCATGCCGCCCAAGGGAAATCCGGCGGCGACATAGGTCATTCCCTCCGTCGGGTCGAATCGCGTCAACGGATCGATCGGCGTCGGCGGCCTCTTCACACCTTTGACAACCAGAAACGCCAGGTCGCTGCTATGTCATCCGACAGGTCGGCGGCGATGATTTCGGCGGGAAGGACCTGCTCCTCCCTCGGACCCAGACCGCTATGGAAAACCGCCTCGATCAGCAGAGCATCGCCCTTCTTCGCGATACTCGGGGGCAACCCGGTCAGATCAGGAACCGCGACGTGCCGGTTGGTCGCCACAACCACGGTGTCGCCTCGCACTTCGATCACGAAGCCAGAGCCGGTCCCGATCGGCCTGCCTCCGAGACTCAGCTTGATGTAAACGGATGCGTCCTTGAGGCGGCGGATGATTTCCTGGCTATCGACTACGGTGGCGTATCGGCGGGGACGGCGAACTTGTGACCTCAATCGTCGGAGAGGCGAGCGATCCGACGACAGCCGGCGCCTCGCTTGCTGGGCGGTGGCGCGGTGGGGCTCGGATCGGAACGTCCCGCAACCCGTGCCGCATTGCCATCGTTGGCCGCGGGGCCGTCGCCACCTCGCGTCAACACGACGACCAGGACGGCGACCAGTAAAAGCACGACGACCCCGCTGACGCCCAGCATGGCGTAGATGAGTGGAGTCGGCCCCGAGCCTTTCGACGGTCAAGCCGGCGATCGGCGGAAACCTGAGTTGGTGACCGATGCCAGAGGCGGGACGTCTTCCAAATCGTCGAACGACCGAACTCTTCGACGGCGACGGTGGCCGGCTGCCGATGCCGGCCGCGCGCTCCACCGGCGGATGGTTTCGACACCACCGAGGACGGCTGGGGCGCTGGTCCGCCGACCTCGAAAATCTCTTTGCATTTGGGGCAGCGAATCCGGGCGGCCGGCGCATTGTCCGGAATCGCACCCTTGGATTGGCATGACGGGCAGATCACAACCCTGGACAAGAGATCCTCCTGTGGCGAATCCACGGTGTCGAATGACTGGATAGACAAGCAGAAGATGGCGATGCAACCAGAGACGAGTGTACCGCATGGCGCAGGATCACTTCGACGAATCTTCTCCTTATTCGAGCCTTTCCGCCAATGCGATTCAAGCAACCCAATCGGAAATGTGGGACGAATTTGCGGAACTCAACGATTTGTCGGCAGCTGCCCAGTCTCTGCAAGGATGAAGGATGCATCAGAATGCGCACGGTGCCGCGTGGACTTATTCATCCTTCATCCCTGCGGACTAACCACGGAACTTGGTCTTGGGCTGCTCTTTCACCAGGTCATGGATCGTGTGCATGATATTATACGCGGACAGCTCGCAAAGCAAATGCGTGACCTGCTCATGGAGCTTCATCGTCGAGCGCTGGCTCGATGGTCTTCATGAGCGCCACGACCCGCGCCTCCTGGGTCTTGAGCTCGCTTGCGTCGATCTTGCCGTCGGCCATGGCGTCGAGGAACGACCCCAGCCGTTCGACATATTGACCGATCAAGGGTGTGTCCGACTTTTCGTCCAGCCATTCGGTGCGACTTCCGGCTTTGCTCGCTTTTTTCTTGCTCATGGTGACTCGCTCGCAGGTGACTTCGTCCGATCCACTCATTCCTCGATCAGCCGACGGATGGCGGCCATCCGTTCTTGGAGCTTGGCCCGCCCGTCCGGCTGGGCGACGCGTGCCCGCCACTCCTCCGGCAGGAACGACATCGACGTGCACTCGAGCACGGCGGCCAGTTCCTGCTTCTCTTTCTCCATCCCTTGCGCTGAAGGAATGAAATCGTTCAAGGCCAGCTCGAGATCGTCACGCGTGATTCCATCGCGGCCTTGCGTGAGTCCACGACGCTTCGCCGCCAGGACGATGCTCTCGATGTCGGCTCCGCTGAATCCTTTGGCTGCCAGCCCCGCGGGCAATGCCTCCGCGGCCAGGCTTGTCTTGTTCTTCTTGGCCATGACCTTGATCATGAAGTTCACTTCGGCGTCGTCCCGCGGGCTGAACAGGGGCAAATGGACCTCGGCCCGCCCCTGCCGTTTCAGGTCGATCGGCAGCAGGTCGGGCCGGCTGGTGAGAAGCATCCAGATCAGCTTACCCCGGTAGCGGGTGTCGCCCATCTGGCTGGCGATCATCGAGAACACCCGGCTCGACGTACCCGAATCGCCCCCGCCTTCCCGAGTGCCCAAGGCCGCGTCGGCCTCGTCGATCACGACGACGACCGGACCCATGGCCCGCAGCACGGTGAGGATTTGCTCCAGATTGCCCTCGGTCTCACCCACGTACTTGGATCGGAAGTTACGCAGTTTGACGCAGGCGATTCCCACCGAGCCGGCGAAGCATTCGGCTAGATACGTCTTGCCCGTGCCGACCGGTCCGCAGATCAGATAGCCCATCGGCGCGGCGTCGAGACGGCCCTTTGCCAGGAGCGCCGCGTCTTCGGTTAACCGCTGCTTGATGGCGTCGTTGCCCACGAAATCGTCGAGCGAATGTGAGGGCTCGACGAATTCGACCAATCCTCGCGCCTGCTGCTCGATCAGCCCCTTCTTGAGTCGCTTGAGACCCTGGGAGTCTAGCTTTTGACCCGACTTGGCGGCCTGAGCGAGCAGTCGCTCCAGATTGACCAGGTTCAGGCCGCCGGTTAGCTCGGCCAGTTGCTTGGTGCTGAAATCGGTGAGATTCCCAGGCTTGCCATCCTGGCTGTCGTACCAGGCCACGAACTCCTCGCGGGCCGAGGCGCTTGGCATCTCCACTTCGAGCGTCGCCACGTGTGCGCTGCCGATCAATCGCTCGCTGATCTCGGTCAAATGATCGCAGAGGAGCGAAAAGGCGATGTTATGTCGCTTGATATAAGGGTTCTGTGCCCAGGACAACAGCCGCACCAGCCGTGCGCCTGCGCGGCGGCTAACTGGTTCAGCTCGGCGGTGGGAACCAGGTATTGCGCATGGTCGAGGATCACACCCAGGCTGATCCGCTTGGCCTCGTCGGCCTCCATCAGGATCTTCTGGATCAGGACATCCAGGAGTGACAGAATCGCATCGGGGTCGCGCGGCCAGGCCTGGGGCTCGCCGATCCGCTCGCTGACCAGGCCGACCATCCGTCGCAAACGGTCGCCATCGCCGCCGGCATAGACCTGAAGGCCCTGGCTCAGGTCGTGCCGGAGTACGACGTCCCAGGACCCGAAGAGTTGCGTCGCCAGGAACTCGGGAAGGCCGCCGTACCGGGGACGATCGCCCGGCCCTTGCCGGATCAGGTCGTGCACGTTGCCGTGCAGTACGAACACGCAGGTGGTGCCGGAGAAGTACAAGTCGGCAAACTCACGAGCCCAGCTCGTAAGCCCGGACGATACAGTGCGAGCGGCCTCAACCGGCGGGATGGCCGCCGGCGCAGACTCACGGGTTGAAGTTGACTTGGCCACAGTCGTGCGCTCCCATTGCCTGGCGTACGGTGGCGCCGACCCTCGATTCATCGAGGCGAGGCCCACCGAAACGGCCGCGGCTTTCGGTGGGCCTCACCCCGCGAGGCGGTGTTCGGCGCCACTTTACTGCCTTCTCGTACACCCTTTTAGATCTCAGGAAGCGGGGCCAAAGTCTTGGTTGCGGGGCCAAGCTCCTTGGTCGACGGGGTGACTTTGGTTGTCTCGGGCGTCGCGAGCCCCTTGGAAACCTCGAATTCCCGCAGCGCATCCTCAGCCATCGTCTTCTCGACCGCCACTTCCTGCTGGATCTCTTCCAGACCTTCGCCTGAGAGGTCGGCCGCCACTCGAACTCTTGGCCCGGTTCTTGTCGATCTGGTCTTGGAGGACCTGCTCGGCCTGCCCGAAGTCGGTTGTCACATTGAAATGGAACTGAGTGGAGAGCTGGGACATCTCGGCCTCCGCCCGGCTCATCTTCAGCTCGGCGTCGTACTTGGAAATCTTGTGTTTCACGTCGTCGAGTTTCTTGACGGCGTGCTGGATCTTCACCAGGTTATTCTGATAGGCTTGTTCGTGCAGGGCCAGTT
Source organism: uncultured Planctomycetota bacterium (assembly GCA_963720335.1). Classification (GTDB taxonomy): domain Bacteria; phylum Planctomycetota; class Planctomycetia; order Isosphaerales; family Isosphaeraceae; genus CAVRFS01. Next base: position 71,757 of record CAVRFS010000023.1, on the reverse strand, counting down.
GCTTTTGGTTCTCCGCCTGATCGTCCTTGGCTCGCTTCAACTCCAGAGCGAACCGGGCCGCTGTGTCGCGGTCCCCCGCATTCAGGTACGCCTTGACTTTCGCTTCCAGTTGCGAGACGTGCTTGGCCTGCTCGCTGACCTGGCGGCCCACTCGCTCGACCAGGGCGCGGTATTGGGCCAGTCCCTCGCGACCCTCCTTGATCTGTTCGACCGACCGGTCGTACTCGTATTGCATTTCCGCGATCGGGTCGTAACCCCGGATTGCGTTGGCCAGTTTATTGAACTGGGCCGCAACCGACTTCCAAATCTTGTCCAGGATCATGGTTGAGCTCGCAAGACGTGTGGACCGTTGGGACAATTCCCGAGCGAATCCGCGTTATCGTACTCCCCGAGACCTCGGGCTTCCAGTATCGCGGGACGATTATCCTCACCAGTTGCCCTGACCAGCGTCACGCTCAGTGGACCAGGAGCCGACTCCGACGCCCGAGTCCGGCTCGGGCTCGGAGGCCGATGCGGAGTTGCCTTGGCGTTCGAGAATGGCTGCCGCGGCGGCCGTCGCCGCGGCGGCACCGAAGCTGACGCCGTTCCACGCCGGTGCCGATCTCGCAGCCTGGCGACGTTGGTCGGCCACCATCATCGCCTGCCGAAGGAGCGCTTGCTGCATTGCCGCTTGATACGCGTGACGCGCCGACTGGATCGCGGCACCAGCGAGCTGGATCGCCTGCTCGTAGTTCTGAGATTGCATGGACTGCTCGGCCTGGCTGAGTTGCGACTCTGCCAGGGAGGTATCCGTGCTGAAACCCATCGAGGACTGACCTCCGGACTGGCGGATCGACCGAGCGGCCTCGTTAATCTCAGACGTGGCCTGAGCCGCCAGGCGCACATCCTCAAGAGCCAGTTGCTCGGAACGCTGTAAATCCTCGGCGGCGCCGCGCAATTGCTCGAGCATGCGCGCCGACGTCCCCGAGGCTCACTGATCTGTAAGCCGATCCGATCCAGGACGTCGGCGGCGGACCCATAGTGCTGGTTGGCCGCCAGTCGATCTTCTTCGTGGCCCTCGAGGAAGGCGTAGACTCGGCTGGCGGTTTGACGGACCTTCTCGAACTCACGAGTCAGAGCTTTCGTGGCTCTTTCACGTCGTCCTCCGCCTGCGATTGCGCGATCGCGAATTCCTCGATCACCTCGGCGAGATTCTGTCGCAGCGCGGGCCAGTCGGGGCGAGATTGGCCGAATCGCGCGACACGTCCGCTCGCGCCTTGCTGTGCCGACGACAGAGCTGGATCGCGCCACGTCGCCGACGATCGATTCGTTCTGTCGTGATAAAGAGCTCGACCTGCCGCTCACGGGTCGCCAGCTCGTCGCCCAGCTTGCGGCACTCGCTCCGCACGCTGATCAAGGCAGTTCAATTGCTCGCTCAGTCCGGACATCAAGCGGAGCACGATCTGCTGCTGCTGGGCGAGCTGTTCAAGCGACTTGGCCGCGGCGAGGTATCGCTGGGCCGTACTGGTCGCGGCCGCCGCGGCATCATTGGCCTGGCGATCGAAGGTCGCCATCAGTGCGCGGGCTTGCTCGAGGTTCCGCGCCATCGGCTGCCAGGATTCCCGCGCGAACTCACGCTCGAGGTCGTTCTGATACGATTCGGCGTGAGGAGAACGCATCACGGAGCTGCTGGGTCTCCCGCACCCGTGCGGCCTGCTCTCGCTCGCAGAACGCCTTGGCTTTTTGCACGCTCTCGACGACCGTTCTGGCCTCCTGGAGCTTCGCCTGAGCCGCCTCCAGCTTCTGGGCCGCGGAGTCGGGATCGCCGGCTCGGAGCGCGGTCAGGATCTCGGCCTGAGCCTCGACGCCTTGCTGAAGCGGTGTGATCGGGGTTGCCCCCTTCCTCGACCAGCTTCAGCCCTTGCGCCCGGTGACCGGCCACCTGGCGGGTCAGCGCCTCAGTCGCGGTCTTGACTTGCTGCGCATCGCCAAACAACGACACGACCCGTTCGATCCGATTCAGCAGTGTATCGGCGCGCACCCGAAGCTTTTCGAGCGCGGTCCTGGCTCCCAGTGGATCACCGGCAGAGGCGGCGCCGGCCTGGGCCGCCCCGGCATCAACGGCGCCCAGCTCTTGTTCATAAGGCACCGTCGGGAGACTGAGCTTCTTGACCGAGGCCATCGCCGCGTCGATCTTGGGCCGGGCTGCGGCGACCGCATCGAGAACCGTCACGCACGAACGTGTGAGCCTGAGTGAGTGCGTCTAGCTCCGTCGCGGATGCCTGGGCCTGAGTCTCAATCTCCGCGAACGATCCTTGCCGCTCAACCATCTCCTCGACGTCGCTGAGTGCCTTGGTCGACAGCGGCGAGCCGGCTTTGGCCTCCAGTTTCTGAGCCTTGTCGAGCATCTCCATGATCTGAAGCCAGCCATCCCACAACTTGCCCACGCTTCGCATCAACGGACTTGAAATGAGCCAAGGTCTCACCGGCCATCGGCGCGTTAAATCCAGACGACGTCGGCAAAAGTTTGAGCCGTTCCTTGAGCCCATCGAGCCGATCCATGACTTCGACAGCCTTGGACCGGATCTCCTTGAGCCGGCCAGCCAGTCGATCGCGGGTGCGACGATGCCGATACCACTTCCAGACCAGGGCGGCCAGCGCGATCGCCGCGGCCAGTACACCGAGAACGATCGCAGGCATCCAGCTCGACTCTTGCTGTGGAATGGAGACGGCTGAGCGAGGACGACACCATGATCGGCGACATCGGGCGGATTGGTCGTCGCGTTCGGCAATGACGCGGTCACGAGAGCTTCGGTTACCGCGGCCGTCGAGCGGTCCTTGGCGGCGATCCAATTATTGGTCTTGTTCAAGAGCGCCGAGATTGCCTGGGCGTATTTCTGCTCACGGGCCAGTCCCAAAACCGGCTGGATCAGCTCGTCATGGACGACCCCCGGAGCGCAGGCCGAATCGATCACGCAGGGTTGTTCCAGGCAGAAGCGGCGATCTGCTTGTTTTCGAGTGCCGCAACGATGATGACCGACCGTTCCACGTCGAACGAGCGGCCGCTCTGCGAGGTCTGCTTCCGCCAGGCGTCGTGCAACTCCTCGACGTAATCCTTCGTGGCCTTTGTGCCGGTCCCCGAAGACCTGACCACCACGACGTAATACGTCTGCGGCGACGACCGTTCCAACTTCGCGATCTGACTCTCCAGGCCGTCGAACGAATCGGCCACTCCCTTCTCCACGTAGACCCGCTTCCCGGTCAACGGGGGAAAAGGCGCCTTCAACGGTTGTGCAAAAGCCGCGGTGCCCAGTCAAAAAAACCAAGGCGCCAATGCGACCAGCCGTCTGAACCGCAACGTGTTGCTGATCATCAAAACCTGCTCGACTCCGGTCTCGAACTCAGATTCACATCATCCTTGTGGACCTGCCCCCGGCTTCCGTCCGGGTCACGCCGACTCTCTGAATCATAGCGGGGTCGCAATGAACCTGCCACTCAACAGGCATTTAAAGAGACAGATCAAGGTTCTCCCGCACTTTTGATGATCCAAAGACGCCTTCCGGCATGAAAGGGCCAGTCCTACACGGGGTTTTCGCTCGTTCCAAACTCGACCAGGCCGGCCTTCATCAAAAGTGCGGGAGAACCGGCATCTGGCACGGTTTCTTCGAGGATAAATGGCACGGCGACCGGTCCTACAACCGGCACAGACAATAAATTACATCTGTTTATAAAATAACGTTAATCATCGGACGTTGGATCGGAATCGAGGACGGTCTCGAATCGGGACCAGCAAGCATCATTCATACTCACGCCAGCCGACCATTCGAGAGCGGGTGGCTGAGAAGAGCTCACTCGACAATGATTCGATTGTCATCAATCCCTTCTGGCTTGGGCGGGTCGGGATCGACAGGGAGCCAGGGATACCGGGAGGCCCGCTCGTACTTCTCAATCAGATTTGAGTAATAGACCGATGCTTTGGCCCTCCTCACTTCATCAGCCTTCAATCGCTCCTTCATGATCGCACCGCCAGGGCCGGAGTAGGCGAAGGTTGAAAACGCGTATTTCTTCTCGTAGTAATGCGTGACCAATTGGCTGAAGTAGGTGCGTCTGGCGTTAACTTGAAACTTGGCCCATATCGAGAGAGCCACGACCGCCACGATGACCATCATCGACCTCATTTTGAACCGCACACGAGGTGGTCGCATGGTTTGCTCCTGCAGAATCTGACCGCCATCCCAGCTAAACATTTTCGACAGCGGAGTGCCAGATTGCCCCAATAACCGCGCCAGATTCATCGCAAGATTGCCGCTTGGAATCAATCGAATTTGCGCCGACCCGCTTGGCAACCAGGTGTCGCTCATGGTTGGTCGTAGCCTTTGACCTCACGGACCCAGATGTTGCGAAACCGGACGGGGTGACCGTGGTCCTGTAGCAGGATTGGCCCCTTGGGCCCGTGGGCCGTGTACTTGGGCTGCTTTCGAAAGGACATGGGGCCGAGGACTTGTGTATGGTTGTGTACCAGTACGCCATTGTGGAGCATCGTGACAAAAGCGGGCGAGTCGAGCGAGCCGTCCTGCTTGAACCGAGGTGCGGTGAAGATGATGTCGTAGGTCTGCCACTGGCCCGGTTCGCGACTGGCGTTGACCAGTGGGGGTATTGGCCGTAGATCGCGGCCGCCTGGCCATCGGCGTAGGTCAGGTTCTGGAAGCTATCGAGCACCTGGAGCTCGTAGCGGCCGAAGAACATCACGCCGCTATTGCCGCGATCCTGGTCCCGACCCTTGCGGAGGAACGGGCGCGGCGAATTCCAGATGGAGCTGGCAATCGCCGAATTCGTCCTTGGAAATGAGATCGCCCGCGCCCGGTTTGATCGATGAGAGCGCCATCCTCGATTTTCCAGGCCGCTGGCCGATCGCCGCGAGTTCGCCAGTGTGACAGGTCCTTGCCGTCAAACAAGACGATGGCATCGGAGGGTGGCCGGCCAGCCTGCTCTTGAGTGCTGGCAGTCCCCGGGTCGATGACCCTGCGGCTGGGGACGGTCTCCGTCGTGCACGTGCCACTTCTCCCCCGGCAGCATCGGCGTGTCCTTGTACCCGAACTTCGGCTGGTCCTGTCCATTTCCCAAACAGGTCACGACCAGCACCGCCGTCGCCGCCACGAGCCGTTTTGTCTGTTGTCGAGTCATCGTCGTTTCATCTCCCGGAGTTAGTCACCAATTTGTCAACGCAATCTATTCCATCGCCATCCGGCCGCAAAGTCGAGGTGATCCCCCCTACCCTTAACTTGCGTTAACATTCACGGTGCGCTGACCACAAAAAGGCGTCGGCGAATGTCTGGCATTTGCGAGGTCTCGGTATTAGGATGGAGTGGTTGACGACCTCTCCGATTGATTGATCGTCCGAGTCCACTCCGGGAACAGGCATTTGCGTTTTGACGCTCTGATCTCTTGGGAGTAGACAATCGGACCGATATTCACAGGGGCGACCGCCGCGCCGTCGTCGGCGTGGTTCGCTTGTGTCAGCCGATCTTGGCCGACGCGCTTCTGATCGTCGTTGGGTGAGTGCAAGAAAAATGGAATTGATTGATGGAGGGTCTCATGGATCACTTCGTCAAGCTCGACAAGCTGCCGGAGGGTTTCGAATTCCCGCCTGATCTGAAGGATCGGTTTACCTTCGACGCCGAAGGTCGCAAGCTGGTGTTCCACGGTTACATGAGCAAAGCGGACTTCGATCGAGTCTGCCAGCTCACAAAAGACTGGAGTTTCCGGCGAAGCCTGGAAGAGCTTTGGCGGCTTTGCGTTCCGGAAGAAGCATCGCCGCCGCGTCGGGCTCATCGATTCTTAAGCGCGTTCGCGCGGCTCTTCTCGTTGGGATAGCGGATTCTTCGCCGAGCACTCAGGATCTGGATTTCCGGCGGTGGACGATGATGCCAATTCCGGCGAGAAGTCCCCAAACCGCCAGTGGCGTTGGCTCGGGAATGCTCGGCGGAAGTGGGGGCGAGGGCTGACCGGATTCGAACGAAACGTTGTAGTCCGCCGGGATTGGTGTTCCGTCGGGTAAGTAAATACCCAACAGCGACAAGGACTTCGAGTCGCTCAGCGTCTGTCCCAGAGCCGCGAGATCCGAACCAAGATTAATGCTGAAAAGCGAACTCGTTCCCGACGAGGAAAGTGGCAAATCCACATGAAAGGTTCCCGACAGCATCCCATTAGGCAGGGTCTGCACTGGCTGCTCGCCGGCTTGCAGCGGCGTTCCCGCACCTGGGAGATAAATCGGAATTCCACTTACAATAAGCGATAACGGGTTAGCGGGCCAGCCGAGACCATTATTCGGGTGCTGTCGCATTGAACGCCGTGGGGTCCGGATTCTGGTAGTTGATCCGAAAGTCGAGTTGAATCGAGGAAGGCAGCGGACTCCCGGTTGGCGCTTGCACTGTGGCGGCAACGTTGCTCCAGGTTGCCCAGGCTTGGGACTCCGGAACTGGGGAATACGCCCCGACGACTTGTCCCTGAGCCGCACTCGCTGATAAATAGTTCTGAATCTGAAGTAAGTTAGTCGCTCCGGGCGTAGCGGACGCCGACGCAGTAGCCGTCACGTAGCTTGAACCGCCAAGTGTAAAAGGGTAGATCGTGTACTTGACTGTCGCCGAGTCACTCAGCGAGGCCGGATTCGAACCGACCTGATTGCTAAGCTGACCGAGTGCGAAGACGGAAGCTCACGCGCCGGTTCCTGAGTACATCACATCGGCGCGGCAAGCGTGAATGGTGCCGAGCGTCGCGAGAACGGCGCTCGACAATCCCCTGAACCATCGCAAAAGCGACTTCCGTCGTTGCATATTTACCGTTCCTTGATGGATTGCTCGTGTTCGTCCTGAACCGCCGCTTCTGCGACAAAAGGGATTAGCGTGAAATCTTCGCGCAATTATAACAAGATCGGATTACCGGTCAAGGCGATAAATCCCGTCTGTGAGAAGTCGGTGAAATCGTGGTTCAGGTCATACGGTTCACTCGAGCGCATACTGGAACGCGCCCTTGTCATCCATCGTCACGTGGACCCGGCTCAAGGTTTGACCCTGGGCCATTCGGGTGAGGACTTCCTGCGAGATCTCGGGAAGCAGGCTCCGCGTCAAAATGTGATCGACGTTCCGCGCGCCGCTCTGGACTTCGCTTGACAGCGGCTGGCGATGCCCTCGATCAGCTCTTCGCCATAGGTGAACTGGGCGTTATGGTTCTGTCGCATTCGCTGGGCGACGCGGCTGAGCTGGAGCCGGATGATCTGGCGCAGCACGTTATCGGCGATCGGAAAGTAGGAGACCACGATCAAGCGGCCGAGGAACGCTTGCTTGAAGATCTGGACGCCTCGCTCGGTCTTGGCGCCGAGCAGGTCGGGGCGGATGGCCTCCGCCAAGACCTCGGGTGTGGGGGTCGTCTCGGGGTCTTTGCAGAGCTTGAGAATCGTATCCGTGCCGACGTTCGAGGTGAGGAGGATGATCGTGTTCTTGAAGTCGATCTCGCGTCCCTCGCTGTCCTCCAGAGTCCCTTTGTCGAAGATCTGGAAGAAGAGGACCAGGACTTCGGGATGGGCTTTTTCGACCTCGTCGAGCAGAACGACGCTGTACGGCCGGCGACGGACGGCCTCGGTGAGGATACCCCCTTGCCCGTGGCCTTCGTAGCCAACGGGAGAGCCCTTGAGATTCGAGACTGTGTGGGCCTCTTGGTACTCCGACATATTGATCGTGATCAGGTTGCGTTCGCCGCCATAGAGAGCGTCGGCCAGGGCCACGGCCGTCTCGGTCTTGCCGACGCCGCTGGGGCCGACCAGCATGAAGACGCCGATCGGCCGCCGCGGGTCGGTGAGGTTGGCACGGGCGGTCTTGATCCGCTGGGCGATCGCTTCCAGGGCGTGCGACTGCCCGATGACGCGCTCTTCGAGCTTTGACCTTAACTTGAGCACGGTCTGAATCTCGTCCGCGAGCATCTTGCCAACCGGGATGCCGGTCCAGCCCGCAATCACCTCGGCGATGGTTTGCGAGTCCACCGAGACCGACAAGAGGGGCGATTCCCCTTGGACCGCGCGGAGGGCGTCCATCTTGGTCTTGAGGTCGACCTGCGAGGTCGACTAGCTCCGCTGAAGGCTGAAAGTCCGGAGCGTCGGCTTTGCCGGCGGTCGTACTGGAGTAGGCTTTCTTCTCGTCGAGGTAGCGGGTCTCGATGGTCTTGGCGAGTGTGCGGATCTCCTCGACGCGCTTCTTCTCGTCCTCCCACCGTTTCTCGAGCTCGGCCAGACGGGTCTCGGCGTGCTCGAGTGACTTCTTGGTCTCGGCGATCCGTTCGCCGTGGCGTGCTCCGGTAGCCCCTTCACGATCGAGGATGCCGATTTCCAGCTTGAGATGATCGATGTTGCGGCGACAGTCCTCGATGGCAGGTGGGATGGCGTTCTGGCTGATGGCCACGCGAGCACACGCGGTGTCGAGCAGGCTGACGGACTTGTCCGGGAGTTGCCGGGCGGGGATATAGCGGTGTGAGAGCTTGACCGCGCTTTCGACGGCCTCGTCCAGGATTCGGACCCCGTGGTGCTTCTCCAGGATCCCAGTGATCCCACGCATCATACGCGTGGCGACGTCCTCGTCAGGTTCCTCGACCTTGACGACCTGGAACCGTCGCGCCAGCGCCGCGTCTTTTTCAAAGTACTTCTTGTATTCGGCCCAGGTGGTGGCGGCGATCGTGCGGAGCTCGCCGCGGGCCAGTGCGCGGCTTGAGCAAATTCGCGGCGTCGCTCTGGCCGGCCTGACCCCCGGCTCCGATCATGGTGTGTGCCTCGTCGATGAACAGGATGACCGGCACGGGAGACCCCTTGACTTCGGCGATGACCTGCTTGAGCCGGTTCTCGAATTCCCCCTTGACTCCAGCACCGGCCTGGAGCAATCCCATGTCCAGAGTGCGGATCACGACATTTTTGAGCGCTTCCGGAACATCTCCCTGGGCGATTCGCAGCGCCAGACCTTCGACCACGGCCGTTTTGCCGACGCCCGCCTCCCCGGTCAGGATGGGATTGTTCTGGCGGCGGCGGATCAGGATGTCGACCATCTGGCGGACCTCGGGCTCGCGGCCGATCACCGGGTCGATCTCGCCGTTCTTGGCACGTGCGGTCAAGTTGACCGTGAACTGGTCCAGAGAGGGTGTCTGGGAAACTCCCGATGCCTGTGCCCCGGTTCCGGCGCCTGCGTCCGACCGGGCGCGGGACCCACGTCTTCGCTCGAACCCGCTACCAGCTTCATCAGGTTGGGCTGGAGGAGCTCGATCTTGATCTTCGCCAGCTCACGCGAGGCATCACGCGCCAGTCGGCCCAGTTCCTCATCGTCCAGCAGCGCCAGCAGCAAGATACTCGAACGCACCTTCGCCGCCTGGTACTGGACGGAGGCCATGACCCAGGCTGCGCGGAGAAGTTGATCGACCCGATGCGACAGCGTCGGCGTTCGTTGATTGCCGGTCCGCAACTGGTCAAGAACCTTGGTCAAATCGGCGAGCAGTCGCGAGGTATCGACCTCGAAATGGCGAAAGACCTTGGTCAGATCCGTGTTGGGTGTCTCGGCCAGCTTGAACAGCCAGTGTTCGATCTCCACGGTGGGGTTGGTGCGCGAGAGGCAAAGCCCCGCCGCACCCTGCAGAGCATTGAGACAGGTCGGGTTCAGTGTCTTGATCAGGGCTCCTGAATCAACACCCATGGTTGTGCTCCTCGCTGGATCGTTAAGACTTGGGTGTCTGCCGAGGTCTTTTCGCAACGTGAATATTAGACGGCCTGTAAGCCCGATGCAACAATCAGAGAAGTCACCGCGGCCAGTCGCCGCGGTAAAATGCGCAAGACGTCGTCTTTTTCCACTTTCTTAAAAAAAAGCGGGTCTTGGGCAACTTTTTCCCGATGAATCACGAATCGGCGTCGAATTCGTAGTAATGTAAGAGATTAGGAGAGGTTTCATTCGAGCCGTTGAGACCGGTTTACCCGCTGTATATATTGCCAGCACGAGGGCCCAGATGGACGAACAACGATTCACACCGCGAGAGCAACGTCAACCGCTGGGACGACCGATGCCCTTCGTCCCGAGATGGACCGCCGTTCTTCTCGTGTTATTCCTGGGCCTCTTGAGGGCATGTCCGGCCCAAGCGCAGGCCGACATCCGCGACTTCCATAAGAAGCCGATCCTGGTCGCCGAGACCGGTGGACATCATGCCGCCTGTCCGCGCTTTGGTCTGGCAAGACGCCGATACGCTTCTTTCCGGCGGCGAGGACAAGGTCGTGAAGGTTTGGGATCTGCATGAGGGAGGCCGCCTGGCGCGATCGATCCGACCCATGATCTGGAGAGGTGCCGCGTGGAACCATCAATGCGCTGGCCATCACACCGCAGCCGGTGATGGTCAATGGCTCTTGGCGGTCGCCGGATATGGGGATCGAGGCCAGCGGTGGTGACATCACCATCTATCGTGTTCCCGGCCTGGAGCGCATTCCGACCGGCGAGGTTGTGGCGCGGCTTCTTCCCGGGGACAACAACGATCCTCGTGCCATCGGTCATCGCTCCAGCGTACTCTGCCTCGCCTTCGACCCGAACAGCCGGATCCTCGCGTCGGGCGGAAACGATGAAACCGTGATCCTCTGGGATGTTCCGAGTTTTCGTCCACTACGTGCCTTGACCCTACCCCCTCGCGAGCCAACGCCCCTGTCCGAACGGTCAACACCCTCGCCTTCAGCCCGAACGGCCAGCAGTTGGCCACTGGCGGAGCCGACGGCGTGCCACGCCTTTGGGACGTCAATCAAGGGATTCTCGTGGACTCGCGAGTCCCGATCACCAATCGGCCGATCAAAATCAATACCCTCGCCTTTAGCCCCGTCGATCGGCTGCTCCTCGTCGGACGCGAGGAGGGTCCGCTGTTGAAGTTCGACGCCCAGAGGCTTTCCCAGGTCGCTCCCGTCGAGTTGCCAGAGGCGCGACCAGGGCGGGGACCGGTCGAGTTCCTGACCTTTCACACCGACGGCCGCCTGGCCGTGAGCACGCAAGAGCGATCGGGCCGACGTTATCGATCCCAAGACATTTTCTTGCGACCTGGAAATTCGGAGCATGCCCGACGGCAACGTCACGCTTCTGCGTCCCGTGCCGGGGTGGGTCCGAGCCATGCGGCTTCAGCCCCGACGGTAGCAAGCTGGCGTATTCCGGCGGAGCGACTCAAGCCATTTACATCCAGGATATGGGCAATCTGACCCGAGCACCGCAAGAACTCAAAGGTGAAGGAAGTACTCCGTTCGATATCGGCTTCACGGCGGACAACCAGGCCGTCGGCTTCACGCGCGAGCCGTTCAACCCCGCGAATCCCGCTCAAGTCTACGAAGGATTCGACCTGGGCAAACGTCAGCGACGGACGGTCCCGCGCGGCGAGCTGCAGTTCGCGGTCGCGGAATACCAGGGTTGGAAGATCGAGGGAAACGTCAACCAGTATCGGCTGGAGCTGGTCAACGCCGACGGCCGCCGACGGCCGCTCGTCCTCAACCCGGCGACTGACCGGCTCTGGTGGTCGTCCACCTTCATTCCGCCCGCGGCTGGCCACCTCCGTCCAACCGTGGCGATTGGTACCGAAGCCGGCGTCGTGATCTTCGACCTCGAGACCGGCCAGCGCACGCGTGTGTTCACGGGGCACTCCGCTCCGGTCGTTTCGGTGGCACCTTCACCCAACGGCCAATGGCTGGCCAGCAGTTCGCTCGACCAGACCGTCATGCTTTATCCCTTGCGCGGATGCGACGCGATCGCTGGCCTGGGCGCGACCTTTCAACAGGGAGCGAACGGCGAATGGGCGGTGAAGGGTGTAACGCCATACGGCTACGCCGCCGCAATGGGGCTGAGAACGGGCGACGTGATCCGGATCGCCGGCATCGGCCGGCGGATTTACGGTAAGCCCGACACGATTGCCACCTATATCGCGAGACGATGGCTTCGCTTGCAGGGAGCGCACCTGGAGGCGGACTAGCGCCGAGGAGATCGCCCGATTCGTCGAGCGGGTCGATCAGGAGCCTCCCGGCCTCAACGGGATCGGAATATTCGTTCGGAGACGGGTTTTGCTCCCTGAGTTTGGCGACTTCTTCGATCTCGAGTTTCCCGAGGCGATTGCCCACCACCAAGCGAGACAACCCCGCATTGACGCTCCTTCTGGGTACGAACAAGCAGTGGGTGGTCTGGACGCCCGAGGGTTACTATGACACCTCGATCGCCGGTGACTCGCGGTTTTTGGGGTGGCACACAAACCCCCCCCACGACTCGGTCCGGCCGACCGATTTCGTCCCGATTGTCACCTACTCTCGCACAATGAACCGCCCCGACATCTTGGACCAGCTCTGGCGGCTGGGCGATCCGAACCTCGTGGTAATACCAGCCGGAACAGGCGCCTGATGCCCTGGCTGTCGACGATCACCCTCCGCGGATTCTCCTTTCGGCGATCGAAGGAGCGATCCGGCTGCCCGCGCCGGGTGTGCTCTGGGCGGTGACCGTGCCTAATCCGAAGGTGAAACTGAAGATCGTCGCGGAGGGCGATTCGCGTGTTCGCGACCGCCGTGCCGTTCTCGACGAACGGCTAATTCTTACGGCGAAGCTCGCCGATCCCGTGTCCGAGCAGACCGAGGAGCTGCCGCTGGATTTGATACCGAACCGGCGAGTTCGTCTGGCGGTTGAAGCCACCAGTGTGAATGGCGGGCGGCGGACCGAGACCATCGACCTCGTTTATCTGCGAAGCCCATCGAACCTCCGCCGCCGCCACCCCGGTTGTTCGTGTTCAGCATCGGAGGCGATCAATTTGCCAATCCCCAGTTGTCGCCGGTGAAATACGCCGGCAAGGACGCGAAGGAACTTGCCAGTTTCCTCGCCGACCACCTGGTTTCGACTGACGGAACCAGAACCAAGGTCAAGAATCCAGTCATACTGACCGGCTCGTTGGCTTCGGCCAATTCGGTGAGAGCGGAACTCGACCACTTGGACAAACTCTTGAAGGAAAAGCAACTCCGCCAAGGAGATGTCGTGGCCGTCGTGATCGCCTCGCACGTGCTGCACTGCAACGACGGGTCCGCCATCGCCATGGCCGACACCCAACCAGGTCTTCCCCCCCTGCCCACCGTCTCGACGCGAGAGGTCTCCGACCTGCTGGGGCATTTGACCGATTATGGGTGCCGCGTCGTCCTCTTTTTGGACGGCCTTCACGAGCTGAAGCGACCGCTCTCGAGCGAGATCAAGCCTTGGGTGCGCGAGCTATTCCTGGACAAGCGCGTGATCACCTTCCTGGCCTCCGAAGAGAAACCGAGCCGCGTGGACGCACGGGAAGAGCACGGATTCTTCGCGATGGGGATCCTCCAGGCGTTTCAGGGAGCCGGCCTCGCAGGAGCCGCCCAGAATCGAGCAGCGCCATATACTCTGGACCAATTCGACAAGGCCGTTCGAGACACGGTCTCCAAGCTGAGCGGGCGCGAACAGGACGCGGCTTGTTACATTCCACTGGAAGTGCCGGAGCGAACCTTGTTCGCCAAGCCCTGAATGGCGGTGACTGATAACACTTGGGAACAGGCCGGAAATAACGGCACTTCTCGCTAAGAACGTTAACAAAAGGATGCCTTGCCCCGCTCTGCGGGGCCATCGGTCTCTACACAAACCTCTACGGCGCGAAGAATTTCCCACCCTTGCGAAGGGGCGGTTCGGGGGGGACGACGTACGCTTCGGACACCGCGAACGTTTTCCTGCAAATGGGAACTACGAGGTGACGCACGGCCTGTCAAAATCCCCTTGAGAAGCCCAGTACTCGGTTGCGCGCGTGACCACCCCCCCTGACCCCCCCTTTGCAAGGGGGGGAAACTTGAGTCGCGGATGCATGTGTAGAGACCAATCGGCGCGAGGAGAGAGTGGCCGAGGGCCGGTTGAGGGGCGACGCTCGCCTTCAGGTTCATTTTGTTGCCGCCTCTTGAGCAGTACGGGGCGGCTTGGGCAAACAGTCACCTTCGCCATGGCCTTGCGATCGGGTCACGGGCCCGCCACGGCAGGCTGGATGGTCAACGGGACCAAGGGGAACGACGACTCGGAACTTTGCAAGCGAGTGGCTTGCTCGAGCTTCTCTTGGTCGAGCTTTTGCTGCTTCGGGCATCCGCGTTGGCAACGCGGGTGCGATTCCCGTTCGTGGCGCAGGCGCGGGCGTCCGTCATCAACTTGGGGAAGATGTCGCTGATTTGAGGGAGCGCCTGCCGGGCATAGGCGCTGAGCTCGCTGGTCGTGAGGATGCCGTCCTTGTTGAAGTCGGCGTTGGCCGGCAAGCCGAGATCGGCGATCACCTTCGGCTCCTTGGCAATGGAAATGGCCCCCATTCCGCGCAGGAGGGCGTAGGTCAAAATCCCGTGTCGCAGCGGATCGGCCTCGAGGGATTCCTCGCCTCGCCGCGCGGCCATGACGTACGAGGTTCGGACCTTGCGCGACGACATTTCCATCCATCTTTGGAGCGCGCGGACCTGGGGGTCATCAAAAATCGCTTCGGCCTGGCACGCGTCGACGATCACCAAGCGATTGAGGGCTTTGAGTCGCATCAGGTTGAGGGCCACCACGGAATACGGGAGGACGACGTTGGGATCGACCTTGACTTCTCCCTGATTGGGCGCTGCTCCTCGGGCCGCTACCAGGACCGGCGCGTCGTCGGGGAACGGAAACTTTGGGAGCAGTAGGCAGAAATTCTGGCCTTGGAACACACCAGTGTGGCCCGCGATGAAGACGACGACCGTGTCCTGAGGTCGATTCTCGACGGCTTCCACGACCTCGTCGAACGCCTGTTCGACCTTCGCGCGAGTCACTTCCTTGTCTGGCAGTATCCACCTCAGGCCCTCTTGGCCGCTTTTGTCGCGGCTACGAGCATGCAACTCTTCACTGAGCCGCTCCGCATCGGCCTGGGCGTATTGAAGCCGACGCTTTTGATACTCGCCGATACCCAGAGCGATGACGTGAAGCCTGCCAGGCTCCATGGGGCCGATGTAATCGACCTCAACGTCCTCCGACCGACTATCGAACGCACCATCCTGGCTGGCCATCACATAGAACCGATTTCGATTCGGCACCAGTCGCACCGGAACCTCGATCTCTCTCGCCGGCGGCTTCTGTGCCTCCTTCAGGCCGCTCGGGATCAGGACGTCGTTGTGGTACAGCCGAAGATCATAGAGCTCATCCGATGTCATCGTGATCGTCACCTTGGTGTCGGGTTTGGCCGGATCTGGCGGAGGGGGAACCACGATCGAGACCGGGGGTGGATCCTGTGGCTGCTGGGTGACGCGGGGCGTCTCTTTGTTCAGCAACTGGTCGGAGAGCTGAACCGTGAAGAGGGTCTTTTCGAACTGATCGAGAGGTCGCCCCTGATCGTTGATTCGGAACCGCACCAGCTTGGTGCCGTTGGTCGATGCGTCATAGTGCCCGTCGGGCGTGTAAAGGACCCAGTCGAGCTCCTGAATCGCAGCGGCCTCGGGGACGGCCGGATTGACAGCCGTGGAAAAAGTTCCCCAGAGTGCGCCCTTGGCGATATCCCAGAAGCGAACGGTCGTGTCATCGCTGCCGCTGATCAAAATGGACTGGCCGGGCCACGCGGTCAGTGCATTGATTTGTTCGAAATGGTGCGGCCGCAGTTCTTCCAGGACTTTGATCGGTCTGGGCCTCGGTTCCATCTCACCGAGCCAGATCGTCGTACCATCGCCAGCCGCCGCCAGGCGTTCGCCGTTTGCAGTGAAGCAGAGTGTCCGGACCCTCCCGGCGAATTCCTCGTCCACGAGTCGAGGCGAGGTCAGCTTGGCTCGTCCGTTTGCCCAGGTCCAGACGTTCACCTGACCGTTGACGTGGCCGGTGACGATCTGGTCACTATGTTTGGGACGGATGACGGCACAGGTGACGTTGTTGCTCTCACCGATTCTGGGGTCCGAGAGGGTGACCGCGGGTGCCTCGATTGCTCCCTTGACGGCGTTCAGGTCCCAGAGGCGGCTGTCCGGCGAGCCGCCGGCGGTGAGCAAGTAGCGGCCGTCCGTCGAAAAGCTCAAGGCCTCGACGCCATCTCGGATTCGCGGATAGGAAATCCAGTGGGTCAATCCCCCTTGCTTGGTTTCCCAGACACAGACGAGCGGGGTTTTCCTGGGGTCGGTCGAGGCCGCCAGCTTGGTTCCATCGGCGGAGAGTGTCAGCCGGGTGAAGGCGTGCCGATCGTCGATCGTGAACTTGCCCGACGTCCGGGCAAAGAATCGCGGGTTGGAGCTGCGCCGATTGCGGTCGAAGACGCACGAGCCGGCCCCGAGGCCCGATTGCGTCGGAAACTCCGGACATGATCAATCGATCGTCGTCAAGAAAGGCGGCCGAGGTCCACGTCCCGCGCAGCCAGCGGCAGCCGCGGTCCTTGAGGTCCCAGATCTTGGCCTGTTCTTGCTCATCGAGCGAGACCAGGAATCGTCGGTTGGGGCTGGCGACTAGATGCTGAACTTTGCCTCGGTGAGCGGAGAAAGACCAGGGTTGTTCATCACCTTGGGGATCCAGTGGCCGGGCCTCCACCGCGCCGCTGAAATCGGCGAGAACGAGACTGCGGCTATTGCCGGAAAAGCTCAGCAGAAACGCCTTGGCGGCCTCGTCCTCAAGCACGATTTCGGGGTCGGCCGTCATCATCGGTCCGCCAAATCCGCAGTGCGCCGATGTTCTCGCTGCAAGCCGCCAAGTATTCGCCGCTGGGCGAGAACCTCAGACACTGGAGCGACCGATCGCTCAGATCGAATCCCTCCCGGAGGCCAGCGCCGGCGGCTGTTGGCCGGAGCAGCTTTCACCAGGAGCAGCCGCGCCCCATTCCGATACCCGACCGCCAGTTTTCCGCCGCTGGAGAAGACTAATTGTTCGATAGGCGCTTTCGCGACGTTGTACGTGGTCTGCGCCTCGGCGTTGCCGAGGATGCGGACGATGACCTTGCCGTCTTCGAAACCCAGGGCCAGTGCGCGGCCATCGGGCGAGACCGCCATCACCGTTGGCTTGCCTTCCGGAACAGGCAGAATGGCTCCTCCCAGCCCGGCCGAGTCGAAAATCCGGACCTTGCCGTCGAGGTCGCGATCGACCACAACGCCCGTGTCCTTGTCGCGAGACTCACGCTTGCCGCCGCAAGCCACTTCGAGGCATGTGTTTCCCGCGGGCCAGGGAATTGGCGCCAGCGAAGGTTCTCGGGGGTCCCAGAGGAAACCGTGGCCGTCACGATCCACCGATACAAAATGGATGCCGTCGGGTAGGAAGGTGATCTCGGCCACTCGGATCTTATGCGGTGGTCTTGCGGGCTCCTTGGGCTCGAAATCTCGCTTGAGGTCGTGCACCAGGACCGTGCCCCGGCCGCCTCCACTGACGAGCCAACGGTCGTCTCGGCTGAGGGCCAACGCGGTGACACCCACCGAATGGCCCGTCAAAACGCGGAGGAGGGACTTCTCCCGCCCTGACCACACCCGAATCGTCGAATCCTCGCTGGCGGTGAAGGTCGTGACACCGTCCACAGTGGAGACCAGCCCCGTCACCTTGTCGGCGTGGCCGAGCTGAAGCACCAGCTCGGGTTTGGGCGCGACGACCTGTTTGCCGAACTCGTCCTCCCATAACGTCAACTGGGCCGGCACACCGCCGACCGACCGAAACCCACGAAGCCGGAGTTGCGCGTTTCCCTGGAGGTCGTTGAGGCAGGCCGCCAGGTTCCTCTTGCTACCGGGCTCACCGAGCGCACCGAGCAGCGTGTTCGTGAAGAGCTCGTCGGAACTGGCGCTCGCCGCTGCCTCGAGAGCCGTCGGACGCCAGCCAGACCGTCACCCCTCGCCAACGCGTCAGACCGGCGAGCCAGTTCTTCACGCTCGGTCTCGACCTGTCGAGATCGGCCGGTTTGGGAGCCGGCAGGGCTTTTCCACCCTGGTCGCGCAAGCGACGTCGCCAGCCAGCAGACGACCTGGAGCCGCTTTCCCACGCACTGCTGGACGGCCTTGTCGAGAGAGAAGCCCTTCTGTTCGAGGGTGTCAGGGCTGGCGTCAATGGGCAACAGGTAGTAATCCACACGAGACTCGACCTTGGGACCTTGCGCTTTCACCGCCGCGGCCGCCTGGCCGGCGAAGTAGAAAACCACGAGGTCGCCGGCCTTGGCCCGGGGTAGCAGCCAGTCCCGAATCGCCCAATCCAAGTTCTGCTTGATTGGCTCGATCTGGGGCGGCCGGATTCTCGGGACGCCCCGGGTCGACACGTCCGAAGTCGCTCAACAGGAGCTGGTGATCGGATTCCCATCCGGCATTCCGAAACCATTGACGTACCTTGCTCGCATTCTGAGCGGCCGTTCTACTGTCCGGAAACATGTTGTCCCGATAGTCGCCGACTCCGATCGCAATGGTCCAGACCTGCGGCGCGGGCACTAGCCCAGGCCGCTCCTGGGCTAGTGCAAGCACTTGCCCTGCCAGGATTAACGCCCCCACGCCGACAAAAACCAAGTCTGGTCGTTTCATGGCGACAAATCCTTGTACGCATCAATGTGTTGAACGAATCATCCCGTTATTCTAACGCGACAACTGGTCGGCCGTGTCGCCAAAAAAAAGCGACGACACACGTGAATCTTACGACTTCAACGATGCCGCGCTCTGCCTCATTCCAGAAAATGAGGACCGCGGTACGAGTTTTCGCCCGGAACCGATCTCCGGCCGCCTGTCTAATCGGAATGGAAAGTCAGGCTAGGGGTTTCTCCGAGGCCAAGGAACTTCTTCTCCGTCCTCCGGTGGGCATTCGATCACGACTCGGAAGCCGATGTAGCCGGCGACGCTTTGGCTATTGAGAATCGCGGTACGCAAGAATGCCTTGGCGTCATTCTGCTTCGTCTGGAACGAACCCCCCTTTACGACAACTTGGTCGTCATCCTTGGGTAGAGCCTCATCGCGACGATCGACGTACGGATTTGTCGACGTATGTTGATCGGGGTGCAGTTTTGCATAAGGCTTGTAGATGTCAGCACACAACTCTTGGACATTGCCGGTCATCCCGATGACGTGTTGTGCGGTCGCATCTTCCGGGAACGAATCGACGGCTTGAGGCTTGGCCAATTTGCCAAGATTCCGCGGGTTATCGAGGTTAGCCTTGGGATCGTCTATCGGAGCCGGGTCCGGTCCCCAGGAAAACACGTTAGTTTGGCCGCGCGACCTGGCGGCGTATTCCCATTCCGCCTCGGTCGGCAGCAGGCCCTGGACGGACGCCGCATATTTTCGAGCCGTCGAGTAGTCGATGTAAGCGGCCGGAAGACGTCGAGCGAAGGCGATCTCCTCGTTCGAGTTGTTACCGCACGCCAGATCAAACAGGGTTTTCCAGCCTTTCAGGTCCTTCGCCCGATCCGGATTCTCCTTGATGTAAGCCTCGATTTCGCCGTTGGTCACCTCCGTTTCTTGGATGTAGAAACTCGTGACCAAAACATAGTGGGGCGTGCAGGGGTTACCCTCGGAGTCCAGTGCCGGGTCATCAGCCGTGATGGGATCCCCGCGCTGGTACGCTCCGCCCGCGATTCGGATGAATTTGACCTTGTCCTTGGACCGGAGAATCGTCGTCGGCCATGACCCGGTCCGGTCGTTACCCGTCGCCTTATAGCCGATCGGCAGATACACGCCGCCTGGTGACCGATCGAATTGGGCGCGGCCGGCTTTCCGTATGACTCGAGAGACGACATCGGGATGGGTGGCGTCGAACTCAGCGGTATAGCCGTCAGGAATATACACGCCGGGCTTGGAACGGCCAAAAACGATGCCATCCTCCTTCCGCCTGAGCCGCGACGAATTCATCGGGGGAACCCGAGGCCCTCTCATCCCCCACGGCATCGTAGCCATCGGGGATCCATGGTTTTGCCAGCGTTTGGGGCAATGACTCGATCTTTGAATCTTTGGGCTTGACCACAAGCGGTTCCGGCACCGTCGAGGATTTGTGCGAAAACCACAAGCCGACCGAACCAGCCAGCAGGACGACCACCGCGGCGGCAGCGAGTCCGGCGGCGACCTTGTTCGATGGTGGCTTGGGTGAATGACCGACGGCTTGAAGAAACTTATCGGCGAGCTCCCGCGGCGGACTGGGGGCGTTTTGCGGGATCCTTTTCCAGGCATTGCAACACCACCCGTTCGACCGCCGGGGGCACGTCGGACTCGGGGTTTGATTCTTTCATCGGGGGGGGCGAGCGTTGAGATGGGCCCCGATCATCGACATGCTGTTGCCACGGAAGGGACGAACGCCTGTAAGGAGATGATAGAGCACCACTCCGGTTGAGTAGAGATCGCTTCTGCCATCGATGGCTTGCTTACCAGCGTCCTTCTCAAAGCCATACTTGATCTGTTCCGGGCTCATGTAGGCCGGCGTTCCCAGGACGTCCCCCTGCACGGTCACGGTTTGCTCCGCGCCGGCGTCGTCTTCGATCATCTTTGCGATACCGAAGTCGAGAACCTTGAGTCGAATCAACTGGTCTTGCTGCTTGGACTCGATGAGCATCAAGTTCGACGGCTTGAGATCGCGATGGATGATCGGCTTAGGGGTACCGGTTTTTTCATCGACGTGTCCGTGCGCCTCCTGGAGGACCGAGCAGAGTTGCTCGACGATCTGGGTCGTCCGGTCCAGCGGCATCGGTTTACCGCCATTAGCCTTGAGGATTTGTTCCAGGCTCCGGCCGCGCACGAATTCCATCTCGATGTAGCCCAGACCGTGCGTGCGCTTGTAGTCGTAGACTCTGACCGCGCCGGGGTGCTTGATCTTGTCCATCAACTGAGCTTCGCGGCGGAATCGCCTCCATCCCTTATCATTCTGGGCGATCTCGGGCTTGATCAGCTTGAGTGCCCGTTCACTTTCCATGTCGACGTGCCACACCTTCCAGACCGAGCCCATGCCTCCTTCGCCAATCTGTTCATCAAGCCGGTACTTGCCAAACAACACCTGCCCCTCGGCAATCAAGGGCGGAGGTTCCTTGTCCCATTCACTGGAAAGAGGGCCAGCCCGAGTACGATCTTGTTTGTTGGCGTCGCCCGGTTTCCCGGATTCATCGTCGGTGGTGTCACCCGACGGTTCGACGGTGTCGCTGGAGGAGGACAACTCCTCACTGGACAGCGAGTCGCTTGGGGTGAAGGACTTCGGACCAGACGAGAACGGGGTCTTATTCGGTGGGAACGAATTGTCAATCGCCGGGAACGGGGTTTCGCTCGACGTCTCCGATGTTCCATGATGGGTCGGCTCGTCGGCCGGCACGGCCGGATCCAAGGCCTTGCCTGTCAGCGGCTGACTCCAGGTCCCCACATCGTCGAGTGGGTCATCCGGTTCTCGATTCATAGTCACTTCCTACCTGGAGGCGCCGACTTCGCTTGGTAAGCGCACAATTACACCGGGGCGATGGCCCTGAACTGTCCGTCGATCACATCAGCCCGATCTATCCCACTTTAACGCGTGCGCACCATTTAAAGAAGTACTTTCCCTCAATGGCGCGGCGCGCCGATTCCACTGCCCTGGAACTGAGCACCGTCGGGTCGGTCCAGTACGAATCAAACCTGACGCTTTGAGTCTTTCGACGGTGAACCGCGCTAATTCGCTCACCTATTGAGAGTCAGGAAAGTAACGTCCGCGGAACGGAGTCGACCGCGTCGAAACCCGGCCAGCCTTCGGGGAGCGCATTACTTTCCTAACTATTAATAGCATCAGGTCGGCCCATCCGAACCCGAAGCTCGAGCAACGGGCGACGGCCTTGGCCGTGGCAGCGCCTATAACCCATGCTTGCTCTTGCTCGCTGCTCGGGTTTTTATGGGCGTTGTGGTCGTGGTGTGTGCAAATCACAAGTAAACCGCTGTACGCCGCGGAGTCAATGACGCAAAATAGCCCGGATTCTGGAAATCGGCGCGATCGGATGAGAAATGCCGTTTGGGTTTTGTTATGATTGCGTCACGCCGACACACGCTGGAACCGGACGGACGCACTCGCACCCAAAACTCCGGCGAGTCGCCTGGCAAGAGAAATCGACTCCGTAGATTGGGAGGGCAGTGTCGACCATGCCTCGCGGTGAAGTGCATTGGCACGAGGGGATGTTCCTGCGGCAGCACCATTTCTTGACCGAGCATCGCCAACTCGTGCAGTTGATGCAGCTCGACGAGAAATGGACGCTTCATCACAACTGGGGCCTGCGTCGATCCAGCTTAACACCGAAGCACTGGGGAATTTTCGGTTCTCCGTCGGCGCGCTGAAAGCCCGCATGCGGGACGGAACCTTGATCGAGGTTCCCGAGGACGGACCGCTGCCGGAACTCGACCTGAAACCGGCCCTCGAGAGCAATCGGAAAGTCACAATCTTCTTAGGGGTCCCATTGCTCAAGTCAAGCCATCCCAACATTGCCGCTGAGGGACCGTCGGAGAGCGCTCGTTACTACCTGATCACTCAGCAGTTGGATGACGAGAACCTCGGAGTTAACCCGCAGCCGATCACGATCCGAAGGGTCAACTTGCGGCTGTTGCTGTCCACGCAGGATTTGGCTGGATACGAGACGATCCCGTTGGCGAGAATTCAGAAGTCGGATCGAGCCGAGGCGACGCCGCAACTGGACACCAGCTATATCCCACCGGTGCTGGCCTGCGACGCCTGGCGCGAGCTCTCAGTCGGAATCCTCCAGCACATCTACGACTTGATGGGCCGCAAGATCGAGACGCTGACCGGCCAGGCCGTCTCGCGAGGGATCAGCCTGGACAACCTGGATAGTCTCTCACAAAAAGGAGTTCTGAACTTCGCC
Organism: uncultured Planctomycetota bacterium; assembly: GCA_963720335.1. GTDB lineage: Bacteria > Planctomycetota > Planctomycetia > Isosphaerales > Isosphaeraceae > CAVRFS01. Next base: position 48,969 of record CAVRFS010000023.1, on the reverse strand, counting down.
CAGTTGCGTGTGTTCAATGAGGCGTATGCGTACCTTTCGAACCTGGCGTTCGTGGAAGGCATCCATCCCGCTGCCCGTCTATCTGGAGCTGTGCCGCTTAGTCGGCCAACTGTCGATTTTCCATGCATCGCGGCGGCCGCCGGACCTCCCTCGCTACAATCACGACGACCTCGGCGACATGCTTCCTTCGGATCAGAGTGCTCCTGGACGAGCGAATTGACACGGTCCAGGAGGCCGATTATGAGGAACGGCAATTCGTCGGTCGCGGCGGCTCGAGGATGCAAGTCGCCATCGAGCCCGCATGGCTTGATCGCTCCGTACCGATGTACATAGCCGTTACCAGTCCGCTCGAACCGGACCAGTGTGCCAAGGAGTTCACCGGCGAGCACCTCAACATGAAAATCGGCAGTGGCGACAAGGTCGAGGAAATCTTCCGAAGACGGCTTGGCGGCCTCCAGTTCAGTGCGGTGCCGATGGCGGCGCTGCCTCAGGCTCTACCGCGAGACGCAGGGCCTTCTTCCCACTTCACTTACTTCCAGATTAACCGCGAGCTCCAACAGGGGGACTGGCAGACCGTCGAAAGCTCGAGGACCCTGGCGATCCGCTTCAAAGAGGAAGACATCCTTCCGGACAAGAAGATCCCTGAGGGCGCGACTAAAGTGAATATCCGTAAACCGGATAAATTCTTGCCATTCCAGTTTACTCTGTACGTACTGGTTCGTGGAGGCGTCGGCCCGTCGAAGCCCGGCGCAGGCGGCCGCCCCTGACGAAACCGAGAGTCCGTTCGGTCCGCGCCGGGCGAGCCAGGGCCGCACACCAAGTGACGCCGAACGAACTGCGAGTCAGAATTGTTTATCCCAATTGAACCACCACAATGAATCAAGATTTCGGCAATTTTGTTTACAAGCTTCTCACCAGCGCTCTGGATCTCAAGGACCGCGTGGATCGAAGCGAGCTACTCAACTTCGAAGTCGAGCGGACCCGGCTCTTGAACATGATTGAAAAGGAAAAGGGCCGTCTGCCGGCTCGATTACCGAGGCGACGGCGTCTTCTTGGGCGTGCGGTATGCGCTGTCTACGTGCTGGGTGGACGAGCTGTTCATCATTCATAGCCCGGTCGCCTGGGCGGATCAGTGGAAAGAGCGGAACCTGGAATACGAAATCTTCCAGACCAGCCTGGCAGCCACCCGGTTCTGGGAGCAGACCGACATCGTGCTGGGCCGACCCAATGCCTGAAGACAACTGTCACCCCCGGCCTGGATGCACTCGAATCATTTTTCCTTTGCGTGGTTCTCGGTTTCCGCGGCGACTATTACGATAACGTGCCGCTGGTGCGCGAGTCGATTCGATGAGATGCGCAACAAGCTGACCCATACCGGCTCCGTGGCCATCCATCCGCGACCTCGGCGTCCAGACCAACGTCGAGCCGCTGGAGGGCCACGCGGCCCTCAGGCGAGCCGTCGGTGTTTATGGTGGCATGACGCTTGTCTCCATCCTGATTGTGCTGATAATCTACCGATTCCTGGGATAATGACACGGTCGATTTCTCATCGATGATCAACCTCATCTCCAAACCCTGGCAGTTCCTCAAGTGCTTGTTTGGCTTGGTGTTCCCGATGTTCGCCGCCGGGTTCCCCGTCCCTGGCGGGCGACGCCGGCCGGCTGGGCCGATGGACGGCGCGCGCCTTCGTACTCGCCATCATCTTGGTCATCCTGGCGATGATCAACCAGGCCCCTTGGTTTGGGATGACCAACGTCATTACCGGCAGCAGCGAGACGATCCGCAACTTCTGGCTTCCCATCTTCTTCCTTTGCCTTTACGCCATGCTCTGGCTGGGCTGGTGGTTGTATCGCGTGCTCAGCATGGACCCGTCGATCCGATCTTGTCCGAATTCCCCGACATCGATCAAGCCTGGGGTCAGGCGCTCCAGAAACTGAAGTCCGAGGAAATTCATCCGGACGAGGTCCCGTTGTTTTTGGTCCTGGGCTGGCCCTCCGGCTCGGAAGAAGCGTTCTTCCGCTCGGCCGGGATCAAGGCCCAGGTCAAACAGCATCCCAACGACCCGAGCGATCCCCTCCACGTCACGGCCAACCGGCACGGCATCTGGGTCACCTGCCCCGGGGCATCGCTCCTGGGTCAGGTCAACGCGAGCGGGCCAGGACCTGGAGAACCAAGCGGACAAAACCGTCGCCACGATGATGGACGAAACGGTCGACCCGTCCCGGACGATGGGTCAGCCGGCCGGCGGTGAGGGAACCATGAGGATGGAGGACATCCTCGCGGACTACAAAAAAATCCAATCTCAGCCGCGAGCCACCGCTGCCGCTCGACCTCGGAGAGCCGTTGACAACGATCTGCACGAGGCGCGGCTCAAGCACCTCTGCCGGTTATCGCTCGAGACCGTCGAGGGTTTTGCCCGGTCAATGGTGTGCTCGTGCTGCTCCCAATCGGCGTCGCCGAACCCGGCGGCAACCGGGAAGAGATCGCCGCGCCTGCCGGACGGACCTTACCGCCGCGTTTGCTGTCTTTCGGCTGCGCTGTCCGGTCCTGGCCATGATCTGCGGACTGGAGACGATGCCTGGCTTTGAGGACCTGATCAAGCAACTTCCTCCGGAGGCCCGCAAGAAACGGATCGGACAGCGGTTCCCCTTGGTCCCCGAACTGGCTCGCGGCCGAGGTTCCCGCCAAGGTCGAAAGCTCGGTCGAATCCATCGCGAGCGCCTTGTTTCCGTCGATGGTCCAGACCCAATTCAAGCTTGAAGGGCCGGGTGGCGAAGAGACCGAACTTGTGCTGAAGGTCAACACCCAGCTCTTCCGGTTCATGACGGGAATCCTCGACAAGCGGGAGCGGCTGGCCGGGCTGGTCAAGGACTGTCTTCCCGTTCTACCCGGCACAGCCGATCTTGTTCGGCGGGTGTTACTTCGCCGCCACCGGCGCCGATTCCGAGACCCAGCAAGCATTTGCCTCCGGCGTGCTCACCCGGATGATGAAGGAAGACCAGAACAGCGTCACGTGGACCGAGGAGACCCTGGCCGACGATGCCGCGGCCTGGCGGCGGGCCCGTGTCCTCAAGTGGTTTTTCTTGACGGTCATCGCCCTTCTCGTTCTGGTCGCCGTTGGGCTCATCGCCAAGAGTTTTCTGGGCAAGGAAACCCGCACCGATCCTCCCGGCCAAACCAAGACTCCCAGTGCGGACAAGAAACCGAGCGATGACGAGCCTTGAATCGAGCGGCGACAGGGCGGTTCTAACGGAGGTCGGGCCGTATGCTCATTACTGAACCAGCTTGAGATCGACGGTGATCGTCTCTCCCGGCTTGACGATGGCCTGCTGGGCGTCCTTGCGACCATCCGACATCTTGTAACAGTAAACGGTGTAGGTCTTCACGGGTACGTCCTTGAACTTGTAGGTTCCCTTCTCCGTCGTCGTGGTTTTGTCGATGAGCTCATATTTATTGGTCTTGGTGATCGAAAAAATAGAGAACGACGGTCTGCTCGGGCTGCGGCCGCCCGGCGATGGTGACCGTCCCCTCAATCGAGCCGGGCTTGGGTCGGTTCCATGGCCGCTTTGGCTTTGTCCTTCGCTGCCGTGGCAGCATCGGCGATGTTCACATCGGTGGTGAAGAGCTCCGTTACCCCGGCGACAGGCTTGAAGCGCGCGGTGATGAGAAGCTTGTCGGCCACGTCCGCGGGAATCTTGATCTTCCCTGTCCAGCTTCGTCCGTTGTCGGGCGAAACGCCTTTGATCGTCTTCCCCTCCTGCTCGGCCTTGTCGAAATCCGCATCGGTCACCTTTTTAATTCCGACGATGAATGTGACCTCCTTCATCGCGGGGGGTGGCGTTGCGCTGGCCACGACCTCGATTTCGGCGGTCCCTCGCTCGATCTTGGGCGGTCTCCGCTGATCGCCATGTTCTGAGGCGGCCGGTCGTCCAGTTCCATCACTTTCCGATACGGATCGACGACGTTCGTGCCGGTCGCATCGACCAACCGCGCTTCGAGCAGGCACGGTCCAGAACTCCATTGACCTTGAAGTCTTGGACCCAGTCTTTCTCGGACGCCTCGAACCATAATGTGCCGGAATCGCTCTTGATGTCAAAGCCGAGTCGCCTGTCCTTCGCTGGCGCGGTCCAGGGGACGTTCCACTCGGCGAGGATCCTGTCCTCCGTCTTCGCGAAGCAGTTGGAACGTGAGTTTGGCGTTGAGCGGTGCGTTGTCGACCGCGAATTCGACGTGAAGCTTCGCCGGCGAACCCTTGGGAAACCTGAGCGTTCGGCCTCGAAGCGAACCCGAGGAGTTTTATCCTCCGTCACCGGCTGTCGATTTCCTTCCTGGCGGAACGTGGTCCTGAACCAGAACGCACGCTTGATGGCGTCGGCCTTCTCGAGCCCGTCCACGTTGAGGTAGAAGTAGGATCGTTTGTCTCTCCTCGACGTTGAGGTTGAGCGGGATGTCTTCGGCGATAGAGATTCAACGGCTGCCACCGTCGCTCGAGCCTACCCTCTTGCGACCCTCCCTTGGGTTGCCTTTGAAGGCCGGGAAAAGTTCGGTGTCTTCTGGTAAGACCAGCTCGACCGGGCAGGGGCGATCGCCCAAACCGGGGAGCCGATTGATGACGACCGTCAGCCGGTTAGGAACGCCGGGACGCTCCGGGATGAATCCAGGCAGTCGTTACCTGGATGTAGTCGCGAGGCGACGCGAAGACGACCGCCAAAGGAAGCTTCTGGATCACGTCATCGGTTGCCGCGTCACGCATCCAGAGTTCGGATCGGCTCCATAAGCTTGGGCAAGGGATCGGCTTCCTTGTGAGCCGGACTGCCGACAAAGCTCGGCACCGGTTCCGACGCCGCCGGCTTTGACCTTGATCGGCATCTCCTTGGTGCCGCCGCGGGCCTTGATGCGGCTTCCTTCCATGACCGCGACGATCACCTCCGCGGCTTTATCGGTTCGGTTCTCGACGAAGACATAGTAAGGCTGCCGCAAGCCGGGGATCGGCCGCAGGCGAATCTTGCCCTCCGGCACCTTCCTCAGTTTGGCCGGATCACTGCTGAGAACGACCCTGGGGATCAACTCTCCCGTCACGATCTTGATGGGGATCCGCGCGTGGTACGTGCGACCGTTCTCCATCCGCAGCCCGACGAAGAACTCCGACGGGGGAGCGGTCTGGGAGCCGCTTCCCTCAGTGGACAACTCGAATTCGACGTTGAGCCGGCTCGACTCGGCTCGATAGATTCATCTCCTTGGGCACGGGCGTCACCTGGAGGCGCGAGTCAGCGGATTGAATCACGCTCAGCTCCGCCTTGGACGCGTTCGGCGGCGGCGAGGTTTTCCGGAGTCGTAGCTCCAGATTGACCTGTCCTCGGCGATGGTCCGGGTTGAGCCCGACCGGATCCGTGGTCGCTCACCGCGCGGCCTTTGTCGTCGAGAACCCGGATCTAGGGATAGACCTCCGGGGTGAAGTCACGTCAAGTCGGACAGTTCGTCGCGGCATCCTCATAAAACTTGTCGGCATCGGCGAGGCCGGGAGGTCCAGGCTTTGGTGTCGATAATGAGCGGCCAGCCACGAGCAGGCTTTCAGCGAGTCTCGCTCGCGGGCAGCACGGCATGGGGTTGTCCTCGGCTCCCGTCGCATTCGACTCCGCAAGCCTCAGCGCGTACGCAGGCGCCAGCAACCCAGCCGGGTCGATGTCGCCAATCAGCTTGTCGTTTCGAAGTCGATCGGTGAACGAACGATAAGCGTACTGGGCGATCTCTGCCATCGCTCGCCAAACCTTTTCGACATCGGACTTGGACCACGACCATTTGGCATCCGCTCATCACCGGAGGTCGCCCGCGCTCTGGATATAACCTTGGAGACCCTTCAGCTTCTGGGCCCTCCCTTCCGAGCCGCTGAGCTTCAAGAACTCGACGATCCGATCGAACCGATTCTTGACCCGAATCCGCGGGGGATCGGTCTTGTTGATATCGGAGGAGGCGACGTTCGTCCCGGTCGAGTGTTTCTCAAGCCGCTGCTCGAGCGACCGTTCCGCGTCGCGGAGGTCTTGGCGATCCGACGCCGACAGGAACGGCGTCGCCAGCAGAGCCTCGATTTCGATGATGCCGCTTCGGGTCAGGGGCCACGGTGTCGGACTGGCAATCGGCCACCCGTTTTTGCAACGCGGCCGGCTCGAACCGGGACAGCAGACTCTTGCATTTGGCCTTCGAGCTTCTCGGCTTCGCTACTTAGCTTGGTGATTTGCATGTCGATCTGTGCAGAACTCATCTCACGCTCCTGAGGCGGGTCGAGCAGCAGAGCGACCTCCTGGGCGGACCTGGCCGCGTCGAGCCAATCCTGCTGGAGCTCGGGATCGGTCTTGGCTTCCAGACAGGGGATCAGGAACGTGAGGACAGTGAGTGTCTTCGTGAACGTATTCTGGGCCCCCTGAACGGCGGTCTGCTTCTCGCGTAACGACTGGTAAAGCGTTGAAGTGTTTTCCCAGGCATCGTCGATCTGTCGCTTCCACAACGCGTAACCCCGCTGCGGAGTCAAGAGGAGAACCTGGGCCTCGTGCAGACTGGCATCGGCCTCGACGAGCCTCGGGCGAACCCAGGAAAGTGAGCTGCGGCTGGAAGCTAGCCTGTTCAGCGATGAACACGGTGTTCCAGGCTTTGTCAGCCATATCCCACCAATCGTTCGGCGGGGAGTCTTTGGACTGGTCGGCAAGCTGGTGCAGGAACCGGAGCTCGACCACCTGGCTGCGCGGGTCTTTATCGTCAAAGACGATCCGGCTTTGGTCGACGATCGAATCGAGGAACGTGAAGGTGGGACGGTCGAGCTGTCTTTTCTGGGACGCCGCAACCAGGGCCAAGGCAAATTCGATCGGAGTTTTCCCCTTGAGCAGACCGACCAGCCCCTTCTCGATTCCCAACCTCGCTTCCTGTGCCTTGGGGTCGTTGGGATTGATCTCGCGCCACTTGGCGAGTGCGTCCTCCATTGCCTGTTTGAGACTGGCATCGGGGTGCTGGCCCAAGGCAACTGCCAAACCTGCCGAGCGCAGCGATCGGGAGTTGAATCTGCTTGGCACGTTTCATGTCCTGGACGCGAGCCTGGAGCTCGCTTTTGAGTTCCGCCCGGACCTCACGTTGGTCGTCGCCGCCGCGCCATCGTCTTTCCGCTCGCAGGAGCATCGCTCCCAGCCTTCGAAAGACCCGAGGTGCGGCCCGAAAGTCGCCGAGGTTCCACCACTCCTGGTAGGTATCCCAGCCGGCAGCCAGCCAGCCCGGATATTCCCGATGTCGTGACGGGGAAGCTGGCTGGTCCGATCCTTTGGCCGCCGACTCCTTGCTGGTCGCTTCCTCGGTCTTCTTGGTCGCTTCCTTCGTCGACGACTTGGTGTCGCTCGCGGATGATTCCGGTGCCTTTGGTCTGATTCTTGCTGGCCGACGGACTCGGAGGATTCGCCCTTGGTTTTCTCCTCGCCCTCCGGCGCATCGGCGGCTGGCTCCTCCGCCGAGCTCTCCGGCCGTTGCGGCGGTTCTTGACTTGCCCCAAGGCCACAGCGAGGCGAATCCTCCGCTCGTGCTCGACGCCTGAATGGCTCTCAACGCGAAGTCATGCTTCGTCGCGCCGGCCACGTAAGGCACCTGGTGCACGCCGCGGTATCGGCATCGCCCAATCATCGACGCTCCGCGACCAAGTATTGCTGCAACTCCTGAGCCTCAATCAAGTTGTCGCTGTTCGTGTCGACTTCCGGCGTGGTCAGGGCCTGCTCGAAGAAGTAACCGAAGGCCGAACGGCCGGAGCCCAGATTCTCCGATCCGAGTGCGTATTCACCCGGCGAACATGCACAGATCACCATGAGGTCGGGGTCGTTGAGCACGTCGGGGTTCTTGCCGTCCTGAAGCTCGCGGAGCACCAAGTCGCCGACGCCGTCCGAGTCGCGCCCACATCACGAGGGTCGAGCATGTTCCTCATGATATCGAGGACCAACAGCTTATTCTTGGACTTGCAGTGCTCGATCGCGTCCAGCACCCTGGCCAACGGGAGCTGGGTTTCCGGCTCGTAGGGATGGGAATCCTTGGCCAGGATCCGAATCTTGCCCTCGGTGTCGACGACCGCGTAGGCGGAGATGTACACCAACGACGGCGTCGTCGCCGGCACGATTCGAGAAGACCGTCTAGTCGTTCCTTCACCGTTTCGAGTGGCTGGTCAAGGTCCTCCTTTCTTGTCGATTTTCTCGAAAAGGGCTCCCTTGTCCCCCACGATGGCCTCGCGATCGGCCCGCGTCCACGGAACGGTCGGTATCCCCAGTCGATCCTGATACGTGCCCGACCCAGAAAGGGACGAAGTAGGTTTTGGGGTTCGTTGGGCGAATGAACAGCAGAAACAGCCACACCGCGAACCCGGCGACGACCAACATCATGGCGAAGGCAATCGCCGCCTCCGTCCACTTGGTGGCGGCTGTTCGCTTCGGACCAGGGTCGGAACGTGCCGACCGAGTTCCCCGCCAGTCCCCAGCGCCTTTCCTCACATCGCGTGCCATCGCAATTCTCCTGAGGCGGCGGAACCGCAACCCACCTGTTGGAATGAATCTCGGTAAACGAGAAGATTAGTCACAGCTCGGCACTGATGAACACAGCTTATACACTAAGTTTATCGCGCAATCCAATCCGCATGATACACATTACCTCATCTCCGTTCCTAATTCATCTGTGATAATCCGTGTTTATCTGTGGTTATACGATCTTCGAAGATCCGTGGTTCTGAAATGGAACTCCGGTCAAACCCGCGAAATCTCAGGGCAGCAACTCGATCGGCTTGGGCATTTTGTCACCGGCCTCGGGCTTGGGCGCCGGGACGTTCATCTCGGCGACAGAGTACCCGAGCGACTTCGATTGCTTTTGGAAACGTGCGATGGAAATCAGGCTCAGGCTCTTGAACTGCGAGAGTCGTCCCCGGGTCACCGGCCAGAACAGCCCCGCATACTTGCTCGCCTTGTTGTACAGCCGGTGCTCGAATCCGGCTGTGTCCAGTCCCGCAAGTCGATCGGGATCGACGATGTAGGGACTGTCCTTGGGAAAGCTCAGCCGAATTACTAAGCATGACTCTTGCTGGAGAGGCTCGCCTGGTTGAACTTCCACAAGGTGATCCTCGATGTCGAGGTCCTCGATTTGACGGTATCGCCCTCACTTCGGAACGACTTGGGAAGACTTCTCTGGAACTCGATGATGTTGCCGAACGGCACGTCGAGCGAAGGGAGCGTGGCGTTGGGCTCCGCCCACCAAGCGCCCAGGATCGGCTTGGCGGGCCCACCGGCGGCGCGGTCCTCAACCCATCGCGGTACTTCGAGAAGCCAGGCAGGCGCAGGTACTTGATTCGTTCATGCCAGCGCACGGCATAAGCTCCCGGAGACTGATTGCCATCAACACTGAGGTCAAACCAAGTTAATCGGGGCCTCACCTGCCGCACCGGACCGTCATTCGGACTGGTGGTAGGCTCCAGGCTCGTGAGCAGCAGGAGCCGACTCGTTCGGCCCCTCTCCCACCGTCTGGTTTGCGAGCGCAGCCAGGCGCCAGTCATTCTGCTTCTGCTGCGGACTCGACCGGAAATCCGGTTCGTCGCCATAGATTCCTCGCTCGAAACCGATCTCGCCGTTCTTATCGTCGAACAACTGCACGATCAGACGATCTCCGCGGCTCGAGCTCAACCCGTCGTTCATAGGTACTGTCCGCGTGGACGCGGAGCTGGTAGGTTCCGGGGCTTAGTCCCGCGGACCAATTGAGCGGGTCAGTTTGTTGTTCCCCGCTCACATCCAGTTCGTGTTCGCAAGACGGTGCCGCCAGGCTTGACAATATCATAGAGCAGTTTCTGACGGAGGGCTCGTCTCAGGCTCCTGTTCAATTGTTGGGTGTCTGTCGCCGAGACAAACGTCCCAGGTGGTATCAAGTTTTCGAGCGACTTGGCGAAATTGGCGCGTGCCCTCTTGAGCTCGGGATCTTTATCGTTATTGCAGAGGAACACCATGTTCACCGTGATTCCGAGCGGCTGGAAAACCTTTGCAACGAACGATGCGATGTCGGGCGAACCGCGCCATTTCGGCTCCGAGCGCCTTGCTGTTGGGGAACTGGGTCTCGTCGCCGTCGGTGAGTACGAGCAGGGTTCTCATTCCCTTGGCGTTGACGAGATCCGTCCTGGCGGCTTTGACCATCGCTTCGACCAGCGGCGTTTCGAAACCAAGGGCGAAGCTCATCAAGCTTCGTCGCCAGGCCGTTGATTTGATTTATGTCCCATCGGAGCGGGTCGCGCAGACGCTGGATAGTCAATTCGGGCTCGGCTTGCAGTTGTTGATATTTCGGATCGTCTGACCTGAAGAGTGCGTTGTCATCCTTGTCGGTCGCGAGCTCCGGCGGCAACTGGCTGAACGTCCACAGGCTGACTGTCGTCCCCGGCGGAACATCCTTGAGCACCCTGGTGATGGCGGTCTTGGCGTTCGTGAGCTTTTCGTTCTTCGTTTTCTCCTTGTCATTGTTGAATCTCATGCTCCCGGAGCAGTCCAGCACGATGGCAATCGAGCCGGTCCCCTGGCCGAATTTCTTGATGATGTCCGCGTTGGCCTTGACGGCAACTCCCGCATCAGGCGGATCGGCCGGCGATGGACCGATCGCGACCAGGCCAGCAACCGGGTGAAGCTCAACCGGGGTCTCGACCGAGAAGATCTGACCCCGAAAGAATCCCGTGACGGTCAGCTTGCTCACCTTGACTTCCGGCTTCGTGAAATCAGAGTCGGTCTTCCCCTGGTTTTGCTCGGCCTCCGTGAGGATGGGGCTGAAAAACTTGAAGTCGATCGCTGGACCTTCGGATTGCCGGGATGCGGTCCGCTTTTCGGCGATGCCGCCTGGCACATCGAGTTGGAGTCCCGGACCGGCAAGCGGCTTGACGACCGGAATCCCCTGCTTAGGCACCCTCCCCTTCTCGACGACCCGGTACGCAGCCGAGGCGTTCAGCTCGCTGGTCAGGACGATCGAATCCTGACCTTGGAGCTCGAGTGCGAGCTCGCCTTTGAAGTCGAAGTCTTTCTTGGGCGTGCGGATGTCCGGAAAACTCGCGAGAAGGTCCGCCGAATCGCTGAGCAAGTTCGAACACGGCAGTCTCGTAATAGAAGGGCCGCTCGTGAGGATTGTCGTTGTACCAGTGATCCTCCCAGGCGCGGTCCGCAAGCCAGAGCAAAACGTCATGCACACGCGTCTCCCGCAAGCGGGTCGTCCATTCGGGCTCGTCCGACAGCGGCTCCGCTCCAGCGTCGATAAGCCGGCCGAACCGGTCGAGACGCGCCAGACGAGACTGGAGCGTAGCATAGTCGGTGATCCGTTTTGACTGATTGAGCTCCCGGGACATCCACCGCCATCGCTGTCCGATCAGCTCTCCCACAGCCTCCGCCTCTTTCCACCATGTCTCGCTCGCACTGGTACTCCTCAGGTTGCGAACGTGGTCCGACGCAATCTTGAATTCGTCCTCGCCCCCTTTTTTTTCCGTATCGGTGGCCTCCTTGAACGAACGTTCACCAATGACGGCCAGCGCCATCAACGCCTGAAGACCGGCACGTCGTCGCGATCCTTGGAGGGCGAGCTCCGACTGTTGCTCGTCTGGTTCGGAAATCGTCGATTTCCGCTCGGTGATATTCTTGGCGACCGCGATGTCGCTCTCGCGGATGTTGTCGAGCCGGACCAGGATGTCATTGCGTAATTTCAGGTTATCATTATCGGGGAACGCGACCGCGGCGGCGGCGACCGCGGCTTCCCAGTCTTGCTCTCGTCGAGTGCTCTCCAGGTTCCCGACATGTCTTTGAAACTGATCCTCCAGTGCCAGGAAATCCTTCTTGAGGTCCTCGGCCCTTCTTTGAATATCCGGCAACCGCGTGAGGTCTGTTCCGTTTTCCGGTTCCAGGAGATCGCTCAGCGCGTGTGTCTTGTCCCATAGATCGAGGACCAGCGTCGTGAGCTCGGCGGTTGCCGCTTCGTAGAAGGGGAGCCAGCGGGAATAGTCCGGTAGTCCCGCCAGGGCGCGATCGCGGATCTCGAAGGCGGTCGCGGATTTTGCCAGCGTTCGCGATGGCCTGATCGTAATCTCTCCTGGCTTGATCGAGCGACTTGCCGGCCTCCTGCCAGTCCGACTCGACGGACGAGAACAGGAGATCCTCACCTCGCCGGCGTTTGGCGTCCGCAGCCAAAATCGATGCCTGGATCCAAGGATGGATCTGCTCGCCGTAGTGGTAAGCGTCGCCCGCAAGGCGGCGCGACCGCCATCGCCGCCCACTCAGCTCGGCGCCGGACTAGAAGAGCGGTTTTAACCACTCCCCAAAGCTGAGTCTTCTCCTTGAGCGCTGACGAATCGAGATAAGTGTCGAGCATCCACAAGTAATGGGCCTCGGCGGAGAGAGGCTGGCTCCCCTTGATCGTCCTGAGCCGAGTGGCGGCCTTCTTCACGTTTCCCGACACATCGTTGGCGTTGAAGTTTCTTCAACTCACCCGCGGCGAATTGGATCAGGAGCTCCTCCGCCCGGCTCCTCGGCGAGCGGGGACGGTCGAAGGCTGTCGCCGCCAGACTGGACTTGAGGGTTTCCCACTCACCCTGGGCTTTTGCCGGAGAAGCATCGAGGAATCTGTCGAAGTCGGCAGATTGAGCCGTGAGCTCGACAGCCCCGCCTTGCAGGACATTCATGGCCAGATTGAGTTCGGCCGAGACGAGCGATTTCTTCAAGAATCGCTCATCTTTCAGGTTTGCCGCCAAGAGCGTGAGCCTCCTCTCTCTCATCTCCTTGGCAAGGCTCACGGCACCAGCGCGAAGGAGCTCCTCGTGGCGAACGAGCGTGGCGCGGTACTCGCGCCAACGCCTGGGCGAGTAGACCGCCGGCCGCGGGACCTTGGTTTCTAGCCGGTGAAACTCGTTCCAGGCTTCCTGGATTTCGGAACGGCTCTTGTGATCTAATGCCGGCGACCGGCGCTGGAGCTGGCGCCGTCGCTGAGGACGCCAGGTAGACCAGTTCGGGACTCGTGCCGCCGGCGCCGGCACCCTTGCCGCCCGAGGATGCCGGCAGGAGCTGAGGCTCCTGGAGCGCGCCTCGCGCATTCCAGGCCCAGTCGCGCACGTTTTTGTGCACATACTGATAGAGCTCGTCGAGCGAGAGCCGGTGATCCGGCCCAGCCGCCGCGCCCCGCAACGCCTCAATGAGATAATGAGTGAAAATGGTTCGGCCCAGCGCTTCGGATGCCCAGCACCGTTGATTCACGTCACAACCGCTCAAGACCCACAAGTTCCGCACCTTCTCGATCTCGGGCTCCAGCTCCTTGAGTTGGCGTGCGAAATCATTGTGGACCATCCCCAGTCGCCAGGCGGTTGGTACTTCCGCACCCTCGAGCACCAGGATCTTGTTTTGCTCGGCGGGCAGCTTCGCCATGGACGCGATCACGTCCTTCAGATCCAGCCCTTGCTCCGGGCTGGCGATCGCATTGGGCATGAGGTAAGCCCCTTCCGCCCGACAGCCGCCGTGAAGCGCCACCACGATCAGCAACGTCGGTGCCGTGATGCGCCTTCTCGTGCAGGTTCGTAATCAGGTCATTCCACTGGCCTTTGTGGTCCAACTGATTCAGCGCCTCGTCACGCTCGCCGATGAGCTGGAGCGACGCGGGATAAAAAAGCGACCATGGCGGCGGCTTCTCAGACACTTGCCTTATGCCGACGAGTCCTTCCCAGCCCGGCACATTGTGCGGGACGGCGAGGTTGTTGGCGTAGTTGGCACCCACCAGAAACACCGCCGCCGGCTCCGGCCGCCTGATCCTCAGGATCAAAAAGACCACGGTCGCCAAACAGACGAGAAACGCCGCGATCCCGCATGCCACCTGAAACGACCTCGAACGCGGCACCTTAATGCCGTCGTTTTGCCGCGTGCGGCGTTCTTTTCCATCGATCGACCGCTTTCTCGGGTCGAGCGTCCCGTTCCTGACTTGGGCCGCCAGGAAGGCCGCGAGCTCTGGGCGCGATCGTCCGCCATGGTCCTCTAGTCCCCTACCTGCTCGATGACCGGTGTTCTCGCCAAGTTCCTTCCAATCATGCTACGGACTTCCGTCGCCGGACTGAAGCAGAAAAACCTCGACGAGTCACGGATTCTCCGCATCGATTTGGCCCGTCCGCCGCTACGAGTCGTCGGCATGTCTCCCAGACTTGCCTCGACCGGCACCATGACTCGTTAATCAACCCAATAAATCAAAAACCGAAAAATATTCGATTTAATCTGGTTGTCGCCACTTTTTACGGATAAGTTCAAATAGTCCGCCTTCGTTTCCCTTCTTGACCATCCGAGCGGCGTCGCCCGCGGAGAGGCTGGTTGTTCTCGTGCAAAAATTCTTTGATAAGTGGTTCTTGCCCGTCGTATTCGTCGCCATCGGTCCTTGATCATTTGGGCCATTTGGCGGGGTTGAGCCCCAACAGTTTCTTAGCTGATGAACCGTGCCCAGATCATGTGTTCGTGGATTTCTCGCCAGGCGAACCCTCCCGTTATTGACACTTTTGGAAACGATCACGACGTGTGATCCGGGACAATTCCGGCGCTCGGCGGAATGATTCGATGGTAGCACGCTACCAATCGTCTTCACTAATTGTGGTAGTAATCGCCCAGGTGGGTCCACGCTGCCAGTTCGGTTGCGGACAGACACTGAAGTTTGCCGATCTCATGAAGAATGACGGTCAGAGTCATTGATCGTCGCGCTGGACAAGGATGAGAAATCCAGCGCGACAACTTCAGAGGTCGATCTTCGCAAACCGGAATCGTGCGAGGGCAAACCAATGGGCCGAGTGGTGCTGGGTGGCCTGTTGGCCGGGGTTGTTGTCTTCTGCTGGGGTGCCAGCGGCCACATGGCAGCTTCCCCTCGGGACGATCGGCGTCCACAAGCTTCCCAACGAGGACGGAATCCTCGCTGCGTTTCGCGGCTCGATCACCGAGCCGGGCTTTTACTTCTTCCCCGGCATCGACCACAGCAAGCCCGTCTCGCAGTCCGAAACAGAAGCCGTCTACGCCAAGATCAAGCAAGGTCCGGCCGGCGTTCTTGTCATTCACCCCGAGGGCAGGGAGGCCATGTCGCCTCGGCAGTTAGGGACGGAGCTGGCAACGAATGTGGTCTCCGCTGCTCCTGGCGGCATGGCTGCTGAGCAAAGTGGCGTCGGGCTATCTCGGGCGCATCTTATTCGTGACGTGCTGGGCATATTCGGCTTCGTGACCGTGAGCGTGCCCTACTGGAACTGGTACGGGTTTCCCACGGATTTCACCTTGGCCGAAGCGATCGACCATGTCGTCGGCTGGTTCCTGGCCGGCCTCGTGCTGGCGGCGATCGTGCGGCCTGTCACGCCGAAACCGGTTTAGACACGAAACCGTCACGGGGTGAGCGTCTCGAAAGTGGGTGGAAAATTTCGTAGAACAGAGGTCTCTTGATGTGTCGCCCAGGAATCATTAGTCCTTTGTTCACGGAGGGTCTCCCATATGTTTTTTGCCCATCTTCCCCAAGTAGCAGGCGCAGCGTGCTGAACAGTTGTATCAATCTATTAAGGCCAGTCCACCGAACACGACCTCCGCGCCATTGCCGAGTTACTCACCAGCAAACCCGACGACCAATTCTTCGGTTCGACCGAGTTCCAACTTCGCGATCTCGTCCATCGGCTCGGCGCCCAGGCCCTCCTGACCGCTGCTTTGCAGCGGAAAAAAGGGGCTACTCGAGGTTCCAGCATGACCTGCCCTCACTGTCAGCGAATCGGCGCCTGATTCAAAGACTACCGCCAAAAAGGGGCTGCTCTCGGTCCTCGGGCCCCTGACCATCCGAATGTGCCTTATTACCATTGCTCCCACTGCCATCACGGCCATTGCCCCCGTGACGACGCCTTCGGCTTGGAGCACTGGCGACCTGACCTCCGGTGCCGCCGAGTTGACCAGCCTTTGCTGGTACCTTGGACAGCTTCCCCTAAGCCGCCGACGTGATCCTGCCCTAGATGAGCGGGACTGTCGATCGTCCGAATCGACCGTGCAGCGGACCACCGAAGCGATCGGTCACGAACTCGGCCAAGCCTTCGGAGGCGGTGGTCGTCCTTCGGTGAGGCGCGATCGTGGGCCTGGCACTAGGACGCCGAGGGCAAGACCTGCGCCTACGTATCGCTCGATCTCGACCGGAGTCGCCCAGCAGGGACCAGGAGCGAAGTGGCCGCCGACGGGCAGATGGTCGCGGTCGCGATGGTCTACAACCCGATCCCTAAAGATCGCCGACCGTGGGCCCGACCCACAGCCAATCGACCCGCTTTGGCACGCCCGCTACCTGGCCAGTTTGGAAGGCCAGGCCTGCGGTCGCCGAACCGTTGCGGCGACAAGGACGGCCAAGTCGGCATGGGCGTGCGCCCGGCGGTGGATTGCCCTCTGAGCGATCGCGGAGCGGGGCTGGAGAATTTGCTGAGCGACGAACTTCAGCCGCGTGGAGGCCGTGATCCTCGACTTTTACCACCCCTCGGAGCACCTGGGGGTTTTCGCCAAGGCGTGGTGCGCCGGCACCGAGGCCGCTGCCGCCCAGCACCAACACGCGGAATGGTCGCACCGGCTCAAACACGAGGGGGGTGAAGCCGTGCTGAATGGAACTGCGGGGCCTGGACGTCGCAGGGAAGTCCACGAGCGCTGGCCGGCCTGCGGAGGCGGTAGTGAGCTACTTCGAGAACCAGGATGCATCGGATGGACTACCCGAACTATCGTGGCCAAGGGCTGGCAGATCGGCTCGGGTCCGGTGGAGTCGGCGTGCAAGACGGTCGTTCGGCAAACGGATGAAAGGATCGGGGATGCGGTGGGGCCATGAGGGAGCTCGACGCGGTCTCGTAGCCCGAGAAGTCCTGGCTCTTCAACCGGACGGTTTCGTGGGCGCGGTGTTTCGGTTGGACTGGCTCCTCGGCCGACGTGTGGTCGTGAATGATCTTCCATCCCTCGGGAAACTTGCGGAAGATCACGGTGAAAAGTCCCGCCGGCTTTGTGCCATCGGGCATCGTCAACCGCCATCGTCCACGTGCCAGCACTGCCTCCGCGCAAGTGGCTCGATCTCGAGACCAGAGAATTCGAGGTGACCCATCGCCCGCCCCTCGTCTTGATACCTTCGGCGATAACGCTGGCGCAACGCCTCCCAGCCGTCGAACCGATTGCCGCCTGACTGAAACACCACCTTGGGCGAGTTCCAGTAGCCGCTCCAGAAAAGCGTCCAGATTCCCCTTTATTCCAGTCGGCCACTTGACGTTCCAGGACGGCGCGAACGGCACGAATCGGACTCGTCCGGTTTGTCCTGTGCTTTGACGCGACCGGGAATTGACCAAAGTCGCGAGCATGAGGCCCCAGACCCCCATCCACCGCGGACTGATCGCCATGATTCTGGTCTCCCGAAAGTAGAACTACATGGAACGATCTCTTGAATGATCATTCGATCCTGATCGATCCGCTGAAGCGGCGATCGCTCGAATTCGGGGTCAAGATGCAGCCTCGCGTCCGACCGGCGGCAGTGAGAACGCCTGGGCAGTCGCCAGCAAGAGCACGACCCAGAGCGCGGCGAAGACGACGCCAAATCCTTGCCGCTGCGCCCATAGGCCCAGAAGCGGTGCGCGTCATGCCGCCGACGCTCACGGCCAGCCCCAGCGTAACGCCCGAGGCCATTCCGACGCGATGTGGCAGATACTCTTGTCCGAGCACGACCAAGACGCTCGTCGGCAAGAACATGAAAACCGACAGGGGTATCAAGAAGCCGGTCGCCCAGGTCCGGTCGCTGGTTCGCAAGAACAAGGCCAGGAACACCGCGGCTCCGGCGAATCCCGTTCGAATCACGGCGAGGCGGCCAAAGCGGTCAGCCAGCCAACCCCCCAACAGCGTCCCGACGATGCTGGTTCCGAGGAAGACCACGGACGCCCGGCTCCCTTGGTCGGCGGTCTGATGCCATCGGGCCATGAAGTATAGCCCCAGGAACGTGTTTAATCCGTAGAACACGATAGAGCGGCAAATCGTGGCCCCGCTGAGAACTCCGAACGCCCTCCAATCGTCACGACCGCTTCAGAGTCGGACCGGCTCCGTGGTGATTTTGGGACTTCGCGGGCGCCGAGCCGATCGTTCGGGTGAGCAGGGCGGCGATGATCCCGGTCGGTGCCAGGAGATAGAGCAAGCCCGCGGTTCCCCAAGTGTCGACCACGGCCCTGGTGACCGCTGGAGCCAGGGCAAACCCCAGTCCACCTCCCACCGAAAACAAGCTCATGCCGGTCGTCCGGCGATCGCCGCTGGCGAGGTGGGCCTTGCGGGCGGCTTCCGGATGGAAGGCCGCCACTCCCAGGCCGCACAGGCCAAACGCCGCCAAAACCACCGCGACGCTCGCCGCTTGCGCCCCCAGGGCCAAGCTCGTCCCCGCCAGAAGGATGCTCGCCCGGCAACAGCCAAGACAATGCGAGTCGATCCGCGAGATGGCCGAACAGCGGCTGCACGACCGAGGAAGTCGCGCTGATCGCGAAAACCAGGCTCGCCGCGACCATGTACGAGAAATGGCGCCCCTCCACCAGAAACGGAACCAGGGCCGGGACAACGCCCTGACAAAAGTCGATCAGAAAATGTCCCAACGCCAGCAGGAAGATGGCCCGCCCGTTCATCGGCGTCTCCTCGGGTCCTCGTCAGGTTGCCCGCCATGGATGCGGCACCGGACTTGCCATCATGTACAATGTCCGGCTCCGCTTGAAAGATAACATTTAACCGAACGGTCTCTCCCCTGTGGAAAGGAAGCCCGGCAATCGCTGAAGAGGTTCTTCGAGATCGCCTTGCTGAACATCGCCAACCGGCTCGGTTGACCGGGAATCCCGCCGCTTGACCCTCATGTGAGAACCGAACAACATCCCTCTACTCCAGGTATCCACGGTTGTGAAAACGAAATCCGAGATCGTCAAGGACTGGCTGCCTCGATACACCGGCCGGCCGCTCGCCGAGTTCGGCAAGTACATCTTGCTGAGCAATTTCGTGCGTTATATTGACCTGTTCGCCGAACAGTTCGGTGTGGAGGTGACCGGCCGGTCGCACCCCATGCAGTCGGCCTCGGCGGAGGATCTGACCATCCTCAATTTCGGCATGGGAAGCGCCATGGCGGCGACCGTGATGGACCTGCTCGCAGCGATCGAGCCCAAGGCCGTTCTTTTTCTGGGAAAGTGCGGCGGTTTGAAGAAAACAAAAGTGGGGGACTTCATCCTGCCGATTGCCGCAATCCGAGGCGAAGGGGCGAGCAACGAGTATATGCCGCCGGAGATCCCCGCTCTGCCCTCATTTCGATTGCAAAAGGCGGTCTCGGCCATGATCGTCAAGCACGGCCTCGAGTACTGGACCGGGACTGTCTACACCACAAATCGCCGCGTCTGGGAACACGACGAGAAATTCAAGAACTATCTCAAGACAATCCGCGCCTCGGCGATCGACATGGAGACGGCCACGATCTTCATCGTGGGATTCGTCAACCACATCCCCAAGGGTGCACTCCTCCTGGTCTCGGACAATCCGATGACGCCCGAGGGAGTCAAGACCAGCCACAGCGACAAGTCGGTAAGTGAAAAATATGTGCGGAAACATCTGGAGATCGGTATCGATTCCCTGATCGAGCTCCGAGATTCCGGGGCCTCGGTGAAGCACTTGCGTTTCGAGTCGGTCGGCAATCAGAAGAGTTCAAGCGCGCTGACCAGGCCAATTCGGAGTCCAGTGATGAGACGCTTTCCAGCCGCGGGATACTTTGGATTTAAGGTGATCGGCACGCTCAAGCTGATCAGCGGCGCGTTTTCGGTGGCCGCGGGTATCGGCATCCTCCATTATATCGACCGAGGTCACGGGACTGGGCCTCGAGCGACTCGTCACCCATCTGGGTCTGGACCCGCAGAACCACATCATCCATACGGTGATTTCCAGAACTGACCGGTATCGACCGAGTCCACCTTCGCGCCATCGAGGCAGGGACTTTCCTTTACGCCTTGTTGCATTTAATCGAGGGGATCGGGCTCATCCTGGAACGCGACTGGGCAGGATATCTCGTCATCGTCGCTACGTCGTCGTTGATCCCTTTCGAGATCTACGAAATCTCCCAGAAATGGAGCCTCGCTGAGAATTGCGATCTTGGTGCTGAATCTCGCGATTGTGGTCTATCTGATCGTCGTGTTGAGAGCCGAGCATCGCAACCAAGCGGACCGGCCGGCTTGATTCTCCGACTCATCTTCTGTATACGTGCGAACAGAATGGGTAGGCTTGTTGGACGGGAATCCTGGGATCAATGAGAAAAACATGAAAAAGCTTACGCCGGTTTTCGTGGTCGATCGGATCGAGCCGTGTCTCGATTTCTGGGTCGGACGACTGGGTTTCGACAAGATCGTGGAAATACCGGAACACGATTCCGTCGGTTTCGTGATTCTTTCCAGTGGCAATGTAGAGATCATGTATCAGAGCCGTAAGAGCCTTGAGAAAGATCTGCCAGCACTCGCGGAGATACCACCCGGCTCGGGGTTCTCGGTTGGAACTTACATCGAAGTTTCTGACATCGATGACGTCTTACGGCGGCTCGATGGCTGGGAACAAGTTGTCCCGAAGCGAACGACCTTTTATGGAGCAACCGAGTTCGGCGTGCGCGAGCCGGGAGGAAATGTCGTGATTTTCGCGCAACAAACTCAAGGCAAAGAAGAAAGTCCGTGACGACATCTTTGAGAATCGTCCAGACCCGGTGATCGTGTGAGGCATCGTTCACAAGAGGATGTGACTTGCAAACCGCGATCTACTGGGAACCGTACTACGTGAAATGATGCCGCTTTTCGGTGGGCAATCTGACGGGGAGCGCCAACGCTCGGTCAAGGACTCTTCCCGTCCGCTCTCGAGGTCGGAAAATTGACACCTCAGGGCGATTGACCGTGACTTGTCGGAACGAAACTCACCGCAACCAGGCCCGTTCAGCCAGCAACTGCGAACGGGCACGATATACAGGCGCTCCCTATTGTCGGCTGAGTCAATCCGACTGCGCGGTAAGTTTCTAACATGAGGTTCGATCTCCGTTTGAGACTCGGTCAGCTCTCGCTCAAGCCGAGCGGGGGCGCGGAGGGATCGGTGAGGAAATAACCGGGCGGTTTTGACAAGTCGAGCGTTCATGGCCTAGGCTTCTTCGTAAATAAGGAGTTTCCAATGAACGCAATGGTCTCGAACGTAATAGGTTTCTTGGTGTCCGAAGACGGTCCGACGGCCGTCGAGTACGGTGTGATGTTAGCCATCATCATCGCCGTCGTCGCCGCTGGTGTGCAATCGTTGGGCAGCAATGCCAGCGCCAGTTTCAGCTCAGTGACCAGCTCCATCTCGTGATCGACTGGTCGCCTTTCGCGGGCGGCTCCGGCGGAGCTCAACTCGAACTCCAGCCGAGTGCTCGACGTGGAGTCACCGCTCGCGAGGGCCTGACAGATGCCGGGTCTCGACCGGAACCTGCGGGGCGTTGCGGCACTATGCGCAGGGAATTCCAATTGTCGCGGATCACGCGCGAACCTCAGCGCGGACTTTGATCGGCTGTCTGGTTTGCTACAGGTTTGGATATCTGTAAGATCGTCCAGACTCGGCCTCGGGATCTCCGGGAAGAGACTAGTTTTTAAGGGATTCTCGCCGATTTTCTTCAGAGCGGGCGACGAGATTCGAACTCGTGACGTCCAGCTTGGGAAGCTGGCATTCTACCGCTGAATTACGCCCGCAACCGATGGAGTCGATCTCCGTCGGGAAAGTTCGACAGCTACGAAATGGCACCTAGCCGAGACGGCGCCACCAAACAGCTAAATTGTAACAGGGTCAAACCACTCCGGCAACCTGCTGGATCCTGGTCGCATCCGCAACACGAACAATCAACGTGGCTGGCCGTGGACAACCTTCCCGTTTGGTATCGCCGACGATCGGGGAACGAACCGGCCCATTGCGGGCAGTCCCCTGGTGGTTGCAAGCCCTGGGAATCTAATTGGGCGTGGATGCGGGAGGATCGGCCGCGCGCCGGAGCCGGCGCTGTGACTGGGGGGGTGGTGAACGGGTTGGGCGCCGGTCCCTGCGGACGGGCTGGGCGCGCGATCACCGGGACCAGGCCGATCTCATTCGCCGCGTCGTATGCCAGCACGGATTGGCGGTGCTTTGTGGTGTACTCGGCCGACATGAGCATGGCCTTGCGGCCGGTTTTCTCTCGGGCTGTCCGGAGCCGCTCCACCAAGGCGTTCATTTCCGCCGCGACGGGCTCGTGGTCGATCTTCATGGCGCCGGATGAATCGATCTCAACGATGATATAGTCATCCTGGTAATCATCGAGCGTGCGGGAACGCCCCTGTGTGACCGCGCTTGGGGGCGTCTCGGGACTCGGCTTCGGGATTTCCAGCGTCTTGTACAGCACCGTGGTCGCCGTCACCATGAAGAACAAGACGAGTTGGAACGCGACGTCGACCATCGGGGCCAAGTCGAGCTCCTCGACGGTCTTCGGACCACTACGAATCAGCGTGAAGTCGTCCTCTTCATCTTCGTCCATCTCGCTGTGCGTATCATCCCAGCCACGCGCGGTGACCACCGGCAGCGCCAACCGGCTGGAACGCTCACCGTCGTCCAGCTCTCGGTCGGGATCTTCCGTCGAGCCGAGATCCAGGTCATCGTCGAGGATTTCCAGGTCGCTCGAACCGCCTCTCGTCGTCAACCTCGATCTCGTCATCAAGATCGTTTTCATCATCATCGTCTTCGCCCCATGCCCATGCTGGTGCGGGCGGAGTTTCCGCGGAGGAGCCGCGGGCGCTGGTGAGTGCGTCGTCAGCTCCGCGGTGCGGTCCTGGATGACGGGGAAGGAAACGTCGTCGGACTCGGTCTCGCGCTCAAGCCAGTCGTGTGATCCGATCTGTCGTGCACCAGGAGTCGAGGGGCGGTACGTCGAGCGTTTGCACGTCTGTCCTCGAGATCGAGGGGAGCGGGGATGTGATGAATGGATCCAGGCGATCCCGACTGGCTCGTTGGCGCTGGCGGTGCAACCGATTGTGGCGTGGAGGGCGACAATGCGGGTTCCAGCAGCTCGGGAATGTCGGCCAGACGTACCCAGGCAACAGTCGTGCCCGAGGGACGAACGAGGTCGTCGTCGCGTAGCTCGCCACGAGCGAGCGCCTCATGGATCGCGGTGGTGCTCAGCCCTCGCTCCAGCTCGAGGCGATCGCCGTGGAAAACATCCCAGCTCGCCAATGGAATCTCCGATTTCCTGGTCTTTTGAGTTTCACCAGACGACACGATCAGAAAGAAGCCAAATCAGACAACGCCGCGGGTTTTGTTTCGGGTGCTGCTTGCTGGCAGAACCGAGCGGGCGGCTGCGAAATCGCTCTCGCTCCGTTCGACGCAGTCAAGGTCGGCCAACGGGTTCTTGAACGCCGACGTGGACGGTGATCGCCCTCCACCTGGGCGACCGCCGCGGCGACGTCGATGACTTCGCCGTGCGGTACTTCGCCATCCGCCTGGAGGATCACTTTTCGGCGACCCTGTTTGACACCCTCGGCGACAGCCTGGCGGGCCTGCTCAAGCGTCACCACGGCTCCTTCGCCGTGACCCAGGAGCAGCCGTACCTCACCCCCGGCGGCCGCCGGTTTGGTCAGGGTCAGGAATGTCGCGACCGATTCCTCCACACCCACGCCGTGCCTCGCAGCCGGAATGTCCACTTTCTCGCCGCCGGACATCTGCACCGAGAAGAGCATGAACGTCATGAGCTGGAAGACAACGTCCACCATCGGCGTCATGTCAATGTGTTCGTTCAGTTCCTCGTCGGCGTCGCGGCGAAACAGCATGGCGGCGGCGAGACCTCACAATTGGCTTTTCTTCGACTCAAGAATTTCCAGCACGTCTTGTAGCTGGCGTTCCGTACGGTCGCGAAGCCGTCGCAGCCGGGCATGCACGTCGTTACCGATGAGCATCATCGGGTTGGCGATCAGCAGGCCGGCGCCGGTCGCCCAGAGCGCCAGACTGATGTCGGTCGCCAGCGCATGCGGATCGGCCTTCTCGGAGCCCCCGATTCGTGAGAAGGCGGCGATCATGCTGGCGACCGTGCCCACCAGTCCAAGAAGCGGCCCCATCCTCACGATCGTTGAGATCGAGCCGAGGCGGTTCTCCATCCCCGCGATCACTTCGCTGTGAAACTCGTTGACCACCAATTGTTTGATCTTACTCAGTCCCTTCTCGCGGTTACGCAACGCCACCGCGATCAACTGGGCCAGTGCCGTGTGCCAGTACGGAGGACTTTGACAGACGTTGATGGCCGTGTCGAACTTACGCGCATGGCACAACTCGCGCACCTGATCGATCAAGGGCACAGCATCTTTCGTCGACTTTTTGATCAGACCGCGATAGAGCATAATGGCGTTATAGACACCCCAAACTGCCAGGAGCGCCAAAGCGACATAGATGACATAGCCGAAAGCATCGATAATCTTCGAGACATTCATGAGCTGACGTTCCAGCGAATGAGTCGAGGGGAGAAATCAACTTTGAGGACCGGCCGGGCCCAGTGAAACGTGCGGATGGTCGCCAACGGACGTGACGCCTCATCCATACATTGTGCCGGGGCGTTCGGCCTCCTGCAAGGGGAGTGGAACCCGTCCGGCTTGACGGACGAACCGGCGAGTTGGTGCAATGCCTTGCCAGGCCCGGCTCGGCGCGAGAGAATAAGTAATCAGGCTCTGGGGCTCGTGATCCGGGACAGGGAGCGGTCGTACTTTCGTAGGCTCTTCGAGTTTTGCCCATGCCGCGAACCGTTCTGGTCGTTGACGATGAGCGCGACACCAACGAGATTCTGTCAAGTCTTGTGCAGGCTCGTGGTTTCGTTCCGATCCCGATCTTTACGGGCGCACGCACGCTCTCGGCTGTCGCCGAGCAGAGCCCCGATTTGATCCTGCTGGATGTCAAGCTGCCCGATGTCGACGGGTTCGAGTTGTGTGACCAGTTGAAACGCGCTCGGGAAACGAACCTGATCCCGATTGTCATGGTCACAGCGCTTGAAAATGCGCAAAACCGAGCCTCGGGCGTCCGCGTGGGTGCTAACGGATACTTGACCAAACCGTTCACGCCCGCGCAACTCTACGAGGCCATGGAAACCGCTCTGGCCTGGAGGGAAGAGCACGAGAAGCGTGGCACGACAGGCGAGATCAACTTCGATATCCGTAGCGAGCTGACTTATCTGTCCCAAGCGAGCGACATGCTTGCCGACCTATTTGCACACACGCCCTTGACCGACCGCCACATCAAGGATTTGAAGCAGGCGGTCATGGAGATGGGAGGTAATGCCATCGAGTGGGGCCACCGGAAGAACGCCGATCTCGTCTTGCGACTCACCTACCGAATCGACCCGACTTCGGTCACCTTGATCATCAAAGACGAAGGTCCGGGTTTCAACCCAAAAGACCTCCCGCACGCGGCCTCGGACGAAGACCCGATCGGTCACATCGAAATCCGCAACGACCTGGGACTTCGCGAGGGCGGGTTCGGGATCATGTTGGCGAGGGGCTTGGTCGACGAGTTCCGCTATAACCGGCTCGGCAACGAAGTCACGCTGGTCAAGCACTTCGACCCACATCATAAGCCAAGGACGTGAGCCCGCCAGAATGGCGCCCAGGTCACGCCAGTGGTCCGTCAACCTTGGTCTGACGGGTCGAGTACCGCCTTTAGACGGAGCCCACCGGACCGGCTGAAGCCGGGACGCCAGCTTTCCAATTGAAGATTGACGACACAATCGCCGACGTGAGCGGGGAAGTGCATTGGCTCGCACGGAATAGAAGTCGGTCTTTACCGACTTCGACGCCCCGCCACTGACGTCTGTTGGCGGGACTTTTTGAGAGCGGCGGCGCGCTGGAGCTGGGCTGCTCGGGTACTAGCTTGAATACTGCGACGTGGGCGCGTTCTGGCATTCGCGACTGAAGGAGCCGGCCTATCCTCACGGGCTACTGCTTCGGCGCCTGGCGAGACCTTTGGCCAGTTGACACCGTCCGCGTTCTGGCCGTCACGGAAGATCGGCGGTCCGCCGTCGCCGCCGAAGACGAACGGCGCCGGCGAGAGGACCTTCGTTTTGAATCAAGGAGCCACCTCGACCGCTTCCGCCGCCCCCACCTCCGCCTCCAGTCAAGCCCCCTAGTCCTCCCAGTCCAGCTAATGCGCCTGGTCCACCGGGGCCACCACTGACGGCCGCGGGCACTGAATAGGTTGTAAAACCGTTGAGTGTGTTGAAAGACGCGTTAATGCTCAGGCGGACATAGCGGCGATCGGCCGAGACGACTGGAGTGACTCCGATGAATGGACCACTAAAGAACGGGCTGACTTGCGGCTCAAAGGCGATGGCCTGCCCGCGCGCACTCAAATTGAATTCCGGGCCGAACGCGGCGAGCAAACCCAGTAGAGCAACGATCTGTTGAATTTTTATCCCAGACATGTCCTGCCTCGCTTTGCTCGGCGAGAGTTGTCCCAGCCAGCCAATCCGTTACTCAATCGAAATCAATTATGGCAAGACCGAGCGCGATTGACCAGGGGATACACCCCAATCCGAGACGGCAGACGGCATGGCCGTCTCACAACTCATCAGTCCGGTTTTGGCATCCGCGGGATGACCCAGCAGGAGTCGTGGGCGTGCATTCCTACATGAGGATAATAGGTTCGTGCCTTGGGTGCGGCGAGCAAGACCAAGGTCGTGTTGCGGCCAGCCGCTTCGTGCGTGCGGGCGATCAGTTCCTTGCCGATCCCTTGCCGTTGATAATTAACGTCGACCGCGAGGTCCGAAAGGTAAGTGCAAAAGTTGTAATCGGTGATCGCCCGGGAAATTCCGACCAGCAAGCCGTCCGCACGCGCTGTCACGATGACGTCGGCGTTCTCCAGCATACCGCGGATGGTCTCCGTCTCGTTGACTGGCCTTCGCTCCCCCAAGGTAGAGCGCTTCAGGAGGTCGATGAACTCCTCGGGCCCGATCTGGAGGTGCGACTCGAGCTGATAATCGATGTCCATCGCGGCCTTTCTTCTCACTTCCGCTTTAACAAGCTGGCACCGAAGATCGCGTTGGCGCCGAGGTGCTCCTCAATGCGAAGGAGTTGGTTGTACTTGGCGATTCGGTCGGAACGACTGGCGCTGCCGGTCTTGATCTGGCCGCAATTGGTGGCGACTGCAATGTCGGCGATGGTCGTGTCCTCGGTCTCGCCCGAGCGATGGCTGATTACGCTGGTCCAGCCGGCGCGGTGGGCCATCTCGACCGCCTCGAGCGTTTCGGTCAGCGTGCCAATCTGGTTGACCTTGATCAGGATGCTATTCGTTCCCCCCTCGGCGATGCCTCTGGCCAGCCGCTCGGTATTGGTCACGTAGAAGTCGTCGCCGACGATCTGGACCTTGCTCCCGAGGGCCTTGGTCAGGGCCGCGTAGCCGGACCAATCGTCCTGATCGAGCGGGTCTTCAATTGAAATGATCATCGGGTATTTGTCGATCCAGGAGGCGAACAGCTCGATCATCTGCTGGCTGCTGTAAATCTTGTCGGGGGCCGACTTCCAGAACCTGTAGCCCTTCTTGTCACCTTCCTCAAAGAGTTCCGAACTAGCCGTATCAAGGGCGATGGCGACGTCCTTATCACGGCCGATTTGGTAACCGGCCTTGTCGATGGCATCAAGGATGAACTTGACTGCTTCCTCGTTATCGAGGTTGGGGGCGAAGCCCCCTTCGTCACCCACGTTGGTGTTGTGGCCGGCTTTCTTCAGGACGCCCTTGAGGGTATGGAAGACCTCGGCGACGATTCGGATGCCCTCGGCGAACGATTTGGCGCCGACGGGCATGACCATGAACTCCTGGAAATCGATCTTGTTGTCGGCGTGCTTACCGCCATTGATGATGTTGGCCATTGGCACAGGAAGGACACGGGCATTGGTCCCGCCGATGTAGCGGTAGAGCGGCATCCACTCGGCCTGGGCCGCGGCTTTCGCAGTGGCCAGGCTGACTCCCAGGATGGCATTGGCACCGAGGTTGCCCTTATTGGGGGTGCCGTCGGCCTCGATCAACGCCCGGTCAAGTCCGACTTGGTCGGCCGGATCGCGTCCTACGGCGACGTCGGCGAGCACAGAGTTGACGTTCGCGACGGCCTTCGCTACCCCTTTTCCTCCGTAGCGGTTCCGGTCACCGTCTCGGAGCTCGACCGCTTCGTAGATTCCCGTGCTGGCACCGGAGGGGACTCCGGCCCGTCCGACTGTGCCGTCGGCCAGAATCACGTCCACTTCGACGGTTGGGTTGCCGCGGCTATCGAGGATCTCACGACCGCGGACCTGTGAAATCGGGGCGAGGTGTCTACTCATGGCTGTCGTCCAAACTCCCTGTTTGAAGGTTGCTCATCGATTCGGTGATTCAGGCGGTTGCCGGCAAATTGATTTATCCGGCGCGACCATCGGACGGTCAAGGCCGGCGCTTCCCTCAACAATCGTCTCAATGCCCTGGTTCGAGGGACTCGACGAGCTAAAGATAATTCCTCATTTGATTTAGACCGCGCGCCCGAGTGACGGGCAGGCATTCGCGGTCCAGGGGGGTTCAACGATAGAGTCAACGCGGAGGAGGTCGCTGCGAGGCGGTCCCGCCCCTCCGGTGTTTCACGGGCGGAGGGATTGTCTCGCATTTGAAGAGGCGGAGACCGCCGCGCGGTGCGCTGCAAGGTGCCAGTTCTCGAGGGCGCTGATCGCGTACTTAATCGATTCGACCGGACCCGAAGGTTCAGTTCCGTTCATCACTCGACGATCAAGAGCGCCCGGGGCGAAATCCGAGGGAGCGCCGAGATTGCTTCCCGGGGCCGCACCCTCGGCGCTCTCGAAACTTCAAGACGCGATATCGTTCACGTGTCCGGTTCATAAAGACGCCCGCTGGCCGGGCCATATGGATATCGGCGCCTCAACCGGTCGGCTTGATCCTGACCGGCGATTCAACAAGCGCGTGATTCCTCAACCCGCAACAGCGGCACAACGTACTTTCTAAGAAAGAGAGGAGAATCTGGTCCCAGGTGACCGCCGAAGTAACCGGTGGCCGACATCACGGGCCGCCAGCGAACCTGGCGCAGTTTGGCGTATCCGAGGGTTGTCGTCTCATCGGAATCGTCGTCGGGGGGAATGCGAAAACTCACTAAACCCGCGCTGACAGATTTGACCCGATCCATCGTGCCAAACAGACGTGTCCCCGCGCCCAAGATCAACACGTCAAATGGTGACCAGAAAACCACCATCTCCCGGCGCACGGCGCGGAGGGCACGGGCCAGGTTGTAGCGTGGCGAGAGCGCCGGTGCCAGCAGGATCACGCGTTCCACGGTCTGCTCGTCCAGAAGCTCGAGCGCCTTCACCACCACGCCCGCGCCGCCCGATTTGGCCACCATAAATACAGGAGTGCTTGGCTGCGCCGATTTGAATTGGCGAATTGTCTCGGCGATCAACTTGGCCTTGGTGTCGCGATTCGCCGCGTCGGTTAGATCCGCGTGCCACCGACCCATGCCGTGGCCCCACTGAAAGATCTGAATGAGAAAAGGGAGTCGCTCCGCGCGGCAGCGCGGTGCGCAAGGAGAATCCGCACAAGTCGAATCCGCCAATGCCGTCGGCGAGCAGTACGAATGCACTCGGCTGGGTCAGTTCGCCGTATCGAGCGACCGCTCCCTCCACGGTGCGCCCTGTCGCTGTTGGACCAACAAACAGTCGAGATAGCGGTGTGATCAGGGTCGTTATGAACCAGTTCATGAAGTTGACTATGCTATGGTTATCAGTGGAATGAGGTGGCACGTTGGGGAACCAAGGTGTTTGGCTTCGTGGGATGAGCCGCATTTGCTTTGAGAAGGAACTATGAGGAGTGTGTCAAGCTAGTGTGGGCTCGGTGTCCGCGTCCTGCCACTTCATGGCGCGAGCGTGACGCATCGGAGCGATCCGGAGGATGACTTCACCACTCTGGAACAGGCGAACCGTGCCGTTGGACTGGCTGACGACCACCGCGAGGGCCTTGGTGACCTCGGTGATGGCGGCGGCCGCCCAGTGGCGCGAGCCCAAGCCTTTGGGAAGCGTCAGCCCGGTCATGGGGGCATCGATCAAGCGACAGGCCGCCTCGACAGTGCCATCGCGAGCCACGACGAACGCCCCGTCCAACTGGGCGATTTCCTTGATCGCTTCCCGAACCCGGAAGTCACGAACGTTCCTCTCCTTACGGCGGTAGCCCTTGAATGGATCGAAGCCTAGCTGGCGTGTGCGGATCATCACATTGCGCGCGTCCCCAACGGCGATCAGCGTGCCAACCGCCTTTCCTTCCCGTCCCTCACGGCCGATCTCGATCGCCACGTCGACGACCGCCTTGAGTGTCTCGAATGGCACCGACGTTTCCAGAGCGCGCAGGTCGTGAGCGGTCAGCCGTTCGAGGTGTTCACCCAGGCGGATCACCGAGAGGGAATCCAGCGCCTCGGCTTCGAAGCCCGAGTAAACCACCACAACCCTGGCTCCGGCTTGGAGTTGATCGTTGGCGACGGCCTCGATCAGAGCCAAGCTGATCCGTTCAGAGATTGCGGCTTCGGTCGGCTCGACCTCGACAGCGACCAGTCCCGCCTTGCGGACCGCATCGAGCTGGCGTTGGGAGGCGCTGGCCACCAAGATGGCGGCCTCGCTGCTGGAGAGGACCCGTACGACATCCCATTCCATGGGCCCTTCCGGCAAGATGAGCACGCCGGCGGCCCCCAGGCGCCGGGACGCCTCGCACGCCAACGAAAGAAAGGGCAAGGGCGCAGTCCCCTTGGACACGACACTCGGCGTCACGTGTGCGGCCTCGATCGGGGTGTTTATCGGTTCGACTAAGCGGCGACCGAACGAACCCCAGGGGGTTGGCCGGTCAGACAAGCGAGGACCAAGGCCCAACCACGGACCCGCCAGATGCTTTATCTGCTCAGTCCTCTAGAGCGGCTCACGACCGGGAACGTTGCAATTTCATTGTGGTGGGTAGGTCCTCGTATTGCAAGCAAGATCCCAACGGAATGGCGGGGACGGAGGCCCGCCCCACTGGAGAAGTCTCCTCGGAGTTCCAGTGGGGCGGGCCTCCGTCCCCGCCGAGGTGCGTTGATCGTGATAGAAGCCCGGATCGGCGGTGGCGACTCGCCGATCCGATCGTCATCGGAATCTTACTTGCTCTTGGGAGCGTCGACTTTCTTGGCTTCCACGGGCTTGGTCTCATCCTTCTTGGGCGTCGCCGCCGCCGGTCCCTTGGCCTTGCGGATCTCCTCGATGTAATGTTCCAAGAACTTCGCGCGGTCATCGTACCACTTCTTGAGTCCCGAGCTGGGATTGATGATCCGGACGTCTTCCGCGTAGTTGACGCCTTCCAACTTGCCGTATCCGGTGAACCAGGCGCCGAAGACTTCCGGGCTGACGGCGTAGGGCTTCTTGGCGGTTGGGCTTTTCAAGGCTCGTGTGTCGACGGCCCGGCCGGTAATCAAAATGTCGAGGATCGGCGGCGGATCGATCGACGTCTCCACCAACCCCGCGTCCTGCGCGGCGACGATGGCCTCCGCCACGGCCTTGCGGGCGGCTTCGAGCTTGGCTTCGACCTCCTTGGGGATCGGAGGCAGAGGAGGTTCGGCGGCCTTCGGTGCCTCGGCAGGTTTTGTCGCCTCGGCAGGTTTTGCTGCCTCGGCAGGTTTTATTGCATCGGTTTTGGCCGGATCGGTTTTTGGAGCGACCTGCTCAGTTTTTGGAGCGGCCGGCTTGGCAGGTGGAGCCGGCGGCGGGGCTAAAGCTTTCTTGACTTCCTGTGCGAACAATAGATCAATCCGCGTGATCCCAACAGCCAGAACCAAGCAGAACGACAAAGCGAGCGTGACAAAGCGACGCGACACCAGCAAGTCTCCTTTGCTTGAACGTGATCTCATTCCGGGCCATGCCCGCGGCATGGTGCTTCCCCGGATTCCTCGGCGCCGTTGAGGCACCGTTCACCGTCCCGAGATTTGCGGAACATGTGGTTTTCACCGAGTTTACCGGTCGTTTCGCCTCTACGCTAGGGTCCTTGCGTTCTCAAGCTCGAATGGACCGACCTTCTCACCTCACGGGAGGAGGTTTTCGCATGCTATCTCATTGTGCAAGTTGAGGTTGAGGAAACCTTATCGAAACAGCGAGTTGGCAGGCGAAACTTTGCATCACGCCGGATTACTCTACGAAGTCGTTTGGATTCACGGGCATCTGCCGACAATAGAGAGGCAATCTGCTACCGGCGGGGGTGATGATCTTGGAGTACACAGTGCCGTCGATCGTGCTGCTGACGAACCGGACGGCCCCGTCACAGAAGCCCAGATTGATGCCGCCGGGGTGGGCACTGTTGGAGAAGGGATACTGGCCCTCGATCGTCAACTTTTGGCCGCCGTTGATGTTCTCGAAGTTCGTCGGATCGTTGGCCCTGGCCCAGGCGGGCCCGTCGCGTTTGCCGGTGGGTTGCAGCGTGAAGCGCGGAAAAAGCCCGAGCAGCGTATCAACCCTCATCTTCATCGATCGGTTAGGCGAAGATCCGGTCCACCGCCGTCCGCCATCCCGGAACGGCCGGTTCGGCATCGGCCTCTTGGCCACGGGCGAAGACGATCGGATTGTCGGGGAAGTCGGCTCCGTATTTCCGGACGACCGCGTTGATGGGATCCACGTCCCAGACGACCGCGGTGCCCGCCTCGAAGTAGTCGGCCCGCTTGGCATCCAGCGCCACTTCGGCCGCATCGCCGTAGTCGTTTTCACTTCGGACCTCGACGGCGAAGGTCGGAGCCCCTTCGAGAAACCGCATCTCGTTGAGCGGGAAAGGGCCGAGGAAATAGGAGGCATCCGGAGAGAACGACTCACGGCCCGAGGAGAGGATGCCGACGGCAAACCCCGACGTTATCGGTGTACGCCTCGCCCCGACCGGTTGCTTCCGCGTAGTCATCGAGGCTGCGGGTGATTCGGAAGGCGACACGGCTTGGCTTGTGGCCCGTGGCCATGAGGTGGATGATCCTCCCGCCGATCAGCTCCGCCTTGCCCTCCACGCGATAGAGCGGTTCACCTCCGTATGGCACACGATTTGAATGGCAATTGTTCGAGAGGAGGTGACCCATGCGTCCCCTATCGAACGATCTCCGGAAACGGATCATCGCGGCCGTCGATAATCAGGAAGGCTCGCGTCGCCAGATCGCCCGACGGTTCAAAGTCGACGTGTCGTGCATCACGCGACTGCTGCAACTCCGCCGACAGACCGGCTCGATCGCACCCCGACCGCACGGTGGCGGGATTACTCCCACACTCGATCAGGACGGCCTGGGATAATTCCGACGTCTCGTCGAGGATACACCCCGATGCGACGCTGCGAGATTTGCGAGACCGCCTTGGCATCGGTGGGAGCATCATGATCGTCTGGAGGGGCCTGAAGTCGCTGGGCATCACGGCGCAAAAAGAAGACCGAGCATGCCGAGGAACGAGACCGCCCCGACGTTCAGCAAGAGCGGGAATGGTTCCGCGAGCAGGCGGAGCCGATCGAGCCCGGACGCTTTGTTTTCGTGGACGAGACCGGTGTCACGACGGCGATGACGCCCGGCTACGGGCGAGCCCCCAGCGGGGAGCGGGTCGTCGACCCGGCCCCCGCTTCCTGGGAATCGATGACGGTGATCGCGGCCCTGGGCCTGGACGGAGTTCGGGCCCCGTTGGCGATATCTGGTTCGAGCAACGCCGAGACCTTTCTGGCCTATGTCGAGCAGGTCCTGGTCCCGGCGTTGCGCAAGGGAGATGTCGTCGTCTTCGATAATCTCGCGTCCCATTTCACCCCCGGCGTGCAAGAGGCGATCAAACGAGTCGGAGCGACGGTGTTGCCATTGCCGCCTTACAGCCCCGACCTGAACCCGATCGAGGAGATGTTTTCCAAGTTCAAGGAGTTCCTCCGGCGAGCCTCGGCGCGGACCAAGGCTCATCTGGTCGAGACGATCGGCGAAGCCTTGAAGTCGGTCTCCCCCCAAGACATTCTCGGTTGGTTCCGGCAAGCCGGCTCGTGTGCAGGGCCGAGGCGTGAACCGCTCTAGAGGTCATCGAGTGTGGCGGCTACCTGAGTTGCAGACGACATGCGATTCCTCTCTCCGCTGGCCCGCGGTCTTGGGCATTGGGAGCTTCAACGACAAACTCATCCTATTAACGCTCAGACTTCCGAGCAACTGCGGCAGGTAAGGTCCCTGTAGCACAAGATTCAAGTACACCACGTGCACTCCGCAGATTCGGCTTCGCGGATGCAGATCGTAAATCGATTAGGGGCCATTTCCGTCACCCAAGCCAAGTTGACGGCGAATAATCGTGCAGAGGGTCTCTGCGATCTCTCGGTGTCGAGGTACCGGGACCTGCCTTCCGTTGGTCGGATTGCGGTAGATGTCGTGCCGCTTGCCATGCCGATGGAGCACGCACCCAGCCGCTTCCAACTCGCGGACCAACGCCTGTCGCTTCATACCTCCAATTCCACCGGAAGCCGCTGGGCCGTCGCCGGGGCTGGCGGCCGATCCTGGGTCACCATTAGTTCGTAGGCGTCCTGGATGTTTTCATTCAGCTCGGCCAAGGTCTTGCCCTGGCTAAACACGCCGGGCACCTCGATCAAGCGACCCACGTACCAATTCCCATCCCGCCAATACTCGAGTGTGAACTGGTGTCGCATGGTACCCCCAAATGGTCGGATGCCGCTTTTGTCAACACACGTCGATCCAAGATGATAATAGCCCGTCGCGACGATCGGGACAACGCGTTCGACCGATGGGGCAATTCGACCGTTAACAAACGACAGACTTCATGTCGGCATTCGGTCCGCCGACAAGCAGTCGATCCCATCCAGCCGTGCTTTCTCATCCATCCCGGCCGCCCTCCCCTACCCCGATCTTGACTCGTCCACGTCGCGACTTTACCGTCGACGGTGTTAAACTGATGTGTAACGTTCAGTGAGGCTCGATGTTCAAGCGAGCGGGGTCGTGATGGCGAATCCGAAAGCGATTGTCGGTTTTAGTTTAGCGCTCTGTTTAAGTCTATGCACGGCACGAATCCCATCGGCGGCCGACGACTCGCTTTTCCTCGACAAGGTCGCTCCGGTCCTGGAGGCCCGTTGTGTTCATTGCCATGGTGAGGATTCGCCCAAAGGGAAGCTCTCGCTGACCAAGGCGTCGGGCATGCTCAAAGGGGGCGAGAGCGGGCCGGCGGTCGTGCCGGGGAAGCCGGACGAGAGCGTGCTTTTGGAAATGATCTCTGGCGAGAAACCCGAGATGCCTCAAAAGGATAAGCCCCTTTCCACGCAACAAGTCGCCGCTGTTCGGGCCTGGATCGAGCAAGGGGCGCACTGGCCGGGCGACCTGGTTTTGCAGGACCGGCGGTTTGATGGGCGGAAATGGTGGGCCTTTGAGCCTCTCCGGCGACCGGTGGTTCCATCAGTTCAGGGGTCGGACTGGGTTCGGACGCCGATCGACGCGTTCGTACTTTCCACATTGGAAAAACACAGGCTCAAACCCAGCCCCGAGGCCGACCGGCGCACCTTGATCCGGCGTCTGTCATTCGATCTGCTGGGCTTGCCGCCGGCTCCCGAGGAGGTCGACGCGTTCGTCCAGGATTCGCGGCCGTTCGCTTATGAAGCGCTGGTCGATCGAATGCTCGCCAGCCCGCACCATGGCGAGCGGTGGGGGCGGCACTGGCTCGATGTGGTCCACTACGGTGACACTCACGGTTATGACAAAGACAAGCGGCGCGACCACGCCTGGCCGTATCGCGACTATGTGATCGGCTCGTTCAACCAAGACGCTCCCTTTGGCCGGTTCATCAGGGAACAGGTTGCCGGCGACGTGCTCTGGCCGGGAGAACCGAGAGGCGTCATCGCGACCGGATTCATCGCCGCCGGCCCTTGGGATTTCGTCGGCAACGTTGAGCTGCGCGAGGGTACCGTCGACAAGCTCAAGACCCGGCTGCTCGACCGCGACGACATGCTTTCAAACACGATGTCCAGCTTCGTGAGCATGACCGTCCACTGCGCACGGTGTCATGACCATAAGTTCGACCCGATCGCCCAGGCCGATTACTACCGGCTCCAAGCGGTCTTCGCCGGGGTCGACCGCGGAGACCGGCCCTATCAAAGCCGTGAGTTGGCCGTGCGTGAGTCTGCCCTCAAGCAGCGCCGTGACGCGATCGTCGATCGCTCCAGGCAGCTCGCTCAGAAGATCGACGCACTCACCAGTCCGGCGGTCGCCGAGTTCGACGACCAGATCAAAGTGCTGCGACGGCAACTGCGAGATCTTCCCAGTCCGACGTCTCGTCCGGCCAGTCCGACCAACGGCTACCACTCGGCGATCTATCCTAAGCCCGACGCGACTGTCTGGGTTCAGGTCGACCTGGGCTCGACAGTACTAATCGACGAGATCCGGCTCGTCCCGGCTCGTCCCACCGATTTCCCCGATACGCCGGGCTTCGGATTCCCAATTCGCTTTCGGTTGGAGATTTCGGACGATCCGGACTTTCGCCCGAGCAGAGCAAGTTGCCGTCGATTCGCATCCGGACCACTTGAATGTCGAAGACGAGCCATATGTGATCCGGCCGCGAGGCCGATCGGCCCGATTCGTCCGAGTGACGGCAACGCGGCTTTGGAAGCGACTGAACGACTATGTCTTCGCCCTTGGTGAGCTCGAGGTCATCTCGAACGGTGTGAACCGCGCCCTTCGAGCCAAAGTGACCGCGCTCGATTCGATCGAGGCCGGCCGTTGGTCGCGCACGAACCTGGTCGACGGCTTCGATAGCCGTCACGCCCGCCCTGAGCCGGCGGACCGGTTAGCCCAGAACCCGGCATGAATTGCTCTATCACTTGCGGCAGGCCGAGACCGAGCGGAAGCGACTGGCGGACGCACTGATCGATCCGACCTTGCGAGCCGAGCGCGACGCGACCTTGGCTGAGCTCAAGCAGATCGACGAGACGCGGCAGTCTTTGCCAATGGGCAATCTGGTTTACGCGGTCCAGTCGCATGCCCCGCGCCCGATCGCGGTGCTTCGCCGTGGTGAGGTCGACCAGCCGGGAGAAGCGGTCGGGCCGGGCACCCTCGCGTGCCTGCCCGGTCTGCCTGCCACCTTCAAAGTGGCCGACACCGACGATGAAGGGAGCCGGCGAGCCGCCCTGGCCGATTGGCTGGCCGACCCGAAAAACGTGCTCACTTGGCGGTCGATGGCTAACCGCCTCTGGTACTATCACTTCGGGCGCGGGATCGTCGAAACTCCCAACGATTTCGGTCGCAACGGTGCCCTGCCGACCCACCCCGAACTGCTGGACTGGCTGGCCGTCGAGCTGCGGGACAATGGCCAGTCGCTCAAAGCCCTGCACCGGTTGATTGTCTGTAGTGCCGTATACCGACAAGCGTCCGGCGCCAACCCGGCCTCTGAGTTGATTGATGCCGATAACCGCTACCTCTGGCGGCAAAACCGCCGCCGGCTCGACGCCGAGGCGGTGCGCGACAGCGTCCTGACCGCGTCGGGCACGCTCGACCGCTCGCATGGGAGGACCTGGCTTCGAGCTCTTCTATTTCAAAGACGACCACTCGCCGATTTACGACCATACCGACCCGACCAAGGTGGATAATCCCCAGGTCCGGCGGCGGACCATCTATCGGTTTACCGTCCGGAGCGTCCCCAACCCGTTCATGGAGGCGCTCGACTGCGCCGACCCCAACTTGAATACGCCGGTTCGGAGCCAGACGCTGACCGCACTCCAGGCGCTTGCGCTCTGGAACGATCTGTTCATGGTCCGGCAATCTCAGGAATTCGCGCCGCCGTCTCGAACAGATCCGCGGCGATCATGCCGCGCGGATCGTGGCGGCCTATCGGCTTGCGCTCGGCCGAGAGCCCAAAGCCCAGGAGCGCGACGCCCTGGCGGCCTTCGCGGCCAAGCACGGACTGGCGCATGCCTGCCGGGTGATCTGGAATACAAACGAGTTCGTCTTCGTCGACTGAACGTGGCACAGTTGGAATGCAAGCCGGTGACAATGATGACGAGACAACCGATTGACGGGGCGGCGTCGCTCGACCGCAGGGGCTTTTTGTGGCGGACCGGGGGTGGCTTCGGCGCCGTGGCGCTGGCCCATTTGTTGGGGAGCGAGTCGCTGCTGGCCGATAGCGCGACCGGAAAACCGCTCGGGCCCAAACCCGAGCTCAACGGCGGATTGCATCACTTGCCCGGGCCAAGCGAGTGGTGCAGCTCTTCATGTCGGGCGCTGCCAGCCAGTGCGACACGTTTGACTACAAGCCCATTTTGATTCGGAAGAATGGCCAGAAGTTCGATCCCGGCGGCAAAGTGGAGCTGTTTCAGAGCGAGCCGGGCGCGGTCATGGCCAGTCCCTGGAAATGGCGGCAATATGGCGATTGCGGCCGATGGATCAGCGACTTGGTGCCCGCACCTGGCGACCTGCGTCGACGACATCGCATTCTTGCCGGCAATGGTTGCGAAGTCGAACGTGCACGGGCCGGCGACGTTCATGCAGAGCACCGGCTTCGTTCTGCCCGGATTCCCGAGTGTGGGCGCCTGGATCTCCTATGGCATGGGAAGTCTCAACCAGAACCTGCCGACATTTGTGGTGCTGCCCGATTCGCGGGGATTCGCCCCCAACGGACCGGCGAACTGGAGTGCGGGCTTCCTGCCGGCCGCGCACCAGGGGACGATGATCCGCCCCGGTGCCAAGAACCCGATCTTCGACCTGTTCCCGCCTGAGGAGGCGCGCTTGAGTAACGAAGGCCAGCGCGATGCCCTGGAGCTCTTGAATGCCTTCAACCGCGTCCACGAAGCCGAGCGGCCGGGCGACTCGCGACTGGAAGCGCGCATCGCCAGCTACGAGCTGGCTGCCC
This sequence comes from uncultured Planctomycetota bacterium, assembly GCA_963720335.1. Classification (GTDB taxonomy): domain Bacteria; phylum Planctomycetota; class Planctomycetia; order Isosphaerales; family Isosphaeraceae; genus CAVRFS01. The sequence goes on along the minus strand of CAVRFS010000023.1, from coordinate 10,046 downwards.
GGCTGCAACTGAGTGCCCCCGAGGTGCTCGACCTTTCGGGCGAATCTCGGGCGACCCGATCGCTCTATGGTCTTGACGCAAGCGATCACCGAGGATTTCGGACGGAATTGTCTGATCGCGCGCCGACTGCTGGAGCGCGGGGTCCGGTTCGTTCAAGTCTGGAGCGGTGCCGATAATGGCTTTCCCCGCCGCAACTGGGACTCGCACGAAGACATCGCCCGCGATCACGGCTCGATGGCCGCCAGCATGGACAAACCGGCCGCCGCCTTGATCAAGGACCTCAAGGACCGCGGTCTCCTCGACGACACCATCGTGATCTGGACCACCGAGTTTGGCCGCATGCCATGCAGCCAAGGCTCCAAAGGCCGCGACCACAACCCGTTCACCTTCACCTCCTGGCTGGCCGGCGGCGGCATCAAGGGCGGCGTGATGCACGGCGCCAGCGACGAATGGTCGTACAAGGCCGTCGACAAGATCACCTATTGCTACGACCTGCACGCCACCGTCCTCCACCTCCTGGGCATCGACCATACGCGCCTGACGTTCCGCCACAACGGCATCGATCGCCGGCTGACCGACGTGCATGGGCACGTGATCAAGGAGGTATTGGCGTAGACCGAATCGACCGACGCCGAGAGGGTTATTGTTCGATTCGATCATAAAGTTCCCAGCAATTGGGGTTGGGCGGACCGCCCAGTGGACTCCTTCTCTCATCCTCGCAAAGGCTCTCATATGCAGCGTCTCGCTTTCCTGGCCCTCAATCACCACGTCTCGAAAGAACCGCCGGATAGAAGGATTCTCCTCTCCGGGGCTTCTGAGATCTTCTCTGCAGCCGCGCCCGCCAAGCCGGGCCTCGACGCGTGCCCGTTCCGACGTGATGACTTTCGCGTGTGGATACCGGCTGGGCTGGGCGGCGAGTGCGTCGCCGGTCTGACGTAACCGGTCGTGCCAGGGTCTGAGCCGTCGGGGAGCGTCGGCGCCGGCCATCGTGGCGACTCGCTCGGTAAACTGCTCCGGGAACGCGGAATCCTCGGGCCACGGCTGGCGCATCACCTCGTCCCAAAGGCCGAGGACCAGCCGAAGATTCGGGCTGGTTCTTGATCCTGCACCAGCCGCGACAGTCGGTCGGTCGCACAGCTCTCGAGTGCCTGCCAGACGCGCGTGCCACGTTCGGCCGGCGGAATTCGGCCCAATCGGGCGTTCAGCTCCAGAAGTTCGCCTGTCGCCCTCAAGGTATCGATCAGAGATCATCGAATACCGGCCGAAGCTTCGGGGTCCAGCCGATCCCGGCGAACCTGCCGCAAGAATGACCGCCAATCGACCGGCTACCGGCATCCGGGTCCGTCACCCAGCAGTGTGTTGTCATTCAATGGTTTGGCCTGTCAACTGCCCGATCGCCGCGTCCAGGCACCAGCCAAGTCGGACATTTTCCGAATCGTCCGAGGGGCTTGCCGGCAGCCGGAGTTTCGCCGCGGAAGTTGCGGTCGATCTCGACGACTTGCCAAGCCGCGTACGCGGTCGCGACCTGCTGCCAGTCGCTCGTGGTGAGTCGGTCGCGATCTGGGCGACGGTTCCGCCTTCCTTGCTTTGAGCGGCCTCAATCTGATAAAGCGGGTCGCCCAGGTAGACTAGCCGCCACGGGTGGCCGAATGCTTCAAACTCACCCTGTCGCAGAGCCGCGGCCAAGGGAACTTCGGCGGTGATCAGCTCCGCGATGAGCCCGGGACACCGAAACGCATCGACGTACGGCTCGTTCATCGAGCCATAATAAACGAACGCCCCTTGGTCGAGCCAACGGCCGGCGATCGTTTGAGGGTCGGTAGGGTCGGCGGCCGAAAAGCTATGAATCGTCGAAACGGCAACCGGAATTCCCGAGGGTAGATCGCTGGCCCGGCCCGGCCCCCCATGATCGCGAAATGCCGCGGGCCACCCGTGGAATTCATCAGGATCAGCCCAAAACGGTTGAGGGGATCGATCGCACGGTGCCAGCTCATCAGATCGGCTTGTTTGCCTGCGCGATGGACAATTGGGCCGGAGCCGGGAAAGATCTGGCGAAGACGATCGACCGCGGTGCCCATCGTGTAGTCGGACCAAGGATTTCCTCCTTCGTAAGTGTTCCACAGCAAGGCCGAGGAAGGCTGGAGGAACAGCGCACCATGGCGCGAGCCACGCTCGCGGCCGGATCCCCCAAGAGCCGGCCGGTGTAGGCCCATCGCTGCCGCGCCTGAATAGCCAATCCCCCTTGGCACCCGTGGCAGAGTGCGGCCGATCAAGTCATCCAGCGCAGTCGACCACGTGCCAGGTTCGGCACCGGAATTATTGTTGAATACGATACGGCCAATCACCGGCGAGCGTCAGGAAATCGCATTCGTCGCCAAGCCGATCATAATGAGCGAATAACGGTGCGACGCGGGCCTGGACTTGTCGCGCAAAATACCACGCCTCGCGTAATGTCAGCACCTCACCAAAATGCCAACGGACGGCCCGGCACACCCTGATCGTTCAACGGCCAGGTGTCCGGATTCAGGCGAACGAGCGGCTGGAACCGACCGGCGGCCAGCGCGACCGCGCCCGCGAGCATCCGGCCATCGGGTGAGGCTAGTACCGCACCTGGTGGGGTCGGACCCAGCCACCGAGGCGGCACTCCGCCCTCGGGAAGATTGGCGTCAGACCAGCCGGACCCGACCAGGCCCTGGCCACCGCCAGAATGGCCTCTTGCCAGGGCGCTGCGTCATTGGCCCGCAGCCGCTGGCGGCTCGGCTCACGGGCTCGGTCAGAGCCCGCCCCGACCCGTGTATCGCACGACCCGCGCTGGGCGAAACGCCCGCAGGAACGGCAACGTCCAGGCCGGCTCGTCGATCAGGATCGGGAAGAAGTGCCGCTCGTCCCACATGGCGATCGCTTCGAGAAAGGCCCGCACGTCAGGCACCAAGCAAACCTGGTCGATGACCAGACGTCGCGGGCCCGCCGACCGCCGCCAGGAACGGGCGGCCTGGCGAAGCGATTCCAGCCATGGATCATCCAACCCAAAAGCCGGACCACGTAACTCCTGAAGCTCATCGGGGTTGCGGTCGTCCTGGCAACGGCTCGACAGCGTTGCGTGAACTGCTGGCTCCGCTCCGGCTCCGGCCCTTGCCGAGCCAAGCCAGGGTTGCGACACTCACGAGTCCGAATCCGAACACGAGCACGAACAACGCGATCGGCCACCAGGCTCCGGACTTTCGACTGCCCATGTGGTCTCCTCGCCACCAGCTGCCCGTAATATCACTCAATCATCGTTCATACGACAGCGGCTCCATGCCGTAGTCGCGACCGGTTCCGCGCGTCCGCCCATTTTGGGTAGAGCGAATCGGGAGTAATCGTTATACTGGAAATTCGTCGAGGAACCCGCAACCCCTGATTTCCAGGCATGGTCGCCCCGACTCCGAATCGTCTCTCCCGACCTGACGACACGTGTCACCTCCTGGCCTGGGCCGGGAGGTGGAACGGGCTCGCGTCATGCTTGGCCCGATAAGGATCAAGTCCCATGAAGAAGGGCGGCATCCTCAACCCGGCGATCTGCTCTCTCCTGGCGGAGCTTGGGCAATCCGACGAACTGCTGATCGTCGATGCCGCCTACCCGCTACCGAGCGACGGGCACGTCATTGACTTGACGCTGACGCCTGGCATCCCCGCTTGCTCGATGTCTTGCGAGCCGTGACCGAAGAGTTGGTCATTGACTCGGTCGCCGTCCCCGCCGAGATCAAGGAGTTCAGCCCGCGTCTCTACCAGGAGATCCTCAAGATTATCGGCGAGACCGACGTCGATGAGGTCCCGTTTCACGAGTTCAAGGAGCAGGGCATCGACGTCAAAGGGATCATCCGCTCGGCCGAGTTCAGCCCATACGCCAGCGTCCGGATCGTGGCTCGGAAGCGCATTTTGACCTCTGGGTCGTTGTTTCGCGGATCCTTTCAGAACATGCCCCCGGCCGTCGAGGCGATCTCCGAATCTTCGAAATTGACACGTTCCGACCAATCTGGCGGCGCCTCTGAGCATCGCGCGTGGCTGCTTCGGCGGTAAGCGGCCTCGAGAAGTAATAGCCCTGGCCGAACTGGCATCCCAGCTCCCTGAGCTGGGCCAACTGGCTCGGCCGTCTCCACGCCTTCGGCGACCACGTCGAGCCCCAGACTCCTTGGCCAGCGAAACGATCGTCCGCACGATCTCCGTGTTCTCGCCGCCGGCCCCGATCCGGGCGACGAAAGAGCGGTCGATCTTGAGCGTGTCGAAGGGGAACTGATGGAGGTAGCTGAGCGACGAGTATCCCTTGCCGAAATCGTCCATGGCGAGCCGGACGCCGAGCGCCTTCAGCCGGGCCAGCGCGGACGAGCGCCGTCTCCACGTGCTCCATGATCGCGCTCTCGGTGATCTCCATCTTCAGGCAGCGGGCGTCGAGCCCGGTTTCCAGGAGGATGCGCTCGATCTGATAGACCAGATCGGGCTGCAAGAACTGCCGGCACGACAGGTTCACGCTCGATCGACAGCGGTGGACGTCATCCAGAACTGCACCTGCCATTGGCGGAGCTGCTCGGCGGCCGTGCGGATCACCCACATGCCGATGGGCAGGATCAGCTTGGTCTCCTCGGCCAGCGGGATGAACTCGTCCGGGCAGACCAGCCCGCGGTCGGGGTGGTACCAGCGCAAGAGGGCCTCGAAGCTTCGTGATCCTGCCCGGTCCGGAGCGACACGATCGGCTGGTAATGGAGCTGCAACTCCCTCGCTGCACGTCGCCTGGCGCAGGTCGGTCTCGAGCCTGCAGGCGGGTCACGGCCTCGGCGTGCATCGCCTTGTCGAAGACCACATGACCCGCCTTGCCCCGGGACTTGGCCCGGTACATCGCGATGTCCGCGTTCGCGCACCACCTCCTCCGCACGTGTCGTAGTGCGTCCGCTCAGGGCGATGCCGATGCTGGCGGTCGACGACCAGTTCGTGGCCGTCCAGCAGCGAATGGAGTCTGCAAGCTCTTCGAGCACCCGGTCGGCCAGGCTGAGTACGTCCTGCGGCGTCTTCGACGTCGTCGCATGAGGATGATGAACTCGTCTCCCCCGAGCCGGGCGACGGTGTCCCCGTCGCGGACGCAGCCCTCCAGCCTCCGGCCGATCGCGATCAGGAGCTGATCGCCGATCTGGTGCCCCAGGCTGTCGTTGACGAGCTTGAAGCCGTCGATGTCGAGGAAGAGCACGGCGAACCGGCAATCAGGCCGTCGCTTCGTCCGCGCGACGGCCTGGCCCAGCCGGTCCATGAGCAGGCGCGGTTGGGCAGGCCGGTCAACGAGTCGTGGAAGGCGTTGTGCTGCAGCCGGTCCTCGGCCACCTTTCGCTGGGTGATGTCGCGACTGCGACCCCGCCATCCGGACGGCCCTCCCCTGGTCGTCCCGCACGGCCAGGCCCCGGGTGAGAACCCAGCGGTATGTGCCGTCGTCGTGGAGCATGCGGTGCTCGGTCTCGAGGTGCGGACGATCGCCCCGCCAGATGGGCGTCGACCTCCGCCTTGACCCGCTCGACATCCAGCGTGTGCAACGCGGCCGAACCACTCCTCCGGGCTGTCGCCGATCTGCCACTCGTCGTAGCCGAGCATCGACTTCCAGCGCGGGGCGAAATAGATCCGGTTGGTCGTCAGGTCCCAGTCCCAGAGCCCGTCGTTCGCCCCGCGCACCGCCAGCGCGTACCGCTCCTCACTGCGGCGGAGTGCCTCCAGCGTGCTGCTGTCGTTCGACGGCGAAGCCGATCGCGTAGCGGATCGACCGCTCCAGGACGTGCGGCCTCGAACTGGCCCTTGACCAGGTAATCGGCCGCCCCGGCCTCCATCGCCTCGACGTCGGTCTCCCGGTCGTCGTTGCCGGTCAGCAGGATGATCGGCGTCGCGCAGCCGCGGGCGATCGCCTCGCGCAGCAGCTCCAGACCGGTCCGCGCGCCGAGGTGGTAATCCAGCAGGCAGAGCTCGTGGCGGCCGCTCGAGCGAGCGCCTCATGGCCGGCTCATAGGACGAGACCCATTCCACGTCGACCTCGTCGCCGTAGACCTCGTCGAGCACCGCGTCGCGTCAGGATGTAGTCGTCCTCGTCGTCATCGACGAGCAGGATCCTCAGCCGGCTCGTTGTTCATGATCGCTGTCCTCGCACCGATCGCGCGTCCGGAAGCTCGACGATCTCGATCCAGTACGCTCCCCAGCGTCCTCATCACGTCCACCAGGCCCTCGAAGGTCACCGGCTTGGTGATGAACGAGTTGACGCCGAGGTCGTAGGTCCGGTAGATGTCCTCCTCGGCCTTCGACGTGGTCATCACCACGATCGGGATCCGCCGCAACGACGGGTCGGCCTTGATCTCCCGGAGTGCCTCGCGGCCGTCCATCTTCGGCATGTTGAGGTCGAGCATGATCAAGCCCGGCCTCGCGCCTGGTCCGAGCCGGCGTAGCGGCCCTGGCCGCGCAGGTAGGCCAGCAGCTCGACGCCGTCCTCGACGAAGTCGATCTGGTTGGCCAGCCGGCACTCGTCGAGGGCCTCCTTGGCCATCATCCGGTCATCCGCGTCATCGTCGGCGATCAAGATCGAGATCGATTTCAGCGTTTCGCACCCATCGGCGATCGTCTCCTTTCGGTTGGCGGATCGGCAACGTGACCAGGAACGTCGACCCCTTCCCGGGCGTGCTCCGTGCCGTGATCGTCCCGCCGTGCCGTTCGACGATCTTGCGGCAGACGGCCAGGCCGACTCCCGTTCCCTCGTACTCGGTGCGGCCGTGGAGCCGCTGGAAGATCGTGAAAATCCGCTCGGAGTAGACCTCGTCGAAGCCGATCCCGTTGTCCTCGACCAGGATCTGGCAGAACGGCCGGGGCGGTACGCCCCGCCGCGGAGCAGGGTCATGGGCGCAGATGCTTGCTCCAGACCTTGACCACCGGCGGCACCTCCGGCCGGCAGTACTTCAGTGAGTTGCCGATCAAGTTCTGCATGAGCTGGCGGACTTGCAGCGGGTCGGCGTCCACCGTCGGCAATTCGCCCACCTCGACGCTGGCCCGTTGCACCTGCTCGATCCGGACCTCCAGGTCGGACACGACCTCGCGGGTGATCGAGACGAGATCGGTGGGTACGAACGGCTGTGCCTTGGTCGCGACCCGGGCAATAGGTCAGCAGGTCGTTGATCAGGGTCTGCATCCGCGCCGCCGCGTTCTGGACCCGGTCGAGGTAGTCGCGCCCCTGGTCGTCGATCGTCGCGGCGCATCTCGACCTCAGCCGGTCGCTGAAGGCCTGGACCTTCCGCAACGGCTCCTGAAGGTCGTGCGACGCCACCGAGGCGAAGTCCTGAAGCTCCCTGTTGCTCCGCTCCAGCTTCGCGGCGTAAGCCTTCAATTCCTCGTGCGACCGCCCGAGGTCGTCCATGAACCGCTGGATTCTTCCTGACCGCCGGATTGATCACGAACAGACCTTCGAGCACGAGCACGACCAGCACGAGCCCGAACAGCAGGAACTCGAACGTTGTTGAGCCGTTCGACATGATCGGCCGCATGGCCGCCGAAGCCTGCGAGGCTTCACCGACCGCGAGGGTCGTGCCTCTTCCTCGCTCGATGATGCGATCGACATGTACGGGCTGCGATTCCACCCGTTGGGCGAGTGCAGGTCCGTTCCCATCTCCATTACCATTACCATCGAACAGCGGAGAGCAGAGTCGCCGCCGACTGGTCGCGGCGAGACGGTGGTTCTCGGCCTCCTGCACGAGCTGCGAGCATCTGGCCCCCAGGCCTCTGCGTGCCCCGGAGCGTCCGTCGCCGGGCTGGGCGGCCACGCCGGTTGTGTTCTGCTGGCTTTCCAGGATCGCTCGCCGAAGCGATTCTTCGAGTTCCCGCGCTCGCCGGCGGTTATCGGCGGCGAGAAGTGCCAGTGCGGCCAAACTCAGCGGACGATCGAGCGCAGCGATCGCGAGCGAGGCGTCCGACCGCAGACGTCGCCCCGCTCTGCCAGGCGATCGCTCTGAGAATGAACGCCTGGTTGACGGCCGAGATCAGGACGATCACGCTGAACGAGGCGACGTAGAGGACCCCCAGCCGCGCGGGAGACTCGGCAAGTCTGTCGCCCTTGGTCTCTTGTTTCATGCGAAAGTGGTGAAGTTAGGTGAGTTCGTGCGGAGAACGGTCGTCGACGGCCGGGCTAAGGTTCACATGAACCCGGCCTAACTCCAGGATAGTTCACCTTCTGTCACGCGAGGGAAAAATGCCGAGAGCGACTGCTCCGGCGAGCGGCGGTGATGGTCGAGTAAGCTAGGAACGTCGGCATCCCGCGGGCATCTCTGCGCGAGCCTAAAGTGAATAATACGGCCGTTACAACCGCAGTCAAGTCAGTGCTTGGAGGCGGATCAGCCGTAATGGACGGAAACTAAACCTTCGTATGGGCAAGGGCCTTGAGAATACCAGCCACAATTACGCATCGGCACGATGATTTGAAGGGTTAGAAGTACGTGGCGGGCATCGTCAAGCCGGATTCTGTCGCGGTGCGGATCGAACGGGTTACGCCCGGTCCGAGCCACGGATGATCATTTTTCTGGGACGCGAGTCACCGCGCTCGAGCGCCTACCCGGAAGTCGTAACGGATCGGGCCGATCCGTGAGCGACAGCCTGTACGAAACGCTCGGTTCGCACCGATTTGCCTGTCCAGCATGTCTCTCTGCTCCCTTATTTGGTCTTGCTCCCGATGGGGTTTGCCGAGCCAAGCCGGTCACCCGGCCTGCTGGTGAGCTTTTACCTCGCCGTTTCACCCTTACCGCGGCCGTGATGCCAAGAGCCATGGCCGAGGCGGTCTGTTTTCTGTGGCACTTTCCCTATCCGAGCCGCTAGCCCGCGGCTCGGACGGTGGGTGTTACCCACCATCGCGCCCTGAGGAGTCCGGACTTTCCTCCGTCGCACATCCCTCGACCTAGACCGCTGGGCCGGTCTCCCGGCACAGAACTCGAGCCGAGGCGCACGGCGATCATCGCGCCCGCCACGGACCTCTGCAATGATCATACGGGCCTCGCCCCATCATGACAACTCTCACGCGAGAGCGGTTCACGCTCCCGTCGCCCAAAAGGGCCTTGCCCACCCGAAGCCCGAGCGAGGGGATAAGCGAAATCTCGGCTCACACTTGGGTTGGAATCGTTGGGTGCCGCCACGCTCAGTGCATTGGTAGGGTGCTCTTTGAGCACCGGGACCAGCCTTGCGCTTCGGGAAATAACTACGACGGCCGCGTCCCGAAGATCGCGGTTAAGCCATTCAGGGGCCAGATGTCAGGGGAGTCGGCACCGCTGGGGTCGATCTTTGGGTCGGCTTCGATCGCGGCGACCAATTTTGCGGCGGCGACGCCGTGTAGTTGGGTAAGTCGTTATCACCCTGGAGTGATTTGAGCTTCGGAATGGCGGGGGCGGCCGCACGCCCGAAACGCCCGAGTATCTCGACGATACAGGCACGGGACGCAGTGTATGGTCGGTATTCAAGATCGAGCAACCTAATGAGGGGACTCACCACAGCCGCCGAATCAGCCAGATGCCCTGAGCACCGACCGATCGCGTCGACTATCGGATACGGGTCCGGTATCTCCTTCTTGGAATCGAGAAGCTTATTGAGCACAACGATCAAAGCGGGAACGGCCTTACTTGCTTGAGGTCCGATCCAGCGCAGTACGCTACGGCAATGCAGCATCCAGCAGCTCGCGGATGCCGGGTTTATCAGGCTCACGGTTCGACAGAAATGTCAATAAACACGTCGATCGTGGACCTGGTCCGGTAGCAACTCCGTCCCAACGACGATCGCCGCCTCGTGCGATGGGATTGGATCGATCAAGTGAGATCCGATGAAATCGCATCCTTGGTGATAGAGGCACAGGATTCGATTGGTTCCTTGAGTATCGCTCTTCAACAGAGGGACGGCCGCGCTCGCCGCCGGCCCAATCCCAGTCCGAGCATCCGAGCTGAGTAGAGATCGGACAGCCCGATTTTGGCTACTAGAGTCCCAACGATCAACCTGGGAACGACCACGGAGCTGGGCCAAGC
>CAVRFS010000022.1:0-70753 GCA_963720335.1 uncultured Planctomycetota bacterium | reverse complement strand
TTTCGACGGTCGCGGGAACTGAGTGCACGAACTCCCGCTCAGTTTCTTAACCCAAATCTTCAACCAGATCGAGATCAATCCGGTCGGCAATCCATCTAACTGAAACGGGTTCGCTCTTGAGGCATTGATCGACCAGCGCCGTATTCTTTTTGAGATCTCAAGTATCATGCACTGGGGTTCAGAGCAACCGCCTCGTGTGTCTGGCAGATATCTTGAAGCGGCGTCTTTGACCGGCGACAATGACTTTGCCGGCGCTAGCTGTTCGCCGTGAGAACTGGCGAACGTTCGACGGTGATGCCTTCGACGAAGCCTGGCCGTTTGGTGTTGAGGTCAGCGTAGGGAAAAATCGGAAAAATCCCTAGCGCCCGGCAGTTGGTGCGCGAGTTTGGGCAACCTGAGGCGGCCGGGTATGGCAAAATAGGGCTGCTCGCCCCCCTACCGGCGCACCAGCTAGCGGGCGCTGGGGAAAAATCGCTGTGTACGTTGGGGTCGTGTACGCGGTATTGGGTGTATGGGCAAGACGATTATGGGCGATTTCAGCGATCCGGACGACCTACTCCACCGAGCCGGGGGAGGCGATCAGGAGGCGGTGGCGGCGCCTGTTCGCGATTCATCGCGAGCGGCTCAAGCAGATGGTGTGTCTGCGCATGGACCGCCGTCTGCAGGGACGGATCGACTCGTCCGACGTGCTCCAGGAGGCATACCTGGAGGCGGCACGGCGGGTGGCCGATTTCGCCCGCGAGCCGACGACGTCGGTGTATCTTTGGCTCCGCTTCCTGACGGCGCAGAAACTGGTGGACCTGGCGCGGCGGCATCTCGGCTCGAAGATGCGCGACGCCCGCCAGGAGATCTCCCTCCATCCGGGAGCCTTGCCGCAGGCGTCTTCGGTCTGCTTGGCTGCCCAGCTCCTGGGAGACTTTACCTCGCCCAGCCGGGCCGTCATCAGGGCCGAGACCCAGTTCCGCGTGCAGGAAGCGCTGAATTGCATGGACTCGATCGACCGCGAGGTCCTGGCACTGCGCCACTTCGAGCTGCTCTCTAACGGCGAAGTGGCGCAGGTCCTGGGACTCACCAAAGCTGCCGCCAGCAACCGCTATATTCGGGCGCTCAAGCGCATGAAGGATGTTCTGTCCGCTGTCCCGGGCGGCTCCGCGCGCCGGCCGCGCCGGCCGTAGCCGGAGCATCCCGGAGGAGGCGAAAGTGAGTGACGACAGCGCCGAACGCAACCCGGTAGAAGTTCTTGCCGAGGAGTTCCTGCGCGCGAGCGGCGTGGAGAGCGGCCGTCGCTCAGTGAGTACATCGCCCGGTATCCTGAGCTCGCCGATGAGATCCATGAGCTCTTCCCTGTCCTGCTCGATATGGAGGACGTGCGCCAGGACGGGGACGATGGGCCCGACACGGCGGCTGTCGCGAAGCGACCAGTTCCCGGCAGAGTGGGTGACTACCGCGTTCTGCGCGAGATCGGTCGGGGCGGCATGGCCGTGGTCTACGAGGCCGAACAGGAGTCGCTTGGGCGTCGCGTCGCGCTCAAGGTACTGGCCGGCACGGCGCATCACGCCTCAACTGGTCCGCAGGTTCGAGCGAGAGGCACGCTCCGCGGCCCGTTTGCATCACACCAACATCGTGCCCGTCTTCGGCGTCGGTAACGAGGGGAACGTCCATTATTACGTCATGCAGTACATTCCGGGCCAGCCGTTGGACCAGGTCCTCAAGGAGGTGCGTCGTCTTCGGCGCGGAAATCACCGGTCCGGAAAGGAGCCCGCAGGCGCCAGCGTCGTTCGCGCCGAAGACCGGCCCTCGGCGAGCCAGGTAGCCATCTCGCTTTGGAGCGGCAAGGCCATTCTGTCCGTGATCGAACATTGCCCGGACGGTCGTGTCGATTCCCGAGTGCCCCCCGACTGACCTGACGCTGCTCGATCGAACCGAACCAAATGATGCGCCCACGCCAGTTCCGCCGGTCGTTGTCGCGATCCCAGCGACGCCGTCTTCGGCCAACTCAGACGTCTTCTCCTCGTCGGTCGACCTGACAGGCTCAGGGCGTCGTTATGCTTGCGCGATCGCGCGCATTGGCGCACAGGTCGCCGATGCGCTCGAATACGCCGCCGAGCAGGGGATCATCCATCGCGATGTCAAGCCATCGAACATCCTGCTAGATCTGTGCGGGACCGCCTGGGTTAGCGATTTCGGCTTGGCGAAGGTCTCCGGCATGGAGGACCTGACGCGCAGCGGCGACGTGGTCGGCACGTTGCGCTACATGGCCCCCGAACGGTTTCGGGGTGAGGCCGATCGGCGCAGCGACGTATACGCCCTGGGCCTGACTCTCTATGAGCTCCTGGCGCTGCGGCCCGCCCATGACGAGTCCGACCGGGTACGGTTGATCCGCCAGGTTTCGGAGGAGGAGACGCCCCGCCTGTCGAAGCTCGACCCGACCATCCCACGGGACCTGGCGACCGTCGTGCACAAGGCGATGGCGCGCGAGCCGGCCGAGCGATACACGACGGCCGGGGCGATGGCGTCGGACCTGCGGAGATTCCTGGACGACCGGCCGGTCGCGGCGCGACGGCCCAGCCTACTCGATCGGGCCGCGAAATGGGCACGGAGGCACCGCTACGCCGTTTGGTCGGGTAGCCTCTCACTGGCCGCCCTCCTGGTGTTGTCCGTCGTGGTGCTGGCGGTGAGCAACGTTCTGATCTCGCGCGAGAAGGACCGGAAGGACTCGGCCCTGAGTGAGAAGGACCAGGCGGCTCCGGGAACGGGAGGCCGCGCTGGCGGCCGTCGCGGCAAGCGAGCACGAGGCGCGGACGAACCTGCAACGTGCTCGCAAAGCAGTCGACGGGCTATACACGCAGCTCGCCGAAGACCTGTATGCGCTGCCCCGGATGCAATCGTTGCAGCGGAAATTCCTGCTGCAGGCGCTGGAGTTCTACAAAGAGTTCTCCGCGCAGAGGGGTTCAGACCCGGAGATCCGCTTCGAGAAGGGGCGTGCCTACCACCGCGTCGGGAGCATACAGCACCTCCTCGGACACGCGCCCTCAAGCATCTCAGGCCCTCAGGCGGGCGATCGCCCTGCTCGCGAGCCTCGCCGAGGAGTTCCCGGAAGAGGCGAAGTACCGGACCGATCTGGCCTCCGCCTACAGCACGCTGGGCTTCACGCTCATTGATACCGGCGAGAGTCGCCCGGGTAGCGATGCGTACCGGCATGCGACGGAGCTCTTGGAGCACCTGGCGTCCGATTCATCGGCCGCGCCCGATTCGCGCGAACGGCTCTCCGACGCCTACCGCAGACTGGGGACCCTGCCGGGCATTCCGACTCCGGAGGCGGAGCATGCCCTCCGGAGTGCCGTCCGGCTTTGCGAGGACCTGCTGGCCGAGTTCCCCGACGAGGCCCGTTATCGCACGGATCTGGTGATGAGCGCAGCAAACCTGGGCTCCGTCCTGTCCGCGTCGGGGCGTCACGACGCGGCCGAGAAGGCCTTTCGCGAGATCATCGCGACGTGTGAAGCCTCGGGACCGTCGCTCGCCTCGTCCCATCGCCGGGAACTCCTCGTCGCCTTGAACGAGCACCTCGCCGGCGTGCTGCTCAGGGCGGGTCGGACCGAAGATGGCGTCGGGGTGCTGCTCCGAGCCGTCGCGCTCGCCGAAGAGGTGTCGGCAGGTTCCCCTGATGCGGCCGAACATCCGGCGTATCTGCCCTCGACCCTCCGGACTCTGGCGGATGCCCTGCAGCGGGCCGGCCGGCCCGCGCAGGCGATCGAGACCTTTGAGAAAGCGTTGGCGTCTTATGACGTGACGACCGAACGGTCCTCCGGCGACCTCCAGCGTCCCCTGGGAAAAGCGGACATGTTGAACGATCTGGGCCGCCTGCTGACCGACGCGCACCGACCGGCTGAGGCGAGGGGGGCGTACCAGAAGGCATCGGACTCGTGCGAGAACTTGGCGGCCCAGATTCCCAACAACCCCGTAATCGGGCGAGAGTTTCAGGCCGACTGTTACTTCCAGTGGACGCGGGCGCTCGTACCGCTTGGCCGGCGGGGCGAGGCGGTGGAAACCGCCCGGAAGGCCGTTGAGCTCTATACGGGCCTGGCCGCCCAGCGGTCCGACGGGCCGTCGTCCCAGGAGGTGCACTACCGCTGGCGGCTCGCCGTCTCGAGCCACCTCCTCGGCGTCGCGCTCGCCTCCACGGGGAGTTTTCGCGAGGCCGCGGACGCCTACCGCCGGGCGGTGGCCCTCCACCCCGAGCGGGCCCTATTCAACAACGATCTGGCGTGGTTCCTTGTCGGGTCCGAGAATCCACCGGCGCACGACCCGGCGGAGGCGGTCGTCCTCGCCCGCAAGGCGGTCGGGATCGAACCGACGGCCTCCCACATCTGGAACACGCTCGGCGTTGCCCACTATCGCGCGGCGAGTACCGCGAGGCGATCGCCGCGCTCAAGAAGTCGGAAGGGCTGAGTCATGGGCGGGAATTCGGTTTCAACGCATTCTTCCTGGCTCTCTCCCGCTGGCGACTTGGCGAGCGTGCGGAGGCCCGTCACTTGTACGACCAGGCAGTCGAGTGGATGGAGAAAAACCGGCCCAAGGACCGGGAGCTCCGCCGCTTCCGAGCCGAGGCAACCAACATGCTGCACGTCGAAGACCGAGCGCCTACAGAGTCGGAAACGCCGCCGCGATAGAGGATCCCCCCTCCCGTGGCGCATCGTGGCATTATCTCACGGCATCCGGGGTGCCATCTCGGCGAGCTTGCTCGATCCATCTATGCTTTACACTTAACCTCGCGCGATTCGAGACGATGATGAAATCCTCCCCGACCATTGACACGCCCCGCCTCATCCTCCGCGATTGGCGCCCGGAGGACCTCCCATCGTTCGCCGCGATGAATGCCAACCCGAGGGTCATGGAGTTCCTCCCCAAGCCGTTGGACCGCACCGAAAGTGACGCTCGAACGGCCAGGATCCCCGACCACTTCGCCCGCCGCGGTTTCGGGTTCTGGCCCGTCGAGGTCCGGGGGACCGGCCCACAGGCTCGACGGCGATACCGCCTGTAGTCACAGTCGTCGACAACACGTCACTTCGCGGGGATTGGGTTGCCTGCAAGAGTCGCTCGAGGCGCGGCGCTTCGCAATGGGTTGAGGCGTATATTGCGATCAGTGTCGTTGTTCTGGTATCGGCGATTTACTTCGCAACTCGAAACCTCACCCCGGCCCGTCCGAATCCACTGCCAAGCCAGGAAGCTGTCCCACCCAAGCCACTACCTCCAAGGAAATCGAGCGACGCGGAGCCAGGACGTCCCGTCTGGAACCGTCCGCCGGAGCAACCGCTTCCCGACAACGGAGACGGTGTCTTTCGCTTCGGACGCGCGAGGACGACCAGCAAGATTCGCATCGTCCCACGGCCCGGCCAACGGCACATGGTGGTAAAGATTGAGAAATGGGATGACCCTCATCTTGTCTGCCGGTTTCTCATCCGATCGGGGCAGTCGGCCGAGACATCCATTCCGCCTGGGAGCTATCGCTTGAAGTTCGCCTGCGGCAACCGTTGGTACGGTGAAAAAGACCGGTTTGGTCCGGAAGGAAATTATCTCGCGATTGACAACGAGATCCGTATTCCGGTGCACACGGTTTATACACTGAACCTGACGCCGACTGTGAATGGTCAGATCCGAGATTACACGATTGGGGCGAGGGATTTCTGAGCGAGAGCCACTCAGAGTTTCTGTGTACGATCGGCGCCGGCGAGCGGTAATGAAGATAGAGTCAGCGGGCGAATCGACGGATCGCCGCATCCGAAGGCAGGCAGAGCATCCATGCCATGAGGACGGCGACTCCCCAAGTGCCATCGCGTCGCTGAAACCTGCTCGATCGCGTGAGTAGCAGAGATCGTCGCCTCGCGGTCACTTTATCCACACAATGGCGGCCACCACGTCCCTCCGGCCTCGATCTGCGCGCAGGGCGCGAATACGGGGAGAAGTTCGATGTACAACAGTTCGCGCAATCACCCGGCACGCAGGACACGCGAGCGTCGACGAGGCCGGCCCCGCTTGGAGATCCTGGAGAACCGGTTGCTACTGAGCACCGTCGACTGGATCAACTCCTCGGGCGGAGACTGGGATACACCCAGCAACTGGAGTACCAGCAAGCTGCCCGGCTCCGGCGATGACGTGGTGATCGACACCTCCGGAATCACGGTCACCCACTCCACCGGCGCCAGTGACTCGATTCACAGCCTAACCAGCCAGGCGACGCTCAGCATCTCGAGCGGATCGTTATCGATCGCCGCGGCGTCGACGATCGACGACTTGAATTTGTCCGGCGGCACGATCACCGGCGGTGGCGGCGTGACCGTTAAAAGCTCGCTGAGCTGGACCGACGGAACGATGAGCGGCGCGGGCACGACCACCGTGGCCGAGGGCGGCACGCTCAATATGAGCGGCGTTATCTCACTCGTCGGCCGCACGCTGGTCAACGCCGGCACGGCCACCTGGAGCCGCACAGGCCAGTACGACTCGTTCGCGGTGAGCAACGGCGCCACGATCGACAATCAAGCGGTGCGGAACTTCTCGATCACCAGCGACCTGCCCCTCAATGGATCGGGAACGCCGCCGGCGACGTTCAACAACGCAGGCACGGTGATCCGGTCAGGCGCGACTGGCGCGGCGGTCTTCAGCGTCCCGTTCAACAACAGTGGCTCCCTGCAGGTGCAAAGCGGCGAACTAGACCTCGCGGGCAACGGCGATTCTACCGGCTCATTCGCGGTCGAGGCGGGCGCGACCCTCGGCTTCGGTTATGGTGGGCACGGCGGCACGCAGACCTTGGAATCCGGCTCCCAGATCGGCGGCGCCGGCACGGCCTCCATGAACGGCGCCACCGTGAACCTGCTGGGCACATCCGGCCTGGGCATATTGGCAATCGACTTCGGAACGATCGACTTCAGCAGCACCAGTCCCCTGTCACCGCTTCGCAGGTCGCGCTCGCCGGAGGGACGCTGGGGGGCAGCGGTGGGCTGACCATCACCGACTCGCTGGATTGGACGGGCGGGTCAATGAGCGGCACGGGCACGACCTCCGTGGCCGCCGGTGCCACGATGAACGTGACGGGTTATTTGAGCCTGGCGGGCCGCACGCTCGTCAACGCCGGCGCCGCAACCGTGAGCGGCAACCAGTTCTCGATGTCAAACGGGGCCACGATCAACAACCAGACCGGCGCGGATTATGACGATCGAAAGTACCGAGCTGATCAGCGGGACGGGGACGGCGTCGAATGCGTTCAACAACGCGGGCACGCTCGTCCGGTCTGGAGCGACCGGCGCGGCGGTCTTCAGCGGCGTCGCGTTCAACAACAGCGGGTCGGTCCAGGTGCAGAGTGCGGAGCTAGACCTCGCGGGCAACGGCGACTCCACCGGCTCGTTCGAAGTCGCCGCCGGCGCCGACCCTCGGATTCGGCTCCGGCGGGTACGGCGGTACTCACACGTTGGAATCCGCCTCGCGAATCGGCGGCGCGGGCACGGTCTCCTTCAATGGCGGCACCGTCAACCTGATGGGAATCTACGACCTGGCCAACGCCGGGGAGACCCACGTGGTTTCCGGCACGGCGAATTTCACCAGTCCCGTGGCCAGCCTCGGCAAAAGCCTGGTCATGGACGGCGGCGTCGCCGATTTCAGCAGCGGAGTTTCAGTCGCAGTACCGGAGTTCGGTCTCTCGAACGGCACGCTGACAGGCGTTGGCGACCTCACTGCTACCAATACACTGAACTGGACCGGCGGCACGATGAGCGGCTCGGGATCGACCACCGTGGCCGCCGGCGCTGCCTTCAACCTCAGCGGGATGCTCGATCTCGAAAGCCGCACGCTCGACAACGCGGGATCGGCGACCTGGAGCGGTGACGGACAGTATGACGATTTCCAAGTGATCAACAGTGCGACGATCGACAACCAGGCAGTGCGCCACCTTCGCAATCACGAATCATCGGACCCTGGGCTCGGCCGGGGCCAAGACACCAGTGTCGTTCAACAACGCCGGCCTGCTCGTCAAGAGGGGAGACGACGGAGAGACTGATTTCGACAACGTGGAACTAAATAACACCGGGACCGTGCGCCTCGACAGCGGTACTCTCAGCATCGCGGGCGACTTGGCCGACGACGGCGACGGCGTCTTGACCGGAGAGCCGGGGACAACGCTTCTCTTGCCCGATAACAGTGGCCTAGTCGGTACGACGACCAATGCCGAGGACTTCGGCCCGGAGCCCACGGTCGGCTTTGTTAACATGTTCGATACTCCAACACTGGTCCAATTCCTGGAGGCGATGAGCCGGGATCTCGGGAATACGCCAGCGGGGTTTTACCAGAACTTCGCGTACGATACGATCGAGCTTGAACCGACGCTGACGGTATCAGTCCAACTGGTCGACGCGGCGCACAATACTTCAGGGACCGGCCCCGAGGCGGTGTATGTCAACACGCTGATCGTCCCGCAGTACACGACCCTCGATCTCAATGGACTGCACTTGTACGCCCGGAGTGCGACAGATCGGCGGGACGATCCTCCACGGCTCCGTGAGCATCGTTCCGCCGGGGGGTGCGATTGCACTGAACGAGTCGGCGCCGGGCGATCTCGCCACGTCCGGCCAGGTTGACGACTGGTCGTTCTACGGCCGGGCCGGACAGGCCGTCGCGGCGACGATCCATACGGGAGCCGGCGGAAGTCCCGCGCCTCCCGCCCCGGCCCTCGACTGGGGTCAGGTGACACTGCTGGACTCGAGCGGGGACGTCTTGGAGACGGCCAGCAACGGCCAATTGGGATCGGATGCGATCTTGGCACCGCTTTCCCTTCCAGCCGACGGCGTGTACCACATCCGCGTGCAGGCGCCTCCCGGCCATTCGGGGAGCACGGGTAACTATATTCTCGATACGTTCGGCTCGCCCGTCCACGAGTATTCCCTGACATTGAACCAACAGGCGAACAGCCAGCTCGACACGCCGGCTAGCGTCGACCGCTGGACGTTCGCGGCGGTGGCCAATGAGCAAGTCCAGTTTCACCTTGTGGCTGCATCGAGCCCGGACGTCCAGTTCGACCTGAGCGGCCCGGGCGGCTTCGTCGGCTTCACGGGGCTGACGGCTGACTCTTCGTCCGTGACGCTGCCGGCGGCGGGGAGCTATACCCTGACAGTGCGCATCGCGGGAGGGCAGCCCGGCGCGTACGCGTTCGCGTTGGAGAGCAGTCCGATCGACCTGACGCTCGGGACCGCGTTTGAAGAGCCGCTCGCCGGGAGCGGGCAGACTCAGCTCTTTGACGTCCAGGTCGCCACCGCCAGCCCGCTCCTGATCGACCTCCAGGACGGGGAAAGCGGCGACCAGAACGAGGTCTACGTCAAGTTCGGCGCGCCCCGACGCGTGCCGACTACGACTACCGGTCTTCGACGCCGGCCTCCGCGGACCAGGTTGTCACAGTCCCGCTGGCCGCGGCCGGCACCTGGTACATCTTGGTTTACAACCCCCTCGTGCCGCAGGCGGGCGATTACACCATTACGGCGACGGCGTCCGGCATTCTGCTGGCCGAGACATCGCCACCCCGGTTAAGCACGAGCCACGCCGATGTATTGAACCTCGTCGGCGCCGGGTTCGATGCCACGACGACGGTTGCCTTGGTGGCCGGGGACGGAACCATGCTGCCCGCTAGTGCGGTCATGCTCATCTCGCCCACGCAGATGACGGCGACTTTCGCCGCGGGAGCGGTTCCTCCAGGGGTTTACACGGTCCGGGCCGCCCGCGCCGACGGTGCTTCATCCCAGGTCGCCGGGGCGCTCACCATCGTGCCCGATGGCCAGGGCGTGCTGACGACCAATCTGATCGTCCCCGACCGGTTATACTTTCGCGCCCTCCCGGCCGAGATCGACATCGAGTACAGCAACACGGGCGACGACGCCATGCCCGCACCGCTGCTGATCTTGACAGCGACTCAGGACGGCAACCAAGCGGCCTTCTTGACTCTTGACCCCACGCTGATTCAATCCGGCACCTGGAACGCCGCGGACCCCGACGGGTACACGAACTCGATCCAGCTTCTCGCCAGCGGTGTCACGCCCGGCCTGCTCCAGCCGGGCGAGTCGATCAGGGTCCCAGTCTACTGGGGCGGTTGGCTCGAGAGCGAATGGGATTTCAACTCCCCGGTCGTCTTTCAGCTCGATGTGGCGCAGACGGATGACCAGGCTCCCTCGGTGACGGCGGGACCTCAGGCGCAGTCTAGCACCGGGGCCTCCAGTGGCGGCTCCGGAGGCGGCGGACCCATCCCCTGGGACCAGCTCGAGGCCCAGCTCCGTCCCCCCACGATCGCCCCCGATGCTTGGGATGCTCTGTTCCCGAACCTCGTCGCACAGTTGGGATCGACCTGGGACAGTTACCTGTCCCGGCTCGACGCGGACGCGGTCTACTTGGGCTCCTTGCCCGGGCAGCCTTCCACGTCGATCGGCTCCCTCTCCGTCGAGGTGGACACTGGCAGCAACACTGCACAGGCCTCCTTCACGTCCTCCGGGACGACGGCGGGCTCCGGCTTTGAGGCTGCCGACCCCGACCTCCTCTTGGGCTTCGAGGTGGAGCTGGCCAACGGTCTCAGCCCGGTCACAACCTTGAGCTCGATCACAGACGCGACCGTTTCGGCCCCTGGCCTCCCGCTGGATATAAGCCGCGTCTTCTCCAACTCGATCACGAGCCGCTATCAGCTCGGTCCGTTCGGCCGGGGCTGGTGGTGGTCCGACGGATGGCAACGAACCCTTTCAGTGCTGGATGACGGAACGGTGGTAATCGCCGACGGCAATGGTTCACAGCGCCGATTCCAGCCCGATTCCCGCGGTGGCGGATACATTGATGACCCCGGCGACCACGGCATTCTGACGATCCTTGGTGCGGGTTCTTACGCCTTGACCGAGACCGACGGGACGGTGACTGCGTTCCGTGCCGATGGCAAGATAGACTACGTCCAGGACACTAACGGCAATCGCATCACGGCTGGCTATACAAGCGGGCTTCTGACCAGCCTGACGGACTCGTCGGGCCAGTCGCTCCAAATCGCCTATAACAGCGCCGGCCGGATCACCAGTATCACCGACCCGGCGAGTGGGCAGTCCGCAACCTACACCTATGACGCGAGCAACCAGCACCTGCTGACTGCCACGGACCTCGAAGGCCTGACGACCACGTACACGTACGACACCGGCGCCAACCCGGCCACGGCCAATGCACTCCTCTCGGTGACCAGTCCGTCGGGAACTCACCAGTACTTTACCTACGACACGGAGGGTCGGCTGGCGGACATTTATGACGACGGCGAAGCCCAGAAGGTCACGTACACCTACGGCCCGACCGGTGACGTCTCCGCGACCGACGCCGATGGCGGGACGACGACCTACTCCTTCGATGTCAACGGCCTGGTCGCCAAGGTCGAAGACCCCCTGCAACACGTGACCCTTTACTCCTACGACACCAACTTCAACCTGGTCCAAGTGACCGATCCGGCCGGCAACTTCTACAAATTCTCCTACGATTCGATGGGCGATCTAATCAGCCAGACCGACCCGCTGGAGCATACCGAAGGCTTCGGCTACACCGGCCCGTTCAATCGGCTCACATCCGCGACCGACCAGGACGGCAATACAACGCAGTACGGCTACGATCAGAACGGGAACGAAACCTCGACGACCTATGCCGATGGCAGCGTCGAG
Organism: uncultured Planctomycetota bacterium; assembly: GCA_963720335.1. Classification (GTDB taxonomy): domain Bacteria; phylum Planctomycetota; class Planctomycetia; order Isosphaerales; family Isosphaeraceae; genus CAVRFS01. The sequence goes on along the minus strand of CAVRFS010000022.1, from coordinate 59,048 downwards.
CAGTATGCGTATGACGCCCTCGGCGATCCGCAAACCCTGACCAACCGCCGCGGTGATCCGATCACGTATCAGTACGATACATCGGGCCGGATCGATTCCGCTACATTTGTCGACGGCACGCAAATGACCTATCACTACGATTCCGACGGCAACCTGAAGTCAACGACCGACCCCACCGGAACCACGACGCTGACCTATTACCCTAACAATGAGCTCGAGCAAATCACCTACCCCGATGGAACGTTGCTCCGGTACAGCTATGACGCCGGTGGCCGGCGCACCCAGATGGTCGACCAGACCGGGTTCACCGTGAACTACACCTATGATGCCGCGGGCCGCCTGGCAACGCTCGCTGACGGGACCGGGGCCCTAATCGACCAGTACACCTACGACGCGGCCGGTCGCCTCAAGCGCGAAGACAAGGGCAACGGCACCTATACAACCTACGAATACGACCTCGCTGGCGATGTGCTCCACCTGGTGAACTACGCGCCTGACGGCACGGTCAACTCCCGCTTCGATTACACTTATGACGACCTGGGACGCGTCGCCACCGAGACGACGCTTGACGGCGAGTGGACCTACTCCTACGACGCCATCGGCGAACTGACCCACGCGGTCTTCGCCTCTAACAATCCGTCCGCACTCCCGAACCAGGACCTCCAGTACGTCTACGATCCGGCCGGCAACCGCACGCAGACGATCATCAACGGCGTGGCAACCGACTATGTGAGCAACAACGTCAACGAATACACCTCGATCGGCAACGAGAACCTGACTTACGACCCCGACGGCAACTTGGTCTCGACGACCGACGGCTCGCAGACCTCGGCGTACACGTACAACGATGCTGACCAGCTTGTGTCCGCCAGCACGACCAATGGGTCGCTCACCGCTCAATACGACGCGCTGGGGTTCCGGGTCGCAACCGGCATGAACGGTGAGACCACAGACTATGTGGTGGATCCCACAGGCTTGAACAACGTGGTCGGAATGTACGGCGCGGCGGCGGGCTGATCGCCCACTTTACCTACGGCTTGGGCCTTGTCAACCTCGTCGACGCGAGCGGCACATCTTCCTACTATGACTTCGATTCCGTCGGCTCGACGGTTGGGATAACAGGGCCGTCGGGTGGGTACCAGAACCGCTACACTTATCTTCCCTTTGGCCAGGAATCGAGCTCCAGCGAGACAATCGCGAACCCATTCACCTTCGCCGGCGAATTCGGAGTAATCCAAGGCGGCTTGGGGCTCGAACTGATGCGGGCTGCGCGGCTACTTTCTCCGTAATGGGCAGGTTTCTTAGCATTGACCCTCTAGGTCTCGGGGGTGGCACAACAAACATTCAAGAATATGCTGACAACAGCCCGCTCAATCTCATTGACCCGTCGGGATTGGAGCTCCTCAACCCCGGGGAAGCGATTATCGGGGGAATAGGCGGGATTTTGGGGTCCCTCGGACTCGGTGTAGCTACGGCCGCCGCCGGCGATTCTATCGCCGCGAGCACGGCGGCTGCCGTGATGGGCACGGGAGTGGGCATGTCGGCGGCCTCCGGCGCATTGTTGGGATACGGTCTCAGCAAGATTCTCCCCGATTTGTCCCCGAACTACTCCGCGGCAGGGCCTTTCCTCCCAGGAGAACCGGGCTACGCTTCCCCCCCTCCCCGAACCAGCACCGAATTGTTGTCAACCCGGCGACGGCTTCGGGCAACGGCTTTTTTGGAGAAAACCTCCTCCGGACCCAAATCAGCTATATGGCCCCTGGAATCCTCCCTTTCATCCTCCTATACCTCCCTCCAAGCCGCTTTTGAATCGTCCGGTGCCACCCGGATTTTTCTTCACGGAAGACCCCAACGACTTGATCGGTCCCGCCGGTTTTGGCTCAGCCGGCTTCATCGTCCCGGCCGGACCTTTGCCCTACCGCGTCGACTTCGAGAACGAAGCCACCGCCACCGCGCCGACGCAGCGGGTCGTCGTTACCGATCAGCTCGATCCCAGCTTCGACTGGAATACCTTCGAGCTGACCGCGGTCGGATTTGGGAATGTCGATATCATCATCCCGCCTGGGAGCCAGCACTTCCAGAGCACCGTCGACATCACCGAGAATGGCCAGGCGATCGAAGTCGAAATCGAGCTGGGGCTTAACCCCCTGACCGGGCTGGTCACGGCAACGTTTCAGACGATCGACCCCCGCACTCAGCTTCCACCCGACGTCCTGACCGGCTTCCTCCCGCCCGAGGACGGCACCGGCCGCGGCAAGGGTTATTTCACGTACATCGTCGCGCCGAAGGCCGGCCTACCGACCGGCACGCAGATCCGCAACGTCGCCACGGTCGTGTTCGACGCCAACGCGCCGATCACGACCGACCAGGTCGATGATGACGATCCCACCAAGGGAATCGACCCGACCAAGCAAGACCTGATCACCATCGACGCCGGGCCGCCGTCCAGCCAGGTCGCGCCACTGCCGGCGATCGAGAATTCCCCCAACTTCACCGTAAGCTGGTCCGGCCAGGACGACCCGGGCGGCTCTGGCATCGCGTCTTACGACGTCTATGTCTCGGACAACGGTGGACCGTTCGTCCCCTTCCTGACCGAAACCACCCAGACTTCGGCCACGTTCGATGGGGTCAACGGCCATACCTATGGTTTCTGGACCGCCGCCACCGACAACGTCGACAACAGCGAGTCAACACCCACGACGGCCCAGGTGACCACGTCGCGTCGACGTCGAGGTCTCCAAACCACCACCGACCGGAGCACCCGTCTTGGGACCGATCGTGACCCCGATTCAGGCCACCCGCGTGGTGAATCCGCTCAGCGTAATCGCGTCGTTCACGGACACAGCCGCGATCGGTCCGGAGACCGCGATCTGGAGCTGGGGCGATGGCACTACTTCCAGTGGCACCGTGACCGGGTCGAACGGATCCGGATCCGTCAGCGGCAGCCATATCTATACCGCCGCGGGCCTGTACCAGGTGACGCTGAAGTTGACAGATCCGCTCAGCGTGTCTGCCGGCGCGATCGCCGCTCAGGATGTCGTGGTTTACGACCCGACCGCCGGATCGGTTTCCGGCAGCGGCAGCTTCACCTCACCGCGCGGTGCTCTTCCGAGCAACCCCACGTCCACGGGTAAAGCCACGTTCCGGATCAATGCGAAGTACGCGGGAAGCAGCGCTGTCCCCGCAGGCAAGACCGTCTTCACGTTGAAGGCCGGCCATCTGAGTTTCAAGAGCACGGGCAACGACTGGCTGGTCGTCTCCGGCAACACCCTCTGGTACCAGGGCAGCGGCACCATCAACGGCGCTGGGACGTACGGTTTCTTGGTGTCGGCCCGCGGGCGGCTCTGGAAAAGGCACGCTCCGGGTCCGTATCTGGAACGAAGCGACCGACACCGTTGTCTACGACAGCCAGCCCGGCGCACCGATCCAGGCTGTTCCCGCGAACCCGATCCACGGCGGAACGATCACGATTCAGGTCAAGCATCCGAAACGGCGGCCCTCGGTCGCGACGGCCTTGGCCGCGACGATCTTTAATCCCTCACCGCGTCGAGTCGTCTCAATCCGCAGTGCCCTCGAGCACAAGCCGCAGGTCGCTCACGCAGGCCCGATCGAGCGCGCCCTGGGAGGTGTTGCTGGAACCCAGCCCCTCCTTCCCGTCCGTAACCAACGATCGCGATGGCCTTCGTACGTGCTCCGCGATCAATCGACCGGTGCCAGATCGATGTAGCAGACGGCGGGCCATTGGAGATTCTGGGCCGGTGATCGTGCCCGTAGGCGACGATCTGCTCGCGTTTCCGCTCGGCCAGCACGCTGTGGGTCGTGTAGACCGTGCCACGCCCCGCTGTTTGGATGCGCAAGTCAGCGCAACGCGCCGGAAAAACCCGCCGTATTTCAGGGATCGCCTTCAAAAGCAGCAGCAGCGCTGCGACATCCCAACTGTCAAGCCCTTGCGTACAGAGCAATCGCCTCCTGAAAAGGTTCTCATCCTTGTCGACGACCCACCTCATCGACCACAATAGCGGAGTGTGCGTGCGAACTCCGGGCATTGGATAAGCCTCGGCGACATCGCCGGGCCGCACTAACTTCGTGGTTCCCCAAATGACTCTTTCGAATCAGGTCGAACCACCTGTCGCGGACGAATCGAGCGCGGTTGCTTGTTCGCTGCAGGTCGTCCCCGGGGTCGACAAGTCCGACCAGCGCGTGCGGCGAATGTTCGCGTCGATCGCGGGGCGTTATGATCTGCTCAACCACTTGCTCAGTCTGAACATCGATCGTTCGTGGCGCACCTTCACAACTCGGGTGGCGGCTCCCGAGCCGGGTGTGCCCGTGCTCGACTGCTGCACCGGAACGGCCGACCTCGCGCTGGCTTACGACGATGCGGGTCGCGGAAAATCGCCGATCGTGGCCACGGATTTTTGCCGTGAAATGTTGCTGCTGGGCCATGCCAAGGTGAACCAGGCGGGAGCGGTCGGCCGGGTGACGCTCGTGGAGGGGGACGCCCAGCGATTGCCCTTGCCGAGCAATACGTTCGGCGTGGTGAGCGTGGCTTTCGGATTGCGAAACGTGCGCGACACGGTCCGCGGCATCGACGAGATGGTTCGCGTCGCCCGGCCCGGTGGCAAAGTCGCGATCCTAGAGTTCTCTCGCCCCAAGGGACGATTACTGGGCGGGCTCTATCTCGCGTTCTTCCGCCACGTGCTGCCGAGGATCGGCCAGGCCCTGGCTCCCAACGAGGACCGCGCTTACGACTATCTGCCGCGGAGCGTCCTGGAATTTCCCGACGGCCAGGCCATGCTTGATCTGCTGGCCACCCGCGGCCTGACCGAGCTGAGGCAATATTCTCTGACCGGCGGAATCGCCTCGCTCTATGTGGGGACCAAACCCACGCGTCAGAACACTACGGAATTGAAGGAGGCGAAGGCATGAAGCACGCCGATCCGGCAAGTTCCAACGACTTGGTGGTCGCGATGACCGGTGCCAGCGGCGCACCGTATGCGGTCCGGCTGTTGCAGGTGGTCGGCCGGGTGGGCCGGACAATACACCTCTGCATCAGTCCGAGCGCCGCCCAGGTTCTCCACGAGGAAGTCGGCCTGAATGTCGTTATCGATCGGTTCGATCCGGCGGTTTTCGGCGGTCTGGGGCCGGGCCGGTTGATTTATCACCATTATCAGGACTTCACCGCCGGTATTGCCAGCGGCTCGTTCCCGACGGGCGGGATGATCATCATCCCGTGCAGCATGAGTACGCTGGGGGCTATCGCCGGCGGGATGACAACCAACCTGATCACACGCGCCGCCGACGTCCACCTCAAGGAACGGCGGCAAGTTAATCGTCGTCCCGCGCAGACCCCCTTGAGCCTGATTCACCTTGAAAACATGGTGAAGGTCACCCGGGCTGGTGCGGTCGTGCTCCCCGCCATGCCCGGCTGGTACCACCAGCCCCGGCGGCTTCACGACCTGATCGACTTTCTGGTTGCGCGAATTTGTGACCAGCTTGATATTCCCACCAGTCTGATGACACCGTGGGGGAACGAGACCAGGTCCGACCTGCTCGACGAGACCATCTGGGATTCCGGGACTTCCTTGGACGAGACGCACGTCGCACCGCCCGAAGGAGCTTGAGCGCATGTCGGACGGCGGCTTGGCTTCTCGAACTCCCCGGGTCGTGCTGATCACAGGCGCCTCGGCCGGCATCGGCGCGGCTTTATCCCGAGAGTTGGTGCGCGGTGGAAAGGCACGGGCGCTGGTACTGACGGCCCGCCGTGGTGATCGCCTCGAGCGGTTGGCCGGTGAGCTGAGGGCCCTTCAAAAGGGTGTCGAGATCTTCACGATCGCCGCCGACCTGGCCGACCCGACGACTCCCGAACGCCTGGTCGCCGAGACGGTCGAACGATTCGGTGGGCTCGATGTCCTGGTCAACAACGCCGGACTGGGCTTGCCCACACTTTTCGCCGATGCCCTACCCGAGCAACTGGCTGGTCAGATCGCGGTCAATTTCACGGCCCCGTTGATGCTCGCCCGGCTCAGTTTGCCCTCCTTGATTGCACGGAGGGGGATGATTGTGAATATCGGCTCCGCCATCACCTGCGTGCCCAACTCGGCGTTGGGGGCGTACGGGGCGACCAAGGCGGGCCTGGCTTACTGGAACGATGCGTTGCGCCGCGAGCTCTATACAAAGAGGGTGACCGTCTGCCTGGTTGAGCCGGGCCCAATCAAGACGGAGTTCATGGACTCCGTCAGCTCGCGGGTCCCTGCTGGCGAGCAGCCCGCCGAGATCCTGGACAACGCCGCTCCCTGGATGACCGCCGATGTCGAGGATGTCGCGCGTCGCGTGGCCGGCTTGTTCGACCACCCGCGGCGGCGGCTCTCGGTCTTGAGACGGTTCGTTTGGACGTTCCGGCTCGTGGGAGTAGCCGCTCGGCTCTGCCCACCGCTGGCAGACCGGCTTGTCGTATGGATGCAGGGAGAGAGCAAGATGCCTGCCGAACCCTCGCCAGGAACTTCCGTTGCAGATCACGGCTGACCGGGCATCTCGACACGGAAGCCCCAATACGGTTCCCGTGGGTCGATGATTTGCGACCAGGGGATCTCGGGGGCCCTCCAGATCGGTTTCCCACGATGATGCAGCCTCAGATCGATGCCGTGCGGCCGGTTCGCGCCGAAACGCCACTCGGGGGCGCCATCCCGCGTCCGTCGGGCCTCGATCAGCAGGAAGATCTCGGGTGCGCCCCCGTGCACGAAGACGAACAGGCCGCCATCGATCAGGTCGCCCTTGGTGCCCTCGTAGCGATAGAGGGGCTGGGAGAGCATGCGCATGGCGCTGTCCACCCCCGCTCGATTGGTCTGGCGGCTGGTGAACTCTGCGCGAGGCCGCGCATCTGGCGGAGCCGGCCGGCGGTCGAGTCGGCCGGGGCGGGGCGCCGGGGATCGGCTTCAGCTCCACGCCCGGCTTGGCGGGGGACCAGACGACGGCGCCGTCCCGTTCGGCGGTCAGCTTGCCGAGCGACAGCGAGTCGAACGCGGCGCCCGCGGTGGGGGTCCCTCGTGAAGAACCGGTAGATCGCGGCCACTACCTCCGGCCTCCCGTCGGCCGTCCATATGAAGACGTCGCCGTAGACTCCCCTTACCACGGGGTCCGTATAATACAGGACCGACTCCGGATGAAACCGCAGCGGTCGGTCGCTGCCTTCGAGACGGAAGCTGTAGCTCGCGGCCTCCTCCTTCGCGAACGCGCGGAACTTCTCGACGACGGCCTTGTCATCCTTCTGCGACCCGGGCTGCCCGAATTCGGCTGAGCCCAGCAGAGGCGCGAGGACGATTAGGGCATGCTTGGCCAATCGATGGCTCATGTTCCATTGCCTCCCTCGGGATGGCTCTTCGACCGGCCAGGACGATTCGCGGCCGCACCTTCAGCAGGTTACCAGTCCCGTCGCATGACTACAAGCGTCACCGACGGTTAGTGTCCTACGACAATAGAAATGTCCGGTCTGAACGCAATAGTGAGGCGGGGCGATCCGTCGCTCAGATCGCGGCCGCCACGAGTCTCAGCTCGAGTCAGGCCCACCAGTTCCTCAGACTTGGTTCGACGGCACTGGGGATCACTTCGGCGGCGCCGGGGTCGCGACGTCCGAATCCGCTGCCGCACTGTCGGCACCGTTTCATCCTCAAGGTCGGCCGAGCGAAATCTCCGGGTTCCCTCCTACGATAGCGAGGGCCGCTTCAGTGACTGGCCACAATGTCCTCCAGTGGCCTCCCGGCTTTGTCCACGAGGGAGATGGGACGGCCGAGGTTGGACTGATTCATCTTCATCGGATCGACGCCCAGGGCCACGCAAACCGTGGCCAGCAGGTCCGGAACGGAAACGGGGCGTTCTTCGATCGCTTCGCCGCCGGCGCTGGTCTTGCCGATCACCTGCCCTCCCTTGATGCCACCTCCACCCAGCACGGCGGTCCAGGCGCCGGGGAAATGGTCGCGGCCCTGATCGCCGTTGATCAGTCGGCGTTCGGCCAAACTCGCCCATCCACACGATCAGCGTGCTCTCGAGCAAGCCACGCTCCTTCAGGTCGTCCATGAGCGTCGCCCAGGCTGCGTCCAGGACCTGGCTCAAGTCGCGAACGGTCTCGAAGTTGTTGCTGTGCGTGTCCCAGCCGAAGCCGTTGTTTCCGCCCAGCGACACCTCGATGAACGGTACGCCACGCTCGACCAGGCGCCGGGCCAGCAGACAGCCCTGACCGAACCGGTTGCGGCCGTAGGCGTCACGTAGTTTGGCCGGTTCCTCGTCGAGATCGAACGCCTTCCCCGCGGAAGTGCGCATCGATCCGGGCGGCTCGCTCGTAGGCGGTCTGATGGCTCGTTGCTGCTGCGCTGGGATGGTCGGCCACGAATTCGTGCTGCATCTGCTGCACGAGGCGCAGCCGGTCCTCGAGGTGATCACCGCCGACCCCGGCATGCGGCGTCAGGTTCGGCACCCGCAGGGCATTCGCGCTCGTATCGCCATCGGCAGGCGACCCGTAGCTCGTGCCGGCGTCGCCGACGATGAGCGGAGCATAACGCGGGCCGAGGAAACCGGAGCCGTGCCCCGCGGAGTTCAAGAGGCGTGCGGGCGCGATACTCACGAACGCGGGAAGGTCGGCATCCTCCGCGCCGGCCTCTTTGGCCACCAGAGCTCCGAGCGTCGGATATTGGATTGGACCCCGCTGCGTGTAGCCAGCGTGGAGGTAGTATTTGGCCAGGTCGTGATCGACCTCCTTGCTCGTCATCGAGACGCACCAGGGCCAGCCGGTCCACATGCCGGGCGAGCCGCGGCAGGTGCTCACTGATCTTGATGCCGGGCACCGCCGTGGCGATCTCGCGGAAGGGACCACCGTTGGTATGACCGGGCTTGAGGTCGAAGGTGTCCATCTGCGAAGGACCGCCGTTCATCCAGAGGAGGACGCACGAGCGTCGGCGTTTCGTGTCAGTCGCGGCATCGGCCGCCAGGGTCCCCAGCCAGCCGGACATCGAGTAGCCGGCGAGGCCGGCGGCGGACAGTCGCAGCCAATCGCGACGGGACAGTTGCAACGAAGAACGCGGCATGAGGGGATCCTCTTGGTCTGAGGAAGGGGCGAAAGTCAGTGATTCAGAACGAATTCCGTGCTGTTGAGCAGCGACCAGAAGATGTCGCGCAGTGCCTGTTTGCTCTCGCGGGCCGCGGCGTAGTCGAGCAGGCGCCGGGCCTCAAGAGGCCGCGGTTTGCGCGACGAGTGTGACCAGGTACAAGCTCCTCGATGCGCTTGCGCCAGGGGCCTGGTGCTGTCGATGACCGCGGCGACCGTCGCACTCCGGGAAGAACTGGTTGCTTCGTCGACAAACTGGCCGTTCATCATCATCAGCGCCTGCTGAATTGACGCCTGGAAATCGACGGGCTGTCTGCTGGGATCGTCGAAGGGGGCCAGGAACACGGCGCGTGGAGGACCCCGCTTGGAAGGGCTCAGACGCGGCGGCTCTGGCGGATCGGGCCGATAACCGGTTGCCAGGACCAGGCTGTCGTACAGTTGCTCGGGGCTCAGGGCGCGGCTCGCGGCGCGGGCGAACAGGCGCAGCTCGGCCTGACGGGGGTGGGTCTGGAGGCTGGAACGCTGGTACGTACGGCTGCCGCGTAATCGCGCGAATCAGGAATTTCAGGTCGAAGTCGTGGGCGACGAATTGACGAACCAGCTCGTCGAGCAATTCCGGATGGCTCGGCGGGTTGTTCTCGGTACCGAGGCCGTCCACGGGATCGATCAGGCCGACGCCGAGGAAGTAATGCCACAGGCGATTGACGGCGGCCCGGGCGAACCAGGGATTGTCGCCGCGGGCGATCCATTCGGCCAGTGCTTGACGCGGAGTGATGGCTCGTTGCCAGTCCGGTTTGCCCCCGTCCGGGAAAGCGCGCCTCCACCCAGGTGTTCGAACCGCCTACCCGGATGCGGGCAGGCCCCGCATTCTGCGGGTGCGGCGCGTGACAATAGACCGGGGTTCCTTTTTGTCGCGCAGGCCGGTGAAAAATGCCGCGTACTCCCAGAATTGCGTCTGTTTCCACTTGCCGCCGGAACGGTCGTCGTGGCACTGGGCGCATTCCAGCTTGACCCCGAGGAAGAGCCGGGAGGTCCGGCTGGCCAGGTTCTCGGCCTTGTTTTCGTTGGCCAGAAAGAAACCCTCGGCGTTCGCATCCGTGAGCAGCCCACGAACCAACCGGTCGTAGGGGGTGTTCGCGTCGAGCTGCTTTCGCAGCCAGCCTTCGAGGGAGGCGACCACGGCCTCCGGCTGCGCGGTGGTCTGCGCCAGCAACTGCCGGCGCCAGAAATGAGCGAAGTGCTGGACGTACAACGGAGCATTATCGGGGCCGTCCATCAGCTCGTCGATCAACAGCCGGCGCTTGTCCGCGCGTGTGTCTTCGAGGAAGTCCGCCAACTGGGTGACTGCGGGAATCCGGCCATTCAGATCGAGGCTTAGCCTGCGAAAGAACTCGGCATCGTCGGCCGGTGGCGCGGGCGGTATCTCTTCCTTCGCCAGGCGGAGGCCGATGAGCTCGTCAATCCGAGCCGACAGGGCCTGGGAATCGGAGTAGGACGGATTCTCAATCCGTCCTACGGAACCCTGAACAGGAGGGGCACCGCGGACCCGGGTCAGGCCAAGGGTCAGAAGACCGACCAAGATCAGAGCAGACAGAAGGCAACGTAACATGGGAATGGTCCTCAATAAGATGCTCGGGTCAGCTTCAACGCGTGACGGCCTGTTTGGTCATCCGCTCATCGCCACACTTGGCCTCCCGGGTCAAGCGAGTGCTCGGCAGACCGCCAGCCAGGGCCCGGAGCACCTGGCGCGCTTCCGAGCGACCTACCAGCTCCAGCAGCTCGACCGCGCGCAGTTCGCGCATCTGCCCGTGAGTCGGCACGAAGGCTTGTCCAGCAGTCGCTCGATGCGCTTGCCGCAGGACCAGCGGCGGCTCGCCATCCAGGGCTTTGCGCAGGGCGGGCTCGGCCAGGTCGCCTAGTCCTTCCAGCTCGGACTCCGCCTGTCGCCGTAACCCGACGCGCCCGTTCTCCAGGTCGGCCAAGAGCTGAGCCAGGTGTTTGGGGTCGGGGGACGCAGCCGGACTCACGCGCTCCTGGATCAGCGCGACCGCTTGATCCGGTGAAGTACTCAGCTTGCGGATCGCGTCGAAGGCTCGGGAGGCATCCTTGCCGGCCAGGTCGGTCCAGAGCGCGTTCAGGTCCTGTAGTTGCAGCTTGGGCGCGGGGTCAGGTGATCCGCGACGATCGGCCGGTCAGCCGGGTCAGGTCCCAGGTCAGCACCGTGGTGTCGGAACCGCCGGAGAAAGATGTTTGCCGTCGGGGCTAAACAGCAAACTGACCACGCTGCCCTCGTGGCCTTTGAGCTGTCCCACCTCCCGGCCGGCGAGGACATCCCACAGATGGATTTCCGGCGTATCCTTGGCCATCGCCAGGTAACGGCCGTCCGGTGAAAAGGCCAGGCAGACGGGAAGGTCCCGCCGCATTTGCATGAAATCCCGCGTACACCTCTCTAGGTGCACGCTGCGCTTTTTCGGGTCGGCCTCACCGAGCCGGCCACGCTTTGCGCCGGTAAGAGCGTCGTACAGGGCCACGGTATGGTCTGCGTTCACGGTCGCCAGGCAGAGGCTGTTGGCGGAAAAGGCGAATCGCTCGATGGCTGGGCCCGACTCCGTAGGTAGTTGCCAGAGGACGGTGCCCGTAGCCACATCCCAGAGGCAAAACTGCCGTGTTTGCCCTGCCCCAGCCAGCCAACGGCCGTCGGGGGAGAACACCAGATGCGCGGGCACCACTCCCGTCACGTCGGTCAGGACGGGGGTGTCCATCTCCAGGCGGTCGCTGGCTTGTCCGAGCGTATACCGTTTCTGCCCCGTCGTCGCGTCCCTCAGATGCACTTCCGGGTTGGGCCAGAATCGCAACGCCACCAACGACCCATCGGGGGAAAGGGCGACGGATACCGGGGTTTTGTCGATCTTCCACGTCTGCTCACCCCCCGCGCCGCAGAGGGTAAAGTCACGGTCGGTCGCGAAGCCAATCCGGCCGTCACTTGAGAAAACCGCATGGGTCGCGTGGTCCGGCGCCTTGCATGCCCTGTTTCCTTGCCGGTCGCCCAATCCCAGACGCGGACCGGGTCGCCGTGGGCGTACGTGTACAGCGACTTGCCATCGGCCGACAGGGCCAGGGTCGAGACCGGCCGCCGATGCCCGTCGTCCATTCCCGGGTTTTCCGACGGTTTTCCGTGCCCGTATCGGCCTGGAACTGACGGATCGTTTCGCCGCCCAGGCTACATGCCAGCCTCTTGCCGTCGGCCGAGAAAGCCAGGGCCGGACGCACCCGAACGCCCGCCGCGTCAATAACATTCCGCAATTCGAGCTGAGCCTGGTTGGCCGACCGACGGGATAGGTCATTTGGCCCGATGCCAGGTTCCATAACTCGATGATGTGGCTCTCGCGGCAGACGGCAAGCAACTTGCCGTCTGGCGAAAGGGCGATGGCCATTGCCGGGTCAGCGAGGACGTCCCCTTCCTGGCGGCGGTTTGGTCTCGCAGGCGGCGCAGCTCCTTGCCCGTGGTCACGTCCGTGAGCACTATGCCACGGGCCGGATAATGATCCCAGACCAGAGTCTTGTCGTCAGCAGAAAACGAGAGAGTCTGTGTCGGGCCGAACCCGCCTACATCGATCTGGGCCAGTTCCTTGCCGGTTGCGAGGTCCCTGGCGTGAATCAACCGATTGCCGGCGTCGTTCCGCGTCAGGTAGGCGAGGTACTTCCATCCGGGAGAAACGAGGGCATTCTGTTCGTTGATATCAAGGCCGCCGCCGTCCTTGCCCTCGCTACTCCGGACGCACTTGCCGGTCGCCACGTCCCAGACGGCGCTGGCCTGGCCTCTGGTGCCGAGGGTGAGCAACGACCTGGCATCGGCCGAGAAGGCCAGTTGAACCAACCTTTTCTGCCTGGTCTGGAGCTGATGCAGTTTCTTGCCGCTGGCCGTTTCCCACAAACAGACGACCCCACCTTGCGAGCCCGCCACGATCTTGCCATCCGAAGAAAGGGCGGCCTGGCTGCCCAACGCCCTCTCGTCACGCAATTGCTGCTCAAATTGTTGCAGAGTCGCCGTCCTGGGACGGCCCTGATTTGCTGTCCGGCTGCAACTCACCCCAATCGAATCGGCGGAGTTCCTTGCCTGTGGCGATATCCCACAAACGGACCGTCTTGTCCCGATCTGCCGTCAACAGCGCCTTGCCGTCGGGCATGTAGGCAGCGAACGAGACGGTATCGCCGTGCCGCAGTTGCGTCGAACCCATGCGGGCGAGGGCACCGTTGGGCAAACGCTCGCCGGCGACCTCGGCATGATCCAGCCGCGCTTCGGGTTCTTGCTCCACGGCCGGAATGGGCGGACTGGCCGGGGAGGCCGCCTTGAGCAGCATCGTGGCGCCGGTCCCCAACATCACGGCCGCCACCAGTACGGCGCCGGCGATCTTCAGTTTGTACACCAACATGGCCCGGAAGCTTCCTTTGGCCAGCGCGACCGCCCGTGTGGAAACGACGCCTGCGATACCCGCTTCTTCGCTGGCAAACCACAGGGCCGTGCACACGGTGTCCGAGAGCAGCCGCGACGGCACTCCGGCTTCCGCCTTGGCGGAGGCCAGCAAGGTGACGATACCGGCGGCGGGAACGACATAGCCGCGCCGGGCCAGGCAGGCGCGAAGGCGCTCCCTCGCCTGGGACAGACGCGCCGACATCGAGCCGCGAGGGCAGCCCAGAACCTCCGCGGCTTGCTCGTTCGTCTTGCCTTCGAGGTAACACAGCACCAGAGGTACGCGGTGCCTCTCGGGCAGTCTCTGGAGTTCTTCCTCCAGGACGACGGCTTGGTCGCCCGGGGTCGTGGCGTGGCTCTCGGTGCCGGGCCTGCCTCGGGCGGCCTGCGCTTCGCGCCGCAGCCGTCGGGCCTCGTTCGCGCGGATGCGAAGGGCCAGGCGAAATGCGACCGTGTACAGCCAATTCCCCAGCGGCTTGTCTTGATCAAGGGAAGAGGCCTTGCGAATCAGGACGAGGAATGTGGCCTGGAAGGCGTCTTCGGCGGCCTGCTCGTTGAGCAGCACGCGGCGACAAACACCGAAGACCATCGGACCGTGCCGAGCCACCAGCGTCTCGAAGGCCCGCTCGTCGCGCTGGGTCGCGTAACGCTCGAGCAGTTGCCACTCGGACAGACCTGCGAGACTCCCCCGCTGCAAGAGCCGTTCGATCTGCTGCTGCTCAACGATGCCGTAGGGTTGCCTCGCCATGGGTCATCACTCCCGAAAGTTCGAAATCCTCGGATCATGGAGGGATACGGGTGGCTGGATAAAAGCTTTTGTACACGTTCACACCGTAAATCCTCGGAGAACCAGTCCTTCTTGCCTCGAATGACAATTGTAAAACATCGGCCTGACAATTGCCATTGATTCTGCAATCGTCGCTCTCCGGTATCCCGACTTGTGAACGCCTACGCGAAAATGCAGGCACGAGCAGAAATCAACATAACGGAGTTCGGACGGGGGCCGGCCATGCTCGTGTCCGCGGGGCTTGCGACCTTCGCTCACCCATATACAGGCAGGAGACACTTCGAGCAGATAGCAACTCTTCGAAAAAATGTGGGAGGTCAGCGAATTAGCCGGTTGGTCGTTTGATGTCCTCGCCGGGAATCTTCGAGGGGATACCCCGGGACACCACCCCGGAGTTGAGCTACTCTGCGGCTGGTGACACGAATATTGAGGCATGGTTCAAAAAGGCCCTTTTTCGGGTAACACTTGGGACCTCAGTGCGGCACTCTGAGCGGTCCCGCGCTGGAGCGGGTTTTGGCGAGTCTCTGGTTGCCGCGCCGGGGCTTCAGTTCTGGGAGAACCGGGTGTACCCCAGAAGTTCCAGCCAGTGAGCGTGCGAGCTCACCCGTCAGCAACTCCGCGGGACTCTTGCCGACTCGACTGGGGACTTCACTGCGCAGGTATCGGCGGTGGTTCAGGAAAAACTGAAGCAGCGTCAAGTAGTCCTTCCCCAACTGCCGCCGCAGGAAGAAGTAGGTTCGCAGCCGGCTGTTGAGGTTCTCGACCAGACTGCTGGCCCGCACCACCCGATCGGATAGTCTCCTGCACGTTGGCATACACTCCGTGATAACGCCCTCGCAGCGTCTCTGCAGGGCCGCCTCACAACGCCGTCGCTTCGGGTCCCACATCGGCAGGGATTGCATCTGCAAGACTTCCCGGGCGGTGGTCACGCTGATCTGCCATTCTTGGGCCAAGGCCGCCAGTTCACGGTCCAGGTCTACAGCGAAGGCCAAAAGGTTGTCTCGTTGATTCTCCAGCAAGGTCCTTACCGGCCTGATCCGATCCGGACAGGCCGTCTCCCGGGCGCAACTCCGCTACCACGAAGTCCAACAAATCACGGCGGACGGCGGACTCCGGACCGGCCACCGACAGAATGTCGTCCCGTAGCCACTGGGCTAACAACGCCACCTCGTCAGCCAACGCAATCGCCTTGGCCTCAGCCGTCCGTGCGTACGAGATCTTGCGGGCCAGACTCTGGTCCTTGCGGCCATGACGACGTTCGGCGGTCGCTTGCTTTCGCTCGAGCTTGGCCCGAACTTCCATGGCTTCATACGCCCGGTTCTCCAGGTAACGGACCAGCGGCCCAAAGTTGTACAACGCATGAAAAACATCACCGCGGCAGGGGACATCAGGGAGAGCCTCCTGGCGCCCGTGGCAAGCCCCCCGGCGAAATCGGCGACAGTGGCATCGGGAGCGAAGCCCTGGTCGACCAGTTCCAGCAGCCGGAAGCCCCAGGTATCGGCGTCGCGATGCTTTTCCGGACTCACCAAGAAGCAGAAGGTGGATTGGGCATCGACCCCTACCAAGACGGGATCGCCCGCCTGGAAAATCTCATCGAGGAGACCAATGCGAATGGGAGAGAGGTCATACTGCTGGTTGATTCTTTGGGCATCAGAAACGGCGCGTATGCACGATGTTGTGCACGGCACCGACCGAGATCTGATAATCGAAAACGTCGCGCAGCAATTCGACCACACCGCGGGTCGAACTATGGCAGCTCAACACTAAGCCCAGGACCAATTGCTGCAGCCAAGCCTTGGTGACCGGCAGTTCGAAAGAGGACGTCGTCGAGCTTGGACGAGGAAGCGAAGGCCTGGTCGAGAGCTTCTTGAGCGATGTGGGCTTGCTGATAGAGGAACTTCCGGCTGACTTCATGTTCCCGGGCCAAATCCGAGACTGGTTGAGCCCCAGCGAGCACTTGAATACCCAGATCCCGCCGTTCCTGGGGCAGAAGCTTCTGGGCCGGCCACTGAGGGAGGCTGGGCAGGTCCGCGATTGGACCAAGGTCGGATTGCGTGAACGAGAACGAGAACGTAGCTTGGGCATCCATGCCTGTCTCCTTTGTGATGGTGTGGGATTGACACCCCCAGCACCAATATGGAGGAGACAGGCGTTTTAGAAAACCTCACTTCGCTCAGACATGTGTTACCCGATTTTGAACCAGGTCAATATTGACACTGTTGGTGAATTCGTAACCCCCACTCAGGCAGCAACTTGCAGAGCGGCGAACCGCGAACGACGGGTCCGAGAGACCGATGCCCCAGTCCAGCAGTCATCCAGCCGGATCATGTTGAGCGGTGCCGCCGCCGTCAGCACATGTTGCAGGTGGACTTTCGCCTGACCGATGTAACGGCAGCGTCGTAAGCCACAATGCCGCACCGCTTGTTCATGTGTCCCCTCGATCCCGGCACGCGTCGCATACTGCCGGCGGAACTCGTCGGTCTAGCGACGACCTATGCGAGGTGTGGCTGGTGTCGTGACAAACGAGCCGACCGATCCGCGCGTCCATTGTGGCCATCCCGTGGCAACCGGACAATTATGGAAAGATTTGACACTGTAGCAAGGAAAACGGGTGACTCGTTCCCACGCTTGGCGTGGGCGAAGCCTGCCCACGGCCCCATGTAGGCGTGGGCCTGGCCCTGCATCCGCGGGACCCGGACGAACGCCGGTTAGAGCTGCGCGGGGGCCTTGCAGGCGGGGCTCATCGACTCGCGGTCGCCTTGGGTTTTTCCGAGCCCTTGGCCTCCTCCGGCTCGTGGGATTGCAGCTCCTCGACGGTCTTGCCCGGCTTCATTACCTTGCCGGCCAGGCCGGGATAATTCGGGCCGTACTTGTACGCCCGGAAAACATGGTGATTGCCTCCCGGCGACCCGGGAGGACCGCCTCCTGGGCCGCCAGAGCCGCGGGCAAGACCTCCAGGCAGACCACCCAGACGTCCCCCGCGGGCGAAATCGGCCCGCATCTGCTTGAGCTGCTTCTTCTGATCGTCGGTCAGGACCTTGTCCAGCCCGGCATCGACCGCCTTCTGAAGGGTCGCCAATTGCGCCTTCTGCTCGGGCGTCGGCTTCAGGGTCACCTGGGTCGAGACCGAGATGACCTGGCCGGGCACCGTCGGCGCAGCGAAACCGCCGGGGCCGAGGGCGCTCCGATCGCGGAGCGTCTTCTTTTGCGTGTCGGTGAGAGTCGTTTCGAGCGTCGCGTCCACGGTCTTCTGGAGTGCCTCGAGCTCCTTCTTCTGCTCGGCCGACAAGCCCAGCATGTCCTGCCGGAACGAGGGCAGCACCTGATTCGGACGCGGCGGACCGCCGGGGCCGAAGCCGGGGACCGGTGCCGACCGTCATCGGATTCACGTATTTCCAGACCACATGCCGATCCGGCGTCACCTCGAAGAGCGTGCCTTTGGGTCCGGAGCAAATGAATGTGTTGCCGTTGGGGAGCCGGTGGGCGCCCGAGATGAAGGAGGCGTAGAAGTCGGACTTGTTCGGCGCCGAATAACTCCAGACGGGCTTCGCGGGTCCGAAGGCCGCTCCCGGTTGGCGCATGTACCGTCCCTGCCCATCGACCGGGAGGACAAGCTCGTCGACTGACGAATAGTTCCCGTCCGACCTGTAGCCGCCGTTGTTGAAAACGAGCAGGTGCCCCTCACCGGGGAAGCCGCGGGGGATCCATTGGGCGTTGTGCTGCGAGAAGAGCATCTGGTCCGCCTTGGTGCCGGCGCGGTAGGCGCGCGGATTCCCCCAGCGATAAAGCAGGTCGCCCCCTTTCCCCGAGCGCCCGCCGGTGTGGCCGGCGGCCTCTGCCCGCGAGGTGCTGTGGTCGATGATCCAGATCTCGCTGAACGCGTGCACGCTGATCACGATCTGGTCGAGCGCGGCGTTGTAGTCCACCGAGTTGACGTGGGTCCAGTCCGGGTTGGCCCGCTGCGACTGCTGCTTGGGCGAGCCGACATAGCCGATCGACTTGAGCTTCGCGGCCTCGGCGTCCTTGACCGCGTCCTTCGCCGGATCACGGCCCGGGCCGGAAGCCTTGGCCACGCGATCGGACGGACCGGGAGCGGGAGCCGGAGGCAGGGCGGTTCTCGAGGTAATTAATGTCGACCAGTTCCGGATGCGCGGCCACATCGCCGAAATTCGACTTGCTCGAGTTCGTGGTCCTGCACGAGGTGGTCCCAGAGGTGCCATTCCCAGACAATCTCGCCCGTCGTCCGGCCCGTTGGCCTGATCTCCACGATCGAGTCCAGGAGCAGATAGTCGCTGACCAGCTCCTTCTTCCGCCCGGCGGCGGTCGCCTCAGCGCGTGTCTTCTTATCCCAGACGATCATCAGCACGTTGCCGCCGGGCAACTTCACGGCGTCGTGGTGGGGGAACTGTTTGGCATTGTGGAGCTCGAAATCCCAGACGAGCTTGCCGTCCCAATCGAACTCCTGGACCCGCCCGGCCGAGCCCCCCGCGCCGCCGAAGGACTCGTCTTCGCCGGCGAGCGCCGCGACCCGGAAGAGATGACCATCCTCCAGGAGATACGCGGGGTGCATCGACTGATGCGAGGACTCCCAGCTCTTGACGACACGCCCTTCCAGGTCGATCAGGTACGTCGTCTTCTGGTTCATTGGGTTCAGCAGAGTGTATCCGCGGTACGCCCTGGGGTCATTGATCGACAGGCCGAGCTTGACCTGGGCCTGCGGCGGAGCATCCTTCCTTCCTGATTGGCTCTTGCCGCGATCCGGTCCGGCAGCATCCTGCGGCGACCGGCCGCCATCCTGGGGCGCCCCGTTCTCGGCTCCGAATGTGACAAGCCCGAAGGCCAAGAGCATCATCGCCATGGCCGCCGCGCCGACCCGCGCGGCGAGACGCGTCATCCACTCAGTCCGCAACTTCATGAATTCGACCCTCCGGTGGGGAAAAGGGTTCCAGGTGGGCATGGTAGGCCCGCGAATCGTCCGGTAGCAGGGAAGCATTGCGACTTCCCCGCCCCTTCATCCAGCTCGAGTCTTCACAAACGCCCCTCGCGGGACGCGGTCGCTCTTATTCTGTCCGTCCTTCTCGCGAGTGGATCTGCCGACGGCTGTTGGCATGCCACGACTCCAAGTTGCCTATCGGCCGTGTCCGGACCGCCTCGGCTGCGCCCGATCGGATCGGGGATCTGGCAGTCTCCCTCGGCTAGGTCCCCACTGGCGCGGGACTCTCGAATTGGGTCGGCATGAGAACGGCGACTCCAGGCGAAGCAAGATCTTTGGCCTGACTTTCCCGCCATCCTAACCACAATGTGCGGCTTTCGCAACTACAATTGTCAGAGAATTTGGAAACGGCAACAATAGCGATTATCCAGTTCGTTCGGTCCGACTCTGGCAGCCAGGTTGGGGCAGGCAATTCACGCGGGCGAACCCGAAGCATTCGAGCGGATGGAAGTCCGGCTCGATGCGGCCCCCATCCGCAAGGAGCCGCTCGGCCTCTTCTTCCCACCCGCCCGGACGGCACGGGTGATGGACGGCACGGCTTCGCCACCCGACCGATGACCCGACGGGCCGCCTCATTCCCTCACGAAAAACCTGAGGAGAAGAGGTCGCCGGCTTCTTCCGTATCTTGAACCCCAAGAACACTGCTGGCTCTCCGTCGCGAAATCAGTCGGCTCATTCCATTGACCGCGCCACACGGAAGCCTACGTCTGAAGCGCGATAAGTCGCCAAGTTCGGTGCCCGCTGGGCGTTGCGCATACCGCCCGGGTCATGGGGATATGCCGCGCCGCGGAAGAAATGCGCTTCATCGTTATTGAGAACATGTGGATCGATGATGAGCTGATCTTTGAGTTGATCGCGAGGAGCGGGCGTGTCTCCGCACCACTCCCACACGTTTCCCAGCATGTCGTACAAACCGGAATCGTTCGGTCTCAAGAGACCAACTGGCTGAGTGTTTTCTCCAGAATTGTCCTTGTACCAAGCATAACGCCCGAGCAGGCTGGGATCGTCGCCGAAGTAATAGCGAGACGTCCCGCCCGCGCGGCAGGCGAACTCCCATTCGGCCTCGGTCGGCAGGCGATATCCTGTCCCACTCCAGTTGGGGACTTGCACCTTCTCACCGCCAATCTCATAGAACGGCTTCCGGCCCTCTTTCTCGCTCAGCTTGTTGCAGAATCTCACGGCGTCGAGCCACGAGACATTCTCTACGGGATATCGGGCCGTAGAACGGCCGGCGACCTGATCTTTGCCCTGGCCATTCGATGAGAAGAAGCTGGGGTTCTCGCCCATCACGCTCAGGTAATCCGCCTGTTTGACCTCGTGGACGCCCAGGTAGAACGGCCGTGTGATCCGCACGCGGCACTGGGGCTTTTCCCAGTCAAGAGCCTCCTTGTCGTCGGCGAGCGAGCCCATCAGAAACTCACCAGGCAAGATCGGTGTGAGCTTCATGCCGATTGTGTTGGTGATCCCTTCGAACCGCTTTTCCTTCCCCCGAACCGGCAGTAGCTGATCGACCTCTTTCCACAGAGAGAGGCAGGCCTTCCGCTCGTCTTCGGCGAGCCGATTGACGGCCTCCTCGACGCGGATCCCGGCCAGGTCGGCATCCTCCTTCCAGTGCTGGAGGGTTTGTCCGATCCGGGCTCTGGCCTCGGCGCGGCGCTTTCAATGTGTTTGGCCCAGTACGCCAGGTCGGCTCTGAGCCAATCGAGGGCTTGCGTTCGCCATTGAGTTTTGGTCTGCTCATCCAGGGGCGTCCGATCGATCCCGTTGCCGGCTGCCGCCAGCGCGGCGGAACGAGCGGCGTGGTAGCGATTCTGGGCTGTCATGTCGTCGGCCAGTTTCGAGTCCGCGGCGAAGCCTGCGGACCAGATCGCTGCTGACGCAGCGAAGTACCCACGCTTGTAGCATTGCTCGGCTAAGCTATCCTCTGAACCCCAGGGAAGGCGGAAGAATCTCGGGATCGGAGTACCGAGTTTCGAGAGCTGCTCAAACTGTTTGATCGCGAGGTCGACGGCCCGGCCCAGTTTTCCGTCGTCGCGGGCCTGCTCGCGGACGCGACGGAGAGGAGCAATCGTCTCTTCGGGCCGCCCTGCCATGAGGATGGCCCGAAGCAGGCTGAACGCTTCGACCTGTGGGACCGGCTCGTGTTGACTCGCCTCATGAGCCGCACCCGCCGCGGGCTGTTCAGGATGCTTGTGATCGTGATGGAAGCGCCGCGCGTTCAATCGCCTCACGGAATGCGGTGATTGCACCGGGCACGTCGCCTGACTCGGCAAGTGCCATGGCGAGACTGTATCGCGCCTCAATCTCCGATCCGGGGTTCAGCTTGATGGCATCGCGGTAAGCGGCGATGGCGCCCGTTAGGTCGCCGGCAAACCGATGCGCGCTACCGTACTTGTACCCATCGTGAAAACCCACGGACAATGCCATGTCCGAAACCCCGTCAGAAATGTTGTCGATCCAATAGTCACCGAACGCGCCATCATTTTGCTGCGGGGCGACCCCTGAGGCCGGATCTTGGAGGAGCCGTTCGACGCGTACGGCTTCGCGGAGTTCGGCGATCTCACTCTCCCGATCACCGATACGCTCCAGTGCCGCGGCGAGATCGTAATGATCACCTGCGAGCATCGGATCGATCCGGATCGCGTCGCGGTACGCGGCGATGGCACCGGGCAGGTCGTCTTTGGCATGGAGCAGTTTAGCCAGGCGTCGCCGGCTTCCCGCGTCCTTGGGATCGATCCGGGCAGCCTCACGGTACGCCGCCAACGCGCCTGGGACGTCACCGGTCAGAGATGCCAAGACGGCGATTCTCCGGTGAGCCAGCGCGTCGTTGGGCTGCGCGTTTCACTTGTTCGCGGAACGGAGCGATCATGCGTTGAGCGACGAGACGCGCCTCATCCTTCTTGCCACGCTCTTGCAGCAGCGAATGGAGGTCGAAAAAGATGCGCGTAGGCTCCGGATCGAGCCGGGCGACCTCGAAGAGGAGGGCTTCGGCCTCGTCGACTCGTTGCTGCCGTTGGAGGAGCTGGGCCAGGTCGAAGCCCGTCTCCGGCTTCAACGCGCGTGCGGCCGTGTAGTAGCGAATCGACTCGTCCGCCTGGGGTGGGTCCGCGACGTTGAGAAGCGACGCGAGCTCGAGGTTTGTCCACAGGTCGCCGGGATATCGGACCACCGCGGCACGAAGCACGGCGATGGCGGACTTCGAGTCCTCAGCGCGATAACAACCGGGCCAGGAGTAAGCCCGTCGAGGGGCCAGACTCAATGAGTTTCGTCATTCGTGCCATGTCGCCAAGGACCTGAACCTCTGATTTGACGTTGGCCTGTTTCAGGAGGGCACGTAGCCGGTTGCGTTCGGCGTCGGAGTCCAGACCCTGGGCCAGCTCGAGGATTCTCGGTAGGTCGAAGAGTCTCGGTTTGCGTTCCGGTGCGTTGTCGAACTCTTCGCTCATGAGCCAGTGGTCGAGGCCGCCGACCACTTCGCGAACGAAAGACTTCGGCCGGGATTTCAACCGTGCGACCGCGTCCTTGATCGGCACTTTCTCGAGATCCAGCCCGTAGCTCTTGAAGGCCCGCGCGAGTCGCGACGCGCGATGTCCGGCGGGAGGCAGGTCCCACATGGGCCCCTGGCCACCGACGTCCTCAGGTTGGTCAGTTCCTCGATGAGCTTCGTGTCGCCTTCGGCCTGTGCAAGTTCCTCGGCGATCTTGTCGCGGAGGACGCCCAGGCGTCGGCCTGGCTGCGACGCGGCCAGTTCGCCGATCGAGGCAAGGGCCTGATCAGCCGCCGCGAGCGCCTCTCGCCAGCGGGTCGGTTCAGCCCCGTCGGCTGCGGCCTGATCCTGGATCGCTTCAATCCGTGCCAGCGTCGCCTCCACGCCGGTCAGCCGGGCCTGTCGTTGCTGGACGACCCAGAAGGCTCCGCTACTACCGAGGAGGGCGAGACCAAGCACCGAGGCCGCCAGGGCGACGGTCAGCCGCACGCGATCGCGCTCGACGCGGACGCGCTTGGTGGCCTCCTCGGCGCGGGCTTTCTCTTCAGCGCGGGCGATCTCAGCCAATCGCAACCGCTCCTGCACGCCCGATTGATAACCGTTGATCCGTGCGGCCACCTCACCGGCGTGCCGCGGGCGGTCTTCCCGTTCAGTGGCCAGGCAGTCCTTCGCGAGGGCGATCAGCTCCAAATCGACGCCGCTGGCATCCAGCCGATCGGTTGCGTCCTTCAATTCGCCGCGCGAGGCCTTGCGCTGGATCTCGCCAGAGGATCGGCCGGTGAACGCGGGCTCGCCCGTGAGGATCTCGCACAGGATCGAGCCCATGGCAAAGACGTCGCACCGCTCGTTGAGCTGATCGACTTCACCGCGCGCCTGCTCGGGGGCCATATAAGAAGGTGTGCCCATCACACTGCCGGCTATTGAGAGGTCCGAGTCCGCGTTGCCGGCGCTTTGGGCCGTGGCGATGACCGTGTCTCCGGCCCGCGTCTTGCCCGCCGCTGCATCGTCGGCCGCGCCTCCCTGGGGCAAGACTTTCGCGAGACCCCAATCCATCACCTGCACCTCGCCGAAGGAACCGACCATGATGTTCGACGGCTTCAAATCGCGATGAATCACGCCGCGTGCGTGCGTATACGCCATCGTCTGACAGACGGACGCAAAGATCGACAGGAATCGTGGTAACTCGCGGGCCGGGTCACACCGCTCGTCGAGCAAGCCGGACAGCGTCCGCCCTTTCACGAGCTTCATGGCGAAAAAGGGACGGCGGTCGGCGAAAGTACCCAGCTCGTAAATCGGGACGATCCCCGGATGTTGGAGCTGGCCGCCGATCTGAGCTTCCTCAACGAAGCGCCGGATCAGCTCGGGCTTGTCGCGGTGTGACTCGAGCAGAACTTTGACGGCTAGGTCGCGGCCAAGGTCGTTATCGCGCCCCTTGAGGACGGCCCCCATGCCGCCACGGGCGATCTCGCCAAACAACTGGTAGCGACCGAGACGCTCGGAAAGTTCGGAGATCTCGGTCGACGACAGTTTGACGATGGGGCCGGGCCCATTCTCGAGCTCGCTGTCGCGCAACAGGACGTGCGGCACCTGGCCGACGGTCGCGGCGATGCGGGCCAGTACGCTGGAGGACTCCACGCCCGTCCCGCCCCAGGCAAGTTCCCGCTTGATCTCGGAATCGGGGTGGTCGGCCACGCTCGTCGGAAGCGCGCCGGACAGCGGCTGAGCCGGGGCGTCCGTGCCCTGGTCGGTATGCAACGCACCGGGTCGCGCGGGGCCGAGCGCGGAGTTTCCCGTAGGCTTCTGGGCGTCGCGGATGCGCCTGAGGAAGCCGTCGTCTGACATCTCCGCGACCCGTTTCCGACAATCGGCGCATTGCTCAAGATGCTGGTTGACCACTTCCGCCGCATCATCATCGAGCTTGCCCAGGCCGTAGGAGCTCAGGATCTGGTCGGGCGGATGGCTGACGTGATCGGCTTTCATCGGACGGTCTCCGCGAATGGGTCGAGCGACGGTTTCTGAAGAGGAAAGGCCGGTTCTGCGTCGAACCTGTCGCGAAAATCGGGATTTACCACAAGAAGTGGCATGGTTCAATTCCGCTGGCAGCAAGGTAACAGATCGTTCCGGCGAGCGGGGCGTGAGCCCCCTGATGACGCAACCCAGCGTCATGCCTGGAGATCAGAGGGCTCACGCCCCCCGCTCGCCGGTGTAACAATAAGCGGAACCATTGTGCTGGAAGGGCGCGATTGGCATTGTCGCTTATGGCGATTTTGACTAGAGTTCGCCGCGACTCTGGACGGAAAAAGCCCGCGCGGAACGCGCGGGTGAAGGATTCACGACCGGGCGAACCAAGGAAAGGGAGTCGTGCCGATCGGGCGAAGGATCGCGAAAGTGGCGTGGGCGATCGCGCTGACCCAGTGTTGGGGGTGGCGCTCACGGTCCGCGCAACTTCCGAAAGGTCCAGAACCCGACACCCTTGGTGCGCGCTCGCGCAGTCGGTCTGGGCGGGCGGAAGCCGGATTCCCAAGTGGTGCCGGCCTTGGTCGGCCGGCTGGAAGATAGCGACCCGGTCGTTCGGCTGGCAGCCTACGAGGAGTTGCGCCGGCGGACGGGGCGCGACTTCGGCTACCTCCCTTGGGAGAGCCCCGAGAAACGTTCCCACGCCATTGACCGCTGGCGGACCTGGCTTGGGCAGGGGAGCGTGAAACCCGACAGCTCCACGACCCTCGCCCCACCTTTGCCGGGAAAGACGTTACCAGCCGGTCTGTGACGAGCGATCGCCGTGGCCACGGCCTTTTTCAGGGCCCAATCACTGAGGATGCGTGCCCATGCAACCGACAGCCAACACACTGCCGTCTCGCGCCTTGATCGGGCCCGTAAGTTGGGTTGGGCAATCCGTGCTCGCGGTCCCGGCCTACATGGGCGGAGTGACGCTCCTGGCGGTTCGAGGCGGCCGGCTCGGTCGTCCGGCCTGGCCGGGGCGACGCGGATGAGCTGCCCGGATTCTGGAACACCCTGATGCATCAGCTCTTCTGGATGCTCTTGTTCGGCTTTCCGCTGGTGGGGTTGATCCACATCGCCATGGGGTCGTTTCTCTCTCTTCAAGCTTATTACGGGAGCACCTTCGTCGACGGCACTGGCGCGGTCGTCGGCGTCGGTTTGCTGCGTAATCTGGGCGGGCTGATGACCGGGTTGACCCTGGCGGGCATGTTGGCCGCGCGGATGATTCCCGAACTGCGATTCCTCGCTCGTGACGGAACGGCTGGCGGCCGTCGGGACGCCGACGCGGATCGCGACGCGGCCCATCGGCCATCGACGATTTCCGCTTCCGCGTCACCGACCTTCCACGCGAGGGGCCGATTGGCCGCGCCGAGGATCGCCGCCGCCGCGGTCGCCTGTCTTTTCCTCTCGCAATGGGGTATCACGGTCGGCACGCTGGTCGGCTGGCAAGCCTCTCAGTCGATGATGGGACTTTCGACCGAGACATTTTTCATGATGCTGTTGAAGATGATGTGGTTCCGCGATGTGGTCGGTCTGATCGTCAAGGGCCTGCTATTCGGGGCTTTGCCGGCGGCCATTTGCTGTTTTGAGGGTTTGGGCCCGGGCGCTTTCGAGGACGAGTCGGCGGAGGCCAGTCGAATTCCGCCGCACCCCGGTCACGCGGTGGCACCCCCTTTGCCACGCCTGTGTTTCGAGCCACTTGCCTCTCATTCGTCGCCATTTTGATTGCGAACTCGAGCTGGTTCATGCTGGTTTATCACGCGGTCCCCTTTTACGGCCCAACGTTGCTGGCCCCGCCCGGCCCTTGACCCTTGAGTGAGATCAAGACAATGGCTCGGATGGAGCCGTCCCCAGGGAGGGGAACCCGGATGAACACTCGGTCTTCTGTGCGTGAGTTTTGGGTCGGTCTGGTCGTGATCGTGGCCGTGGCCGGACTGATCGCCCTGGTCGGTCTGGCGAGCGATGGGCCTGGTTTCCTGGCGCCTCGGCGATCCATCGATGTTGTCTTTCGCGACGGCCAGGGCATCCGAATCGGCAGCCCCGTGCGCGTGGCCGGACTGGACACTGGCAACGTGGTTGATGTCGACCTGGTGGAAGTCGAAGGGACGCTTCGCGCCCGGGTACGGATGTCGCTGCCGGCGAGCCTGGTCAAGAAGCTCCGCCAGGACGTGAAGGTCACGATCGTGCCCGGCCTCACCGGGATGAGCCACGTCAACATCGTATCGACGGGAAAAATGGCCGTCGGCCTGGTGCCGGGACAGTCGATCACGGGCGTGGAGAGCTCGTTCTTCGACCCGATCATCGAGCAGGTTGGCCTGGGTCCGGTCGAGCGCAATCACCTGAGCCACACGATCGCGGAGGTCCGCCAGACCGTGGATTCGATCGGACCTCGCTTGAGGCAAATGCTGGGCTCGCTCCAGGAGACGACTACCAACCTGCGCGACATGAGCGACTCGATCCGGCCGGCCGTCGAATCCACGGTCGGCCACGTCGAGGACCTGACCAAGCGGTTGAGCGCGAACTCGCCCCGGATCGAAAAGATCATTGATTCGGGTCGACGACCTGACCACGCAGGCCCAGTCGGTCTTGGCCGAGAATCGTCAGAACGTGCGGGAGAGCCTGGCCTCGGTGCGCGATTTGACCGCCTCACTCAAGGACGTGGTCGCCACCGACCGTGTCAAAGTCGAGCGGCTGCTCGACGGGCTGGACGATACTCGCACGCGCGCCGACCGCGTTCTTTACCAGGCCGATCAGATTGCTAGCCAGACGGCGACCATGCTAGCACGCAGCAGCGCCGAGATCGAACGTTCCGTGACCAATGTACGCGACGCCACCGACTGGGCAAACAAGCTCGTCCAGAAGATTTACACCAACCCGTTTGTGCTGAGCCCGTTCTACAAGCCCAATCCACGAAGACCTGCGGGTCCAGAGCGGTTTACGATACGGCGCTGGTTTTCACGAAGGGGGCTCAAGAGTTACGTGATACGGTCAAGACGCTGGATGCCATGCTGGCGCAGGCCGGCGACACCCGCAGCAGCAGCAGGAGATTGTTCAGCTTCAGCAAACCGTGCGGATCTTGGCTGACCAGCTCAACGAGATCTCGCCTCGCCTGGCCGAGGCACTCGAAACGGCCCACTCAAGGCGGCCGGAGAGAACTCCGGTGATGCATTGTGCCAAGAAAGGGCGGCCTCACCATCGGGGCTTTGATTAAACTCGCTCCAGCTTCCGGTCGATAACTTAGAGTGTAGATGCTCGACCAAGAGCATCCATGACGTAGACGGAGACCGGAGCGAGGAGAACCGACTGGCGTTGAGCCGGCTCTCCCGCTGACGTGGCCTCCGTGGGTATCGAGTCTTACAACAATTGGTACTGCCGAAGGCTGAGCCCTCGGCCAAAGCACCTGATTGGGAGGCGCAATGGAAATTCTAGGCGCGGGGGGAACGCAAGGCCCTCAACCCATTTACCCGCGACTGGCCGCGTTCAGCCTGGATGCCGGTCAGACCGTGCATGCCGGGGCGCCGCGCGACCACGTCGAGATCTCCCCTCTGGGACAGATGCTCGACGGAATCGGCCAGTTGCCCGAGATCCGCTACGAGAAAGTCGATGAGATCCGCCAGCAGATCGCCGCCGGTGCCTATGAGTCACCGGAAAAGCTTGAGCTGGCCCTCGACCGCATGCTCGACGAGCTGCTTGGCTGGTGAACGTTCGGGCGATCACCGGATTGATGGTGGTCGAGTGCCTAAACAAAACGATCGGCCGGCGAAGGGAACCTTCTCAGGTGGCACCCGTCGCCGGCTGTTTTCGCTTTTCCGGACAGAAAAAGCCGAAAAACGGCGGCATCCGCCGGAAATTCCTTGGCAACGCGGTGAAATTGGGAAACAATACGCGGAGCCTTTGTTCCGATCGCACCCTTCTCGTCGTAAACGTTTCTTCGAATTGACATCTGGGATCTGGCACTCGGTTCGGCCGTGTGGGAACCCATGGTGAACCGTACGCCGAGGAGGTCTCCGTCGTGGATTCTTCGCCCGCCCCATCCTTCCCTCCCGCCCGAGGATCAACCGCGCTCGATCGCACGGCCGCGGAGCTGCCCCCGGTGAAGCCGTCCTGCCGGGCTTTCTCCGTCGAGGATGCCTTGCTCACGGTCTTGCTCAAGAAGGGCCTTTGTCCACCGAGCAGGTCCGGATTGCCCAAGTCTACGGCCAAGAGCACAATCGCGACTTGCGCCAGTCGATCCTCGAGCTCAATCTGATCTCGCCCGATCTGCTCAACCATCTGGCATTCGAGCGATTGAGCGACCTGGCCACCGACAACGGCGACAGCCGCAGCCGTCGGCAGCCGGTCTGCCGGCGTCCCTTTCACCCAATCGCACCCAGCATCACCGCGATGTCCGCAAAGACCTCCAGGAAAAAGCCGGCGACCGCGACCTTGTCCGAGCTGGTCAACCAGATCCTGGAGCGCGCCTGCGACTGCCAGGCCACGGATATTCATTTCGATCCTCAAGAGAACGGCTTGCGAGTTCGCTACCGGATCGACGGCCAGCTTCAGGATATCCTGTTCGTCGAGCCGGCCATGGCCACGCCGGTCATCAGCCGGCTCAAGGTCATCTCCAATCTGAATATCGTCGAACGCCGGCACTCGCAGGACGGCCGAATCACCATCCAACATCACAACCGGACCGCGCGACCTGCGGCTGGCGACCTTCCCACGATCTTCGGCGAGAAGATCGTCATCCGGATTCATGAGGTCCTGACCGACGTCAAGGGGTTTACCCATCTGGGCATGACCAACGCATCAGGCCGAGACGCTCGACAAGCTGATCGCGCAGCCGTATGGGGCCATCCTGGTGGCCGGGCCGGTCGGCGCCGGCAAGACCTCGACTCTCTACAATTGCCTGGAGCGGATCAATTCGCCGCTCAAGAACGTCATGACGATCGAAGACCCGGTCGAGCACCGGATCCCCGGAGTCAACCACACCCAGGTCAACGCTCAAGGCGACATGGGCTTCAGCGAGGGGTTACGGGCCATGCTCCGCCAGGACCCCGACATCATCATGATCGGCGAGATCCGCGACGATGAAACCGCTCAAATCGGCATCCGCGCCGCCCTTACCGGCGTCCTTGTCTTCAGCACCCTGCACGGTTCCGACGCACCCAGCACCATCAGCAACCTCTACAACTTCGGAATCCCCGGCTATCAACTTTCGAGCAGCCTCCTGGCCATCGTCTCCCAACGCCTGATCCGCAAAATCTGCCCGTATTGCCGGGTCACCTACACGGCCGACGAGAAGATGCTCACGGCGCTGGAGCTCGATCCCGAACAGTTTCGCGAGCACCGGCTCCATCGCGGTCTGGGCTGCCCGGCCTGCTTCCAGACCGGATACCTGGGACGAACCGGCATCTATGAGATCATGGTTGTCGGCGAGGAGTTGCGCGACCTGATCTTCCAACAGATTCCCAAGGATGTCCTGCGCCGTGTCGCTGTTGACCTGGGAATGCGAACTTTGAAGCACAGCGTGGTCGATAAAATCCTGGAAGGCACGACGACCGTCGAGGAGGCCTACCGCGTCGTCTCGTTCTGAATGAGTGGCCCGACAGGGACAACGCGGTGCCTTGTGGGGCTGGCCAAAACTTGAATGCGAACCGGCAAGGAGGTCGGCGATGCATCCCCGATTGTCACAACTCTATAGAAAATTTGTCGTTACAGCGGGCGTGCTGATTCTGGTCTCGGCCCTCGGGGCCCGCCCGGGCCGATGATACGGGCTTTTTGGGAGACTTTTCCGTCTTGGCGGTTCTCCCCCGTCAGGAACGGATCAAGTCGTCCGTCGCCGAACAGCTCGGCAGCTTCGCTTCCCTTCGGTCGTGACCCTGGGCCCAACCCGAATTATGTTCCGAGAATCCTCTGCCGGCTCGGTTTCGGCGCATCCCCGCTCTCAGCCTTTGACGGATTGCCCCAGACTCCCGCCGACGGCGCCACATCGCCAATTCGACCGGGCCTGGACCGCGCTTCGCCCCCCAGCCCGGGTCAGTTCGGCGATCACCACCGCGGATCCCGTCTCTGACGAGATTCGCCCTGGGCCGCTCCAACGACGGCAGCCAGTTCGGAATGTTCCTGCAGGTCTTCGCCGATGGAACCGTCGTGGATTCGGAGGGCGTACACCGCCTCGGGCCTGCCGATCTCAAGCCGATCGTCGACGTGGTTCAGTCGGGTGAGCTGTACCGACTCAAAGGACACTGCGGGGCGCCCGCGACCGATTTCATCGAGTACGTGCATATTGTCATCTACGAGCGTCGATTTGGCCGGCTCATGGCCCATTCGTTCTCGTATTCGGGAAATCCTCAAGGATGCGACCATGCGATCCGCCACATCCACACCGCCTGGAGAATCTCCAGAGCAAGCTCAGCCGTCAGCCGGCGGCGAATGCCCCGTCGGTGTCGGGTTCGCCCATCCCATCGGGCAATTCGCCGGTCGCCCACCCCTGGCCATCGAATCCGGCTGGTAATAGCCCGGCTCCCATGCTCAGTCCTCGACCGATCCCGCAGCCGATTTCGTCGGCAACCAACCCCGCCGCCACCGTCCCGGCAGGCCCCGTCATCCCGTTGACCCCGATCGACTCGCCGCGATAGCCCGACTGGAAGACCGGTCCAGCCACGGCTACAATGGAGAATCATTATCGACTTGTGACTCGGCTCCGAAGCCAAGCGGCGGCGGAGCCGACGGCTGGCCCGAGGATTCGAATCGTGGCGGAAATCCAGCACGATCAACTGACTCCCCTTGCGGTTTCCGAGTCACCGGTCGAAAAATTTCGTGAGTTTCTCGAGATCCGGGGTGAAAAACTGACCGAGCCCCGGCGCAGTGCTCGTCCGTCATATCTTCAATTCGCATAAGCATTTTGATGCCGATGAACTGGTCCGAGACCTGCACGATGCCGGTCGCCAGGTCAGCCGTTCGACGGTCTACCGAACCTTGAGGTTACTGGTCGAGGCGGGGCTGCTCCGCGAGCTCCGCTTGACCAATCGCAGCACGTTCGAACACGACTACGGCTATCCCGCTCACGATCACTTGCACTGCACGTCGTGCAATCGGATCGTCGAGTTCACGCAACGACGAAATCCTCAAGCTGCGCAACTCCGATCAGCCTGACCCACGGTTTCCGCCCGACCGGCCACCGCTTTTTGATCTCGGGAGTCTGTTCGGCCTGCAGCCGGTCTCACACGCCGCGGCGCCGGCTGGACTTGATCTGAGGCGCGGTTGAACATCTTCTGGCCACGGAAATCGAAGACATTTTAGCCACGGATGAAACACGGATTGAACACGGATGAAATGCATCAAAACATCGCAACTCAATTCAAGTCGATCCTTTGATCCGTGTTTTATCCGTGTTCAATCCGTGGCTAACTCTCCCTCTATCATACTTTACGGGCTACCAGCATCAGCGCTGAAATGAACTCGCCGCAAACACGAGCAGCTACCCGAAGAACTCGGGTTTCGATCCGATGCCGGAAGCGTCCATGAGAGCCGGACGATCATGACGAGCGAGTTGAGCCTGATTCTTGATGGCCTGCCTGCCGACTCGGTTGCTGAACGCTACCGCAAGGCGATCATCGACGAGAACCTGCTCGGCAAGGCGACCCGTTCCACGCGGCTCAAGGCGGCGAGATATCTGACAAACCTCTACGCCCTCGACCCATCAAACGCGGTCTTCCGTCTGCTGCGTCACTTCTGGGTAGCGGATCAAGTCGGGAAGCCGATGCTGGCGTATCTCGCCGCCTCGGCACGCGACCCGCTGCTGCGGGAGTGCTCTGACATCGTTCTCGCGAGTTCCTCGTGGCCAGACGCTCGATGCCTTCACGATTTCACAAGCCCTGTCGGAACGTCACCCGGCCCGCTTCCGGGCCACGACCCTGCACTCGACCGCCCAGAACCTCGCTTCATCCTGGACCCAGGCCGGTTACCTGACAGGCAAGGTCGACAAGCGGAGGAGCCAGCCGATCGTGACCCCGCAGGTCGCCACCTATTCCTTGGTCCTCGGCTATCTCTGCGGGCTCCGGGGCAAGCTGCTGCTCGAATCGTTCTGGGCCCGACTGCTCGATCGCACGCCGGCCGAGGTGATGGACCTTGCGACCGAGGCGTCGAAACAGGGTTGGCTCCGTCTCAAGGCGGCGGGCTCCGTCGTCGAGATCACTTTCCCCGGACTCCTGAAACCCGCCGAGGAGCGACTCGCCCATGAGCCGAATTGAGACGCTCCGCAAGAACTATCAGCGCATCTGCGGGATGCCCTGGGACCGGAACCTCGCCGGTGCCGCAGCGGGTCTGGGTCGCCGTCTACGACAAGGAGGACGAGCGGAAGCTCCGGCTGCAGATCGGCTTGTTCGAGGAGGCGACCCTGGCGACAGGGCACCGCTGGCACCGGTGCGACCTGACCGACGCCTTCGCCGACTGGCTTCTGCCGGCCCGACAACATCGGCTTCGCCAAGCGCTACTTCGAGTCGCCGGAACTCCTCGACGACGGCCCCCTCGGCGAGTTCAAGGAGGCGGTCGCCCACAGGATGATCGAGGCTATGAAGTCGCTCGACCGCCCCGAAAACACCGTGGTCGCGATCACGGGCGTGGCATCCCTTTTCGGCTTCACGCGGATTTCCCAGGTGCTCCCACTGGTTGAGCCGCACATCCGAGGGCGTCTGCTGGTCTTCTTCCCCGGCGTCTACGAGAACAACAACTACCGCCTCCTGGACGCGCGGGATGGCTGGAATTACCTGGCAGTCCCCATCACGACGCAGGAAGGGGAACTTCGCGGATGATCAATCGAGAGGTCTACGAGAAGGACCCCGAGCCAGAACCGGCTGCTCAACCAAGGGGTTGCCAAGGTCACGAGCGGACTGACCGACCCCGAAATGCAGACGCTCCGCTACGAGATCACCAGCTTCGTATGCGACGGCCAGTATGCGCAGGGAATCGAGACGATCCTCCGCAACTACCTGACCTATCTGGAGAAGTCCGAGCAGCCGGGCGTCTGGGTCAGCGGGTTTTATGGCAGCGGCAAGAGCCATCTGGTGAAAATGCTCCAGTACCTCTGGACCGACTACGAGTTCCCGGACGGAGCCCGAGACACGTGGGTTAGCCAAGCTGCCGCAGAACATCACAGACCTCTTCGTCGAGCTCTCGACCCAGGCCAAGCGGAAAGGCGGGCTCCACGCGGCTGCGGGAGAGCTTCGGGCGGCGCTCAGAGCCTTGAAAAAATCCCTCATTAGCTCAAAAGGCACTGACATATCATGAATATCATGGTACAATGCCTCCATGAGCACACCCAACGATTGCCACCCATCTCGTCCCGAGCAGTCCCTGCTCTTCGAGACGCCGGCTGATGATCGCACGCCCACGCCACCCGCTGAGCCACCGGCCCTTTATGGCCGCCCGCGGCTGCGCACCGCCAACCGAGACCAGATCGTCTTCCGAGCCGCCCCGCTCGATGAAATCATCCCCCCAGATCACCCCGCCCGCGTGGTCTGGGATTACACCGATGGTTTGGATCTCAGTTCCCTGTACAACCTGATCAAGTCCGTTGAGGGCAATCCGGGGCGTCCCCCCATCGATCCCAAGATCCTGCATGGCGCTTTGGCTCTACGCCACCATCGACGGTGTCGGCAGCGCACGTCAACTCGATGAACTGTGCCGCAGCCACAGTGCCTATCAATGGATTTGCGGTGATGTCAGTGTCAATTACCACACGTTGTCGGACTTCCGCACCGATCATGGCGAACTGCTGGACCAGTTGCTGACCCAAAGCGTCGCGGTGCTGTTGGCCGAGGGATTGGTCGATCTGAACCGCGTCGCGCAGGACGGGATGCGAGTGCGTGCCAGTGCCGGCGCCGCGTCGTTTCGCCGTCGTCCCACCTTGGAGGAGGCCCTCGCCGAGGCCGAGGCCCAAGTCGAAGCTCTGCGGACGGAACTGGATGAAGACCCTGCAGCCAGCAATCGCCGGCAACAAAAGGCCCGGGAACGCGCCGCCCGCGAGCGCGTCGAGCGGATCAAAGGGGCATTGGATCGACTGCCGGAGTTGGAGGCCAAGAAGAAGCCCGAAGATCG
The DNA here is from genome assembly GCA_963720335.1 of uncultured Planctomycetota bacterium. Taxonomy (GTDB): domain Bacteria; phylum Planctomycetota; class Planctomycetia; order Isosphaerales; family Isosphaeraceae; genus CAVRFS01. Next base: position 24,135 of record CAVRFS010000022.1, on the reverse strand, counting down.
CGAGAAGGCCCGGTGTTCGACCACGGACCCCGACGCCACGGTGATGAAGATGCCCGACGGCGGCTTTCGCCCGGCGTACAACATCCAGTTCAGCACCGCCACCGGCAGTCAAATCATCGTGGGAGTGGACGTGGTGACCAGTGGTAGCGATGCCGGTCAGATGGCACCCATGGTGGAGCAGATCACCTCGCGGTATGAGGAGACGCCGCAGGACGTCTTGGTCGATGGCGGCTTCGCCCAACATGATCAGATTGAGGCGGTCAGCGCCGAGGAAGTGGGCTGCACGGTGTACGCACCGGTGCCGGCACCCAAGGATCCGAAGGTAGATCGGTACGCCCCCAAGCCGGGAGACAGTCCGGCAGTGGTCGCCTGGCGAGCCCGCATGGCCACCGAAGAGGCCAAGGCGATCTACAAAGACCGAGCCGCGACGGCCGAGTGCGTCAATGCACAGGCGCGGAATCGGGGCTTGTACCAGTTGCGGGTGCGCGGCCAGCTCAAGGCCAAGGCGATCGCGCTGTGGCATGCGTTGGCCCACAATATGATGCGTGCGGTGAGTCTGCGATGCTGCGGCGAGGGTGCGCGCCGCGGCGGCTGTCATGGGCTAAAACGGGGCCGAAACCGGCCCCGAACGGTCTACGCAAGCTGCGCAGACGCCCCCAAAGGCGGTGCTAGGCCCAGCTCCGGGTCAGAGACCGAAAATCAGGCGATGGATGGCGTTTTTGAACAGGCATCGTGAGTTCGAGCGATCCGAAACTTGGAGGTGACCACGGTCGAATTCATTCACGGGCTCTCAGGGCAGCGTCCGCCTGGAGTTGCTGAGCCTGATCTTCCGGTCGAAGGGGCTGCCGTCGAATTATGCACGTGCGTCGTTCCTCCTCTGGCTCAGGGGCAAGGGCATGGAGGAGGCGGTGCGGAGCCGAGTCGCTCGCGCGGGGGCCGACTTCGAGGACGAGTTGACGAACCTCTACGTCTCCGACGCCATCGCCAGGGCGATCCTGGCGGAACGACCGGATTTCGCCGGGAAGCCCAGCGATGTCGAGCCTGCTGCTCCTGAAGCAATTCCCCAAGGTCGATGACATCTCAACCGACGACCTGATCGAGAAGATCCGGCTGACGCTCGGCGGCAAGAAAGGGAAGGTGCCCTGCCTGCTGATCGTGCTCGACGAGGTCCAGCAATACATCGGCGAGAGCCTTGAACGATCGAAGGCGGTCCAGGACCTTCAGGAACAGTGCTGTGCCCGGCTCGGGGCCAACGTCCTGTTCGTGGCGACGGGACAAAACGCCCTGTCGGCGACCCCGCTCTTGATCCGGCTTCAGGGGCGGTTCCCGGTCACGATCGAGCTTCAAGACACCGACGTGGAGCAGGTCACCCGCGAGTTGGTCCTGAAGAAGAAGCCCAGCGCGGAAGAGCCGCTGAAATCACTTCTCGAAGCACACAGCGGTGAGATCGAGCGGCACCTCGCCTCGTCCAAGATCGCCCCCGGCGCCCGGGATCGAGGGATCGTCGTCCGCGACTACCCTTTGCTCCCCGTGCGGCGACGGTTCTGGGAGCGCGTCCTGCGGGCGGTCGACAAAACAGGCACCGGGGCGCAACTGCGGACGCAGCTCTGGATCGTCTACGACGCCGTTGAGAAGACCGCCGACCTGCCGCTCGGCAACGTGGTCGATGCGGCTTTCATCTTCGACCACATCCAGTCTCGCGTGCTCCAGTCGGGCGTCTTGCTCCAGGAAATCTCGGAGACGATCGCCAAGCAGGTCCACGAGGAGGACGGGCTGCTGCGGTTCCGCCTCTGCGCGCTGATCTTCCTGATCGGCCAGTTGCCCCATCGACGGGCCCAACGACGCGGCCATCCGGGCCACGCCCGAGGCGCTCGCCGACCTGCTGGTCACCGACCTGAACCAGAGCAGCGCCGAGCTGCGGAAGAAGATCGGCGGGCTGCTCGAACGGCTGGTCGCCGAAGGGTCGGTCATGCGGGTCGAGAACGAGTACCGCATGCAGACCCGCGAGGGGAGCGAGTGGAACCAGGCGTACCAGGCGGCGCTGACGAAGCTGGTGAACGACGACGGCGAAGCTCGCCAGCGAACGATCCCAACTGCTCAAGACCGCATGCAACGAGACTTTCGAGAAACGGAAGCTGGTCCACGGCCAGAGCAAGGAGCCCCGCAAGTTCGACCTACACTTCGGAGCGGAACCGCCCGCGGACGGCGGGGCGAACGTGCCCGTCTGGGTTCGTGACGGCTGGGAGGTTGAAGAGAAGACCGTCCTGGGCGAAGTCCGGGCGGCCGGCGACTCCACCGCCGTCGTTTACGGCTACATTCCCCGCAAGAGCGCCGAGGACTTGAAACGAGCCATCACCAGTTACGTCGCCGCCCAGTCCACGATCCATACCAAGGCGCACCCCGAACTCGCCCGAGGGCTCGGAAGCCAAGCGGGCGATGGAGACGCGGCTCGAACTGGCGAGGAGGAACCGCGACAACTTGATCGAGGATCTGCTCAACAGCACCCAGGTCTACATCGCGGGAGACGCCGAGCCGGTCGGGGGCATGCTCCTGGAGACGAAAGGTGCATGACGGCGGCGAGAGCCTGTCTGGACCGGCTCTACCCCAAGTTCCATGAGGCCGACCACCCTGACTGGCACAAGGTCATCGATCGGGCGCGGAAGGGTGACGGCGACGCGATGGACGTGGTCGGGCACAAGGGCAGACCCCGACCAGCACCCGGTCTGCTGCGGCGGTCCTCAGCTTCGTCGGCAGCGGCAAGGAAGGGACGAAGGTTCGCAAGCAATTCGCCAACCCGCCCTACGGGTGGGGCCGCGGACGCCATCGACGCCGCCCTGATCGTGCTCCACGGTGCAGGCATGCTCCAGGCCCGGCACAGCAACGAGCCAGTCGCCAAAGGCAAGCTCGAACAGAAAAACATCACCACAACCGAGTTCCGGGTCGAGCACATCACGCTCACCAAGGTTGAGCTGATCGGTCTGCGGGGCATTGTTCGGCAAGGCCGGCCCCGTGGTCAAGCCCGGCAAGAAGCGCAGGCAGCCGCCGAATTCCTCAGCAAGCTGAAGGCGCTGGGAGAGACGGCGGGGGGAGATGCCCCCGTGCCGAAACGACCCAGACCTGACCCACATTCAGGATCTCGCCCAGCGAGTCGGCAACGACCAGCTCAAGGCGATTTACGATCAGCGGGAGCGGCTGACGCAGGAAATCGCCGACTGGAAAGCCCGCGCCGAAAAGATCTGCCCAGCGGCGAGCCCCGATGGCACGACCCTGCTCGCCTTGCTCCATCATGGCGACGCCTTGCCGGTCGGGGCACAGGATCCGCGCGGAGGTCGCGGCGATCAAGCAGAACCGCAGCCTGCTCGCGAACCCCGACCCGGTGCCGGGCATGATCGAAACGGTCACGCAGGCCTTGCGCGACGCTCTCAACGAAGCCCGAGCCCGCGTGCGACGCAGCCAGGACTGAAGGTGTCGTGTCCATCGATGCCTCCGATACGTGGAAAAGGCTAAAGCCCGATGATCGCGAGCGCCTGACGACACAGTACCAGCTCGACCAGCTTCCGGCGATCAAAGTCGGCAGACGCCGAGGAGGTGCTCGAGACACTTCGGGCGATGAAGCTGCCGGACTGGAGCATGCTCCGCGACGCCATACCGACGCGGTTCGAGCAGGCACTGGCGGAGGCGGCGAAGGTGCTGGAGCCCAAAGCCCAGCACGTCTAGCTCCCCGGTGGTACGATCAAAGACGACGCCGATCTGAAATCCTGGCTGAAATGGCGGAAGACCAGATCCGCGCCAAGCTCAAAGACGGCCCCGTGATTGTTTAGGTGCGGTGGAGATCATCGATGCCGCCCGGCTAGGTCAGACAATACGACTCGCCGAACTCCAGCGATAAAGAGCAAGTGACAGCGCACGATTCATCTGGGCCTCCTGCAGTCGCGAAATACGGCTTCTGCAACGTGCTCTCGGCGATTGGATCACGCCTCCTATCGGAAGAACAGTGCATAGCGTCTACGGCTTCGGCGAAAAGAAAACTCCTGAACCGTTCGTCAGGGCTTGTGATCGGTTCATCTACTGGCGAGATACCTGTCAGGAAGAAGTCGACGAGGAAGGCACGAGCAGACGCAAAGCCCTCGCTTGTTACAACCGATCGGGGCCTTGGCCGCGAAGGGTGTTCAGGCACTCGGACCACAACAGATGAGGCTCATACGCTCGGCCTACGATGCCCTTGCCGAGGGCGGATGGGTAACGTTGCCGCTCTAGGTAGTCAACTCTAAAGCTCTCTCCCTCGTTCGACTGCAGAACCTACGGCTTCCCGAAGCTTTCGGAACTTGTGTCTTCATTAGATGGTTTCAAATCTCGATCATCGAACTGGTGAGGGTAAGACCGGCTTGAAGAATGCGTATGTCACGGTCTCACCGACAACTGATCACTGAGAGCTTCTCAACATGCCCCCGCTGGCGTCCGACCTCCGCAGGCAACTCGAAAACGTCGTCGTCCAGGCGCGCGACCTGACGGAGGCGGCCGCACGGGCCGCGCTCAAGCGATGGGCCGTCGATATCGCCAAGCCGTTCGATCACTTCTCGGCAGCCGACAAATCGTTTCGCAACCGGCTCCGCGCGCCGTGGCAAACAGGCCGGGGACCGGCGGGACGAGACGAAAGACACCCAGGAGATCGACCAGCTCACCGAGGAGCTTGCCTACGAATACTGGCACCGGATGCTGTTCGCCCGCTTCCTGGCCGAGAACAACCTGCTCATGCACCCGGACGGCGTGGCCGTCACCCTGGCGGAATGCGACGAGCTGGCTCCGTCAGAAAAGGCCGCGAACGGCTTCGTGCTGGCGGCCCGCTACGCCAGCCGGATGCTGCCCGAAATCTTTCGCACCGACGACGTGCTGCTGGAGGTCGAGTTCCCGATCAACGACCGGCTCCCGCTGGAGCGGCTGCTGGCGAGCCTGCCGACCCAGGTCTTCACCGCCGACGACAGCCTGGGCTGGGTCTACCAGTTCTGGCAGATCGAAGAAGAAGGACGAGGTCAACAAGAGCGGCCAGAAGATCGACGGCCGGACGCTTCCCGCCGTGACCCAGCTTTTCACCGAGCACTACATGGTGGAGTTCCTGCTCCACAACACCATCGGCGGCGTGGTGGGCGGCAAAAGAAGGAATTCAGCCACGGATCAAACACGGATCGAACACGGATGAAAAAATCGAATTCTGAATGGAATTGATCCGTGTTCAATCCGTGTTCCATCCGTGGCTCTACCGACTTTGACTATCTCCGGTGGCGTGACGACGGCACTCCGGCCGCGGGCAAGTTCGAGGGCTGGCCCAAGACGCTGACCGAGTTCACGATGCTCGACCCCTGCTGCGGCAGCGGGCATTTCCTGGTGGCGGCGTTCAATCTGCTCGTGCCGCTCCGGATGCACGACGAGGGGCTATCGGCGGCAGACGCCGTCGATGCCGTGCTGCGGGAGAACCTCTTCGGGCTGGAACTCGACCCCCGCTGCACCCAGATCGCCGCGTTCGCCCTGGCGATGGCGGCGTGGAAGACTCCGGGCGACGACGGGCACCGCTCGGTTATCGCCCGCTCCCCCGCTGAACATCGCGTGCTCCGGGCAGGGCGTGGTCGGGTCGAAGGAGGATTGGGTGAAGTTCGCCAACGGCGACAACCGGTTCCGCGAGGGGATGGAGCGGCTCTACGACCTGTTCCAGAAGGCCCCGACGCTCGGCTCGCTGATCGACCCTCGCACCGTGGCCGAGTGACCTCTTCGCCCTCGGCTTCGCGACCTTGAAGGGCACCCTCGACCGCGCCTTGAAGAAGATCGAGACTCAGGCCGACCCCGACCGTGCGGCCGTCGGTGTCGCGGCCCAAGGGATCGCGCTGGCGGCCTCGCTGATGGCGCGGGAGTTCACGCTGGTCGCGACCAATGTCCCGTACCTCGCTCGTGGCAAGCAGGACGAGAGATTGCGGACATTACATCGAGGATGTTCATCCAGACGGCGAAGGCGACCTAGCTACGGCTTTTGTCGAGCGGTGTCTGGAGTATTGTTCGCCGGAGGGGCTCGACGGCACTTGTGAGCCCCAGAACTGGTGGTCCTTCGGATCTTATAAGGATCTTCGGAATGGATGCTGCGGCAGAGTGACGTGGAACTGTCGTGGCGAACTTGGGCCGGAAGCGTTCGAGATTTGAATCGGCGAGCGCCAATGACGACTTCTCATCTGATCCACACGCCGACCGAGCCCGAAGACGACTATGTCTTGATGGGATCGATGCATTCGCATCCGAGAAATGCTGAATAAGGCCGATCGACTTGGGAAAGTCCGAGCTGCTACAGACTCTGCCAACGAGACACAACTTCGAATGAACCCTGATGCTACGTATAAGTCTTGAGACGAATTCGAGCTCACGAGTCACTTCTGGAGAGTATCGCCAAATGCCATTGAGGGCTTCAACGGACGGCGATCGCTCGAGTTTCTGACGAACGTTTTGGGAAGTTCCGGATCGTCGCCAGAGTGGGAATGTCAGCAAAGCTACGGTTGAACGTCAAGCACGATTACGGCGGGCGAGAACAGTCTTATTCTGTGGGAGGATGGTAAAGGACGACTGCGTGGATCCAGCTTGGACGAGCGAATGCGAGAGCATTGGCATTCGGATCGACGAGGAGACAGACGCATGGGGGAAAGATGGAGTCGCTGTCAGTCAGATGAGCATCATTGTCCGTCACGCTCTATAACGGCGACAAGTTCGACAACAACGTCGCGGTCGATCGTCCCTCATGATCCAGCGCCACCTTCCGCGCGATCTGGTGCTTTTGCAAGTCCCCCGAGTTCCACGCCGCCGTTCGCCGAATCGACCAAAAGCTGAACGTCACCAACGCCACGCTCGTCAAAGTCCCTTTCGACCTCGAACGCTGGCAGCAAGTCGCCGCCGAGGAATACCCGAACGGCCTCCCCGAACCCCACAGCGACGACCCGACCCAATGGCTCTTCAAGGGCCACCCGAACGGCTCGACCGACCCGCTCCAGGTCGCCGTGGCCCGGCTGCTCGGCTACCGCTGGCCCGATCAGGAGCCGGACGACCTCGATGCGCTGGCCGACAAGGACGGCATCGTCCCCATCCCCGCCGCGCGGGGCGAGTCGCCCGCCGCCGAGCGGTTGCGTGAGGTCTTGCGAACCGCCTTCGGGTCGGAATGGTCCGCGTCGCTGGAGACCAAGCTGCTCGCCGAGGCCGGGGCCAAGCCGGGCACGTCGCTCGACGACTGGCTCCGCAACGGCTTCTTCGAGCAGCACTGCAAGCGGTTCCACAACCGCCCGTTCGTCTGGCACCTCTGGGACGGTCGCAAGGACGGCTTCGCCTGCCTGGTCAACTACCACAAGCTCGACCACAAGGCGGCTCGAGACCCTGACCTACTCCTACCTCCAGGACTGGATCACCGCCCAGGCCGCCGCCGCGAAGTCGGGCCAGACCGGGGCCGACCTCCGCCTGGCCGCCGCCCAGGAGTTGCAGGACAAGCTCAAGCTCATCCTGGCGGGCGAGCCGCCCTACGACATCTTCGTCCGCTGGAAGCCCCTCGCCGAGCAGCCGATCGGCTGGAACCCCGACCTCAACGACGGCGTCCGGCTCAACATCCGCCCGTTCATGACGGCGGGCATCCTCCGCAAGAACCCCAACATCAAGTGGACCAAGGACCGGGGCACCGAGCCGGAGCGCGACAAGGACCAGTTTCCCTGGTTCTGGAATCGGCGACACGTTCACGGGCGAGCGGGTCAACGACGTCCACCTGACGATTAAATTAAAGACAAACAGAGCCACGGATTAAACACCGATGAAACACGGATCAAAATCAATTAGAGGGCTTTCATCCGTGTTTCTTCGTGTTGAATCCGTGGCTCAAGAAGAAGGAGAGCGACCGATGGCAAAAACAGCGACGGCTGCCAACCAGTGAGATGGCGATTCTGCGTCGAGTGGTCGATTCGGATCAGCAAGTCCTGTCTGAGGACGCGGCACGCGCGCATCCTACGGTTGCGTTTCAGCGCAAGATGGACAAGGCCCGAATGAATCGTCTTCCGGCTGCCAAGAATCGTCAATGCAAACTCACTCCAAAGAAGAGGTAGCGCTTGCACCAACTACATTCGCGTGCAGGCCACAACTTTGGGGATTCTGCGGTCGAAAGCAGAGACAATCATTGAAGGAGATCCCCAGGTCGGGATGCTGTGGCAAATAAACGAGAGAAAGCAAGACGCTTGGAGTCAGTTGAGGATTCAAACCGAATCGCGAGATAAGCATGGGCAAGAGATATACCGTCAGCGATGGCAAGATGGTGCTAACCTTGGAGGACGCGGAGGAAGGCGGCTACATCGTGACTTCGCCGCTCAACCCGGAGTTGATTACGGAAGCAGAGACCATCGAAGAGGCGTTTGCCGACGCGCCAGACGCCGCCAATGCCCTGAAGTCGAGCCCGACGAACCCGCCTGATGCCGGCCAATTGTCCGCATCCAAGAAGCCAGGGTGAGAGTGCCCACATGGTGGCGGCGCCTTGGGATTTCATCCGTGTTTGATCCGTGTTCAATTCGTGGCCGAGATCTTTCTTGATGACCGAACCGAGGTAAACCATGGGCTGGCAGGATCGAATCAGTGTAAAGCCAGATGTTTGTCACGGAAGAGTTTGCATTACCGGCACCCGGATCATGGTGACCGTGATCCTGGATAACCTAGCGGAGGGCCTTTCCGAGGAAGAGATCTTGAATAGTTATCCGACGCTGGAATCGGAGGACATCCGCGCGGCCATTCACTATGCGTCAGACCTTGCGTCGGGCCGCGTGGTGACGCTGCCGGAGGCGGGCTGATGCGGTTCAAGACCGACGAGAACTTGCCGCGCGAGGTCGCGGAGTATTTGGTTCAAAGCGGCCACGATGCCCTGCGGGTCGATGAACAGGGATTGGCCGGAGTCGCGGATCCGGGCGTTGCGGCGGTGTGTTTGGTGGAAAGCCGGGCGATTATCACTCTCGATACCGATTTTATGGATGTTCGCCGGTTCCGACCGGAACTGTACGCGGGAATCCTCGTCCTTCGTCCCCATCGTCAGTCTGTGCCGCGAATCTTGGCATTGACCCACCGGTTCGCCGCCTTGCTGGGATCGGAGCCATAGCTGGGAAAACTCTGGGTCGTGGATGAAGGTCGAGTCCGTATCCGCCCCGAGGACACGCCATGACGGTCCTCGATTCGCTTCTCCGCACGCACCAGAATGCCGCGGCCTATAACCGCGACGACATGGTACCCCCGGCCGCCATCGTCTGGCCCGACGAGAAACGGGAATGGGAGCCTATTCCTGAGGACAAAACGAGGTCGATCTGGATGGGACCCAGACCAGCGGTAGATCAAGTTGTGAGTTTTCGCGTTGTGTGGCAGGAGAAGTTCTGATGTCGACCGACACGAGCCGCGAGATTGAAACGTTCTACAACTTTCTCGGCCAGCAGATCCAAGAGGGAGCGTTGGACATGTCTCCTGAGGACTGCGTCGAAGCGTTCCGCCACATCAACGAGATCTCGATTGGCTGAAGGATCAAATCAAGCCTGCTCTTGAACGCTGTGATCAAGGTGTGCCAGCCATTCCCTTCGACGTCAATGATGTGAAGCGACGAGGTCGCGAGCAACTCGCCCGCGATGGAATCACGGACTGACTGAGGGCGACCCAATCTCATGCAGCGAATCGAGATGGATGAGGATGCCCTCGCCGACATCGATGGGATTTATGACGATATTGGCCATAAGTTGAAAAGTCCCCAGGCCGCCGATCGGATCATCGACGAAATCCATGAGGCGTTCCGCCGCCATGCGAGCCAGCCCGGGATTGGATTGGGGAGGGGCGTCTGGACCTCGGTCGCGATGTCCGCGTCTTCAGGGTGGCGTCTGATGTCGCGATCTACAAACCACTCGACGACGGAATTCGGGTCTTGAGAGTGGTCGTCGGAAATGAGACTTTCGACGACTCTTTCGCGGATGAGACGATCACAGCCGTGACAATGGAATCCACAGTCTTTGACTCCTTGCTGGCCTCGCTCCGGCACGCCGCGGCCTACAACCGCGACGACGTGGTGCCGCCCGCCGCCATCCTCTGGCCCGACGAGAAACGGGAATGGGAGCGGCTTCTGCCCCGGCTCCGGCTGGCCATGCCCCGATCTTCTGACGCTCGGGCCCTACGACCCGACCGCCCGCACCGGTCCGGCGATCTGGCTGCGCTGCGTGCTGGCGGGCAAGTTCCCCGAACTGGCCTTCCCGCCCGACGCCGTCCCGATCCTTTACCTGCCGGGCGTGAGCCGCCCGACCTTGCGGGCGACCGACGAGTGCCCGCCCGAGCTACGCCCACTCGCCGAGTTGCAATACCGCGGTGTGTTCTGGTCGCAACACAACGGCAAGGACTGGACCGTTTCGGCGTTCCTCCAGTCCGAGAAGGGCGGCCTGAACCTCCGCCTCGCCCGCGACACCGCGACCCAGGACGCGATCCGCCGCGCCATCGAGAAGCTGATGGATGTGCCGGTGGCCGAGCTGGCGGCGAAGTCGGCGGTCCTCCCACTCGACAGCGACGATTTTGACGCTCCTCAACGGGAACGACCCAGTCGACGATTTGTTGAGCTGGCTCGCCGATCCGAAGGGCGTCCGTGCTCGCTGGCAATCGGAACCGGGGCGGTGGGAGGCGCTCCGAAGCCATTGCACGAAAGATTACGCATACGACCCGGAGAAAGACGGCGAACTACGAGGCGCGGAGTTACTGGGGCTCCACGCGAAGCCCGCCTGGAAGAATGCATGGAAGCGGTTCGCCGCTTCACCCGTGCCGCTACGCCGGGATCGTGGACCTGCTCCGCAAGGCGAAGCCCCGGCCCAAGGGGGGCGACCTCCTGGGAAAGCTAGCCGTCGAATTCTGGCCGCAGGACAACGAGGCCGAGGAGGCAAGCCTCCGTCAGTCCCTCCACGACCTCACCAGCCTCCCCGTTCCGTCCGCCCGGAAACGCCTGCTGGATCTGGACGCGACCCACAAGGCGCGCGCGGGAGTGGGTCTGGGCGAAGCTGGGCCAGGCACCATTGAACGACGCCCTCCGCCACTTGAAGACGCTCGCCGATGCTACCGACGCCCCGCTCAAGGGTGCCACGACCGACGATGTGATCCGGGCCTACACGACCCAGGGCTGGGCCGCCGACCTCGCCGTGCTCGACGCCCTCGCGGCGGTTTCCACCCAGGACGACCGGGCGGCCGTGGTAGCGGCCGTGCAGCACGTCTACACCCCCTGGCTTCGTGACCTCGCGGAGCATTTCCAGAAATGCGTCAAGCAAAAACCGTTGCCGGGTCGGGAGGTTGCGCGGCTGAAAGAGGTTTCCCCCGGCACGTGTGTCTTCTTTGCCGACGGGCTCCGCTACGACCTCGGTCAGCGACTCAAGGGCTTGCTCGAAGCCAAGGGGCTGGTCGTCCAGCTCCACCACCACACGGCCGCGCTGCCGACGGTCACGCCGACCGCCAAACCTGCCATTTCACCGGTCGCATCAAAGATCGCCGGCCTCACGGCGGGGGAAGATTTCCGCCCGTCCGTCAGCTGCCAGCAGCGAGCCAGAGAAGGGAAGCCTGACGACGGTGGACCGCTTCCGCAAGCTGCTCGACGAGATTGGCTTTCAGATACTCGGAGGCGGAGAGACCGGGAAGCCCGACGGCCGCGGCTGGACCGAGTCGGGCAACCTCGACCAGAGCGGCCATGCGGAAGGGCTCAACCTGGCGCGACGGGTCCGGGAACACCTGAGCGGGTTTGTGGAACGGATCGCGGGTCTGCTCGAAGCGGGCTGGCAGGAGGTCCGCGTCGTCACCGATCACGGCTGGCTTCTGGTCCCGGGCGGGCTGCCGAAGGCCGAGCCTGCCCAAGTACCTGACGGCGACCCGCTGGGGGCGGTGTGCGGTCGTGAAGCCCTCGGCGGCGGTGGATTACCCCAGCTACACCTGGTTCTGGTCGGAGGACGTGCGGGTGGCGTCCCCGTATGGCATCGACTGCTTCGTCGCGGGCAAGGAATACAGTCACGGCGGGCTGAGCGTCCAGGAATGCGTCGTACCGCAGCTCGTCGTCCGGCATGGTAAGAAGGCGGGGCTTTCCGCGAAAATCGAGCAGGTCCGCTGGTCAGGGCTGCGCTGCCGGGTGACGATCGGAGGCGACTTCGCCGGCTGCTCGGTCGATCTCCGCGACAAGCCCGCCGATCCGGGGATCTTCGTTGACGGGAGCGAAGCCCGTGGGCTCGGACGGAAACGTGGCTCTGGTCGTCCCGGACGACAGCCGCGAGGGGAGCAGTACCACGCTGGTACTGCTCGACTCGTCGGGCTCAGTGGTCGAGAAGATGCCGCTCGTGGTGGGGGGATAAGCGATTCCGATGGAACTGGACCGCCTCGATCGGATTTCCGCCGATGCTTTCGACGGGTACATCGTCCGCAAGGACCTGGTCCGAAAGTTCGCCCGCCAATACCCCGTTCCCACCTATGTCTGCGAGTTCCTGCTGGGTCGTTACTGTTCCAGCATCAACGAGGAGGAAATCCAGGAGGGTTTGCAGATCGTCGAGCGTCAACTGAGAGACCGGGCCGTTCCGAGCGGAGAGCAAGAGCTTTTCAAGTCCCGCGCTCGCGAGTCCGGCTCGGTCAAGATCATCGACCTCATTACGGCTCGACTCGACGCGAAGACCGACTCCTACCTGGCAACCTTGCCCAGCTTGCAACTCAAGGACGTGTGCATCGAGAGCAAGCTCGTCAACGAGAACGAGCGGATGTTGACGGGCGGGTTCTATGCGGAGGTGGACCTGGCGTACGACGCACCCGATCGCCCAGGAGAAGAACGGCCGTCCCTTCTCGATCCCCGCCATTCGGCCGATCCAGCTCTCGAAGCGGGACGTTCTCAATGCGCTTTACGAAGGGCGGAGCTCATTTCACCACCGCCGGAGTGGAAACACTTCCTGCTGCGGAGCATCGGCCTGGAGCCGTCGAACCTGACGGAGCGACAGATTGACGTGTTCCTGCTCCGCATGGTGCCGTTCGTCGAGAACAACTACAACCTCGTCGAACTCGGCCCGCGCGGGACGGGCAAGAGCCACCTCTTCCAGCAGATTTCCCCCTACGCCCACCTCGTGAGCGGCGGCAAGGCGACCGTCGCCCGGATGTTCGTGAACATGGCGTCAGGCCAGCGCGGGCTGGTCTGCCAGTACGACGTGGTTTGCTTCGACGAGGTCTCCGGCGTCTCCTTCGACCAGAAGGACGGCGTCAACATCATGAAGGGGTACATGGAATCCGGCGAATTCAGCCGGGGCAAGGAGAGCATCCGCGCCTACGGGTCGATCGTGATGGTGGGCAACTTCGACGTGGACGTGCAGCACCAGCAGAGGATCGGCCACCTGTTCGGTCCCATGCCGCCCGAGATGCGCAACGACACGGCGCTCGATGGACCGCATCCACTGCTACCTGCCCGGCTGGGACGTGCCCAAGATCCACGAGGGCATCAAGACCGACCATTTCGGCCTGGTCTCGGATTTCGTCAGCGAGTGCTGGAGCCGCCTGCGATGCTCAGGGGCGGGCGGCAGTCTTGCAGGGGCGGATGACTTACGGCGGTGCCTTGAGCGGTCGCGACCAGAACGCGGTCAATAAGACCCTCAGCGGGTTGCTGAAGCTCATCCATCCCTCGCCCGAGCTGGCCGTTCCCGAAGAAGACCTCGAATGGGCGCTGCGGCTGGCGATGGAGAGCCGCCGCCGTGTGAAGGAACAGCAAAAACGAATCGTCCCCGCCGAGTTTCGCAACACGCAGTTCTCCTACACGCTGGGCAAGGACGGCGTCGAGAAGTTCGTGGTCACGCCCGAGCTCCAGAGCGAGGACCACATCGGCAGAGATCCGCTCCCTCCCGGACAGGTCTGGGGCATCAGCCCCGGCGGGCAGGACGAAGGGTCGGGCTTGTTTCGTATCGAAGTCACCGAGGGACCGGGGAGCGGCGTCCGAATTCTCAACCGCCCTGCACCTCCAGCGTTCGCCGAGAGCATCAAGTACGCCACGCAGAACCTCTATGCCCGTGTCGGCCGAGCTTGTCGGTGATCGCAACCCCAGAGAACACGAGTTCTCGATCCAATTGCGAGCCTACGACGCCTCGAAGAGCGGCAGTCACTCGGCGTGGCCGCCCTCTTGGCGATGTGCAGCGCCCTCCTTGGCAAGAGCCTTCGCGGAGGGCTCGTTGTCGTCGGCGGTCTGAACCTGGGCGGCTCGCTCGACCCTCTGCACAACGCCATTGATACGGTCGAACTGGCGGTCGAGAAGGGTGCCTCGATCGTCTCATGCCGGTCGTCGGCCCGGAAGCAACTCTTCGACCTGTCCGACGACATGGCCACCAAGGTCAACATCCTCTTCTACGGCGATGCTCGCGAGGGGCTGATCAAGGCAATCGCGGATTGAGTTACCAGCGAATTGAGGCTCCATTTTTGGTCTTCAGAGAACTCTTCGCAGCAAATACTTACGTTGCCGGCATCGGCGCCGGTTAGATTTGATCTGAGGCGGAAGAGATATCGGCGCCAAAATGGCCCGATTTGGCGTGCAAGTTTTTTTAAGCCTCATTTTTTCAATGCTATTGCTTAATCATTCCGAAAACACCATAATCCACATCTCGATCGACAATACTTCCCAAGTAATTCCGAGATCGCTTCGCGTCTTTGTCGAATGTTGACACGGCGGATAGGTTACCGCAGATTGCTCAAGGCGGGCGTCGTCGCCCGAAGACGCGGGGACAGGCATCTCCGTTCCAAGGAAGGATGACAATGCTCAAGACCTTCTGCCCGCCGCGCAGTCCCTCAACCCGCGTTGAGCATCCTGCTCGCGGACGACGACGCCTTCCTCAGAACGGCGTTCGGCGGGCTCCTCCGACTCCATGATCATGACGTCGATGTCGTGTGCAATGGCCGCGAAGCCGTCGAAGCGGCTGCGGTCCGCGATTACGACGTGATCTTCCTCGACGTGCAGATGCCGGAGATGGACGGCTGGGAGGCGGCGTTGCGACTCCGCAAAGAGCGGCGGAACATTCGCCCATGGATTATCGGCCTGTCCGGTGAGCCCGAGGACGGGAAGGCCGATGCCGCCGGAATGGACGATTTCCTCCTAAAGCCGGTCCGTCTTACCGACTTGATCCAGGTTCTGGAGAATCGCGATTGCCAGGGGAAATGCTCGTAGGATAGCACCGCGGCTGTCCGCTCCGATCTTCAGACCAAGGATCGCACCACGTGATGTCGCCTCGCTTCGATGGCCAAAGCGAACTGTTCACTGCCAGCAAGTTCGTCCCGCGGGTCATGCCGGATTGGCTCGTCTGGGAGCACATGGCCGGCAACGCGATGCTATGCCTCGCGTCCATTGCGATGCCAATGATCATCTGGCGTCTCGGTCACAGCCACCAGCGTGTTGAATCCGTTCCGGCCTGGTCATCCGAACCTTCGCGTTTTTTATCGGCCTGAGCGGGCTGGCTTTTTTCCTCGACATGGGCGTGTTCTTCTGCCAGTGTATCGGCACTCGGGGCACTTGTTACTCCTGACGGGAGTCGCCGCGTGGTGGACGGCGTGGACGCTGAGGCGGTCCTGGCCGGCCCTCGTCACCCTGAGTACGCCAGCCGAGTTGGCGTGGATTATCGCCGAGCGGACCAAGGAGCTGGCCCTGGCTAACGCGAACCTCCGCGAGAGCGAGGCGCGGATGTGCGGCGTCGTCGATGCGGCCGTCGACGGCATCATCACCATTGACGAGCGAGGCACGATCGAGAGCCTCAATCCCGCGGCCCTGCGCGACTTCGGATACTCGGCCGAGGAGTTGCTTGGCCAAAACATCAACGTGCTGATGCCCTCGCCGTATCGCGACGAGCACGACAACTACCTGGCCAGTTACCTCCGGACCGGCCAGAGGGAGATCATCGGCATCGGCCGCGAGGTCGTCGGCCGTCGCAAGGACGGTAGCACCTTCCCGGTGGATCTCTCCGTGAGCGAGGTCCGGCTGGGTGAGCGGCGGATTTTCACCGGCATCGTCCGCGACATCACCGAGCGCAAGCGGGCCGAGGAAGTGCTCCGCAAGAGCGAGGCTCACTCCCGGCAGCTCGCCGAGACCCTCGAGCACCGTGTTGCCGAGCGCACCGCCGAGCTGACCACGGCTGAGGAACGATTTCGCGGCGCCTTCGATGCCGCCGCGATCGGCATGGCCTTGGTCGCTCCCGACGGCCGATTCCTCCAGGTCAACGACTCGCTTTGCGGGATCACCGGGTACTCCAAGGACGAGCTACTGGCAATGACGTTTCAAGAAATCACGTACCCCGACGACCTCCAGGCCGATCTCGACCAAGCTCACGCCGTCCTCGCGGGCACGATCCGCTCGTACCGGATGGAGAAGCGCTATTTCCACAAGGATGGCGAAATCGTCTGGGTCATGTTGAGTGCCTCGCTCGTCCGCGACGCCGATGGCCGCCCCAGCCACTTCGTCGCGCAGATCGAAGACATCACTCCGCGCAAGCTCGCCGAGGAGAAGCTCCAGGACCAGACGCTCTTGCTGGAGTCGATTCTCGACCAGTTGGGCGACGCGGTCGTGGTTGCCGACCAGGACGGCCGTTTTCTCATCCTCAACCAGGCGGCCCGAAAACTCCACGGCCTGAGACCCACCGAGACGCCGCCCGGGACTGGTCTCGGAGCCCTGGATTGTTCCTGCCTGACGGCGTGACCGTCTTCCCTGCCGAGAACCTTCCGCTGGCGCGGGCAATGAGAGGCGAAAGCACGGATGCGGCGGAAGCGTACATCAAGAATGTGAAGACCGGCGCGGGGGCCTGGATCTGGGCCAACAGCCGGCCCCTGCGTTTCCATGATGGTAGCCTCCGAGGTGGGATCGTCATCTACCACGACGTGACTCTCCGCCGCTGGGCGGAGCAGGCGCTCCGGGACAGCGAAGAGCGGTACCGGACGGTGGTGGAAGACCAGACGGAGTTGGTCTGCCGGATCCGCCCGGACGGCGCTCTGACCTTCGTGAATGACGTCTACTGCCGGTTTTTCGGCAGACGGCGTGAGGAACTGGTCGGTCAACGCTGGCAACCGAATGTCCACACTGACGACGTTGACCGAGTGGAGGCGGAGCTGACCCGGCTCGGGCCGGCGAACCCGGTGGTCGTCATCGTCAACCGAGTCTTCGACGTGCAGGGTCAGGTGCGCTGGATGGAGTTCGTCAATCGCGGGTTCTTCGCGGCGGATGGTCAACTTGTCGAGATCCAGTGTGTCGGCCGGGACATCAGCGAGCGGAAGGAAGCCGAGGAAAAGCTGCACCGGGCCATGGAGACGGCCCAGGCGGCCGTGCGGGCCAAGAGCGACTTCCTCGCCAACATGAGCCACGAGATCCGCACGCCGATGAACGGCGTGATCGGCATGACCGAGCTGCTGCTCGACACCGAGCTCAACGACCTTCAGCACGGCTACGCCGAGATCATCCGCTCCAGCGGCGAGGCCCTGCTGACGGTCATCAACGACATCCTCGACTTCTCGAAGATCGAGGCGGGCAAGCTGAGCTGGAGGCGATCCGCCTTCGACTTGCGGACACTCCTGGAACGAGGTCGCCGAGCTGCTGGCTCCCCGGGCCCACCAGAAGGGGCTTCGGATCACCTGCCGCATCGAAACCGGACGTGCCAGCGCCGGGTGGTCGGGCGACCCGGCTCGACTTCGCCAGATCCTGATCAACCTCGCCGGCAACGCCGTCAAGTTCACCGACCGCGGCGAGGTGAACCTGGAGGCGCGTCTCCTGCGCGAGACGGAGGATCGGGCGACGCTGCGGATCTCCGTGACCGACACGGGCATCGGCATCGGTCGCGAGCACCACGAACGAGTGTTCGAGCGCTTCACCCAGGTCGCGAGCGGGAGCGACCGCAAGCACGGGGCACCGGGCTGGGGCTTACGATCTGTCGCCAACTGATATCCCTGATGGGCGGGACGATCGGCCTGGAAAGCGAGCCCGGCAAGGGGAGCACCTTCTGGTTCGAGCTGGACCTCGGCAAGGTGCAAGGATTGGCGGACGTGCCGTCCCTTGTAAACCTCGACGGCCTCCACATGCTGGTCGTGGACAGCCATGCCGACGATCGTGGGATCGCGTGCGAGACTCTCGTCTCCTGGAAGTGTCGGGTGGATGCCGTGGGCTCGGGCCCCGAGGCTTTGGCGAAGCTGCTGGCCGCCCCGGATGACGACCCGTACGCTCTGGTGCTGCTCGACAACGACCTATCCGGTATGGACGGGCCGCAGTTAGCCACGGCCATCAAGACGGCCCACCGCTTCACCGACATGCCGCTCGTGCTGCTGACTTCGCCCGGCTCCTCCGCGGCCAGCCAAGACGCCTCGGGACTGTTCGCCGCCAAGCTCGGCAAGCCCGTCCGCCGCTCGCACCTCTACAACACCCTCTGCCGTGTGCTCGTCGCGCCGGAGGGGGAAGGCTCCTCCGATCCCGACTCGTCCGCTGAGAGGGAGCCGCTTCCGATCCCGCTCAATGTGCTGCTGGCGGAGGATAACGACGTCAACCGTCGCGTCGCGTTGGGCATGGTCCAGCGGCTCGGTTGCCGGGCCGAGGCTGTCGAGAACGGCGAGGAGGCGGTGGAGGCATCGGCCCGCGGTCGCTTCGACGTGATCCTCATGGACGTGCAGATGCCGGAGATGGACGGGTACGCCGCGACGGCCCAGATTCGCCAGAGGGAAGCAGTTTCAGGCGGGCACATCCCCATCATCGCCATGACCGCCCATGCCATGCAGGGAGACCGGGAGCGTTGCCTCACGGCCGGCATGGATGGCTACCTCACCAAGCCCGTACGGCCGGGCCCGCTCCGCCAGGCCCTGCTCCGCTGGGGAGGCGGCCCAACGCGCCGAGTTCGCGCCCGAGGCCGCGAGCAACCGGCAGACCGAGGGCCCTGGCTTTGATCCCGAGCTGCTCCTTGATTCGTGTGGCGACAACCCCGCCCTCATCCGCGAAATCCTCGGCATGGCTCTCACGAGTATTTCGGAGCGGCTCGAGCGGATCCAGGCCGCAATCGCCGCGGGTGACGGACGCAAAGTCGCCTGGGAGGCTCACACCCTCAAGGGCGTCTTTCTCACGGTTGGGGCCGAGGCGCTGGCCGACGCCTGCCAGACCTTGATGGGACACGGAAAACGCGACGAACTGGGCAGCGCCGAGTCCAGCTTCCGGCTCATGAACGACCGATGGGACGACCTGCGTCGCGAGGTACATCGCTACCTGGAAACAAGCATGACCGATCCCGCGGACATCGGTTCGAGGGCTACCTCGTGAAATCCGCCGGCAACGCTCTCACTCCAGGTAGCCGAGGTCGGCGAGACGCTGCTCGATCAACGCTTGCTCCTCGAATGTGTATTCGAACGGCTTGCGATGAGGTCCTTCGAGCGGCTCCTGCGGGTCGTCGCGGCGCGTCTGTCGAGCAGCCGGCATGTGGCTCGGTCGAGGATGATGACGAGCCGTCGATCGGTATGCCCTCGATGTGGGCCGGGATGGAATGTCCCAAAAGAGCGAGGATCGTGGGAGTGACGTCGGTCAAGTGGGCCCGCAGGTATCGGCCAGTGGGCAGTCCCGTGCCGGACATGGCGACGATGCCTTCAGGCCGATGGGTGCCGGGCAAGTTCGAGTCGGGCTCGACCCAGGCGCGGCTTGACGTCAATTTGGTGCGGACCCAGTAAGGCTCGTCCGGCATTGCGATCAAGTCGGGATATCCTTCGTGGGCCGGGTCGATCTGATAGGCCGCGGCGGTCTCGATTAGCTTCGGAAACAGGGGGGAACCGGTGTCGGGATGGCGAGCATCGGAGAGTGCCTGTGCGGCCTCCGTGCGTGCGTCATCGATCTGTCGCGGCGACATCTTTGGGGCGGCCGTCCTGACGCCGCCATGCCGCGATGCCGAGTTGACATAAACCATCGCCGCAGTGTCTTGGTGAGGTGCGAAGGCCAGCGTCCGCCTCCAGTCGAAGTGATACTGTGCCGCGACCGACTGGTCGAACGATGCCGATTTGGCCGTCGGGTTGTCGCGCTTCTGGCCCCAAAGCCGGAGCCGCTCACCGGCCTTCCAGCTCTGTCGACGGATCCGGCCGGCCCAACCCGGCAACCGCACCACGCCGGCATCGACCAGGATCCGATTGACGTGAATGCGGCCCAGACACGGACCAAATCCGTGATCGCTGACCATCATCACCGCGGCCGCTCGGCGATCGGCGAGCTCGCACAGCCGGCCGATCGCCTCGTCCAATCCGCGGATCACCTCGGCCGCCGCCGCGTTCCACTCGGGGCGGTCGACACCGGTCTCATCAACGTTCAAATACGGCCAGACGCGGTGCTGGAACGGGTCGAGGTTCTGAAACTGGACCATCAAGCACCGACCAGTCCGGGACGATTCGGTCGGCAAGCCATCCGCCGTCGGCACGGCCCCGGAAACTCTCGGCCGTCAGTCTTGCGTTCTTGGTCAACTCCTCGAGCGATCGAGGCGCGCGTTTCCAGAAGTAACCAAGGCCGTAGCCGGGCGCCTCGGCCCGTCGCCTGGCGGCGAACTCAGGCGCGGCCGAGAGGGCGGCTTCGAGATGAGGCGCAGTCCATGCCCGAGACGACCATCCCCCGCACCTTGAGCGGGGGATACACGCCGGGCAGGTTGAGGCAGACGATCGATCGCCCCATGCCGGAGAGCAAGTGCCAGAGAGTCGGCACCCGGATCCGACCGGAGTGATTGACTTTCATCCGCCCTTCGGCCGCGTCGTAATAGCGGTGGTCGAACACTCCGTGCCGCGGCGGGTTGCAGCCGGTCATCATCGTCGTCCACGCCGCCGTGGTGACCGGCGGGATCGTCGAGCGGAGCGTTCCGGCCGCGGCGCGGCTGAGGAACGCATCGAGGTTAGGCATCAGCCCGCGCTGCCGCATCGGCTCGAGCACACTCCAGGTCGCGCCGTCCAGGCCCAGAACAAGCACTCGGTCGACTGTCTTCGGCATGGAATCGATCCTCATCAGCCGCGCCTCCCTCTCTCGCCAGGCTCACTTCGGAATCGAAGTCACTAGGTTGCCGCCGCGGCATGGATCGGCGTGTGCCGGCCTCGGCTCGGCGATATCGCCGCGTCGACCTCAATGGTGAAATCCGCCGCGTAATAGTCGGCGATCTGCTGTCTCTCACCCTTGGAGCGATAGAGCTGAGACAGCGTTCTTCGCAGTTTCACGCCAATGGGCAGACTGGCCTCGGTCCGCCGCAGCCAGTCGTGATAGGCTCTGCCCAATCTCTCAAGCCGCGCTCCGCAGCCCACCGGAATGGGTCCTTTGACACCGATGCCCATGACGGTGTGCGGGAAGGAGTGGTATCCTTGATAGCCCGACAACCGCGCGGCGAACGGGGATAACAACCGGCGAAGGCAGTTGGGTGTCATCCGCCAGTAATCGTCCGGGTAGGCATGGATTCGAAAGTTCAGTGGCGAGGTGATGACAAAGACACCTCCTGGTTTGAGGAGGCGGAAGACTTCGTCGAACCCTCTGCGTACTTCGAAGACATGTTCGAAGGTTTCGATGCAGAGGACCGTACCGGCCGAGCTGTCAGGCAAGCTGATGGCCGTGACATCTTCAACGCGGTCCACCCCGGGGCCAGGTCGCATATCGCAACCCACGTAATTCTTTCCGGGAAACAACGCGCGTAGGTTGGCGTAACCCTCTTGTCCCTCAACCTGGTACGAACCAAATTCGAAGACCGGTCCGGGGCAGTCGAACGTCTCGGCCACCAGGCGGCAAAACGCCTTGTTATGGTCGCGCATC
Source organism: uncultured Planctomycetota bacterium (assembly GCA_963720335.1). Classification (GTDB taxonomy): domain Bacteria; phylum Planctomycetota; class Planctomycetia; order Isosphaerales; family Isosphaeraceae; genus CAVRFS01. The sequence goes on along the minus strand of CAVRFS010000022.1, from coordinate 2,315 downwards.
GCGGAAGCTCCTCCTTGAGCCGGGCAGGTGCGAGAGTGTGCGGAGGTCGTTATCCAAAAAGGCGCGGACCGAAGCAACGCCTCCCGCCAAATGAGATGCGGCGGATCATAGAATTACCAGGCGGAACGGTCAAGTCGAAGGTGGCGACCTCAGATTGGCGAGATGGATGGGGTGACGCATTTCTGCTTGGTGTTAAGCATGCGTCAATCCCATCGGATCGATGCCCAAGTCGCGGAGTTTTGCCGCGAGCCGCTCGGCGCTGGTGCTCCGCAGCTTTGGCTCGCAGATTTGCGGCCTCGGAAACTTGGCGTTCCCGCATCGGCATTGCAGGGCAGTTCCAAGTGGTCGGGAAGGTGAAGCGGTAACTCACCATTCTCCGAGGGCGGGCGTCATCCCCATCGGGACCCCAGAATGGCGGATTGGGCTTGGCTTACCGGGGTCGGGATCTCTCGACTGACATGCCAAGAACTCCTCTCGGGCAGCGAACTCGATCAGGATCAGTTTCTGGCCGCACCGGCAAGCGTCAATCCCGCGACATCGATATGCTCGCGGGTGGTCCACGAGCCGGCATCGCGCTCGACGCGATGGTACAGCGTGTCGCGTTCGACCGGAACCCGGCCGGCTTCGGTGATCAGGCGACGGATCTCGGCGACGGTTGATTCTTGGGGTGTCTCGGCGCCGGCTTCGTGGTAGATCTTTTCGTGGACGACCGTGCCGTCAAGGTCGTCGGCCCCGAACGACAGGGCGATCTGTGCCGTCTTGAGCCCGAGCATGACCCAGTACGCCTTGATGTGCGGGAAGTTATCGAGCATCAGCCGGCTGATCGCCATCACCTTGAGGTCCATCAAGCCCGACGGCTTGGGAATGTCCGACATCTGCGAGTTATCGGGATGAAATGCGAGTGGAATGAATGTCTGAAACCCGCCGGTTTCGTCCTGAAGCTCGCGGAGCCGGACTAGGTGGTCGATTCGATGCTTGGGACCGTCGATATGGCCGTAAAGCATGGTGGCGTTAGAGTGCAGGCCAAGCTGGTGCGCAGTCCGGTGGACGTTCAGCCAGCTTTCGGTTGACGCTTTCGCCCCACAGATCTTCTCGCGGATTTCCGGATGGAAATCTCGGCGCCGCCACCTGGCAGGCTGCCGAGTCCAGCCTCGACCAGATCCTCGATCACCTGCTTGACCGACTTGCGGGCGATCCTGCAAAACCACTCGATCTCGACGGCCGTGTAAGCCTTGATATGAATCTCGGGCGCGGTTTCCTTGATCCAGCGCACCACGTCGAGGTAATAATCGAACGGCAGCTTGTTATGCAGGCCGCCAACGATATGCAGCTCGGTAGCCCCACGAGCACTCGCCTGCCGCGCTCGCTCGACGATCTGATCCCGGTCCATCACATAGGCCCGAGCTTCGCCCAGATCGGCACGAAACGCACAAAAATCGCACGTGTAAACGCACACGTTGGTCGGGTTGATGTGCGTGTTCACGTTGTAATAGCCGAAGTTGCCGTTGTACCGCTCACGAACGAGGTTCGCCATCGATCCCAGCGCGAACAGGTCGTTCGACGCCTCGAGCGCCAGGCCGTCCTCGAAGCTTAATCTCTGCCCGGCTTCGACCTTCTCACGAATCGCACTCAATCGGTCTGTTCCGTTCGACATCACTCACCTGTCCTCTTGCTCGATAGAGGCAGAGCATGCACCCATCCTGGTGGATCGACTGGATGGTCCTCTGTCTCCTTTCAGTGATTTTAGTCCGGATTGAACGGATCATCAACCGGACTCGATTGCTGCGGTGGAATGTTGTGATGGGAGGGATCACTGGCTAGCGGAGACCGTGCTCACGGAGCAAGGCGTCTTCCCAGGAGATGTCGTCGCCTTCCAACGGCGGGTCGGGCTGCTGGGAATAGTCGATATCTTCGACGTATAGCCCTTCTTCACAGCACTCGTTGAGCACCGCCTGAAGATCGAGCGCGACGTCGTCGTCGGCCTTGGCAATCGCCAGGTAGAGACGTCGATGCGGCTCACTCTCTCCCAAGACGTCGTGGTAGAGGATGAACTGCCCCAGGGCTTTCTCAAGGTCATTGATTTCCGATGCCCCGGAGAAGCTCTTGACCTCGACGGCGATCTTTTGGCCCGCCTTGTCGGCGGCCAACAATCGTTCCGCACCAAGGTCGACGAAAAGATCCTTGGTTCCCCATTTGAGGACGAATGGATCGTGGGTGATCGTCCAGCCATCGGCGATCAAGGCCGACTTGACAACATCGTGATAGAAGTCTCAGAGCCCGCATCCTCTATCTCGGGCCGTCGCTTCGGGCCAAAG
>CAVRFS010000021.1:0-29332 GCA_963720335.1 uncultured Planctomycetota bacterium | reverse complement strand
TATCGACGGTGCCGGGAACGGAGTCCGGGAGGTACGGCTCCGTTTCTTAACCCAGATCCCCATCGAGATCGAGATCAAACCCGTTACCAAATTTGCCATTTCTTCTTCGTCTTCAAATTCTCGAATTCCGCCCGAACCGCGTTCCGATCCTTGCCGGCAACCAACGTGTCGACCACAATAGAGGCCTGAAGCGATGGGATTGGACACGCGTGATCACCCCCCCGAACCCCCCTTCGCAAGGGGGGGAAAATCAACGCGCCAACGAGCAAACCTTCGAGACATCGCGGGGCCGCATTAACCTCTTGGTTTTCCGAATGAGTCTTACGAGTCAAGTCGAACCGGCTGTCGCGGACGAATCGAGCACAGTTGCCGATTCGCTGCCGAAGCATTCCTGCGGCATCGACAAGTCGGACCAGCGAGTGCGGCGATGTTCGCCTCGATTGCCGGGCGGTATGATTTCCTTAACCATTTGCTCAGTCTGAACATCGATCGTTCCTGCCGCACCTTTACGACTCGGATGGCGGCTCCGGAGCCGAGTGTTCCCGTGCTCGACTGCTGCACCGGAACGGCCGATCTAGCTCCGGCTCACGATCGTGCCGGCCGTGGACAATCGCCGATCGTCGCGACCGACTTTTGCCGCGAAATGCTGCTCCTGGGTCATGCCAAGGTCGACAAGGCGGAAGCCGCCGGGCGGGTGACGCTCGTGGAGGGGGATGCCCAGCGATTACCCGTGCCGAGCAATACGTTTGGCGTGGTGAGCGTGGCCTTCGGCCTGCGAAACGTGGCGACACGGTCCGCGGCGTTGACGAGATGGTTCGCGTCGCCCGGCCGGGTGGCACGGTGCGATTCTGGAGTTCTCTCGCCCCAAGGGGAAGTGCTGGGCGGGTTCTATCTCGCGTTCTTTCGCCAGATTCTGCCCGGCGGATCGGCCAGGCCCTGGCTCCGAACGCCGACCGGGCGTACGACTATCTGCCGCAGAGTGTCCTGGAGTTTCCCGACGGCCAGGTCATGCTGGACCTGCTGGCGACACGCGGCCTGACGGAATTGCGGCAGTATTCCTTGACCGGCGGAATTGCTTCACTCTATGTGGGGATCAAGCCGATGGCCAACAGCCCGCCTCGGGCTCGAAGGAGGAGAAGGAATGAAGCGAGCCGATCACGCAGGCCCCGACGACTTGGTGGTCGCGATGACCGGCGCCAGCGGCGCCGCCCTATGCCGTGCGGCTGTTGCAGGTGCTCGGCCGGTTGGGCCGGACGGTCCATCTTTCGGTCAGTCCGAGCGCGGTGCAGGTCCTCCGCGAGGAAATGGGCCTGAACGTCGTCATCGATCGGTTCGATCCCGCGGTTTTCGGCGGAATGGAGCCCGGCCGGCTGATTTATCACCACTACCAGGATTTCAACGCGGGGATTGCCAGCGGCTCGTTCCCGACGGGTGGGATGATCATCATCCCGTGCAGCATGAGCACGCTGGGTGCAATCGCCGGCGGGATGACCACGAACCTGATCACCGCGCCGCCGACGTTCACCTCAAGGACGGCGCAAGCTGATCGTGGTACCGCGGGAGACTCCGTTGAGCCTGATCCACCTCGAGAACATGGTACGCGTCACCCGGGCCGGCGCGGTCGTGTTGCCCGCGATGCCCGGCTGGTATCACCATCCCCGGCGGCTCAGCGACTTGATCGACTTGTGGTCGCGCGGATTTGCGACCAACTCGAGATTCCCAACAGCCTGATGACACGCTGGGGGAACGAGAAAAAGTCCGACCCGCTCGACGAGACCATCTGGGATTCTGGGACCGACCTGGACGAGACGCATGTCGCACCGTCCGAAGGACTTTGAGCGAATGTCGACGACGGCTTGCTTTCTCGACCTCGCCGGGTCGTGTTGATCACGGCGCTTCGGCGGGTATCGGCGCGGCCTTGTCTGGAGAGCTGTACGACGAGGACTGGCGCGGGCGCTGGTGCTGACGGCCCGCCGCCGCGATCGGCTGGAGCAGTTGGCCGCTGAGCTTGGCCCTGCAACCGGGTCTCGAAATCCTCACGATCGCCGCCGACCTGGCCGATCCTTCGATTCCCGGGCGCCTGGTTGCCGAGACGATCGAGCGGTTCGGCGGCCTGGATGTCCTGGTCAACAACGCCGGCCTTGGCTTGCCCACGCTGTTCGCCGATGCCGTCCCCGAGCACCTGGCTGGTCAGATCGCGGTCAATTTCACGGCCCCCTTGATGCTGACCCGGCTCAGTATCCCATCGTTGATCGAGCGGAAAGGGACGATCGTCAACATCGGCTCCGCCATCACCTGCGTGCCCAATTCGGCCTTGGGGGCCTACGGGGCGACCAAGGCGGGCCTGGCCTACTGGAACGACGCCTTGCGTCGCGAGCTCTATTTAAAGGGGGTTACCGTCTGCCTGGTCGAGCCGGGCCCGATCAAGACGGAGTTCATGGACTCGGTCAGCTCGCGGCTCGCTGCTGGCGGGCAGCCCGCTGCGATCCTGGACAGTGCCTCTCCCTGGATGACGGCCGATGTCGGGGATGTCGCGCGTTGGGTGGCCCGCCTGCTCGACCACCCTCGGCGGCGGCTCTCGGTCTTGAGACGGTTTGTGTGGACATTTCGGCTCTTGGGAATAGCCATTCGGCTCTGCCCGCCGTTGGGAGACCGGCTCGTGGTGTGGATGCAGGGAGAAAGCCAGCAGCTTGCCGAACCGTCGCCGGCAACCTCCATTGCGGATCACGGCTGACCGGGCATCTCGACACGGAAGCCCCAAAACGGTTCCCGGTGGTCGATGATTTGCGACCAGGGGATCTCGGGGGCCCTCCAGATCAAATTCCCACGGTGATACAGCCTCAGATCGATGCCGTGCATCCGGGTCGCGCCGAAACGCCACTCGGGGGCGCCATCCCGCGTCCGTCGGGCCTCGATCAGCAGGAAGATCTCGGGGCGCCCCCGTGCACGAAGACGAACAGGCCGCCATCGATCAGGTCGCCCTTGGTGTCCTCGTAGCGATAGAGGGGCTGGGAGAGCACTGGCGGATTGCGAGTTGTCCACCCCCGCTCGATTGGTCTGGCGGCCGGTGAACTCCTGTGCCAAAGGCGCGCATCTGGCGGAGCCGGCCGCTGGCTGAGTCGGCCGTGGGTGCCCCGGGGATCGGCTTCAACTCCACCCCCGGCTTGCTCGGGGGACCAGACGACGGCGCCGTCCCGTTCGGCGGTCAGCTTGCCGAGCGACAGCGAGTCGAACGCGGCGCCGCGGTGGGGGTCCCTCGTGAAAAACCGGTAGATCGCGGCCACCACCTCCGGCCTCCCGTCGGCCGTCCATATGAAAACGTCGCCGTAGACTCCCCCGGTACCACGGGGTCCGTATAAGACAGGACCGACTCCGGATGAACCCGCAGCGGTCGGTCGCTGCCTTCGAGATGGAAGCCGTAGCCCGCGGCCTCCTCCTTCGCGAACGCGGGACCTTCTCGACGATGGCCTTCTCATCCTTCTGCGGCCCGGGCTGCCCGAATGCGGCCGAGCCCAGCAGGAGCGCGAGGACCATCAGGGTATGCTTCAACAATCGATGGCTGATGTACCACCGCCCCCGTCAGGATGGCTATTCGACCGGCCAGGACGATTCGAGCCGTCAACCTCCAGCAGGTTACCAGTCCTGTTCGCATGACTACAAGCGTCACCGACGGTTAGGCGAAGTGGTAGCGACGGCTCCCGGACGCCCGTCGGAGATCGAGAGAAGACAGCCGCGGGAGCAACCGGACGAGTCCAGCCGGCCGGGGTGCCCTCCTCTCGGAGGTCGACTTTCCCCCTACTGTGAGCCGCCGTCATTATTCATTATGTCCCCTTTGTCTGTCGCTTGTCGCCCCCGTTGAGGCGCGCGAACTCCGACGCTTCGCGTCGTCGCGGAGGATCACGAAACTGATCGGCCCCTCGAATTGGAGCTGGACCCAGGAGCCTTTGATTTCGGCGATGACAAGCCGCAGTTGCTCACCGGCGTGTGAGATCAGAATTTCTTGGTGAGCCTTGCGTGTGAGACATAGCATCGCTAACGTATCCTTCGTGCGTTTCGGGTCATGTTTCCCAGGTCGACACCATACTCCTTCGTCCTCGATGCCTCGTCCGTGCGTACAAGCCGCGGGATGTATCCAGACGAAGTCGCAAGAAAACCCAAAACCGGCGCACGCCAGGGGGCCGTTCGGACGAAGTTAGATCGTAGCGGAGGAGATACCAAACCCAGGAGGTCTCCATGGACGGTGAGCGAGAGGCTCAATCTCTAGACTTCGATGCGGCACTCGCACTGCACCTCGACACTTTGACGAGGGAGTTGGCGATCCAGGTTCGTAAGGTGTACAGAAGCTGTGCCTTCCACTCGACACGTCGGAGATCGAGCACGAGGTTGCCGGCGTATTCGTTGGGATTCTTGAAGCCAGAAGGAACTACGATCCGTTGCGCGGCTCCTTCGAGGCTTGGGCGAACAAAGCGGCGATGTGCCGACTCGCCGACCGACAGCGTCAATTCGTTCGCGAACGCGACCGCCTCGACGGTGCAGTATGAAAGCAGCTACGCCAGCGAGGCGGCCTTTGACCTGCTCATCGAGTACTGTGCGACGAGTCAAGCTCCTGAAGCCGCCCCACGACCAGGTCGAGGTTCTCCTTCACGAGGTCGACCGCCTTCCCGAAAAGGAGCGGGTCGCCATCCGTCGACGGTTTTTCAACGAGGAAGAATACGTAATGATCGTGGTTACTTCGCGATCTCCGAGGCCGCAGCCCGCGGCGTCGTCTGCCGGGGCCTGAAACAGCTCGGCAGTCGGGTGCGGGCCGCTGTCGCATGTAGTACCTGAGCTACTCCCCCCGACGGATCGATGAAGGGGTCACTCCGGACTCAAGCGAGGTGGATAGACATGCAAGACAAGGATGAGATTTACGGGCTCGAACGCCTTGGCCTGCAATTCCTCGGCGCGTTACGGCGTGAGATCCCGCCAGGCTCGCCGAACTCTGGCACCAGGCGGAGACGGACTCCGCCGTGGAGGGCCTATTTGACCAACTGCTCGTCAGCGAGTCGGAGGATGAGGATGAAGGATGAGGCGTCGGCCTCGGATCCAGTGGTTGGCTGCTCGTCCATCACTGAACCCACGATGCCCACTATGCCGAATAGTCGTCGTACGCCATCGACCAGAAGGCCGTACGATAATCCCCGATGCCCAAATTGATCGAAGAGAGGAGGCAAGTAAGAATGCTGGTTTTATCACGTAAGCTCGGGGAACAAATCATAATCGGCGAAAATATTTTGATTACAGTCGTTAAGATAGATCGTAACCAGATCCGCATTGGCATTGAAGCGCCTCAAAATATCGCTGTTTACAGAAATAGTAGTTACGAACCCTGCGCGTTCTGAACTCCAACGCGTGCGCGAGAACAAACCGCCAGCACCATTTTCCACGTGCACGAGCCGCGCGGGGCGATCACCCCAGAAGGCGATCAATGCCTGCGAGACCGACGCAGGCCGGCTGGTCACGTACACCACGCCGGATTCGACTTATCCCGTACGCCAATCAGCTCACTCATTCGCTGAAACAACGTTACCCCGGTTTCGCGGTCATCGTTTGTCCATACCAAGTAGAGCCCGAGCTAAGACTCAGCGTGCCAGCCGGCACCGATCCCGCAGAATCGAGCCGTCTCGGTGCCGAGATCGAGTTCTAGTTCGTCAGGCGGGCGGACCGAAGCGATCGGGCAGAAGTCGAAATGAAATCCATGGCCCCGCCTAGGTCGTCTAAGGCCGGGCGAAAGAATAACCTTTACAAGATGGCCTTGAAAAAGTGGCGTAAAACACATGTTTTCCGTCGCTCCAAACGCACGAAGGCGGCTCACTGATTGTTAACCCTATGCATTGTCGCGGGGTAGGCAAAGAACCCCATGTACGGGTCGCGATCCTTCATTGTGTGTGGGAGGGTGCGATTGGCATTGTCGCTTTCGCCGATTTTGGCTAGAGTTCGCCGCGACTCCGGACGAAAAGAGCCCGGCGCGTGGAACGCGCGGGAGTTGTTTTGATTGATTCACGAGCCGGCGAACCAGGGAAGGGGCGTCGTGCCGATCTGGCAAAAGATTGCGAAAGTGGCGTGGGCGATCGCGCTGACCCAGTGTTGGGGGTGCGCTCATGGTCCGCGCAACTTCCGAAAGATTCAGAACCCGGCACCCTTGGTGCGGGCTCGTGCAGTCGGGTCTGGGCGGCCGGCAGTCGGATTCCCAGGTGGTGCCGGCCTTGGTCGGCCGGCTGGGAGATAGCGACCCGGTCGTTCGGCTAGCAGCCCACGAGGAGCTGCGCCGGCGGACTGGCGCGACTTCGGCTTTGTCCCGTGGGAGACCCCCGAGAAACGTTCCCATGCCATTGACCGCTGGCGGGCCTGGCTAGGGCAAGGGAGTGTGAATCCCGTACAGCTCCACGACCCCCGCCCCACCTTTGCCGGGAAAGACATTGCCAGCCGGTCTTTGATCAGCGATCACGGAAGCACGGCCTATCAGGCCGTGAGCGGGCCACGGACTTTTCAAGGCCCGGAAGGCGTACACACATTAAGGATGCGTCCCCATGCACCCGACCACCGACGCACTGCCGTCTCGCGCCTTGATCGGGCCCGTAAGTTGGGTTGGGCGATCCGTGCTGGCGATCCCCGCCTACATGGGCGGAGTGACGCTCCTTGCGCTCGCGGCCGCCGGCTCGGTCATCCGGCCAGTCCGGAACGACTCGGATGAGCTGCCCGGATTCTGGAAGACGCTGGTGCACCAGCTCTTCTGGATGCTCTTCTTGGGTTTTCCCCTGGTGGGATTGGTGCACATCGCGATGGGGTCGTTTCTCTCCCTTCAGGCTTATTACGGGAGCACCTTTGTCGACGGCACCGGTGCGGTCGTCGGCGTCGGTCTGCTGCGTAATCTGGGGGGTTTGATGACGGGATTGACCTTCGCGGGCATCATGGCCGCGCGGATGATCCCGGAGCTGCGCATCCTGGCTCGTCGCGGAACGGCCGGCGGCGGTCGAGACGCCCTTGCGGATCGCGACGCGAGCCATCAGCCATTGACGATTTCCCCTTCAGGCGTCAGACCTTCAACGCCCGGGGCCGATTGGCCGCACCGCGGATCGCCGCCGCCGCGGTTGCCTGTCTTTTCCTCTCACAATGGGGTATCACGGTCGGCACGCTGGTCGGTTGGCAAGCCTCTCAGTCGATGATGGGTCTCTCGACCGAGACGTTTTTCATGATGTTGGTGAAGATGATGTGGTTCCGCGATGTGGTCGGCCTGATCGTCAAGGGGCTGTTATTCGGGGCCTTGCCTGCCGCCATCTGCTGTTACGAGGGCTTGGGACCGGGCGCTTTCGAGGATGAGCCGGCGGAGGCCAGTTGAGTTCCGGCACACCCGGGTCATGGGATTGCGCCGCCGTTTGCCACGCCGGTGTTTCGAGCCACTTGTCTCGCGTTCGTGGCCATTTTGATCGCGAACTCAAGCTGGTTCATCTTGGTGTATCACGCAGTCCCCTTTTATGGCCCAACGCTCCTGGCCCCGCCCGGCCCGTGAGTGAGTGAGATCGATCAGATCCGATCACGGCAGTGGGCTCAGATCGAGACGTCCCCAGGGAGGGAACCAGGATGAACACGCGATCTTCCGTGCGCGAGTTTTGGGTGGGGCTGGTCGTGATCGTGGCCGTGGCCGGTCTGATCGGCCTGGTCGGTCTGGCGAGCGACGGGCCTGGTTTCCTGGCGACTCGGCGAAGCATCGACGTGGTCTTTCGCGACGGCCAGGGCATCCGGATCGGCAGCCCGGTGCGCGTGGCCGGACTGGACACGGGCAACGTGGTCGATGTCGACCTGGTGGAAGTCGAGGGAACGCTTCGCGCCCGGGTGCGTCTGTCGCTGCCGGCGACCCTGGTCAAGAAGCTCCGCCAGGACGTGAAGGTCACGATCGTACCCGCCCTGACCGGGATGAGCCACGTCAACATCGTCTCGACCGGACGGATGGCCGTCGGTCTGGTGCCGGGGCAGTCGATCACGGGCGTCGAGACGCACATTCTTCGACCCGATCCTCGAGCAAATTGGCCTGAGCCCGGTCGAGCGAAATCACCTGAGCCACACCATCGCGGAGGTCCGCCAGACGGTGGATTCGATCGCACCTCGACTGCGGCAGATGCTGGGCTCGCTCCAGGAGACGACCACCAACCTGCGCGACATGAGTGACTCGATCCGGCCAGCCGTCGAATCCACGGTCGGCCACGTCGAGGACCTGGCCAAGCGATTGAGCACGAATTCACCCCGGATCGAAAAGACATTGATTCGGGTCGAGGACCTGACCGTGGAGGCCCAGTCGGTCTTGTCCGATAATCGTCAGAACGTGCGGGAGAGCTTGGCCTCGGTACGCGACTTGACCGCTTCGCTCAAAGATGTGGTCGCCACCGACCGGGTCAAAGTTGAACGGGTGCTCGACGGTCTGGACAATACCCGCACCGCGCCGACCGCGTTCTCTACCAGACCGATCAGATCGCCAGCCAGGCGGCCACCATGTTAGCCCGCAACAGCGCCGAGATTGATCGGTCCGTGACGAATGTCCGTGACGCCACGGACTGGGCCAATAAGCTCGCCCAGAAGATTTTCACTAACCCGTTTGTCTTGAGCCCCTTCTACAAGCCGTCGCACGAAGACCTTCGGGTCCAAGGGATTTACGATACGGCTTTGGTTTTCACCAAGGGAGCCCAGGAGTTGCGTGATGCGGTCAAGACCTCGATACCATGCTGGCGCGGCCGGCCACACCGCAGCAGCAGCAAGAGGTCGTTCAACTTCAACAGACCGTCCGCATCCTGGCCGACCAGCTCAACGAGATCTCGCCGCGCCTGGCCGAGGCACTCGAAACGGCCCACTCCAAGCGGTCGGAGAGAGCTCCGTTGACGCACTGCCAAAAAAGGGCGGCCTCATGTCAGGGTCTTTGATTAAACTCGCTCCAGTTTCCGGTCGATAAGTAAAGTGTAGATGCTCGACCGAGAGCATCAAGACGTTGACGGAGACCGGTGCGAGGAGATCCGACGGGCGTTGGGTTGGCTCTCCCGCTGACGGGGGGAGATGGCCTCCGTGGGTATCGAGTCTTACAACAATTGGTACTGCCGAAGGCTGAGCCCTCGGCCAAAGCACCTGATTGGGAGGTGCAAATGGAAATTCTAGGCGCGGGGGGAACGCAAGGCCCTCAACCCATTTACCCGCGACTGGCCGCGCTCAGCCTGGATGCCGGTCAGACGGTGCATGCTGGGGCTCCGCGCGATCATGTCGAGATCTCCCCTCTGGGACAGATGCTCGACGGCATCGGCCAGTTGCCTGAGATCCGCTATGAAAAAGTCGAGGCGATTCGACAGCAGATCGCCACCGGCGCCTACGAGGCACCGGAAAAGCTGGAGCTGGCCCTCGACCGGATGCTTGACGAGCTCCTGGGCTGGTGAATGCTGCGTGGCGATCACCTGGGTTGATGTAGGTCAAATTAAAAAAGATGATCGGCCGGCGTAGGGAACCTTCCCAGGTGTACCCGTCGCCGGCTGTTTGGTTTTACCGGAAAAAAAACCCGAAAAACGGGGCACTCCGCCGGAAACTCCTTGGCAACGAGGAGAAATTGGGGAACAATACGCGGAGCTTTGTTCTGATTGCACCCTTCTCGTCGCAAACGTTTCTGGAATTGACATCTGGGATTTATGACTCGGTTCGCCCGTGTGGGAACCCATGGGCGAATCGTACCCCGAGGAGGTCTCCGTCGTGGATTCTTCGCCCGCCCCATCTTTCCCTCCGGCTCGAGGATCAACCGCGCTCGATCGCTCGACCGGGGCTGCCTCCGGTGAAGCCGTCCTGCCGGGCTTTTCCCCCGTCGAGGAGGCATTGCTTACGGTCTTGCTCAAAAAAGGCCTGTTGTCCACCGACCAGGTCCGGATCGCCCAAGTCTACGGCCAAGAGCACAATCGCGACTTGCGGCAGTCGATCCTCGAGCTCAATTTGATCTCACCCGATCTGCTCAACCAACTGGCCTTCGAGCGATTGAGCGCCCTGGCTATCGACAACGGCGCAGCCGCAGCCCCCGGCATCCGGTCTCCCGGCGTCCCTGTCACCCAATCGCACCCAGCATCACCGCGATGTCCGCAAGGACCTTCAGGAAAAAGCGGCGACCGTCTCCTTGTCGGAGCTGGTCAACCAGATCTTGGAGCGTGCCTGCGACTGTCAGGCCACCGACATTCATTTCGATCCTCAAGAAAACGGCTTGCGAGTTCGCTACCGCATCGACGGGCAGCTCCAGGATATCCTGTTCGTTGAGCCGGCCATGGCCATACCGGTCGTCAGTCGACTCAAGGTGATATCCAATCTGAACATTGTCGAACGGCGCCACTCGCAGGATGGCCGAATCACCATCCAACACAAAAACCGGACTCGAGATCTGAGGCTGGCGACGGTCCCCACGATCTTCGGCGAGAAGATCGTGATCCGGATTCATGAAGTCCTCACCGACGTCAAGGGGTTTACCCATTTGGGTATGACCAACCTTCAGGCCGAGACGGTCGACAAGTTGATTTCGCAGCCGTATGGGGCCATCCTGGTGGCCGGGCCGGTCGGCGCCGGCAAGACCTCAACCGTCTACAATTGCCTGGAACGGATCAATTCGCCGCTCAAGAACGTGATGACGATCGAAGACCCGGTCGAGCACCGGATCCCCGGGGTCAACCACACCCAGGTCAACGCTCAGGGCGATATGGGCTTTAGCGAGGGGTTGCGGGCCATGCTCCGCCAAGACCCCGACATCATCATGATCGGCGAGATCCGCGATGATGAAACCGCTCAAATCGGCATCCGCGCCGCGCTGACCGGCGTCCTCGTCTTCAGCACCCTGCACGGATCCGACGCGCCCAGCACAATCAGCAACCTCTACAACTTCGGAATCCCCGGCTATCAACTGTCCAGCAGCATCCTGGCCATCGTCTCCCAACGGCTGATCCGCAAAATCTGCCCTTATTGCCGGGTCACCTATACGGCCGACGAGAAGATGCTCGACGGCGCTGGAGCTCGATCCCGATCAGTTTCGCGAGCACCGGCTCCATCGCGGTTTGGGCTGCCCAGCCTGCTTCCAGACCGGCTATCTGGGACGAACTGGCATCTATGAGATCATGGTTGTCGGCGAGGAGTTGCGCGACCTGATCTTCCAACAGATTCCCAAGGATGTGCTGCGCCGTGTCGCTGTTGATCTGGGAATGCGAACCTTAAAGCATAGCGTGGTCGATAAAATCTTGGAAGGCACGACGACCGCGGAGGAGGCCTACCGCGTCGTCTCGTTCTGAACGAGTGGCCCCACGGGGACAACGCGTGTGCCTTGTGTGGGCTGGCCAAAAACTTGAGTGCGAACCGGCAAGGAGGTCGGCGATGCATCCCCGATTGTCGCAAATTTATGGAAGATTTGTCATTACAGCGGGCCTGATGATTCTGGTCGGCCCTCGGGGCCCGCCCGGGCCGATGATACGGGCTTTTGGGGAAGACTCTTTCGTCTTGGCGGTTCTCCACCGTCAGGAACGGACATGTCGTCGTCGCCGAACAGCTCGGCGGCTCCGCTTCCCTATGGTCGTGACCCTGGGACCAGCCCGAGTTATGTGCCGAGAACGTCTGTTAGCTCGGTTTCGGGCTCCTCGCCCTCAGCCTTCGACAGATTGCCCCAGACTCCCGCGACGGCGCCCATCGCCAATTCGACCGGGCCCTGGACCGCGCCTCGCCCCCCAGCCGCGGGTCAGTTCGGCGATCACCAGCGCGGATCCTGTCCTGACGAGATTCGCGCTGGGCCGCTCCAACGACGGCAGCCAGTTCGGAATGTTCATGCAGGTCTTCGCCGATGGAACCGTCGTGGATTCGGAGGGGGTACACCACCTCAGGCCTGCCGATCTCAGGCCGATCGTCGACGCGGTTCAGTCGGGTGACGCTGTACCGACTCAAGGGACACTGCGGGGCGCCCGCGACCGATTTCATCGAGTACGTGCAAATTGTCGTGTTCGAGCGTCGATTAGGCCGGCTCATGGCCCATTCGTTCTCGTATTCGGGAAACCCTCAAGGATGTGACCATGCGATCCGACACATCCACACAGCGCTGGAGAATCTCCAGAGCAAGTTGAGCCGTCAGCCAGCGGCGAATGCTCCGTCGGTGGCGGGTTCGCCCATCCCATCGGGCAATTCGCCGGTCGCCCACCCCGGGCCATCGAATCCGGTTGGTAATAGCCCGGCTCCCGTGCTCAGTCCTCGACCGATCCCGCAGCCGATTTCGTCGGCAACCAACCCCGCCGCCACCGTCCCGGCAGGCCCCGTCATCCCGTTGACTCCGATCGACTCGCCGCGATAGATCAGCTCCGAGAAATAGGAAATTCGTCGCACCTTGACGGCAGCACAAGTCCAAAGTAGAACTTCCGTTGAGGCGATCGGCCTCGCCGGGGCTAAATTTTTTTCTTCGCACCGCTGGTTTTTCGGGTCTTTTCCGGTATAACGTCGAGGTACTGGAAGTCCTCGGGGCCCATCCATGCGTGTTCCCAGCCACCCGACACTGGTCCGCCGGATGCTGGACCGGCGACTCAAGCAACTTGTTCCCTCCGGCCCCGTCCTGGCGGCCAGCCTCATGCAGGTGAACAAACGCTGCGGCCAACCGTCCTGCGCCTGCCATCACGGCGGCCCGTTGCACCAAGCCCACCACGTCGCCTTCAGGGACGGTGGCAAGACACGCACCGTTGATGTGCCCCAGGATCTTCTCGAGGAGGTCCGAAAATGGGTGCAGGAATCCCAACGTCTCAAAACCCTGATCCACGAAGTCAGCCAGTTGTCTGTGGCCCTGATCAAGGGACACGTTGCGCACCGCCAGCGGCGGCGGGGACGACGCTGAACATCGGCCCCATCCTGGTTCAGACGATTCGCCACTTCTTCCCCGATCTCAACACCTGGATCGACGAAATCGACGACCCACGGTTCGCCCCGATGGTGGTCTACCACAAGCGGTTCCTCGTGTGGTTGGGGCTGAGCTTGTTCCTGTGCAAGTTGAGCAGCCGGCGCCAACTGGATTTCCAGTTCAACACCGACGGTCCGGAAGTGCTGCCCAACCTCAATCGCCTGGCGGGCACCGCGCAGGACAGCCGGCCCGTGAACAAGACCTTGGAGTACCTCCTGAAGAAAATCGGCAGCGCCCCCATCGCCGGCCTCCGGCAGCAAATGGTCCAGCGGCTTGATCCGCATGAAGGCCCTGGACGCGGCGCGGCTGCAGGGGCGGTTCGTCGTCTTGATTGACGGATCGGGATATTTGGTGTTTCGTTCTCGGCATTGCGACCATTGCCTGACGCAACGGCACGGCGAGACGACGCTGTACATGCACCAGGTACTGGAGGCCAAGTTGCTGGGGCCGGCCGGCACGGTCGTGTCGATCGCCACCGAGTTCATCGACAACAGCGACGTCCCGATCGCCCCCGCGGGTGCGAGCCAGGAGCAACTCAAGCAGGACTGCGAGTTGAAGGCGCTGCGGCGTCTGATGGCCGGGTTGCGGGTGGAGTTCCCGCAGTTGCGCATCTGTCTCGATGGCGACGGCCTATATGCCTGCGGGGAAGGTTTCCAGATCGCGAAAGACTTTCGATGTGATTACATCTATGTGTTTAAGCCTGGTCGGTTACCGGCCCTCTGGCAGGAGTTCCAGAGCTTGCTGCGGCTGTGCCCCGACCAGCAGGTGGAGCGGACGACGCCGCAGGGGGTTCGGCAGGTCTATCGCTGGGTCAACGACCTGAACTACAGGGACAGCGACGGCCGCGAGTGGACCCTCAACGCCATTGAGTGTACCGAGACGAACAAGGATGGAGAGAAGAGTGTGTGGTCATGGGTGACGTCCCTGGAGGTGAACCACCAGACCGTGGTGGAGGTAGCGACCAACGGAGGGAGGGAACGCTGCGCGCACGGAGAACGAGGGGTTTAACACGCAGAAGAACAGTGGCCTGAACCTGGAACATGCCTACAGCCACACCTGCTGGAAGGCGTATTATTTCCTGCTGCAGATAGCCCACCTGCTGTTGCAACTGCTGGAGAAGGGGAGCCTGTTGCGGCAGTTGGCAAAGGACCAGGGCAAGCGAACGGCAGTGGAGCTGTTCGGCTCATTGAAGAACATGGCGCAGCGGTTGTTGGAGAGCCTGCGGTTTCGGCATTGGCCGGATGAGGTCTTCGACCCAACGGCAGCCGGCTCGATTCAGATCCGAATCGACAGCAGTTAGCCGTTAGTGGCGTGCGGGCGTGTTCCAGGTTGGGCCGTGTCGCTCTGCGTCTGATGGCGGTCGTACTCGAAGCACCCTTCGAGCCCGTCCCCCTATTGCCTTTTCCGGCCCTCGGTTGGTCCGCTGGCCTCTTGTTGCACGCATGCACCCCGCGCGAGGGGCGTATTTCTCAGAGCTGGCGATAGATAGCCCGACTGGAAGACCCGTCCCGGCACGGCTAGAATGGAGAATCATTATCGACTTGTAACTCGGCTCCCAAGCCAAGCGGCGGCGGAGCCGACGGCTGGCCCGAGGATTCGAATCGTGGCGGAAATCCTGCACAATCAACTGACTCCCCTCGCGAAATCCGAGTCACCGGTCGAAAAATTTCGTGAGTTCCTCGAGATCCGGGGTGAAAAACTGACCGAGCCCCGGCGAGTGCTCGTCCGTCATATCTTCAATTCGCATAAGCACTTTGATGCCGATGAGCTGGTCCGGGACTTGCACGACGCTGGTCGCCAGGTCAGCCGTTCGACGGTGTACAGAACTTTACGGCTACTGGTCGAGGCGGGGCTGCTCCGCGAGCTCCGTTTGACCAATCGAAAGCCGCGTTCGAGCACGACTACGGCTATCCCGCTCACGATCACTTGCACTGCACGTCGTGCAACCGGATTGTCGAGTTCAGTAACGACGAAATCCTCAAGCTGCGCAATTCCATCAGCATGACCCACGGTTTTCGTCCCACCGGCCACCGCTTTTTAATCTCTGGAGTCTGTTCGGCTTGCAGCCGCGCTCACACGCCGCGGCGCCGGTTGGACTTGATCTGAGGCGCGTTAACATCTTCTGGCCACGGAAATCGACGACATTTTTAGCCACGGATGAAACACGGATTGAACACGGATGAAATGCATCAAAACATTGCAACTCAATTCAAGTCGATTCTTTGATCCGTGTTTTATCCGTGTTCAATCCGTGGCTAACTCTCCCTCTATCATACTTTACGGGCTACCAGCATCAGCGCTGAAATGAACCCGCCGCGAGCACGTGCGCTGCCCGAAGAACTTGGGTTTCGATCCGATGCCGGAAGCGTCCATGAGAGCCGGACGATCATGACGAGCGACTTGAGCCTGATCCTTGAAGGGCTGCCTGCCGACTCGGTTGCTGACCGCTACCGCCAGGCGATCGTCGACGATAATGTGCTCGGCAAGCCGACTCGCTCGACGCGGCTCAAGGCGGCAGGATACCTGACAAGCCTCTACGCCCTCGACCCGTCAAACGCGGTTTTCCGCCTGCTGCGTCACTTTCATGGGCGAGCGGGTCAACGACGTTCACTTGACGATTAAAGACAAACAGAGCCACGGATGAAACACGGATAAAAATCAATTAGACGGTTTTCATCAGTGTTTCATCCGTGTTCAATCCGTGGCTAGAAAGAAGGGGGCGAACGATGGCAAAAACCGCGACGGCTCCGACCAGTGAGATGGCGATTCTGCGTCGCGTGGTAGATTCGGTTCGGGAAGTCCTATCTGAAGACGCGGCACGCGCGATCCTGCGGTTGCGTTTCAGTGCATCGGACAAGGCCCGAATGAATCGGCTGGCTGCCAAGAATCGTCAAGGCAAACTGACGTCCGAAGAAGAGGTAGGCGCTCACCAACTGCATTCGCGTGGGCCAGACTTTGGGGATTCTGCGGTCGAAAGCGAGACAATCATTGAAGGAGATCCCCGGGTCGGGATGCTTTGGCGAATAAAGGAGAGAAAGAAAGACGGTTGGAGTCAAGCTGAGGATTCAAACCGAATAACGAGATAAGCATGAGCAAGAGATATACCGTCAGCGATGGCAAGATGGTGCTAACCTTGGAGGCGGCGGAGGAAGGCGGCTACATCGTGACCTCGCCGCTCAACCCGGAGTTGATTACGGAAGCAGAGACCATCGAAGAGGCGTTTGCCAACGCGCGCGACGCCGCCAAGGGTCTGAAGCGATCGCGAACCCGCCTGATGCCGCCAATTGTCCGCATCCAAAAAGCCAGGATGAGTTTAATCCAATGGATCGCCGGCAGCTCGAACAATACCTGCGCGAGCATGGCTGTTTCCTGCGCCATCACGGAGCCAAACATGATGTCTGAGTTAATCCCACAAACCTTGCCCAGAAGTCGGTGCCGCGACACAACCAGATCAAGTCGCGGACAGTACGAGGCATCTGCCGCATTCTGGGCATACCGCGGCCGCCGGGGTTCTGACCAGTCACGGTTCGGCCAGTCAAATCGTCGAGCCATGGGGAACGGAAAGGAGTGACCGAGATGCCGATCGGCCGCATGGAAGTCTACCCCTGGTTCTGGAGTGGCAAAGAGTGCATCGGCGAGCGGGTCAACGACGTTCACCTGACGATTAAAGACAAACAGAGCCACGGATTGAACACCGATCAAACACGGATCAAAATCAATTAGACAGTATTCATCCGTGTTTCATCCGTGTTCAATCCGTGGCTAAATTCCATCGTCAGTCCACGCCTTCTCGGAATTTATCTTCTCCTCATCTCCTGCCCCGTCTGTATTCCGTTCGCTTGCCCATTCAATCCGACCAACTCCGTTGGGTCGACGACGCGATAGCCTCCAACGTCGGCGATGACACAGACGGGTTTCCTGCTGAAGTCTCGAGCGCAAATTCCTCGGCAACGCGATTTGTGCTACCACTCTTCCACAGGCACGAAACCGAAGCGTTTTGGAACGCAACCTTGCATCCGCCTAGAGTTGCGTTGCCTTCGGCATCCTTCTCCCCCAACTCGGCCAAGGAGTCGATCGACGACATCCATTTCCAACGCCCTCGTGGGGACGGTCTGGCGGCGCTCCACGGCCGCGGGATCGAGATGTCCGATGGTCAGGTGGTGCAACATGGTCTAAGCACTCCTCTCGCGTTGCGCCCGAAGCGAACGCCGGGCCTCTTCCTTGATCGCCAGCTTTGTATCGGGGGCGTGCTCGATGGCTGCTTCGTGGCTGCGCCTCAAGCCTTCCTCAAAACTCGTGGGCGATGATCACGTCCAGCTTCACGGAAGCCCGGCTCTTGGCGTGCATCAATGATACCTCTGGCGGCATCGTTCCTTCAAGGATTTCCGGCTTGAAGATGCCCGCATCGAGGTTAATCCGGCCCGTGGGTGGGTGCACACCGCCGCCGTCAATCTGCTGAGGATGAAATGCCGCCAATCGATAGTTGAAGTCAGCGTCGATCATGCCTATACGGTCCTCCGGCACGCCGACCTCGCGCATCCGCTTGCGTGTAATGGCCTCCAGCGGCTCCCAGTAGCGCGTAGCGAAATCTTTGGCGTGTGGCTCGATGTCATCAGGGATCGCCTTGAGTCCTCGCGCCGAAGGCGGAAGACCGGTCATGGCCGGAGGAGGTTCAACCGGCGGATTCTCTCGACGGAGCTTTGCCGCAAGCCCCTTGGCGGCCTCGCCGAGGCGGGTGAGAAGACCGGAAATGCGGCGCGGCGGTTCCATCAAACACTCATTACCACGGGGAGCCGTTCTCCTCAAACGCAAAAAAGCCAGACCGCCGGCGTGCCGGGTTAGAACCGAACCTCGTCCGCTGGAAGCCGCTCGCCGAGCAGCCCAACGGCTGGACCCCCTGACCTTAACGACAGCGTCCGGCTCAACATCCGCCCGTTCATGATCGCGGGCATTCTCCGCAAGAACCTCAACGTCAAGTGGACCAAGTATCGGGGAACTGAGCCGACACGCGACGAGGATGATTACCCGTCGTTCGTGCGCCATGAGCAAGGCGAGTACGAGCAGCGCGAGCAACTGCCGTGACCCACCTGCTCCGCCTGACGAATAAAGACACGTTTAGCCACGGATTGAACACGGATCAAACACGGATCAGAATCAATTGGAGAGTTTTCATCCGCGTGTCGCAACTCTGTAGTTCAATCCGTGGCCAAAGACCCAACATCTCAAACACCCTGGATGCAATACAGACGGCCGAGTACAATGATCCTGTAGGTTTTCGCGTTGTGTGGCCGGAGAAGTTCTGATGTCGACCGACGCGAGCCGCGAGATTGAAACGTTCTACAACTTTCTCGGCCAGCAGATCCAGGAGGGAGCGCTGGACATGTCTCCTGAGGACTGCGTCGAAGCGTTCCGCGCACATCAACGAGATCTCGATTGGCTGAAGGATCAAATCAAGCCTGCTCTTGAACGCTGTGATCAAGGTCAGCCAGCCATTCCATTCAACGTCAATGATGTGAAGCGACGAGGTCGCGAGCGACTCGCCCGCGACGGGATCACCGACTGACTGAGGGCGACCGAATCTCATGCAGCGAATCGAGATCGATGAGGATGCCCTCGCCGACATCGATGGGATTTATGACTATATCGGCCATAAGTTGAAAAGTCTCCAGGCCGCCGATCGGATCATCGACGAAATCCATGAGGCGTTCCGCCGCCATGCGAGCCAACCCGGGATTGGGGAGGGGGGCCGGACCTCGGTCGCGATGTCCGCGTCTTCAGGGTGGCGTCTTATGTCGCGATTTACCGACCGCTCGACGATGGAATTCGGGTCTTGAGGGTCGTTGTCGGAAATCGAGACTTTCGACGACACTTTCGCGGATGAGACGATCACAGCCGTGACAATGGAATCCACAGTCTTTGACTCCTTGCTGGCCTCGCTCCGGCACGCCGCGGACTACAACCGCGACGACGTGGAGCGGCCCGCCGCCATCCTCTGGCCCGACGAGAAACGGGGCTGGGAGCGGCTCCTGCCTCGGCCGGTTAGATTTGATCTGAGGCGGAAGAAATATCGGCGCACAAAGTGGCCCGATTTGGCGTGCAAGTTTTTTTAGCCTCATTTTTTCAATGCTATTGCTTAATCATTCCGAAAACACCATAATCCACATCTCGATCGACAATACTTCCCACGTAATTCCGAGATCGCTTCGCGTCTTTGTCGAATGTTGACACGGCGGATAGGTTACCGCAGATTGCTCAAGGCGGGCGTCGTCGCCCGAAGACGCGGGGACAGGCATCTCCGTTCCAAGGAAGGATGACAATGCTCGAGACCTTCTGCCCGCCGCGCGTCCCTCAACCCGCGTTGAGCATCCTGCTCGCGGACGACGACGCCTTCCTCAGAACGGCGTTCGGCGGGCTCCTCCGGCTCCATGATCATGACGTCGATGTCGTGTGCAATGGCCGCGAAGCCGTCGAAGCGGCTGCGGTCCGCGATTACGACGTGATCTTCCTCGACGTGCAGATGCCGGAGATGGACGGCTGGGAGGCGGCGTTGCGACTCCGCAAAGAGCGGCGGAACATTCGCCCATGGATTATCGGCCTGTCCGGTGAGCCCGAGGACGGGAGGGCCTATGCCGCCGGAATGGACGATTTCCTCCTAAAGCCGGTCCGTCTTACCGACTTGATCCAGGTTCTGGAGAATCGCGATTGCCAGGGGAAATGCTCGTAGGATAGCACTGCGGCTGTCCGCTCCGATCTTCAGACCAAGGATCGCACCACGTGATGTCGCCTCGCTTCGATCGCCAAAGCGAACTGTTGACTGTCAGCAAGTTCGTCCCGCGGGTCATGCCGGATTGGCTTGTCTGGGAGCACATGGCCGGCAATGCGATGTTATGCCTCGCGTCCATTGCGATGTTAATGATCATCTGGCGTCTCGGTCACAGCCAGGCGCGTGTTGAATCCGTTCCGTGCGCTGGTCATCCGAACCTTCGCGTTTTTTATCGGCATCAGCGGGCTGGCTTTTTTCCTCGACATGAGCGCGTTCTTCGAGCCAGTGCATCGGCACTCGGGGCACTTGTTACTCCTGACGGGAGTCGCCGCGTGGTGGACGGCGTGGACGCTGAGCCGGTCCTGGCCGGCCCTCGTCACCCTGAGTACGCCAGCCGAGTTGGCGTGGATTATCGCCGAGCGGACCAAAGAGCTGGCCCTGGCTAACGCGAACCTTCGCGAGAGCGAGGCGCGGATATGCGGCGTCGTCGATGCGGCCGTCGACGGCATCATCACCATTGACGAGCGCGGCACGATCGAGAGCCTCAATCCCGCCGGCGCTGCGGACTTCGGATATTCGGCCGAGGAGTTGCTCGGCCAAAACATCAGCGTGCTGATGCCCGCACCGTATCGCGACGAGCACGACAACTACCTGGCCAGTTACCTCCGGACCGGCCAGCGGAAGATCATCGGCATCGGCCGCGAGGTCGTCGGCCGTCGCAAGGACGGCAGCACCTTCCCAGTGGATCTCTCTGTGAGCGAGGTCCGGCTGGGTGAGCGGCGGATTTTCACCGGCATCGTCCGCGACATCACCGAGCGCAAGCGGGCCGAGGAGGTGCTCCGCAAGAGCGAGGCTCACTCCCGGCAGCTCGCCGAGACCCTCGAGCACCGTGTTGCCGACGGCACCGCCGAGCTGACCACGGCTGAGGAACGGTTTCGCGGCGCCTTCGATGCCGCCGCGATCGGCATGGCCTTGGTCGCTCCCGACGGCCGATTCCTTCCAGGTCAACGACTCGCTCTGCGGGATCACCGGGTACTCCAAGGACGAGCTACTGGGAATGACGTTTCAAGAAATCACATACCCCGACGACCTCCAGGCCGATCTCGACCAAGCTCACGCCGTCCTCGGCGGGCACGATCCGCTCGTACCGGATGGAGAAGCGCTATTTCCACAAGGATGGCGAAATCGTCTGGGTCATGTTGAGTGTCTCGCTCGTCCGCGACGCCGATGGCCGCCCCAGCCACTTCGTCGCGCAGGTCGAAGACATCACTCCGCCAAGCTCGCCGAGGACGAGCTCCAGGACCAGACGCTCCTGCTGGAGTCGATCCTCGACCAGTTGGGCGACGCGGTCGTGGTTGCCGACAAGGAGGGCCGTTTTCTCATCCTCAACCAGGCGGCCCGAAAACTCCACGGCCTGAGACCCACCGAGACGCCGCCCCGGGACTGGTCTCGGAGCCCTGGATTGTTCCTGCCTGACGGCGTGACCGTCTTCCCTGCCGAGCACCTCCCCCTGCGCGGGCCATGAGAGGCGAAAGCACGGATGCGGCAGAAGCGTACATCAAGAATGCGAAGACCGGCGCGGGGGCCTGGATCTGGGCCAACGGCCGGCCCCTGCGTGCCCATGACGGTAGCCTCCGAGGAGGGATCGTCATCTACCACGACGTTACTCTCCGCCGCTGGGCGGAGCAGGCGCTCCGGGAGAGCGAAGAGCGGTACCGGACGGTGGTGGAGGACCAGACGGAGTTGGTCTGCCGGGTCCGCCGGACGGCGCTCTGACCTTCGTGAATGACGTCTACTGCCGGTTTTTCGGCAAACGGCGTGAAGATCTGGTCGGTCGGCGCTGGCAACTGAATGCCCACACTGACGACGTTGACCGAGTGGAGGCGGAGCTGACCCGGCTCGGGCCGGAGAACCCGGTGGTCGTTATTGTCAACCGAGTCTTCGACGTGCAGGGCCAGGTGCGGTGGATGGAGTTCGTCAATCGCGGGTTCTTCGCGGCGGATGGTCAACTTGTCGAGATCCAGTGTGTCGGCCGGGACATCAGCGAGCGGAAGGAAGCCGAGGAAAAGCTGCACCGGGCCATGGAGGCGGCCCAGGCGGCCGTGCGGGCCAAGAGCGACTTCCTCGCCAACATGAGCCACGAGATCCGCACGCCGATGAACGGCGTCATCGGCATGACCGAGCTGCTGCTCGACACCCAGCTCAACGACCTCAGCGCGGCTACGCCGAGGTCGATCCGCTCCAGCGGCGAGGCCCTGCTGACGGTCATCAACGACATCCTCGACTTCTCGAAGATCGAGGCCGGCAAGCTTGACGCTGGAGGCGATCCGCCTTCGACCTGCGCGACCTGCTGGAACGAGGTCGCCGAGCTGCTGGCGCCCCGGGCCCACCAGAAGGGCTTCGAGATCGACCTGCCGCGTCGACCCGGACGTGCCCGCGCGGCTCGTCGGGCGACCCGGCCCGAATTCGCCAGGTGCTGACCAACCTCGCCGGCAACGCCGTCAAGTTCACCGACCGCGGCGAGGTGAACCTGGAGGCGCGTCTCGCTGCGCGAGACGGAGGATCGGGCGACGCTCCGGATCTCCGTGACGCGACACGGGCATCGGCATCCGGTCGCGAGCACCAGGACGACGTCTTCGAGAGCTTCACCCAGGTCGACGAGCGGGAGCGACCGCAAGCACGGCGGCACCGGGCTGGGGCTGACGATCTGTCGCCAACTGGTAGCCCTGATGGGCGGGCCGATCGGCCTGGAAAGCGAGCCCGGCAAGGGGAGCACCTTCTGGTTCGAGCTGGACCTCGGCAAGGTGCAAGGATTGGCGGTCGTGCCGTCCCTTGTAAACCTCGACGGCCTCCACATGCTGGTCGTGGACAGCCATGCCAAGATCGTGGGATCGCGTGCGAGACTCTGGTCTCCTGGAAGTGTCGGGTGGATGCCGTGGGCTCGGGCGCCGAGGCTTTGGCGAAGCTGCTGGCCGCCCCGGATGACGACCCGTACGCTCTGGTGCTGCTCGACAACGACCTATCCGGTATGGACGGGCCGCAGTTAGCCACGGCCATCAAGACGGCCCACCGCTTCACCGACATGCCGCTCGTGCTGCTCGACGTCGCCCGGCTCCTCCGCGGCCAGCCAAGACGCCGCGGGACTGTTCGCCGCCAAGCTCGGCAAGCCCATCCGCCGCTCGCACCTCTACAACACCCTCTGCCGGGTGCTCGTCGCGCCGGAGGGAGAAGGCTCCTCCGATCCCGACTTGTCCGCTGAGAGCCGCGCCGCTTCCGATCGTCGCTCAATGTGCTGCTGGCGGAGGATAACGACGTCAACCGTCGCGTCGCGTTGGGCATGGTCCAGCGGCTCGGTTGCCGGGCCGAGGCTGTCGAGAACGGCGAGGAGGCGGTGGAGGCATCGGCCCGCGGTCGCTTCGACGTGATCCTCATGGACGTGCAGATGCCGGAGATGGACGGATACGCCGCGACAGCCCAGATTCGCCAGAGGGAAGCCGCTTCAGGCGGGCACATCCCCATCATCGCCATGACCGCCCATGCCATGCAGGGAGACCGGGAGCGTTGCCTCGCGGCCGGCATGGATGGCTACCTCACCAAGCCCGTACGGCCGGGCCCGCTCCGCCAGGCCCTGCTCCGCTGGGGAGGCGGGCCGAGCGCGCCGAGTTCGCGCCCGAGGCCGCGAGCAACCGGCAGACCGAGGGCCCTGGCTTTGATCCCGAGGTGCTCCTTGATTCGTGCGGCGACAACCCCGCCCTCATCCGCGAAATCCTCGGCATGGCTCTCACGAGTATTTCGGAGCGGCTCGAGCGGATCCAGGCCGCAATCGCCGCGGGTGACGGACGCAAAGTCGCCTGGGAGGCTCACACCCTCAAGGGCGTCTTTCTCACGGTTGGGGCCGAGGGCTGGCCGACGCCTGCCAGACCTTGATGGGGCACGGCAAACGCGACGAACTGGGCATCGCCGAGTCCAGCTTCCGGCTGATGAACGACCGATGGGACCACCTGCGTCGCGAGGTACATCGCTACCTGGAAACAAGCATGACCGATCCCGCGGGCATCGATTCGAGGGCCACCTCGTGAAATCCGCCGGCAACGCTCTCACTCCAAGTAGCCGAGGTCGGCGAGGCGCTGCTCGATCATCGCTTGCTCCTCGAATGTGTATTCGAACGGCTTGCGGTGAGGTCCTTCGAGCGGCTCTTGGGGATCGTCACGGCGCGTTGTCGAGCAGCCGGCATGTGGCTCGGTCGAGGATGATGACGAGCCGTCGATCGGTATGCCCTCGATGTGGGCCGGGATGGAATGTCCCAGAAGAGCGAGGATCGTGGGAGTAACGTCGGTCAAGTGGGCCCGCAGGTACCGGCCAGTGGGCAGTCCCGTGCCGGACATGGCGACGATGCCTTCCGGCCGATGGGTGCCGGGCAAGTTCGAATTGGGCTCGACCCAGGCGCGGCTTGACGTCAGTTTGGTGCGGACCCAGTAAGGCTCGTCCGGCATTGCGATCAAGTCGGGATATCCTTCGTGGGCCGGGTCGATCTGATAGGCCGCGGCGGTCTCGATTAGCTTCGGAAACAGGGGGGACCGGTGTCGGGATGTCGGGCAGCGGAGAGTGCCTGTGCGGCCTCCGTGCGTGCGTCATCGATCTGTCGCGGCGACATCTTTGGGGCGGCCGTCCTGACGCCGCCATGCCGCGATGCCGAGTTGACATAAACCATTGCCGCAGTGTCTTGGTGAGGTGCGAAGGCCAGCGTCCGCCGCCAGTCGAAGTGGTATTGGGCCGCGACCGACTGGTCGAACGATGCCGATTTGGCGGTCGGGTTGTCGCGCTTCTGGCCCCAAAGCCGGAGCCGCTCACCGGCCTTCCAGCTCTGTCGACGGATCCGGCCGGCCCAACCGGGCAACCGCACGACGCCGGCATCGACCAGGATCCGATTGACGTGGATGCGGCCCAGACACGGACCAAATCCGTGATCGCTGACCATCATCACCGCGGCCGCTCGGCGATCGGCGAGCTCGCACAGCCGGCCGATCGCCTCGTCCAATCCGCGGATCACCGCGGCCGCCGCCGCATTCCACTCGGGGCGGTCGACACCAGTCTCATCAACGTTCAGATACGGCCAGACGCGGTGCTGGAACGGGTCGAGGTTCTGAAACTGGACCATCAAGACCGACCAGTCCGGGACGATTCGGTCGGCAAGCCATCCTCCGTCGGCACGGCCCCGGAAACTCTCGGCCGTCAGTTTTGCGTTCTTCGTCAACTCCTCGAGCGATTGGGGTGCGCGTTTCCAGAAGTAACCAAGGCCGTAGCCGGGCGCCTCGGCCCGTCGCCTGGCGGCGAACTCAGGAGCGGCCGAGAGGGCGGCTTCGAGATGAGGCGTCCATTCCCGAGACGACCATCCCCCGCACCTTGAGCGGGGGATACACGCCGGGCAAGTTGAGGCAGACGATCGATCGCCCATGCCGGAGAGCAAGTGCCAGAGAGTCGGCACCCGGATCCGACCGGAGTGATTGACTTTCATCCGCCCTTCGGCCGCGTCGTAATAGCGGTGGTCGAACACTCCGTGCCGCGGTGGGTTGCAGCCGGTCATCATCGTCGTCCACGCCGCTGTGGTGACCGGCGGGATCGTCGAGCGGAGCGTTCCGGCCGCGGCCCGGCTGAGGAACGCATCAAGGTTCGGCATCAGCCCGCGCTGCCGCATCGGCTCGAGCACACTCCATGTCGCGCCGTCCAGGCCCAGAACAAGCACTCGGTCAACTGTCTTTGGCATGGAATCGATCCACATCAGCCGCGCCTCCCTCTCTCGCCAGGCTCACTTCGGAATCGAAGTCACTAGGTTGCCGCCGCGGCATGGATTGGCGTGGGTCGGCCTGGGCCGGTGATATCACCGCGTCGACCTCAATGGTGAAATCCGCCGCGTAATAGTCGGCGATCTGCTGTCTCTCACCCTTGGAGCGATAGAGCTGAGACAGCGTTCTTCGCAGCTTCACGCCAATGGGCATACTGGCCTCGGTCCGCCGCAGCCAGTCCTGATAGGCTCCTCCACCCCTAAGTGGCGCCCCGCAGCCCACCGGAATGGGTCCTTTGATACCTATGCCCATGACGGTGTGCGGGAAGGAGCGATACCTTGATAGCCCGACATCCGCGCGTCGAACGGGGATAACAACCGTTGTAGGCAGTTGGGTGTCATCCGCCAGTAGTCGTCCGGGTAGGCATGGATTCGAAAGTTCAATGGCGAGGTGATGACGAAGACACCCCCTGGTTCGAGCAGGCGGAAGACCTCGTCGAATCCTCTGCGTACCTCGAATACATGTTCGAAGGTTTCGATGCAGAGCACGGTACCGGCCGAGCCGTCAGGCAAGCTGATGGCCGTGACATCTTCAACGCGGTCCACCCCGGGCCCAGGTCGCATGTCGCAACCTACGTAATTCTGTCCGGGGAATAACTCGCGTAGGTTGGCGTAACCCTCTTGTCCTCAACCTGGTACGAACCAAATTCGAAGACCGGTCCGGGGCAGTCGAAAGTCTCGGCCACCAGGCGGCAAAACGCCTTGTTATGGTCGCGCATTGCGGAAGCTCCTCCTTGAGCCGGGCAGGTGCGAGAGTGTGCGGAGGTCGTTATCCAAAACGGCGCGGACCGAAGCAACGCCTCCCGCCAAATGAGATGCGGCGGATCATAGAATTACCAGGCGGAACGGTCAAGTCGAAGGTGATGACCTCAGATTGGAGAGATGGATGGGCTGACGCATTTCTGCTCGGTGTCAAACCTGCGCTTGGCGTCAATCCACATCGGGATCGGTGCCCAGGTCGCGAAGTTTTGCCGCGAGCCGCTCGGCGCGGTGCTCCGCGGCTTTGGCTCGCAGATTTGCGGCCTCGGAAACTTGGCGTTCCCGCTGATCGTCATTGCAGGGCAGTTCCAGGTGGTCGGGAAGGTGAAGTGGTAATTCACCATTCTCCGAGGGCGGGCGGTATCGCCCATCGGGACCCCAGAATGGCGGATTGGGCTTTGCTTTCCGGGGTCGGGATCTCTCGACGGACATGACAAGACCTCCTCTCGGGCAGGGAGCTCGATAGGGTCAGTTTCTGGCCGCCCCGGCGAGCGTCAATCCCATGACATCGATATGCTCGCGGGTGGTCCACGAGCCGGCATCGCGCTCGACGCGATGGTATAGCGTGTCGCGTTCGACCGGAACCCGGCCGGCCTCGGTGATCAGGCGACGGATCTCGGCGACGGTCGATTCCTGAGGTGTCTCCGCGCCGGCTTCGTGGTAGATCTTTTCGTGGACGACCGTGCCGTCAAGGTCGTCGGCCCCGAACGACAGGGCGATCTGGGCCGTCTTGAGCCCGAGCATGACCCAGTAGGCCTTGATGTGTGGGAAATTGTCGAGCATCAGCCGGCTGATCGCCATGACCTTGAGGTCCATCAAACCCGACGGCTTGGGAATGTCCGACATCTGCGAATTATCGGGATGAAATGCAAGCGGAATGAATGTCTGAAACCCACCGGTTTCGTCCTGAAGCTCGCGGAGCCGGACCAGGTGATCGACCCGATGCTTGGGGCCGTCGATATGGCCATAGAGCATGGTGGCGTTAGAGTGCAGGCCAAGTTGGTGCGCAGTCCGGTGGACGTTCAGCCAGCTTTCGGTCGATGCTTTCGCACCACAGATCTTCTCGCGAACTTCCGGATGAAAGATCTCGGCGCCGCCGCCGGGCAGGCTGCCGAGTCCAGCCTCGACCAGGTCCTCGATCACCTGCTTGACCGACTTGCGGGCGATCTTGCAAAACCACTCGATCTCGACGGCCGTGTAAGCCTTGATATGGATCTCGGGGGCGGTTTCCTTGATCCAGCGCACCACGTCGAGGTAATAATCGAACGGCAGCTTGTTATGCAGGCCACCCACGATATGCAGCTCGGTTGCCCCACGCGCGCTGGCCTGCCGCGCCGTTCGACGATCTGATCCCGGTCCATCACATAGGCCCGAGCTTCGCCCAGGTCGGCCCGAAACGCGCAGAAATCGCACGTGTACACGCACACGTTGGTCGGGTTGATATGCGTGTTCACGTTGTAATAGCCGAAGTTGCCGTTGTACCGCTCGCGAACGAGGTTGGCCATCGATCCCAGCGCGAACAGGTCGTTCGACGCCTCGAGCGCCAGGCCGTCCTCGAAGCTCAATCGCTGCCCGGCTTCGACCTTCTCGCGAATCGCACTCAATCGGTCTGTTCCGTTCGACATCACTCACCTGTCCTCTTGCTCGATAGAGGCAGAGCATGCACCCATCCTTGTGGATCGACTGGATGGTCCTCTGTCTCCTTTCAGTGATTTTAGTCCGGATTGAACGGATCATCAACCGGACTCGATTGCTGGGGCGGAATGTTGTGATGGGAAGGATCGCTGGCTAGCGGCGACCTTGCTCGCGGAGCAAGGCGTCTGCCCAGGAGATGTCGTCGCCTTCCAACGGCGGGTCGGGCTGCTGGGAATAGTCGATATCTTCGACGTAACGCCCCTCTTCACAGCACTCGTTGAGCATGGCCTGGAGATCGAGCGGGACGTCGTCGTCGGATTGTCGAAGGGGAATGCCGATCGCCGGCAGCCGCTCGCGCAGGAGAATTGGATAATACTCGAATTCAAAGGCTTCCACCCTCGGCGTACGCAGGCCGCGTAGGGTGTCCGATGGCCTTCCGGAATCAACTCGAATGGAGCCGACAAGACGCGGCCTCCGGTCCGAAGCAGGTCGATCTCGACAAGACTTATGGCACCTTGCCGCCCGCAGTTCCTCTTGTTTTTTCATGTAGAGGTCACGCCACGGTTCCGAGGACCTTGTTCGACGGGCTCAAGATCTCGATTACCGTGACAACGCGCCGGCCTGATCCAATGAGTCGATGATCTCGATAAAACCTTGTCTGACCGGCTCGCTGCCTGCTCCATGTGAACAATCAGCGGTTCGGCGGTAGCGACTCCATTGCCTGCTCGCAGCCGAGGGTGTAATTGTCGTCCGCGTTCGACGACCCGTACATCGGGGACGACTCTGCGAGCTATCCCTTCGTCAGGCTCGACGAAAACCCGCTCATCGAACCACGCGCTCCGGTAAATCGTCTGGGCAATTCCTTCTGAAGAGCATCGCTGATATAAGTGATTAAACGATGATGAATGTCGCCCCAGTACTGCTCCAGGTACGGGTCCGTTCCAGGAAACGGGCTGCGCATGACCAGGTATCCGACAGCTGGAACGACTACAATGCTCTATTGGAACGTAAACCTCACTTTTACGCCACGGCGTAATCGGTGAGGGCTCGAACGTGCGGGAACTTGAACACCAGGACGATACGGTCCTTGGGGATTCCCGCCGCTTCCAGGTCAAGGGCAATGCCGCTCTCGGTGCCGTCGCGGTGCTGGATCCAGCACTTGCCGGCAATCAGGTCGATGTGGACCAAGCTCCCATGAACGCGGACTGTTTATCCCATCCGACGCTCATCAGGAGGTAATGGTCGCGCGTCCGATCGAAGACAAGTTGACGCTCGATCTGCCCGTAGGAATAGGGATATTTGGAATACTCCTTGACGATATCTACCGTTTCGTGATCGTGCGATAAGAATCTAGTGAGGTATCCACTGGACG
>CAVRFS010000020.1:0-107849 GCA_963720335.1 uncultured Planctomycetota bacterium | reverse complement strand
GGAAACTGCCGCTTGGATCTAAGCTTTACTCTCGCCATTGGCAGGAAAAAGGGGTCAGGAGCCATTATTGTCGAGAACTGACCCCTTTCCGCTGTCTTACTATTTGAATGAGGGCCCCCGTTGCTCTCGGCCGCCGGCTCGGGTGGCGGCAGGATGTCGGACACGGCGATCCGCCCCCAACTTCGGTGCCCTCGATCATGACCGGCACGGATTCCCCCACTTGTAAGTTGCACGCATGCCGAGTAACCATCAACGCCCGGACTCGTGCAAATCTCGACCTGGTGGTCAATGAGGTTGACGATCCAGTGAACGGCAATGCCCCCCCAGGCATAGTTGACACGTTTCTCCCCCCGGTCTTCGGCCGGGTCGATCCGAAATCTCAGTCACGATCGCGACGTCGCCCGGCCCCGGATGGCGATTGAGATAGGCAGTCAGGGGGTTGCCCCGGACTACGGCGAGATCCGGGAAAGGCTCGTAAGTCCGATGCACTCGTAGCGGCTTGTCCTCCCGGACGAACCAGCCGCCAGGAACCAGCCGATCGAGATAGAACCGCAACCGGACGCTGGCCACCGCGTGGGGAGGGTCCATGTCACCTCTCTCGACGAGAATCCCGGCGATCAATTCGACTCGTCGAACGTCGAGGGTACCGGCGATCCGCTCGAATTCGTCGATATTCATGCGGTACGCGTCCGCGACCAGAGGCGAAGCGATCGGTTGCGTCGGCGTCATCGTGGACATGGTCAGGTCTCCGTGATTCGCGATCTGTTGCTTTCGGCCACCGGCTCGATCGACGCGACGTTGGCGGAGCCCAACGGCTCGTCGAATAGCCAGAGGTCCGAGACCGGCCCGGTGGTCGCTCCAAGGCCAAATTGAATAGACTTACGTCGCTGGAGCCTTTCAACACGAACGAACGGCCGTCCTTCAACCGCATAACGAACGGCCGGAACGGCTCGATGGCTAGGAGTTGGCGGAGCTGATCGAATAGTCGCCGACATGGTCAGCATGCCTCCTTGACCTCGCCGTTTTTCAAGCGGTTTGCGGAAGGGGAAGCAAAGCCATAAGTCAGGTTAGACGGGTCCGGGCCGGGCGTCAACCTCGATCCCGGCCTTTTTTCGCGATTTGAGCCTGTCACGACGGGCGTTCTGGGTAGATTTGGCGGCGGGGTTCCGGGGACACCATACGGGGCGGAAAGCGGTATGCAACTCGTATTCACGGTGCGGGCAAGCTGGGTGCGTCCCAGTTTCCGTTTTTTTTTCGCCCACGGCTTCATCCCCTTCGTCGCCGCTCAGCAGCATTTCGGAGTCGGTGCATTTCTTCGAGCCCAGCAGCCTGGATTGCACTTAGTGCAGCTCCGGATTCTTCGGCCCCTGATCGGCTTCCGGCTTCGCTCCGCTCATTGCGAGTCGCCACATGTCGTGCTTTTGGTTACGACGGCAGAAGTCGCAGGGAGTGGTTGTCATGGCAGAACCAGCCGTCGAACCGATCGGTCGGGAAAGGGCCATCATCGCGGTGGAAAAGGTCAAAGAACGGCTCCGCAGGGCGACCTCCGCGCTCGACGAGGCCAGTGTCCTTTATGCGGTCGTCGGTGGCAACGCCGTCGCCGAATGGGTCGCCCGCATTGACGAGGACGCTGTCCGCAATACACCCAACGTCGATCTCCTGATCCGACGTCCTGACTTCCCCGCGGCAAGGGCCTGTCTTGAGGCGGTCGGGTTTTCTACTTCGAACTCCTCGACATCGACACTTTCGTTGACGGGCCGCAAGGGAAACCGAGCAGCGAGATCCACCTCCTCTACGCCGGTGAGAAAGTCGAAGGGACGACGACTACAATTTACCCGAAATCGAAGAATCGGAACAAGCCACCGAATTTCAGTCGTCCGCCTCGAAGCACTCTTGATCATGCAGTTGACCTCCTATCGACTCATAGACAAAGTTCACCTTCGCGACATGATCAGCTCGGCCTTATTGACACGAACTGGCCGGCCCGCTTTCACCTCCGCTCGGTGATCGCTTGCAGCGATTGCTCGATGACCCGAACGGGTGATGCGTCGCGACTTCTGCGGAGATCGGGGCTTGCTCGCTTCCAGCTCCTCGCAACACCTTGGAGGCCTCCGTCGGGCTTGTCGGTCGCCTTGTCGAGTTCCACGAGGCGTTCAGTGGCCGCTTCAAAGGGCACGTGCACGCCCCTCATGGCAGATCATGCCTCAAAAACAAGTCGTGCCGATCGTGCCGATCGAGGAGTCGAAAAAAACCGGATTCCTGCAACCCAGTTGTGAAAAAGTGTGATATGTGAGATTGTGGGATCTCTATCTCGACGCACCGCGTTTATAGGCGTGCACCCAAACCGAATTGTGGTCGACGCGGGTCGTGGTCGGCGACAAGAGATTGCGGTCCAGACGTCGGCCCATCGGTCGCGGTCGCCGACGCGAAAATGACCAAAACGAACCCAATTTCCGGTCTCGGCAACTGGGCCCAAAATGACGAGCGGTCTGGGGCTGACGAACTGTCGGAAGGTTCAATCCTGACCGGTCAATGCGAAAATGGCCAAAACGAACCCGATTTCAGGTCTCGGCGACTGGGACGACCAATGGCAGCGGCGGCGCCGAACAGTGGTCGGTAGCTTCAGCCCGGGCCCTTCGATGCGAAATTGCGAAACGAACCCAGGCTCAGGTCGTGGGGACTGTGACGGAAATGTCGACGGGTGGGCCAACGAGCGGTCCGGAGGTTCAGCCCGGGCCCTTCGATGCGAAATTGCGAAACGAACCCATCTGGCTTTCATCGATTGTGACGACTTTGAGGCGAGATGCGAGAACTGACGCTGGCTGAATGTGGCATGGTTCAGAAGGAGGTTACAGGTGAGGGTGGATGGGTGGACGCCCGCGAGGTCCTTATGTCGGCTTTCGCTCCGCGAAATCACACCCTTTCGCGGAGCGAAAGGCGACTTTAGGGCGAAAGGCGAGTTTACTCAGCGTGAAAACGGCGAAACGACCTTTTCATGGCGCTCGTGCGGCACCCGACTCCATGAAAATGGGGTCCATACGCTCGCGTGATTGCCAAAGCCGAATCTCACCCTTGGAGTCAGTTCCGATTATTCAGGCGTCACACGTTACCCCAAGTCCTGTCGAGATTATATCGAGCAGTGCCGGTCCGATTATTCAGGCGTCACACGTAAGTCCAATGCCTGCAAGGCTGTGACGCCGTGACGGCGTTTTTGGCCCCACACACCTTTGTGTGCACTCTTCTCCGCAATCGTACCGAGGGTCGGGGCGTTCACCCGTTCCGTTCGGATCGTCTGAGTACGAGGAGGCGGAGTCCGGCCGCACTTCGCGTCACAGAAACGACATGGGTTTTCGGCCCGGCTGACTTGACCAGGACCAACTTTTCATCGGCTCACAACAAGCTCGGTGCTTGGTCGTAGCGAATTCTCAGAGTAACCCAGCTCGCGCACGATTCGCCAGAAAGAACACATCAGAGAATGAAGCGGGACCTGAGACGCGCCAACCATCTTTTAAGGATCAACCCGGCGATCGACCGCGTATTTAGGAACGAGGTGCGAACGCGCGCGGCCTGGCGGAGAGACGGCGTCAGCGCGCAGCGATACCGGTCGCTCACGTCTGATCGACCGTGACGCAAACAATCTGCGACGTCTCGCACGGATCTCGCGTCGAGATGGCACTAATAATATTAAAGATTTCGCGTTCTCTGGCCGAGTCAGGATGGCCAGCTCGGAGAGGGACCACTGTTCCGCACCGATGATCGATATTCAACAAGAGAAATTGAGGGCCGTGAGATGCGCTTGACTCTTCGGACGCTTTTAGCCTGGCTCGATGACACGCTACAACCAAACGAGGTCAGGGAGATCGGACGCCAGGTTGCGGGAAGTCCTTTCGCTCAAGAACTTTCGGAACGAATCCATCGAGTCACCCGACAGCGCCGACTTTCGGTGCCAAGCCGATCCGGCCCCGAGGGGACCGACCCCAACCTCGTCGCCGCTTACCTGGATAACGAGCTCGATCCGGAAGTCGTCGCGGAATTCGAGAAAAAATGCCTGACCTCCGACGTAAACCTTGCTGAAGTTTCCAGCGTTCACCAGATTCTTAGTCTGCTCGGTCAGAAAGTGAAGGTACCGGCCGAGGCGCGGCACCGGATGTATCAACTGGTCAAGGGGCGAGAGACCATTCAGGCAAAACGTGCGGAGCCGAAAGAACCGCCAGAGCCGGAGCCGGTGACCAAGCCCATTCCAGCCTGGGTGTTGCCCGAGACGTCTCGGCGTCCCTGGTATCGAGCGGTTCGGCACGGGTGCCGCATGTGTGGCCCTCATCATGTTGGCAAGCTGGTCGGCCTGGAGGAGCTTGACGGCGAAGTCGCCGGAAATCTTGCTGGTTGCTCCCGCGGCGAGCGGGGCCAGGGATGATTCGATTGCTCTCATGGACCCACGAGGTCAAGATCCGACTGTGGCCGCCCGTACTGACGCCGTTCCGGTTCCCGGCACAGACAACGCGGCGAGTGAGCATGGCGAAATCGCCGCGCATACCGAGACGGGCGGAGCCGGCGGTCCGGAGGCGGCGAGTCCCACCACAAAATCGGAAGAGAGCAGCGGAACAAAGGTTGCCAAAGTGGCCGATTCCAAGACCAAGGAACCCGCGACTTCCCATGAAGTTCCCGCCGGCGCCGCTGGTCTGGCGGACCCTGCCGATGGAATCTTGTTGCGGTACAATCCCGATAATCGCATGTGGGAGACGCCTGACCGGCCCGACATCGCTAAATCGCAACGATCGGTTGCTTTGCCTGGCTCCCTGCCGGGCGGTCATCTCGATCGGCAAGCTACGGCTCACCATGCTGGGTGAAACGGCGATTCGCCTGCTCTCGCAGTCCTCTGATAAGATTCCCGCGATCGAACTGGTCCAAGGTCGAGCCCTGCTTCGTCAGGCCCCCGCGGGCTCGCTCAAGGTGGTCTTTTCCGAGCGGGTCGCCACGCTTGAGTTGTCGCCTGAGGACAGCCTGGCGCTGGCGAGGCCCGATCAGTGGCTCGACGGTCGCCTCGCCCCGCAGGCCCCTCCGCTCGAGATCACCTGTACTCAAGGGGACCCCAAGGTCACCGTCGACCAAAAACACGAATCGATGTCCGCATCCAGCGTCGTCACCGTCGACACGACCGGAAAGATCGAAACGGGACCACCCTCGATTCCTTGCCATCCTGGTCGACCGAAACCGAGCCCTCGTCGGCCGAGCTGCAGAGCTCGAGCGCAGTTCGTGAAGTTGCTTCATCCCGGCCGGCCCGTCCTGGCGGAAGTCGTCGCGGCCAGCGAGGACGAGCACGCGGATATCAGGCAATTTGCGATCTTAGCACTCAAAGCGCTCGGCGATCTATCGCTCCTGATGCCTCTGCTCTCGTCGCACGGACGATCGGATCACACGGCTCAGCGCCTTGGCCGCGGTTCGCGACTACATCGGACGTGGTCCCGACGACTCAAAACGTGCTTTCGACCAACTCACCCAGGAATTCGGGCCGGAGACCGGTGCGCTCTTCGGGAAAATGCTGGTCGGCTTCACGCCGGAAGAAGCGACTAACCCCGAGACGTATCAACGATTGGTCGCCCTGCTCGGGCCCGAACAAGAGTCAGTCGGCCTGCGCGAGCTCGCTCTCGACACCTTGAAACGACTGACCGGACGCGGAGATCTCGGCTACGATCCCGACCATCCCGAGGGCAAAGGACTGACGACCTGGAAGGAACTCCAGCGCAAAGGCGAGCTCCGACCCCCGCCAAAAAACCCCAGGCCAGAATAGAGTCAGATACGCCATAGCTAAAGCTCATGGTGAGTGTTCAGTGTTCGGTGTTCAGTGTTCAGTTATGAATGCGTAACACTGAACACTGAACACCGAACACCGAACACCGAACACCGAACACCTCCGTCAGGCTCGAATCGATGATGCACGCATGTAGGAAGGCGTGAACTATCCGAAGCATGGAGGAGCGGGATCGACTGTGTTATAGTTGATCAAGATCGTTGCGAACTCGTTGGAAAACACCATTCTCATCCTCTATTCGGGAATTGACATCCCGGGACGGGATTTCCGTGGCGGCAGATTCGGCCCAGTTGTGCAACTCGCGAAGGTGCTGTGCCTTGGATTTCTCCCGGTATCTGATCATTGGCATGGGCCATCTGCTGCTGTTCCAGGCGATCGCCCCGCTGGCGAAGGGGGATTCCCCACCCACTCCGTCCACGGCTCCGCCGCGAGCGGCCGCGGTTACGGCTGACCCGCCCTTCCCTTGGTACATCATTTTGAATAGTCCGATCGATCTCAATGAACTCTTACTGAGGATCAAGCGCCCTGACCTGGTGATCAAAGCTGGCCAGCCCGGGTCGGAGGTCGAGCCAAGCGGAGCGACGGGTCATCGAGTCGATTCACCGCGATCGGTTGTGAAAGCGGTTCGGGTCCGAGGTCAGATTGAAGGGGAATTCGCCAACCTCAAGGTCGACTTCACGCTGGTCGTTCGGGGATCAGAACCTGTTTGGGCTCCGATCCGACTGGATGATCAGTGGTTGATCGGTGGCGCGCGAAGTTGGCATTGATCTGGAGTTGCAGAGAGGGGAACAAAGAGAGTGGCAGGTCAAGCTCGCTGGTGAGGGTGAGCATCGCGTTCAAGTCGAGCTCAAGGTCCCGTGAATATCAAACCCACGCGCAAGGCGCTTTCGCTGTCGATTCCGGAAGCAGCGTCAACCTCGCTCGAGTTGGACTTGTCCGCGCGCGAGTCGGATATCATCATCGGAGCAAATGAGTATTTCGGGCAAAAAGACCTGGGCGACGGCAAAGCGACGCGACTGACCGCTCATCTCTCGCCCCGATCCAAATTGGTCGTGAGCTGGACCAGCAACGCGGATTCCGGCGCGCGCAATCTCCCGTTGCTGACGGCGCAGGGCGAAATCGCGATCGACGTCGACTCCGAGCAAATGCGAGCGCGGTCGTCGTGGGCGATCGGCTGTGTTCGGGGCATGACCCGCGTCCTGGAGATTCGGATCGACGATGAGGACGAAGTGACGGAGCTGCAGCTCGACGATCGACCAACCGAGCCGGGCATCGACCGCACACGAGGGGCGGGCAAGTTGACGATCAAGCTCGCGGAACCGCTCCGACCGGGCGCGAGCAACCGGCTGGTGTTAAAGACCCGCCGTCCTTTTTCGATCTCAAACGCCTCGCAGGATTTCGTTCACCGGCTTTCCTCTGACGCAATGCACGGGAGCAATCCGGTTTCATCGGCATCACCCAGAGTCCGAACATCTGGGTCAGTCCCGTGACGTCCCGAGGGCTTGCGCCGGATCGACACGAGCTTCTTGCCCAAGATCTTGCGCGAACGCCCCGCGACCACCATGGCTTTTGAGTTCCTGGACCAGCCATTCCTGCTCGATCTGGGCGTTGATCCGGCGCCTCCCTTGGTTCGGGCGGAAACGAAGGCCCTGTTCCGGGTCGATTCCGACTCATGCTCGGAGCGAGACCACGATCGAGCTTCAGTGGGTTCGTGGAACGTCTCTTCGAGGTGGAGCTCGGTGTCGCGGCGGGACTTCAAGTGGATTCGGTAGGGCCGCCCGACGTCGTCGAGAGCTCGAGCTTGTCTCCGGAAATCGCGGGTGGCGATCATGGCGACATGAACCAGCAGGCGCGGAGGCTTGAAGATTCGTCTGACGCCGCTGGCTCGCGACCAGAACAAGATCACGCTTCGGCTCAAGGGGATCCAGCAGATCCTCGCGCGAGGGTCCGGTGAAGCTCGGTCTGTTCACCCGCGACCAGTCGACATCGGTCAGTGCGTCCTACGCCCTGATCGCCGACCGCAGTCTGGCGCTGGATCTCGATGATGAATCGGGACGGATCGAGAAGGCCAGCGCCCTCAAGTTTCAAGCCCAGGAGATCGACTCGGGATTGGCCGCTCGGCAGCCTTGCGAGGAGACACGAGCTCACCTCCCTTATTGCTGGCGGACGACGGCGATTCCAAGTACCTGCCGATTCGAATCACGCGGCGTGCCCGGTCGCTCTCCCAAGATACCGCGATATCCGCCCAGGTCACTCGACGCGCGGTCGAAGTGCTCCAGCAGACGACCTTCACCGTGCGTTTCGGAGCCTTGAGCTCGTCTGGAGATTCGCGTGCCGGCGGCGATTGCCGACCGTTGGGAACTGCTCGACAAGGAAATCGTGGATCGTGAGGAACTTGGGTAAGGAAGCGGACGGAGCCGACGCGCTACCGCTTGATTTTCAGTCGACCGGTCTTGGACAAGACGACGTTACGATTTCGATATCGGCTTCCGTTGGTTCCGAGCCTCGAGGCCAAGGTTGCGCGAGAAGTTTCGATCCCATGGATCTCATTTTCGGAAGGGCGTGCCGGGACCGACGACGTTGGGATTGTCGCTGGCGCCGGAAATCGTTCTCGAAGGGACGATGTCCAGGCTGGATTCGCTCCTCGGAAGACGTTCGTGGCGGAGTCGATCGGCGACGGCCCGGTCATTCAATACACGGAGGAAGAGTCGGGCCGGCAAGGTCGTCCGTTCACGTTCAAGGCGATGGCATTGGAGCCGGTCCCACTTCCACCGATCGTGGTCCCGCGTTTGTTGTTGAAGACGGTTCGCGATCTGGACGACTCGATCCGGACCAAGGCGTTGTATTGGGTCGAATCGCATGGGCCTGATTTTCCGTTTGCCCTCCCGCGAAGGTGCGCGTTGGATCGGGGCTCGAGTCGACGGCCGGATCGCCGAAGCCGTGGACTATGATTCGTCACGTTCCAGCTACCGGCTGCGGTTTCCAAGCGATGCTGGTGTCGAAACCGGTACTCGTCGAGCTCGAATTCCAGGCGAGCGGGCAGGGCGTCCGTTCTCGTTGGGAAGCTCCACGGCTCCTCGACGGCGGAGTCGTTCTGCAGGTCCTTTGGGAAGTCCGACTGCCTTGGAACTTGGAGCTGGTCGGCGTTCCTCGCGGTTGGTCTGATGAGAATCAATGGTACTGGGATGGTTATGTCTGGAAACAACGCCCCTGGCGGAACGTGTCCAGCTTGAACGAATGGATTCTCGGTTCCACCACCATCGCCCACGGCGATCGACGAATTCGACGGGGCGAATCCCGACGACTCGCATCGCTACTTGTTCAGCCGTTCCGGACAACCGGTCGCCTTGAGCGTCTGGGTCGTCTCCCGGCCCTGGCTGGTCTCGATCTGCTCGGGAGTGACCTTGCTCATCGGTTTTTTCACCATCTTTTCCAAGATTCGGTTTCGAACGATCTGGCTCGGTATCGGCCGCGATCGGCCTGCTGGCGGCCGTCCTGTTCCAGGGGAGCGTGATGTTCCTGGCTCTCCAGTCCGCCTTCATCGGCATGGCGCTCACCCTCTTGGGACTGGTGATCGAACGCTTGCTGGAACGGTCGAGATCGCCGTCGAGTCCGGTTCGAGACTCGGGGTTGATCGCAGCCCAACAAGCCGTGGATTCGTCGCTGAATCGATCTCCGAGTGTCGGCTCTGACGATTCGACGGCGATCCGGGTTCGCGCTCCATCGACATCCACGCTGGATTTCGTTCCCGCTCCGATCTCGGTGCCCCAGATCAAGGACGAGGCTGCGAAGCTCGACGCCTGGAACGCGCCCGATCGGCCGGTCCGCCCGGTTGAGTTGAGCCCCGTCGAATGCTTTCAAATCCGGAACCCACATGTTTCCTTTCTCCTTCGGTTCGACAGTCAGGTCTTCCCGACCGGGCGAATCGGCTGCGCCGAGCCCACCCGCGGTGGTCGCGCCAGGGTTTGGGCAGGTCTGGTCCTGACGTCCCTGATGCTGATTCTTCTCACGGGCGCATCGGACCCTGCGATCATCGGCGATCCCAGTGTCCCGCCAAGGAGATCTCGAAGTATCTTCCCGCCGGCACCGACTCAAAGTCATGTCCGCCCGACCGGTTCAACTCTTTGGTCGAGCGCCGCGATCAAGGGAACGGCCGGCAAGCGGATCACGCGATCACCACGCTTGATCCGCGCGCATCATCACGCCCGGTGGAACGCGGGAGTCCTCTCCGGCCGCACCGAGCTGGTGATCGAGGCTGCCGGCTCGGGACCATCGGATTTCCTTCTGGAACCCTGGACCCCCGCGATCCTCCCCAGGCCCAAACCACCAAGGTCCTCGGTGCTCGCGATTCCGGACGCACGAGCCTGTGGATCGACCAGTCGCCGATCCAGACCGATCGCGCTGGATTGGGAACTAAAGCCGCGATCGCATCCGCACGGCCGCAGCTTCACGCTCGCTCTACCCGGCGACGAGACGACCGTCCTGGCCCTGGAGGTCCCCAAGGACTGGATCCCTTCGAGCCGGCAGGGCAGACGGCGAGGCCCGCGTCCGGCCGCCGACCCGAGTCGTAACCTCTGGGAAATCGAAGCGGAATCCGGTCGCATCGACCTTCATCTCTACGACCCGGACGAGCAGGGCGAGTCGTATGTGGGAACGAACCCATGGCTTTCCAGCACGACGCAAATCGACCTGCGTGGGACGTCGGATCGCGCAGGCGGCCTGGCCAACTGGACGACGGATTGGCGGGTTGAGCTCGATCCTCGCAATTTGAAGCACGCTGGAGATCGAGCTCGATCCGGGGCTGGAGCTGATCGACGTGCAAGGCCCCGCGGTCCGCGGGTATCGCACCGAGCGGTCGGGATCGGTCACTCGCCTTGACGTCACCGTGGACGGTGATCGGAAATCGTCAACCGAGCTGCGACTTCCTGGCCCACGTTCAGGTCCCGTCGGAGGGCCCCTGGACGATCCCGGCGATGCGGCCGATCAACGCCATATGGACCGGGGGAACCACAACCGTGGTCCTCGATGACTTCCACGTCCTTCAGCAGTGCCGGGAAAAAGCCGGGTCGACGCATCTTCCCCGCGCGGGAAGACTCCGGCTCGGTCAATCGACTTGGAATTCGAGTCGGAATCGCCTCGAGCCGGTCGCCGAGCTGGTCTTTCGCAAGCCCGGGGCGGACTCGTCATGCCAGGTTCGAGGCCAGCTTTTCATCGGTGGTTCACCGAGTCGGCTGGAGTGTCAACTGAACTGGACCTTGCATCACGGGTCGTTGGCCGAGCTTCGAGATCGACCTCAGTCCGGCCTGGCTCCCCGACCAGGTCCGGATTCGCGGTCTGGACGATCCCTTGGTCTGGCATCCGTCCGTGCTGCCTTCCGGAGGCACGAGGCTTCACGTGGCGCTGCCGGCGGCCAGCTCTGTCGCAAAAAGAGCTGGTACTCGTGATCGGTGCGAACTCGACGATTCCCGGGGGCCGGGGTCCGTTCGCGCTTCCCCGTGTTCGTCCCGTTGGCTCCCGGATCGTCGATGAGGCTTGGGTGGCCTGGGTCGACCCCGGAACGATGATCCAGCCGACCTCGGCCCGCGGACTGGCCTGGATCGATCCCGTGGAAGTTCCCGGCCTCCTGGTTCCCCGCGGCCCGGTTCGGATCTGCGCGAGGCACTGGCCTGGCGCATGGATTGCCGACAACGCCGCGGCGCGGGTCGATCG
Organism: uncultured Planctomycetota bacterium; assembly: GCA_963720335.1. Classification (GTDB taxonomy): domain Bacteria; phylum Planctomycetota; class Planctomycetia; order Isosphaerales; family Isosphaeraceae; genus CAVRFS01. The sequence continues at coordinate 96,331 of CAVRFS010000020.1, read as the reverse complement.
TGAACGGATCGAGCAAGAGCCGAGGGCCTCGATTCGCGTCCATGCGCGGGTCGATCCCACCGGCCATCGCCTGTATCTGGACGGCCGTCTCGTCGTGAGCTCCGGCGCCGAGCCGCTCGACTCGATCCCGATCTGGATCAATCCCGCCGGCGGCTGCGCTGGAGTCCTGGCACTTTTTCGATGACAACGGCGGGGTCCTTGCTCGCGCCCGAGCCGATCGATGAGCCCACCCGCTCGCGACTGGGGTTTCCCAAGGAAGGCTCGGTTCGAAGCCTGGTCGTCAAGGTACCCAGTCACACCGAAAAAACCATTCTCTTTCATGCGGAATATCCCTGGAGTGCTCACGGATCGATACCGCTCGTCGCATTACCAAAAAAGTACCTGTTGCGGGGGATGATCCTGGTCGAATCACCGGCCGGGATTCGCACCCGGGTCGAGACGGTCGGACTGCGCCGCCTCGACCCTTCGATCGTGAACGACCTTGCGGTCGAGACCGATCCCAAGGACGACGCGGGGAATCGACCAGACCGCTCCTCCGCGAGCCGGCCAGGTCGTCCATGCGTTTGCTTACACCGAGGCCACCAGCCGGCTCGATCTCTCCACCGAGCTGCTGACTCCCTCTCCGTCGACCGGGATCGTCCGGGAGGCCATCCTCACGACGTCCGTCGATCCCAAAGGATCGTCCCTGAATCGCCTGCGACTGCTCGTCAGTTTCGCGGAGGCGCGTTCGCTCGATCTGGTTCCGTCCCCAAGGATGACGTTGATTCGTGTTCGCCGAGACGGATCCGATGTCGTTCCGATCCAGTCGAAAGTCGGAGATATCCATCCCGATCCCGTGGTTGAGCCAAGGACCGAGATCGAGCACGATCGTCATCGACTACGCGGTTGCGGACGGCCCGATCGTCGATGGCGCGTCGCGCGCGACCGGAACTTCCCCTGGTGAGCTTGCCCTGCCTGTCATTCGTCTGGGAGCTCGTCACTCCGCCGGACTGGAAAGCCGTCGACCGCGGTCCCGGTCTGATCGCGGGCGATCGGGACGGAGGCTCGGGCTGGCCCCTTGCCGCGCTGGGACTCGGGAGCTCGGCCCTGGAGTTTTCCGTGGGGTCGTCGTGCTGTTCAGAACACGGATTGGCTACGCACGCTCGACGACCGGCTCGTCGACTCGGTTTCGGACGAGCTGACGTTTGCGTGAGTGGCTGAGCCGCTGGGACTCGGGACCTTGGCCGATTGTCGTCGATCGGCTGGCGCTGAGCTCAGCCGGCTTTGGGCCGAAATCGCAATGCGTCCCCAGCCGGGTCAAAGGAGAGCGGCCCGATATCTCGTTGACGACCCTGCGGCAGTACGGGTTGGCGCTGGTTCCGTTCCCGAACGTTCTCGTGATCACGACCGAGGCGGAGGCATCGAAATTTGAGCAGCGCGATCGCTTGAGCGAAGCGATCGCCGAATCCATCATCTGGGGCATCTGATCGAACGGACCGATTCCAGGCCCTGGCGCGCTGGCGGGGAGAACCCTCCCCGAAGATCGCTTCGGCCGGCGGGGACGAAACGGCCGAGCGGATCAAACTGCCGCCGGGCTGGTCGACGTGGAGGTTCTTGAGGCCGGGCTGGCCCGGAAATGATTCATTCGTTTATCTTGATCGACGTGAAAACCCGAATCATCTCGGGATGGATCGTCGCCGGCTCATGGTTGATCGCATTGCTCGTGGTGCCGTCGGCGGTTGGTTCGCTGGCGGTTCCTGGTGCTGACCGCCTTGATGGCGGGGAGTCTCTTGCTCGATGGGTTCCTCCCCTCACGCCATGCTAGGCGACTCCGCCGGCCATCTTCGCCGGCACGATGGTCGTGCTGATCCTCGAGCTTGGCCGAAGGGCCTCGCAACCCCGTGCGTCAGGACAGAATGGCGAGTCGAGCGGAAAGCTCGCTGGTTCGTCGCGCTGGGAGCCTCGGCCGTCGGTGCTCTGTTGCTTGGCTTGTTATTGGGGAGAATCGCCTCGGTTCAGGCCGCGAGCCAGCCCGGCCACGGCTCGGCGATCCTGGCGTTCTTCCCCTACGAAGGAGCATTCGATCCCGCGCGGCCCGCCGAACGAGTGATCCTCCGTCTCGATGATTACGACGCGGCTGAGCCGATCGGCGGAGGCCGCGGTCGCGCCGTCCAGCTCGTCGGTGCGAGCGGTCTCGGCCCTCCATCGGGTGTTGCGCAAGAGCGCTCAAGACATCGTCGTCGAGACCGAGCTCGAGCTGGTGGCCGTTCGGTCCAGGGCCGTTCTCGTGGGTTATTCCTGTTGCCTTCGCGCGCGACATCGAAGTGACCCTCGATGGAAAATCGATTACCGTTTCGATCGAGGCTGGGGGAGCGCAATGCGGTCGTCGCGATCCCGAGCGCCGGCAGCCATCTGCTCCGAGTTCGTCGCTCGACTGGCACCAAGATCGAGGCGGGGCAAGAGACGCTCGTTCTTCCCGTCAACGCGATGCCTGCCGCCCGCGTGATCCTGGCAGCCCCGGAAGTCGGACAGCCGCAGGGCGAGCTGACCACGCGGGGCGGGACGGAGCTCCAATCCGATCGGTCGCTGGTCGGCCGGCTCGGTCCCGCCGATCGGATCGAGATTCGTTGGCCGAGGGCCGTTCCCGCCCGGATTGAGCGCGCCGTCGGCAACCGTGGAAGGGCTGATCTTGTGGGACATCAATCCCGCCGGTGATCGTGTCCGTGCGCGGTTCACCTACAATCAGTCCGAGCGAGCTGTCGGCGGTCAGGCTGGCGCACGAGCCAGGATTGATCCTTCGATCGACCCAGGTACCCGGTTCGGCCGACGCATTCTGGGAAGAGAATGCCAACAGAGATGAGTGGACCTTGCGCATCGATCCTCCTGCTTCCAGCCGGTTCAACCATTGCCCTCGATTGCTGGAGGCCGTTGGACGCGACCACGAGGAAAGGGGGGTAAGGCCCCAACGACCGCCGATGCCTCGGAAGAGCCCGTCCGTCAGCTTCCTCGCCTTCAAGTTGTTGGAGTGGAACGATATTCCGGCACGCTGGGCGTTCGCAGGCCCGGAGACTGGGTGGGGCGATTCGACCCGTTGCCGAATAGCGACCCCGATCAGCGACGAGTCCTTCGTGAAAGCCTGGGGAAATCTTCCCGATGAACCATTGACGCTCTGCGGCACGAGCCGGTTTGTCCGGGAGTGTCGCGCCTCGCTTCGTACCAGCCCGACTCCGACAAGAATCCAGGTCAAACCGACCGTTCAACTCCAGATCGAATCGGGGCGGATCGCGATGACCGTCGAGGCCGAGCTGGTCGAGCTCTCCGGTCATCTCCGCCAGGTCGAAGCCGAGCTGCCGGCAGGCGTTCGCGTCATCCAAGTGACCGCCGAAGGTTTGACTGACTGGACGATCTCCGCCGATCATCGATTGCACCTCAGGTTTGATCGCCCGATCGTTCGACCTCGGCGCCGCCTCCACATCTTCGCCTGGATCCCGCTGAGCGAGGAACCGCTGAAAGTTGGCTCGCGACAACATCGAATCCCGACGCCCTGGATCGGTTGGGAGGGCATGGAGAGCAGCACCGGCTTCTTGACCATTTCCTCGATCCCGAAACCGGAGATTCAAGGATCGCCGGGTCTGACACTGATCACGTCCGAATCGTCGCCCGCGGGCGGGACGACCACCACCAGGACATCGGCTTACCTATCGAGTCGACGATCCTCGCAAACTCGGCGAAATGGTCTGGGAGTCGATTCCTCCCCGAGTCAGCGTCTCGATCGAAAGTCAAGTGACGATCCATCCCGACACGGCGGAGTGGGTGGCCGTGCTCCGTTACGACGTGATCGGGGGGGCGCTCGATGCGATTCATCTCGAAATGCCCGCCGACTGGGCCGCCAAGGCCGAGCTCCATCTCTCCGGTAACGAATATCAGTTGACGGCGGAGACCCGCGTGACCTTCCGCGTTCTGGTCGATCACGCCGGAACGCCCGATCTGGGGTTCCCAGCGGTTTGTGCTCCGGTCCACCCTTTCCCTGGCGGCCGATCGAGAGATCGTCCATCCTCAGATCACTCCACGGGGACGAGGAGCCGTCGATGCCTATCTGGGTGTCGTGAATGCGACCGGCCGCCCGTTGTCGACCGAGAATAACGCGGGGTTGCAGCCGATCCCTTATGCAACCCGGTTTCAAGCCAAGGAGTTTGAAGTCGACACCGGGGCCCGCCTGAGTGCGTTTCGGGTCTTCAAAGAATCAGGCGTCCTGCGAGTTCAATTGCCTCGAGGTCTTTCCGAAGCTGAGTGACTCGCCCCTGGACTCGGCCCGCGTGGAGTTCGCCGACGCTCATGGTAGCCGAGATGCCCGATCGATCGAGTATCGGCCGGGCTGTCTATGAGACGGTTCCTGGCAGTGGCCGGCTTCTGTCGTTCGAGCTTCCGGCCGCCAGCACGCTTCTCTGGGCGACCGTCGACTCCACTCCAACCACTCCGCTCCGATCGTCCCCGGGAACATGGTCGATTCCGCTCGACGACCGCCGGCAATCTCGAATTGCCTTGATCTGGAAAACCGACCCCGTCCCTTTTCAATCGATGTCTTCGACCTGGTCGGTGGCTCTTCCCAGGGCCGGCAGGGGAATCACGAGGACCCTGGTCGCCATATCCGCCCCACCGCAGATGATGATCCAAGGGATTGTCGACGGTCTAGAGCCCGTGCCGATGGCTCGACTCGAAATGGCACGAGCCGATTGGTTCGCCCGTTCGATCGGCGACGTCATTGCCAAGATCGATCGCAGCTCCGGCCGTGATCACGAAAGGTTGGTGTCGTTGCTGATCAACCACGAGATCGCTCTGCGGAGCGCCGAGAGAAGCGCTCGATGGAGTGAATCTGGGGAGGCCAGAACGCGGAATGTTCGAGCCGAACAGGACTCCAAGATGATCCAGTCGGCTCGCGGTGACCGGGTGGAGACGATTCGCAGAGCCGGCCTCGACGACGATCTCACATCGTCGCAAAAATACCTGGGACAATCGCCCGCGAACCCAACTGCGCCCTCTGGTCGGAGTACCCGAACCGAATGAGCCCGATCGCATTCGCTTCTTCGGCCGTCCTTCCACCTTGATCGGAGTCATCCCAGGCGTCGACGAGCCATCACCCGGTCATGCTTTAACATTGGAGACCCGAAACATGGAAGAGAGTTGGAACTCGCCGCGAAACCCCGCGATTCTCACAATGTCTCTCTTGCTGGGTATCGCACTCTTGAAAACGGCATGGCGTCGTAATCGCTGGATCAACACTCTAGCACTGGCGATGGCTCTCGGAGCCGTCGCATCCCTGGGCGGACCGCTGATCTTAGCGGGTGGGCTAGGCATCGCGGCGATCGGCTGGAAGACGAGCGATCGCTAAAAAGGAAAAGGCGCCTGCTCCCAGGAGCCACGGCGCCTTCTTGTCAATTTCTATGATTGACCTTTGCGAGGAGTCACTCTCAGGCGAATAGCTCCTTGACCGGCTGGCCGCCGTCGACGATCTTTATCGGTCGGCCCCGAGGCGTCGTATATTGGGTCTGGAGGTTGATACCCATCGTCTTGGTCATTGTCGCGATCACATCCATCACGCCGATCGGACGGTCGACGACATCGACTCCGTCCTTGTCGGTGGCACCGATGGCTTGACCGTTTTTCATCCCGCCGCCGCCAACGACGACCGACCAGCTTCGAGGCCAGTGATCACGGCCCGCGTTTTGATTGATCCGCGGCGTGCGGCCGAACTCACCCATCCAGACGATCGTCGTGGTATCGAGTAGACCGCGCTGGGCCAGGTCGTTCACCAGGGCCGACATGCCTTTGTCCAGCTCAGGAAGGAGCTTTCCTGAGAGTGCCTCAAAATTATTGGTGTGCGTATCCCAACCACCAAGGGAGACCTCAACATAGGTGACACCCTGCTCCACCAGCCGCCTCGCCATCAAGCAACCCGACCCAAATGAGCCGCGGCCGTAGGCGTCGCGAACCTGGGCCGGCTCTTTGTTCAGGTTAAAGGTATCCTGATAGTGCGAGTTCATCATCCGCAGCGTCTTGCTGTAGACGGCCTTGTGGTCAACCGCCGCTTGGGAAGGCGCTGTATGGCGAACTGGTTCTCGACAGAGCCAAGCAACGCAAGCCGCCGCTCCATCCTCCAGGGCTCAACGTCCTTGGGCAGTTGCAGATTAGCAATGGGTGCGTTGGGGTTCTGAACGACGAACGGCGGCGTAGGACATCCCCAAGAATCCGGCGCCGATGCCCGGCGAATTGATCGCGATGCAGTGCGGCAAGTCGAAATTCTGAAGCCGCTCGCCCAGTTCCATGGCGCAGGACGAGCCCCAGCCCGGATGCACGACCGTGGGATTCGGGGCATACCCGGTGTGCATCATGTACGTGCCGCGATCGTGGTTTCCTTCCTTGGAGTCCAGCGAGCGAAGAATACTCAAGTGGTGCATCTGTTTGGCCACTCTGGGCAGATGCTCGGTGATGCGAACGCCGGGGGCCGAGGTTTCGATCGGCTTGAATGGACCGCCGTTCTTCTCGCTGTCGGGTTTCAAGTCCCAGATATCCAGGTGGCTAGGACCTCCCGACATCCAGAGGACGATGCAGCTTCGGTTCGTCTTCCGAAGCTCTTTGGCGTTGGCTTCGAGCGACGAGAAGAACTGGATGGCCGGAACACCGAGGGCCGTGGAGGCGAGGTGTCCCAGCCAATGGCGCCGCGTCATCTGACCAAAAATCGACTGCTCGTTGGGCATGAGATGAATTCTCCTCTGATCGGCCTTAATGAACCAAAATGAACTCGTTGGAATTGAGCAGGGCCCAGAACAGGTCTTGCAAGACCTGAAGGCTATCCGGGAACGTCGCCAGGCAGTGTTCGGCCTGCTCACGTTCTTTCGCCGAAGGATGCCGGCTGAGCGCCGCCAAATAGATCGAGTCCACCATGAATGACTCGGGTGCTCTGCCCCGCCGCTGGGCCTGTTCGATCACGTCGCAAAGGAAACTTCCTGGCTTGCCGGATAGCGCCTGCTGCATCAGTTCGCCATTCATCATCATCAGGGCTTGGGGGATGGTTCCTTGGAAGCTGGACCCTTCCTCGGCTTCGTCGTTGCCGAAGGCGAATAGAAACTGCTTCATCCAGGCATCGCGCCGGCGATTTCCCTCATCGCCACCGGCGCCGCGCGATGCGCCGATCGTAGCCGTCAGCAACGAGTCGAACAGTTGCTCGGGGGTCATGGGCTTGAGTTGCATCCGGCTGAACAGGCCTTCGTCCTTATCACTCGAACCCGACTTCGACTTTGTGTTACTGACGCTACTCAACTGGTAAGCCCGGCTGGCCATGATCTTGCGACAGAGCTTCTTGACGTCGTATCCGCTGTCTTGAAATTCCTTGGCAAGCTTGTCGAGCAACTCGGGGTGACTGGGTTCGTTGTGGGCGCCGAAGTCATCGACCGGATTGACGAAGCCCCGGCCCAAAAAGTGAGCCCACATCCGATTGACGAATGCCTTGGCGAGCATCTCGTTGTTCGGGTCGGCGATCAATTTGCCCAACTCGGCGCGGCGGATCACATCCTTGCCTTGACTGATCTTCCGTCCGTCGAGAAACTTGGGAAAGACGCCAAGGACGAGCCCTTTACGGCGTGTCGAAGGTGACGAAGCGATCGGTCGGCTCGTCCGTCAGTTCCGTGTGGTCGTAGGCGTCCAAGCCCGGTCGCGTCGGCTTTGGTGACCTGTTCGGTCCTCATCCCCTTGAAAAAGGCATTGATGCCCCAGAAGTCCGCTTGCTTCCATTGGTTCTGCGGGTGATCGTGGCATTGGGTGCACTGAATTTGCTGACCGAGGAACAGCCGGGTCGTGCGTGATGTCAGGGGGACCGCGTCAAACTCGAGGTGAGCCAGGACAAAATTCACCGCGCCGTTCTCCCGGTTGTTGCCGGTGGACGACACGAGTTCATGGACGACTTCGTTCCATGGACGGTCGGAAGCGAACTGCTTGCGGAGCCAACTCGTCAATGCCCCGCGGTTGACCATTCGCCCTTGGTTGCTGCGTCCGATCAGGAGCACCGTCCATTGAGTCGCGAAATTCTTCGCGAAATCAGGATGATCGAGGAGATAGGAGACCAGCTTTGCCTTCCTGTCGCTCTCCCGCGTCTGCAAGAAGGCCCGGGCTTCTTGGACGTTGGGGATTCGACCCAGCAGGTCAAGATAGGCTCGTCGCAGATACTCTTCGGGGCTGGCCTCCTTCGCCGGTTTAATCCCCGCCGTTTTCCAGCCGTCTTCGATCAACTGGTCAACGTACGACGCCTTTGAGTCAGCGACTTTCAAAGTTTTCGAGGCAGGCCCTTTGGTGGCTGAACCAGGCGACGGATGATCGGCGCCCGAGACGAAACTCGCGGCTCCCACGACCATGCCGAGGCATATCCCAAAACTTGACCAAAACCGGTGCCGAGGAGCAGAAGCCTCGCGAATCCCGGCGTGTCCATCGTGTGTCCATGGACAGTCCTCTCGTCCGAAGTTGAAACCAAGCGTTGCGGTAGAACAGTCGAAAGCACAACTATCTAGAGATACGACGCATTGACTAAGATTCGCTGTCGCCGCATCCGCCAAATCCCATGACCGCGTCATTCGATGCGTCAATTTTTGGGCGTGAGCGTGAATGCATGCAGTCTAGGGCTACTATCTACCATAGCGAATACAATCCAATTCATCGAATGTGACAGAGATCATTGCCACGGAGAGAATAATCTCGATGCAACCTGAATCGATCGAGGCACGCAATCAATCGCCGAGTGGTAGCGTTTGCGAACTCGGTCAGTGCTAGCTGGCCTACTGCCATCCATTCAATTCTCTATCGGGGCAGCATAAAAAGGCAAGTGAATTCCGCGAGGTGGGATCAACAAGGGCGCGGTTGGCTACTCGATTTGTGGCGGCTGAGCTCAGGCGGTTTCGCGGTGATAGTGAATCTCATGGAGCCGTCGGTAGAGGGCCGAGGTCCGCTTCAGTTCGAGGTCGGTTCCCACGGCCTCGATTCGTCCGCCGTTGAGCAGGATGATTCGGTCGGCAAACTGGATTGACGCCAGGTTGTGAGAGATCAAGAACGTGGTCCGGCCCCGGGCGAATTCCTCGACGGCCTTGCGGATCAGCACTTCGTCCTGGATGTCCACGGCGCTGGTGGCTTCGTCGAGGATCAGAATGGCGGGATCGCGAAGCATCGCCCGTGCCAGCGCGATCCGCTGGCGTTGGCCGCCTGATAGTCCGTAACCGCGCTCGCCGATCACCGTATCGTAGCCGCGGGGTAACTCGTTGATAAACTGATGGGCATACGCACGTTCAGCCGCCGCGACGATCGCGTCGCGGCTTCGATGTGGTTCTCCATACGCGATGTTGTTGGCGATCGTGTCCTGGAAAAGGATCGTCTCCTGGATCACCATGCCGATTTGACGGCGGAGGCTGCGGAGTTGGACCTCGCGGATGTCGTGTCCATCGATTCGAATCGCCCCGGACTGCACATCCCAGAATCGAGGCAGCAGGTTCATCAAGGTTGTTTTTCCACAACCGTTTGGGCCTGACCAGCGCGATGCATTCCCCATGGCGGACCTTGAGGCTGAGCTTTTGCAAGACCGGGGTGCCTTCGGTATAGCTAAAGGTCACCTGGTCGAGCTCGATGGTCTGGCGATGCCGAGGCAATGCTGGCGGTGCGCTTGTTCTCGGAGACCTTGGGACTCTCGATCCATCAAGGCGCAGATTCGGTCGGCGGCGGCCGAGGCTCGCTGGATCTTGGAATGAACGTTGGCCATCTTTCGGATTGGGTCCGATGCACCCGCCAGCATCGTGTAGAGCGTCAAGAGATCTTGAATCGACATCAGTTGCGATGCGAGCTGAAGTTTGAAGAGTCCCAGGTTGAGAAAGGTGGTTTCTTTCAGTACGAGATAGGAACCGGCCAGCAGTGCAATCGCGACCGTCGCCAGGGTCAACATCTCCAGTACGGGGTCGGACATGGCGTCGATCATGGCCACGCGAACACTCTTTCGATAGAGATTCTTGGTCTCGCCAAAAAAGCGACGGCGCTCCACCCGTTCGGTGGCGAACGCCTTGACGACCTTGATCCCCTGAAAGCTCTCCTGAAGGATCTTGTAGATCGACGACATGCTTTCCAGCGACCGACGGACGGCCCGCTTCATGATCTTGCCGACTCGGTACGTGGTCGCGGCGGAGATCGGGACCAAGACCAAGGTCAGGCAGGTAAGCCGCCAGTTGATCCAGAGCGCTCCCCCCAGGCAGGTCATGAACCGCAACGGCTCCCGGATCACCTTGCTCATCAGCGTGTTCAGCCCTTGCCCGAACGAATCCATGTCGCTGGTGAATCGGGCCATCAGCTCGGACGAACCCTGGTCGGAGAAGCTCGCCAGATCCAGGTTGATCGTGCGACGGAAGAACACGTTGCGGATGTCGAACAACGTCAACTGCATGACTTCGGCGACCAGCACCTCCTGGAGGAACATGAAAAAGCCTTTCAACGCCACGCCCAGCATCACCAGCACGATCAACAACAGCAGAGTTTTGAAACTATCATGTGGTAAATACTTAGTTCACGTATGGCTGCAACAAATCTATATCGGTTTAATACTTTCTCAGTGTCGGACGCGTCTTGCTGGATCGTGCGCAGGCGACGTGCCAAGAGCTCGGGCTTGCCGGTCTTGAGGAAGCTGCCGCAATCGCCCAATTCCTTCGATCGCGCTTCCAGTACGGTGGCGTGCAATCCTTCGAGCCGAGCCAACTCTTTGCTCATGGACTGATCGGGGCGCTCGGTCGGGTCGGTCACGCCCACGCGACGTTTGTGCCCTTGCAGTGCCGATTCGTTTGCATCGAAGTCGTTCTGGATCGCCTGGTAACGTAGTCCGAGAATGGCGACAGTTCCGGTTTCCCTTGTCGCCATGTCCTGCACAAACTGTGCTTCGGACTCGCGAGCCTGGATGACGCGCAGATCGGCTTGAAGGTCGACGATCTTTTCCGAAACCCAGCGCTGGGGATCCTGGCTGTTGAAGAGGATATGCAGCAGCGGATATACGGTTCCGAGCTCGGCGAAAAAAAGGACGGCTACCATCGCCGCGCAAGCGACCGATAGCCCGAACCGAACCTTGTAGGGCAAAGCAAACTTCACGAGGCGGACGAAGTTTTTCATATGATCGGGAGATGCCGCGGACCGGAAAACCCAAAGTGCGTCCATGCATCATCGTCGCTCGCGAGAGAGCGCCGACGCTCGGGCGGCGAAGTGTGTACCATGATTGGGGGATGGCCACAATCCGACTTCGAGGTTGATCGGCGACCGAAGTGGCGTCCGGCCAGTCGGTCTTGGAATTTCGCCGTTCGATGATTATAATCGCGCTTCTCCTGGCCTAATCGTCGGGAGCGGATTGAAACGATTGAAACCCGCGGGCGACACGGATGACCACCAACCGTCATGGAGGACGGGATGAAATTACTCGCCCTGGTCGATTCACCTGACCACGTCTGTTGTCGATACCGGATCCGGGCCTTTGCCAATCCGCTCCGGCACGCGGGATGGTCGCTCGTGTGCCAGGGGCTGGAGCGACGTGTGCTCCCCAGGATCTTCCAGCTTCGCCGCGCGTCCCAGTTCGACGCTGTGGTCTTGCAGCGCAAGCTATTACCAATTTGGCAGTTGCGTGTTCTGCGCCGAGCTGCGCGGCATCTCGTCTTCGATTTCGACGACGCGGTTCTCTTCCGTGACTCCTACGATCGACGTGGTCACGAGAGTGCCTGGCGTTTTCGCCGCTTCGCGCAGACGGTGCGGCTGGTCGACACCGTCGTCGCAGGAAACGACTACCTGGCGGACTGTGCGCTGCGAGCCGGGGCTAGAGTCGAACGAGTCCATGTCATTCCCACGTGCGTTGACCCTGAGCGTTACAGGATGGCGTGCCACGAATTTTCGCCAAGGTCGGTCGATCTGGTCTGGATCGGCTCCTCGAGCACGTTGCGGGGCTTGGAAGAAGCGGGAGCAATCTGGGAACGGTTGAGCAAGGCCATTCCGCACCTGAGTCTTCGTCTGATCTGCGACCGCTTCCCCGCGTCGTTTCCCCTTCGGATCGTTCCCGTCGCCTGGAGCGAAGCGACCGAGGCCAGCTGAGCTCGCGGCCGGACAGATCGGAATCAGTTGGCTGCCGGACGATCTCTGGAGCCGCGGAAAATGCGGACTCAAGGTCCTTCAGTACCAGGCGGCCGGTCTGCCGGTCGTCGCCAACCCGGTCGGATCCCATCCTGAGATGATCCGAACCGGCGAGACGGGGATCCTCGCCGCGACGGCCGACGAGTGGGTCGATGCGGTTACGAGCCTGGCGGTCGACGTGAGGCTTCGCCGGAAGCTGGGCTTACTGGCCCGCCAGCAGGTGGAATCGAACTACTCGATCTCGGCCTGGGCGGAAACCTTCGTGACGTCGATGACAGGGATGCCCCGAGCCACTCTCGGCTCTTCCTGGAAGATCGATCGTTCAGTCCGCGCCGAACCGATGTTCAGGCTTTGAACCATACGCCGCCAAGGTAAAACCATTCCGAAGTCTCAACCAGATCGGCGATCGATGACTCTCTGCACTCCGCATGAACGATCGACCGTTCGGGGCGTTCGAGTGATCTCGACGCTCCACAAAGCCAACACCGCGGCGGGCGCCAAACCGATGTTCAAACGTCCCGATTGGGAGTGGTCGCAATGCGGAGACGTCGGCTGGTGGTTCCGAGCCGGCTGGGGCGACGTGCTCTTAGGTCCCGACGGATTACGACTGGACCAGTGGCGCGATGAAGGACGGCTGACCACGGTCAAATCGGGGCCGCACCGGGTCGTTTACCGAGTGGATCTGCCACAAGGGATCTTTTATATCAAGCATTTCCTGATCCCGGATTGGCGAGCCATGCTTCGGCAATGGGTTCGCCGCGGCAAGGGGAGGAATGAAGGTCGGCGCTCACAGGATCTCGCCCTGATCGGAGTGCCGACAATCACACCGATCGCGCTGGGCGAACGGCGGAAGCGGAAATTCTTGTTCGAGAATTATCTGGTCACCCTGGCGATTTCCGCCGCGACTCCACTCGACGAGTTTGTCGAGCGACAGCTTCCGGTATGGCCGGACCCACTCCGTTCGCACACTCGGCAAAAGCTGGCCGAAGCCCTCGCTGTCATGACGGCCCGGCTTCACGACGCCGGCCTGCTGCACCAGGACTTTCATCCGGGCAACATCCTGGTTCGATTCGAGACCCCCGATCGACCGGAACTCTCCATGATCGATCTCGACGCCCTCCGGAAATGCCGGCGCGTCACCTGGATACTGGCCAGGCGCAACCTGGCTCTGTTGGACCATTTTTTCTGGTTGCGCTGCACTCGCACCGACCGCTACCGTTTCTTGAAAACCTACCTGGAAAGCCGCGCGGAACCGCCGACCGACGTTCGTCGGTTCGCCCGTCAGATCGAGGACACGACCCGGCTCTGGGCTGAGAGGCTCTGGCGGCGTTGGGGACGCCGCTGCCGGTCGTCGAACAAGTACTTCAAGGTCTTTCGCGGTGAGACGAACTGGGGCGTGGCGTCGCGCGACCTGGACCCTCGCGAATTCTCCGCTCTCCTGGGCGATCCCGACCTCCCGTTCAAGAGCCGATCGACGATCGTCTTGAAGGATTCGCGGACCACGACAGTCGCCGAGACGACGATGACGGTGCGAGGGCAGCCGATCCAGGTCATCTACAAGCGATTCAATCGCAAGAAATGGATCGATCCGCTCCTCACCTTGTTCCGGCCTTCACGCGCCTGGCAGTCGTGGCAGGCCGGGCAGGACCTCTCGAGCCGCGGGATCCCGACTCCGCAGAACCTCGCTTTCCTGGCGCGCCGGTCCACCTTCAAGTGCGACCCGCTCTTTTGGTACCTGCCGCGCGAGACGTACCTGATCACCGTGAAGGAGGTCGACGCCGTCACGTTGGGGAGCTACGTCAGGGAGGTTCTCCCGAGTCTTCCGCCAGATGCTCGTCTGTGCGCGGATCCACGGGATCAGCGCGTCGCTGGCGCAATTGGTCCGATCCTTGCACGAGCGCTCGCTCTCTCATCGGGACCTGAAGGCATCGAACATCCTGATCAAGATCAATTGTGACGATCATCGTCATCAGCTCAGCCTGATCGATCTGGTCGGCGTTCGCCTCCGGCATCCGCTGCCCATGAAGCGGCGCGTTCAGAACCTGGCGCGTCTGAGTTTGAGTCTGAATGTGGTTCAGGGCCGGACCCGAACCGACACACTCCAATTCCTCCGCGCGTATCTCCCCTGGGGTTTATCGCCTCGCAACGACTGGAAAGGTCTTTGGCGGTCGGTCGAGAAAGCGATCCGGGCCAAGCGTTTCCAGAATCTGCGGAGCGGTCGGCCGCTTTCCTGAGGGGACGGGAGTCACACTGTGTATCGAGCCTATTGGATGCTGGCGGTACTCCTGTCTTGCGTCGGATGCGCGTTGTTCTCGGACCGAGGACAGACGCTGGTGCCGACTCGTCACAAGATCGCCAGCGGTCCGTTCCTGATCTACTCCAACTTCGCAATGACCGATGATGCACAAGCACTTCGCTGCCTGAAGGCACTCGAGCGCGATCTGAAGGAAAATCTCGACTTTTTCCCAAGCGCGGACGAGGACCCGGTCGAGATTTATGTGCTCGACAGTCGCGACGCATTTGCTCATTTCCTCAAATATTATTACCCCGAGCTGCCCCCGCGCGGGCGTTCTTTCTGGCACAGGGTCGCCAGCGCGTCGTCTACACGTACTCGAGTCCTCGGCTCGAAGAAGACCTGCGCCATGAAGCGACCCATGCGTTATTGCACGGCTCATTCGGCGATCTGCCGCTTTGGCTCGATGAGGGACTTGCCGAGTTCTTCGAGAACGACCTGGTTCCACCCGGCGCCGAGCTCGAGCGGGTCGAATTGATCACCAAGGATCTCGCGGGCGGCTGGACCCCCGACCTGGAGCGGCTCGCCTCGATCACGGACATCCGCCAGATGACCCCGCGCGACTATCGTGAGGCGTGGGCCTGGGTCCATCTCTTCCTGAAAGGTCCGGCATCAGGAAAGGCCGTGATGGCGAGCTGTCTGAACGACTTGCACCAGAGCCCGGAAAAGTTCGACCTCTGGCAGCGGATGGCGAAAAACGGTGGGACGACCGATCGGCTGCTCGCCCATCTCAAAGCCGTTCCATCGCGCGCGATTGGTGTCGAGCAAGCCTCGACCGAGGGGTCGGTTCGGTTACAAGACCGAGTGGCCGATTCGCCGACCAGTCCGTCGCCGCAGGCCGCGGGCTATGGCGGCGCATTCGCGGATGGATTGGATTCTGAATCGATTGCCGCGTCCCGCGCCTTTCGAACGACTCACGGTCCATGACCGCGGGACGCCGGTGGTTGAGACGCATCGCACGGTGCTTGAGTTCGAGCGACTCCTCGATTAGAACAGACTCGATCGCCTTCGACGGGACCGGCTGGTACCTGCGTCCATCACAGTCTCGCCATTGTATGTAATCCCCAAGCTCGGCGAGGATCGGCGATGACCACAAGCCTATTGCTGCTGTTGACTCTCGGCACGATGACCGATGGCCCGGAGACGCAACGTGCCGCGATCGTGCGCGAGCTGGGAATCGTCGATCCGGATCGCAACCCGTACCTGACGCTAGACCAGTGGCTCGCCGAGATGCCCGGCCTCCCCTCCGCCAGCGCCGAGCGACGGGCGGCGTTTGCTCGAGCTTGGGCCACCCTCTGGATCGACACCCAGCCAGCCGGCGGCGCTTGGCCGCACCCGATCATCAGCCCCGGAACCTACTACATGCGCGGTATCTGGATCTGGGATACCGGCTTCCATGTGCTCGGCCTCCTTCATAGCGGTCCCAAGGCTCGGCAGTTGGCCATGTGGCAGATCGACGTGATGCTCTCCGGCCAACACCCCACCGGCAAAATTCCGCGCGAGATCCACCGAGACGGGCCAAAGTTCCTCGGTGAGTTCGGGATCCAGGCTCCGGGGATTTTGACGCTTGCCGCCAACCGCCTCTACGACACCGCACGGTCCGACGAGGAACGCCGGGCTCTGCACGAGAAAATCGCCGAGTTCTACCCCAAGCTGGTGCGCAACCACGACTGGTTCTTCGCGCATACCGACCAGGGTCGCGGGTTGTGTCGCTGGCAGGGGTGGGACAGCGGCTGGGACAATTCACCGCGCTGGGACGGAGGGTTCAAAGAGGCCCTCGACCTGAACTGTTGGCTCTACCTGGACCGCCTCGAATTGGCAAAGATGGCCCGGACGCTCGGCAACGCGGGTGCCGCCCGCTCGTGGGACGCACGGGCCGCTGACCTGCGCCTTGATCCGCAAGCATCACTGGAACGAGGCCCTGGGATGCTACAACGACACGCGGCCCGATGGGTCGCCTGCCACATCAATCACGCCGGTGATCGCCTGGCCGTTGTGGACGGGCATCGCTACGCCTGAGCAGGCCCAGCGGACTGCAATGCTTTTGAAGGACCCTGACGGGCTGGCAACGCCTTGGCCGCTGGCAAGCGCGGCGAAGAAGCTCCCCAGTTACGAACCACGCGGCTATTGGCGCGGCCCAGCCTGGATCAACCTGAACTGGGTCGCCATCCGCGGGCTCGAGCGATACGAGTTCAAGGAACAGGCCGCAGCTCTGCGAGAAAAGACCTTGAAGCTCGTCTCCCGGACACCGATCCTTTACGAGTATTACGATTCGCAGACAGGCGATGGTCTGGGCAGCACCCATTACGGCTGGACGGCCGCCCTGTTCATCGACCTGGTTCTCGACGAGGAATAACGGTCAACCCGTATCTGACCCTCGGGTTCCGTCATTCCAGATAGTGCGAAGAATGTCACGGCTCGCCTGATGTAACCATGAAACAACAAACCGGTCTGCGCCGCTCACGTGCCCCATCAGAAGCGTTGGATGCGGGTCTCCAGCCGGGATCAGTGGGTCTTGATCCGGATCGGCTGTTTGAGCCTCTTCGGATCTTCCGTTTGGGCTGCTCGCTCCGAATCGCCGAGTCCCCGGGCGAATTTCTCCAGGATCGCGGCTGTTTCGGATTGGTTGGCACGGGGAAGCTTCTCTTTGATGGACATGCCCGCTTGGGTAACCGCTCGGCCTCGACGTTTCGGCCCTTCTGGTCGTCCTTGCGCAACGGAACATCCAGGCTAAACTTCGTGATCGCCAAGCAGATTGCCAGCACCGCCGCCGCGACCAGGACCCAGCCGGACTTGAAGCGACGCATGGAGGTTCCCACCTGTGGCAAAGGCATTGACCGTACGATACAGATCGTGACCATTTCGGGCGAAGTGGATCAACGGCTAACGGCTTGCTCAATGCCGGAGTTGAACTGGGAGCTGGTTGATCTTGGCGGCGAGGATGAAATCGTTTTCAGTCAAGCCGCCGACCGCATGGGTCCACAAGACGATCTTGAGGTTACGGTATCCTTCGAGATGGAGGTCGGGGTGATGGCCTTCTTCTTCGGCTACGGTGGCGATCTTGTTGAAGAGGTCGATGCCGGCCATGAAGTTCTTCATCGTCAAAGACCGGCTGATCCATTTCGCATCCGGGTCGATTGCCCACTCCGGGAAGTTCCTCGCAAGCGCCTGAACCTCGGCACGAGAGAGTGGGGGGACTCCGCCCTCACAGGGAACGCACCGCTTTCTCGTCAATTCCTCCTGGGTTGGTGTGTTCATCGGAAGTGGGCTCCTGTGGGATTGGACGCATCAAACAAACCGAGCGCCTGGTTATCGGAAACTCTCCGAGTCGCTGGGGAAACGCCCCTCGGCGACATCGGCGACGTAGCTGGCGACGGCGGGCGGATCTGCTCGCCGAGCTCGGCGTACCTCCGAGCGAACTTGGGTTTAAACCCTTCGATGAGTCCCAGCATGTCGTGGATGACCAGCACTTGCCCGTCGCAATTCGGGCCGGCGCCGATGCCGATCGTGGGGATCGGCACCTGGGCTGTGATCTTGGCCGCCAACTCCCGGGGGATGCACTCGAGAACAATGGCAAAGGCCCCCGCATCGGCGACCGCCTGCGCGTCGGCGAGGATCTCATCGGCCGAGCGCTGGACTTTGTACGAGCCCAGACGCCGAATGGCCTGCGGCGTGAGGCCAACGTGTCCCATGACGGGGATCTCCGCCTCGACCATCGCCTTGACGGTCGAGGCGATCTTGCGACCCCCTTCGAGCTTGACGGCCTGACAATTCGTCTCCTTGAGGATTCGCCCGCCAGAGCGAATCGCCTCCTGCGCCGAGACCTGGTAGCTGAGAAACGGCAGATCGGCGACCACCAAAGCGCGTTGGGCCGCGCGAGCGACCATCTCGGTGTGGTAAATCATCTGGTCGAGCGTGACTCGCAAGGTGGTTTCCCAGCCTTGGATCGTGGTCCCCATCGAGTCGCCGACCAACAGACAATCGACCCCGGCCGCGTCGAGCAGACGCGCGGTGGCGTAGTCGTACGCCGTCAATACGCTGATCCGGCGCCGTTGCGACTTCCATGCCGAGAACTCAGGGACAGTAAGCGGCCGGACCTCAGTTGGCATTCCAGTGCATCTCGGAATCGACCAGATCGGCGATGATGACCTCGGGACTATCCACAATGACCTTGTATCGTCGCCGGATGGACTCGTGCAAGCCCTTTCGCGAATTGTCCTCATCGCGACTGCCCAGATCGGCGAAATATCGTGCACCCCGCCGGCGATAGTATTCCAGGAGATCGAGCGGTCCGTCGACCTCGTGTTCGGCTCCCCATTCCCCAGCCGCCCTGCGGGCCGCGGGCGTCGTCCACTCCATCCGGCAGCCACGGCGGTCGGCCTGAAAGAGCAGCGCCTCCGGCGCGACGACCCAGGCATCGCGCGCGACAGTTCTCGACACGAGCCGAGCGGCGGCCTCCAGACCGTTCCATTCGGGGGGTGTCCACCAGGTCGATCGCACCTGGTACCCGCAAAGCAAGAGCAGCACCGAGGCCGCGGCGACCGCGATCGCGCCGTGCTTCACGGCGACTCGGTCCAGCGATCGGCCAATTCCCACGGCCACGACCGGCGCCAGCAGCAGCCAGTAATACTCATGATGGAGCTTTTCCGCGAGAAATGCCATCGCAACTAAAGTCGAGATTCCCCAGACCCACCAGAGCCGGAGCCGCTCGGCCTGTGTGGCGCTCCGGTTCCAGAGCCCGTACAGGGCAAGACACACGCCCAATGGCGTGAACGCGCGGACGAACAAGAACCAGGCCACGAATTTAAGCGTCTCCGCCTTCAAGAGTCCCGCCGGACCAAGAAGATGAAGCCAGATGGCCCGGTTGTCGGCCGAAGCTCGGGAACCGGTCGTCCCGCCGACCAAATGATCGGCCCAGAGATACCACACCAAGGCCGGCAGCAGAGTCGAGCACGCGGCGAGAAAGTCAACCGCACGTCGCCTCCGTAAGATCACGAACAAGAGCGGGATCAAGAGAACGGCCGCGATCACTTTGAGCGCAAAGCCGAGCGCCAGCAGAGCCCAGCCGGCAGCGAGCCAGTACCAACTCCGGCTGAATTGATGGCGATCCCAGCAGGCCAATCCTGCCACGACAGTGCCGAGCATCGCGGCGTCGGGCTGAAAGGCTCGTCCATAGCGTATCGTGAGTGGAAGGACCGCGAAGGCCGATACGGCCATGAGAGCCGCGTGCCGACCCTGGCGGGGCAGTGCCAGCTCAAAGATTCCCCATGCCGCCAGCACAGTCGCCAAGGCGGATAGAACTCGACCCGCTGCCTCCAGGCTCAATCCGAGCGATCGTCTCACAGCGATGACACCGTACTCGTAGATTGGCGGCTCGACCACGAAGTAATTGGGGAAAGGCGCCGTATCGAGCCGAGGCCGCAGCAGGCCAGAACCTCGTTCCAGGTTGCGTGCCACCATCGCCGTCGGAACTTGCCGCCCCACGTAGTTCTCGACGATCGGTTGACCGGCGTGAAATGCCCGAATCAGAAATGTCAGGAGCAATACGAAGCAAAAAACAAACACGCTGCTTTTTCGAGGAGTCAGGCCAAAACGGTCACGATCATTAGAATGAATTCTTTCGGTCATTTCGACATCAGTCCTTGCCCAAGACTTTCTGTTTCCAGAACGAGCAAGCCGGCAAAAAAATGATTTGCACGGTCAGAAAAAAAATGTCACGATGGCTCAACGTTTCACTTCCAGATTTTCCGGTCGAGAGCGTGGCTCGGTAAATTCATAAGTCGTCGGCCACGCTCGTTGCAGGTCCTCGGGAGGCGCTTATGCTTGTACGAGATGTCCTTGATTCCAAAGGCCGCCGCCTGATCTCGATCGATAGTGGCGCGACCGTGAGCGAGGCTATTGCCAAGCTCGTCCAGAACAATATTGGTTCCCTCCCCGTTGTCGACCATTCCGGACGACTGATCGGGATCTTTAGCGAACGCGACACGTTGCGGATCATCCATAACCGCGGCGAAGGCTTCGGCCGGCTACTCGTCGCCGATGTCATGACCGGTACTCCCGTAACCTGCCTCCTGGACGACGATGTCGATGCCGTTATGGGCAAGATGAGCGATCGCCACATCGCCAAGGTGCCCGTCTTGAGCGATACACAGCTCGTGGGCATCATCTCGGTCGGAGACGTGATCAAAGTCCTTTATGATAAGGTTCATGCCGAAAATCAGCATTTGATGTCGTATATTCATGGCCCGGTCTGAGTGACTTTCGTCAGAATCGGATCGGCCGGTGCGATTGGTTCTTGCTTCGAGGGTCGAAATCGAGGGTCAAGGTCGTTGGGGATGGCACCGTTCCACCGACTGTAAACCGCAGTGAGCTCGGCAAGCAGTCCCCGTGCACGCACATCGATCTGGTCTTTTTGGAACCGCCACCGCCAGTTGTTTTCCGCCTTACCGGGGAAGTTCATCCGCGCGTGGCTATCCAGCCCCAGGATGTCCTGTAGCGGGATGATGGCGGTGTCCGCGACCGACGCGAAGGCCAGCCGAATCATGTCCCAGTGGATCTCGTCGCCTGTCGAGTTCGCGTAGCGCAGCACGAAGACCCGCTCGGCTCGGAAATCCTCAAATGATTGGGTGGTCGCGATCTCGATTGATCCAAACCAGCCGCGGGTCGTGTCGTTATCGTGCGTCCCGGTGTACACGAAACAGTGTGGCACGTACCGGTGGGGCAAGTACTTTTCCGCCCCGGCATCCGGGCCGAATCCAAACTGAAGCACACGCATTCCCGGCAGGCCGAACTGATCGCGAAGCGCTTCGACGCCCGGCGTGATCAACCCCAGGTCTTCGGCGATCAAGGGAAGCGAACCCAACCTCCCGCGGATCGCCTCGAAGAATTTGGCTCCCGGGCCGGTTACCCAGCGACCAGTTGCTGCGGTCGCCGAGCCGGCCGGTATTTCCCAGTACGCTTCGAAACCCCGAAAATGGTCGATTCGCACCAGGTCGACGCGACGCAGCAAGTCGCCAAGCCGGGCGACCCACCACGAATAATCCTCGGCGGCGTGGGCCTCCCAGCGGTAAAGCGGGTTTCCCCAAAGTTGACCGGTCGCACTGAAGTAGTCAGGTGGAACCCCGGCGACGACCAGCGGCTGGCCGCGCTTGTCGAGATAAAAGAGCTCGGGCCGGGCCCACACGTCAGCGCTGTCGTGCGCGACGAAGATCGGCAGGTCGCCGATCAGCATGATCCCTTTTTCCTGACAGCTCGCGCGCAGCTCCTGCCACTGCACATCAAACACGTACTGGACGAATTCGTGGTAGCGAATTCCATCGGCACCTGCTCGCGCCAACTGGGCGCACGCCGATGGGTCGCGGGCCACCAGCTCCGGCTCCCATTCGTACCAAGGGAGACCGCCATGGTTGTCCTTGAGAGCCTGGTAGAAGACATAGTCGTCCAGCCAGGCTCCGTTCGCGGTAATGAATTCCTGAAATTGTGGGTCGTTCGCCTTCGTCTGGAATTGCTCGAACGCGAGCCGCAATTGCGCTGCTTCAACACGGCGACGGCGTCAAAATCGACCGAGTCGACAGGCAGTTCGGGGTCGTCCGGGCACGTCTTTTCAGCGAGCCAACCGTGCTTGACCAGACCACGAAGGTCGATCAACAGAGGATTGCCGGCGAACGACGAGAGCGATTGATAGGGTGAGTTGCCGTATCCCGTGGGACCCAGCGGCAGCATTTGCCACCAGCGCTGACCTGTCGAGGCCAAGAAATCGACAAAGGCGTGGGCCTCGGCGCCCAGGTCGCCGATCCCGTGACAGCCCGGCAGCGATGTGGGATGCAACAAGACGCCGCTCGCCCGAGGGAGTCTCATCTCATTCTTCTCCTGATCGCATGGCGAAAATTCAACCCAGAACGCCCTCAAGGCGTCCATCGATCCAGGAATCGCTCGATGTCGAGCCGGAAATTCGTCTGATCCTCGACGTGGGGCATGTGGCCGACGCCGGCGAGGACGGTCATTCGCGCATTGGGAAGTCTCTGAGCCAGCCCATCGGCCACCCGTAGCGGGTTGACCAGGTCATGCTCGCCGACCATGACCAAGCAAGGCACCGCGAATCTGACCCAGCCGGTCTCTGGTGTCGTGTTCCGCGGCGGCACGCGCCTGCCGTGCGAATGCCTCGGGATCTTGAGGCCAAGGGTTTCTCTCGGCGAACTGGATCAAACCCTCGACCTGGTTCGGCTGGTTGTAAAACTTGGGGGCGACCAGCCAGGGAAGGATCGCGCGGGTGAATGCTCCGATCTCGAGCTGGCGTCGCAGCACGACCCACGATTCGATCACCGCCCTGCGCCAGGCGCCGGCGCCGGCGTGGGTTGAGACGAGTACAAGGCTCTTGACGCGCTGAGGGTGCCGCAAGGCCAGTTCCTGCGCGACCAGACCTCCCAAGCGACTGACCCAGCACGTGAGCCGGCGCTCGCGGCGACTGCCTCGAGCAAGCTGGCCACGTCGTCCGCCATGTCGGCCGTCGTGTAAGGAGAATCAGCTCGGTCGCTTTGTCCCACGTCACGCGCGTCGAAGGCCAGGGCTCGAAACTTGTTTCCAAAGTACCGCTGAGGACGGCTGAATGCCCGGTGGTCTCCCCCCAGCCCACTCAAGAAGACGAGTGGGTCTCCCTGGCTACCCACTTCTTCATAGTAGAACGTACGACCCTGAACGACGATCTTGGGCATGACCTGAATCGTTGGTTGAGGACTGTACAAAAATGAGCAAGCATGCTCCGAGAGCGGTTCACTCATGAGCTGCGCACAGTGCGACAGCTTTGAAGTTGGCATGGCCCCCTGGCCTACCCAAGCATAGGCCGCTCTGAGTTTGAGGCCCGAGTGCTCAGCGTAAAGAGAATGCTCCCGATGAAAAGGCCAAAATCGCTGCTTTGCACGAAAGCGCGTATCATTGCGCCGATCGAACGGTCACGAGGGAGCGAACGCAAGCTCCGTGCCGGATTCCAACGGTGTTCCGTCGCGGAGCGAAACAAAACTCAGGACGCGGCTGAGATGACGAAACCCTGAACCTGACGGTCAATGACATCCATCAGCGACGACGGGCTCGTGTTGCGCTGTGCGCACACACTTGCATAGGACGGCAAATTGCATTTCGGCCGTATGTCCCTGGCGCGATAAAACTTACGTGTGACGCAGGTATAACCGAAACTCGCTAGAATTCTTCATCTCCTTACAACTATTGGACTTACGTGTGACACAGGTATAATCGATACAACCGGCTTAGAGCGTGAGTCATTGGCGTATCTCCTTACAGCTATTTGACTTATGCGTGACACAGGCATAATCGATACAACCGGTTCGAAGGCGGGGGTCTTGGCAGTATCTCCTTATTGCCATTGGACTTATGTGTGACGCGGCGATAATCGTTAAAACCGGTTCGAAGTCGGAGTTTTGGCAGTATCTCCTTGCAGCAATTCAATTTGTGTGTGACACAGTGATAATCGATACAACCGGTTGGAGGTAGTGGGCTTGGCAGTATCTCGTTGCAGCAATTGGACTTATAAATGGGACATGTCAGATCGACACGATCGGTTCGAAGCAGAGGTTTTGGCAGTATCTCATTACAGCAATTGGACTTATATGTGGCCCATGGCATAATCGGGAGGCATCGTCTCGCCGCCGCATCGATTTCCTGAACTTTGGGACGATCCCCCCTTTTTGGTTCCGCCAGTTGCCTGACTTCACAATCGAATCGGAAAGTCGATCGAGGTCAAGTCGGAGATCCGCACACCTTCGAGCCTCGTCTGACGAAACAATAGCAAGTAGATGACAATCATCGTCTTGCGACCACGGGGAGCCTTTCCATGGATTTCAACCGTTTCGACGTGTCGATGAAGGAGTTGGTCTGGGACGACCCCGCGGCCTGCCTGGAACGATGGGGGATCGGCCCGCGCGGGCCTGTTGAGGTGATCGACTCGGACATCACCGCCTTGACGGCCGCCGCCGACAAGGTGCTCAAGGTCGGCGGCCGCGACCCCTACCTCGTCAACATCGAGTTCCAGTCCAGCCACAAGACGAACTTGAAGCCGCACCCTCTGGTTCCGCCAGGTGGCCCTGGACTATCGACACGACCTGCCGGTGCTCACGGTCCTGGTGTTGCTCCGAAAAGAGGCCAACTCGCCGGATTTGACTGGCCAATATGAGCGGAAGATGCCGGACGGCCGACTCACCAATCGTTATGATTATGAAGTCGTCCGGCTCTGGGAGGAAGAGCCCGAGCTATACCTGACCTCCGGTGTCGGGTTGGTTCCGCTGGCACCCTTGACGGATGTGTCGGAAGCTGACTTACCCAAAGTCGTGCGGCGGATGGCGGAGCGGATCAACGCGGAGCCGAGGGATCGAGCCGCCAAGCTCTGGACCGCGACGTTTCTGTTGATGGGATTACGGTACTCAGACGAAATGACACTAAAGCTCCTGGAGGGAGTTCAAACCATGCAGGAATCGACGACGTATCAGTGGATCTTGAAAGAAGGCCGGGTCAGTGAGGCTCAAAGGTTGCTGGTTCTCCAAGGGGAGATCCGCTTCGGAACCCCCGACGAAAGAATCCGCGGTGAGGTCGAGACCATTCGGGATCTCGAACACCTCGAGATGTTGAGTCGGCGGCTTTTCGACACAAACATCCACGACTGGGATGGCCTGCTGGGCAAGTCGTGAGTTGCAAGAAGCACGCAAGTACTTGTTTCGACAAGCGTCTGAAGAACAGGAGTTTCGAGGTGTTGAACGTTCCTTCTTGATGCAACGCTGTGGTAAGTTGCGGTGCGGCGTGAGAGTCCGTGAGGAAATCGCCCAAACGCTCAACGACCCGTGTGAGATCGACGCCGAGATCCAGACCGTTCCCACCAATTCGGGCCAAGGAGTCGGTCGCCATTGTTTGTGACTTGACCGGGATTTTCCTGACATTTGCAGGCGGCAAAGGGGAGGCCCGGGACGGACCATCCACCTCCAAGACGATCTCTTCGAGCGGATCCTGGTGCACGCCCATCGCCGCGGCAAGAACATCAGCGAGTATGTCGCGTGGGTCCTCGAACGGCAGGTCCCGGACCTGGTCCCCAGCAAGAGCAAACCAGCCAGGGAAACGCGGCCGGAAGTCGACGGCGACATCGAGGCCGAACCGTCCGCAGCCGGCGGGGCGGGAAGTAGAAGTGAAGTGAAAGGCAGGCAAAGGGGCGGTCAGGCGTCTGTCCAGGTCCGACCCGTCAGTCACGGTCGCGCGACTGATTCGTGAGCCGCCCCGGACAACGCCGAGGGCATCGAGGTTATAATCGGCCTTTGAGAATCCACGGCGCCGCGATTCACCGCCGCGGCCCGCGAGCCGCTCGGCCGCTGGTCCTTGATCCACGGAGACCTGACCATGTCCACGATCACTCGACGACCGCCGTCGCCAGCTCTGCCGATGGAGAGGACCCCCGTCCCGGATGAAGAGCGCGGCGTCATGCGCGACGTCTCCTGGGAGTTCTACGACCGGATTTCCGACGCGATCGGAGAGCGTTCCCACATCCGCGTGGCTTATGACGGTAAGGACATGGAGATTATGACCCTGGGCCCCAAGCACGAGCGTTCCAAGGAATTCCTCCGCCCATTCGTCTCTGAGGTCTGCGTAGGGCTGACGATTGATTTCGAGCCGATGGGCTCGACGACCTGGAAGCGGTCGGAGGAGCACGCCGGCCTCGAATCCGACCTGTGCTACTTCTTCGATCAAGTCAAGCTCAGGGCCGTCCGCGTCGTCGCCGCGTGGGAATCGAACGACGTCGCCGACTATCCCAACCCCGACCTGGCCATCGAGGTCGACGTCTCGCCGTCCAAGATCGACCGCCCGAAAATCTATGCCTCGCTCAAGGTGTCCGAAATCTGGCGGTTCAAGAAGAGCGTCGTCGTGATCGAGCAGCTCCAGCCGGACGGGACCTATCTGGCGGCGAATTCCAGCCGATTCTTGCCTGTCCGGGCCGACGAGGTCACACAGTGGTTCGCCGACCGGAAATCGAGCACGCCGGGGGACTGGATACTGCGACTCCGGGAGTGGATCCAGATCGAACTCAACGCCCGAGTCGACGGCAACGAGACTCCCAGGCGACCGACTCGGCGACACAAACCCTGACGCCGATCGCCGGCGGTCGGCTCGCCGGCGGACCGTGCCGGTGGCGGGGCCTGTGCGAGGGTCATCGGGCCTCGCTCCCCGAGGTAGCGTCCAGCACATACCAGCCGGACTCGTCGCGATCCAGGTCGCCTTGCGGGACCTTCTGGGGTCAGGGACCTTCTGGGGTCAGACCAGGGACCTTCTGGGGTCAGACCAAGTTAACAGTCTTTTCCGAAGCCCCGGGCCGATCCAACGGGAAACTCGGTCTGACTCCAACTCCCACCTTGCCTCACCGGTTTCGTTCCAGTAAACATAGTGCACGCTCGAGCGTGGGCGGCCCGACGACCATTAAAATGCTCTTTCGACGACGCAATACCTCGGAACGACTCCCGGTGTCACTTCGCATTTTCCAGTATTCCTCGTAGGTACGCTAAATCGAAATCTGCGACCTTCACACTTGTCATAATATATGCCTTAATATGCCGAATCTTTCCGTAGTCAGGCTGGCATAATACAGCGGCTCTGATAAGCGGCCCTTCTCACCAAATCGGGCTCAGCCTCGCCGAGAGCCGTTGTGGCGAAGAACCTTAATAGGTGTCTGATCTCGGTCTCCGGAATCGAGGAGCTCATTGACGGCGTGCCAATCTGTACGATCGCCACGGTGCAGCACAATTTCGCTGGGGTCTTGCTTAGCGAGTTCCATGATTCGGAGCTTAGCCTCAGGGCCTGGGTTCCATCTGTTCCCGCAAAGCTGCAACGCGAGGAGACGAAAACGAAGATCGGGGTTGTAAAGACACTCCTCAATCTTCTTTACATCACTGACAATTTCGTAATATTCCGGCCCGATCGAATCCCTGGAGATCAGCTCGACCATTTTTTCGTGATCGCTCCAGAATCTACGCCAATCGGTGCCCACGGTATCATCCACGGCCTCGCTCACTGAATCCTCCCACGACGTTCTACGGTGTCAGTTCATTTTTCTAACCAAAAGGCCGATAAATGAACTGACACCATTATTCCCCTCGTAAAATCGGCCTATTCCCGCTCGCCCGTACAGCGTCGAACTACGACACCCACCTACGTGTCTTCGCGAGAACCTTCCATCCCGTGTCGGTCTCTTCGAACTTATACACATTGCCGAAAGCTTCTAGTGCCTTTGTGTAAAAGCTCCCTTCCACCTCGACTCTTTGCTTGTCGATTCTGCGTAGTTTATTGATTACCAGACGATGGCCGGGTTCATTTGTGATCCGGTCGAAATAGATTGAGTCTTTGATAATATCGCGGGGCTCAACCTTCATTGCCCGAGACCCCTTTTGGATTCGGACCTTGAGATCCGCAAATCGACCAAGGAGCTCCTCCGAGGGGTCCGCGTTGTGGTCGCACGAGAGAAAATAAAGCCCGCCATAACCTCCGTCCATGATCATGTCTCGGATCACAAATTCACGGACAGAGTCGTCACCTCCACGAATCAACACTTTGTTCAATTCTGAACGAGCGAGCGCCGGTGCGCCTTGGCGACCTCGGGCGTTAACGTCCGTGGCAGTTGCGATACCGCTTCGTTGGCGAAAGGCCCTGGCGGTGGTCGTCTCCCGTTTGGGGCGACTACTTTTTCGCCCGCCCGGCCGCCCGGTGGGCCACTGTTGTCAGGACGGCCCGCCAAAGGCGCAGAGGGTCGGGAACACCCGACCGTGAGGTAAGACAGAAGCATTATCGGAGCGAGGCGGATGTTCACACGTCGCGTCATGGCGTTCGCCGTTGGAACAAAAAAGCCCCCGCTGTCGTAGCGAATGTCGGGCACGAACTTCAGCGGAGTAGTGTCGCACCCTATCGGGCATACACGCTGGGTAAGGGTCCACCTGGGACCCCTCCCGGCCTTCCTCCACGTCCACCGCTCTGGTCTCCAAGGGTCCGCGCCGAAGCAACAGAACTCCCGGGGGTCAGGCCAAGTTAACAGTCTTTTCCGCGGTCTGACCCCAACTCCCCACGCCGTGGACCAGCGACTAGGCCCGCGCCATCAAATTGACGTTAACGAGGACTGCTCTCATCACTCCCCCTACCCGATAACACCAGCGCGCTCTTCAACCTACTTGGCGAGGTCTCTCTCCTCGTGCTTTTCTGGATCAATAATTCGGATTGAGGGCTTCCCATCCTTGTCAACCGCGACGGCGAGTCTCACCCTCGACTCTCGATCGGATAGTGAAAAGGAGGGCGAACCGTCCGGAAAGACTCGCCACGTCGCTCGCACCTCACGATTCTCACCGAAAAGCGAGATGATGGGATTCTCATTTTCGAGGGCCAGTGAGATTCGGGGATTATTCTTCGCGTCCCACAGCCGAATGGCGGGAACGCCCTTCTCGGAGACTTCGATTGAGACTCGAGCCGCTCCAGATTTCCCCACGGTAATTTCAGAGCCGAGCCCCTTCGTCACCCCGATACTAATCGTGGGTTCACCGCGGTCATCGGACATCGAGATCAGAGGCGTTCCATCCGCCCGGTCCAGACCAAGAACCAACTTTGGCGCGCCTTGCTCGTTTGACAACGATATCATCGGCGAGCGGTTCGCATCGAGCCCCATGGTCATGCGAGCACGGCCTTTGTCGTCAAAGAATGATAGCACCGGTTCGCCCTTGGGTCCTCGAAAAAGGGATGCGGCTACCTTACCGTCAGGCCCACGGACCTCCAATTTTCCAGCCTCAATTGACGTGGCTCTGAGGATTTCCTCTTCTTTCTGCACAGCCCCGGCGAAATGACCAATCGAAAAAAAGAGAACGATGGTCAAAGCGAAAAGTGGTCTACGACAGCGCAAGAGGACGCTCTTCGCAATGGGAGGCCCGTCCTTACCGACCGAATCGGTGGTATGACGGTTTGCTGATCGATCGCCTTTGGTCCCGAAATGGGTCATGATCGCCCCCTGTCCGACGAAAAAAAGGAGTAAGCGTATACAGGATCCAGGACCGCTCGCCGCGCAGGTTTGGCGGCTATGGTCCTCACACTGGTTATCAGGCCCCGCCTTCCACACGACAGCGGTTTACTCACGGGTCGGGCACATCACGAATGCACAAACTTTCCTATTAGCCCGAAGCGCCCGCAAACCGCATCACCGACGCCTCGCGCTGGTAGGATCGCCGGCTACTCAAGTGGCAGCCGCTCTCGGACGTCCCCGGCGGCTTCCCATGTTCTGGCCTGTGAGCAGCACGAGGGTCAACCGCTGTAGGTCATTTTAAGATTCGCGCTCTTCGTTCAACGACATCAAGCAATCTGATTTCCGGATTTCTATC
This sequence comes from uncultured Planctomycetota bacterium, assembly GCA_963720335.1. Taxonomy (GTDB): domain Bacteria; phylum Planctomycetota; class Planctomycetia; order Isosphaerales; family Isosphaeraceae; genus CAVRFS01. Next base: position 66,487 of record CAVRFS010000020.1, on the reverse strand, counting down.
GAACTTCATCTGAAGTACGGGAGCCCTCATGCTGTCGGTGAGGTTCAAAGTGGGACCTTCTCCATGTGAAATTCCGCATACAGCCCTGACGCGCGTTTGCTCATCAAACAGCGAAAGCAAGCCGGAGTCCTGTGGGCAAGAAAACATAATGCGTGGGTCCGCCTTCCAGTCCGCGAGTGCAAAACTCGCTGTACCATCTTGTCGTCTTGCGAGATTAATTCGCGTATGTCCCGCATCGTCACTGAGGCTGAGAACTGGTATCCGACCTTCAATTAGACTGAAGTCGAGACCTGTTTTACCGACCGAAGAGTCGAACCGAATCGCCGGACTTCCATCGGATGAATGCACGGACAGAATCATTCGCGGATCTCGTCTGCTTCCAGTCATCGCGATTATCGGTGATCTAGCTCGCGTGAGGCCCAATGATAGAACGCTTCCAATCTGAGAATCGCGAAAAGTCATCGATATGTTGATCTCTCGGCTAGAACGGATTGCCGCGCTCGTACGGCCATCCGGGGAGCTCAGCGTGAGCGACTGGGCAACGACCGTCTGAGCCCTTAGCACCGGATCGCCCGGTTGTTGATCCCCGCGCAAGTTTCCGATCCCAAGAGCGAGCACGACGGCGATGACGGCAATCTCCGCGACGAGGCTCATTATCCCCTTTTGGTCGGAGACCAGACCCAATCGCTTCAGCACACTTTTGAATCTATGCATCGGTTGCCCTCGCTCAAGTCACACGATGGAAACGCGAGAACGCCTCCGTTTCCGCTTCCCGGTCGAAACAAGAAAGAATTCGGAATTCGGGGCCTCGCCATTATTCCGTGTTAGTTCATTTTTCTATCCGAAAGGCCGATAAATGAACTGACACCATTATTACCTTCTATCCGAAAGGCCGATAAATGAACTGACACCATTATTACCTCGCTCGCGAAGCATGCAGCGTCGTACCGGAAGCACGCCGTGGTTTCGGATGTCGCTACACTGAGGGATTACGTGGAGCCCACCGAGTGATCGCGTCCCACGGGCCAAGGCTGTTGCTGGCGATTCGGAGAATAGGGCGCCGGAGACGCCTCAACCGACCACAACGCTTCCTGGAGAGGTAGCTCCAGTATTTTGACAGCCACACGTGCCCCCGTCATTGCACATTCGTCTTGATCTCTTTAACCGTCTGGTTGGCTGGATCGATAAAACGAATCGCCGGCTTTCCGTCTTTGTCGGTCTGGACAACGAGCCGCTCCCGCCTGTCAAGATCCCACAAGGAGAAAGATGCAGCCCCATCGGGCATTACTCTCCAGGTCGATCGAACCCCATGACCGCCGTCGGACAGCGCGATGAAGGGGCAGTTGTCCAGAATTGTCATCGAGATTCGCGGGGTATTTCCCTGACCCGTTAGCTCAATCGACGGCTCGCCTCCCCGCGAAATACCGATTGAGATTCGATTAGAACCGCTTTTCCCGGCGTCAATGCTTGGTCCGATCCCCTTTACTATACCAAAAGAAGGCTCTTCTGCAAAGAGTGTGGGTAACTTTGGGCCACTTTTCAGATTTCTGGCAGCATGCACGTCAGGATTTTGAGGCGGAGGTACTCTTCGTCTCGAAGTCCGTAGGCTCGTCGTTGGATGACGCGGATCTTGTTGTTGATTCCTTCGACGAACCCCAGGGGTACCTTGTTCTCCTCATGGCAATAAGACGCGATGCCGTCCCAATGTTCCTCGACCATCCGGGCGAACTTCTCGTACGGCTTGAGGCGCTGCCACCTCAGAGCCGACTTCCATCGCTCGAAGAATCGCCGCGCCCACACCTCTCGCTTGTAGTCCCACAGTTGGCTGAACATCTCCTTGAGCAGGTAGGCTTTGTTCAACCTCCTGTTGGCCTTGAACAGCGCCTTCAACGACTGACGCCCCTCCTGCGTCAGGTTGGCCCGGCGGGACAGCAATGTGTACTTCTGGCCTTTGATGAACCGCCGATCCTTTCCCGAGAGCCGGGCGTACTCGCTCTTGCGAACCTTGTCCAATGCCTCGTTCAAGCGCTTGAGGATGTGAAACTTGTCGTAGAGGATGCCGGCTTGAGGCGCATTCCCCGCCTTGAGGGTGGAGTTGCGGAAAGGCTTCCACATGTCCATCACGGCCAGGCGAATTCCCCGGCATTTTCGTGGGCCCAGCCACTCGTAGAAGAGGTCCATGCTCTTCTCGGACCGGTCCGTGCCTCCGAACCAGATCGGCCGGCCGCGGACCAGATCGCTCACAATGATGCGATAGTTGTGTCCCTTGCCGATGGAGAGTTCGTCGATGCCGATCACCTTCGGACCGGGCGTCCCGGCCCGTCGGAGTTGCTCGTCCATGTACTCCATCTCCAGCGACTTGACCGTTCTCCAATCGAGGCGGAGTTCGCGTGCCACATCCCGAATCGTCGAGGCGCGACAGCGCCGCCCCACATAGAAGGCGAAGCGTTTGGTGTAGAAGGGGTTGTTGGCCAACCACGGCAGATTCTCCTGCTTCACGGCACCGCAACTCCGGCAGGACACGCGCCGCACCTCGAACTCGAGGTAGACCCGGGTGTCGCCACAGGAGAGGTCGCGTACTCGACGGGTCTCGCGGTCGTAGAAGGTTCGCTGACTCCGCCCACAGGTTCCACAGGCCGTTTTTTTCCCCGGCGCAGGAGTCGCACGATCCGCGCTTTTGGATCTCCGAAGATGCCACGGACCCTTGCCTCCGGACGGAAACCGATAAACCGGTACGCATCTTCCAGCCGACGTTGTTTTCGCATCCGATCATCATGCCAGATTCTTCGCGCCAAGGAAAAGACAAAAAATCCTTGTAAAGAAGGGGTTTCGGGACTGTCATACGCGGTTTTCTACCCACACTCTTTGCAGAAGAGCCCAAAAGCCAAAGCGACGTCCCCCCGATCGTCGAATAGGTTCACGTGCGGTGTGCCGCCGTCGAGCGCGAGGGCCATCCTATTCTTCCGCCGCTCGTCGAAAAAGAATATGGACGGTGATCCCTTCGCATCGAGACCGATCATGAGCGGCGATCCTCCTTTCTGGTCAATGAACGTCAGCATCACTGCGCCGTCGGGCCCCTGAAAAAGTGTCGCCGCCAACTTGCCATCGGCCCCCCTCAGCTCGAATCTCTCGGCGACAATGGATCCAGCCTGCAGAGTATCCGGCTCCCTCTGGACGGCTCCGGCGAAATGCCCCAACGAAAAAAAAACCGGCAGCAGCGACAACAAAATGGGCCATCGGCACCTGACCATCATGTTACTCAGCACGCACGATACAACCGAACACCTGGTAGTAAGGGAAGCCCGCTCACGAAAGTCCGCGTCAATCCCGAAATTGGTCATAGTTAACCCCCCGTCGTGGCAAACTCGCGGTGATGAAAATACCGAACCTCTCACGGCGCCACACGCACAGCCCAAGCACGTCGACACATCCCATGGACCGAAAAACATAGAACAAACATACGCTCACTCGAATATCCGTGACTCCCCATTATTCGGGTCTGTCAGTCTGAGCAGCGGCGTTCCGTCAGTCTTCTCGGTCATCCGGAGTCGCGTCATCGGCCCGGGTTCGTACAGGTTGAACTCGGGCGGCTGTTCCGGCGAGACACCAGAGAGCAGTCTCACTTTTTTCTTGGTATCAAATAATGATATAAATGAGAATGAGTTGGAGTCGAATACCTTTACACGCGTGGTGCCATTTTTGTCGATGAGGGAAATTGATGATTTACCCGTCGGCCCTGAGCCCTCGAACAACGCTCTTCCAGTGCCCTCGCCGCCGCCTATCGACAGCCACGGCACGCCGTCGGCGAAGCGGAGGCTGGACCCAACAGGGCCCCCGTCACTAAGCGACACAACTGGAGAACCCGAATCAGCAATACCAACATCCAACAGGTTCAATTTTTTTTCGTTCAGAATAATGCGAGACGCATTCTTTTCAGCTCTCACGTACAAGCGTTTTTCGTTATTAAAGAATACGAGCGCATTGCGATCAGGACCGAAGCTCCTTAAGAAAGCTAAGGTGGTTCCGTTTCCACTGACGCAATGGTCTGCGCAACCGACGACCCTCCGCTTGATCACATTCGCACCCGGCTGCACGCCCTTGGTCATCGGACCCAGATAAAGGCACGCCGCAATCCCAACGAGGAACAGCGGCAGGCCACGGTAGCGAATTGGTCCCCGAAACCCGATCGGTCGGTTCCACCTCGTTGGAAATTCTGCATTGGTCGACATGATCGTAGCCCTTATTATGAAATTCGGTCCGACAGCGGCAGCCAAGCACGCATGGACAGCCGTTTTCACATGGTTGGGTGCCGCTCAATCGCCATGACAGTTCGTTTGGACTAATCCCGTCGCATCGTTTTCGCTAATCCGGCACCTCGACCGGCCGGGTTGAACCCGTCCCGCACGCGACCCAAGCCGAACCCTGAATACGCCTACACGCGTCCTTGAACAATAGGGTCTGCGGTGATTTCGAATGTTGCGGCCCGACAACGAAAGAGTCCAGCCGGAACAGGTGATATATGGCGACACGCGGCCCGACTCCAACCGATGCCCATGACAGCTACGGGCATTCCTCAGGTGGTTGTAAGTCCCGCTGCGCCCTGTCAACCAGGCTCGTCCAAATCAACTAATGCGTCCGGCGATCCGAAACAAGCTGTCGCGGCTCCAATACGACTACGCTCGCCGGGATGGGCCCGAAGGTCACTTAATCTGCTCGCGCTCAGTTTGGCGGCCGGTGGGCGTTGGAGCCGTGCTCCATCCAAACGTTCTTCGATGGCAGTTCATTTTTCTAACCGAAAGGCCGATAAATGAACTGACACCATTAGCCCCCCCCATTAGCCCCCCGCTAACCGAAAGGCCGATAAATGAACTGACACCATTAGCCCCCCGGTTCAAAATGCCTTTGCAACTCCCCACTATGTGCTTGCGGACCCTTGGACTCGTGGAGTTCGTCCGGTCGCTCATGCTCCGCCACCCCTCCCGGTAGGCGAATCCGCCGTCAATGCCTAGGAATCGGCTGTTCCGGCCACCTACTCAGTCCATGATCCAGTGCCAGACACCGGCGGGATCGTAGAAGAGCAATCCCAACTGGAACACCCAGGCGAGTACGCCGGCTAGCAGCGAAAGGGGAATGCGCCACGAGCGTCGGCTGTATCGGAGGACCAAGCCGAAAAGGGCGGCGTCGCCACGTACACGGCCACAGGCACGATGAACGCCAGCGGTCCAGACCCGGGTTGTAGATCCTCCGGCATAGCCGAAGCATCCGGGCTACCGGGGTAGGGCCAGTGGCCGACCCGGAAGGCGGCCCGGAAGGCGACGAAGTACAGCGAGGCGACGAGGTACATAGGCAGAACGGCGATAGCGGCGACGATCAGCACCACCCAGCTCTGCCATCCGCCCAGGATCGAGGCCGCCCCGGTTCTCTGATGGTCCATAGATTGTGTCCTCATATAATCAATCGTTCTGTGTTAATCCTACCGTCCCATATGCGTGACAATTCGCTCAAGAAGCTGAAACATGTTTCTTCGTGTTGCAAAATCGGGGGAGTGGCAAAGGGGACATTGCTTATTGTCTCCGGAGTGGCAAAGGGGACATTGCTTATTGTCTCCGCAAATCAGATAATCTGGACTGATTTGAGTGGCAAAGGGGACATTGCTTATTGTCTCCGCAAATCAGATAATCTGGACTGATTTGGACTCGACCTTTTGTCCGAGCTTTCGCCTTGCCCATCTTGCTCAGCCTTCCTCGGGATTTAGCAACGTCCCCTTCTGGACCGCCTTAGCACCGGATCGCCCGGTTGTTGATCCCCGGGCAAGTTTCCGATCTCAAGAGCGAGCACGACGGCGATGACGGCAATCTCCGCGACGAGGCTCATCATCCCCTTTTGGTCGGAGACCGGACCCAATCGCTTCAGCACACTTTTGAATCTATGCATCGGTTGCCCTCGCTCAAGTCACACGATGGAAACGCGAGAACGCCTCCGTTTCCGCTTCCCGGTCGAAACAAGAAAGAACGTTCTTCGGTGTCGGTTCATTTTTTTACTAACCGAAAGGCCGATGAATGAACTGACACCACTAGTCCCTGCTCGGAGGACCCCCCTATCGGTTCGAGGGGAACGCAGGCCCCGGCGGGAAAAACTCAACAGAATCACTTAGGTACGTGAAAACCATGCTTTCACCTGGATCGCCCGGGTCCGCCGGCGAGGTTGTAGAGGGTTAGAACAGGCCGAGTGTAGGCAACTTTCATTTTCTCGTGGTACTCGGCTCTACAGGCCGAAAGATGCTCCAATAACAGAAACCCGGGGCCACCCATCCCCTCTTTCTTCTGTTGTGCCAGTTCTGCGAGTCTACCGCGCTCCTTTCTCTCTTCCCGAGCGTGATAGGCGGCATTCCTGGCGTATCCTTCTCGAATAGGCAAATCTTCCGAACGGAGATTGTAACGATGAGGGCTATCAGAGCAATTCCGGCGACCGCGGCCGCGCGGAGGGAGCCACGATAAGTGCGCATGGTCTGTCGATCCCTTCAACTAGAGAAATCAATCCTTCACCATGAGCCAATTACAGCGGTTAACGCTCGGGCGGCTCACGAGCCGCAGCGCGAGCCGCAAAAGGGGAACCGGCAAAGGGAACCGGCAGAGGGGACATTGCTAATTGTCTCCGCAAAATAGCTAATCTAGCCTGATTTGGACTCGACCTTTTGTCCGGCCTTTCATCTTGCCCATTTTGCCCAGTTTCCTCAGGATTTAGCACCGTGCCCTTCTACCGCCAAGGTTTGCCCGATCGGCCGCGACATTTAGCAATGTCCCCTCTGTGAATCAATGTCCCCTCTGTGGATGCAGCGTCGATGGAAGACCCCCTGGAGGCCTGACCCCCCTGGACTGAGTCGCTACTTCCTCGTTTTGACGTTAGCTTTCTTGGATTTTATAATATTTAATTTTAGTGTAATTTGATTAATTTTTACTTTTTCGACAATTAATTCTTCGACTCTCTTCTTAATGAAACGCGATTCTTCGTCTTCTTCCCCGCCTAGCCGCCGGAGCATTTCGGAGATCGCGTGATCCTCGTCCTCGCTATCCAAAAGGCCCGTCAGATCTCCCACTGCTTCATTCCTCGCTCCTATTGTTTTAATAGACTCCACGAGATGGGATCGGAATCGGACGCTCCGACTCATTTTGTTGTTCAGGGACTGCGTGATCGTATCAAACCATTGTCCTTCGAAGTCGGCTTGGGCCACAGGGTCATCAACGACGACCGGAGGTATCAGATCGGAGATGGCCGGATGTATCAGATCGGCTGAGGGCCGTTGCGCGTTTGCACCGCGAGGTTGTGGTCCGTGGCCTGAGCCGGTCGAGTCATTCCTTCTCAACGACAAGTCCTCCTCCGCCCGCCTCTGGTCGGAACGTCTGAGCATGACGATTACACTGATTAGGACCCAAACGAAGGTCGCGGTCGCCAGAATCAGTCCACGCTGCTTCATATGATACCCGTCCGATCCACTTACGACAGACGCCCCGTGTATGAAGGCGTCCCTGGACAGTTAACCGCGATCGAGACAACCTCTTTACCCGCCTCGCCACACTTAGGGGACCGACAAAGGGGACATTGCTAATTGTCTCCGCAAAATAGATAATCTAGGGACCGACAAAAGGGACATTGCTAATTGTTCCTCCGAAAATAGATAATCTAGCCCTATTTGGACTCGACCTTTTGTCCGGACCGGCAAAGGGGACATTGCTAATTGTCTCCGCAAAATAGATAATCTAGCCTGATTTGGACTCGACCTTTTGTCCGGTTTTCGCCTTGCCCATCTTGCCCAGCCTTCCTCAGGATTTAGCAACGTCCCCTTCTGCCGCCCTTCAACTCCCTTGCCAACTCCCTTGCCAACTCCCCACGACCCCAACTCCCCACCAGCTCCCCCCTTGCCCCTCCGTGCCCGCCCTTCTGACTACGGCCGGTTCACAGCGACAGTGAGGAGATCCTCAAAGAAAGGCAGTATTATCCACGCGGTTCCCAAAACGAGCCCGAGGATCTCAATCCAGCCCGTATTAACACGAAATCTGCGAATCAGCGCCAGGACAAACCATGTCGCGAGGACCGCCTGCCCAGCGGACCCTGATACGCTTTTTGTGACGTCGTACCAGTCTACTGATCCGGGCGCATCAGCAATTCTCATCGCCGCGTAAGCTCCGCGGATCGAGAGTGCGAGCGCGCTCTGTAGAGCAAGACCGTTAAAACAGCAATGCAGGCGGAGGTTCCGCAAGAACATCCGAGGAGCCGTGGGCGCGGACGGGGCTTCCGGAGTCTCAATAAGTAGTGGTGGATGTCGACACAACCAGGAAAAACGAGAAAAACCGGCAGCAAAGATGCACCCGCAGGACGCAGACTCAAAAAATGTCGTGCTGGGTTCTTCTCCCTCGGACTCGGACGCCGTATCGGCAGCTCCAGACTCCCGGTAAGGCGGAATTGGTGGTGGTCTGAGTACGGCTTGCACGTGTTGAAAGTAAAAAATGCACCACGCCAGGGCGAGTGTGGTGGACGCCACTAAAGCGAGCGCGTCGAGGATCGTACTCTTCTGCCGATAGGCATGGCTGAGTGTTTCTCCTCCACCCGCCGAAACCGAGAAACTCTCAAACGCCTCGACCAACGCCTAGTAGAACACTGAATTCGATATTCTGCACCGGCCCGATAGCCACATAGAGGCTCGACGCCCCTTGGAACTTCCGCAAAAGCTTCGCCCACAGGAGGTTTCGCCCCGTTTGCCCTCGTGAATGTTTGCGGCCAAAGTACTGAACGTTCTTCGATGTCAGTTCATTGTTCTAACCGAAAGGCCGATAAATGAACTGACACCATTATTCCCCGCAACCAATTCGGTTCACGAAGAATTCCCTTATCAACTGCGCGCCATATGCGATGGCAAAGGGGACATTGCTAATTGTCTCCGCAAAATAGATAAGCTAGCCTGATTTGGACTCGAACTTTTGTCCGGTCTTTCGCCCTGTCCATCTTGCCCAGCCCTCCTCGGGATTTAGCAACGTGCCCTTCTGCCGGTGCCGCATCCCAAAACAGTGAACTCACTTAGGAATGTCGCCTGTTTTCCGTGCGGTAGAAAAGATGATTTCTAGATATCCAGGAGCATCCTGCCACGGGTGCGATGCCGCGCTCAGGTATCGTTGTTTCATCGCCGAACTATAGATCATGTCTTCGAACCAAAAATTTACACTATGCTCTGCTTGTTCAACCATTCGTTTCGCATCATTCTCGCTCTCGATAAGCAAACTCTCGATCTCGATACCCAACGGGTCCACTTCCTTCGACACGGATTTCCTGAGAGGCTCTTCCTCCAACCGAGTTTTCCTCACCAGTTCTAGGGTCTCCTTCGCACGGACCTTCATGCTTTCGAGGTGAGTAAGAGAACTCTGCCACGCCGCCTTGCTGAATCCCTCGTCCCGAGCGTAGCCGGCGGCCTCAGCAAGGTAATAATGCCTACTTTTCTCCATTTCCCGCAACCAATCACACACGGAGATGCACGCGGCAACGACAACCGCCGAAAGTGCAACCGCAGCGATCAATACGCGCAAACTAATTTGAATTCTCTTCATACGCAGTGGACCCACCAAGGGTAACTGGGTCGATGAAGTCTCCGTCGCCTCCTAATGCTCTTCTCTCATCGCTTTGAATTGGGTCGCGAGTTCCAGCCGTGCCTAGGTGCATGTGGGGTCTTCGGAAATCAGGCCCCGTTGCCGCCGGCCGCCGGATCGATCCGCGGCAGGATGTCGACCACGGCGATCCGGCCGACTTCGATGCCACCGATCACTACCGGCACGTCCTGGCCTTCCACGAAGTCGTTGCGTGAGGCATAGCCGTCCGGACCCGGACCGGTATAGACCTCGACCTGGCGGTTCTTCAGGTTGACGATCCAATACACGGGGATACCGGTTGCCGCGTAGAGTGTTTGTTTCTCGCCTCGATCGCGACGGATGGTCGACACCGAAACCTCGATCAGAATCGCGATATCTTCCGGCCCGGGATGCCGGATGCCGTAGACTTCGGGGTCCCCCCGCACGACCGCGACGTCCGGGAACCGCTCGTTGAAATCCGGTATCCGCAGGGGTTTTTCATCGCGAGCGAACCACCCCTCGGGGACCAATCGATCCAGCCGCCGCCGCAATCGCTCCCTCATCAGGACGTGAGGCGGGTCCATATCGGTCCTTTCCACCAAAAAACCGTCGACCAGTTCCACCGGCTTGTCCAACCCTTCCGCGATCCGCTCGAACTCGTCGACCGTCATGCGGTATTGGCTCGGGTCTGCCGGCGTAAGCGGCGATGGCGGTTGTCGCGTGGCCGTGGACATCAATTCCTCCCTCATCAGCTTTGATCTACTCTGAAACCGCCTGGCGAGCATATGACGCCCTGTTGAGCACTCCCTCCTTGGCGGGACGCTCAAGCCGTTGGTGGTTGGTCTCGGACAAGTCCAGCCCGCCCTGCCGTCCCGATTTCTCTCTATGCATGGTATTCACTTTCCCCGCCTTATTCTTAGCCCTCGACGAACTCCCATCCGGCCGGGGGAACCACCTTCGCTAGAGCGCTTAACGCTTGGACTGGGCACGCGTGGTCACCCCCCCGAACCCCCCCTTCGCAAGGGGGGGAAAAAAGGGGCGGCTCACTTTCCCCCCCTTGCGAAGGGGTGTCGGGGGCTGGTTTGCCCCGGCTGCGGCATGTGTTCAATCCAATCGTTAGTCGTTCTAGTATACCAGCTCTCCCAAGGGCAACGCCCCAGGGAACATGGCATCCACTCAAATCCGGCCCTCGAAGGGGCGAAACAGCCCGATGATATCGCGTGGTACCGCTGTTGACCGCGTAAGGTGTCAACCGTCCCGCTCAGCCTCGAGCCCGTCCAGCGCCTGTCGAAACTCTCGCCAGAGGTCATCCGGGCCTTCCAGGCCCACCGAAAGGCGGATCAAACCGGGTGTGATGCCTTGCCGGGCGAGCTGGGCGTCGTCCTGGCCGCGGTGGCTGGTTGTGAAGGGATGGCTCAGAGTGGTCTGCACGTCGCCGAGACTGGGTGCGAAGGGAATGACCGAGGAGAGTGCTTTGATCAACCGATCGGCTCGGGCACGCGAGCCCAGGTCGATGGTCACAATGGCCCCCCTGCCCTCTTTGAGGTAGCGATCCGCACGCGGAAGTCCGGATGGGATGGCAAGCCCGGGTAGTACACTCGGGCGACCGCGGGGTGGGACTCGAATTGACGTGCCAGCGCGAGTGATGTCTGGCAAGCCCGAGTGAACCGCAGGCTGAGCGTCGCGGTACCACGAAGGGCCAGCCAGCTCTCGAATGGGTTGCCGGTCTGGCCGAGGGTCGTGGCGACGATCCTGGCCTGATCGACCAGCCGTGCATCGCCGACGATCGCGCCCAGCGTCAGGTCGCTATGGCCGCCGATCATTTTGGTCACAGAGTGCACGACCAGACTCGCACCGTGCTCGATCGGGCGGCAGATCAAGGGGGCGAACGTATTGTCGACGATCAAGGGGATGCCGGCTTCACGCGCGACCTTCGCCAAGAAATCAAGCTCGGCAAGGCGGAGCAAGGGGTTCGTGAGGGTCTCGGCGAAGATGAGCTTCGTCGTCGGCTTCAACAACGACCTGAGCGAACCGAGGCCCGTCGGGTCGAACACGTCATGACTGATCCCCCACCGCGGGAACTGGCGGGTCACCAGCGCGGTCGTTTTGCCATAGATGCCGTCGGAAACGAGGAGGTGGTCATTCTGACCGAGGAGTGCGAGAAAAACGGAGGCGATCGCTCCCATGCCCGAAGCACAGACCAAGCCGGCCTCAGCTCCCTCGAGTCCGGCCAGCTTGTCGGCGAGCTGGGCCGCGTTGGGGTGTGCCTCGCGAGCATAAATGAAGCCCGGAACGTTTCCCTCGTAGAGGGAATCGACGTGGTCGAGACCACTCAGGCAGTAGACCGCGCTCAGCTCGATCGGCGGGACGAGAGGCCGGCTCGTCGATTCGCGAGGGGCCGGGGCGCGAGTGCAGACGGTCGAAGGATCTGGCTGGGAACCTCCCGCTGGTAGGGTTTGCTCGTCCACGAACGGGGCATCCTCTCAAGGCAACGAATGGTTCGGCCCAGAATTCTTTTGAAAGAAACGAGCCGCCAGGCCGAGGAGCGAGATGATTTCACCAGTTTTGCGCAGCGACACCCAGAGATGGTTTGCGGCGGTGCGCCTCGGCGGCTTGACGACGCAACGTGGCCAGTGCGGTCCAGTCAAGGGACCAGGCTTGTGAGATGGCTTGTTCCTGGATCTGTGCGTTAGCACGTCCAGGCGATCGATCAGAGCTTCGTCGATGGGGCATTCGGCTGTTCGATAGGGATGGTCTTCGGCCACGGCAAGATTGGCGGAGCGGCCGCGGCCCTTGAAAAAATCGGACAGTTTCGAACCCCAAGCCTTGCGTTCATGAGGGGCTCGTTGGTTGTTGGAATTCGCCGGATGCTTCAGAACCTCGGTCGAGTCCGGATCGATCCAGGCCCCGATCCGGACGATCACCACCGTGATGTTATCCAGTCCGCCGCGAGGTTGGCGAGATTGACCAGGTAGCGGCAGGCGTCGCGCGGATGGAAGTTGGCCGCGAACGCACCGATTTCGGGGTCTTCGACCGGACCGGAGAGACCGTCGGAGCAGAGGAGATAGACATCACCGAGCTCGACGGCGAGGGGTCCCTCAACATCAACTTCGATCTCGACCTCCGGCCCCAAGCTTCGGGTGATGACGTTCTTGGGGACGGACAGGTTGGCCTGTTCCGAGGTCAAGTGATTGCGACGCACGAGCTCCCAGACCAAGCTGTGATCGAATGAGAGCTGGTCGATGCGATGGTGACGGATGCGATAAACCCGAGAATCACCGATGTGCGCAATGAGTGCGCCCTCCGGCAGCAAGAGCAGCGCCGAGCAGGTCGTGCCCATCCCTTGGAAATCGCGGTTGGCCGATGCTCGACTATGGATGAGCGAGCTCACTTCGCGAAACGATTTGGCAATCGCTTCCGACGGCGTGCCCGCCCGGGCTTTCATATAGGTATGCGGAATCAAGTCGCATGCCATCTTGCTGGCGAGCTCCCGACCGCGTGTGCCCCCATTCCGTCGGCGACGAGGAAGACGTGTCCGCGCTGCCGCCATACCTCGACATGGGAGGCACGGACGGACGTGTAGCTGTCTTGATTGTTCGAACGACGCATGCCCGTGTCGGTCGCGGCGGCGTCGATGATGGTGTCTTCCCAGTTCACAGCCTAACCTTGTTCCGATGTCATGAGTCAGCGACATCGCAATCGCCCGGTGGTGGGGTCCGGGTGCGCGCAGCTGAAAAGCCCTCACGATTTTATCAACTCGGCTCCGGAATCAGCAGATCCTCAGCAGCCGTTCAAAGTGTCACCTCTTCGGAGATTACTCCCATCCCGGCTCAACGGATACGACCCATGCTAGAGCGGCTCACTCATGAGTTGTGCATATGCGCGACTGAGACGTCCATTATACTAGCCCGAAGCGTCAGCGAGGATTCCGGCGAGCGTCCCCTCGCTGACGCTTCGGGCTAGTATAGCCCCGTGAGCCACCCGAGCATGAACCGCTCTAGGCACATCGCACCAAGGAATTGTATCGTCCGCCCGATGCAAAAGAGAGCATTGACTCCGGATAGTTTAATTTATCTTCAGGATTGTGAACCAATATGTTCGGAAACTTCACGAAGCCGTATCGGCGCCGAAGGGTTTGATGACGCCTCTTGCCGGAGCACGCATGCTTTCGATGGGCACGGGAATTCCGTTGCGGTGGCCCCGACAAACTCGGGCTGGCCACGACGATCGACATACCACCTAATATTACCTGTCGAGTGATTCACTTGTGACCGGACAACGACCACGACCGCACTCGTTTTGACAACCCCTCGCACACAATGACCAATTCCAACGCTCTTAACGATTTTCGATTTTCCAAGAAAACCCTGACCAATGGTCTCGAGGTGGTCGTCCGCCACCAGCCCGGCCTTCCCCTTGTGGCGATAAACCTTTGGTATCACGTGGGTTCCAAGAATGAAGAACGGAATCAGCGTGGCTTCACGCACCTCTTCGAACATCTCATGTTCGAAGGCTCTCAGAATTACCCCGGTGATTTTTTCAAGCATCTCCAGCCGTTGGGAGCAAACATCAATGGCTCGACGTCATCCGACCGGACCAACTACTTCGTCGACCTTCCCTCGGCTCATGCCGAGCGGGTGGTCGCGATGGAATCCGATCGGATGACCAACTTGCTGGTTGCACTCGACGACAAGAAGTTGCGAATTCAGAAAGACGTCGTCAAGAACGAGTACCGCCAGAATTATGCAAATCGGCCCTATGGCATGGTTTGGCCTTTGCTCGCCGAAGCTCTCTATCCTCCCCAGCATCCCTACAGTTGGATGACGATTGGCGTGATGGAGGACATCGAGTCGGCGACAATGGAGGATGTCTCGGCGTTTTTCCGACGCTTCTACGTCCCGAACAACGCCAGCCTGGCGATCGTCGGCGAGCTGGACGAAGACCAAGCCTTTTCCCTGGCTGAACGTTATTTCGAGCCGATTCCCGGTGGGACCAAGGCGTCGCGGCCCTGGGCCTTTGATCCTGGGCTCAAGGAGAGCTCCGAGCTGATTCTCCATGATCGCGTGGAACTTGACCGGCTCTATCTCGTCTGGCCGACGGTCCCCCACTTTCACGACGATGATGCGCCCTTGCTCCTGCTGGGAGACATTCTGGCTCGGGGCAGGTCGAGCCGTCTTTACCGCAAGCTGGTCATCGAGCAACAGATCGCCCAGGACGTGACGGCGTATCAATCGGGACGGGAGCTGGCCGGATCGTTTGGAATCATCGTGACGCTCCGGCCGTCGCGTTCGATCAGCCAGGCCAAGGACCTGGTTGAGTCCGAGCTGAACGCCATCGCGGCATTGGGCCCGGAGGCTGACGAGCTGCAACGCGTCCAGAATCAGCGCGTGTCGAGTTTCTTTTTCGCGCTCGAGCATATCGGAGGCTTCGGAGGCGTGGCGGACCGTCTCAACGCCTATAACGTCTACCGAGGAGATCCCTCCTTGATCACGACCGATGTCCATCGGTTTCGAGACGTCTTGCCCGGGAAGCTTCTCGGCGTCGCCAAGCGTTATCTCGACGGATTCCCACGGATCAGCTTATCGGTCGTCGGCCGCCAGAAAACCAGCGTGGCGCGCACCGCTCGACCGCGGCATCATCCCTTCCAGCTCAACGACAATCGGCTACCGTCCCCCATTGCCGCGGATCATGACCTTGCCGTGTGGCGTATCACTCTGGGTATTTCCGCGAAATGACTTGCCCACCGTCGCGGGGTCGATCGTCATTACGGGCGGAGCCTCGCTTCAACCACCGGACCGGGCCGGACTGGCCCAGTTGATGGTCTCCATGCTCGACGAGGGCACCCGCTCGCGAACCGCGGAAGAGATCGCCTTGGCCGCTGAGTCGATGGGCGCGACGATCGCGGCGAGTTGTGGGTGGGATGGGGCGTACGTGTCGTTCAAGTGCTTGCGAGACGATCTGCAAGCCAGCCTTGACCTGACCGTCGATATCCTCATGAACCCGACCTTTCCCGAGGCGGAATGGCAGCGCGTACACGGCCAGACGCTCGCGAGCCTTCAAGCCGAGCGCGACAGTGCGGAGGCCCGCGGATACCGGGCGTTCCTGAAGGCACTCTACGGCGACGGCCATCCTTATCGATTTCCTTTGGGTGGAACCGAGGCGAGTGTCGGCGGTCTCACCCGAGCCGAACTGGCCGACTTTCATGCCAGGTTCTTGCTCCCAACCCGCCCCGTGGTGGTTGTGGCCGGTGACGTTGACCCCGACTCCTTGGCGACCGAGCTCGATCGCCGACTGTCCTCAGTCGTCAGATTCCGAAAATCACCTTGCCCGTGCTCGAATCGGCCTGGCAGCCCTCTCGTCCTCGGATCCTCCTCCTCGACAGGCCGGGGGCCGCGCAGGCCGTTGTTCGGGTGGGCCATGTCGGCCTCCCTCGAAATTCCTCGGATTACGACCAGGTCCTGCTCCTCAATCAGATTCTGGGAGGTCAATTCACCTCGCGACTCAATACCAAGCTACGAGAGGAACGCGGCTTTACCTACGGCGTTCGGAGCCACTTCGATTGCCGGCGGAGCGCCGGCCCGTTTTCGATCGGCGCGTCGTTTCAGAGCGATCGGGTCGCCGAGGCACTCGACGACATTCACAATGAAGTGCAGGCGCTGGTGGGCGGACGCCCACCCACTGAGGCCGAGCTGGATAACGCCCGTCGCGCGCTCATCGAAGGACAAACCCGTCAATTCGAAACGCCAGCGGCGCTGGTGAACCGATACGCCAGCCTCATCATCCATGACTTGCCAGTCGACTACGAGGCTGGGTTCGCCGAGCGAATGGCGGGCGTCGAGCTTCATTCCCTGATCGAAGTCACCCATCGACAGATTCACCCGGACGCGCTGGTCGCCGTCGTCGTCGCCGACGCTACCCAGGTCATTGAGAACCTCAAGCGACTGGAATGGGCCGAGCTCGATCTCATCAAGGACGAAGGATGATAAGGCGACCGGCAGGAATAAACTACCAGGGCCGTCGGCTTGTGGCCATACCAACCCGACGCGCAAGGCGAGGGGTACCGGCGGTGTCACGCGCTGGCCC
Organism: uncultured Planctomycetota bacterium; assembly: GCA_963720335.1. GTDB lineage: Bacteria > Planctomycetota > Planctomycetia > Isosphaerales > Isosphaeraceae > CAVRFS01. The sequence continues at coordinate 49,790 of CAVRFS010000020.1, read as the reverse complement.
CGGCCAGCGTCCCTCGCTTGCGCGTCGGGTTAGTGTGGCCAGACTCCGCAGTCCCAGTATCGATGCGATCGCTCGGAACCGATCGATCCTTGGGTAAGTTTCCGCCCTCCGGTCGCCTAAAGACCCGTCCTTTCGGTTGGTCCCTCATTCTCGAAAATTACGCGGGCCCGCTGGCGTGGGCCTGACGGACGTCGATATAATCGTAAGGAATTCGGTCTCGCAAGATCGGCGCCCTTCAACCTCGTCTCCCACAGTAGTGAGTGTCTGCCATGAGCAGGAGCTTGCCGGGAACGGCCTTGGGTCGGAGATTCCAAGAGCGATGGTCTCAGTTTTGGCGTGGCGAGTACGAGACCACAACGCTCCGCTCAGTCCCTTCTTGGGGGATGAGCCTGCTATTCCACTGTTTTCTGCTCTTGCTCCTGGCACTCCTCATCCAGATCCGGCAGCTTACGCAGCGTCCCGATCGGATCATTCAATCGCCCGCGATCGATACCCAGCTCGGTGATCTCACGTCACTGACCACGGCCAATCGGTCAGGCGATCCATTTACCAAGGAAGACACTCTGGATCCGCCTTCGCTCGGGCTGGACCCGGGTGAGTCGGCGCTCCAGCTCGTCGGACAGCCTGAGATTGCATCGCTGAATCGATTCGCGCCTGCGCTGGCGGGTCCATTACCGCTGAGTGATAGCATCAACAAGGCTTCGATCGGAGCCACGATTCGCTTGCCGGAACTTTCGTCCAGCATCTCCGCTCCCTTCGCGGGCCGGCAAGGGCTGACCCGCGCCCGACTGGTGAGACGTGAAGGAGGGACGGCGCGCTCCGAGAAGTCGGTGGAGGACGGCCTGGCCTGGATCGTGCGACACCAGCGAGAAGACGGGTCCTGGAGCCTGAACTTCGGGGAGCAGTGTCAGCAGAGTGCGCCTTGCCCACCTTTGGCGGCGACCCAGTCGGATACCGCCGCGACCGGCCTGGCACTCCTACCACTCTTCGGTTCCGGCTACATTCATACGGTGAAGAGCAAGTACCAAGATTCCGTGCGACGAGGGCTCGAGTGGCTGGTTGAACACCAGGATCCCGATGGCAATTTGTACACCGGTCCCGGGGGACAGGGTTTTATGTACAGCCACGGGATCGGCACGATGGCGATCTGTGAGGCCTACGGTTTATCCCAAGACCCCAGGCTGAAGCAACCGGCCCGGCGTGCGATTCAGTTCATCGTCAATTCGCAGGACCCAGTAGGCGGCGGCTGGCGGTACCAGCCCGGCCAACTTGGCGATACGTCCGTCTTCGGCTGGCAATTGTTCGGCCTACGGAGCGGCTATCTCGCGGGGATCAAGCCGCCTCAAAAAGTGCTCAAGGCTGCCTCGCGTTACCTGGATCAAGTCGCGGCCGATCAACAACGAGTGACCTACGCCTATCAACCCGGCCGGGGCGCTACCAATGTGATGACCGCCGAGGCTTTAGTCACCCGGCAATTACTCGGTTGGCCCCGTGATTTTCCCGCATTGGTCAAGGGGGCGTCCCTGATCGCGTCCGACCTCCGAAACACGGAGCAGCGGAATATCTATTATTGGTACTATGCGACCCAACTCCTGCACAACATGAAGAACAAAGACTGGGAGGAATGGAACGTCAAGGTCCGCGAAGGACTGATCAACACCCAGATGACCGGGCAGGGCTGTGCCCAAGGAAGCTGGGACCCCATCTTCCCCGAGGTCGACCGTTGGGGACGATCGGGCGGTCGACTCTTTCAAACTTCACTTTCCATACTGACGCTGGAAGTCTACTACCGGTATCTGCCACTCTATCGCGATTACGACGATCAGAACAAAAAGGGCAAGGACAAAGACGACGACACAGCCCCGCCAATGAAAGCCGACGATCTAGCCAAGTAGTCGATATCACCGCCGAGGCAACTCCGTTCGGGTGCATGGGCCGAAATTCGGTGGGGCCAACAGAATCCCCATACCAAGCCCGAAGCGTCAGTGAAGGATCCGGCGGCGAATCACCCCGCTGATGCTGTGGGTTCGTGTCAGGCTGAGGTGTTGAAAAGTCGGTGCTGATCGTGCTAGCGGGACGGTTTCGAAATGTGTGTGTTTTTGTTGCACGCGAGCGGATTCTGCCGCACGCGAGCGATCCCTTTCCCCCCCTTGCGAAGTCAGTCAGGGGGGGTGGTCCCGGCGAAGCCAGAGCCTGGTACGCGGTTCTGGGGCGGCTGGGCTCGGAGGCGGCGCCGGCCGCGAAGGGCAGGGTCCGCCGCTTCGGTCAAGGGTGTTGGTTATGCCCTGTTCACCCCCCCTGCCCCCCCTTCGCAAGGGGGGGAAACGCGCAACGAAACTGGGATGAACTCGAGACCTGTGCAAGACGAGCTTTTTATCGCCCCAGTTTCAGCACCGACCGCGCCGCACCCGGCGCGATCCTCGGCCAACGACGCTGGAGTTCACCAATTTCGGCCCGTGAGCCCGGTGTTGCTTATCTGACGGCCGGGTTGAATTGTCTGATGTGGATCGATTTGTAGAGGACGAACTGAGAGAGTCGCACGCCTCTGGGATTGATTTGCAGGGGCATGAGGTAGGCGTAATCGCCTTTACGGACATAGTTCATAGACCCGCGGGTCACCTGGCTGACGGTGAACTGGACCGCATCGCCCGGGATGACCTCGGCGAAGTTGCCGCCGGGCAAGCCGAGGCGGAGCGGAACGCGGTTCACGGCGTTGCCGACAACATGAAGCCGATTGGGTATTCCGCTGATTCCCGGGCTGACCGGATAAGCCCAGCCGTAGAGTTGTCGCTGCCCGCCGTAGTCCCAAGCGTTCATGAGCCGATTAAAGCCGGGATCAAGCGTGGTCACAACGGAGTTGTTGGGCAACAGCCTGTTATAAGTTGGGGAGACCAGCGTACGATCGGATCCTTCGAAAACGTCGACGTGGGAGGTCTGAAGAATGTTGGAGCCGAGGTCAGGCCCGACAGCTTCGATCCAGGAGTTAGCAGTCAAGTCGTCCACGCTGCTGGGCCAACGGACCAAGAATTCCCCGATGTCCTCGATGGAGATCGGATACTGTTGGCCCGAATGATTCTGGATCACGATCCAACGCGTCGTTGCGTTGATGATCTCTCCCCACGCACCTTGCGGAGGGAGCTCAGGAAGGCCGCGCGGCTGACCGACGATCTGTTGAAAGGCCAAATCGGGATCTTGAGCTAACGAGGGCATCCCCAGGACGAGGGCACACGGGAAGGAACAACAACAGGAATCGGAGCCTGGATCGGCTTGATATCCTCATTACCCTACCTCCGGCAAGTGCGATCACTCGTCTAGCGATTGAAGGATCGACCGCGACGGTGCGACCGTCGCAACCCTCATCGAGCTCAGGTCAAACGTCGCGAACCGAACAACGCCACTCCGCGCACTCATGAAATCGGCGAACGACCGGATGGATTCGAGGGATTGCGCCACAATTAGCCTCACTCATCTCAACATACCCGGCCAGGCTGGTGTGAGACAATGTCTTCTTCCTCGGTTTCCGGGAATTCCCGCATGATCGACTCGATCCGACCTCACCTCACCTGACCTGATCCAGCAGGCGATGATCGCCGGTCGGCCGTGCGGTTGCGACCAAGTCAACCGAACCGCTCTTGAATGGCGATCAAAGTCCCGCTGGCCATCGTAGGATTCTTGCTGTTCCGCGCCCTTGCCATTTGCCGATAATTTCTGATTTCCGTAAACTAGGCCGGACGACATGTGTCTCAATTCAAGTTCGGGCTGCACTGAATCTCTTCCTGATCAAGGTCGACCGCGACTATGAGCGAAATCGATGGGCGACCCGCCGAGGACACACTCGCGTGGACCCGCGACGGTGGCAGGCTGTCGTTGGCCGACCTGACGGGAGTCACTCTCGGCGATTTCCAGATCGAGAAACTGCTGGGTCGAGGTGGGATGGGCGAAGTCTACCTGGCCACCCAACTTAGTCTCAATCGCCCGATCGCCTTGAAAGTTCTCCGACCCGATCTCGTCTCCAACCAGACTTACCTCAGCCGGTTCAGGACCGAAGCAACGGCCGTCGCCAAGCTCAATCATGCCAACATTGTCCACGTATACACTGTGGGCTGCATTGATCAGATCCACTTCATCGCGATGGAGTACGTGCAAGGGACCAATCTGCGTGACTACATCCTGAAGAAGGGTGCACTCGATCTGCCCCTGGGGCTGTCCGATCATGCGGCAGACCGCCGCGGCGATCGGGGCGGCCGGCGAGGTTGGGCTCATCCACCGCGACGTGAAGCCCGAAAACATTTTGGTGACAAAGAAGGGGAAGGTGAAAGTCGCCGACTTTGGCCTCTGCCGCGACCAAGAAAGCGGGAACGCCCACGTGACCCAGTCCGGAATCACCATGGGAACACCGCTGTACATCAGTCCCGAGCAGGCACAAGGTCACGCGATCGATCATCGGAGTGACCTTTATTCGATGGGCGTGTCGTTCTACCACATGCTGGCCGGCGTCCCGCCGTTCCGCGCGGACACGGCGCTGGCACTGGCGCTCAAGCACGTGCGAGAAGCACCTCGGAGCATGCTGGTGTATCGCCCCGATCTGCCGGTGGAAATCGATCGGCTGGTCCTCAAACTGATGGAGAAAGACCCGGACGATCGTTATCAATCGGCCGCTCTGATGCTGGCCGATCTGGCGAAGATTCGTGAATCCGTCTCGACCGGATCGACGGCGCTCGTGCCGGCCACACACCCAGACTCGCATTCGCGCCGAGGATGCGTACGCGACTCCTACGCACGTCGAATCGAGTTCGAGACCGGTGTTGTCGTCGTCGGCAATAGCGGGCGATTCCGATCACTTGAAAAACGCGGTCGTCCCAACACCGGCCTCACCCGCGCGCTTGAGCTGGCGGATCGTCATATCGACGATGGCGGCGTGCCTATTGGCTGGAGCGATCGCTGGTTGGACCGCTCGCTCACCGGACGCCTTGGCCGTACCCATGGATCCCGCCGAGGCCCTCCCGGTTTTATGGATCGAGCCGCAATGGTCATCCATCCCCAAGCAGGCAAGCCCCGACGAGCAGATGCGCGTACGCGCAATTCCAGGCCTCGCCCGACGAATGGGTCGCTGCCTTGCTCGCGGTCCCCGGGTACTTCCGTCACTCGCCGGAGGCGATCTCGAAAGCCTACATCCAGCTCGCCCGGATCTGGTATCGTCGGTTGGATCTGAACGCCTTAAGTGCTCTGAAATCGGAGCTTACTCAGTGGAACAATGCGCAGGGACGTGACAAGGAGCTCGCCGCGGTCATCCAAATCGCCATCGACTGGAGGAAAGGTGATATCAAAGCGGTCGTCGATGGAATGAAGAGTTTGACCAAGGACGATGTTCCCGACATGTACGATCCCGCGCTGGTGGAGATGTGCCTGGAAATCACTTCGGAAGCCGTGGCCTCACCGGTCTCTGGAAATCCGAGCATCGTGCGATCAGAGCTCTCCAAGTACCACAAACAACTGGTGAATCAACTCTATCGAATCGAGGTTCGCCCCGAGTTGCAGAAACGAGCCGTGCCGAAACGCTGACCACAGGGATTCTCCGGGGACGGCCAAGCCGCTCCAGGGCGAGCCTGAGGATGAAGATTGGGAAGGCAGCGTCATCTGCCGGAGTCCGACAACAACGGGCCGAACCCGATATGAACCGCCCAGATCGGGTTATGAGAGAAGCACTGGCAGGAGGATGGCCCGCTTCAAGAACCAAGCGGGTGGGGAGTCGATGGCAATGGCATTCTTGAAGCGAGCCAATGGCGACACAACCGGTCAGATCATCGAGCTGAAGCCCGAACGAATCATTATCGGCAGGTCTCCCGAATACTGCCACGTCGTACTCGATCCCAACGGGGTTAGCCGCCGGCATGCCGAGATCTATCGCAAGGGAGAAGAGTACTTCCTGGCCGATCTCAACTCCCGGAACTTGACCAAAGTCAATAACAGCAAGGTCATTCCGGGATTCGACCACCGGCTGTCGCCGGGAGACCGGATCAATATCTGCGACGTCGAGTTTCTGTTCTACCCCCAGATGCCCTCGGATCCTCCCTCCAAAGATGGTGGCGAGATCATGATCGTATCGGAAGCCGAGGGGAGCGATACCAATCAGCTCCATGTCCTCGACGCTTCGCGATCAAGCGCGATGGCGAGTATGATCCGGCCCGAAGTCAAGCTCAAGGCCATCCTCGAGATCACCCGCAACCTCTCGACCGAGCTGAAGATCGACACGGTCGCACCCAAGATCCTCGATTCGTTGATGGAATTGTTCCCGCAGGCGGAACGCCTCTTCCTGGTGCTGGTCGATCCCGATACCAAGCGGCTGATTCGCAAGGCATTCAAGTACCGCCCTACCAAGCGGTCGATTTTCTCAACGGTCATTCCGGCCGATGAAGTGCCCATGAGCATCAGCCGGTCGATCGTCAATCACGTCCTGGGACAGAAGAAAGCAATCCTCAGCCAGGATGCCGGTGCCGACAAAAACCTGCCGACCAGCGCGTCGATCGCCGACCTGAAAATCCGATCGGTCATGTGCGTGCCCTTGGTCGCCCCTGATAAAGAAGCGCTGGGCATACTCCAGCTCGATACCAGTGACCGCAAACAGTTCGGTCAAGATGATCTCGACGTGTCTGGCCGCCGTGGCCAGCCAGGCAGCCATCGCCATCCAAAACGCGGCGATGCACGAATCGCTGCTCGAGCGAGAACGGGTGAACCGGGATCTCAAACTGGCCGAGCAAGTCCAGAAACGGTTCTTGCCGCAGTCGGTCCCGAACATACCGGGATTCGAGTTCTTCGCTCACTATGACCCGGCTTATGAGGTCGGCGGCGACTATTACGATTTCGTCCCGCTGCCGGGGAACCGGATATCGGTCGCGGTGGGCGACGTCTCCGGCAAAGGGGTGGCGGCGGCCTTGATGATGGCCAAATTCTCAGGAGACACCCGGTACTGCATCCTCACCGAAAACTCGCCGGCGGCCGCCGCCAATGAGCTGAATACTCTGCTCTTCTCGGCGGGCATCGAGGAGAAGTTCATCACCCTCAGTCTTAGTGTCCTCGACATCGAAAAACGCACCTTGGCCATTACCTCGGCCGGCCATCTTCCGGTCATGATCCGCCGCGCCAACGGCACGGTCGATGAGATCGGAGAGGAGATCGCCGGATTTCCACTTGGCATCGTCCCCGAAGCCGACTACAAGGAGACCGAGTGCAAAGTCAACCCGGGAGACGTCGTGGCGGTGTTTTCCGACGGCGTCACCGACGCTCGAAATCTGCGCGAGGAACTCTACGACTCACGCGATAAGCGGCGGTTGATGCAAGAAGCTCGCCGAGACCCCGGGCGGCCCGGAAGCGGTGGGACGGGCGCTGATCCAAGATATTCGCGAGTTTTCCTTCGGACATAACCAGGTCGATGACATCACCCTGATCTGTTTCGGTCCGCTCCCCCGGTAAGTCACGCAGATCAAGCCTTCGATCCATGTCGATCAGAGTCGCCAATATCCGCCTGGAGCTGGGCGAGCCGGAAGAGAGCCTTCCCCATAAGCTGGCGGCCCGGCTGGGCTTGGCCCCCGCCGCTATTGAACGATGGCGGATCCTCCGGAAGAGCCTGGACGCCCGCAGCCATGACGACGTCCATTTCGTCTATGCCGCGGCCGTTGACCTGGTCGAGGAAGACGCCCGGCGGATCGCGGCGACCGCGCGCCGTTGACTTTCAGCCCTATGTTCCGGATCGCTTCGAATGGCCTGAACCGGGCTCGCGCCCGCTTGGCCATCGGCCGGTGATCGTCGGCTCCGGTCCGGCCGGCCTGATCGCGGGATATGCCCTGGCCCGGGATGGGTATCGCCCCTTGATCCTGGAACGCGGTCGATCGGTTAAGGATCGGGTCGCCGACGTTCGACGATTCGACGAGCAGGGACCGTTCGACCCTGAGAGCAATTACCTCTTCGGCGAAGGGGGAGCGGGCACGTTCAGCGACGGCAAATTGACGTCGCGCAACACCGGGCCGGACGTGACACGTGTCCTCGAAATCCTCGCCGAATGTCACGGCAAACCGTCGATCGTGTACGAGCAACGGCCGCATCTGGGGTCCAACCGACTGCCGCTGGTTGTGCGGACCTTGAGGCGTAAGTTTGAAGAACTGGGCGGCGAGATTCGGTTTTCCTGCCGGGTCGAGGACCTGGACATCGTAGAGGGACGGCTCCGCGGTTTGACGACGTCATCGGGTTACATCGCCGCGGATCTGGCCATTCTCGCCATCGGCCACAGTGCCCGGGACACTTACGACATGCTGCTTCGCCGGGGCGTGCCGATCCTGGCCAAGCCGTTTCAGCTCGGCGTGCGGATCGAGCAACCCCAGGCGGCGATCGATCGCGCCCGATACGGCCCGAGCGCGGGCCACCCGGCCCTCGGGGCCGCGGACTACAATGCTTCTGTCCGCGCGGGACTCGCGACCTGTTTACTTTCTGCATGTGCGCCGGCGGCTATGTCATGCCTTGCGTCAGTGAGCCCGAGCACTTCTGCACCAACGGAATGAGCGAAAGTCGTCATGATTCTCCGTTTGCTAACAGTGGTCTGGTCATCACTGTCGACCCGGCCGAGACGGGCAGCGCACATCCGCTGGCGGGCATCCATTACCAGCAGCGGGTCGAGCGCCTTGCCTATCTGGCGGGCGGGCAGTCGTACCAGGCGCCGCTTCAGTGGGCCCGTGATTTTCTGAAGGAACGCCCAAGTCGAGGGACGATCCCGACAAGCTGTCGACGAGGGGGACGCACGACTGATCTCCGCGGCTTTTTGCCGGACGCGGTTGTCGAAGCCCTGATGACCGGGCTGCCCCGAGTCGACCGGCGGTTCGGCGGCCAATTCTTGCGCGATGCAACCTTGACCGGCCCCGAATCGCGAGGCAGCTCACCCGTCCGCATCGTCCGCGACCCGGAGACCAGGCAGAGCCCCGGCGTGGATGGACTCTATCCCTGCGGAGAAGGAGCCGGCTATGCCGGTGGCATCATCAGCGCCGGTGTTGACGGGCTGCGCACGGCTCGGATGATCGTCGCCACGTATGCGAACTCCTTCCATTAAGGTGTAGCCATCGAGCGGGCGCTTTGGGAACGGCACGATTTGTCATGAGGCACTGACAATGCGACTGCCCCGCGTGCGATTCACGATCTGGCGGATGATGATCGCGATTGCCGTGCTGGCCTTGGCGCTGGGCGGTAGCCTTTGGGGCCTCAGAATGAGGCGGCTAGCTCACCGCTACGCAGACCAGGCTAAAAACAGCAAAGTACTTTACAAGGTCTGTCGGGGGGTTGAGGCGAGCTGCTTGGATCGCGCCAGAGACCTTGAGGATCGGGCACGAAAGCTTGAAGGAGACCGCCAGTCGGCAATCTCCCCCTTCTTCGAGGCGAAGTACAGAGGGGTTCAAGAAGAAGCAAAGCGACTAGCGACCGATAATCGGCGGGATGCGGAGCGATTGGCAAGAAAGGCCGCTCATTACGCCGCCCTGAATCGTAAGATACGAGCGCGCCGCTCGGTACCCTTGGTTATGGGTCGCACCCGACGAACCAGAGCCGGAGTGAGCAAAAGGTCGGAACTATCAGATTAGAACAGTGAGCACCGCATCTGGTAGGGTGCTCTGTGAGCACCGCATTTGGTAGGTCGCTCACTGTGAATACCATCTTGTAGGGTGCTCTCTGAGCAACATTCCGATAGGGTACACATCAAATGTCAAACTATCGTCGCTATTTCGTCCCGGGTGGCACCTTTTTCTTTACCGTCGTGACTCAAGATCGAGCCCCAATCCTGGTTTCTCCAGAGGCCAGAGCGATTCACCGCGACGCGTTGACAAATTGTCGACAGCGCGTGCCTTTCCGAATCGAAGCCATGGTTTTGCTACCCGAGCATATTCATGTCATCTGGTTGCTCCCGCCAGGAGACGACCGATACGCGCTACGTTGGGCTTTCGTCAAGAAAGAGTTCACCAAGATGTGGCTGCAAGCCGGTGGAAGCGAACGGCCGATCAGTTCGGCGCGACGCGGGCGACGGCGGAGGGGCGTTTGGCAACCGCGGTACTGGGAACATCTCATCAGTGACGAGAACGACTTCGAACGCCATCTCGAGTATATTCATTACAACCCGGTAAAGCATGGACATGTCGAGTGCCCACGGGATTGGCCATTCTCCTCGTTCCATAGGTGGGTTCGGACTGGGGCCTACGAGGCGGAATGGGGATGCGGGTGTCGCGAGGACAAACGTTTTCAGTTCGATGACATTCAAAAGACGTGCATGGAATGAAAAAGGACGGTGCTCACAGAGCACCCTACTACTACGGAGAAAAAGACGGTGCTGAACTACAACATATTCGACGTAACAGGAAACGAAATGCCCATGACGCCACTCTTCCAGCGCCTGATCCGGATCGCCGGTCTGAGCTTGATCACCTCGCTGATGATCCTGCCGGTCGCGATGCACGCCCAACACCAGACACTCGCGCGGAGCGAGCAAGCGAAAGGCCAGGAGAATTCCGAGTCCAAGGAGAAGAAGGACGAGCCGAAGAAAAAGCCGCAGGGCCTTCCGCTCAAGCCGGACCGGACGATCGAGTTCACGACCGACGAGGGGACGTGGGTCTCGCTCGACGTCTCACCGGACGGCAAGACGATCCTCTTCGAGCTGCTGGGAGACCTGTATACCATGCCGATCGCCGGAGGCGAGGCCAAGGCGATCACCACGGGACTGGCGTTCGACAGCCAGCCGAGCTACTCGCCCGACGGCAAGATGATCGCGTTCGTCAGCGACCGAGAAGGCGCCGAGAACCTGTGGGTTGCCAATGCCGACGGTTCCGATCCGAGGCCGCTGACCAAGGACAAGCAGAGCCTGTTCGCCTCGCCGTCGTGGACGCCCGAGGGCGATTATGTGCTCGTCTCGCGCCAGCCGCAGCTCCCCTGGGGGGCCTTCGAGCTCTGGATGTACCACGTCCGCGGCGGCTCGGGCGTCCAGGTCACCAAGGGCAAGCCGAAGCCCGACTTCAAGCGCGACGAGTACGTGCATGCCATCGGCGCCGTCGCCTCGAAGGACGGCAAGCACCTGTATTACACCAAGCGAAACAAGCTGTTCAATCGCTTATAACAACTTGCATTTTCCCCTTTCGCAGGTCGCGCGTCGCGACCGGGTGACCGGCGATGAAGACACGATCACCGAGGCCCACGGCAGCGCCTTTCGCCCGGCCCTCTCGCCCGATGGGACCAAGCTCGTCTATGGAACGCGCGTCGACAACCAGACCGGGCTGCGGATCCGCGACCTGGCCAGCGGCGAGGAGCGCTGGCTGAAGCTGCCGGTCCAGCGCGACGAGCAAGAGTCGCGGTACACCCGCGACCTGATCCCCGGCTATGCCTTCACGCCCGACGGAAAGTCCGTGCTGGCGGCCTATGGCGGCAAGATCCATCGGCTCGACGTTGCGACCGGCGAGGACCGGGTGATCCCGTTCACGGCGAAGGTGTCGCAGCCGGTCGGCTCGCGGCTGAACTTCCCGATCCGGGTGGACGACGGCCCGGTGAAGGCGCGGTTGATCCAGGCCCCGGCGCCGTCGCCCGGACGGCAAGCACCTGGCCTTCTCGGCCCTGACGCAGCTCTACATCATGGACCTGCCCGACGGCAAGCCGCGGCAGCTCTCGGCCCAGGGTGCGCGCGAGTTCCACCCGAGCTGGTCGCCCGACGGCAAGTCGCTCGCCTACGTGAGCTGGTCGCCCGAGGGCGGCCACATCTGGAAGCGGGCCGGCGACGGCAGCGGCCAGCCGACTCGGCTCACGCGGGCCGCCGCGTTCTACCGCGACCCGGTCTGGTCGCCCGACGGCAAGCGGATCGTGGCCCTTCGCGCACCTCGTCGCGAGCGGGTCGAGAACCCGGTGGATTTCGGCCCGAGCCGGGCTCGACCTCGTCTGGGTTTCCGCCGACGGCGGCGACGCCACCGCTCATCAGCCCCGCCCGAGGCGCGAGCCGGCCTCATTTCGCCGGCGATCCCGACCGAATCTACGTGACGACGCCCCAGGGCCTCGTCTCGATGCGGTTCGACGGCACCGACCGGCGGACGCATCTCCAGGTCACGGGCAAGACCGCCTATCGCCCCGCGCGAGCCCGAGCCCGCCGAGGAGATCGTGCTCCGCCCCGACGGGCGATGGGTCCTGGCACGCGTCGCCACCCAGCTCTACCTCCTGGCCCTGCCCCGGTTCGGCGGCGAGGCGCCGAAGGTCTCCGTGCACGAGCCGTCCGTCCCGATCAAGAAGCTCACCGACATCGGCGCCGACTACGCCGCCTGGGCCGACGGCGGCAAGACGATCACCTGGGCCATCGGCGCCAGCTTTTTCCGCCTGCCGTTCGATTCCGTCGTCTTCCCGCCGCTCAAGACCGAAGAGGACGGTAAGGACGAGGACAAAGAGAAGGCCGAGGCCGAAAAGAAGGCGCAGAAGCCCAAGCCCGAGGAAATCGCGGTGGTCGTCGAGCGGCCGAGGCACCGGCCGCGCGGCACGGTCGTGCTCAGCGGGGCGCAGGTCATCACGATGCGAGGCGACGAGGTGATCGCCAAGGGCGACATCGTCGTGACCGACCACCGGATCGTGGCCGTCGGGCCCAAGGGCTCGGTCAAGGCCCCCGAGGGCGCCAAGGTCATCGACGTGACGGGAAAGACGATCGTGCCCGGCTTCGTCGACACCCACGCCCACTGGTCGGAGATCCGCCGCGGGGTGCTCGACATGCAGAACTGGAGCTTCTTCGCCAACCTCGCCTACGGCGTGACCACCGGCCGCGACCCGCAGACCGGCACGAACGACATGTTCGCCTATCAAGACCTCGTCGAGACCGGCGAGCTGGTCGGCCCGCGGGCCTTCTCGACCGGCCCGGGCGTCTTCTCCGACAACGATTTCCAGTCGGCCGACGAGGTCGACGGCGTCGTCGCCCGGTACAAGAAGTATTACCGCACGAACACGCTTGAAATCGTACATGATCGGCAACCGCCGCCAGCGCCAGTGGATGATCGAGGCCTGCCGGAAGAACGAGGTGATGCCGACCACCGAGGGGGGCCTCGACCTGAAGCTGAACCTGACGCACGCCCTCGACGGCTTCAGCGGCAACGAGCACAGCCTGCCCGTGGTCCCGCTGTTTGCCGACGTGGTCGAGCTGTTCGCACGGACCGGGATCTCGTACACGCCGACGCTGCTGGTCGCCTACGGCGGGCCGTTCGGCGAGACCGACTTCTTCACGACGACCTCGATTCACGACGACCCCAAGATCCGCCGGTTCATCCCGCATGAGATCCTCGACGGCAAGGTCAGGCGCTCGGCATGGTTTCACAAGAGCGAGCATGTCTTCCCGTGGATCGCCGCCTCGGCGGCCAAGGTCGCCCGGGCCGGCGGCCACGTCTGCATCGGCAGCCACGGCGAGATGCAGGGGATCGGCTACCACTGGGAGATGTGGGCCCTGGCCAGCGGCGGCTGGCAGCCGATGGAAGTCCTCCGCGCCGCCACGCTCGCACGGCGCCGAGGCGATCGGCTACGCCCAGGACCTGGGCAGCCTCGAAACCGGCAAGCTCGCCGACCTCGTCGTGCTCGCCACCGACCCGCTCGAGGACATCCACAACACGAACTCGATCCGCTACGTGATGAAGAACGGCGAGCTGTTCGAAGGCGATACCCTCGACCAGACCTGGCCGGACCGCAAGCCCCTGCCCCGGCTCTGGTGGTGGGAAGAAACGCCGTCGAAGTGAAGCCGAACCTTCAGCGATTATCGCCGAGAATGGACCAAGAGAACGCCTGCTGCGCTTGGCGACTCTTATCTACCGATCGTTCGCGATGTTCTTGAGGGCCTCCTTCGCGATCGCCTTCGAACGAGCATCTCCTGTGAAAAGGAGCAGTTCCGCGTGATGAGATAGCTGTTAAGACGGCTCATCAATCGCGCTGAACTGATTGATACGCACGGGGGGACGATCAGGAAATTCAGCGACGATGGTGAGGGTTCCTCCCATTGCTTTGATCAACTTGCGCAACGTACTCAGATACATGTCAGTGTGGTGCTTGAAGTTCGAAGACGGCTGCTTGCTTGATGCCCAGCTTTTGGGCTAGCTCAACTTGTGAACGCTGGCGAGCCTCCCGAAGCTCTGCCAGGGACATATCCTCGCGATCAACTCGGCGGCGGCGCGCTTTGATCGCCTTTTGCCGCGCCTCGGGTAGCATCGCGAAACGGTCTCTTGCATTGAATCTAGCCATGGTCAACCCTCTTCTTCTCGCTTCAAATGTTCCAAATGTCGCTTGAATCGCTGGTCGGCAATTCGTATTTGCTCCACGTACCAATTCTTGTTTCCACGCTTGTTACCCCCAACAAGCAAGATCGCATTTCGGCTTGGATCAAAGGCAAAAAGGATGCGCGAAGGATCACCATGATATTGGATCCTGAGTTCCTTCATGTTGGAAAACGCTGAGGATTTGACCGGTGTCGACCCGTGGCCGGCCTAAGTTCGGACCAAACCGCCCCAATAATCGATGTAGGCCCAGATCTCGTCCTGAAGCCCTTGCTCAAGAGCCTCAAAGCAGTCATTGAACTCAACGTCAAAAAGACAACCCATTCCATTCGGAATTGTCTCCCTCTCGCTTCTACCAGGATTATATTACATCGTTGTAATATTGTCAAGGGCATCAGTATGCGGTCAAGGAAAAGATGGCGTTTGACCCCGGGAAGTACAACAACGGTCGGCGACTGACAGCATTCGTGGCCGCGATGGCTGGAAGAACAACGCCCGAGAACTCCTGCTGGCCCACGAAGGCGTTCGGAAACATGTCGATTGGTTCAAGAAGCAGAAAAAAGTCAGGCCGCGCCCTGGACTAGCCGCCCGCTCACGCCGGCGTCTTCGAGTGCTTTTTGATAATCCCCCGGGTAATTCAAATTCCGGAGCGTTCGCAGATCGGGGTCGACGGTCCTCAACTCGCCCTCGTTGACGATCCGGCTCTTGACGGCCTCGACCAGGAAAACGGGCCTGAGACGATCCTCGCGGGCAGCCCGTCGATCACGGGCAGGACGACGCGAAAGCGATAGATTGCGGCTAACGGGTGGTAATATCGTCGGTGAACGGGATGGCCAGATCGTACCCGTCGATCAGCTCGACCAGCCGGGTGATCCAGCGTGGCTCGAGAAACGGGACATCGGTGGCCGTGGCAAAAGCGAGCTCGACGGTGTCGGGAACGGCGGAGAAACCCGCGGCCAGTCCTTGCAAGGGCCCGCGTCCGGCGATCGGGTCACGTACGATCACAATATCCCCCGGCAGTTCCGGGATCTCTTGATCCGGGGCCGCGACCACCACGATCGGTCGCGCCACCGTGCCGGCAAGCCGGACCACACGTTGGAGCATTAGCTCATCGCCGAACGGGAGCCACGCTTTCGAACGCCCCATCCGACGACTCTCACCGCCAGCAGAGAACAACTGCCGCCAC
The DNA here is from genome assembly GCA_963720335.1 of uncultured Planctomycetota bacterium. Classification (GTDB taxonomy): domain Bacteria; phylum Planctomycetota; class Planctomycetia; order Isosphaerales; family Isosphaeraceae; genus CAVRFS01. The sequence goes on along the minus strand of CAVRFS010000020.1, from coordinate 34,307 downwards.
ACTCACACTCAGGGCCCTTGTTCTTGCTCTCGCACCATGATGGCTTCGGCACTTCCTCCGTGTTGGTGGCCGAACCGCACGTGTTTGCCCGCCGCGACTCTTGATAGCGGCATTCTACGGCCCCGCTCGCGCGATGGCCACATCGGGGCGACCAGCGATGCACTTTCTCTTGTTTTCTTCAACAGCTCAGCGTTCCCCTGTCGACTGGCGGACTGTATGATTTGTGAATTGAGCGACTTGTTGACGGCTTGGTCCTCTGGGATCGGAACTCGGGAAAGGATCGTCATGCGTTCGTTTCGCGTTTCGATCGCCGGATTGATGGGCGCCGTGTTGATCGCGGCGCTCTGCGTGACCGCTTTGCGATCCGCCTCGGAGACCTGGGCCGGCGTGACGCTGCTGGCGACGTGCGGAGTGCTCGGCCTCGCGGTCATCGGAGTCGTCTATCGTGACGTGCCCGAACGAGCGTGGTGGCTCGGCTTCGCCCTGTTCGGCTGGGGCTACCTTGTCCTGGCGTTCTGGTCCCCATTCATCGCGACCAGCTGCCAACGTTGACCCTGCTCGAAGACGTTCTCAACAAGGCCGGCGTAACCGTCGCCGACTTCGGGTTTCGAGATCTGTCGTTTACGCCGATCGCCCATTGCTTCTGGGCCTTACTGGCAGCCATCCTCGGGGGCATGTTGGCCACTATTCTCTTCGCGATCCCGTCAACTCGTTCTGAGAGACCCGCGGCCGAGACGCAAGAATCCGCCCATCCACCTCGAATATGGTGGCGACGGCCGGCAGTCATCGGTGAATCGGGCATCGCGCGACGGATACCTCGCCGTGGTTACCTCGAGACTGGCGCCAGTGCTCTGGGCCGGCCTGACTTTCCTTTTGACCTGCGTGCTGCTCGGGTTCACGTTCCTCGGCTCCCTGATCGTCCGAGGGCGTCCACGAGAGATTTGGCTGGGAGCGTCCCTGTTTGGCTGGGGCTATTTGATCCTGGCCTTCGACTTGCATCCATTTCAGACGGACTGTCCGTATCTCGTGACCGGCCAGTTCCTCGAGCGCTATCCGCCCGTGGTTTCCGTCCTCAGTGAGCGGCCTTCACGTTACCGATGACAGAACCGATCCTGCAAACACCCGCATCTGAAGATGCTGGAGCAGCCGGTCCCCATGCGGTTTCCGAAAGGGATATCATTCGAAACCTCCTCAAGTACATCAAGAAGGCGACAGCAGGTGCTGATGGCAAAGGCATCCCCATTTATGTCGACCCGATCGGCCTCCATGAGGGGGAGATGAGCCTGACTTCAACGATCCAGATCGACGTCGAAGGCGTGCCGCTGAGGACGACCTTGCATTTATGCCTGAAACAACTCGGGCTCACGTACGAGGTTAAAGACGGCTATCTGATGATAACCTCTGATTTTTCTGGCGATGTCTTGCTGGTCTCGGAAGATCCTTTCCTGATCGTCGGCCACTGCTTGCTGGCGCTGCTTGCGGCCGTGTTCGGAGGTGCTGCGGCCCCGCTCATTGCGGGACGGAGAGAACGCATTTAGGTGTCCGCCCCAGTTTCTTCCCCAGACATCAAGAATGGTTGGTCCCTCTTCTTCCCCATCCCTGCTCTCCCAGCGTCGGATCGTCAAGTGTTAACTTTGGATACAAATTCGTTTGTAGTTTACAACTGCCCCAATCACCCGATAAGTACCAATAATTACTCTCATGATGAATGAAGTTGATTGTACCCAAGTCGGGTTTTTCATCCGGTCCGCCGAAGTAGCGGTGGGCAACGGCATTGATACCTTCCAATGACGTGGGTTCCCCCTTGTCCGATAACCATTCTTCAGTCTCAACGGCAGGAAAAATGATTCGGCCGACTTTCGTGCGACCCGTGTCCAGCAACAAGTCCATGGTGAATACGACGTCGCTACCAACTTGATGAACGTCAAGAACGTAACTTTCTTGAAGCACAATTTGTTCAAGCTCCTTGGCGCTTTCCATGATCGACACCCCTTTCGTCAGTTCGGATCCAGATCGAAATCAATTGGCCGGTGGTTTCCGGGCTGACGTTTGCCAGTTGGCAACCCAGTATGTGGGTCAATACGCTGTCCTGCCGCATCAAAGGCCTCGACATGCGGAACTTGGCTATCGGCGTTGACCCCGGGCTTTGAACTGCAACCTTGATTTTCAATCGCACCCTCCCATTCTGATCAACGAATGTTCTGGGTCCAGGTCCAGGTCTCTGTGTCCATCCCTGGTCCGCGGCCCAGTCCACGAGTTCACTCGCTTTGGGCGTCCTGTTGCCATTATCGAACAATTCCGTAAGAGATTGTCCGGTGTTGTCCGAAGAGTTATGCACGAGAGCCTGCATCTCCCCCACGGCGAAAGCCTGCATCCCCTCGACGGTCCAATTGGGCCCGGGTCTTCACGCTACGCTATGCGACGCGCTGAACCGGTACCGGCCCGCGACCCTCAGAAGGCGATGATATCACTTTCTCGAAACTCGTGCGAGTTTGCCAACTGGCGATGTAGGAAATCACGCTCATCATCGCTTGGATTGAGGTACAAGGAAAAGACGGTCCGCACAATCGCCACTCTGGATCACCTTGCGCGGATGATATGTTGCTGCGTTCGATGTATCTAACTAAAACGTCTGCGAGTCCGCCAATCAACTCAAAAACCGTCTCAGTATTGTCCAGAGAAGTTCAGAGGATAGAATTTAAAGATGGGTTTCTCCTGTTCGAGTTCGCAAGAAGCCTGATGGACGGGTACCATGTTCAACGTGTACGCGCTGGCAGTGCTGTTGATCGCGGCGGGGGATGACAAAACGGTCGACCCCACGCTCACGCCACTTCTGGCCGCTCACAACCGCGAGCGCGCCAAGGAGACGCTTGAGCCGCTCAAGCTCTCGGACAAACTGTGCAAGGCCGCCGCGGTGCACGCTCGCGACATGGCGGCTCACCCGACTCTCGAACACAAGGGCAGCGACGGGTCGACCATGGCTGACCGCGTCAAACGTCAGGGATATGTTTTTGTGAAAGTGGGCGAGAACATTGCCAATGGCCAGAAGACTGTCGATGAGGTGATGATGACCTGGATGAATAGCCCCGGCCACCGCGCCAATATTCTGGCCGATTACACCGAGATGGGAGCGGCCCACGTCACGGATGACGACGGCGTCATCTACTGGTGCGTGGACTTTGGTCTGCCCATACCCCGGCTCAACCCCGAAGATGCCGCCGAGGCGGTTGTCAAGCAGATGAATCTCGACCGCGTGGCTGCCAAACGACCGAAGCTGAAAGCGGAAGCGGCACTCGGCCGTGCCGCCATGAAGCTCGCCGCCGGCATGGCGGCCAAGGACAACCTCAAACCAGAGGGCGACCCATTCAAGATCATCGACGACGAAGGTGTCCGCTTGCGGGAACTCCGCATCATGCTCGGCGCCAACGCTCCAACCCCCAAGGAAGCCACGAAATCGCTCGTCGGCGAAGACGCGGAAGAGCTCAAGGCATTCGAGGAGATCGGGGTCGGCTATGCCATCGCCGAGAATGGCACTCCTTATTGGTGCGCCATCTTCGCCAAGCCGGCGCCACCCAAGCGGATTATTCGACGTTAAGAGGTCAACTCGAATCCGCGTTCGAAGCTGCCGGTCAGGCACAGTCCGCCGTCGGATACAGGATCGCACCGTTGATGTTAGCCCCGGCGTCGCTGAGTACAAACAAGGCGAGATTCACGATATCATCGATCGAGCCCAGCCGACGGGTCGGGATGACGCCGCGAAGAGTGTCCGCCGCGTCGCCGGGAAAAAGGCGACGGGCTCCCTCGGTATCGCCGATCGGGCCGGGGGCGATGGCGTTGACCCGGATGCCTTGCGGACTCCACTCGACGGCCAAGGTTCGGGTGATCGCGTCGACAGCCGCCTTGGCTGCTGCGACGTGAACCTGGCCCGGCGTGCCGCCATAGTGCAAGGTCGGCGCTGATGTTGAGTATCTGGCCTCCCTTGTCCTTGAGCCGAGCCAGATAGGCAGCCCGGGAAACGTTCCATGTTCCTTTGGCGTCGATATCGATGACCGTGCCGAACCCGTTCGGGCTCAGTTGGGCTGACGGACAGAAGAAGTTCCCGGCGGCGTTATTGACCACAATGTCCAGACCACCGAGCTCCTGCACAACCTGATTCACGGCCGCCTCGACAGATTCGGGTTGGCGAACATCCGCGACCAGCGGCAGGCAGCGACGGCCCGTCGTGGCGACGATCTGCTCGGCCGCCACCACCAGCTTCTCTTGTTTGCGACTGACAATCGCCACATCTGACCCATGGCGGTGCGAGAGCCTCGGCGATGCCAAAGCCGATGCCAGTGGCACCGCCGGTGATCAGAGCCACCTTACCCACGAACAAATCATCACGGAATACGCTCATATGAGCCGCCAAAAAGTACCCGAGCATCGCCCTGCCATGGAGAGAAGCGAGTGACGCCTCGATTCATCCAATCTGCGCTTCCACCCTGGTCAAGGATGCCGTCGAATCCAACGGGAAGCAAGGAGTTAGCGATCTCTTCTTGAGCCAAGTCTTGCCGAATCGACTTCGGAGATCGGATCGGTTTCGCCATCGCTGGTAGCTCGGAGGGCCAGGCGGTACAATGCCGAATGCGAATGCCGGCGCAACTCGCCAGGGGAGCCGGCTCATTCGAGAGGACCGGCGCATGACACGCAATCATTGGATTCTGCTTGTAGTTGGTCTGGTTGCAGGCCTACTCATCTCGGGCCGGTATGCGCTGCTCGCCCAGGATCGCGGCGGGACCGCTCCACCGAATTCGAGTCGCTCGTCGCGGGGAAGCTCAACGGACGGTCCCCAAAACGATGGCGCAATCGCCGAGCCCAAGGCTGGAGCCGATCCGATCGTTGCTGACGACCGTCCGGTCGCTCAGCTCGCGCCTAAAGGTTCCGCGAGCGTCGGCACGCTTCAGGACGCACTATTACGCCCCTACCGTTTCCCCTTTTCCCGTCCAACTCCGCTGAACCAGGTCTGCACGCACCTCCAGCAGACGCTCAAAGCGCCTGTTGTCCTCGACCTGGCCGCGCTCGATCGGCAGACCGTTGAGCCCGAGGATCCCGTTCAGCTCGAGCTCGATGGAGTTCGACTCAAGACCGGTTTGAAGTTGCTCCTCGATCAGGTGGGACTGACCTTTCACATCGTCGCCGAGGACAATCTGCTCATCATCACGGACAAAGAGGGCTCGGAAGATCCCACTGACCGGATCTGGTCCGAGCTGCACGCCTTGCACCGCGACCTGCACGACCTCCAGGATGCCGTCGATGAGCTGCGCACACTCGTTGGCGGTGAGAAAGGCGAAGGGCCTCGGGTGCATAAGCCAACCATTATCGAGGAAATGCCCGAAGACGTTGGGGCAAAACCGGGGGTCATCCCCGAAAAGCCGGGCCGCAGCGTGGAGAAACCACAAGGACCCGCCGGTGCGACACCCGGTGCGAAGCCACCTCCGTCACGCGTTCCGTTGTCAGGACGGCCACGTACCTCCCAACTTTTGAGGGGGAAATACTCACCACAGATAAACACAGATAAACACAGATAATAACTATTATTATTATTACTATTTATTTACTGTAACCTTAATATATGTATTTTCTGATTGTATTTTCATCTGTGCTTATCTGTGTTCATCTGTGGTTAAGAGTGCTCTCTGTGATTCCTTGCGGTGGTGACGGCGAGCCGAGCGAAACTGGCTGAGCGAGCCCAAGGCGGTGGTCTGGATCGTCTTGGCCGCGGCTTTGCTGATCGGTGGTGGACGCAAGCTGCTCTTGGCCTGGCGAGCTCGCAAGGCGATCGCCCGCCTCAGCGAGCCGAACGTGACGGCGGACGAAATCGAAGCGGTCGCCGAGCATGGCCGGGCCGGTGTCGGGGAACTCTTACGAATCTTCAGCACGTCCGATTCGGAGCCGCAACGACAGGCCGCCGGTCGTGCGCTCGCGCGGCTCTGGCTTCTTGACCAGCTCGTCGCCGAAGAAGAGAAAGCCATCGTCCGTCGAGGTTTCCACGTGACCTGGAACGCCCGACGCCGATATCCTCGCGCCTTGCGAACCGAGATCCCGATCGTGGTGACCTATGACGTGCCGTTCCTGCAGGATGACGGTCGTCGCGTCGGTCCGGCGAACCTGGAATGGTCGCACCGCGTGATGGGCGCCCAACGCGCGGCGCTCGAGGAGTTCTCCGCTTGGACAGCCGGGAATGGCCGCGTCGCCTACTCGATTTTTCCGGACGATTTTGAGACCAATGGCCCGCACCGCCTCGTGCTCCAGACCCGGGTACGCACGGCCGGCCTGACCGATTCCTGGGCGATCGATCTACCCCAGGTGCCGTTCAACTTCGAGTTCGACCCCATCCTTCGGCTGGATGCGATCCTGACTCTCGCCGACGCAAGCCGCGACGACTCGATCACACGGGCGGTCCGGCTCGAGCCGGCTGTCGCCGAAGACGGCGAGCCGGCGCAGTTATCTACCATTGGGTGGCGAATGGACGATGCGCAACCCGCCTCGAGTCGCGGTTGCGACTCCGCTGGCGGCCGATCTGGCGCATGCGATCTCGATTGAGTTCGAGGGGCTGTCAGGCCGGTTTCCCGCGGGCCGGCTCATTCTGAGCGGACAAGGGATCGCCCGCCTCGGATCGACGGAACCCGAGAAGGTGATCCGCCGGTTCGAGCTTGGTCCGATCTCATCGCTGCCTCCCGCCGTCATCGAGCGGCCGGGGACTCGCCGGGCACGGATCTGGATTGAGGCTGACCTGGACCGCGGCTGGGCTGATCCCGACATCCGTTCGATCTGGCCGGGACAAACCGAGACCAACTGGGTCGAAGTCGAGATCGTGCGGCGATGATCAATATCGGCGAACCTCAAGCGAGACTCTCTTTCCCGAATTGATCGTCGCGGCGTAAAATCAGACTTTCGCCCGTCGCAACTGGCTTCACTCCTCCGTTGGCCGATCCATCGGCCGGTTTCTGACCGCCGCTGCCGGTTAAGGATGCCGGCTTGAGCATCTCGGCCATCCGCACCGCGAGCGTGTTGAACTCCTTGGGATTGGTTGGTGCATAGGCCAGGTTGACGTTTTCAGGCAAGACGGGCGGCAGTGGGGATTGACCGGCATGCTGACTTGGTGGTTGTGCAGGCTGAACACGGCGTAAAGCACTTCGATCTCCCACTTGGCGGAGCGCTCGACTTCCTGGCGGAGGTCGAAGGCGGCCTGAGCCGCGTTCACGCAGACGGCGATATCGATCAAGGCCTCGCGGTAACCCGGCACGTCGCGCGCATCGGGCCCCCAGGACTCCTTGAGCCCGTTATCCGCCTCGCGGACCGCGACAAAAATCCGCTGGATAATCGTGCGGAGCATGGGGGGCATCGACTTCGACCAGAATTTGAGCGGCCGTAGGTACGAGTCGACCGCCCCCGTGACGGCGCCGCAGCCGAGATGCCCGATCATGACGACGCACTTGACGCTCTCGCTCAAGGCGTTCAGTGCAAACTCGATGCTACCCATGCAGACGTCCCCCAGGACGTTGCCTGCGACGCGAATGACGAAAAGGTCATTGAACCCTTGCCCGAACAGCATCTCCAGCGGTACGCGCGCGTCGGAGCAGCCGACGACAACCGCGAACGGCGTCTGCTTGGGCATCTGGCCCAACGTCCGGTTCATGCCCACCTCGAGGCCGTTGCACTGCACCACGTACTGCGGCTCGCCCTTGGAGACGGTGCTCGTCCGGCAACTTTCCATCCAGCGCGCAAACATCCGGTTGCCGTCCTCAAGTGTTTTGCGGGCTGCCTCCGCATCGGGAGGAGGGGGCTTCACACTGGGATTACTGGGATCGAATCGGTAGATGTAGTCGATGGTATTCATGGCGATCCCTCATCAGCGGTCTTCGAACATCCTGGACCGGCGCACAACCGGTCGTTTCCGAATACGATTATGTTAATTCATCGGCTGCCCAAGAGATAGACGTTGGCCCAACGGCGGTTGAGCGAAGCCGTTCGGTCCAGCACGGCGCCGGCTCTCGCTTGCCGGCGCTATGTGGCTCTTGTTGCTTATTGCGCTCCTGCCTAGTGGCTCGCTCGAAGATCATCCGCCGTTGTATCCGGTGAAGGGCAAGGTGACTCGAAACGGTAAGCCAATGACCGGCGGAACGATCATTTTCGAGTATGCCGGAGAGGGCGCGGATGCTCCCAAAGGTGTTGGGGGGGGACCATTTCGAGTCACCGGCAAGATCAAGGATGGTACCTTTAACCTCATTGGCTACGCCGGCGCCGAAGGGATGCCCGCCGGAAACTACAAGGTTGGCATCTCGGCATCGCTCGGACGAAGCGAGAGTAATCTTTTCGGCCGAGAGGTGGAGCTGCCGAAGAAGGGGAAATCTGCCGTCTCGGTTAATGGGTATGCCGATCCAAAAGCATCGGGGCTGACAGCTCAAGTCTCTAAAGATGGGCCAAATGAGCCTGTGTTTGATCTAAAGTAAAGGCTATTCCCGCGTTCCGGGTATTCGGTAGGATTTATCACCATTTTGCTGCCGCGGCAGTGAAACTCGCTGAATGAATTGCATTCGTGCTGTCTTGCATCAGCCTGTCTGATCCTCTCGAACCGCAGTCAATTCAGCGATCGCACGTGACATGTACGAAAACGTCGCGGGAGTAGACGTTGCTCAGAGCGCAACTTCCGCATGCCCGATTGGCACCGCCAACTCCTTGCCCGCGACAATCCGGGCCGCGACGCGCACGGCCTCGATCAAGCTCGATGGATCGGCCAAGCGTTTCCAGTCGATATCGGCGGGAAAAGTGGTCGGGAACCGTTCTTGACATCAAGACAGCCGATTGTGACGGCTTCTTCAATCCAAAATGGGCGAATCAGGAGTTGTCATCCTCGATTGGCTGGGAATCGCTGCTTCAGAAGTCTTCCTAGGACAGAGAGCTCGCCCTAATCTCCTTCGTTGTGCTCCTGGTGCCCCGCCGATACTGATCGAACGGCACCCTTTGGATCAGAGGTGTTTCTGGAGCGCAATCATCACGTGAAATTTCGACAATTGTGACGGTATCAGGCGGAATGACAACCGTATAAATGTCCTCGCCCTGCTCGGGAATCCAATCGATCACGAATGCTTGATCTATGTTTCCAAATTCGGCCAAAAGCACGTTCAGCAATCGCTGGTTAGTCTTTCCCTCTAACAACAATTTGCTGGAGCGGATTAGAGATTGCTCGATTTCGCAGTCGGTCATGCTCCTCGACCCCTTTACCAGATGATTCCAGGTGTAGCGGTCACAAGGTTTCCGAATTCATCAGTAAGCACTGACATAACATTAGTTGGATTAAAACTATTGAACTTGTCCAAGCCAATCTGAGTGCCAAGATCAACCTCGCGAACGTAGCGGATTCCGTCGGCACTTTGCAGTACCCTTGTAATCGAGGTTCCGACGACTTGCTTGCTCTGCAGAATGCCCCGCAATTCGGCCTGGGTTACGGTGAACTGGCTTGCGTTTGGCCTGCTTGAGAAATGCCTCCCAACCAAGTGGCTCCAGCCCTTGTTGGCGAGATTGATCCGTGATTGAACCCGTCTCGGCACTTGGATTAGGGTATTTGGAACAAGATCCTCCCAACGTCACAATATTGGGTTCTCAGACCGCGAATCCCCAGAATCCTCCACCGAACACATACGTAAAGTACTCTACCACCTCCAGATTGTAAACCGGCGCCGACTCAGTCGTGGAGAGCATGGGATTTACATTCAATGATTGCATTATGCGTTCCTGATCGACGCCATCGACTCCTTGCCCGCGACGATCCGGGCCGCGACGCGCACCGCTTCGATCAAGCTCGATGGATCGGCCAGGCCTTTCCAGGCGATATCGAAGGCGGTTCCGTGGGCGACGCTGGTGCGCACGATCGGCAGACCTAGAGTCACGTTGACGGCGCGATCGAAACCGACGGTCTTGAGCGCGATATGGCCCTGGTCGTGGTACATCGCCACAACGGCGTCGTAACCGCCGGCCAGCGCATGTTGAAACAGGGTGTCGTTGGGGAACGGACCGGAAACGTCGATTCCCTCACGGCGTCCATTGATCACGGCCGGGCCGATGATGGTTTGCTCCTCATCGCCAAAGAGGCCATCCTCGCCAGCGTGCGGATTGAGCGACGCGACAGCAATCCGTGGCGGTAATCCGCCAGTCAAGGGTCGCATCGCCTGATCGGCCAGTCGGATTTTCGACAGGACCGAGTCCCGATTCACCAGAGCGAACACCTGCCGAAGCGCGACGTGTAAGGTCACATGGACGACGCCTAAACCCGTACCGCGACGCTTTTCACGCGTATTGGATTCGCTACCAACCGAGGCGTTTGTCTCGAGGTAGAGCATCATCGCGTGGTCGACCACGCCGCAGCGTTCCGCCAGGATCTCGGTATGACCGGGGTGAGTGACGCCCGCTTGGTGGAGAGCCTGTTTGTTGAGCGGTAGGGTCGTGATCGCATCAATGCGGCCGTCGAGGGCCAGGTCGCTAGCCATCGCCAAGAAATCGAACGCCGCGCGGCCGGCGCGCGGGTCAACGAGACCCGGAGCGACCTCGGAGAGATCACCATGATTTCCCGGGACGTTCAGGCATGGGATCAGAAACGCGGAGGGGTCGGCCTCCTCAGGCGTTGCGACAACCTGGACTCGGATCCGGGTTGGGCGGCCGGCCAGTGTCAAGGCACGCTCGAGCACGACGGGATCGCCGATCACCAGTGGTCGCGCCAGGGCGTGCAGCCGAGCATCGGCCCAACCTCGGGCGATCACCTCGGGGCCGATGCCCGCCACGTCCCCCATCGTCAAGCCCACCAAGGGGCGTTGTTCTGGATCGGTCATACTCGTATGAGTTTGAATCGAGAGGAATCACGAAAACCGCTTCGATTTGAGAATATTGTATCCGATCGACTGAACTCCGCCCATTGCGCCGGCAAATCGATCCATTTTGTGGAAAGTGACCGGGCGTCAGCCCTTGGCGCAGCTATTCAGAAAACCGGTGACCGTGTAGGATACACAATATCTAGCGCTGAAGGGTGATGGGCGGCGTGAAAAGGCCTTTCAGTTCCCACGACCCTCCGCCCGCCACACACCACCGGACTCGCCGGGTCGGGAGTGGATGCACTCTTTTGAGGATGGAAACCATGCTGAACCAAGATCTTAAAGACGTTGTCGTTTCGCGGATCTTGCCGACCATTCGAACGCCCGGCCAGTACGTCGGAGGCGAGTTGAACAGCATTGCCAAGGACCACCGGACCACGCGAGGAACCGTCTGTCTGGCATTTCCCGACACCTATGCGCTGGGAATGAGCCACCACGGGCTCCAGGTGCTGTACAGCCTGATGAATGCGACGGACTGGTCCTGCGAGCGCGTGTTCACACCACTGCCTGACTTCGAGGACGCGTTGCGGAAGAATGGGCTGCCGCTTTATAGCCTGGAAACGTTCACGCCGCTCTGCCGGTTCGACGTCGTGGGCTTCTCGCTCCAGTACGAGATCTGCTACACCAACGTGCTCACCATGCTCGACCTCGGTGGCATCGCGCTCCATGCCGAGGACCGTGGTCCAGATGACACCTTGGTGATCGCGGGGGGTCCGGCGCGCAGAACCCCGAGCTGCTTGCGCCTTTTATCGATCTATTCGTGATCGGCGATGGCGAGCCGAGCCTGCCGGTCGTCTGCGACCTGTGGAAAGAGATGCATGGCTCGGGCTTGTCGTGCGCCGACAAACTGGCGCGAATCGCCGCGAGCGTGGAGTGGGCATATGTCCCGAGGTTCTACGAACCAATCCACCGTGAAGACGGCACGATCCTGGAGATTCGCCGGACGCGCGACGATGTCCCCGAGGAGATCAAGCCCTGCGTGATCCGGGATCTGGACGCGATCCCGTTGCCGACCCGGCCGATTCTCCCATTCGTGGAGACGACCCACGACCGGATCGCCATCGAGATCATGCGGGGCTGTCCGTGGCTCTGCCGGTTCTGCCAGAGCACGGTCATCAAGCGCCCACTCCGCCATCGCACCGTGGAGACGATCGTCCAGGCCGCGCTCGACAGTTACCACGCCACCGGCTACGACGAGATCAGCCTGCTTTCGCTGTCCACCAGCGACTATCCCGATTTCGAGAAGTTGGTGGCACGGATGAGCGAGGTATTCACGCCGATGGGCGTGAAGATTTCCCTGCCGAGCCTGCGGATCACCGAGATGCTCAAGAAGATCCCCGCGCTGTTGGCCGAGGGGCGGCGGAGCGGCCTGACGCTCGCTCCGGAAGTTGCGCGCGATGACATGCGCGAACAGATCCGCAAGCCCATCAACAACCAGGATCTGTACGACGGCTGCGCCGAGGCGTTCCGTCGCGGCTGGCGCAAGGTCAAGCTCTACTTCATGTGCGGACTCCCCGGCGAGCGCACCGCCGACCTCGACGGCATCGTCGAGATGGCCGAAACCATCGCCCGGATCGGCAAGGAGGTCACCGGCCGCTACGCCGACGTCACCGCGAGCGTTTCGAACTTTATCCCCAAGCCGCACACGGCCTACCAGTGGAACGGGATGCGGACCCGCGACTATTTTCACTGGGCGCACCGGTATCTCCGCTCCCGGGTCAAACTTCGCTCGGTCACGGTCAAGGTGCACGATATCGAGCGAAGCATGCTCGAAGGCATTCTGACACGCGGCGACCGCCTGGTCGCGCCGGCTTTGGAAGAAGCCTGGCGCCGAGGTGCCCGGCTCGATGCCTGGAGCGAGCACTTCAATCCTAATCTCTGGTGGGATACCTTCGCCGACCTCGGCATCGATGTCCCGTTCTATAGCCATCGCGAGCGAGCGGTCGAGGAAGTCCTCCCCTGGGACCACATCCGCATCAAGTTTGGCCGCGACTACCTGGTCAAGGAGCAAAACCGCTCGACGTTGCAGCTCGAAGCTATGGCCGGGGCGGTCTGATTCGTCAGACACGTTCTCGATTTCGGGAGTATTGCTATGGCGACAGTCGCGGAGACCAAACTGCTCACCGCCGAGGAGTTCATGGCGGCCGACCTCGGCGACGGGAACTACGAACTTGTTCGAGGGGAGATTGTCGAAATGCCGCGGCCAACGCCGGAGCATGGGCGCGTTTGCATGAACGTCGGATTTGCCCTGGAATTATTTGGCCGACAAACTGGACTCGGATACGCGATCACCAACGACTCGGCCGTCTTAACCGAGCGTGATCCCGATACGGTCAGGGGACCCGACGTATGTTTCTACACTCACGCTCGTTGGCCCCGATCACAGTTGGGAACAGGCCTTCCCCCCGTACCGCCGGACCTTGCCGTCGAGGTCTATTCTGCCGGGTAATCGGCGGGGCGAGATGATCAAAAAAGTCTCTGAATACCAGGAGGTTGGTTCGCTCTTGGTCTGGGTCGTCTATCCCTCGTGCCGGAGTGTGGTCATCTACCGCTCGGATGACGAGCCCCCTCTGGTTCTTCGCGAGGACGCGGTCATCGAAAACCTCCCCGAGCTGCCCGGATTTCGTTGTCCGGTGTCCGACTTCTTCGTTTGAGGCCGCGCCGTGGCGCCTAACTTTCCTCCATGACCCATCAGTCTTCCACCGTTATCGAGCGGCGCCCGTACTGGCCCTGGGTGATACTGGGCCTGGGCTTGGTCTGGACGGTCCTTATTCGCGTGCCCCTGATCGTGAACGCCGAGGACCACGTTGACAGCGACCTGGCCGTCGACGGACTGACCTTGCTCGATGCCGTGCATGGACAATGGCGGTGGCATTATCCGGGAACACCGTACATGGGCATCACGCCCATGCTATTCTCTTACCCTCAAGCCCGGGTCTGGGGGACCAACGCCACCACGCTGGTCAGCGGCGGTACAGTCATCTGGGTGCTGGTGGTCACTTCGACCTTCTGGCTGGCATGGCGGACGTTCGGGCTGGAGGTCGCGGGCTGGGCGATCGTGCCGCTGGTATTCTCGTCGCTGGGAACCATCTGGCTTTCGGGACGAATCACGGGGGGACACTTGTTGACCTTGGTCTGGCACAACCTGGCGTTCGCGGGCCTGCACGCCTGTCTGACGCGCGGCGGCCGGGCTCGCGCGGCCGCGTTGGGGCTTTGGTGCGGCCTGGGACTCTATCTCGACGCCATGTTCCTGTTCACTCTGGCGGGATTGGTGCCGGCGGCGATACTCACCTGGTTCCTGTCAGGAAGGTCAAAGGTGCGGGATCAGCCTGGCCGCCGTGTTCCTGATCGCGATGATGGCCGGCCTTCTGCCTCGGGAAATCGGCCGCCGAGTCGATCCCCATGACGCCTATCCTTCTCAATTCGAAGCGACCCTGGAACGCCGGGCGATCCAGGAGCACGTCCGCCTGCTGGTTCTCCACTGCCTGCCGCGCCTTATTGCCGGTACCGAGCTTTACGACCTGGACCGGAAGACGGCCAGTAATGCGGGAGTCTTTCGCGGCCTGGTCCTCTGGGTTGCCGGCGATCGTACTTCGACCGGCATCTCGCGGGCGAAGGAATGGCTCGCCATTCTCATGTTAGTTGGTTTAGGGGTGATGGTTGCCCGGCTGGCGCGCGAGTCGTTGAAGTCCGCCCTGCCGGCCCGGAGGGCGATCAGTGGCGGCGTGCTCGGATCGGCACTCTTGATCGTGGCCGCCTTCCTTGTGAACCGGAATATCTTCAACTCCGATAACTACCGGTATCTGATCTATCTCTTGACTCCCTGGTCGCTGGGCTTCGGGCTCGTGCTGGAGAGCCTGTCGCGCCGAAGGCTCACCGGGCGCGTGGCAGCTTGGATCGTCGCGGGAATCCTGGTCACGGTGATGAGCTCGTCCACCTTAACCTGGTATCGAGACACACGTCATTACATCAACAAGCATGGAATGTCGTCAAGGTCCCGCTCCCACCCTGGTCGGAGCTGGCCGTTCGGGGACGTCCAATCGCCGGCCCAGTCGACAGGCCGGCGAGGTTCGCGATACCATCGGATGTAACTCACGTTTTCGGGGGATACTGGGACGTCTACCGGATCGCGTTTCTTTCGGGCAAGCAGGTGGTTGGCATCCCGTTTTCGATCTACCCGAATCGGTTCCCGGGCTGGTCGCGCGGACTGGGGCCGCACCAAGGAAAGCTGCTCGTTCTGCGACCACCTGAGGAGTCGAGAGCCGGTTTGCAACCAGCCGCCGACGTGGGGGGGAACGGATCAGGTACGTCCGTTCCGCATCGCGGATGGATTGGCGGCCGGCCCTTACGACGGTATGGAAAGCGGATGGTCGGGATCCCGCCGAGCTGAATCGTCTGCAGGTTGTCGTTCCTTAACTCGAGTCAGCGAGGCGCGTGTCGTGTCCAGCGGGGGTTCGGTGACCACTGAAGATTCGTTTCGCGCGTTCGAGCGGCGCCCTTGGGGTCGAGGCGACATCTTGGCGCTCCTGGTCTGGACGGCCGCGATCGCCTGGTTCTTCTGGGCCGCGGTCAGCTTTCGTGGGCGCTCTTTTACTTCGACATCACCGAGATCAACTACCCCTATCGAGCCTTCTTCGCCGACGAGCTGCGGGCTGGTCGGTTCTCGCGCTGGTGCCCGGGGCTCTATTGTGGTCTTCCGCTTTATAGTGAGAGCCAGGCGGGCTATCTGCATCCACTCAAATACTTGCTCTATCCGTGGATGGAGACCTGGCAGGCGTTCAACCTCGATACGGTGCTTTCGATCTGGCTGACCGGCGTGGGGACATTCCTTTGGCTGCGCCGCCATGTCGGGCCGGCGGGGGCACTCACCGGGGCCGCCGTCTTCGCCGCGAGTGGTTACGTCTGGGGCCACCTGATCCACACCAGCATGATCAATGCTTTGGCGAGTGTGCCGTTTGTGATCTGGGGCCTGGAATGGTCATGGTCTTCGGGTCGTTGGCGAGGGGCCGTACTCGGCGGACTGGCGCTGGCGTTTCAGGTCTTCGCCGGCCACCTTCAGGACTCCCTGTTGACCATCGGACTGGTCGGTCTCTACGGACTCTACCGCGCGGCGACCGAGCGTGAACGGAAAGCGCGGATGCGCGCCTTGGGGATGTCGGTCGTCCTGGTCGCGGTCGGAGTCTTACTTTCCGCCGTGCAGTGGGTCCCATCCAAGGAATTACTCGATCGCTCACCACGAGCGGGAGGGTTATCGTATGGAGATTTGACTTATGCCTCGTGGCACCCCGAGCTGCTGCCGACGCTGGTCATTCGCGAAGCCTATGGCACTCGCGCTCGTAGACACCGATTGGATGGACGGCTTTTACCCCTACCACGAGATGAACACCTACATGGGTCTGATCGCGATCGTGCTGGCGGTCGTCGGCGCCGGTGGCGCGTCGAGCCGGGATCGCTGGGCCAACTTCTGGGTCTTGCTCATCGGTCTTGGAGTGTATTCTGATGCTGGGCAGGTTCACATGGTTGTTCGATTTCGCCCATCGAATACCCGTGCTGGGGAGTTCGCGAGAACCGGTGCGGTTTCATGTGTGGGTGTCGCTGGGTGTGGCCGCGCTGGCGGCCCTTGGCGTCGAACGGATCGGCCGGCCCGGCGTGGTCTCGCTCCGCGGTGGATTGATCCTGGCCGGCGTGCTCGTCGCACTCGCCATCCCGATCATGATCACCATCTATACCCCGGTCTGGAGCCAGCCGAAGGCGCTGGGCTCGGGCCCGATCAAATCGCCAAGTTTCGATGGCTGGGTCGTGAGCTGGTCGTCGCCGTAATTCGCACGGCATTCCTGGCGGCACTGGCCTGGTGGGTCGCTCGAAGTGCGGTACGGACCCGCAGACCCAGTCAACCGGGCGCGGCTGGCCGCGATTCTCCCGTTCTTGGTCCTGGCTGATCTTCTGGGTGCCCACATCGTCGATGTGCCCACGGTGGATCCGCGGTACTGGACCAAACCACCCGAAGCGGTCAGTCTCTTGAAGTCCGACCCCCATCTGATCCGCATCGTCGGAGATGCCCCTAAGCATTCTGGCGAGCCGGGTTACGCCTCGAGGCCGATCGATTTCTTCGCCGTCCGAGACCCGCTGGACTGGAGTCTTCCCGTCGTCTGGCACATCGCCTCGTCGGAAGGGGGAACGCCCATGAAGGCTCAACGCTATCTCGATTACACCGACAATGCCGGCGACGGAAAGGGTCGATTGGACATCGAGGGGATCTCACACTTCGTGACCGTCCGGCGTTCGATGGGGAAATCATCCGCGCAAGTGTGGACCGGCTGGCGTGGCGTTTGTCCATCGCAACCCCGATGTTCTGCCACGGGCGCGGCTGGCCGGCCGGCCGGTCTACGCTGAGGATCGGCTTTCGGCCATCGCCGACCTGAAACGCCTGAGCTCGGAGTCCAAGCTCCGCGACCACCTGATCGTCGAGGATCCCTCGCATCCGCTCCCGGCGGACGCGACGGTCTCAGGTACGGCCCGGATTGTCGAGGACCTACCCGAACGCGTTGTGATCGAAGCCGACGCGGCGACGCCGGCTTATCTCGTCCTTTCGGATACATTCGACCCGGGCTGGTCGGCAACCGTCGACGGCCAGCCAGCGCCGATCTGGCCCGCCTATCTCGCCTTCCGCGCCGTTTATCTTCCCCAAGGCAAGCACACGGTCGTTTTCATTTACCGTCCGGCGGGATTCGTACTCGGGCTTGGGGCTGAGCGGCTGCGGCATGCTCCTGGGGCTGTTTTTCTGGTTTTGGCCTTCGCGGCGGGTCGAGCTTGCGCCGGATCACGCGAAATTGAATTGGCCGCCGCGATGGCGCACCTGGTGGTTCGTCAGTTTGGGGGTGATCGTTCTGACTCTCGGTGATCGGGATCAGCCCGGGAGGACGTCCGGGGCTTCAGGACCGCTGGACAAACAGCGTTCATACATTTCACCTGGGGGTCGAGGCTCTAGGCGATGCCCGGCAACCGGCATCGACGGCGATGATCGGCCGGCCAAGTAAGTCGAGCCGCTCGCGTCCGCGCGTGGGTTTCGGTTATCTTGGAACGCATCGCGATGAGGCTTGAGCAGGCCAGGGGCTTTCTTACGGACATGACCGCGTTTCACGAGTTCGTGACACAGCTCCTGAATGAGGGGACGATCGTATTTCGCTCGGCGACCGCGCCGCACGATCGTGCCTCGGCGCGCGGCATCGCGATCCTGGCCGAGGCGTTCGAGACGACTGGCCTCTCCGTGGCTGGTCCTCGCATCACGTTCGATCCATCGATCGCCTGCGCGGCGGCCGAGCTCGTCCGGCAGGCGAGCTGGGCCCTGGTTTGCCATGACGAACGGGTGTCGGATCTGGAGAAGCGACTGAAGATGCCGGGCTTGCCGGTCGACGTCGTCGCACCACCTTTCCGCCGACCTGATGCTACGTTACTTGCCCCAGATCCTGCGGCGGGCTCGCGGCCTGGATCCCGCCGACCCGCTGGTCGAGCTGCTGGCGAACATTCTTCGGCGCTGGCCGCTCTCAGGCGTGCTCTCGGATGTGGACGAAGCTCCGCTGGTTCCCTTGGACTTTGGCGGACACTCGGGACTATCGCTCTTGTATGCCGAGCGTTTGATTGGCAACGATCGGCCATCCTGGCGGCCCGAACAGCCGGGGCAAACTTGGGATTATTTTGAACTGGTACTCCAGGAGCACGGCCACTCCGATCCGGCGACTCGGACTGCCCCGGCTTTCCGTTGAGATGAAATAGGAAGGTTAGGATAGGAATGGGGTTCATGGTGGATGATACGGTCGCTCGCCTTCGACGCGAGGTTGTCGAACCCCTCAAAGGCCGGTTTGTTGGCCGCGACGAAATCGTCGATCTGATCGCACTGGCGGTGACTGCCGGCGAGCATCTGTTCCTGCATGGTCCGCCGGGGACCGCCAAGTCCGCTCTGATCCGGCAGTTTGCATTAGCGGTACGCGGAAATTACTTCGAGTATTTGCTGACCCGTTTCTCGGAGCCGAATGAAGTCTTCGGCCCGATCGATCTGGTGCGGCTCCGTGAAGGGCACCGTCGCCACAGTGACCAGCCGGATGCTTCCCGAGGGTGAATTCGTCTTCCTGGACGAGCTGTTCAACGCCAACAGCGCGATTTTGAACAACCTGCTGACGGTGCTTAACGAGCGAGTCTACCGCCGTGGTGTGGAAGTCCATCAATTGCCTCTGTTGTCGTTGTTCGCCGCTTCAAACCACTTGCCTGAGGACGACGCCCTCCGTGCGTTGTTCGACCGTTTCCTGCTTCG
The DNA here is from genome assembly GCA_963720335.1 of uncultured Planctomycetota bacterium. Taxonomy (GTDB): domain Bacteria; phylum Planctomycetota; class Planctomycetia; order Isosphaerales; family Isosphaeraceae; genus CAVRFS01. Next base: position 15,095 of record CAVRFS010000020.1, on the reverse strand, counting down.
TTCTCACGTGGACAACCTCAACCGCGATCAATTGCCCCGCTTGCTGAACGCCGGTTGGGAGCTGGAGCGGGCCGGCCCACTGGCGTCTTCGGTCTCCGCGGCCGATCTCCGCGTCCTGGCGCAACGGATCTACCAGGTCGAGCTGGCCGGAATTGCCGAGAGGTACGCCGAAGTCGTCTCGAAGGTGCGAGACCTGGGCGTGGCGCTCTCGGATCGAAGGGCCGTCAAGGTGCTCAAGCTGGTGGCGGCGTCGGCCCTGCTTTGCGGCCGGTCGAGAGCTCAGGTCTCGGACTTCTGGGTGTTCCGTTACGTCTGGGACCGTGAGGAGCAGATCGGGCCGCTGAAGGCGCTGGTTGCCGGCGTGATCGAGCCGCATGCCCAGGAGGCCGACACGCATCCGCTCGCCGCGGTGCCCGACCGGGTCACCGGCGAGGAGATCGCCCGCCAGCTCGACGCCATGAATGCGGAGACGCGCGACCGCTCCCTCGGGCTGGCGGCCTTGGCTCTGTTGCGCGCAACGACTCACCGACCTGACCGATCGCGTCGCCTGGCTCCCGGACGACGCGGCCCGCCGGCACCTGACCGATCGCATCGCCGATATGCTGAAACGCCTTAGTTGATTGTTTCCTTGCGGAGATCGGCCTCCGCTCAGACTGTTGACGTGGGCCACCAACTCGGTTTAGCCTGAGTCTAGGACGGGAGGTGCGTTTGCGTCTCGGTTCCGGATTCCGATCCGGTCGAGAACGTGCTGTCTTCCGTCGATCGTGCGTAGGGCCCTCCCCCACAATCACACCGAGGACAAGGAGATCGGCTCCCATGGCGGATGTCAACGATGCAAATTGGCGGCTTCGGAGAGAGCGTTCCTCGCGTCGGTCTCGCGTCGCGAGTTCGTCAAGACCATCGGCGCCGGCGCCCTCGCGGCGGCGGTACCGCTCGTTGGTAGGGCCTCGACCGCCCTGGCCGCGGCCGGACCGGCCCAGGTGGGCCCCACCCCCTCGGCACTCGCTGAGACCGCCGTCGCGCGGTTCTACAAAACGATCACACCCGAACAGCGGAAGATCATCTGCTTCCCATTCAACCATCCCCTCCGGTCGACCGTGAAGAACAACTGGCAGATCGTCCCGCCAACGATCGGCGACATGAAGCCGGAGCAGCAAGCCCTCTGCCAGGAGATCATGAAAAATCTCTGCAGCGAGGACGGCTACGAACGGTTTATGAAGCAGATGGACGACGATTCCGGGGGATTCGAAGCCTACAGCGTGGCCGTTTTTGGCGAGCCTGGGACCGACAAGCCATTCGAATGGGTCGTGACCGGCCGGCACGACACGCTTCGCGCTGATGGCAACAGCGTCGACGGCGCCGCGTTCGGCGGACCGATCTTCTATGGACATGCCGCCGACGGCCACGACAAGGAAGACGCCAAGCATACCAACAACGTCTGGTGGTATCAGGGCGAGCAGGCCAACAAGATCTTCAAAACCCTGGACGACAAGCAACAAGCCCAGGCCCTCATCCTCAACAAGACCGAGCAGGACGATCAGCGACTCATCAAGCTCAAGGGGAAAGACCTGCCGAAAACCGGCTTGGCCATCGCCGACCTGGATAGCCAGCAAAAGGCGATGGTCTCCCAGCTTATCGAGAAGATGCTGACTCCCTTCCGCGCCTTCGACGCCGAGGAAGTTCGCTCGTGCCTCGACGGCAATGGCGGCGTCGACAAGCTGAGGCTCTCCTTCTACAAGGAAGGCGACATCGGCAACGACGGCGTCTGGGACATCTGGAGGCTCGAAGGCCCGGCCTTCTCCTGGTTCTTCCGCGGCTCGCCCCACGTCCACACCTGGCTCAACGTGGCGCAAAGCCTGAGAAGGCTCTTGTTCGGCACAACCAGAGTGATCGACCAGCTCGGATCCAGACGAGGCTCACACCTCGTCTGGGTCCTTGAGGTCTTTCGTCTCCTCTCCTTCCGCAATCTGTCGATCTCACGAGCAGCCCATGCTGTTGCCGCAGTTGAAGCAGCGGTAGCAGGTGCCACAGCGGACGGTCAAGGCGCCGCAGTTGTCGCAGGCGGGAGCGTCGCTCTGGAAGTGGGCGAACTGACGCTCTTGTTCGGACAGGCCGTCACTCGTCGCCGGCTGGGGAGCGGGGACTGCGGCCGGCTGCGGCTGATACGTCCCCATGACCGCCTCGGCATGCTCCAGATCGGCGATGGTCGCGGTCCGGTGGCCGTTGACCTTGAGCATCGGCGGGGTGGTCGCCATCGGCGAGTCCTCCAGTTCCGCGGTGGGACGCCTGGGCGCATTGGCCTCGCGGTAGCCGGCGATGAACTCCATGCCCAGCCATCGGAAGATGTAGTCGGCGATGCTCTTGGCGATCGGGATGTCCGGGTTCTTGGTGAAGCCGGCCGGCTCGAACCGGCTGTGCGCGAACTTGTTGACGAAGACCTCCAGCGGCACGCCATACTGCAAGCCGATCGAAATCGCCGTGCCCAGGACATCCATCAAGCCGCCGATCGTCGAGCCTTCCTTGGCCATGGTGATGAACAACTCGCCGGGCCGTCCGTCCGGATAAAAGCCGACATTGATGTAGCCTTCATGACCCTGAATGTCGAACTTGTGGGTCAGGCTGCGGCGGGTATGCGGTAACCGCTCACGGCGCGGCTGATTGGCAGCCGACGGAATCAGCTCGAGCCGAGTAATCGCAGCCACTTCGGCGGCGGCACTGGCCAAGGCCGCATCGGTCTGAGCTTGTGCCTTCGCCAACGTCTCGGATGCCTCCAGAGCCAAGCCCGCCTCGGACTTGGTGCTCACGGGCTGGCTTCCCTTCGAGCCGTCGCGATAGATCGCCAGCGCCTTGAGCCCGAGCTTCCAGCCTTCGAGGTAGGCGCCCGGATCTCTTCGATGGTCGCCTCGTTGGGCACGTTGCACGTCTTGGAGATCGCGCCCGACAGGAACGGCTGCACGGCGGCCATCATCCGCAGATGGCCCCGGAAGTGGATGCTCCGCCCCCCTTGCGGCGGGGCGAACGCGCAGTCGAAGACCGGCAAATGCTCGTCCCGCAGCTCGGGCGCCCCTCGATCGTGTCACGGGTGTCGATGTAGTCGAGAATCCCACGGATCACCGGCTCATCATACCCCAGCTTGCGCAGCGCCATCGGCACGGTGCGGTTGACGATCTTGAGCATACCGCCGCCAGCCAACTGCTTGTACTTCACCAGCGCGATGTCGGGCTCGATGCCTGTTGTGTCGCAATCCATCATGAACGCGATCGTGCCGGTCGGCGCCAGGACCGTCACCTGGCTGTTGCGATAGCCCTGGTTACGGCCGAGCTCGAGGCAATCGTCCCAGACCGAGTGCGACTCCGCCAGCAGATCGGCCGGCGCCGACCGATCGATCGCCTCGGCGGCGGCTCGGTGCATCTCCATGACCTTGAGCATCGGCTCGCGGTTGACGGCAAACCCCTCAAATGCTCCGAGATGGCCCGCATGCTCAGCACTGGTCAGGTAGGCCTGCCCGTGCATGATCGACGTGATGGCGGCCGCGCAGCGCACGCCCTTCCTGGGAGTCGTACGGCAAGCCCGAGGACATCAGCAAGCTTCCCAGGTTCGCATACCCTAGCCCCAGCGGCCGGAACTTGTGGCTGTTGGCCGCGATCCGCTCGGTCGGGTAGCTCGCGTGGTCCACCAGGATCTCTTGCGCGGTGATGAAGATGCGCACGGCCGCCCGAAACCGCTCGGCATCAAACCCGCCGTCGTCGCGGCGGAACTTCATCAAATTGATCGACGATAAATTACATGCGGAATCGTCGATGAACATATATTCGCTACAAGGATTTGACGAATTGATCGGCGCGGTATTGGGGCAAGTATGCCAGCGCTGGATTGTATCTTCGTACTGGACGCCGGGGTCGCCGCAGAGCCAGGTCCCCTCGGCGATCTTATCCATGAGCATCCGCGCCTGGTAAGTCTCCATGGGCTGGTTGGTCGTGATGGAGCGGGTGGTCCAGTCCTCGTTGGACTCGACGGCGTGCAGGAAGCCGTCGGTGCAGCGGACCGACAGGTTGGCGTTCTGGAACATGACCGAGCTGTAGGCTTCGCCGTTGAAGTTGGCCTCGTAGCCCGAGCGAATCAAGGCCTGGGCCTTCTTCTCCTCCTTGGTCTTGCACTCGATGAACTCGAGGATATCCGGGTGCCAGCACTTGAGGGTTTGCATCTTGGCCGCGCGGCGGGTCTTACCCCCGGACTTGACCACGCTGGCGATGGCGTCGTAGACCCTCATGAAGCTGACCGGTCCCGACGGTCTGCCGCCGCCGGAGAGCTTCTCCTGGCTGGAGCGCAAGGTCGACAGGTCGGTGCCGGTTCCCGAGCCGAACTTGAAGAGCATGGCTTCGCTGGTCGCCAGCTTCATGATTCCTTCCATGTCATCGCTGACACTCTGGATGAAGCACGCCGACGATTGCGGGTACTGGTAGGCGCTCGTCGCCTTGAGGACGCCCCGTGTTTCGTCTTCCCATCGCCAATTGTTGGCGGGCCCGGAAACGCCGTACTGGTGGAAGAGTCCCACATTGAACCAGACGGGCGAGTTGAACGACCCATACTGATTCAAGCAAAGCGCCGTCAACTCGTCGTAGAATCGTTCGGCATCGTCGGACGTGGCGAAGTAGCCATCGGCTTTACCCCAATCCGCGATCGTTCGCGTCACGCGGTGAATCAACTGGCGAACCGAGTACTCGCGCTTTCCCTGCGACGGACTGCCGTTGCCGCTGGCCACATCGCCGTAAAAGTACTTGCTCGACACGACGTTCGTGGCCAGTTGGCTCCAGTTCCGCGGAACTTCGCAATCCTTCTGCTGGAAGATGACCCGCCCCCGCTCCTCCTTGATCTCCGCCGTGCGCAGCTCCCAATCGACCTGATCGAACGGGCACGATCCCTCCATGCTGAAAATCCGCGGAACCTCCATTCCGGGGCGTCCTCGACCACGTTCCTTGCCGACGGTCCATGCCGGCTCCAGTGCCTCGGACTTCGTCACAATCCCTACCCGTTCGCCTACCGTTGCCATGACGGCTCTCCACGTCTCGACCTACCCCGAATTGCCCCGGAAATCTTCGGACACCTACCAGGGTTTAGCCGATTTGTGTGCAAAAGTCTATAGGTGTACTAAAGCCTAGTAATTTTACCACTCACGCCAGATATCGCCAGATCGAGGGGATCGGTTTGTTGAATTGCGCGGAACCCGCTTGAGAACCGATCGAGGAAGTCTGACGTTAGCGGGACTATGTTAACATCCGCCGCCGATCCACAAATAGAAAAACCGTGCTAGCGCCAGCGGAAACCGGCATGCTAGAACGGTATGCGCAATTTGGGAAAGGCTGCTCGTTGGGGACGACGCGTCAACCGGGAGAAACCAGGCTGGTAATCTGAACCGTGGTGTAAGGCTGGCGGTGTCCATTGCGACGGCGCACGTTCTTGCGCCGGCGGAACTTCTGGATAATGATCTTCTTGGTTCGGAACTGGTTGACGATCTTGGCGACCACCTTGGCTCCGTCGACCACCGGCGCACCGATCGTCGGACGGCTTTCCCCTCCCGAGATCAGAAGGACTTTGGAAAAGACCAGCTCGTCGCCCGCCTTACCCTCACGGCGATCGACGCGGATTCGATCCCCTTCGCTGACCCGGAACTGATGGCTGCCGTCCTCGAAAATTGCATACATCCGTCGAAAACTCCTCACCAGGGGCAGGTTACGCTATTATTTCAATCCGACCAAGCCGGATCGTCCCATGCGGAACCTGTCCCGCGACTCGATTGCGCGATTCATCTTGCTCGATCAATTCTGAGCGTCGTTGTCGGTTCGTCGAGCAGAAAGACATCTTAAATCGCGGACGGCCAAAAGAAAAGAGCGGTGGACCTTGACGCCCGAGCCGATCCCGATTATCAACCGCCATCCTGGACCGTTCTGGCGACGCGAGCCCGGTGCGCTCCGCGCACGCCGAACGGATCTCCGAGCCGCTTATGGCTGGCTGATGGCGCCGGTGCAATCAAATGACTTGGGGAGGTGCCGTCGCCGATGTTCGGGTTGGCCCTGCGATTGACCGCGCTTTCGTGCGTGTTGCTCGCCGATTCCGGCCAGGCCGACCCCCCGCGCGAACCGAAACTCCGCTCGATGTCCGCCGTCCCGTCGACCACCGAATGGCCAACCGCCGCCGAGCTCACGGTCGACAAGCTTATGGTCCATGACCAACCGAATGAGGCGTCTTACGTCAACAACACCCTGAGTCGAGGGGACCGTGTCAGCATCCGCGGCATCGTTGAAGGGGGCTGGCTGGCGATCGACCCCCCGCCACGACGCTCTGTTGGATCGAACGGACGGCGATCGACTGGGGAATCGTTCCTTCCGCACCAAGACGCCGCGTCGCCGACCCGACCATGTCCGAGACGAATCCACCGGAGCGAGCCTGGGTGACCGCGCCGCGGGCACTGGTACGGTCCGGACATCCCAGCGCCCGGCTGCCCGGGCCGCCCAGGGGTTACCTGCATCAGGGCACGATGGTCCGGCTCATCGACCGACCGCCGCTCGACAATCGGCCGGGGGAAATCGGCGACGGTCTGGTGCGCGATCATGCCGGGGACGACTGAGGTCCGCTACATCCGAGCCCACGGCACGCGTGCCATCGCAACCTCGAAACCTCAACCTCAGGTCGCCGAGATTCAGGCTGCCTACGCGCCTGCCCAGGATGATCCCTCCGCGCCTGAGAAACCGCTGCCGGCTTCTCTCAAGACCGAGATGGAAAACCTCGATTCGATGCTACGCGCGATCGTCAGCGATCAACCGATCGAGCAATGGCGGTTCGAGGCGGTGCGCGCACGGCTACCAGGCGCTCTTGAAGCGGCTTGGTTCCGATCCGGCGGTGGAAGAGGCCATTCGCGTCCGGCTGGCCCGGCTCACGCGGTACGAGCAGGCCGCCCAGGCCGCCCGGACGATCCAGGAAATCCTGGCGAAGAGCCATCGCCGCGACCGCGAGGTCGCCAAGGTGGAGCGCAAACTGGCCGCCACGGAACGGCCCCGCGCCCGACCTTATAACGCCGTTGGCTTCGTACAACCGTCCGCTCGCAAGGTCGACGGTCGTAAGCTTTACGCCTTGATCGGCGCCGACGGCTCCACTCTCGCCTACCTCGATGTCCCGCCGGGAATCGACGTTGACCCCTTCTTCTCCCGCCGCATCGGCGTCCGAGGCGACACCCACTATGATGAAGACCTCGGCACCCGCCTGATCACCGTCCGCGACCTGGAGTCCATCGAATCGAAACGGCAATAATGGGCTGACGAATCGGTATAATTTCTAGCGTCCGCCGGTTGGACGCGCGTCTGAACAAGCTGGAGAGGTCAGGCATGGCAAAATAGGGTCGCCCGCCTCCGTCCTGGCGCACCAACTGGCGGGCGTGAGGAACAAAACGTGCCACTTGGTTCGACCGCCCAGTGAATCCGAGTCGCCGCTGGTGAACGAGAATCCGATCAATCCCCGACCACGATGATCGCGAACGAACCCGGGACATTGCCTCGCCGACCGCCCTCGGCCTTCGGCTGGCCGGCCGCGGCGGCGGGCGCGGGCAGCGGGGTGGCAGCCGAGAGGTAGAGCCGGTGCGTCTTTGGGTCGAGGGTCATTGTCCGGGCGGTCGGCTGGGTCTGGATGGTCGCGACCACCTTGAACTTCCCTGGCTCGGGCTCGCCGATGACCGTAACGGTCCCGTCGCCGCCGTTGGCGCTGTAGGCGAGCCCCTTGGCCGCGTCGAATCCGCAACCGTCGGAGCCCCGGCCGATGTCGACGGTGGCGAGCACCGTGCCCTTGTCGGCGTCCATCACTATCATCTTGGAGTTGCCGTTGCAGCCGCTGAACAGGCGGCGGTTCTTCGCGTCGATGGACAGTCCGTTCGGCCTCTGACCGGGCGCCAAAGGCCATCGGTTGAGGATCTTGAGCGTGAGTGGGTCGAACTCGGCGACCTCGCTGGAGCTGCGGATGTTGACGAAAATGTGCCCCTTTCCGTCAGCGACAGCGGCCTCGGGCTCGCCGGCGAAGTCGATCGTGGCGACCACCTTCTCCGTGGCTGGGTCGATTACGGTACCGTCGTTTGTGCGGTGGTTGAAGGTGACGACCCGGTTGCTGGCCGGGTCGTAGAGGATCGCGTCCGGGACGCCTCTCGCCTTAATCTTGCCGGTTGCCTTCAATGACTTCAGGTCGAAGACTGTCACGCTGCTGTCGCTGCCGTTGCTGGTGAAGCCCTTGCCCAGCGCCGGGACGACCGCGATGCCGTGGACCCCGGGCGTGTCCGCCAGCTCGCCGACGACGGCCTCCTTATCGGCGTCGATCACGACAACGCGGTTGCCCCGCGAAACGTAGAGCCGCCGCGCATCGGGGTCTACGGTGAGGTAGTCCCAGCCGCCCTCGCCGCCGACGGCGATCTTGTGGACTTTCGCGGGGGGTGCCGTAGGCGCTGGGCCCGGAGATCCACGGCCATGATGACTAGCAAGACACCCGAAAGAACGAATGCATGGCGTTTCATCGAGGTGAGTCCTGGCTGAAATGAGATGCGAGAACTTGTACCCCTCAGTCCAAGCGTCAACCCTACCCCTCCGGGCCGCATCGTGCCTTGCGGTTCATGGCAAATGATCGCTCGACTTGGACGTTCGGCTCTCGTTCCGTGTGTGCCGCTCCGTAGCACAGGCTTGCAGTCTATCCGATTCATCAGCGGCCAACAGAGCAAAAACCTTAAGTTAACAAGAACTAACCGAGCGAGGCTTTTCGGCCGGACGAACGCACGTCAGAATTGAAGGATCCTATATAAGTATGGTTAACAAAAATGAGATAAATATAATAATTATATAATGATTACTTATTCTTGTTAAACTCCCACAACCTTGATAAATCGGATTATATCTTCGGCTTAAGGTCCGCTTAAGTTCCCGGGCTATATTCCCGGCATCGCCTTGATCCCTGAGACGGCCGCTCGACGCCGGGCCTAGGCGGGCTTTGGAACTGGAGTAAGCCGAGATGGATCAAGCCTTTCATAAAGCGGACGAAAAGGACGAAAAGGGACGAAAAGAACAGGCATTTCAGACAGAAGGACGAAAAGGACAGGCATTTCAGAAAAGGACGAAAAGGACAGGCATTTAAGGACCGAAAAAGACAAGGACCGAAAAAGACAAGGACCGAAAAGGACAGGACCGAAAAGGACAGGACCGAAAAGGACAGGACCGAAAAGGACAGGCATTTCATGGTCCGCTCTTCCCAGCCAAGGCGATTTCATCCGGCCTCGATCGGGATAACCAAAAGAATTTCCGGCAATGGAATCTTGACGGCAATACTGGGGGTGCGCACAGTATGAAAACACCCCAGGAGATCACCCGATGGCAATCGCTCGCTCGCAATTGATTGATACTACGGTGGCCCGCTGGTACCACTGCATCTCGCACTGCGTGCGCCGCACTTCTTGCTGGAGGGGTAATCGGTGTCGGTTCAATTTCCAGCCGGATTGAACTGACACCGATTACCTATAAATTGAACTAACACCGTTTAAAAGTTTACACGATCATCCCCGCGTTCGCGGGGTCAAGCTTAGCTTCTTGTTTTTCAGCTTGAGCGTGGGCAGAGGTCGCACGGCGTTCGGGGCGAACGAAAACAAAAACAAAGCTTGACCCCGCGAATGAGCCCTGACCCCGCGAATGAGCCCAGGGGATTCGCATTCCGCTGGATTACATTGCCAGGTAAAATGCCGACAGGAGGATGCCATGCCGACGATTGCCCTATCCGAAGCCGCCGTTGCCCTGCTCTTGCTCCACCTCGAGCGCGGCGAGATTCCCGTGAACGATTCCAATCGCGAGTTGCACCGCGAGTTGGCACGCGCCGGTTTGCTGATAGCAGTCCACACATTTTCGGGTGGCCGGGAGCAGTTCTACCGTTTCACGCAGGAAGGGTGGAATTTCGCCGGCTCAATGCGTGATAATAGTGCTTGTAACATGGCGGCGGGGATGCGCTGCCAGATTAGAAAGGCCGTGCTCGGAGTGTGAGTCCGATCCGTCACCTATCTGGCCATCGCCTTAGAATCCTCTTCGCGCCTTCGCTGACCGGCAATTCGGTCTTTGCCGCTGCCTTCAATGCCTCCCCGTGGTCCAGCGTCTGATCCTCCGCCCCTCATGCGCAATGATCGCGTCGATCCGGTCGCGCACCGTTGCCTTCGACCAGATGCGACCGCCCTTCTTACCCTTGAGTAGGTCAGGATTGAGCACGCCGGAATCAATGACGATCCCGGTGGAGATGCTGCCACCCGTCATTTCATCAGGATCGAAAACACGCCACGCCTTACCCGCCCTCGGGTCGTCTGCGCCGATCTGGGCTTTCGGGATGCCCAATTCGTTCATGCGCCGTTCGGCGTAGGATTGGCCCACATCCCGCCATTCCCGGGCAACTTGGCTCGCATGATCGGCGATATCTGCGGGCCTGCCAGTCAGCCCGCGTGCCGAGGGCGGCAGCCCCATCATTCCGGGCGGTTCGTCGAATGATTGGTCGGTCATGGGCAAATCATAGCCCGCGGGAGTTGCTGGCACAGTTCAAAGAGGACCGAAAAGGACAGGCATTTCATGGTCCGCTCTTCCCGGCCAAGGCGATTTCAGCCGGCCTCGATCGGGATAACCGAAGAATTTCCGGCAATGCAATCTTGACGGCAATACTGGGACTACGTACAGCATGCAAACACCCCAGGAGATCACCCGATGGCAATCGCTCGCTCGCAATTGATTGATACTACGGTGGCCCGCTGGTACCACTGCATCTCGCGCTGCGTGCGCCGCGCCTTCTTGCTGGGCGAAGGGCCGCACGACCGTAAAGGTTGGATCGAGAACCGGCTCGAAGAACTGGCACAGATCTTCGCAATCGCCGTCGGCGGCTTCTCGGTGATGGATAATCATCTCCACGTGCTGCTTCGGCTCGACCAGGAGATCGCCGATGGTTGGTCGGACGAGGAGGTCGTGCGACGTTGGGGACGGCTGTTTCCACCGCGCAATAAAACCGGGCAGGCGCTGGCTGTTACGGATAATTGGGTTCAATGGCGGCTCCAGGACCCGCAGTGGGTAGCGACGGCTCGCCAACGATTGCAAAGCATCAGTTGGTTCATGAAAAGCCTGAAAGAACCGCTGTCGCGGCTGGCCAATCGGCAAGACAAGGTTCGTGGTGCGTTCTTCGAGGCTCGGTTCAAAAGCGTGGCGATACTCGATGACGAGGCGCTCCTGGCCATCGCGGCGTACATCGATCTGAACCCAGTGGCCGCGGGGATCGCGGAGGTCCCCGAAACGAGCGAGCATACGTCGATCAAGGTGCGTTCGGAGCATGTTGACGGCCAGGGCAAGACGGCTCAACTCGAAGCGGCCGCTGATGGCAGCGTGGCGGGTTCGTGCGCGTCAGCCGGTCTGGAAGAGTCGCTGTGGCTGTGCCCGATCGAGGATCGGCGCCGGTTGGATTCTTGTCGCGAGGGGATGCTGGAAGGATTCTCGCTGGGCAGCTATTTCCTTCTGGTCGATTACACGGGGCGGCTCTATCGCAAGGGAAAGGCGGCGATCTCGGCGGAGCTGGCCGGAATTCTCGACCGGCTGGGGAGTAACGCCGAGAGCTGGCGGGCTCGGATGGACAAACTGCGCAGTGGTCGATTGTTCGGCCGTTTCTTCGCCGCCAGTCGAGAACGGCTGCGCGAAGTCGCCGCACGGCTGGACGTGCGACGCGTGGCAAACCTGGCTGGCTGTTCGACGCGATGATGCGAACTTGAACTTTGGCCGGCATCGACAACGTAATCATCCATTGCCACCGTTCATTTCCCACCCGCAGGCCACCGGCGCCGTTCGCCCGCTCATTTCTCGTTGAACTCGACGCGTGCGGCTTGGTCCGACTCCGGCAGCCCATCGAGACCGGCTGAGATCGCCTTGGCTGGGACCAGCCGAGGCAGCGGTCTTCTCCGGTGCCTTGGAGTCGGCGTGAACAACGAACGGTAGGTCTGATAGCGAACCGATCTCGGATTGGCTCGCAGCGTCAGCTTCGACCCGACCGTGCAATGCCTGTCCTTTCCGCTCTGCCTGTCCTTTCCGCTCCTTTCTGCTCTGGTCCTTTCTGCTCCCGACTCCGCCAGCCCATCGAGACCGGTTGAGATCGCCTTGGCTGGGACCAGCCGAGGCAGCGGTCTTCTCCGCTGCCGTGGAGTCGGCGTGAACAACGAACTGTAGGTCTGATAGCGAACCGATCTCGGATTGGCTCGCAGCGTCGGCTTCGACCCACCGTGCAATGCCTGTCCTTTCTGCTCGTCCTTTCTGCTCTCGAGCTTTACGATTTCGTTACTTCGAGACTTTCCGAGACAGCCGCTCAGTCTTCTGGCCACAGCGTTTGCAAACGCTGCTTGTCGGAGAGGCCGAGCGAGCTGGCGACGCGGATCCTGGCGTCATTCGGGCTCGGGTCGGCACCGACGGGGATTTTCTCGAGTCGAGCCACCGCGGCGCGGGGGTCGAACGACGACCAGGCCTCGAACTCGGAGGACCAGGTCGCCAGCTCGCGGTCTTCGGTGTGCTCGATCCGGTGTCGACTCGACTCGAAGAGCGCGGCGGCCACTTCGCGGTCGTACAAGGCGAGGCGCCGGATCAGATCGGTCGGGGAATAGACGCTGATCGTGCGCGGATTGGCGGAGGGGGGCCGTGATGCCACGTATCGCCAGAAGACCTCGGGCACGAGGGCCGGGTCGATCCGCTCGATGATTGGCAGCAGGTTCCTGGCCCGGATTGGAGCTGTTCGGGCCGCTCCTGCAGGAGCCCGTCAATGGCGAGCAAGACCTCGTCCATCGCCCGCCGCGAGGCGGACGCGTCATTCGCCTTCAGACCCAAGGCCAGGAATGCGTAGAACTCGGCAGCCGAACGCCCTCAAGTTCGTCAGCCGTAATCGATCGAAGAACCGTTGCGCCGCGCCGGATCGCCCATCGGCAGCCTCGCGAAGACCGCCCTGATGCCGACACTCCGAACGCCATGCATTTCCTTCCAGAACCACAAGGCCTCGGCCGGATCCTGCTCCATCATCTGAAGGCCCAGGACGACCCGGAATGAGCCGCCGACGCTGGCGCCCTTGAATTCCTTGGCGATGGCCAGGGCCGCGGCCGGGTCGATCGGGGCGAGCTGCGCGGCGAAGTAGGCCCGGTGATACTCCTTCTTGTTCGTCATCTGGTTGGCGAGGCGGAGGCCCTCGGCAAAGAGCGGCCTGGCCTTTTCGACCTCGCCCAGTTCATGCAACTGCTCGGCCGCTTCACCGATCCACCAGAGCCGCTCGACCGGCTCGGGCGCGGACCTGGCGTGGAGGGCCACGCGATCGAGCAGGGCGATCTTGCGCGGGCGTTGTGTGGCCGGGAGTGCATCAACCACCTCGATCAAGGCCCCGGCGCGCCCGGCGGGGTCGGCGATCGCCTCGGCGATCGAGGTGGCTTCTTCCGGGTCGGTGTCGGCGAGCACCGGGCGACCGCGGTCTGGATCCGGGCCTCCCACACCTTGCTCGAGAACTTCGCCGATTCCAGCTTCGTCCAGGACCCCCGTGGGATCGGCATTGACGAGGGCTCTCAAGGTCTCGAACTTGGTCCGATCGTTCCCCTTCTCGACGACCACCTTCCACACCGGCTCGACCAGCCGCCGCACCATGGCCCGCGATTCCTCCGGCGGGATCGGCTCGGGGAGCATCCGCATCTCCCGCGCCGGCCGCTCGGTGCCGCGCGTCAGCTCGACCGTGACCTCTTGTTCGCCCTCGCGAATCAACTGCCCATGGAATCGGAACCCCTCGCCGCGCGCGAAGACGAACACCGGGCCTTGTCGGAAGCCGTCGAGGATGAACCGGCCGTCGGCGCCGCTCTGGGTCGACGTCTGCTCGGGACCATCGCCCGACTGGAAGACCTCGACATTCGCGACCGGCTTCCCCTGCCGATCGACGACCCGTCCGCCGACGGACCGCAACGGCCGCAATCTCATGGGAAGGAGGGCCCTTGGCGCCTCGTCGATCGCGATCCAGTCGGAGATGATCGGCTCCTTGCCCGCGGCCCGGACGACGACGCGATACGTCGAGCCGACCAGGAGGTTGTCCGGGGTCTGGAAGCGTCCATCGGCCGACGTCCGGAGCGGGCCTCCTCGCAGCTCGACCGGATTCGGCCCGAGCCAACCTCCTCCGCCCCTCGACCAGATCTCGACGACTTGACCGGCGACGGGCTGGCCGGCTCCATCCACGATCCGGCCGGTGAGCCGGCTGGTCTTCTTGAGCCGGATCGCGATGACCGGCTCGACGCGGCTCCGGCCCGGCCGCTCGACCAGCAAGAAGTCCTGAGTGCCGATCGGTTCGGCCGCGACCCGCGCGGCGACCAGTTGATCCCGGGCCGCCAGGTAGTTGATCGTCGCCCGGCCGTCCGGCCCGGTGATGACGGCCAGGGGAGCGGCCATCGACTCGGGAATCTCGGCGGTCGCACCGCTGAAGACGTTGAAGATCCGCGGGGTAATCCGCGCCCCGGCGATCGGCTGGCCGTCGGGGCCCTCGATCCGGATGGTCCGCGGCTCCGGCTTCCGCATGACCAGTCGGTATGGCTGAGGGTAAAACGATTTCGCCGTGATGGCCGACCCGGGCCGATAGGCCAGGAAATTGATGCCGCCGACGAACATCCGCCCTGATGACGGGAGGCTCATGCGGAACTGGCCCCCTGCATCGGTCCGGGCCTGGGCCTCGGCCTGGTATTCCTTGCCCGACACGCTGGGAGGGACATAGAAGACCACCGGGACATCGGCGACCGGCTTGCCCTGGTCGTCGACCACCTCGCCCGCGATCGGCGGTCGACCGGACGCCTGGGCGAGGATCATCGCCGCCAGCAGTGGACCGAGAAGCGTCGTCATCGAACTCTTCTCCACGCGCGGGGATCGTATTGGAAATCGTCTCGATCTTCTACGAATCTTCTGTCAGCGGAAATCCTACGCAACGAAACCTCACGAAAAGGCCTCGCTCTTTAAATATGGGGTGACGGATTTTCAACCGGCCGGCAAGCTCTTCGGCCTGTGTATTTT
>CAVRFS010000019.1:0-363814 GCA_963720335.1 uncultured Planctomycetota bacterium | reverse complement strand
GTGCTCTACAGTGCTACCTCACGACCTCGTTACGAATGCGTGACGCACCTGCAGCCTGGTGAGGCACGGACTTGTCCGGGATCTAGTGCTGTGGCCCTGGACGCAGCCGTCGGCGAGCAGGTGCTGAGGGCGTTGACGCCTGCAGGGATCGTGCTGAGCTTGACGGCGGCCGGAGACATCGAGCAGGAGCGTGGCGGCCTCAACACGCATTGGCAGGAGGGGCTAGAGCGGGCCGGTTTGAGGCCAGCCTGGCCGAACGGAGCTACCGGGCGGTCGATCCGGACAACCGGCTGGTCGCACGGACGCTGGAGCAGCGGTGGGAGGACGCCCTGCGCCGCGAGCAGGAAGCCCGCGAAGCTTACGATCGATTCCGTCGCGAGTCGCCGCGGCGACTCACCCCGGAGGAGCTCGACCGAATCCGGTCCCTGGCCGCCGACATCCCGTCGTTGTGGAACGCCGCGGATACCCCGGCAGCGGACCGCAAGGAGATCGTTCGTGCCCTCGTCGAGAGGGTGACCGTGACGGTGCGTGACAACACCGAGCATGTCATGCTCCGTATTGAATGGATCGGCGGGGCGTCGACCGAGCACAGTCTGCGGCGAACGATCAGTTGTTACCAGCGTCTGTGCGATTTTCCTCGGATGCAGAGCCTGGTCGAGGCCGCTGTCGCGGCTGGTCAGACATCCGAACAGATCGCCGAGTGCCTCAACCGGGAGGGCTTCCGTCCGGTATCGAACCGCGACGACCGGTTCACCCCGTCGCGTGCCCGGGAACTGGTCTACCGACTCGGTCTCAGTCCCCGACGCCGGCCGGCGGAGCCGCTCGGCCGCCGACGAGTGGTGGGTCCGCGACCTGGCGGACAAGCTGGGCGTGAGCTACCACCGGTTCAAGGATTGGGTGAAGAAGGGCTACGTCCATGTCCGGAGGTCGCTCGTCGGGGGAATCTGGTGATCTGGGCCGACGCGGAGGAGCGAGAGCGCTCGGTCGGCTCAGGGATTATCCTCGCCCTGGCAGGTCGAACCGCTACCCGGATGAGTTGACCCGCCCCAAGGATCGCTCGGCTCCGAAGCGTGGCCGGAAGGCCAAGCCTTCCCGTGATGAGAATGACGATGGGCTTGATCGGTAGGAACCCGCTGCCTCTGTCGGTGGGACGACTGAAGAACAGCCGTCACCGATGTGAAGAGGGGCGGTCTTCCTCGAGGACCGCCCCTCTTCTGGGGGGTCGCGACACGCTCGTGCGGGGTCAAGGGTAGTGCGACCGAGCGTGCGGCGAGGTATTCTTGGAGATGGCGATCGCCCGAACAATGGACGTCTGACAACCGCCAAGAAGGGGGCACCTTACACGTGTCCGATGTGTAAAGGGTGAATATGCCCGACCAATCGTATCAATGGAATGTTGCACATAGAACAAGGACTTACGTCGAATTGTCAGTGTAAAGCCTGGACTAGTATTCAGGTCTTAAATTTGAGAGGGTTAGACGTCAGACCAACCCCTTCCAGCATCCCGGCCCCCCCGGCTCCCGATCAGCATCCGGGGGCGTGGGCCTTCGTTATCGGCCCTACTTGCCGGCCAATGCTTCGGCCACAGCCTTCTCAAGCACAGTGCCTTGGAGGCCCCGGGCGATGAGCTTGCCTTCGGGGCCGATCAGGAATGTCGCGTCGGGTAGTCGCGCACCGTAATTAATGGCGATCGGGTCGTAGAATTCGTCGCGGAGCACGGCTTGCGACCAGGATAACCCCGCCCTTTGGATGACTCGAGTCGCCTCCTCGGAGCTATCAGAGACACAGAGGCCGACCATCGTGAAGCGCTCGTTGCTTCCGAATCGTTCATGGATGGCCAGGAACGTTGCCGCGTCGGGAATGCCTTGGGGTAGCCGCCAGAAGTGGAGCAGGACTGTCTTGCCGGCAAGGACGCAAGACTCAGAGCCTTGCCTCCAATCGTCGTGACGGCGAAGGGCGGAGCTGTCTGTCCGGCGCCGGGCGGTTCCGCCGCTTGCGCAGGAGGAAGGACAATTCGGCGGTTCCACTCTCAGGGACGCTATTCGCTGGGCGGGCACCGGTCATACACATCACGACGGCCCCGGACTGTGATCGTGTATTCATGATCGGGCATAAGGCTCTGGCTGCGAAAGCGGCCGTCCGGCTGTCGGACGAATAGACTTACATAACCCTGCGCCTCGATCTTGTAACGGGCCATGACCGAGAGATCCTCCGGAACCGCACCGTCTTCCGTCTTCACGGAGACCAGCACGGTCGGCCCCGATACGCGATGATGGTTCGCTGGCGGTCGCCTGTGACGTCGCCCAGGCGCCGGGCGGCATCGGTAGGATCGGGCCATTGGGGTCAATCCGCTGCTTGAACGCCGTTGCCTCGTCCTCGGGCAGTAGCGACACCCATGCACTTTTCAGGCCCTGGGGCGCATAAAAGACAACGCGTCCGTCGTCGTCGGGCTGGTCCTGAACGTGCCAGGCCGTGGGCTCCCAGGGATCTTCGCGCTCGGGGGCATTCGGCGCGAGGTAGTTCCTTCCCTCTTGCACTCGGTGGGTACAGGGAAGCGGCCAGGCGGGTGCGGGTCGTCCGGGAGCAGACCCCGAGCAGCGTGGTACCCCCGCGGGTCGGTTTCCCCTTCGAATCGACGAACCGCAGCTCGACTCGGACGGTTGGCATCTCGCGGAGTACGAGCGGTTCGGGGCTCGCCTCCTCCTTGAGATAGACTCGCGCCGGATGGACGACACGGATGGCTCGGCGTGCTGCTGCATCAAGATCCCAGTCGTGGTACGGGCTCTGTCCTTCTCCATAGATCAGATAATTCGCGGGGCGGAGCGGCCCCAGGGCGAACTGCCGTCGGCCTCGGTCGTGGTCGAATGCCGATCGCGCCCTTCAGCGGTAGGCGGTGATCGTGTGGCCGGCAACAGGCCGGTTTGCCAAAATCGACAAGCCGGCCCGAGAGTCGGATCCGCCCGAGCACGACCCGGCCGAGGTCGGTCGGGGCCCAGACATGCGGTTGCCCCAGGGCGTTATCCGTACCCCAGAAGTGCTCATAGGGAGCGAAGGGGAATCGTGCCCGGGAGTTGCGGGGTGTTCCCACGAAAAGGGCCAAGGCGTGAGTTTTCGGCATCCGCTTGCGGATGCGGCCCTCGTCGTCCGTCTGCCCGTCGTAATCGTCCGTGATGATGGGTATGAGAAGGCTGGTTCTGCTCGGCCCGTGTTCGAACGCGTACGGGATACCGGCCGCCGGCTTGCCCCCGGGCACCACGACCTGGCCGGTGTACTCGAGTCCTCGCTCGAGCACGATCGTGCGTGAAAAGGGCGCTTCGCCCCTTGCCTGCCCGCGGATAAACTCGGCGAGCGCAACCTGGCTCGATTTCCGGGAAATGAACTCGGGATGGCTGATCCCCAGCGCGATAAAAAATCGCGGCTCGGCCACCTGTTCGGCTGGAAACTCGATGCGGAATCTCCCCTGGGCGTCCGTCCGAATGATGCTCGTGCCGGCCCAAGCCGGCGGCATCCGCGGTTAGAGCCACGGATGGAACGCTCCAGAAGGATCTCGGCGCCCCCGACCGGCTTGCCGGTCTCCCGCTCAATGACCTGGCCCGACAATGCAACGTCTCCACCAGGACCGCCGTCCGATGCCGTCGCGGCCGGGCTGGCGAACAGCAGGCCAGCCAGCACGACCGTCGCCCTCACGACACCGACGGCGGCCCGGCCAGACTCGGTTCGCAACGATTCATCAGCGCCGAGATCGCTCGGGCGCCGGATTTGTCTGTGCCACATGGTCGATCTCCCGAAGTCACCGGAGAAGTCCAGGCCAATATCGTACACGCTTCAAGGCGCTCCAACCACCGGCCACAGCAAGCGGAGCATGGTGGGTTGCCATGCCGATATCGGCTTTTTTAGCCTCCCTAGACGACCCTGCACGATTCTGGGACTCGGTGCATCAGCGTGAAATCCGAAGCCGGAGCGGACCAATCGTGGCATCACGGATAATCTATTGTTGAAGGATTACAGACCACCTGCTTGGCGGCCTGGCAGATCGGCCTGGGTCATGTCCTCGACCCTGGCACCGGCCTGTCTCTCATTTGCCCATCTGCTGAACCAGAACAGCGACGGCAGATAGACGACCCAGAGCAGCAAGCGCCAGGTACGGGGGCAGTAGGAAGAGGCAAGCCAGGAAGGCCGAGCCCCCAAGCCAACACAGGGCTGCTGCCCGGATCGCGAAGGCCCGCTCCTGGGGGCCCTTCGTGTTCTTGATGGTGAAGTAGGTGCCGCGTCCTCCCATGACGCCGACCACTCCCCCGGCGATTCCGCCGACCAGGCCGACCATGCTACCGTCCATGAGAAACCTCCCCCTTGAGGTATACCGTCGGTCCTCGCTTCACGGCCGCCGATTCCGCGTTCACAAATCATCCCACACCCGAGTGTCCAAGCCAACTATGGATTTCCCGTGACAGCATTCCGGTTCGTAGGCTGTCCACTCGAAGCTCTGGATGGACTCGGAGTCCGCGGGGTAGCCGACACATAAGGAGCGATGGTGAAGCCGCCCGTCTCAGTGACAACGGCCGGATGCGGCCCCAACGCGCCTACAAAGTGACCCGAGACAAGGTTCAGCGAGCAGAGCACTCCATCTCGCGGTGGCCGGGGTATGACTCATCGACCAGCCAGACGACGGATTGGTCGGCGTTCGTGAAGAACCGTGGGGCGAAGTAGCGGTCGTTCCTGCCGATCAGGTGGCAGTGTCGCCCATGAGAGTCAATCACTTCCAGACAAAACTCCGTATGCCTCTCGGGCCAAAGGCTGTATTGATACAGATATCCGACCTGGGTGCCGTTTCTCAACCTTTTCGCAAACCTCATTCCGTCCATCGGAAGAGCGGCAATCCCGGCACTGACGGCGACCAACGCGCTGGCGGCTATGAACCGGCGGACGGACGCGCGGTGCCCGCCTCGATCATTCGGAGAGGGCTTGACTGCCAATGAGACCGCAGCCAGAAGGGGCAAGGCGACGGCGGCAGTCAGGAAAGCGACCAAGAACGGGTGAGCGTAAACATGGTTCCTTGCGAGCCAGATTGGGCTATCCTCTCTCGTGAACTTGCCGACGCTCGGGTAGATGTCGAGAGCGAGGGCGATCACGAGTGCACAGAATGCGACAATGGCCATCATCCGCCGCAATGTGAGCCTCGCGCGGGGGAGCCTCATGGGTGGGGTCTCAACTGGCTTGACTGTAAGAAGCCGACTCTAATCCAGAGCTTACACGGGACCCGTTCCGCAAACCACCCTGCCAACAGATTCTCCATCACTGAATCCAGATGAGGCGTTACAGTCCTCGGCGAGAATCCGATAGATCGTCGGGCGGGAGAGTCCAGTGGCCCTCGCGATCGCGGCGATTTCTCCACCCTCCGACCTCAAGCACGGATGACCGCGATCTGTTCGACCGTGGCCCGGATTCGGCGGCCTCGAATCGAGCCACCCCACCGGATACCTCGCTCCCTCGCCGCGGCCTGGCCCGCGAGAATCCTTTCCGCTCGGACCTCGGTCTCGTAGGCCGCAACTCCGGCCAGAACGATGTTCGCCATCACGGCCCGCCGGTGTGACCAGGTCGAGTCCGTCCTTGAGTCTGATGAGGTTCACCTTCCACCGGATCAGGTCCTCGAATAGGCTGGTCAATCCCTTGGCCGTCCGTCCCAGCCTGTCCAGCCGCCACACGACCAGGGTATCCACTTGGCCCGTCTCCATGTCCTTGACCAACTTGCGGAAGCCCGGTCGATCCATCGAGGTGCCGGTGTAACTGTCATGATACCAGCAAGAATCGCCGTCGTGTGATTGGGCCCAGCGCTTCAGCTCGGGCTCCTGGCTGGCCGTGTCTTGGCGCTTGGTGCTCACGCGCATGTAGATAGCGTGGTGCTTGCTCATGTCATTCTCCCCTCGTCTCTCTAAGGAAAGCATGACACGCAGATAGGGCAGAGCAAGCTCGAGGCAGACGGAAACACGACTTACGAAGAAGCCCATCTAGTACTACAACGCTAGCCTTTTATCCATTTACAGTGAATGATTTGCGACATCTGTATTCCCACCGCTTTGAGCCTTGCTAGGGCGATTCGCCAGTGGCTTTCACGCGCTTTGGCGTTCTGCCGTTCATGCTCGATCGACCGAGCGGCTCGCCCGGCCAGCCGCTTCGCCGCCAACTGTCCCAACCCCAACCCCTCCACCGACGCAGCCGCTGCGGTCCGGACCTGGCACACCGTCAAGCCCGCCTTTTTCCCCCCGAAGCTGCCCGCGGACCTCCGCCAGCATCAGGTAGCTTACCGCGCTGACGATCTGGTGTCGCTTCAATCCCAGATAGCTGCGACCTTCCCAGTGGTCGAAGCCCAATTCTGTCTTGGTGTCCTCAAAGCAGCGTTCCACATGCCACCGCGTGAACCCGACCAAGAGCAGGAGATCTGTGGGCGACTCCGCCGCCGCGTCGCTCAGGAAGTACTTGATCTTCTCGCGATTCAACACGTTGCGGGCCGCGACCCATTCCAGCCTCAGCCCCGGCAAATCGTTCTCATCCTTGAGCACGAGCGTGACCCGCTTGCACTCCCAGACCAGCGGCCCCTTGTCGGTATCCTTGATGTGGTAAGTCCGCCAAGGTTGGTCGATCATGGCGGGACTCGAATGCAAATGGTCTTTCAAGCTCAACGCCGCAGGGCTGTCCGACCTCAGTCGAGGGGTCTTCCGCGACCGGCCCTTCCCTCCTTTGCGGTAGGGCCGATCCGTGATCGACGGTGGCTCGATCCAACCTGTCAGCGAACTGGGGACCTCGCCCAAAAACCGTTGGTCCCGCTCGACCAAGCCGCGGAGGAAACCTGGCTTACCCCCGTAGCCCTCATCGAATGTGACCCAGGAGAAGGCCAGCCCGTTGCTGCGGGCGATGTCATACAACTCCAGGGCGATCTGCCACTTGGGCCGGTAGACCATAGCCTCCGGAATCCCCGCGCCGCGGCACCGGCCTCGGTCTTGGCTCCAAACTTCGGGCAAGAAGAGCTCGCTGTCGAGCAGACAATGGAAGGGGCCGTCGGCCAGCACCAAGTGGACGGTGACGATGCAGTTATCATTCTTGCCGGTGGCCCCGCAGTATTGATGCTGGACCCCGGGTGTCTTGTCCCCCTTCTTGGGGCAGGAGGTCTCATCGAAGACCCCTATGGTTTGAGGGCTCCCATGGCCGGAGGCGACCCGTCGCTGGAGCCGATCCCGCATCTGGAGGTGGTCCCACTTGGCCAGGGTCAAGAATTGCTGCAAAGTCTTGGGAGGGATGTCAGCGGCCAAGGCGATCGGCTCAATGCTCTTTCGACGCAGGTTGGAGAGTTGTCCATGGATATAGACGCGCAGATGATCGCGCAGTGTTGTCCTTGAGGAAGCAAGCGTCGAAGTGCCGGAGAAACTGCCGGATTCTAGGCCGAAGCGCCAGGATTTCGTCGGCGGTCATAGTGGTTGGCTCCCTCAGGTGGCGATCAGTACAAGTATGCCAGCCATTTAAACCAAGGTCAATATTTCGCTAGCGTTGTAGTATTAGGCGCTGTGGGCTTGCCGAAAGAGAGGCGTTGTGATGAAACTTCGGATAAATGGGAATTGGACGGCCTGTTGCAAAAACTGGAGCAACGAAATGGGTACCGGCCGCCCAGGTGACTCGACCGATTGCTACTCAGGCGCGATACTTGGGCTGTTATGATGGTCTTAGAAAAGCAACATTGCTCCGCAAACGGCTACGAGCTTAGAATCAAAGGCAGTCGCAAAATGGGGGCGACATGGCGATTGTGTCGCTTTCGTTCCAGAGACTTTGATCGGCTCGGGAGGATGACCAATGGCCACGGCGACCGGTAGGATTTTCAAGCAAGCTGATCGTCAGGGCGGCGACGCCTGCGTTCATGGCACGCGCATTCCGGTTTGGGTTCTGGACAACTGTCGCCGTCTGGGTATGCCCGATGCCCAAATCTTGTCGACCTACCCTTCTCTGACGCCCCCCGACCTGGAAGCCGCCTGGGATTACGTCGCAGCCAACCGGGAAGAGATCGAGCAGGCCATCCGCGAAAACGAAGAGGGCGACGACGGCCCCGTGGAGTAACGGCGGATGCTGCTCTACGCGGACGAGGACTTCGCTTTTCCCGCGGTCGAGGAACTTCGAGTACGGGGTCACGACGTGCTAACGGCTCAGGAAGACGGTCAAACGGCGATGCCGGATGCTGTCATTCTGGCCCGCGCCGTTGCGCTAGGACGTGTCGTTTTGACTCACAATCGACGCCACTACGTACGCCTGCATCATCGAGGGGCGGCGCACGTCGGTATTCTGACCGCATCGCAGGATTCCGATCATCTGGCCCTGGCCAGTCGGATCGACGGAAAGCTTGCGAGCCTATCTCCTGGCCGATGGTGCTACCGCGTGAATCGGCGGCCGTGAGTTTGAAGTACCGAAGGTGGGACTTGAACCCACACACCCTGTTGCCGGGCACCGGATTTTGAGTCCGGTACGTCTGCCATATCCGTGTATCGGAAACACGTTGCAGTGATGCCGAGAATCCTTATTCTCAAGGCGGTTACGATGCCGCCTTGACACACGTACATTGTAGTGGCATCGGGCTGACGTTGCCAGTCCTGTTACCATTTTGTTGCCAAATCGGCCTGGCGGGTTTCCATCCGTATGCGTCGACAGCGAATAGGAGAATCGGGGGGCTTGCCGGATTAGTCCCATGTCCGCGCGGGATGGCGAGTAGGAGCCCAGGGGACAAGCGGTAAATGTTGTCAGCCATCAAGCCGCCATTCTGTCGGTACGCGAGCCCATGAAGATCGATGAAGCCGGACGCAGGTGAACCGCTCGTTTCCGTGTTCTAAGCAGCTCAGATTGTTTGCCTGAAAAAAGAACTCCCACCGATTGCGCTCCCTTGATTGTCAGGCTCATCGAACGTGAACTTTGACCTCGAAGCGATACCAGTCTGCTTGGATCTCACCCTCGTCATCGATCGGGTAGACCAGACCCAGTTTCTTCATGAAATCGGTAAGTTGCCAGCAGTCTCCGTACTGATGGATGTCGTCGACATAAGCCTCGCCGGCGTTCTCAAGGTCTAGATCCCACGGCACGATGTACTTCTCGATCGAGGAAGCATCGAGTCCCTGCCACGTACGTGCAAGGACTTCCGCGTCTCCTTTCCATTCAGATCGCTGCTCAGGCGCTATCAGGTCAGACCAGTAGTCAGGAATGGGATTGAAGCGATCAACCACTTCGCCACCGACGAAGAGAACGTACGTCCAGAAGTCGCCATCGTGGATGTGAAGTGAAAGGACGGGCACACCGAGGGACGCTGACAGGAAGCTCGACGCCTTATCCCACGCGAAGAAGTTGTAGGGGTAGACCACAGTCACCGGACCATTCTCATCGCTTAAGATCAGCAGATGCCCGAATGGCTCTGCTTGCGGAGATGCTGCTTCCATGAGCCCGCCCTTGGATAAGGCAAATTGTCGAAGTGACCGGACGACGTCGCTGCGAGTGCTTCCTTTCACACCGGACATGGAAATGAACTCTCCCATCACGATACTCCGATGATTGCGATCCCTTCGATCGAGATCCGGGATCATCTTCCGTTTTACGGGTGGGGAGATCAATTATGGTCTTTGGTATCGGCGACGTTAGAGCCAGTCGCTGGCCCGACTCACAGCGACGCCGCCCGGAAGGACGGATCGGCATCCACTGTGCTTGGCGACGCTCTGAATTCCCGCGACTGACTACCGTCGCTTGGTAGATCGACGACGAGAGGCACTTCTCGATGTTCCGAACGAGGCTGGCCAAACAGGGCCGCACCTGAGGAAAATGCAGATCCGGCTATCTGTTATTCTTGGTCGCGATCTCCGGGCGCCTGTCCTGTGTTCGTTCGGACCCTCGTTGGTCAGTGAGGAAAACGTGGAGGCCGAGATGACGCCTGCGGGGAGTACTCTTACGTCGACATGGAGAGACACCATGGGCATATCCTATTCAAAGTGGGATGGCGACACTTGGATTCAGGTTGAGGATGGAGTTGTCCGTCGAAATCTACCGAAGCGAAATGGAACCGCTCGCTCCTGGCATGAGAATGGTGAACTTGCGGAAAAATACGAACTGGTCGACGGCGTCGCGGTGGGAGAGAGGCGAGAATGGCACGACAACGGGGTTCTCGCCAAGACAGAGCCGTTCGTCTCGGGGCGAGTCCACGGAACTGTCCGCCAGTGGAACAGGGAAGGCAACTTGCTGGGTGAGTACACCATGACCGATGGTCGAGGCGTGCAACGTGAATGGAACGAGGATGGGACGATCTCAATGGAAACTGAGATTTTCTCTGAAGGCACCTTGCGTGTAAAGGTATTTGACGATCTGGGTAAGGCCATCGAGTCATTTATGTGGAACGGGAAGCAAATATCCAAGAAGAAGTTCAGGGAGCGGATCTGACCCGAACAAGGCGGTCAGACCTGAAGACGGAGCGCCCGAGTTCCGACTCCGGGGACACCATCCCTGCCAGTTCCGGGGACATCAAGCGGCTTTATCAAGCCGCCGCGGCTCATCTCTTCGCAGATCTGGATCAAGAAATGCGCGCGCGAGTGTAACGCGATCATCGACTTGACGGGCGAACAACTCCGTGACTCGCCCAATTGAATTGAAGGAAGATTGTCGCGATGCGATACCTGAATGCGGAGGCTCATTTTCATCATTTCGTAACTCCTCTTCGCTTCAGCGCCTTCCGTCAATCTGGGTTCTAGGATTCGGCGCCGTACACACCCGCGATGCCGCTACAAACGGCCATCATCTTGCCCAGGTTGAAAAATCCGCACGACTGGGCATTGACCCCAGGATCGCTCGGTTTACAATGTGGACTGACCGGTCAGTCCGATTCACAACGAGGGGTTCATGAGCAAGCTCACGGAGAAGAAGCCAAAACGGTGTTGCGACGAGGATGCGATCTTGGCTCGGCGGGAGGAGATCCTGGAAACCGCCACGGAGTTGTTTGCCGAGCAAGGCTTCTCGGATGCGATCACCCAGGTTTTGGCGGATCGGCTTCAGATCGGCAAAGGGACGCTTTATCGTCATTTTCCCAGCAAGCGCGAACTCTTCTTGGCTGCGGCTGATCGGGTTATGGTCAAGTTGAATGAGCGGATCGAGGCAAGCATCGTGGGGGTCAGCGACGGCCTGGAGCGGATGGCTCGGGCGATCGCGGCCTATCTTGGTTTTTTTGCCGAAAACCCCCACTTTGTCGAATTGATCATTCAGGAACGGGCCAACTTCAAGGATCGCAAGCGACCGACCTACTTCGAGCATCGCGAACGGACCGTGCAACGGTGGCGGCAGCTGTATCGTGAGCTGATCGCGGAAGGTCGAATCCGCGAGATGTCCGTCGAGCAGATCTCCGACGTGCTCTGCGGCGCGATCTACGGCACGATGTTTATTAACTACTTCACGGGTCAGTCCAAGCCGTCGGACGTACAGGCGCATGAAATCTTGGACATCGTGTTTTACGGGATTCTTGAGCGAGACAGAACGTGCAGCACCGCGGGGTAGGGGTTGGTTTTTGCGAAGGCTCGATGCCTTGCCACCAAGCCGCGCCACCGTCGGATGAGCCGCAGCCAGATTTGAGTTGTTCCGTTGGGGGCTAACAGTCATGGATCGTCGTTGGAGTGGATTGCTGCTTTTGTTGCTGGTTCCGATGGGCGGATGCCAGGGGTCGAGCGGGCCATCGCCCAAGACGGCCTCCCGAATGTCGAGTATCATATGCCGGTCGCGGGGCATGTCACCGACTATGCGGAATTCCCGGGCAGACCGATGCCAGCGTCACCGTGCAGGTGCGTTCGCGGGTTTCGGGCTACATGACCAAGGTCTACTTCAAGGATGGTACCTACGCCGACGAAAACCAAGTCCTTTTCCAGATCGATCCTCGACCCTACAAGGCCGAGCTCGAGCGGGCCGAGGGCAACGTCCAGCAAATGGAAGCGCACTTGCGGCGGCTCGAGCGAGAATACCATCGCGCCGAGAAACTGCTGGCGAAGGGCTCGGTCAGCCAGGAAGAATTCGAACGTTACGAGGCGGACTACAAGGAAACCCAGGGTAACCTCGAAATCACCAAGGCCAACCGCGAACTGGCCAAGCTCAACCTGGAATGGACCGAGGTCAAGGCCCCGTCCGCGGGCCTGCTCAGCCGCCGACTGGTCGATCCGGGCAACTTGATCAAGGCCGACGACACCGTCCTCACTTCGATCGTCACCCAGGATCCGATGTATGTCTATTTCGACGTCGACGAACAAAACACGCTCAAAGTCCGCCACTTGATCCGGGAGGGAAGGATCAAGGCGAAGTCCGAGAAGGAAGTGCCCGGTCATGGTGGGTTTGTCGGACGAAGCCCCCAATTTTCCGCACATCGGCACGGTCGATTTCACTGATAACCGGGTCGATGTCAACACCGGCAGCCTTCGCTTCCGCGCCACCGTGAGGAACGAGAAGGGAATCCTCACGCCCGGTCTCTTCGTGCGAGTGCGACTCCCGATCGGCGACCCGCACCCGACGCTCTTCGTCCGAGAAGAAGCCCTGGCCTCCGACCAAGGACGAAAAATCGTCTATGTCATCGCCGATGAAACGAACGACACGAAGCCAGCGAGTGCCGACGCTAAGGGCGAGTCTCACGAAGCCAAGCCCGGCGATCATGAAACCAAGTCCGTGAGCACGGAATCGAAATCGCCGGAGAATAAGGCCAAGTCGGTGGCGAGCGCGAGCAAACCCACGGACCCGATGGAAAAGTGAAGGGAAAGATCGAAACCAAGGAGGTCAAGATCGGCGCGCTTCGTGACGGCTTCCGCGCCATCGAGACGGGCTGGAGCCGGCGACAAAGTTGTCATCACGGGCTTGCAGCGCATCCGGCCGGGAATCGTCGTCAACGCGACCGAGAAGAAGATCAAGCAAACCGTTCCCAAAGACCTCTCATTCCTCGAACTCCCCCCACCGAAAAGCCGGTGGGCGGTTCGCCCACCAGAATCACTCGAAACGCATCCCCCTGAAACGAAGGGATGAAGGATGAATCAGACGACCGGCATTCCTCGGTTCATCCTTCATCCTTTCCGACCTGATCGAGAGAATCAACCGTGTTTTCTCGCTTCTTCATCGATCGCCCGATCTTCGCCGCGGTCTTGTCGATCGTCATCACGCTGGCGGGTGGGCTGTCGCTGATCGCGTTGCCGATCGCGCAATATCCGCAAGTCTCACCCCCCAACGTGTCCGTCGACTGCACCTACCCGGGAGCCAGCGCCAGGTCGTCGCCGAGACCGTGGCCGCGCCGATCGAGCAGCAGGTCAACGGCGTCGAGAACATGATGTACATGTCGTCGCAGTGCACCAACGACGGCTCGTACAACCTTGACGATCACCTTCAAGCTCGGCGTCGACTTGAACCTGGCCCAGGTGATGGTCCAGAACCGGGTCGCCCTGGCCTTGCCCTTGATGCCGGACGTCATCAAGCAGACGGGCGTGACGACCAAGAAGAAGGCGCCGGACATCCTGATGTCGGTCGCGATCTTTTCGACCCGACGACCGTGTACGACCAGCTCTATCTGAGCAACTACGCGATGATTCAGATCCAGCCGGAGCTGGCGCGGCTGGACGGTGTCGAGCGACGTGACCATGCTCGGCCAGCGCGACTACAGCATGCGGATCTGGGTCGATCCGGACAAGCTGGCCGTCCGGAACCTGACGGCCGGAGACGTGGTCGCGGCGATCCGCGAGCAGAACCTGCAGGTCGCGACCGGCCAGATCGGCCAGCAGCCGATGGGGTCGTGGCCAGAGGACCCAGGTCACCACCAAGACCCTGGGTCGATTGGTCGACATCAAGCCAGTTCGAAGAACATCATCGTCAAGACGACGCCCGACGGTCGCTACCTGCGGATCAAGGACATCGGCCGGGTCGAGCTGGGGTCCAAGAACTCGGACCTCGATAGCGAGGTCGACGGCAAGCCCAGCGGCAACCTCGCCGTCTTTCAGCTTCCCGAAGCCAACGCACTCGAGTGCCGCCGATCGTAGTCATGGCCAAGATGGAAGAGCTCAAGAAGAGCTTTCCCGAGGGCCTCGATTACGTCGTCCGCTACAACACGACGCCGTACATCCGCGAATCGATCACGGAGGTCTTCAATACGCTTGCGGGACGCAGTGATCCTGGTCGCGATCGTCGTCCTGCTGTTCTTGCAGAACTGGCGGTCGGCGGTGATCCCCTTGATCGCCGTCCCGGTGGCGATCATCGGCACGTTCGCCGTCATGGCTGGCGATGGGCTTCAGCATCAACAACCTGACGCTGTTCGGCCTGGTGCTGGCGATCGGGATCGTGGTCGACGATGCGATCGTCGTCGTCGAGTCGGTCGAGCACCACATCGAGCACGGCATGAAGCCGCGCGCCGCGACCATCAAGGCGATGGACGAGGTCTCGGCCCCGGTCATCGCGGTGGGCTTGGTCTTGAGCGCCGTGTTCGTGCCGTGCGCGTTCATCACGGGGATCACGGGCCAGTTCTTCCGTCAGTTCGCGCTCACGATCGCCTCGTCGACGATCATCTCGACGTTCAACTCCTTGACCTTGAGCCCGGCCCTGGCCGCGATCCTGTTGAAGCCCAAACAGAAAGGGTCGCACCAGGCGCTGCCGGTGCTGGTGCGTCGTGGCTCTTGGGCTGCTGGCTGGGCTACTAGCCGGCTCGGCCCGCGGCTCGAGCCGTTGATCTCGGATCGGCTACTCTCGTCGTCGCCCGACTGGATCCTCAAGGCAGCAGGCTCCCTGGATCGGCCTGGCCTTGGGGGGCTTGATCGGCTGGCTGGCCAACAAGCCGCTCAACTGGCTGCTCGGACGGGTTCTTCTCGCTCTTCAATCGCGGGTTTCGACCTGGCGGGCAGGGGCTACACTCGGATCGTGGGGGGCATGCTCCGGGTCACGCTGCTCGTGCTCTTGGTCTATGTCGGGCATGCTCTGTCTTGACCGGATATGGATACGTCGGCTTTCCCAAGGGCGCTTTTTCCGACAAGTTCATCGCCAAGCTCGACAAGGGCAAGGAGTACGAGAAGTCTCGGCATGGCTGAAGCCGCTCGTCCAGTTCCCGGGCATTCCCAAGGGTTTCATCCCTTCGCAGGACATGGGCTACCTGATGATCAACGTGCAATTGCCCGACTCGGCCTCGACGGAGCGCACGTTCGAGCTGATGCGGCAGAATGCAGAACATCGCTCTGGATACCCCGGGCATCGGCCACTACGTTGCATGATCTCGGGGCAGTCGATGCTGTTGAGCGCGTTCGGATCGAACTTCGGCTCGATGTTCGTGATGCTCGAGACTTTGACGAGCGTCCCCAGCCGACGTCCGAGCGATTCTTCGCGTGGTACGCGCAGAGTCAGTTCGAAGACTGGTGGCGAGACACGGCTGGGCTGGACCAAGAAACCGGTCCCGACCGGGGTGAATCCTCAGGACGCACCGAAGACGAGCCTGGAGCGTGGTGTCGCAAGACGTTCCGTATCAAGAAGGTCGCCGTCGCTGAACAGCGACGCGATCGCCGCATCGTCTGCGAAAGCAATTCGACGAGCAAGTTCCCGAGGCGCTGGTCACTGGTCTTGCCGCCGCCCCCGGTGCGCGGCGTGGGGCGGGCCGGCGGCTTCAAGATCATGATCGAGGACCGCAGCTCGTCGGCCGGGTCGCTCGAGGGCTCGCACGCTCGAGGAATGCGACGAACAAGCTGGTCGACGCGGCGGAATTCGATACTCGACCCGGAGACGGGCGCAAGAACGGAAACGACCCGAGTTCGTTCCGACCATGTCGTCGGTCTTCCGCGCCAACGTGCCGCAGGTCTACGTCGATCTGAACCGAAGCTCGGCGATGACCAAGGAAGTCCAGCTGCAACGATGTCTTCCAGATGCTGCAGATCTACCTGGGATCGCTCTATGTCAATGATTTCAACCTGTTCGGCCGCACCTGGCAGGTGATCGTCCAGTGCGAGTCGAAGTTCCGGGACCAGATCGAGGACATCCAGCGGCTGAAGGTCCGCAACCTGTCATGGCCAGATGGTACCCCTGGGCTCGCTGGCCGAGGTGCACGAGACGAACCGGGCCGTTCGTGTTGACCCGGTACAACATGTACCCCGCGGCCTTCATCAACGGCGCCGCCTCGCCGGGGACCAGCTCGCGGCAGGCGATCGATCTGATGGACCAGCTGGCCGCGTGAGTACGCTGCCGCCGTCGATGGCCACCGAATGGACGGAGATGGCCTACCTCGAGCTCCAGGCCGGCAACACGGCCATGATCGTCTTCGGGTTCGCGGTGGTCGATGGTCTTCCTGGTGCTGGCCGCGCAGTACGAGAGCTGGTCGCTTGCCGCTGGCGGTGATCCTGGTCGTGCCGCTGTGCCTCTTGAGCGCCATCGCCGGCGTCTGGATCGCCAACATGGACATCAACATCTTCACCCAGATCGGCTTCGTGGTGCTGGTGGGTCTGGCGAGCAAGAACGCGATCTTGATCGTCGAGTTTGCCAAGGTCCATCGCGAGAAGGGACTGCCGGTGCGAGAGGCAACCCTCGAGGCTTGCCGGCTGCGGCTGCGGCCGATCGTGATGACGTCGATCGCCTTCATCCTCGGCGTGGTGCCGCTCTTGCTTTCGACCGGCGCCGGCGCCGAGATGCGGCGGACGCTGGGCACGGCCGTTTTCAGCGGCATGCTCGGGGTGACCGCGTTCGGGATCTTCTTGACGCCCGTGTTTTTCTTCGTGGTCGAAAAGCTGAGCGAGACGCACCTGTTCACCTCGGGACCGTTGCGCAAGGCCAGCGACTTCGTGCTGGGAATTCTTGAGCCTGAGGGGACTGATCCGGAGCGCGATCGCGCCTCAGCCGCGATCCGCCCGTGCGGATCCAACGGCCGAGGTCGCAAAGCCCGGCGAGCCGGTCGAGCATAAGTAAGCAAGGGGCCCCGTGTGTTCTCGATTCTTCATCGACCGCCCGATCTTCGCCTCGGTGCTGTCGATCATCATCACGCTGGCCGGCTTTCTCGCGGTCTGGACGCTGCCGATCGCGCAGTACCCCGAGATCACGCCGCCGACGGTCGAGGTGTCGGCGTTCTATCCCGGCGCCAACGCCAAGGTCGTGGCCGACACCGTGGCCGCGCCGATCGAGCAGCAGGTCAATGGCGTCGAGAACATGCTGTACATGTCGTCGCAGTGCACCAACGACGGCACGTACACGCTGACGGTCACCTTCAAGCTGGGCGTCGACCTGAACATGGCCCAGGTCCTGGTGCAGAACCGCGAGTCGCTGGCCGATCCGATCCTGCCCGACCTGGTCAAGCGTCGCGGCGTGGCGGTCAAGAAGAAGTCGCCCAGCATCTTGATGATCATCAACCTGTCTTCTCGCCCGACGAGAGCCGCGACAACCTTTATATGAGTAATTACGCGACGATCCAGCTCAAAGACGAGCTGGCGCGGTTGCATGGCGTCGGCGACATCACCTATATCGGCCAGCGCGACTACAGCATGCGGATCTGGGTCGATCCCGCAGAAGATGGCCTTCCGCAGCCTGACGGCCGCCGACGTGGTCACCGCGATCAGCCAGCAGAACGCCCAGGTGGCGGCCGGCCGGCTCGGCCAGCCGCCGGTCGCCACCGGCCAGGTGTTTCAATACACGATCAGCACGCTGGGCCGCTTGATCGACGTCAACCAGTTCGCCGACATGATCTTGAAGACCGACGATCCAGGGGCGAATCGTCCGGTTGAAAGACGTCGCCGACGATCGAGCTCGGCGCCCGGGAGTACGACCAGAACTGCACGCTGGACGGACAATCCTCGGTGGCGCTGTCGGTTTATCAGCGGCCCGGCTCCAATGCGCTCGAGACCGCCCGGCGTCGTCCGCGAGAAGATGGAGGAGCTCAAGGCTCGCTTTCCCGTCCGGGTCTCGATTACCAGATCGTCTACGACACGACCCCGTTCATCCAGGAGTCGGTCAACGAGGTGTTCAACACGCTGCGCGACGCCGTGATCCTGGTCGCTTTCGTGGTCCTCTTGTTCCTGCAGAACTGGCGGTCGGCGCTGATCCCGCTGGTCGCCGTCCCGGTGGCGATCGTCGGCACCTTCGCCGTGATGGCGGCCATCGGCTTCTCGTCTGAATAACCTGACGCTGTTCGGATTGGTGCTGGCGATCGGGATCGTGGTCGACGACGCCATCGTGGTGGTCGAGGCCGTCGAGCACCACATCGAGCACGGACTGGCCCCGCGCGAGGCGACGATCACTGGCCATGAGCCAGGTCTCGTCGCCGGTCATCGCCGTCGGCCTGGTGCTCACCGCCGTGTTCATCCCGTGCGCGTTCATCACGGGGATCACCGGCCAGTTCTATCGCCAGTTCGCCTTGACGATCGCGACCTCGACCAGTCATCTCGGCGTTCAACTCGCTGACCTTGAGCCCGGCCCTGTCGGCACTCTTGCTCAAGCCGAGGCAGAAGGGAGTCTACCAGGCGCTGCCGTGATTTGCCTTCGTGGCCTTGGGCTGCTGGCTCGGGTTATGCTTCCTTGGCCCCTACGCTGGAGCCATTCGTCCCGGTCCGGCTCGCCACGGCACTGCCGCCAGCTACGTGAGTCCCTACGTCGCGCCGGCCTTGGGACTGGCGATCGGAGGCCTGATCGGCTGGGTCCTGAGCTTCCCCTTGAACCGGATCATGGGCTGGTCCTTCTTCGCTTTCAACAAGGGCTTCGATGCGGCGACCGGACGCCTATACCCGCGTGGTCGGCGGGCTGCTGCGAGTCAGCGTGCTGGTGCTGGTCCTGTACGGCGGGCTGCTGGGTCTGACCTACTGGAGCTTCAACGCACACGCCGACGGGCTTCATCCCGCCGCAGGACAAGGGTTATCTGCTCTTGAATGTCCAGTTGCCCGACTCATCGTCGCTCGAGCGGACCCAGGAGGTCATGAAACAGATCGAGCAGACCGCGGGCAAGCTGCCCGGAGTCGCCCATACCGTGGCGATCGCCGGACAATCGATCCTGATGAATGCCAACGCCCCCAATTTCGGCGCCATGTATGTGATGCTCGACGACTTCCACCATCGTGCCGAGCACGGGCTCTCCGGCCCGGTGATTGCCGCGAACCTCCAGGAAGAGCTGCAAAAGCAGATCGGCGAGGGCGAAATCAACGTCTTCGAGGCCCCGCCGGTCGACGGCCTGGGGACCGCCGGCGGGTTCAAGATCGTGGTTGCAAGATCGGGGCGACCTGGGGCTACAGAAACACTCCAGGACGTCGCCAACGGCATCGTGGCCAGGGGCAGTGAAGACCCGACCTTCGCGGCCTGTTCACCAGCTTTCGGGCCAACACGCCGTGGTTGAACCTGGACATCGACCGCACCAAGACGAAATTGCTGGGAGTCTCGATCGCGGAGCTGTTCAACACCTTGCAGGTCTATCTCGGCTCGCTGTACGTCAACGATTTCAACCTGTTCGGCCGGACCTGGCAGGTGAACGTTCAGGGCCAGGCCGACTTCCGCAAGCAGATCGACGACCTGGCGCAGTTGAAGGTTCGGAGTCGGAGCGCGGGGGCATGGTCCCGCTGGGCAGCCTGGCGGAAATCAAGGACGAGAGCGGGCCGGTGTTGATCATGCGCTACAACATGTACCCATCCGCCGCGATCAACGGCGACGCCTCGCCCGGAACCAGCTCGGGCCAGGCGATTCGAGCGCATGGAGGATGTCGCGTCGCAAAGACCTGCCCGAGGCGATGCGGACCGCAGTGGACCGAGCTGGCGTATCTCCAGCTTCAGACCGGCAACACGGCCATGTTCGCCTTTGTGCTGGCGGTCGTCCTGGTGTTCCTGGTCCTGGCGGCCCAGTACGAGAGCTGGTCGCTCCCCTTGGCCGTCATCCTGGTCGTGCCGATGTGCCTGCTCTGCTCGTGCGTCGGTGTCATCATGGCCCACATGGATATCAACATCTTCACCCAGGTCGGCTTCATCGTCCTGGTGGGCCTGGCGTGCAAGAACGCCATCTTGATCGTGGAATTCGCCAAGGCCGAGCATGAGACACGGCTCAACGCTCAAGGCGGCCACGCTCGAAGCCTGCGAGCTTCGGTTGCGGCCGATCATGATGACCTCGCTGGCCTTCATCCTCGGCGTCGTTCCGCTCATGGTCTCCGAGGGAGCGGGTGCCGAGATGCGCAAGACGCTGGGCACGGCCGTCTTCAGCGGCATGCTGGGAGTCACCCTGTTCGGGATCTTCCTGACGCCCGTGTTCTACTTCGTGATCCAGTGGTTCAGTGACAAGCGTGCCGAGGTCGCGGAAGGGCGAGCCGGACGAGGACGAATCGGACGACGACAATCACGATGGCGAGCCAGACCCGGGCTTCGATTTCCAGACCAACGGCCAGCATGAGATTGCCGCCGGCAACGGCGCGGTTCACACTCCTTCGCATGTCACGCATTGATGTCGCCCCGGCGCCCCACTTGCACGTGGTCCTGGTCGAGCCGGAGATCGCGGCCAACACCGGTTCGGTCGGCCGGACCTGCGTGGCGATCGGCGCGATGCTCTGGCTGGTGCGACCACTGGGGTTTCATGTCAACGACAAGAACATCCGCCGCGCGGGCCTCGATTACTGGGAGCACCTGGACTGGCGGGTCGTCGACCACCTCGACGAGGTCGCCTCCGAGCTGGGACACGACCGGCTCTGGCTGTTCTCGACCAAGGCGAATCAGCCCTATACCAATGTCAGTCTATCAGTCGGGAGATGCGCTGGTTTTCGGACCCGAGAGCCGCGGCCTTCCAACCTCGTGGCTGACCGCGCGCCCGGACCGCGCCGTGCGGATCCCGATCCGTCCCGAGGCCCGCAGCCTGAACCTGTCCAACGCGGTCGCGGTCGCCGCCTTCGAAGCGATGCGCCAGATCGGACGATCGAACTCTTTGTAGAACGGAATTCATTCCGTTTCTCCCCCACGGAATTCGTTCCACGCTCGAATGGAACGGAATGGACAAAAGGAGACTCCTCGCCGAACTCCATCACGATTCGTAGCAAAGAATTAATCGCCAAGCAGTTAGGACAGGTTTCGGGTGCCACTGGTCGTAACCGACCAGTGCCCATGCTGATTGGCCGAACGCACTGGTCGGTTACGACCAGTGGCACCCAAGATTCGGTGGAGATCCGTGAGGAGTCTCGACAAAAGCGAGGAATTCAGTTCCGCGGCTGGATCAGTGTGCAGCACGTCGATTCGTGAGAAACAAACGGAATGAATTCCGTTCTACGACAACGACCTGGATCACGCCTCCGGATTGCGGCAGGACTCGGCCCGACGCAAGACTGATCTCCACGACGACCCAGCGTCCAGCTTCATCCTCGACGACCTCGGCCTGGAAACCTTTGCCCTGAATGAGCTCGGGGTCGAGCGACGGGTCTTGGAGGAGAACTTGATAGGGGACGGTCAACAGTCGGGGCTGTCCGGCCCCGACTCCCTTGGCGCGCACCACCATTTCGATCTGGTCGGAGCCAGGCGGATTCTCTTCCAGAGTCGCGGTCCGTACAATCCCTCGAATTCGCATAGTCGACTCCGATGAGGACCGAAGGACCTGCGCAACCGTCAAACCAAAATGACAAAAACGTGATGCAGCGGGTGTCGGGCTTGAATCTTTCGTGCAAAATGGCATGAGGGTTCTTATCTTGTCAAGCAACTGGTCGCGCGGACATCGAAACCGGCTTGTCACGAACTCTTGAAACGAGTATCGCTTCTCTGATGTTACCACACACCGTGTTCGAACAGTTGGATGCGCCGATCGTGCTAGCGCACGGTCTGTTCGGATTCACGCGACTGGGCGTGGGGCCCGTGACGATCGACGTCCTATTTCCGGGGTATCCCCGAGTCGCTCCAGGCCGCGGGGAACCGGGTCCTGGTGACGCGAGTGCCGCCGATCGCGGGTATCGAGGACCGGGCACGCCGGCTGGGCGAGCAGATCTTGCGAGCGTTTCCCGATCAGCCGGTCCACGTGATCGGCCACAGCATGGGTGGTCTCGATGCTCGCCGACTGCTGGCCGACTCGTCGTGGTCGAGCCGAGTCCTGAGCCTGACGACGATTGGAACTCCGCACCTGGGCAGCACCCTGGCCGATTTCGCCAAACTGAAGTTTGGCCGCATCTGGCGCCTGATCATTTCGCTGGGGATCGACCCACAAGGCTGCCTCGACGTGACCCGCCGCGCCGCCGGGCGATTTCATCGCCGGCATCCCACACCCGACAACATCCCGTGCTTTTCCATCGCGGGCGATCCCTCGGCGGAGACCGTGTGCTGGCCCCTTCAGGCACTCATGCCGCGCTGCTCGAGCTGGAAGGACCCAACGATGGTCTGGTCTCGGTCGAGTCGGCCAACGCATTCGGGACCCCCGTTCCCCCTTGGCCCGTCGATCACTTGCGCCAGATGAACTGGCTCGCGATCGGCGAAACCGATCCGATCGTTCCTCCCGCCATCACTCTCTACGCCCAGGTCGTGGCTCATCTCGCGTCTCTCGGATTTGGAGCCGAGGCAACCTCGCCTCTCGAGCGCCGCGTGTAATCCAACGCGGCGACGAATCATTTCGACTGGAGCAGGTTTAAGTGGCCACCGCGGTTCGTGGCCTGTCGCTCGTCGTGCTTCTCTCGCCTCCACTGTTTGAGTTCACGACTTGGTGTACTTCGGCTGGTAAAGTTGAACCTTGAAGTCACCGGGAACCTTGAAGAACGTCACCAGCCCGTAACCTCGGTCTTCAACTTCTTGTGTGAATTCAACACCCCGCGTGCGAAGTTCGCTCACAGTCTGGGCAATGTCGTCGCAGTAGAAAGAGATGTCGGCAGTTCCCGAGCCACTTCGCTGTCTTCTGTCGGGTGCACGCCGAGATCGGCCTCGGGTGGGTCAAAGATCAGCCAGCCGCCACCCAGGTCTGTTCCGGCGAGGCCGAGCTTGTCTTTGAGAAATGTGCGCAAGGCTTCGGCTTGCGACGAATAGAACATTGCATGCATCCCTCGAATCATGGTGCACCTCGCATTCAATTGGACAAATTGGACGTGAGACGGTGTCGACCGGAAGTATTTACGGTGGCTGAACACACGGTAGTCAAGCGTCCAGGCAATCCGCCGCCTTGGATCGACAGCGAAACCGGGTACGCTTTGTGGCGTTTCGAGGCTGGAAGCATGGCTCGCGCTCAGCGATTGGGCTCATTTGGGCTTAGGTGGATCGGGCTCGATCGGGAGCCAAGGGCGGGCTGCGGCCGCTACGTACTTCCGTCTGAGAGCGGTGTGATACGCCAATCGCCTCCGGTTGTAATCGGCCTGCCTGCGGACGTAATTGGCCACGAGCACTTGGCCCCTCGCTGACATCTCGCCCGATCTCTGCTTCGCGGCCCTGAAACGGACGCTTTCCTCCGCGGGACTCGAACGTCCCTCGGGGAGGCCAACCATCGCTCGATCGTGCCCACGGGTAGGATAATCGTTTCTTCCGCGGGAGACTGCGGCGGTGGCTCCGGCAGCTTGCCTAGAAAAGAGCCGCTCGCGGAATTCGCGACCAAGCGGCTGTAATAAGCTTCCTGTTTCGCGTGCCAGATCGCCCTCTCAAAAAACTCGTTGCGCCTGTGTTCAGCCGGCTCGCCCAGACATAGGCCCCGAAGGCGATCGCTATTGCCGCCACCGCGACCATCCATCGCCGCGTTGTCATTGGTGGCAGACGCATGGCCCGATCCTTACTTTCGCAATCACGCGGCGGAGCCGCTTAAAGCAGCATCTCCTTACGCAACATCCTCAACCATGCGTGCAAGGGTTTTGCGGTCTGGTCGGGTCGAATCAGACCGGCATGGGGATAGAGGTGAGGTGCGGCGTCGCTCGCTTGAAGCCAGTTGATGGTGCGGACGAACGGTTTGGCGACGGCCAGGGCGAGCCATTTCGCCGCCCAGGTGGCTTGCATGGATTCATCGACGGGCGTCGGCCATTGCGACGACTCGATGCGGACATTGGGGTCGGCATTGCGGGTCGGGTCCGTCGGCCGACGGCAGGGCCATCCAGACGGACAAAGGAACGTTCAAGAGCGAAAAGAGATCCAGGAGCTTGGAGAACTCGAATAGGTCGCGGAGATGACTGCCCGGCGCGGAAAAGCCGGGCGCGATCTCGATCGCGACGCCGGAGAGCCCGAGGTCGGCCCGGAGCAGATAGTCGCAAAGATGAAGCGGGCCGAGCTGGAAGTGGCTCGATCCCATCCATTCGGCCCAGGGGCGATCGACGCCGATGGTCAATTGGGCCGACGGATCGCTCTGGTGGGCGACCTGGATGGCACGTGCGCGGCGATCCGGATCTGCTCTTCCTCGGTCAAGCCGAGGATCTCACCGCTGGCCGCTCGGTGGACCACGTGCCAGAGCGGGATCTTGCCGCGATAGCGCTGAACGGTTTGCCGGACAAAGTCCGCAACCAGGCCGCTGATCGTTTCGGCATCACCGCTCCACAGCCAGATCCAGTCGGGCAACGCCCCTTGGCGAAACTCGATCAGTGGTCCCGCTTCGATCGCCAGGTTATTGCGGCGGCACCAGGCCAACTGGGCGTCGAGAATGTCCCAGCGGTATTGACCCTCCGACGGGGCGATCTGGTTCCACGTCACGCTCATTTGACACGTGTTGAACGTCGCCTGGCCAATCCATCGCGGCGGGCAACTTCTGCGGGAGCCCTCCAGAACAACAGCCCAGATGGGTCGGCAGCCGGGAGGTCGCGGCCAAGCGACTCTGAAAGATCTGGGCGGTATAGGCCTCCAGCAGCAGATCGCCGGCGCGAGAAGCCAACTGGAGGCAGATTCTGAGCTGCCTCCGTGCACTCATCGAGCCGATCCGTCGACGTGGCGGCCCGGATGAACGCATGCCGAGCCTCGCTGCAAGACTTGCTCCAGCTCGGGCGTGGAACGCAGGCCCATCTGAGTCCAGTCGGCCAACTGGTTCCTGATGTCGTTCAGCTTGCCCCGCGCCAGCTCGACGGGCAGGGTATAGGGATCGGGTCGCTCGGCCAAGGTGGCCGTACCCACGATCGGAGTGCCGTACCCTTCGATCGCCCAGGGAACGAACAGGCGACCACTTTCCGCCGTGTCGCGATGACAGGTCATCAATCCATTTCGGAGCTCGACTCCAACCCGTCCCGGCGTCCGATCAAGGCCGGTGATATAAGCCTTGCGATAATCGGCAAGCCGTTGAGTCGGGTTGTTCGAGGGAAGTCGAAACTTCATAACCCCCATGGCACGCTTTCCGCGATGCGGGATGAGCCCGCCGATCGAGATGAATGAAAGAGTTATGGCAATCCGCCTACTTGGTCAAGCATGGTTCAATGATCACGCGAAGTCAATCTCGGAAGCATGATTTCCAAGAATCAGACGGCGGCTCGGAACAACGTCGCCAATCGCGGAACGCCGAACTCTCGCCAGGAGGATGTTGCCCGAGCGGCCGATGAGAATAAGTTGGGCGGATAGCCAACGCAAGCCAACCGCGGGGAATCACTCCAAAAGAATCCTCCCCGAGGCGTGGCAAGCACCCGTACTTTCCATCTTATCCATGAACTCGACGAGTTGCCCATGCCGAGAGTTTTGATTGGTCCCTACCTGCTCCGCAACCAGCCAGGCCAGTTTCGCCAGATCTTGACCGACGCCGGTTTCGAGCTCCTCGATCCGGTGGGCGATTTCGCGCTGACCACCGAACAGCTTCGGCCTTACCTGTCAAGAATCGACGCCATGCTCGCCGGGGGCGAGCGAATGACGCCGGATTTGTTCGAGCTCGCTCCGAAATTGCGGGTCATCGCGCGAACCGGCGTGGGATACGATCTGATCGATGTCCCGGCCGCGACCGCTCACAAAGTCGCGGTGACGATCACGCCTGGAACCAACCAGGAGAGCGTGGCCGAGCAAACCATGGCACTGCTCCTCGCCCTGGCGCGACGGATCGTCCCCAACGATCGCGTGATTCACGGGGGGGGCTGGGACCGTGCGCTCGGTCACTCCGATTCGCGGCATGACGCTGGGCCTGATCGGCATGGGACGGATCGGCCGCGCCGTGGCCATCCGTGCCCGGGCCTTCCGCATGCGAGTCGTCGCGTTCGACACCGTCCTTCAGAACGAGTTCGACGAGCGGCACGGAATCGAACGGCTGCCGCTCGACGACATCCTCGCGTGCTCGGACGTGGTCAGTCTGCACGTGCCGTTGACCGCCCGCGACCCGCGGCATGGTCAACCGCGACTTCCTGGCCAGGATGCGTCCGGGTTCCTACCTGATCAATACGTCCCGAGGCGGACTCGTCGTGGAGACGACCTGCGCGATGCTCTCAGTTCGGGCCAGCTCGCCGGAGCCGGACTGGATGTGTTCAACCACGAGCCACCCGAGCCGGGCAACCCGCTGCTCGGTCTACCCAACGTCGTCCTCAGCCCACACATCGCCGGCACCGACACGCTGTCGATGCGCGAAATGGCCGAGCAGGCCGCCACGGCGATCGTCGACCTCTATCACAACCAATGGCCGACGGACTGCGTCGTCAATTCCGAGCTGCGCGAAGGCTGGCAGTGGTGAAGTCGCGGTCACACGATCGCGGCTGCGCGGAGTACGGCTGTGCCGGAGCCCGACGGATCGGGCCCGTCCCGCACGTCACCCACACGCCAGTCGCCAGCCCACCGAATCAGACCTGGAACGAGCTGCCGCAACCGCAGCTCTTGACGACGTTCGGGTTGTTGAAGACGAAACCCCGCTTTTCCAGGCCGTCGTAGAAGTCGACGACGGTCCGTCGAGGTAGGGGTCGAACTTCTTGTCGACCGCCAGCTTGACGCCGTGGACGTCGATGATCCGGTCGCGCTCGATGTCGCGGTATCGAAACCCAGGCTGTAAGAGAAGCCGCTGCAACCGCCCCCTGGACGCCGACGCGAAGGACGGTCCCGTCGGGCAGGTTCTGCTCGGTGATGATCTTCTTGACCTCGCTCGCGGCCTTTTCGCTCAAAGTCACGCCCATCGATTCGTCTCCTCTATTGGGTGGGATACTCGGAGTCGATTCTTGCGAAGTACCCGAACTGCGATACTCTATCATACCGCGGAGTCAAATCCCGCGGCATCCTGAACTATCGTCCAGGCGACGCTCTGCGGAACGAAGCCGCTCGACGGCGTCGGCCACGGCGTCGATGGCGAAGTCGATCTCCTCGGCGGTGGTGAACCGGCCCAGGCCGAACCGGAGGCTGGCCCGGGCCAGGTCCTCGTCCAGGCCCATCGCCAGCAGGACGTGGCTCGGCTCGGGGTTGGCCGAGGAGCAGGCCGCACCCGAGCTGACCGCCACGTCGCGCATCGCCATCATCAGGGCCTCGCCGTCGACCCCGGCGAAGCTCAGGTTGAGGTTGCCCGGCAACCGATCGGTCGGATGGCCGTTGAGCCGGATCGCCGGCACGCGCCGCGCGATCCCGTCGTGGAGCCGGTCGCGGAGCTCGAGCAGCCGTCGCGATCCTCGGCGCTGCTCGCCGGACCGCGATCTCGACGGCCTCGCCCAGCCCGACGACCAGCGGAACGGCGACCGTCCCGCTCCGAAACCCGCGCTCGTGGCCGCCGCCGTCGAAGAGGGGCGGGAGCCGCACCTGCGGATCGCGCCGGCGGACGTACAAGGCGCCGATCCCCTTTGGGCCCGTAAATCTTATGGGCGGAAGACTTAGCAGATCGATCGGCGTCGGCCTGGACGTCGAGCGGGACCTTGCCGACGGCCTGGGTGGCATCGGTATGGAAGAGGATGCCGCGCTCGTGGCACAAGCCGGCCGATCGCCGCGATCGGGTTGAGCGTGCCGACCTCGTTGTTCGCGGCCATGACCGAGACCAGGACCGTCCGGTCGGTCAGCGCCTCCGACATCGCCTCGGCCGAGAC
Source organism: uncultured Planctomycetota bacterium (assembly GCA_963720335.1). Lineage (GTDB taxonomy): Bacteria > Planctomycetota > Planctomycetia > Isosphaerales > Isosphaeraceae > CAVRFS01. Next base: position 335,934 of record CAVRFS010000019.1, on the reverse strand, counting down.
CAGGCCGTGGGCGTCGCAGGGGACGATCGTGAGGTCCCACCCCTCGCGGGCCAGCCGCCTCAGCGGGTCGAGCACCGCCTTGTGCTCGGTCGCGGCGGTGACGAGGTGGTTGCCTCGCCGCTCAGGTGCTGGGCGACCCCCTTGATGGCCAGGTTGTTGGATTCGGTCGCCCCCGACGTGAAGACGATCTCTCGGGCTCGGCGCCGATGGCCCGGGCAACCTGCTCGCGGGCGCGATCCACCGCCTCGGCCGCGTCCCAGCCGAACCGGTGCGAGAGGCTGGCCGCGTTGCCGTAATGTTCGTGAAATAAGGAACATCGCCTCGACAACGCGGGGGTCTGTCCTGGTCGTCGCGTGGTTGTCGAGGTAGATCGGGGGCCTACGCAAACGTCGCCGCCTCGTTCAATGCCTGCTCCTGGAAAACCCGGTTGATCCGCTCAGTTGATCCTACGCGCAGCTCGATCGATCTTGCAATGGAGTACGTAAGGTACGAATTCATCATGGTCTGGGTCGATTCCGGGTTGCGGGATCAGCCGACATTCGTTAAAGACAAGTTGGGGAACGATTCGCGAGGCAACCGCCCCCTGGCCGAGGTTGGCTGGAGCGCGGAATCGGATCGGCAAGGAGGCGACGACATGGGTTACGACAAGCAGCACGCGACCCGGGAGTTCACTCGGTGGAGCGAGAGTTACGATCAGTGCATCCTCCAGTGGCTGCTGTTCGGGCCATCTCACCGCGTCCTGATCCGGCGGATTCGCGCAGTGGCCGGGGATCGGCCGCTGAAGATGCTGGACGTGGGCTGTGGGACGGGGTTGTTCGCGGGTCGAGTGCGCACCGCCTTGCCCAGGGTCGAAGTCTGGGGCATCGACCTGGTCTCCGAGATGCTGGCAAAGGGTCAGCCGCGGTGGCGAATCCACCGCGGGCACGTGGTCCCCGTTCAAGGAGACAGCGAGCGCCTGCCGTTCGCCTCGGGAACGTTCGATGTCGTGACTTGCGCCAACAGCTTTCACCATTATCCCCGACAAGATCGCGCGATCGCCGAGATGCGGCGCGTGCTGCGGCCCGGCGGACGGTTGATGGTCATCGACGGTTATCGAGACGGTCCCTGGGGTTGGTTCATTTACGACGTCTGCGTGGCCGCCGTCGAGGGTGACGTGCACCACGCCTCGGCCAAGCGATTTCGCGAACTGATGACTCAGGCGGGCCTGCAAGCCATCGCGCAACGTGTCTTTCACGGCCCGGCTCCATTCCTGATCACCGAAGCGATCGCCGCGGAACCGGTCCCCATGGTTCCTGTCTCCTCATTTTCGGTTATATCAAACCGCCGTCCGCGATCACGCCGGCCCATGATATTCAAGAACCGTGCCGCCAACAGCCTTCGGGACAAGCCTCACGCGGGGTCGGTGAAAACCTTCGCTCCGCGAAAGCGCGCGTCCTTGCGCTGGGCGAAAAGCGAAGAGCGAGCGAACGCGAATTCCGTGGCGGATTCCACCGGTGCTCTGTCGCGGAGCGAAACAAGATTGACGGAGCGTCTGAGATGACGTAACCCTGAACTTGACGGTCAATGACGTCCGTCGGCCACGACGAGCTCTTGTCCCGCTGAGCGCACACACTTGCGTAGGGCGGCAAATTGCATTTCGGCCGTATGTCCCTGTGCGATACAACTTACGTGTGACACAGGTATAACCGGAACTCGCTAGAATCCTTCATCTCCTTACAGCTATTGGACTTACGTGTGACACAGGTATAATCGCTACAACCGGTTCGATGCAGGATTCTTCGCAGTATCTCCTTACAGTTATTGGACTTATGTGTGACACAGGTATAATCGCTACAACCGGTTCGAACGAAGCAGTGTTGGCAGTATCTCTTTATGGAGATTGGACTTATGTGTGACGCAGGTATAATCGTTAAAACCGGTTCGAAGTAGGGGTTTTGGCAATATCTCCTTGCAGCAATTAAACTTGTGTGTGACACAGGTAGAATCGATACAACCGGTTCGAGGTAGGGGTCGCGGCAGTATCTCGTTACAGTAATTGGACTTATATATGGGACATGCCTGATCGACATGATCGGTTCGAAGCAGGGGTTTTGGCATTATCTCATTACAGCGATTGGACTTATCTGTGACGACGGAGGCTCCCCCAGTGCGCATCAGGGCCCAGCGTCGCGATATGGCTTCTTTTGCTGATACAGCTCGAGCCGCGATTCGCCGAACTTCCTGGCTTCTGGATCGGCATGGAGAGCGTTGGCCTTCGTCTGCCATTTCACCGCAGACTCGAAGTCGCCCACCTCCGCGCAAGCCGCGGCGAGTGTTTCGAGGTAATTTGCATCGCTCCACTCCGTCAGCTCGCAAGCCTTTGTCGCCGACTCGACGGCCTTCTTGCCGTCACGGTGATGCTCCTCGGGGCAAGTCGCCCAGGTCCACGCGCGGAGATCGTACGCCTCGGGCCTCGCCGGTTCGATGCGGACGGCCGAGGTGAAGTCGTCGATCGCTCGGTCGTACTCCTTCTTGCCAATCCAGGCCAAGCCGCGGATGTTGTGAGAGTCGACGTCTCGGGGATTGATCCGGATGCTTTCGTCAAGGTCGGCGATGGCCTTGTCGTACTCTTTCTTCTCGCTGAAGGCGATGCCACGGTCCGGTAAGCCCAGGCGTTTTTTGGATCGAGATCGATGCCCTCGTTGAAATCGGAGATGGCCCTGTCGAACTCCTCCTTGACCTGCCCAGGCGAAGCCCCGATTGAGGTAGGTGAGGCGCCTCCTTTGGGTCGAGCCGGATGGTTTCATCATAGTCCGCGATCGCCTTGTCGTAATCACCTTTGCCTGACCAGGATTGACCGCGGTTGAAATGTGCGGAAGCATTCTTCGGGTCGAGCCGGATGGCCTCGGTGAAATCGCCGATCGCTCGGTCGTACTCCGTCTTGTCGTTCCAGACTAAGCCGCGGTCGATGTGCGAGTTGATGTCCGGCGGATTGAGCCGGATACTCTCGTCAAGGTCGGCGATGGCCTTGTCGTACTCTTTCTTCCCCCTCCAGGCATTGCCACGGTACTGGTAAGCCCAGGCGCTTTTGGGATCGAGACGGATGACCTCGTTGAAATCGGCGATGGCTTCATCATCATCTTCCTTGTGCATGCGGGCGAGACCCCGATTGAGGTAGGTCAGGCCGTCCTTCGGGTCGAGCCGAATGGCCTCGTCGTAGTCCGCGATCGCCTTGTCGAAATCGCCTTTGGCTGCCCGGGCTTGACCGCGGTTGAAATACGTGGAGGCATCCTTCGGGTCGAGCCGGATGGCCTCGTCGAAGTCGGTGATCGCCTTGTCACGATCACCCCTCCTGCGCAGGATTGACCGCGGCCGAGATATGCGCCAGCATTCTTCGGGTCGAGCCGGATGGCCTCGTCGAAGTCAGCGAACGCTCTGTCGTAGACCTTTTTCTCAAACCAGGTGGCACCCCGGTTTAGAAACGCCAAGACGTACTTCGGGTCGAGCTTGATCGCATTACTGAAATCATCGATCGCCCTGTCGTATTCCTTCTTACTGGCCCAGGCGCTCGCCCCGGTTGAGGTAATGGAGGGCCGACTTGGGATCGAGCCGGATGGCTTCGGTGAAATCGGTCACGGCCTTCTCGTAATTCCCTTTCTGAAGGCCCGCGAATCCTCGGCTGGCGTACGCTTCGATATCCTTCGGATCGAGCCTAATGGCTTCATCGAAGTCGGCGATGGCCTGATCGTGCTGGCCCTTTGCAGCCCAGGTGAGACCGCGATTGCGATACGCCCATGCATTTGTCGGTTCGAGCCTGATGACCTGGCTGAAATCGGCGATGGACTTGTCGTACAGCTTTTTCTTGGACAGCGCCGACCCGCGGCCGACGTATGCCGCTGCATGCTTCGGGTCGAGCCGGATCGCCTCGGCGAAGTCTTTGATCGCCTCATCGAGGTTTTCTTTCTCGATCCAGGCGCGGCCCCGGCTGTGGAATGCCCATGCGTACCCCGGTTCGAGGTTGACGGCCTGGCTAAGGTCAGAGATGGCCTTGTCGTACTCCTTTTTGTGCAACCAGATTGCGCCACGGTTGCAGTAGGCGAAGGGATCCTTCGTCTCGAGTCGAATGGCCTCGGTGTAGTCGGCGATGGCCTTGTCGTGGTCCTCCTTCTCATGAAACACCTTGCCCCGACTCACGTAGACGTGAGCCCTTTTCGGGTCGAGCCGGATCGAGTCCGTGAAATCGGCGATGGCTTTTTCGTTCTCCTGGTGGAACAACCAGATCAAGGCTCGCTGATTATGCGCATCCGCATTGTTGGGGTTAGCAAGTAACTCCTTGGTGTAAAAATCGATCGCCTCGTCAAGGAGGATGATTTCACTCGACGAGATCCAGCCGCTCAGGTTTTCGGATTCAAGCCTGACCTGATTGCCGTCGACTTCTCGCACGGTGTAGACGCGGAAACTCCCACCAGGATTCGCCACCTGGTTTCCGACCCTGACGGTGGCGCTGTACTTGGTGACGACCTTTTTGCCAACCCACGACGTCGGCACTTGGTTCGGCGTGTCTTTCCGGGTTTCCTTCGCAATCAGCTCGCCCGAATGGACGACAATTCCTCCGACGGAGCCGACGGCAGCTATTGCGACAAGCAGCAATGCGGCGATCTTGACCAGCTTGATCATGACCATGCTCCTCAAGACCTCGCTGCTGAGCCTGGCGGCCGCGAGAGAGACGATCCCACCTGTCGCGTTCCCGATCACGGCGTCGACCGTCGAGCCGATCAGCGCGGCCGGCAGCGCCGCCGAGGCGGACCTTGCCGAGATGCCGGCAACCAGAATGCCGGCCGGCGCGAAACGGCGCGGCGGCTCAATCGGACTTTCAATTGTTCCTTTGCACGCATTAGCCGTACGCCGACCGTGCCGATCGGGCAACCAAGCTGTCCCGCTGCCGCATCCATACTCATGCCCTCGAGGTAGCAGAGGACCACCGCCTCGCGGTACTTGCGTGGGAGGCGTTCAACCTCCTCGTGGAGGACCTCAAAGCCGTAGCGATCTTTAAGAGTGTTGGACCCAGCCTCCCCGATCGTCATCTCGGCAATCTGCCGTTCGTGGACCTTGCGCTTGGCGGCATCGGACCGAGCTCGGCGCGACAACCCGGAGAGCGACTCCGTGCAGCCAACTGCCTACCGAACCTTGTCGCATGATTGATCGCGCCTTGGTCGCCAGGATCAGAAACGTGGCCTGGAAGGCGTCCTGTGCGTCGTGCACATTGCCCAGGATGCGCAGGCAGATGTTGAACACCATGGGTCCGTGCCGCAACATGAGGCTCTCGAATGCCGGCTCAGCCGTTTCAACGTTGCGGGAGACAAACCGTTCCAAGAGCTCGGCGTCGGAAAGACCGCAGGTGGTCCCCACGCTGAAGAGAGCCTCGAAGAATCGGACATCGGTCCCGAGCCGTCCACTCATCGATTGGATTCCCCCGCCGATTTGGGTTCGCTACTCCATAGTGCCGGATCGGACGAATTTTTTTCATTGATCTTCAGGAATCTTTAGGGACGAGGCCCGATGGGTCGGGAGAAAGAGATTCTCTCGCCTGGGGGACTTGTTGTAAAGCCCATGCTGAAAAGGAGAAACATTCGGGGTCGCCGATCTGCGGTTTTGACTCTATACCAGTTCTGGTATAGGATAAACTCAGCGGAGACCAACGTATGTCGCCGGAACAGACCCGGAAACCGTTGGTACGACTGAGCGGAGAAATCAAGACTCCCCCTTTCTTCGAGAGAGGCACGTGTGGAGGCGGGGACTCTCTTACGTCGCCTTCAGGAAGGAGAGTCGATCGGAATGCCTCACTCTCGTCCAATGCCGACGATCGGTCCGAGATGTCACGAACTTCGCGAACGGGATGAAAACAGAATCTGGAGGGTGGTCTATCGACTCGACCCCGACGCGATCGTTGTTGTGGCCGTCTTCCCCAAGACAACCCGCTCAACATCGAAGCATGATATCGCTGGCTGCAAGGCACGCTTGAAGTCGTATGATGCTCTGGCCAGAGAGCAAGGATAAGGAGTCAGCCCGATGGAAAAGAGAAAACGAAAGGCCTTGGAAGCGGGCGGTTGGGTTTTCGAGGACGCCGAGGACTTTCTCGAACTCACGCCCGAAGAACGATGCCTGGTTGAGCTGCGAGTTGCAATCAGTCGCGACATCCGTGCGCGTCGCGAGCAGCAACAGATGACTCAACTCCAGTTAGCCAAGAAATTGAAAACGAGCCAGCCTCGTGTCGCCAAAATCGAGGCGGGGTCCGCCGATGTGTCGCTCGACTTGATGTTCCGAAGTCTGTTCGCCCTGGGGGGCAGGCTCGAGGATCTTCGGCTTTTGCGATGATTTCCACAACGGCGCAAAGGGGGAATCGTACCGCAAAGGGGGAATCGTACCGCCCGGCCTGCGGATTTGATGTGGCAGTGAATCCCAAGAATTTGATATGATATTTTCATGATTCAGCGATTCTACGTAGAAAGCTTCCGATGCCTGGAGAACTTCGAGTTGCCAAGCTCGGGCATCGCGCCCGCTCTGCTCAATGGCGGAAATGGGACGACGGGGGACCGGGGGACATTGCTACGCCCCGGTCGCGGCGACCGCTTCGGAGCAGGTATCAAGAAATGGGACGACGGGGGACCGGGGGACATTGCTACGGGGGACCGGGGGACATTGCTAAATGTCCTAGAGCGGATCACATCCGCGTTGCGCACACCGCTGTTTGAAACGTCATCATACTAACCCGACGCGCAAGCGAGGGGAGTGCCTGTGCCAGTCCATGATCGTCGCGTTTCGAGAGACTCAAGCCCGGATGCCCCCGGTGTACGCCGGGCCGATCCCCTCGCTTGCGCGTTGGGTTGGTATGGCTTGTGTGCCGGCCAAGCGTGAAGCGCTCTAAATGTCGACTCGGGAGACTGGGGGACATTGCTACGGGAGACTGGGGGACATTGCTAAATGTCGACGTGGTCTGCGCAACTTAGCGAGGTTGACCGTCCCCAGATCAAGTATCTTACTCCCTCAATTAGCAATGTCCCCTTCCTGCTCTCGAGTTTTCCTTCGATGCCTTCAACCAAGCGACCAGCACAATAAGGGATAAATGGCAGTCCTGCGCAATTTATAATTATACGTCTGACACCCGAGTCTGACACCCGAGTCTGATCGTCTGACACCCGAGTCTGATAATTATATGTCTGACCCCCGAGTCTGACCCCCGAGTTCCCGCGAGTTCCCTCTGACGTACTTCGATCATCGGATCACGAATGCCACCAGCGAGGGGCTTAATTCAAAGATTCAAACAATAAAAAAACGCTTATGGCTTCCGCAATCGGGAGCATCTGAAGACAGCCATTTTCTTTCACTATGGCGGACTCAAACTCTGTCCGGTCCAGGGCTCGAAAAAAAGCCTGAACCCTCGACGTTTCTTGAGCGTATTCTGATCGTTCGTACACTCTTCTTCACCCACTCGAAAGTCGGAAGAGTCACTTTCCATAATTGTTCCATTGCTACTCACGCCCCGCTGATGCGAAAACACCAGACCGGCTTTTAAACATCGACTCGTCGGAATTCTTTGTTGTTCTTTGTTTTAAGCGCATACTACAATTTTAAGCGCATATTACAATAGAGCTATTTACCAACCGCCAGTCCCCCTCCGAGTGGGCGGCGGTCATCACCATTCATGCAACGGTTTTCAGGGAATACACCAATGTGGCGCACTCAATTCACGGTTTGGCTCGCGTGAGAAGATCAATCGCACCCAAGCTCGCCGTCTCCGCTGGTATCAGCCGATTTGTAAACTTCTTGAAGATCGCTGCCTCTTGTCAGTCGTCCTGACTGAGAACGTGCCGCCCGCTCCGCTCGTGGGTTCGCCAGTCACCTGGACGGCGACGGCCAACGGCGACGGGTCGACACCAGTCTACCAGTTCAGCGTCGGCGAGGCCAATGGTTCGTACCAAGTGGTTCAAGACTTCAGCCTTAGCAACAGCTTCACGTGGAATCCCATGCAAGAAGGCACGTATGAGATTCAGGTGATCGTGAAGAATAGCTATGACGTTTCAGCCGGCGAGTCCACGAGCGTTTCCTATACGGCGACGTCGCGGATCGTCGGGAGCGGTGCGGTGATCAGTCCGATGGCCAACCCTCTGGTCGCCCTTTTCAGCGCGCCCCCGACCGCCGGCGTTTCCATGTACGTCCAGTACGCGCAACAGGATTCCACGCCGGCCTGGATCAGTACAAACTCACTGCCCATTGTTGAGGGCGAAAGCACCAATTTCATCGTCGCTGGCATGCTGCCAAGCACGACTTATCTCATGAGGTACGTTCTGAATGACGGTACCGCCTCGACTCCCCTGCCATTTACGACCGGTTCCCTGCCGTCGAATCTCCAGTTCCCAACCGTCACGACAACGCTCGCGCCCACGGCCGGCAATGATCCGAGCGCAGACATGATTGTGCACGCGGGGATCAACGATCCGGCCGGCACCATCTCGACTTTCGCGACAGACCTACAGGGCAATATCATATGGTACTATGACTCCGTAACAAATAACTTCCCGGGTTATTTTACGAGCCTCGCACCCAATGGCACGGTGTACTTGCTCAGCAGTGACACGATGCTGCAGGTCGACCTGGCTGGCGACACTCTGCACCAGACGAATATTTCCGCGGTCAACGCCGAACTGGCTGCGAAGGGGTACAACCCCATCACGGATTTCGATCACGACGCACAGCTCTTGCCCAATGGCGACATCGCGATCATAGCGCTTACTCCCAGGGTGGTCGATCTCAATGGCACTCCCACCAACTATAACGGAAATATGATCATTGTCTTGGATCAAAATCTACAGGTCACCTGGGTCTGGGATTCCTTCCAGTGGCTTGATACCAGTCGCCTGCCGCCGCTGGGAGAGGGCCCGCTCGACTGGCTGCACGCCAATTCCGTTGACTATTCACCGGAAGACGGGGATCTGATCGTCTCTCTGCGCACAGGACTGGGTGATCAAGATTGACTACGCCAACGGCACCGGCGACGGCCACACCGTCTGGACGCTCGGGGCGGGAGGCGATTTTACGATCGTGTCCTCGGACCCCGATCCGTGGTTCTCGCACCAGCACGACGTGCGCTATGTCAACGACAACACGATCGTACTTTTCGATGATGGGAACACCCGCGTCGCCAACGACCCGAACGAGCCCGATAGCCGTGGGCAAGAACTGGTGTTGAACGAGCAAACGATGACGGCGACGCTAGTGGTCAATGCCGACCTGGACACCTACTCCGCGGCGTTGGGGAGCGCGCAGGTCCTTCCCGACGGCAACCTCGCCTTCAATTCGGGGTTTCAATCGAACAACTCCTCAGAGACAATCGAGGTTCTTCCTGACGGCACTCAAACGTTTGTACAAAGTATCTCCGGTTACGAGTATCGCTCTTACCTCACGAGTTCGCTCTATATCGACCCCTCGAGCAGCCCCGCGCACAATCCCGCCGCCGATCATTGGAGGTACGCCAGTCGCAGTTAACGCTGTCCGAGAATGTGGCTCTTGTCAATCAGCTCGCTGGCACCTTCACCTATCCGCTGGCGAGCCTCTTCCCGACTGGAACCACCCTGCCGGCGGGATTGCCGGCGAGCGACTTCACGGCGACGATCAACTGGGGCGACTCAACGTCGACAACCGCCGGGACGATCACGCAAGACACGGTCAACCCGGATCTTTACTACGTCTCGGGCAGCCACACCTATGCGACCGCCGCAACGTACACGATCTCGATGACCGTGACGCTCAAGGCCGCTACGATCACGGGCACACTCGACAATACGCCCATCACGCTCGACCATCCAGCGATCTCGGTCCTGGGAACGTCTGCTACCGCGAATGTCGCCACGAGAACGATCGCGGTGACCGCGTTCGCGGTAGCCGGCACGGAAGGATCGCCCATTCCGGCGGGCCCGATCGCCACGTTTATCGACAGCGCCGCACCAAACCCCGACAGCGATTATTCCGCGAGCATCACGATCGCCGGCGCGGACGGGTTCTCCCTGGTGATTCCCGCCGCGAGTATCACCGAGTTCGGCACCACGAACCAGTACACCGTGAGCGCGCCGGCATTCACGTTGCCCGACGAGGGAACCTACCCGATCATTATTTCAGTGACCGACAAGGGAAATACGCCACCGTTCACGGCGTCGAGTTCCTCGACGGCCACGATCGTCGACGCACCGCTCACCGCCGGGCCGTCAGTGATCTTCGTCCCCCTCGTCGCAGGCGCGGTTTTTTCAGGAGCCATCGGTACATTCACCGACGCCAACCCGGCCGCTCAGCTCAGCGACTTCAGCGCGATCATTGATTGGGGTGACAACTCGCCGCGGAGCGCTGGCACGATCAGCCAGCCGGGCGGGGCCGGTATGGCGTTTGCCGTGAGTGCGACGCACGCGTATCTCGACCCGGGCGACTACACGATCACGACCTATGTCACCGATGTGGGCGGTTCCAAGGTCACGCTCAATAGTACGATCAACGTTGGAAACCCCAACATCGACCGGGGCGCGGACACGACCGGACCAGTCATCAAGAGACTTGGCTTTAATCGATTCAACGCGACTTTGACGGTCACCTTCCGGGATAACCTCAGCGAGATCGATTTGGCGAGTCTGTCAAACTCGGCCTTCTATCACATCTCGGCTTCGCGGTTGTCTTCCAAGGCGCGCGTATCCAAGTGGTTGTCGCCGAAAGTCGTTTTGTTGACTCCGCGCACTTGCGCCCCATTCGGTCACTGTTCGTGTCGTATTCAAGCATAAGCACATCCTCCGGATTGGCAAATACGAGGTCCTGATCAATTCCGGCACGGGTGATACAGGCATTCATGATGTGGCCGGAAACGCCTTGGTCGGCAACTTGCACGGAACGGTCCGCACCGGCGACGGTCTGCCTGGCGGCGACTTCATCGCGGCGATCTCGACGTTCCGTAGATTCGTTCCGAAGCGTGGATGGCTACGTGCCGCCGGCCAATGGAATTGACCCGCCAGGCGGCTCTTAGCGTGCGATTTTGTCCGTTACGAGAAGTGAGCCCGACGATCTCCGACGCGTCGCCGACTGGGCCGACGTCGTCACCGGCCTGGAGCTCGATGAGCAGGGCTCGGTCCACGCGCTTGACTACGCGGCCTGGCGTCAGCTCAACGAGCAGCTCGACCGGGAGGGAGGCCCACCGGAGATGGGCAGGAGGTGGCGACTCGACCCCATCCTCTTCAGCCCGAACCAAATGCCCGCGCGGGCGCGAATCGAGCGACAGCGGTGAACGGAGGTCGAGGCAGCCTTCGAAAAGGTCGTCCTCGCGCGGTGCTTCGACGCAAACGTGGTGCTTGAGGGCACCCGCTTTCACGCCGCACACCCGGCCAGAAAGGCCGGCGTTTTTGTCCAGGCGAACATCCGACGCCACCACCGCCCGTCGGAAGCTCATGAGGCAGCGTCCGGTAATCGGAATTTATGTTCGGTTGGTTCATCTCCCGCTGGTCTGGCCACCCGCGATTGTCCCCCTGCATTATCGCCTTGCTCGGCTCCTTTCTCCTGGCTCCGCCACACGGGGTCGGCGGTCAGACCGAGTTTCCCAGGGGTCGGGGGTCCAGGGGTCGGGGGTCAGACCATCAGGGGTCGCAAGGGGTCGGGGGTCAGGGGTCGGGGGTCAGACCATCAGGGGTCGGGGGTCAGACCACAGGGGCGGGGGTCAGACCAGGGGTCGGGGGTCAGGGGTCGGGGGTCCATAGGGGTCGGGCAGGGGTCGGGGTCGGGGGTCAGGGGTCGGGGGTCAGACCAAGTTTCCAGTTAGTCCCCATGGCTCTAGTCCGATGTCCGAGTCCGCGAGCAGTTCTCTAAGATCGAGGACGAGCTGGACCGATACGGGACCCCGGAAAAGACTATTAACTTGATCTGACCCCGATCTCCCCCGATCCAACCCGAGAATGACCCAGGCAGTGGCTCCGTACGACGTCGGAAGGGAATCGTCCCTGTTTCCTCAGAAACCATGTGCCACTCGGACGGACGACGAGCGTGTCGATAGACTGTTGGAGGAATGTCGTCACGGCTCCCTGAAATCAGCGTGAGACGAGCCTGGATCGCTTCAGTCAGGGCACGAGAAAGGGCGACCTCCAGCAAGAGATGAGTCCCTGACCCCGAAAAGCCGCCAGGGTTCCTTGCCAATTCCTCACGGTCATGAATAATGACGCGATAGGTCGGTACACCAATCTCATTAGTCATGTCAAATGTGCAAACGTAAATCCTCGACTGTTCACATGCGTCAAGAAGACTCAGAAGATGAGGCGAGTCGATCGTCCTGAGACGCTTCACGCTTGGCCGGCACACAAGCCATACCAACCCGACGCGCAAGCGAGGGGATCGGCCGGCGTACACCGGGGGCATCCGGGCTTGAGTCTCTCGAAACGCGACGATCATGGACTGGCACAGGCACTCCCCTCGCTTGCGCGTCGGGTTAGTATGATGACGTTTCAAACAGCGGTGTGCGCAACGCGGATGTGATCCGCTCTATGGTCAACGCGCTGGACGTGCTGACCTCCACGAACGCGGCTTCCGCCTCGCGCTCCACCACCTCGAAGAGCGCATGACAGACAGCCTCCTCGACCGTGTTCCCCGCGGCAAGGCCATTACTCGACCCGGGGAGATGCACGGCCTCCGGGGACGTCCTCGTGAAGTCCAGGCTACAGAGCGACCAGGGAACGAAGGTCGGTTCGCCCGTCCACATGTCGCGTCCTTCGATCCAACCGATCGGGATCGAGTCGAGATCCACGGCTCGGAACGTCGAGGAATGCTCCGAGGCAGCGCATAAGCGCAAGCAGTAACGCTCGCGAAGGTCTCTTTACGAGCCGTACAATCTCGGCTGGGTTAACTCCTCGGCGTGCCAGTCCTCGATTGCTTCCATCAGGGCCGAAACCTTCGCAAGGGTTTTCGTTACTCCCTTGCCCTGCGAAGTGGTAAGGCACTTTGCATTCGGGCGGATCGCGACGAAAGTGTGAACCCCAATGTGGTTGAGCCCGGTAATATCGGCCAATCTCGTCAGGCCAACGGCCCGCCAAATGTGCGAAGCAAGGGCACGTTGAAGCGTTTCCTCAGGACTGGCTTCTCGAAAGGTACCGATCAGATCGAACACGAGGTCCATCCTGACAGACCGAACGCTTACCGCTTCGTGCGAGCGGGCACGAATTGAAATCTCTGGACATCGAGACATCGAATTCCAGAACGACGTCGACTTGCGCGATGGGCGCGAACGGAATGACGAACTTACCCACGGACACCCAGCGCGGTCGATTCTCGTGAATCCTCGTCTGATTGAACGAATACGTGGAACTGATGGCTTATCGTTGTGCTCCTTGGAGTTGCGTCCAAGCGATGCGACAGTCGTCGCCGGGACCGACGCAGCCCGTTCAAGCGGTGTCGCCCTCTGCAAAGCGGGCCGACGTCTTTATGAAAGCCCCAGGCTCTACGGCTTCTTCAAGGGCACTTTTCGATCTGTTCACAAGCGCCTCGTCAACCGTCACCGGATCGATTCCGTGGGCGGCGAGAGTGCCCAGAGGATCCGCCATGTAGCTCTTGGCGATTTCCGGATTCTGGGCCATCGACTTGAAGAAGTCGGTCATCTGCGGTGAATTGGCCGTCGTTGACGCCTCTTGATGAATGGAAGTTCAGAGGATCCCCGTTCGTTCTTCTAACCGAAGGGTATGATCGCGTCAATGAACCCCAAGACTAAGTATTTCGGCGCGGTGGACGGAGGCACCGGAGAAGCCGCTGCTCTCACCGACCAGCCTCACTCCAATAGAGAAAGCACGACGGGTGCCTTGATTCTTGAAACCGAAATCCCGACACTCGGAAGCGTCTGCCGGCCTGAGCGACTTTTCATCGCCACGGGTTCCATTATAGATGCAAAGAAAAACCGATTGATCTCTGCGCTCTCTGAATGAAAACATCAAATGTGCTACCATGCGGGATTGATTGACTGAACAGGTGCGGAGCAACGCTGTGGCTGAGGCCTCGACTTACACGGAGAATCTGGAGTGCGCGCTGGGACGGATCGGCAACTCGTTTTTCGTCGTGAATCGGTCGGGCCGCCTTGAGGTTGTGGAAGAGCCGGCAATCCGTCCGGGTTCGGCCCGACAGGCAGCAAGTGGCCGCGCACGTTCCGGCGTGCCGGCTGGAAGATTTGGGGGACCAGAGCTTCGTCGCCGATCACCGGCTGCGCTACGCCTTGCATGTCGGGGGCGATGGCTAATGGAATCGGGTCGGTCGAGGTCGTCGAGGCGATGGGCCGTCGCGGGTTTCTCGGCGTCTTCGGTTCGGCGGGGCTGCATTTGAATGTGGTTGAAAAATCCCTGGAGCGGATTCAGCGCGAGCTCGGCGATTCGATCCCTTACGGTATGAACCTGATCCATAGTCCGGGCGAGCCCGAGCTTGAGTCGGCGGTCGTCGACCTCTACCTGCGAAAGAGGGTACGCCTTGTCGAGGCATCAGCCTTCCTGAATTTGACCATGCCGGTGGTTCGATACCGGGTCGCTGGCCTGCGCCGCGACGGATCGGGCCGGATCGTCGCTCCCAACCGAATCATCGCCAAGGTCTCTCGCGTCGAGGTCGCATCCAAGTTCCTGGCACCGCCGCCGGAGCGGTTCCTGCGAGAGCTGGTCCAGAACGGTGAGATTACCCCAGACCAAGCGGAGTGGGCGACGCGGATTCCAATGGCCGAGGATATCACCGCCGAGGCCGATTCGGGAGGACACACCGATAACCAGCCGGCCATCGTCCTTCTACCGACGATGTTCGCCTTGCGTGACCGCATTCAAGCACAATATGGTTATGATCGACCGCCACGGATCGGAGCGGCTGGGGGAATCTCCACGCCGTGGGCGGCTTCGGCGGCGTTCGCGATGGGTGCGGCTTATATTGTGACCGGATCAGTCAATCAATCATGCGCGGAGGCAGGTACTTCCGACGTGGTTCGGCGCATGCTCGCCGATGCCCAGCAGGCCGACATCGCCATGGCACCCGCGGCGGATATGTTCGAGATGGGAGTCAAAGTTCAGGTACTCAAACGCGGCACCCTGTTCGCGATGCGTGCCGCAAAGCTATACGAGCTATATCGTTCGCACGAGAGCCTGGACCAGATTCCCACCAGCGAGCGGGCCGTCTTGGAAAAAACCGTGTTCCGGGCGCCGATCGAAACGATCTGGGAGCAGACGAAAGACTACTTTCGGAAGCGCGACCCGTCGCGGATTGAGCGGTCCGACGGTGATCCCAAGCAGAAGATGGCACTGGTCTTCCGCTGGTACCTGGGGATGTCATCCCAATGGGCCAACACTGGCGAGCCATCCCGTTCCATCGACTATCAAATCTGGTGCGGCCCGGCCATGGCGGCATTCAATGAGTGGGTGCGTGGCTCATTCCTGGAACGACCCGAAAATCGTCGGGTGGCGACGGTCGCCTTGAACATCCTTTTCAACGCGGCGGTCTTGACCAGGGCCCGGATTATGAGCGTTCAGGGCTTTGCCTGCCCCTCCGGGCGTGCCCCGATTGACTCCTTTGGACCTGACCGAGATTGAGAACCGCCTGCTGTTATCCTAACATAGCACGTTCATCGCGGACCACCGGCGCCGTCGAACCAACGCGTTCGCGCCGGTCCTCAACGACGTTCGAAAGGGCAAAGACTTGAATTCGTCCGATCCCTCATCCCCGGTTCCGGTGGCCATCATCGGAATGGGATGCATGTTTCCTCAGGCGGAGGATCTCGCGCGTTACTGGAATAATATCCTCAATAGGGTGGACGCGATCACCGAGGTGCCCGAGTCGCACTGGAGGCCCGCGGACTATTACGACAGCGATCCCAAGTCGAGCGATCGGACGTACGCCCATCGGGGCGGCTTTCTCACCCCGGTGGATTTCCCGCTCATGGAGTTCGGGATCTCTCCGCACGCGATCGAGGCGACCGACACAACCCAGTTGCTTGGCCTGCTCGTGGCCCGGCAGGCGCTCGACGACGCCGGGTGCCACAAAAGTTCACGGTTGGACCGCGACCGCGTCAGCGTGATTCTCGGCGTGACCGGCACACTGGAGCTGGTCATCCCCCTGGGTGCCCGCCTCGGTCATCCCATCTGGCGACGCGCCTCGAGGCCGCGGGCGTCGATCGAGAAAACCACCGAGGACGTCGTCCAGCGGATCGCCTCCTCGTACGTTGGCTGGCAGGAAAACTCGTTTCCCGGCCTGCTCGGCAATGTCGCCGCCGGCCGGATCGCAAACCGGCTCGATCTGCACGGCACAAACTGCGTCGTCGACGCCGCTTGCGCAGCTCGCTGGCCGCCGTGAACCTGGCCATGCTCGAACTGGCCGCCGGACGCTGCGACGTCGCCGTCAGCGGAGGACTCGATACGTTTAATGACATTTTTATGTATATGTGCTTCAGCAAGACGCCGGCGCTATCGCCCACGGGAGACGCACGGCCGTTCGACGCGGAGGCGGACGGCACGATCCTGGGTGAGGGCCTGGGGGTCTTGGTCCTGAAGCGGCTGGCCGACGCACGTCGGGACGGCGACCGGGTCTATGCGGTGATCCGGTCGATGGGGACATCGAGCGACGGCAAAGGCCAGGCGGTTTATGCACCGAGCGCCAGCGGGACAGGTGAAGGCGCTTCGCCAGGCGTATGAGTCGGCCGGGATTTCGCCGGCGACGATCGAAATGATCGAAGCCCACGGCACCGGAACCAAAGTCGGCGACGCGACCGAGCTGGCTGCCCTCGAAGAGGTCTATGACGGCGACGGGGAGAAAAAGCCATGGTGCGCATTGGGCTCCGTCAAATCGCAAGTGGGGCATACCAAGGCGGCGGCGGGTGCGGCGGGCTTGATCAAGGCGGCGTTGTCGCTCTACATACAAAGTCTTACCACCGACCTGCAAAGTGACCCGGCCTATCGCTTCTCTCTCAGGGGAAGACTCCGCGTTTTACTTGCCGACTGAGGCCCGCCCTTGGCTGTCCAGCCCCGGCCACCCCCGCCGCGCGGCGGTCAGTGCGTTCGGATTCGGCGGTAGTAATTTCCACTGCGTCCTCGAGGAAGCCGGACCCGAGAAGCCAAGCGTCGAATGGGACGGCGACGTGCAGATCCTCGCGTTCTCGGCCGATCAGTGCTGAGGAGATCGGCGACTCGCTTCAAGCTCTTAAAGAAACAGGCGACTGGGCCGATGTCAGAGCAGAGGGAGCGCGGAGTCGATCGCGGTTTCGCTCGGACCATCGTTACCGCCTGCTCCTGGTTGTCCAGCGCGGCAAGAGCGACTTAAAGGGCCTGGCCACCGTGGCCCAACAACGGCTGAAGTCGCTGGACGGGCCAGACCTTGGGGTCCCGGGCGAAAATGCCCATGGTCGAATCGTCGTGGGAACGGGTCCGAGCCCCGGCCTGCTGGCGATGCTCTTCCCTGGCCAGGGTTCACAATACGTCGGGATGCTGCGAGATCTGGCCTGCCGGTTTCCTCACATGCAAGCGGCATTAGCTCAGATGAACGAAGTCGCCGAGGGCCAGGGACTGCATTTTTCCGATTGGATCTATCCGCGATCCTCGTTAGGCGACGACGAGCGTCGCGATCAGGAGCAAGCCTTGCGAGACACCCGGCGTGCTCAGCCGGCGATCGGGGCGGTCAGCCTGGGAATGCTGCGGATCTTCGAGGAATTCGGCGTTCGTCCCGACCTGGTCGGCGGTCATAGCTTCGGTGAGCTGACCGCGCTCTGCGCGGCGGGACGCCTCGACGACCGAGAGCTGGCCATCCTGGCGAGGCGTCGCGGCGAGCTCATGGCCGAGTGCGCGGCCGAAGGCGGTGTCCGGGGCGATGCTCGCGGTCTTCGCTCCGCTCGAACGAGTCCAGGAGTTGCTCCGTCAAGAGGCGCTGGACGTGGTCGTCGCCAACAAAAATGCGCCCCGGCAGTGCGTCCTCTCCGGGCCGATCGCCGAGATCGAACGAGCCAGACAGATCTTGAGCGATGGCAAGGTCTCGACCCATCCTGTGCCGGTTTCGGCGGCCTTTCACAGTCGGTTCGTCGCGCACGCTCGAGAACCATTTCAGCAATTTCTCAACTCGATCACCCCCAGGGACTCGACGATCCCCGTCTTCTCCAACGGAACAGCCGAGCCTTACCCTCAAGGAGCTGAGCAAGTCCGGGCATTGCTGGCGAGTCAGCTCGCGAGGCCGGTCGAGTTCGTCGCCCAGATCGAAGGAATGTATCGAGCGGGTGCGCGGACCTTTCTCGAAGTCGGTCCCGACGCGAAGTTGACGGGCCTGGTCCACGCCATTCTCGACGGACGCGAGCACCAGGCGCTCGCCTCGGATGCCTCGCGCGGCAGGTCTGGCAATCTGTACGATCTGGGCTGCTCGCTCGCAACCTTGGCCGCCCTCGGGTATGCTGTCGATCTCACTCGGTGGGACGAAGGGGCTCCCGGGCGGAGCACCGCTGAGAAAAAAGCGGGGCTCACTGTGAAGATCTGCGGTGCCAACGTCCGGCCGAAAGAGCGACCAGAAGCTGAGCCTCGCACGCAACCCAGACTCACCAACGGCGAACCGACGGGTTCCTCAGAACATACGGCGGTCCCGCGGCCGCCTCGTTTTTCGTTGGCGAGGGACAAGAACCTGGCGATATCCACTCATCCCCAGCCGCGACATCACTCCGAGATCGACCGGACCATGAATCTGCCGGAACGCATAAACTCGCATCACACCAATGGCCAGGCAGCATCGCATCACCCGCGAGACAGGTTTGAGTGCGGCCGCCGAAAACCATGACTTGGCCATCCACTCCCAATCGCCGCTGGAGCCGGTCAAGAATTCAACCGGATTTGTCGTGGGCACTCAAGAACGCACAGGACAACTTGCTCGCCCTCCAAAGATTGGCTGAACAAACGGCCGAGCTGCACCGTCAGTTCCTCGAAGGCCAGGAAAAGACCCAGCAGACCTTCCTCAAGCTGCTCGAACATCAACAACGCTTGTCGCTGGCCGTCCTCGATTCAAGCGAACCGCCGGTCCCCGGCTCCGACCGATCTCGAGCTCGTCGGCGCCATTCAAACCGCCTCTGCCCCTCGATCCGCCCGATCGCGTCCACGAGAAAGAACCGCGAGTTGCCCCCCAGGCACAACCCTCCGCCGCTATCGATGCGGTCGCCTCGACATTGATCGAGGTGGTCGCCCAGAAGACGGGATATCCGGCCGAGGTGCTCGATCTCGACATGCAGCTCGACGCCGACCTGGGTATCGACTCGATCAAGCGGGTCGAGATCCTCTCAGCCTTGCAGGACCGGCTTTCGGATTTCCCGCCGTTCCAAGCCGGAACAACTGGGCTCGTTCCGGAGCCTACGCACGATTCTCGATTACATCGGTCAGGCTAAGGAGACCGACGGCCTCGGTCCAAAGCCGGCCGCGCAGAACCTTGAATCGAGCTCCGGATCGCACGGACTTCCTGGCGCGGGCGTTGTTGGAAGCGGTCGCGGAGAAGACGGGATACCCCGTCGACATGCTCGAGCTCGATATGCGACTCGACGCCGACCTGGGCATTGACTCGATCAAACGGGTCGAGATCTTCTCGGCAATCCAAGACAAATACCCGGAAACCCCTCGCGGGTCCTGAAGAAATCGGAACCTTGGGAACCCTGCGAGAGATTGTTGTGTTCCTGGGACGAACGGCTGTCGAGCCGCAGGCTCCTGAGATTAAGGTCCAATCGAACGGAGTTTGCGCCGAACGGCTCGGCCAACAACGACCGGACCGCCCGGATCTTGCTGGAAGCAGTCGCGGAGAAGACAGGATACCCCGTCGATATGCTCGAGCTCGACATGCGGCTCGACGCCGATCTGGGCATCGACTCGATCAAGCGAGTCGAGATCCTTTCGGCCGTGCAGGACCGGCTCCCCGAGGCACCGACTCTCCAGCCGGAGCAATTAGGAACGCTCGCGACCTTGAGACAGATCGTCGAATTGCTGGCACCCACCCCCTGCCCTGCCCCGCCGCGGCCACTGCCAAGCGGATCGATCGCGGTCCCCGGCCCGTCAACACGAATGGAGTCGCAACCAAAGCTCCGAGCGAGAATGGGGCTGCCGTTCATACCGCCAAGGAGAATGGCGTTCCCGTCGTTGGACCGATCGCCCTGCGAAGGTTGCATCCGCGTCCCGCACCACTCGAGGCGGCCGACGATCGCCCGGTGGTCAAGCTTCCCGCTGGTGGAACGGTCTGGATCACCGACGACGGCTCTCCGATTGACCGAAGCTCTTCGCTCCGTCTTGCTCGAGCGAGGTTACCGTCCCCAGGTGATCAAACCCGAGGAATCGGCGGCGACGACGCCAAGTGATCACCTTTGCGGCGTGATTATCCTCGCGGCCCGTGACCACCTCGCCGATACCTTTTCCCGCGATGTATTTCGGATCGTTCGAGCGGCTGCTCCGGCACTGGAACGGTCCGGCCTCAATGGTGGGGCGGCGTTGGTGACGGTGTCGCGGTTGGATGGATCGTTCGGCGTCAACGGACTTGGCTCGGAAATCCAGCCGGCCTCGGGGGCGCTGGCCGGGATCGCCAAGACCGCCGGCCAGGAATGGGCCAATGTCCATTGCAAGGCGATCGACCTCGACTACGACTTCAACTCGCCGGAGGCGGCCGCGGGCTTGATCGTCGACGAGATGTTGAGACGTGGGCCGTCCGAGGTCGGTCTGAGCCAGCAAGGGCGAATCGTCCTGAAGCTGGAGCCGCTGCCGAAGCCCGGATCAGCCTCTCGGCAAACCCGGCGCCTCGAGCGGGGCGATGTCGTCGTGATCAGTGGCGGCGCTCGCGGGATCACCGCCGAGGTTGCCGTTGCCCTGGCCGAGTCATTTCAGCCTCGGCTGGTCATCCTCGGCCGCAGCCCGGCCCCGCTCCCGGAAGCGGATTGGCTTACCGGGATTCACGACGAATCCGAGCTCAAGCGAGTCCTGCTGGAACGTTCCGGTCGTTCTCGAACCTTGCGCAGAGCTGGGCGAACAAGCGCGACAGATCATGGCGGATGCGCGAAGTCCGTCGTACGCTGGCGCGGATCGACGCGGCCGGATCGCCGGTCGTCTATCGTTCCGTCGACGTGCGGGATGGTGCGTCGGTGCGGGCGGTGCTCGAGTCGATTCGCCGAGAATTTGGAACGCATCCGAGGCTTGATTCATGGCGCCGGAGTACTGGCCGATCGGAGAATCACCGATCAAACCGACTCACAATTCGAACTGGTCTATGATACCAAGGTGAAGGGATTGCATCATCTGCTGGATGCGATTGATCTCGAAGCGCTCGGGCTCTTGGTGCTTTTCTCCTCGTCCACGGCGCGGTTTGGCCGGGTCGGTCAGGTGGCGTATGCGGCTGCGAACGAGACTCTGAACAAGTGGGCCCAGCAATTGAGCCTACGGTTCCCGCGCTGTCGGGTCGTCTCCTACAACTGGGGTCCTTGGGCTGGGGGAATGGTCACCGACGCCCTCAGACCGCTATTTCGAGAAGGAAGGTCTCACCCTAATCCCACCGCGAGACGGGCGCGCAACTGGTCGTCGATCTCGCACAAAACGAGAGCGACGGCCCGGTCGAAATCGTCGTGCTCGCCGAGCACCCGACGGTCGACGGAACCTCTTCTTCGGCGAAAACCCACGCCGACGGCGGACCGAAAACTGGGGACGGTGCTTCGACATTCGGTGAATCTCGAGTCGCTGCCGGTTCTCTCGTCGCACGTCCTTGATGGTCATCCGGTTGTTCCCGATGGCGATCATCCTGGAATGGCTGGCCGAGGGGGCGATCCAACGAAACCCGGGGCTGGTCGTCTCGGGGGTGGACAACCTGATTCTCTACAAAGGGGTAATCCTGAGCGGCCAGCAGGCGGTGAGCGTCGAGGTCAAGGCTGACAAGGCGGTCCGAAGCGGGAAGGAGTTCAAGGTGCCGGTCGAGCTGTGGGGTACGCTGCCCAATGGCCGCGAGGTGACTCACGCCCGTGCCGACGTCGTCCTGGCCGATCGCCATGCGACCGGCTCGCGGAAGTTGCTCGATGGTGTCCTCCGGCTTATCCACTGACACGTGATGAAATCTATCAGACGCGTCTTGTTTCACGGTGCGGCCATGCAGGGGATCGAGCGAGTCGAGGGCCTTGCTGAGCACACGGTCGCGGGATGGGTCTCGACCGCGCCATCGCCATCGGAGTGGGTCGAGCGTCCCTTGCGGAGTACGTGGCTGACCGACCCATTGGCTATTGACAGTGCCTTCCAGCTCGTGGTGCTCTGGTGCCGCGATCGGCTCGGAGCGAACTCATTGCCGACCGCCGTGGGCCGCTATCGTCAATTCCGCCGGGAATTCCCGGCGGAGGGAGTACGCGTCCAGGCCGAGATCCGCCATGCGAGCGACACGCGAGCCGTGGCCGATATTGAGTTTCTCGACGCAAACGGTGAGTTGGTCGCACGGCTCGACTCGTATGAGTGCGTCATCGACGCCTCTCTGAACCAGGCGTTTCTTCGCAACCGGTTGACTCCTCTATTGACGCTTTCTCGAGTCGACTGATGCCGATCGACCCCAACAAGGAACCAGTCGCCCCAATCGCGATCGTGGGCATCGGGGGTCTTTTCCCGGGCTCCGAAACACTTGAGCGGTTTTGGACGAACGTCCTGGATTCGGTCGATGCCACCAGCGACGTTCCCGAAGGTCGCTGGCTGATCGACCCTGCACAAGCCTTCGATCCGCGAATCGCACTGGCGGATCACGTTCACTCGATCCGAGGCGGCTTTGTCGACGGGCCCGCGGTCAATCCGGACGGACTCGACCTCGACCGTTCCGTGATCGATCGGCTGGACCCGCTCTTTCATCTCGCACTCCACGTGGCGCGGCAGGCATGGTGCGACGCGAGGACCGAACATGGTAGATCGCAATCGCGTCGGCGTGGTGTTCGGCAATATCGTCCTGCCGACCCAGACAGCGTCGGCCCTGTCGCGCGAGATCCTCGGGGCTGTCTTCGAGGAGCGCTCGGGCGTCGAATCGTCGGAGACCGGCTCGTTCGAGCCGTTGAATGCCTTTCCCGCCGGACTACCGGCCGCCCTGGTCGCGCGCGCTCTGAGACTGGGAGGCGGCGCTTATACACTTGACGCCGCTTGTGGCTCCTCGCTCTACGCCCTCAAGCTAGCCGTCGACGAGCTCCGGTCCGGACGGGCCGATGCCATGTTGAGCGGCGGAGTCTCACGCCCCGATTCCCTTTACACCCAGATGGGTTTCTCGCAGCTCCGTGCGCTTTCGGCGCGGGGCCGGCCAGCCCCGTTCGACCACCGCGGCGACGGCTTGGTGGTCGGCGAGGGGGCGGGGATGTTTGTGCTCAAGCGGCTGGAAGACGCTTTGAAACACAGAGATCGCATTTACGGCGCTGGTCGCGGGCATCGGCCTGTCCAACGACATCCACGGCGACCTGCTGGCGCCCAGCTCCGAAGGTCAGATCCGCGCGATGCGCATGGCGTACGAACAAGCCGGCTGGAGCCCTGGCGACGTCGATCTGGTCGAGTGCCACGCGCCGGAACTCCGGTCGGCGACGCTGTCGAGGTGGAGAGCCTCAAATCGCTCTGGGAAGGAATCGACTGGCGCCAGCACCAATGCGTAATCGGCTCGATCAAGTCCAACGTTGGTCATACGCTCACAGCGGCCGGCGCGGCCGGCCTGCTCAAGGTGCTCACTGGCCCTCAAGCATCGCCGTCTGCCTCCAACCGCCAATTTCGAGCGGGCCGCCCCCCACCTGGGCTTGGAGAATAGCCCGTTCCGTGTACTGTCCCGGCCCGAGCCCTGGCCGGCCCGAGCTCCCGGCCAACCCCGACGCGCGGCCATCAGCGGCTTCGGCTTCGGGGGCATCAACGCCCATGTCCTGATTGAAGAATGGGTGCCGTCTAATGACTCAGCGGAAATCTCGATTGCGACTCCCCGTTGCGGAGGGGGGGTAAGCGGGGGTGGACGCCCGACTCGACCCACGCCGGTTGCGATCGTGGGCCTTTCCGCGACTTTCGGCCCATTCCACGGGCGGCAAGCGTTTCAGGAGCGTGTCCTGGGAGCCAAAAGTCGCGACACGCCGGCTGCACCGCGGAATTGGTGGGGAGCGACCGAGACCGCTTGGTACCGCCGCCAAGGGTGGGGCGACGTGCTCCTTCCCGGGTTTCTATCTGGATTCACTGGAGTTCCGAGTCGGCCAGTTCCGAATCCCGCCCAAGGAACTTGGGGAGATGCTACCTCAGCAATCCTTGATGCTTCGCGTTGCCGCCGAGGCGATCCTTGACGCCGGCTGGGACCCGTCGCTCGCGCCTCCGAACCGGCGTCTTGATCGGGATCGGGCTGGACTTGAACTCGACCAACTTCCACCTTCGCTGGTCGCTGGCCGACCGGGCGCGCGAGTGGAACAAGACGCTGGGGCTCGGCCTTTCGCACGCGCGACCTCGCACGTTGGGTCGAGGAGTCTGCGCCGGGCCGCGGGGCCGGCTCTTTCCGCCAACCGGACGATGGGATCGCTGGGCGGCTTGATCGCCAGCCGGATCGCGCGCGAGTTCCGGATTGGCGGACCGAGCTTCACGGTCTCCTGTGACGAAACGTCCGGGATTCAGGCCATGGCGATCGCCGTCGACTGGCTCCGCCGAGGCGACCTGGATGCCGCTGTCGTGGGGGCCGTCGACTTCGCGGGCGACATCCGTGCGGTCCTGGCAAGGCACGGACTCGCAGCTCGAGCCGGACGAGGACAACGGCGAGAACCCGCTCCCGATCGCCTGCGACGGGGCCGTTTCCCTGGTCTTGAAACGGCTCGACGACGCCCAACGCGATCATGACCGGATCTATGCGACGATCCGCGACGTCGAGTCGAGGTCGGCGTGGGTCTTGGGCCAGACTGATGGCTATAGCCAGGGATCGATCCGAGCGCGACCTCGGTCACGCGGGTGCCGCGGCCGGGTTGGCGGAGGTCGCCAAGACGGCTCTCAGTCTGGCCCAGCAGATCCTGCCACCGCCGAACGGCCCTCAATTCTGGCTCAGGAATCGGGCGGAAGGACCCCGTCCGTGCGAGGTCAGTGTTTCGAGCTTGGGTGGCAATCACCAGTTCGTGGCCCTCGAAGAAACTCGCGACAGAGCATCCGCTGCCATGGAGCGATCCGTCGAGTCAACCGCTCGGCCGACGACCGCTCGCTCTGTTCGCGATCGAGGCCGATGACGAGGCGGGGATCATCGAGCGGATCCAGGAGCTCGGCCGCATGGCGCGGACGTCGTCCGCCGAGGATGTCGACGCTCTGGCACGACAATGGTGGCAACGTCATCCCAACGATCCACGGCTGCGCCATCGGCCTGGCGGTCGTGGCCGGTGAGGATCGAGTCGCTCACGCAGCTTCTCGATCTCGCGAGCCGGGAAGTCCAAGGCGCAAGACGGCACGTGTCGCTCTCGACGGGTCCCGGCATCGTGGCGAATCGATTCATTTTCGACGACGGCGTTCCTCGCGTTTCGACTCCGGGTCGCGTGGCGTTTGTCTACCCTGGCCTGGGCAGTTATTTCGCGGGGATGGGCCGCGATGTCTCGGCCCTCTGGCCGGAGTCTGCTCCGGGCTCAGGACTCGAAGAACGACTATCTCCGCGATCAGTTCGATCCGGAGACCTGGTGGAATGGCGGATCTCCCTCGGACGTTCGCCGACCACCGGGTCCCGATCCTCGGGCAGGTTTCGGTCGGCAGCCTCGTGACCGACCTGCTGCGCGGGCTTGGCGTGGTTCCGGATGCCGCGATCGGTTACAGCCTGGGTGAAACGGCGGCCCTGGTCGCCCTGGGTGCGTGGAACAATCGCGATGAGATCGCTGAGCCGGCTACGGTCGTCGCCGCTGTTCCAGACCGAATTGGCCGGTCCCTGCGAGGCCGCCCGCCGGGTTTGGGCGATCCCCGCCGGCGAGCCGGTCGACTGGGTTGCCGGTATCGTCACGCTGCTCCGGAAGACGCGGTCCGCGAAGCGATCGCGGGAAAGAGCCGGGTCTACATCCTGATCACGAACACGGCCCGAGAAACGGTCATCGGCGGATACCGGAGGGCCGTTGACGAGGTCGTGAACGCACTCGCGGTGCCCATTCATCGAACTGCCCACCGTCAGCACCGTGCACTGCGAGATCGGCCGTGTGGTCGAAGCTGAGTATCGCGGCGCTCCATGATCTCGAGACGATTACGCCGGCTGGAATCGATTCTATAGCGGTGTCTGGGGACGGCCTTACGCGGTCGACCCGCCAATCGGCGGCCGACGCGATCGCCGCTCAAGCGACCGGGCACATCGATTTCCCCGCGGTCGTCGATCGGGCCTACGATGACGGTGTCCGCGTCTTTCTCGAGGTCGGTCCGGGGAGCTCGTGTACGCGGCTGATCGGTGAGATCCTGGGAGAACGCCCGCACCTGGCCTGCTCGGCTTGCCGGCCCGACGCGATCCGCTGGCAGTCATCCTGGACGTTGCTCGGCGAACTGATCGCTCACCGCGTACCGGTCGACCTTGCCTGTCTTTACGGCCGCGACGACGTGCCGAGCGAGTCGCCAAAGTCCCCTCGGATGACGACGAACGGCGTAACCTTCCGAATTCCCGTGCGCGAACGGGCCTTCCAGGTCCCGGTGCTCTCCTCGCGTCCTCACCAGATGCAGACTCGACTCGTGTCCATCTGCAACCGTACCACTACATCCGCCGGTAATGCCCACTGGCTCGCGGCCCATCGCTATCCGACGATTTATCACCGCTGTCACGCTCTCTCGCCAACACGGAACGAGCCACGGCCGAAGCCCACCGCGCATTCTTGCGGGTCACGCGTGACGCCACGGACTTGATCGGCAAGCACCTCGCGTTTCAGCTCAAGCTGATCGAGGAAGGAAGGGCCGCGCGCGGTTTCCTCGATTCGCCTGTCCGGATCGCGACGCCGGCGGCGTTCGACCGAGCCAATGTCTTGAGTTCGCCGTGGGATCGATCGCGGCGGTGTTGGGGCCAGACTTCGCGGCGGTCGACCGCTTTCCCGACGCGGGTCCGTCTGCCCGATGAACCCCTGATGCTGGTCGACGCATCCTGACAATCGAGGGCCGGCCGCGTTCGTTGGAGAGCGGGCGGGTTGTCACCGAGCATTTCATTCACGAAGGTGCGTGGTACCTCGACGGCGAGCGCATCGCCCCTTGCATCGCGATCGAGGCGGGCCAAGCCGACCTCTTCCTCTCGGGCTATCTGGGCGTGGACTTCGAAACCAAGGGGCTGGCCGTCTATCGGCTCCTCGACGCGACCGTGACCTTCCATCGCGGTCTCCCCGTCGCGGGCGAAGTGATCCGTTACGACATCCGGATCACCAGCTTCTTCCGCCAGGGAAAGACCATTCTGTTCCGGTTCCAGTTCGATGCGACGGTCGCCGGCGAGCCGCTCTTGACGATGCGAGACGGCTGCGCGGGCTTCTTCACGGCCGAGGAGCTCGCCGCTGGCAAGGGGATCGTCCCACGTGGTCTCGACATCCGGTCGCGGCAAACGACCGCGTGTCGATTGACGCCGGCCGACTTGGTCCCGATGTCCCCGAACACGTCTAGACGAACGCCAAGTTGATGCACTCCGGCACGGCGATCTCGCGGCGCGTTCGGTTCCCCATTCGATCGGCTCGCCCTTGACGATCCGCTCACGCTGCCCGTTGGCCGGATGGCCCTGGTGCATCGAGTGGTCACCCTCGACCCGACCGGTGGGTTCTTCAAGGCTGGGCTTGATCCGCGCCGAGGCCGACATCCACCCCGGCGATTGGTTCATGGTCTGCCACTTCGTCGACGATCGCGTCATGCCGGGAACTTTGATGTACGAGTGCTGCCTGCACACGTTGCGGATCTTCCTGTTGCGGATGGGCTGGGTCGGCCGGCGTGGCCAGGTTGTCTTCGAGCCGGTGCCCGGCGTTGCCAATCGGCTCAAGTGCCGAGGACAGATCACGGAATCGACGCGGGTCGTGACATACGAAGTGACCATCAAGGAGCTCGGCTATCGGCCGGAACCGTACGCGATCGCCGACGCCCTGATCATCGCCGACGGCAAGCCGATCGTCGAGATCACGCGACATGGCGCTTCAATTGTCGGGGACCAACCGACAAGAGCTGGAGCGGCTCTGGGCCGGTCGAACTATCAGTCGCGCCCGCATCGGCGGCAGTTGGCCCCGGTCTTCACTCATGACTCAGATCCTCGCCTTCGCGGTTGGCAAGCCGTCGGACGCGTTCGGCGACCGATACCGACCATTCGACGACGGGCGGTTTATCGCACGCTTGCCCGGCCCTCCCTACCAGTTCCTTGATCGAATCATGCGAGTGGATGCGGAACCCTGGGTCATGGTCGCGGGCGGCTCCGCCGAGGCTGAGTACGACATCCTCCCGGACGCCTGGTTCTTCGAGGCCGACCGACAGGACCGCATGCCGCTGGCTCTCTTGCTCGAAGTGGCTTTGCAAGCGTGCGGATGGCTGGCTGCTTACATGGGATCGGCCCTGACAGCCGACCACGCCCTGAAGTTTCGTAACCTCGGCGGCAAGGCCCGCCAGCACCGGCTGGTCACGCGACAGACCGGCACGCTCACGACGCGGGTCAAAGTCACCAAGATCGCCAGTACCGCCGGTATGATCCTCCAGAATTACGATTTCGCGATTCATTCCGAGGACGGGCGTGATCTATGACGGCTCGACCGAGTTTGGCTTCTTCCATCCTCGTCTGTTGCTCGAACAGGTTGGTATCCGGGAGGCGGCGCCCTACGAGATCTCGGCGGCCGAACAGGCGCGAGCACAACGGTTCATGACGCCCGTCCGAACCGCCGTTCCCGGATTCGCGGTTGCGGATGATCGAACAGGTGGATGCCTTGGTTCTGGACGGTGGTCCGCACGGGCTAGGCGTCGCACGCGGGAGCACAGATGTCGACCCCGATGCGTGGTTCTTCAAGG
The DNA here is from genome assembly GCA_963720335.1 of uncultured Planctomycetota bacterium. Classification (GTDB taxonomy): domain Bacteria; phylum Planctomycetota; class Planctomycetia; order Isosphaerales; family Isosphaeraceae; genus CAVRFS01. The sequence goes on along the minus strand of CAVRFS010000019.1, from coordinate 306,970 downwards.
CCCATTTTCTCCACGACCCGGTCTGGCCCGGGTCTTTGGGGTTGGAATCCTTGCTCCAACTCTTGAAAATCGTGGCTGCGAATCGTTGGGGCGTGAACCCCGGGTCGGTCTTTGAGTCGCCCGCTCTGGAACAAGCGCACGGCTGGACCTATCGCGGGCAGATCATCCCGCAGAATTGCCACGTGACGGTTCAAGCCGAGATCAAAGGCCGTGACGATCGTCGGCGCCAGATCGTGGCCGATGGCTACCTCAACGTCGATGGAAGAACGATCTATCAAATGAAGGATTTTTCAGTTCGTCTTTCGGAGTAGGCAGTAGGCAGTAGGCAGTGAAGACGAAGAAAGTTCGTACCGCGGTGCCGAGACTCGATGATTTATCGAGGCGACGCCCAACGAAACGGCCGAGGCTCATATCATAATGATGGCTTTCTCAGTCCGTCGCTCCAATGGTTAGACTACGGTAATGAGCTTGAAACGATGAAGTCTTCACTGACTACTGACTACTGCCTACTGACTACTTGAGTTGATTTGTCCATGAACTATTCGAAAGGTCACCATTGATTCGTTTGGCTATGAAATCGCTCCCGTCGTAGTGTCATCGGTTGAACTGGAACGACGGTTGAAGGACCTCTACGACGCGCTCGATATTTCGCCCGGGCAGCTCGCGTCGCTGACGGGAATCATCGAGCGACGCTGGTGGGAAGAGGGTTACCGCCTGTCGGACGGGGCGATCGCCGCCGCTCGCCGCGCCCTGGCGGCGTCGAACGTCGTCGCCGAGCAGATCGAAGTCTTGATCTATGGTGGGGTCTGCCGCGAATATTTCGAGCCGGCCACGGCCGCTCGGGTCGCCTCGGTTTTGGGAATAAGCGACGAGTCGACGGTTTATGACATCAGCAACGCCTGCCTGGGCGTGCTCAACGGCATGGTCGAAATCGCCAACCGCATCGAGCTGGGGCAGATCCGCGCGGGGATGGTCGTCGCGTGCGAGACGGCGCGCGAGATCAACGAGATCGCGATCGACCAGATGGTGCGGACCAAAAGCATGGATTTTTTCAAGCGGTCGCTCGCGACCCTGACGGGCGGGTCGGGCGCCGTCGCCGTCTTGTTGACGGACGGCTCTTTCTCCGCCGTGAACGGCCGAAGGCTTCTGGGTGGTGCCATTCGCACGGCTCCTCAGTTCCATGATCTGTGCCGATGGGGCATCGAACCGGCCGGTCCGCGCTCCCGGCATCAATACGTCCATTTCACCTCCACCGACGCACCCTCCGTACTGACCAACGGCGTCGAGCTCGGTGTCCGGACCTGGCAAGCCTTCTTGGCTGAGCTCGGTTGGGAACCAGACAAGGTGGACAAGGTCGTCTGCCACCAGGTGAGCTCATCACACCGCGAGACGATCCTCAGGTCACTCGGTGTCGACGAATCGCGGGATTTCTCCACGTTTCCCTACCTGGGCAACATGGGAACCGTCTCGCTGCCGATGACGGCCGCACTGGCCGCCGACCGCGACTTCTTCGAACCGGGCGACCGCGTCGCGCTCTTGGGGATCGGCAGCGGACTGAACTGCCTGATGCTGGGCCTGGAATGGTGAATGGATTATCGGAGCGATCACGACGATGAGCCAGGTCCTGCAATCGTTTTTGAAAAACCACCCGGGAAGGACGTCGATCGGCGAGGTTTGCGGCTTCACTACATCGACGAAGGGTCGGGCGATCCCGTGGTGATGGTGCACGGCAACCCGACCTGGTCGTTCTTATATCGAGGGTTGATCGACGAGCTCCGCGATTCACGCCGGCGTATCGTGCCGGACCACATCGGCTGCGGCCTGTCGGACAAGCCCGATGATTCGCGATACCACTACACGCTGGCCAGCCGGGTCGACGACCTGGAGTTCCTGCTCGACCACCTCGGCGTCGACCGCGACATCATCCTGGTCTTGCACGACTGGGGAGGGATGATCGGCATGGCCTACGCGGCACGACATCCCGGAGCGGATCGCGCAGGCTGGTCCTGAGCAACACCGCGGCTTTTCACAAACCCGTCAACAAAAGGCTGCCGCCAGCACTGGCGATTTGTCGCGATTCGGCGTTGGGGGCGTTTCTGGTTCGCGGGCTGAACCTGTTCTGCCTGGGAACAGCCATGATCGGCTGCAAGAAGACGCCGGATGACGCGCGACCTCCGTGCGGCATACGTCGCTCCCTATGATTCCTGGAACCACCGCATCGCCATTCTGCGTTTCGTCCAGGATATCCCCTTGCGACCCGGCGATCCCAGCTACGAACTCGTCACAAGGACGGAGGAACGGCTTGGTCTGTTGGACGGAATTCCCATGCTGATCCTCTGGGGAATGAAGGATTTCGTCTTCGACCACCACTATCTTGAGGAGTGGCAGCAACGATTTCCGCGGCGCAAGTGCATCGATTTCCGGCCGCTGGCCACTATCTGTTCGAGGATGAAGCCGAGGCGGTCAATGACTTGGTGCGGTCCTTCCTCGAGATGCCCCAGGTCGTTCGGGAGCATGTTGGTTGACTGCAACTTCTCTCTTCACCGACTCAATGAACATCGCCGCCCACCTGACCACGATGGCGCGCCGCGAACCGTATCGGTTGGCCGTTGTGGTTCCGGATGGGCGAAACCGTGCCGGCCGCGTTCGTTATACGCATTTGACCTATCGACAGCTTGACGAGGACAGCGATCGAATCGCCTGTGGCTTGAGGACGCTTGGAATCCACCACGGTACCCGCGCCGTGGTGATGGTCCGCCCCGGGCTCGACTTCTTTTCCTTGGTATTCGCCCTGTTCAAGGCGGGCGTGGTCCCGGTGCTGATCGACCCGGGGATCGGCCTGCGTAATCTGGGGCAGTGCTGTCGCGAGGCCGCGCCCGAAGTCTTCATCGGCATTCCGAAGGCACTCTGGGCACAACGGATTCTCGGCTGGGGACGCGAGACTGTGCGTCAGACCATCCGCGTGGCTCCGGGTCGCTCGCGGCCCGGCCAACGCGGTCACCAAGACGCTTGATGATCTGCGCCATGCCGGGCAAGAGGCACTCGACCGAAGACTTGATCCCAACATCGTGGCGATCCCGTTGTCGGCCGAGGAACCGGCGGCGATCTTGTTTACCAGCGGCAGTACGGGTCCACCGAAAGGGGCCATCTACACTCACGCGATTTTCCAAGGGCAGGTGGAACGGTTTCGGGTTTGTACGCGATTGAGCGGGGCGAGATCGACCTTTGCACTTTTCCCCTGTTCGCACTCTTCGCGCCTGCGCTGGGGATGACCGCGGTCGTTCCGGATATGGACCCAACGCGACCGGCGCGAGTCAATCCCGCTAAGCTTGCCGAGGCCATCGAGGATTTTGGCGTGACGAACCTTTTCGGGTCTCCCGCACTGCTTCGGCGCTTGGTCCAGAACGATGGGACTGGCAGCCCTCTGAGGTTTCCGACACTGAAGCGGATCACTTCGGCCGGTGCACCGGTCTCGGCGGCGATCCTGGAGCGATTGGCGGCTCAGCTCGATCCGCCCGCGCAAATCCATACACCCTATGGAGCCACCGAGGCGCTTCCGGTCGCAACGATTGGTAGTGACGAGATCCTGGGCGAAACCCGCCGTCTCACGGATTGTGGCAAGGGGGTCTGCGTCGGACGACCCGTCCCGGGGATCGAGGCCAAGATCATCCAGATCCGCGACGACCCGATCGCGACTTGGTCTGAGGACCTGCTCGCGTCTATCGGCGAGATCGGCGAAATCGTCGTGTCCGGGCCGATCGTGACCCGCGAATACTTCAATCGGCCTGAGGCTACACGACTGGCCAAGATCGCCGACCTCGTCCGTGATCGGTTTTTTCACCGCATGGGAGACGTCGGCTATTTTGACGACCAGGGAAGGCTCTGGTTCTGCGGACGCAAGGCACACCGCGTGATCCTGGCCGATGAGACGTTGTTTACCATCCCTTGCGAGGCTATTTTCAACACTCATCCCGCGGTCGCGCGCACGGCCTTGGTCGGTGTGAATCGACGCGGGCAAATGACTCCCGTGATCTGCGTCGAGTGCCTCGAGCCCGCCTGGCGATTGTCGCTTGCCCAACGGAAGCGTCTGAAGGGCGAGCTGATCGAACGAGGCGCTGCATTCGCACACACACAAAACATTCAAACGTTTCTCTTTCATCGCTCATTCCCCGTGGATATTCGCCATAACGCGAAAATCTTCCGAGAGAAGTTAGCCGTGTGGGCCGCGAGGAGACTGGCATGAGGCAAGGTGAACTCGGCAAAGTGCTGGTGACCGGCGGCGGCGGTTTCTTGGGCAGCTCGTTGATCAAACCATTGCGCGAGCGTGGCCTGGCCGTCCGCTCGTTAGCGCGGCGGTTCTACCCTCATCTTCGGGAGCTCGACGTCGAGCAAGTTCAGGGCGACATCGCTGACCCAGAGATCGTTGCCCGCGCCGTCGAGGGCTGCATGACGGTCTTTCATACGGCGGCCAAGGCTGGTCTCTGGGGACCGGAGCGAGAGTACCAACGGACCAACGTCGAAGGGACCCGAAACCTGATCGCGGCCTGTCGCGAACACGGCGTGCGCCGGATCATTTACACGAGTTCCCCCAGCGTGGTCTTTACGGGTCGCGATATGGAGAACGCCGATGAAACGCTGCCGTATTCGGAACGGTACGACGCCCCGTACCCCAAAACCAAGGCGCTCGCCGAGCAGATGATCCTCGAAGCCAACTCGGAAAGCCTGGCGACCATGTCGATTCGCCCGCACTTGATCTGGGGACCCGGCGACAACAATCTTCTCCCTCGCATCATCGCCCGCGCCAAGACCGGCCGCCTCCGCAAAATCGGGTATGGCAACCCGATCATCGATCCGGTCTATGTTGACAACGCCGTCGAGGCCCATCTCCAGGCCGCAGACCGACTCGACCCGGGCTCGCCAGTCGCGGGCCGGGCCTATTTTGTCACGCAAGGGGAGACCGTTCCGACCTGGGATATGATTAATCTTATGCTCAAGGCCGCCCACCTGGCTCCTGTCAAACGAACGATCTCCCGCCCGATGGCCGTTGCCGTCAGCGGCGTACTGGAAGCGGCCTACCTCCTGTCGGGACGAACCGACGAGCCCCCGATGACCCGGTTCATGGCAAGGCACCTGTCCACCACACACTGGTTTAACAACGACGCGGCTCGCCGCGACCTGGGTTATCAACCGCGAGTGAGCATCGCTCAAGGGCTGCACGCCCTCGAGGTATGGCTCCATCGCGAATCAGCCTTAGGACAACGGAATTATCCCCGTGTGAGGTTTCATATCGATTCCGACGCGACGCACGCCTTCTCAGGGCTTCGCGCTCGCAAGAGCCGGCTCGCTTCGCGCACGCAATTCGATGAGGTGCTGCTGCAACATGGCCAGATGCGAGCGTAGGTGGTAAAACTCCTCCATGTAGCTCAGCGGGACCTCCACGTGAGCCACCTGGTGGTCGATGTCTTTCAGGCGCGCGAGTTCCTGGTCCAGCTCAGCGCCGACAGGCCGGCGACCAGTCTCTGGTCGATGTCCCGCAGGTCAGAATACCAGAGGTAGATCTTGCGCCGGGTTCGCCAGCGCATCAGCGGCGGGGCCGCCCGGATCAGCGGCATCATCAGCATAACCAATGGGATAAGCATCACCTTCGCCCGATCGGCCAGCGAGGCCAGCCAGAAAGGGAGCAGCCGCATGCAGTACGGGCTGGCCGGACTTGTAGAATTGCTTCGCATCCTCGCTGACGGGAAAGTCACAATACGACGGGGAGGGGAACTCACCAGGGTGGGAAAGTTCGTCCCCCTTGCCGTGGATCCGCATGGCGGTCGCGAGCAGGAGGGGGACCAGGGCGGGGTGGAAATCCTTGCGAACGACCAGCATGGCGGTCGGCGCCAGCAGAGCGATGTCCTGGTTTGGAATGTTCTCGCCCAGGTTCACGATTCCCGCCGGCACGGTGACGGGGGCCAGGTATCGGAATCGGCGATGATAGGCCTCGTGCTGATCGAAACTGAGCAACCTCACTCGGCTATCGTTCAGGAGACCCTGGATGTAATCGGCCTCGAAGGCGGCGACGAAGAACGCGGCATCCAGCTCGCCCTTCTCCAAGGCCTTCGCCGCGTCCGCGACGTTCCCCTGGACGAGCACAGCCCGCGAATTGTCCTGGAGAGGATTGCGATGCGATCAAGCCGTTGACGGCGAGCAACTGCATGGCGATGGCGTTGGTACCGCTGCCCGGCGGACCGACACCGATGTGTTTGCCCGCGAGCTGACTGAGACGCTCAAGCCGCTTGTCTCCGCGGTAGAAAACCCACAAGGGCTCGTGGTACAGGCTGCCCAGGGCATAGTACTTCGGTACGTCCTCGTGGCTGGCTACGCCGCTCTGGACGATGGCGACCGCCACGCCCGAGTCTTTCTCGCCCAGCAGCCGCAAGTTCTCCACCGAACCCGCAGTCTCGCGCACCTCAACGGACAGGCCGTCTTTTTGCAATTCCTGCGCGTACTGCTGGGCATATCGGAAGTATGCCGCCGTTATGGCTGCCACTGGCAATGACGATTTTGTGGGGCGGCGGCGGCTCGACGAACATCACGTATGTCGCGATCAGCGCCGCCAGGGAAAACGCGAGGATCCAAACCCACGCGGCTAGGGCTCGCTTGCCCTGCCTGCGGGGCCTGGGCAGAGTTACCTTTGGTTGAGATTCGGAGGTCACGAGCCGATCTCCTGAGCGTCGATGCGGTCATGGCAGGCCGAGTGGCCGCTCGCGCGGCGCAGAGCGATGCCGTTCTGTCTGGAAGTATCGTACTCCCTGCCATTGCGATCGCAAACGGACAAGAGCCAAGGGTCCCATGTGTTCGGCAGTTCCGATTGTGCGTCCTCCGCGTGAACCACTTGCGAGCGCAAGGTTAGTGCGCGCATCGAGGCCAGCAAGAGAGCTTCCGCTCAGCAAAACTCCCGTCGCGTCGCGCTTGCACGGTCTTTGACGAACGTCGTTGTTTTGGCTGACCCGGCTGATACGCTTGGGCTTCTGTCGGGCTGAAGTGCCGACGAGGTAAACACCATGGCCGAAGCGAAAGATTATTGAGCGTCGCGCGTTGAGCCCGCCGACAACGGAGAAAACCGCGTGAGGTTTCGATCATGAGTCAATCCGTGTATGCAATCGCCACGATGGACACGAAGGGGCACGAGCTGGCTTTCGTGGCCGAGCGGCTCCGCGATGCGGGAGTCGCCGTCGTGACCGTCGACGTGGGTACGGCAGGTCTTCCCCTGGCTGACCCGGACATCGACCGTCGCACCGTGGCCGGCTTTCATCCCACGGCGATCGGTCGAGCCTCGGCGTTGTCGGCGACTGATCGGGGCCAAGCCATCACGGCGATGAGCGAAGCCCTGGAATTCTGCCTCCACCGCGAGCATGAATCGGGACGCCTCGCGGGTGTGCTCGGAATCGGCGGCAGCGGCGGGACCGCACTGATCACGCCGGCCATGCGTGCGCTGCCGGTTGGTTTGCCCAAGCTCATGGTCTCGACGGTCGCCAGCGGCAACACGGCCGCCTACGTCGGTCTGAGCGACATCACGATGATGCCGTCGGTCGTCGACATCGCGGGCTTGAATGTCGTCTCACGCCGGGTGCTGGGCAACGCCGCGGGCGCCATGGCCGGGATGGTTCACCATCAGGTCCCACCGCTTGGCGACAAGCCAACGCTTGGAATGACCATGTTCGGCGTCACCACACCGTGTGTGACCGCCGTGAGGCGATTGCTCGAAGACCAGGGATTTGACTGCCTGGTCTTCCACGCCACCGGAACCGGCGGCAAGGCGATGGAAAAACTCGTCGAGGCCGGATTGATCCAGGGAGTCCTGGATATCACCACCACCGAGGTCGCCGACGAAGTCGTCGGAGGGATCCTGCCCTGCGGTCCCCACCGTTTCGAATCCATTCTCAGGGCAAGGATCCCTTACGTGCTCTCACTCGGAGCCCTCGACATGGTAAACTTCGGCGCCCTGGCAACTGTGCCCGAGCCGTTTCGGAGCCGGCGGCTGTACGTCCACAACGACCAAGTCACGCTCATGCGGACCACTCCCGAGGAGAATCGCCTCTTCGCCCGCTTTATCGCTTCGAAGCTCAACGGTGCGGAAGCTCCGTTCCACATCTTGATCCCCGAACAGGGGCTCTCAGCGATCGACGCCGCCGGACAGTCGTTTCATGACCCGGAAGCCAACATCGCACTGTTTAATGAGCTTGAGTCTTCGATTCGACTGTCCTCCGGCCGCCGCATCTGTCGCCTGCCCCTTCATATCAATGATCCTGCGTTCGCACAGGCGCTCGTCGATGCATTTCTGAGCTTGGCTAGGGCCAAGTGCTGAACTCGCCCAATCAGCCCTATCTTTTCCGCTTGTCTTTGGTTATTATTCACTTCTGGTTGGTTGGTCGACTGAAGAGAGCAGTTCTGGCTCGATGGGGCCCTGACCTTGTTCCCTCCCTCGCCTTTCCCACCGATTGGGCATTCATGTAGCCCCTTTCTCTTCGACCCGGAAAGACGAAATGGGTCGTTCCGCCTTCGCCCAGGAGATCAGCGGTGGGCAAGAAGTTGTACGTCGGTAATTTGACCTACGGTGTTAGTGACTCCACTCTGGAGCAGTTGTTCTCGCAGTTCGGCACCGTGCAGAGCGCGCAGGTCATTCAGGACCGCGCGACGGGCCGAAGCAAAGGATTCGGGTTCGTCGAGATGGACACCGAGGCTCAGGCTCAGGCGGCCATCGAGGGGCTTCACGATCAGGAGCATGATGGAAGGCGCCTGACCGTCAACGAAGCCAAACCCCGTGAAGATCGTGGTGGCGGCGGTGGCGGCTACGGCGGTGGCGGCGGTGGCCGTGGCGGTCGTGGTGGCGGCGGTGGCGGCTACGGTGGCGGCGGCGGCGGTTACGGTGGGGGAGGCGGCGGAGGCAGACGTTATTGATCGTCGATCCGTCGGGAGGCGGACGTCGTGGAGAGCCACTCGCGAAAATGTCCGTGACCCCCCGTTTTCCCTACTATCTTCTGCGCCATCCCGTTGATACCAACGGGTTGGCGCCCCTCCTCTCCCACCGGACGGCAACGGATGAACCCCAAGCATTTCCACACCCCGATTTCGACCCGGCTCCGTTGCCCCGTCTGCCATCAGGCTGTCTACTCGCGTGCGGGGATTCATCCTCAGTGCGCGATGCGGCAGTCCGAGCCGCCCATGCCGAGGCCCGATAAGTCGAAGGGTCCCGGCCTCGCCGATCCGGCCGCCATTGGAGCTGTGATCACCGACGAAGGATCTCTCGACGGTCTCGTTGCCGTGGCTGTGGCCGCTCGAGCCCAATCGAGTCGGCTCGACTCGCACTCGCGTCTTTGATTCCGCCACGGTCGGCATAGATCTGGGGTTTTCACGACCTCTCACTGCGTCGCTTCAAGTCCGTTGAGTCGGTCGTCGACCGTGCGCGATCCGTCCGTACCGGGGCATTCCGCGTTCGTATCGCACCCGGGATTGACCGGGTTATTTCGCGTTTTTCCCTGCTTTCATTACGCCCGAGCCCAACTCGACCCTCTCCGCCGTCTATCTCGGCGACCCCTCGACATCGATTCAGCACCTGCCTGATACCCCACCTCGCTCCATCATCGCATCGTCGAGCGGAAAAGAATCCCTTTCTCCAACCACTAGGATCGGTGATCCGCGTTTTATAGAATACAGTCCTAGCCTTGTGGATAAGAGCCGGCGAAAGTGGATTTCTCACTCCGGAATTTCCCGTTCCAGGATGAATGACAGGCTCGCGGAGTTTCTGGAATCCGTGAAATTCACCTTGGATTGCGGCCGATCAGGCCGCGATAGGTTGTAACGTCGCATGCTGGCCAAGCGGATCATCCCTTGCCTGGACGTCAATCACGGCCGTGTGGTCAAGGGGACCAACTTCGTCAATCTCAAGGACGCGGGCGACCCCGTCGAGGTGGCAGCACGTTATGATGAGGAGGGTGCCGACGAGTTGGTGTATCTGGACATCACGGCCAGCCATGAAGATCGGGCCATTTTCTTGGATGTTGTTCGCCGGACCGCCGAGGTCTGCTTCATGCCGCTCACTGTTGGCGGCGGGATTCGTAACCTCGATGACATCCGAACGCTCTTGCGTGCGGGAGCGGATAAGGTGTCGATCAACTCCGCGGCCGTCCGCGACCCGGAGTTGATCCGCCAGGCCGCACGCCGTTTCGGCAGCCAGTGCATCGTGGTCAACATCGATCCCAAACGGGTCCAGCGCGACGGTCACGAAATCTGGGAGGTTCACATTAACGGCGGCCGGATTCCTACTGGGCTGGAGGCGATCTCTTGGGCCCGGGACGTCGAACGGCTGGGAGCCGGCGAGATCGTGCTGACCAGCATGGATGCCGATGGCACACGCAACGGCTACGACCTGGAAATGACGCGGGCCGTGGTGGATGCGCGTTGACATCCCGGTGGTGGCCTCCGGAGGCGCGGGCGAGCCCGAGCATCTGCGAGCCGTATTGGCCGAGGCGGAGCCAGCGCGGCCTTGGCCGCGAGCATCTTCCACTACCGTCATTTCACGATCGGCGAGACGAAGGAGTACCTGGCGAGTCGAGGCGTTCCCGTTCGCATCGTCGCCCCGCGGGAACCCCGTCATCGGCATGCCGGGCTCACGCCCTTCCGCCCAGAGCCGCAGTCCGATGCTTGATGGCCAGTCATCCGAGGTGGAATCCGCGGTTTCCGGATCGAATCATTCGTAGGAGAAGTGGTGTCGGACATGAGCCATCTCGTTACCGGCACGCCCAGGTTTTCCTCAAATCCTCGCATCATTTAGGAGTGCAGCACCATGGCGACGGCCATTGAACCAACCATTGAGACCATGCCCAACGAGCCGGAAGCGAACAAGCTCTTTCGGATGGTCATGAAATTCAAGGGCTCCGACCTGCACCTCAAGGTCGGGATGGCCCCCGCCATGCGCCTGGCCGGCGTGTTGCGGCAGATGCAGATGCCACCGCTCAGCGGGTCCGACATGGAACGGCTCATGTTTCCCCTGTTGTCAGCCCGTCAACGGGATATCCTGGAGGAGACGGGCGGCATCGACTTCGCCCATATCATCTTCGATCCCAATGGCGATGAGACCCGTTTCCGCGTCAACCTGTTCAAGCAGCGCGGCCGGCTCAGCCTGGTCGCCCGTCGCGTCAACACATCGATCCCTGACTTCGAGGGATTGGGCCTCCCCCCGGTCATGGGCGAGATCGCCAGCCACGATCAGGGTATCGTGATTCTGGCCGGTGTCACCGGTTCGGGCAAGTCGACGACGATCGCGGCGATGCTGCAATATGTCAATACACGCGAGCGCTGCCACATCGTCACCATTGAGGATCCGATCGAGTTCACTTTCAAGGACGACAAGTGCATCATCAATCAGCGTGAGGTGGGAATCGACGTCCTCGACTGGAACACGGCGCTCAAGCACGCTGTCCGGCAGGACCCCGACATCATCTTGGTGGGTGAGATGCGCGACCGCGACACGTTCAATGCGGCCATGCACGCCGCCGAGACCGGCCACTTGGTTTTCGGGACGATCCATGCCTCGACGGCCCCTTCGACGATCAGCCGCATCCTTGACTTGTTCCCTCAGGATATGCACTCGGCGATGCGACAAAACCTGGCGTTCAATCTCAAAGCGATCGTCGCCCAGAAGCTGCTGCCGACCACCAAGGACTGGGTGGCCGCGCACGGCGCGACCCGTGTCCCTCTGGTCGAGGTCATGCGCATGAACCCCACCGTCAAGAAGTTGATTCTCACCGAGGAAGACATCAAGTTGGCCCAGGCCATCCGGCTCGGCAAGGAAGAAGGAATGGTCGATTTCACCGAAAGCCTCCGACAGCTTGTCGTGGCCGAGAAGATCGAACGGGCCACGGCTTTCGAGAATGCCCCCAACCCCGAGTTGCTGCGAATGGCCCTCAAAGGCATCACTCTTCCCGAGTCCGGCATCCTGTGATTTCCAAGAAGAGATCCAAGGCTTTGAAAATGGCGCATCGAAGGGATTACGATTTCATGACCTGGGATTCTCCGACCTTGTCGATTCAAGGTCGCGACGACGTCGTGGGCGTGGAACCGGACTCTTCGGACACGTGGTCGAGGTAGAGGTATTCGCTCCCAAGAAAGGTTTGCAATGTTCCGCCCGTCCCTGGCGCTATTGACGTTTTTCCTGCTGACGCTAGGTGCCGCCGCCGGCGCCGAAGCCGCCGACCTGATTCCCTCCGTCCTGGCGCAAGTGCCCAACATGCACGCGCGGACCCGGGTTCTACCTGAACCTCTTCAAGTTCCTGCCGGTGCTCGGCGTCTACTTGCTTTGGACCTGGACCACCGACTGGGTCGAGCACGATACCAACGAGCTAAATAACCTCAAGTTCGGCACGTGGAACAGCGCGGTCTTCTTTTCGGGTGTGCTCGGGCTCGTCCTGGTGTTCGCGATCCCGATCTATCCGCTCGGGCTGGGATTGCTGCTCCTGGCGTATTTCCTCCCTCTATTGATTTACGTCTCCGTGCGCAACCAGACTGTCCCCGACGACCAGAAGGTGCTGACGCCCTACCACTTGGGTGAGGTGGCCAACGACCTGCTGTTCAAGCTGGGGATGAGGCCGCTCTTTAACCGGGACGTTGGCACGGTCGATCGGGCTGGTCCGCCGATCACCTTTGTCGGCAAGAGTCAGGGGAGCACCAAGGAAGATCCATCGCGCATCAAGCAAGCCGAGGAGTCGCGATCGTTTATGGCGGCCAAGGAACTGGTCTATGACGCCGTACTTCGCCGGGCGACCGACATCCACCTCGAGCCGACGGCCGAACAGCTCTCGGTTCGTTATCGAATCGACGGCATTCTGCATGCGGCGGAGCCGTTCGACCGTTCGACCGGCGACGCGGTCGTCAACGTCTTCAAGGTTCTGTCGGCCATGGATATTTCTGAGAAGCGCAAGCCGCAGGATGGCTCGTTCGGCGCCGGGCTCCAGGGCCGTACGCTCGATTTCCGCGTGGCCACTTCGGGCTCGAAGGCCGGCGAGAAGCTGGTCATGCGAATCCTTGACAACAACGCGGGGGTTACCAAGCTCGAAGACCTGGGTATGCGGCCCAAGCTGATCGAGCAGGTTCGCGGCCTGGTAACGCAGCCGCACGGGATGTTCGTCTGCTGCGGACCGACCGGCGCGGGCAAGTCCACCACCCTGTACGCCTCGCTCCGCGAGATTGACCGCTACCAGAAGAACATCATCACGGTCGAAGATCCGATCGAGTACCAGATGGACAATATCACCCAGATGGAGGTCAACACCAAGGCCGGCCAGACCTTCGCGACCGCCTTGCGTTCGATCTTGCGGCAAGACCCCGACGTCATCATGATCGGCGAAATCCGCGATCAAGAGACCGCATCGATCGCCTGCCAGGCGGCGAATACTGGGCATATGGTTTTCTCGACCGTCCATTCCAACGACGCTGTCACCGCCCTGTTCCGACTACTCGACCTGGGCGTTGAGCCTTTCATGATCGCTTCGGCCCTCTCCGGCGTGTTGGGCCAGCGTCTGGTGCGTCTCCTCTGTGAGGCCTGCAAGGAACCGTACAAGCCCAAACGCGAGTTCCTTGACAAAGCCAACCTACCCGTCGACAAGATCGACGTCTTTTACCGCCGCCCCGAGAACCCCGAACAAGTGTGCGCCGAGTGTGGCGGGACCGGCTACTTCGGACGAACCGGGATCTACGAGCTGATGGTCCTCAACGAGGCAATGCGCGACATGATCCGCGAGAACCCATCGATCAACAAGATCAAGGCCGAGGCAGTCAAGAACGGCATGTTCAGCCTTCAACAAGACGGTCTACGCCAGGTGATCCAAGGCCGGACCTCGATCGAGGAGCTGCTCCGGGTCGTCAAATGAATGATCCAAGGAAAGACCAGTGCTCGGATTGGCGGAGCCAACACAGCGTGGGCTAGCCAGCCAGCAATCATTACGAGCTTTCCATTCTGAGAATTGAGATCCACGCCATGGGAACGATCGTTAACTTGGTCATCGTCTTCTTGCTCCTGGGGCTGACCTACGCTCTCACAAGCGAAGGGCTCTGGGGCTCGGCCCTGATGTTTTTCAACGTCTTGTTCGGCGCCTTGATCGCGTTCAACTTCTACGAACCGCTGGCTACTCTTCTCGATTCGACCGGCATCGGCTGGGGGTTTTCCGACACGCTCTGCCTGCTGGGCTTGTTTTGCGTCGCCACCGTCCTGTTGCGGATGACGACCGAAACCATCGCCCCAGCCCAGGTCAGGTTCCCCATGCCCGTCTACCATATGGGCCGGCTCGTCTTCGGTGCGGGAGGTGCGATCGTGACCATGGCGGTCCTCCTCCTGGCCTTTCATGCAGCACCGGTTCACAAGAAGATTTTCGGCGTTATCGACTACCAGTCCAAGCCGCCGTTTGGATTGGGGGATCGACCATCAATTTCTGGGTTTCTTCCAGCGTACGACCGGCGCAGTTTTCGCGCGGTATGGAGTAGGGCGGCGTGATCCGTTCCAAGAATTCGGCAACGGGCGCGGTGGCGAGCGTTACCCGGTGAATTTCTTCGATCCCAAGGGGGATTGGTTGATCCTGCACCAGGACGCCCGCCCGTACGGCGATGGCGCGGTCCTGTTAGGTGAAGAAGCCGCGGGCGAAGCGGAAGGTGCAGCGGGGGCCGCTCAGCCAGCAGCGGGGGGTGCTCAGCCTGGCGGACCACGCGGGAAACAAGGACGAGGCGGAGGGCGCGGCGAAGGACCACCGAATTAAGCATCCGGGCACTGTGCATCCGCCCATGCATCCTACTCCGAATCAACTCAAGAACGGCGGCGAGGTTCGATCCCGGGTAAGACTTTGCACGCCAGCGCCAAGACCAAGTCGGCCGTTCACTCTCTGGTCAAGGACGAACCAGCCGTGTACGTCACCACCGTTGGCGCAACCCGCAGCAAGGATCGCCCGCTCCTGCTCGCCTTGGTCCACGGCCAAGAGTAGGACTTGGTGTTTGTGCGATCTGAACTGAGTCCGGATTTCCCGAAATCTGTCTGGTCCATGGTCAAGGGCAGTTTGACCTTTCCATTCGTGCAATCCACGAGGTGGTTTGGTTCCGCGTTGCCCTGGCCACGCGAACGATTCGGCGAATGGTCCTTTACGAAGGGAAGCAATCGCATTCAAGAGGAGCAGCCCAGTTCAATCACGCCCCTAGAGCCTCGTTTGCGCGGTCCAAGCGGAAACGCTACATCTCCTTATCTCATTTTCACGTAGAACAAACAGCGTGGCAGTAGATGGCACTCCATGGCAGTTTTTGGGGAGGTCTTTGGTGCCCTCTCTTGGCACGGCCGCCAATCCGGCCGGATGGGGTCTTTCGTGTACGGGTCGCGCGGCGGTGATTGGAGCGCAAAGAACTCATATGTAAAGCCCTGCGTCGTGGAATTCCGTGCGATTCCAGCCAGCCCACGGCCCGATGTCGGGCAAGTCAGGTCGTGCTTGTGACCGCGGTGTTAACGTATCGACTTGGCCATCGCCGGGCGAGGGTATGCGTCTAATCATCGCACACAACCCCGCAGGTCGTGGGACGTGCGCCGCGCCCCGGCGCACTCAGTCCCTATATATACAGTAGTGCGTTTTTTCAAAAATAGATTCGCGCCTACTTATGATTGAGCGAAAAAATCGATCTAAATTGTTGCCTGATCTCGAGAAAAAATCCTTCTGAGAATTTCAAAATAGTGCGGTTTCTGAGCGTGCGGCGATCGGTCGACGCGGCGTCGCGGCCCGCTGACGCGGCTGTCGCCGCATGGCAAACGACTTCCATATGGTGTGAAGGTCCCGCCATGATGGCGGCTGGGCGGGTGGGTGCAGTGGCTGCTCCTCACGGCGTATGCCCGTCGCTCGCATCGTTATTACGGCACATCCGGTCAGGTGTAATCGGGGCGATCC
Source organism: uncultured Planctomycetota bacterium (assembly GCA_963720335.1). Lineage (GTDB taxonomy): Bacteria > Planctomycetota > Planctomycetia > Isosphaerales > Isosphaeraceae > CAVRFS01. Next base: position 291,014 of record CAVRFS010000019.1, on the reverse strand, counting down.
CAGGCTTTTCCCATCCAGGATGCCGACCATCTGGTGACGGTGCTCCGCTGTGTTGAGCGAGACGAACAAATGGGTCAACACATGATCGCCCCGATCCACACTTGAGGTTCCCAATCCCTTTTGTCCCTCCCGACCCCCTTTTGGCTCCAACCGGGGACGACAACTTGGGATCGCTCAAACTTAACTGCCTGTTGGGGCTTGGGTTAAATTCAAGAACGGGCGTTTTTGAACCATGCCAAAAATGGAGGACCGTTGCACGCACTGGCTCGCCGGTACCGATACGCATGCCCGCGAGGTGGCAACCGCGGCTGATCACCCGAGCCGGTCCGACGGCGCTGGAGACGATGTCGTGCACGGTTGAGAAAGCTCCGTTCCGCGCGTCCCTGTTACCCGGGCTCTGAACCAGGCCTGGATCGACGGCCGGTCGGTCGCAGAAATCGCTGCTGCCCTAGGTCTCCCGGAAGACCCTGTCCGCATGAGACTGCAGGCGTGCCCGCAGGAAGCTCAGGGAATCTACGGGCAAAGGTGACATCTAAACAACCGAAAAGCGAAAAACATCAGAATTCACGTTCGTTTTCTCTGCTCGATGTCTATTTACCTATAGAAGGCCCACAACACCAGCTTCCGCATAAAATAGCGACCGCTCTGAATGGGTTCATCTCTTTGAGTGCCCGCGCCTCCTGGGTCGCGGGCCCGTAGGTCAGGCTTTCTTGCCTGACATCCCAATCGTCATCCCATCGGGCGGGAAAGCCCGACCGGCTCGCGGCGCGGCTCCGTTCGAGCCAATCGCCGACGCCCGCGTGGGCGGAGCATGGTCCTAGCACGTTGAAAAGTCGGGATTGTACTGCCGAAACAATCCTCACGGTTCCGTTGGCGTGTTCCAATCCCCTTACCCCTTCCCTGGCCCGATGAAAACTCGGCTTTGCCGCACTTAACGCTTCCGAGCAGATTTGTTGCGCAACTGCCTCTCATCAGCGGTCACATGAGGAACGAAGGAGACCAGAAAACCCATAAGTTGGGTAACACTGCGCACGTTCTCAATGATCGCGTTCGCCGGGTGAGGCCCGCGATGATCGTAAACGAGACTCAGATTTTCCGTGCCTCGTTCCGCTGGCACATAAGTCTCCTAATGAAGAAAGTTGTATCCGGAGGGCCGCCGCGCGCAATGGCTTCCCCCAGGCCGATTTCGGCCCTTCGGATACAATCTCGTTGAACTGAGCCGCGACGGGCACGGCTTTTGCTTGATCGGGAATTGAATAGCTGGGCAAGGGGCGCGTTTTGGGCAAAGCGTTGACCGACTGCAAGCCGGTAGAGGGTCAAGCCGGAGAATAGCACATCTGAGCGCCGTGGCTCAAGTGAGACGTCGAGGCGCGGCGGACGACCTGGTTTGCCGAGGCCGTCGGGGACGAGCGAGATCGCGGTCTTTCCCACCGCGGAGCGGTTTAGTTCAACACGCACTTCGTTACCTTCGTTTCCTTCTGTTCAAAACGCATTGCAGCAAGGAGAATCGTCGGCACATGGTGCAAACAGAATCTGGGAACAGAAGCAAACGAAGTTAACGAAGATCTTGGTGTGGACTGAACCGGGCCATTTCGTCTCCGGGCGATTCCTGTTTTCCTGCCTTCCTGCGTTCGTTATGTCGTTTGCGCAGTAACTCCTGACCGAGAGCGCAACAGATCCGCCAGTACGCGTAACCGGAGGATGTCAGAATGATGGAGACTGTAGCAAAGAAAACGGGCTATCTCTCACCAGAATCAAGGCCGAGACGCGAGAATCTGAGGGCAGATCGCATCCCTCAGCGAGACTGCCCCGAGATGAACACACGGGACTCGATCATATCTTCGCGTCCGGAAATCTACGGAGAAAACAACGGAAACCTCCCGCTGCTACCCGCTTTCGTTGCTACAGTCTCGAATTATGCCTGGTTTTTCATCAGCCCACTCCAACTCTCTCCCCGTCGGGGCGAGGGCGACCGGTTTACTGCTGCGCACCGTAATATGATCAAGGCAAAGGGCTTTCGCCGTGGGCACCTCGCCCCCCGGGGAGAGATCCATCACGAAAGCGCGTTTCGACGGAACGACACGGAGAACAAGACGGTCTTGCGCACCGCTTCGCGAAGGAACGAGACAAAGAACAAGACGGTCTTGCGCACCGCTTCAGAAAATAGACACGGAAAAAGACGCCGCTGGTGGCTCTCTACAAACGCTCACAACTGGCTCCGATTTCCTGCTCGGCAATGCTGGAACAAGAAACAAGACGCTTGCTTGCCAGCCTATCGTTCTCTCGAGAACAAGACCGAGAGACAAACGGTCTCATCAGCGCGCTGGGAACAAGGACCCTGAGCGCTGCTCACCGAACGATCGCCTTCACGAGAACAAGGGAGAGAGATAAACGGTCTCATCGACGGGCTGGGAACGAGAACCCCGAGCGCTGCTTGCCAAACGATCGAAAGCGCTGCCGAATCCGAGATCGGTCCCACCAGAACGAATACCGAGAGAAAACACGATGCCAGCACGTCAATCCAAAGGTTCGCCGCCGCTGCCAGCAGCCCGTCGTGGCGATTAGCCGATTGCCGTATTGGTACTGCGTCGAGCCTCTGCCGCCTCTGCCTGATGGGTTTGACCCCGGCCTTCCCGAATGGCGCTGACTGCGAGAAACACCAGCCCACCTAACTGGCTGACGCTTGCCTGACGAGCAAGGGGTCATCACTCGAATACGGGCTGTTTTGCGCGGATCCTACCCCTTTTCGTCCTGAAATCGCCTCGAAACTGCCCAGGACCCGAGCGCCCTGACGATATAGCAGGGGTTGACTAACACGCTTGGGTCCCTTCGAGCGAGCCGCGCGGCCGTTTCGCCGCGACAACAGTTTTGGCTAAACAAGTCACCCAAAACGCCTACGATGTCCGGTCGGGTGCCAGAAAAGCAACTCTAGTATCAGCGGGGCTCGCTCTACGCCGCGATCTTGCCGCGGAATTGACAGAAACCAATGCCGGCCGTACTCTTTGAGGGGGCGGAGTTATGCGCCATCTTATCGAATCATCTGACGAGGTTAGCGTGGACGTGCCCTCAGAATCAGCGGTATTGCACGCGATCCCCATGCGCCTTGATCACCATTTTCCGGATTCGCTAGCCACCCGATACGCCAGCGAAGTTTCCGTCCAGGTCACTCGCGGTGGATGTTTCATCAGTTTTTTCGATGTGATTCCACCGGTGCTCACGGGGACACCGGAAGAGAACAGAACTCGGTTGGAACAAATGCAATCGATCCGGGCGGAATGCGTGGCACGGGTCTTTGTCCCCGCTTATAAACTAGCCGAAATCGTCAATCTTTTCCAAAACGCTGCTTCCCAATCGGCTTCCCTGCCGTCCGAACCGGCGAGCTCTTCTGAATCGGGGGGGACCGGGCAATGATGGCACAAACGCATTTGCTGGCAGGATATCGCAATTCCGTTAATTCGACCGTCGGCTTCGCGCCGACGACGTCTTCAAGCACTAGAACCTATCTGTTTACGCCAGCTCCGGGCCCCCGCGAAACCTGGCTGCTCATCGGCCCCATCGCGCAGGGTTGGACGCTGAATCGGCATTTGACGATTGTTATCGAAGTGGATGACGATGGGACTTTCCTTGCGAGTGATGATGAGTTTGCGGTTTACGGAGAAGGGTCCAACCGCGAACAGGCGGCCCGCGACTACGTCGTGTCGCTGATCGAAGTATTTCCAGTTGCTCGAGTCGCGAGCAAAACAGCACATCGCGACGGCGACGCTCTTCAATCGTCTCCGTTCCGTCTTGACCAGAACCGAATCGGCGAAAGCCCAGCCCACGCGGTTGGCGATTTAGGTTTTGAATCCCTCAACCAATCCAGTGATCCTCGATGCCCTTGAATCGCCGGACCTTTGAGAAACTTCTCAAATCGAAGTTTGGATTTGAGGAGGCTAGCAATCGATCCGGCGACCATATTTGGTACACCTTGGAGCTAGACGGTCTGCCGGCAATTTTTACTAAGCTTTCCCATTCAGAGAAGGAGATCTCGGCCAACCTGGCGGGAAAGATTGCTCGCCAGTTGAGGGTCCCAAGACCATTTTTCGACGGTATGTTTGAGTGCAAGAACGACAGCGACGCATACGAAGCGCAAGTCAGAGAACACCCGGTGCCCCCGTGGGACGTGAGGTTTTAGGCTTTAACTCGATAGGCGGGAAGGCTCGACGCTGAGCATGGCTGGGGAATGTTCGTCGGCCCGGGGATCGCCCCGCCAGGTCGTTGCTCAGCTTTCATCAATCCGCAGGCGGACAAGGGGATGACGGTGTTCGCGCGGATCGCCCTGGAGCTCGGCCGGCGCCGGCCGGAGATTCCGCTTTTGCTTGTCGAGGGACGGGGGACGTCGGAGGCCTTGGCGCGGCTCGAGCTGGACCTATCGGGACTGACGAACTTGAACCGGATGGCCAATACGCCCGATCCGCGCGATTTCTACCGGGTGAGCCGGGTGGTGCTGATGCCGTCGTTGTGGCGAGAGTCACTGGGCCGGGTGGCGGCGGAAGCGATGGCCAATGGAATCCCCGTGCTGGCCAGCGACCGGGGCGCCTGCCTGAAACGCTGGGTGATGCCGGGTTTGTCTTCAACATCCCCGAACGGATCACTCCCGCGAGCCGCGCTGTGCCGACCGCGCGGCGAAGTCGCACCCTGGGTGGCCGCGATCGAACGCCTGTGGGACGATTCGGCGTTCGAAGCCAGGCATCGCGCCCTGGCCAAGGACGGAGCGCGGCGGTGGGACGGCGACCGGCTGGGCGAACAATACGAGGCATTCTTTCGCTCGTTGGGCCAGAGTGGTTAACACGTCTCCGGCAGCGAGGCGTGTGCCAAAACGGCCGATCTGCCCGTGCCCTTTACATTTTGGTGGATCACGGTTTCGGTTCGGCCGTCCCGGCCTTGGCATACGATCGGATCTCAACCAGATCGAACTTCGCCGCGTGCGACCGTCCCCACCGATTGCGGCAACTGCATTCGATAAATGGCGACTTGGCTGCTCGACGTCTCGAAGACATACAAAGGCGCCCAGCCTGCGCTGTACGCGCCGAGACTGCCGGTGGTCATCAGGAAGTGAGGACGTGGCCCGATGTCCAGGTCAAGTTTGAAGTCGACGACCAGGTCTCGTTCAGCGAACGTGTCGATCAGATGGGTGGATTCGGCTGTCTGACGAAAACTCGGAACGGTACCCAAAAGACGCCCACCCTTGTAGTCGAGAAAGTAAACGGCTTCGAGTGGGATGGAGGTTTTCACCGCCTCGTCAAATTGCATGAGGACGGGTCCGGTCGCGACGATTGACTCCCCCGAGTGGTCGCCGGCGCCGGCGAGAAGCGGGACCGGGCGAAAGCTCGACAATCCCCAGCCTACGAACATGCCCATTAAGAGCGTGAGCGCGGTGGGGATACGGAAACGCCGTGCAATCATGAGTCATCGACTCCTTTCGTGGGCGAGTGCCTCATCGCTCCGGCCGGATGGGGCGGTGAACTTATGGCGACCATTCGCCGGCCTTTGCCGTGGACTGGGCGCCGGGTCACGCATTGTGCGACGATGTTCGAGATGAGTCCATAGGAAGTAGGCAGTAGGCAGTAGGCAGTAGACAGTAGGAGTAGACGAGGCATGGCAGATCGGTAGGCGTCGAGCGGTAAACGGAGATACTGATGCTGCAAAGACGTCCTATGCTTGCAGGAACGTCACGCTCGCCTCGTTCATGCATCACTCCTACTGCCTACTTCCTACTGCCTACTCAGGGGGGAATAGCAATGTCTTGCTCAGGCTTGCTTTTCGTGCTGTCGCTGTCGGTTCTTCAGGTTCCACCGCCGTTGCTGGAGCGATCCCACGAGCTCGACGATGCACGGCGAAAGATCGAGGCGCGCGAGGCGGCGGAATTGAACGGACTGGCGCAGACGGTTGGACCAGCAAGGTGAAACTGCGGCTGCCCAGCAGGTACGACAGAAGATTCCCCCAGCCGTTGCTCCGGACGGTGCCACGCGGTTCGTCCCACTTCCTGAAGTGGTCGCTCCGTCGCCGGCTCCAGCGAGCCCAGCCAGTGCGTGGCGAGCTCGAGCTCAAGGAAATCCAGGCTCGATCGGCCGCCGACTTGTTCGGACTGGCCCAGCGCGCGGCCAAAAGCGAGCCCCCGCGCTTTGGGCTGGCGAGCCAGTGCCTCCGCGCGGTTCTCGACCGGCAGCCGGATCACCGCGAGGCGCGTCGGCTCCTGGGCTTCGTGCCCAATCAAGGGGGCTGGGCCAAGCCGTTCGCTGTCGGTCAGCTCCAGAAGGGATACGTGCTTCATCCGATTTTCGGCTGGGTCCTGTCGGATTGGGTACCGCACCTCGACCGTGGCGAACTGCCCGCGCCGCCGAAGCGCGGCCAGAATAAGACTCGATGGCTCCCCGCCGAGGAGGCCGACCAACTTCGAGCGGAGTGGAATCCCCCGCTGGCAGATTTCCACCGAGCACTTCGAGATCCACACCAACGTCACCCTCGCCGAGACGATCCGCTTCGGCCGTCAACTCGAATCGTTCCACGACCTGTTTATGACCCTCATGGCCGACGTCCTCGTCGAAAAGCTTCCGCTAGTCCGCCGATTCAAGGACCCGTCGATGACCGGCGAACCCGCGAGCAAGCCGCATGTTGTCTACTATTTCGCGACCAGAGACCAGTACGTCGACTACCTCAGCGCACGATACACGCGAAAAATCGCGACGGGCAGCCTCGGTTTTTACGACCCGCCCAAGCCGGGCAAAGGCAGCCGAGCACCGGCTTACATTTTCCGCGACCCGAACGGCCAGATTCCTGTGATGGCCACGCTCTATCATGAAGTTTCGCACCAGCTCCTCTTCGAGACGGCCGGGCTCAACGCGTATAACAAGAACGTGGGCAACTACTGGGTTTTCGAGGGCTTGGGCACTTATTTCGAGACTGTCTCGTCTCAAAGCGATGGTTCACTCGAGGTTGGCGGACTGGTGGGCGTCCGTATCCAGGAGGCGATCAAGTCGCTGGTTGGCCAGGGCCGGGCGATCCCGCTGGACGAGTTCGTCGCCTTGGGTGAGAACGCCCTCATGCAAGACGATCCCGATATCTATCTCCGCTACCAGCAAGCCATGGCCTTGGCGGTCTTCCTCATGCAATGGCACGACGGAACCTATCGCGACGCCTTCCTGGACTACGTCCGCGATGCCTACCGTGGACGGATCAAGGGCTCTGCCGCAAGCTGGACGATCGTCTCGGCCAGTCCTACGCGACACTCGACGCCCAGTTCCTCGCGTTCCTCAAAGGAGTGACGCGGCAACAAAAGCCCGAGCCGGCTGTCGTCCGGCCAAATCCAGGCAATGCAATCCGCACCGTCCCGAGCCATTAAGACAGCGGGCAAGCCAGCCGAATCCGGGCCAGCCTGACTTTAGGCTGATGCGAAGTTGCTAATGACGCGGTTTTCGTGGATGTTTTGGACTATCCGCTTTTGTTACGCGAGGCATCGGCATTCGTGTTGTGCGCGGGTCTCATGACCCCGCACGAGTGCCCGACCGTTAGGTCTCGCTCCTTCGGAGTGTGCTCTGAGAGCACGAATGCCTTCTGACGCCAGGGCCAACGGTCGAGCGCTGGAGACCTTCGGTCAGGCACTCCGGCGGGGTCGTGAGACCCGCGCCGAACATCAAGCCGAGTCGAATGTAACAAAAATAAAAGCGAGACAAATCTCCGTACGGCATCCTTGCTGTCAAGCCCAACTTTGCATCAGCCTAGCTTGACTCTACTCGCCGACGTACGGCATCAGTGCCATGAAGCGTGCGCGCTTCACGGCCGCGCTGGCGGCTCGCTGAAAGGCTGCGCAGCTTCCGCTCCGCTTGCGGGAGAACATCTTGTTCTGGTTGGTGCACAGCTTCTTGAGCAGACCGATGTCCTTATAATCGACATACGCAGGTCGAGGACAACCATCCCTTGTGCAAAACCGGCAGCGATTCTTACGGTTGCGTCCAAACTTCTTCCGCGGCATAACCCTGATTTCCTCAGTCGACTGCGAACGAATCGATCGTTCACAAAGGGCGGGAGTCTTCTCTTGGCCAACATCGATCGTTCTGACGATGCGAATCAACGAGTTTAATCGGCGGTTCGCACGCAGTCAAGCACACGAAGCGAGGTCGATTTGAACACTGCGCCCGCTACGGCTTTACGGCGGGTTTGATCCGCGTTGATGCGCCGCAAGTTCGAATGCTTTCGAACGAAAGTCAGCATCTCGCGGAACATCACCTCGTTGGGATCGTCTTGCTTGGGAAAGTCCACGCTGTGGCGGAGGATGCATTCCACGCCGAGCGGGTCCAGCTTGGCCTTGAGGGCCTCGCCAAAGCGGGGGTGATGAATTCCCTCGCCTGGCCTGGCATCGGCAGGGAGTGGGGCATTTGGCTCCCTGTAGAACAGGATAACCGGCGGATCGCCGGACGAGGCATACGTAATCGGCGATGCGGCCTCGAAAAGCCGATGGGATTGCGGCGTATTGAGATCAGCGTCGGATGTTATTCCGTAGAAAGACCTTAAGGCGGAATGTTCATGGGCCCGACCGCCGATTACAGACTTGATGAATCGCGGGTCATACGAAGTTTGGGCACCGTCAACACCCAGACAGGTCACTCGCGACGACTGGCGAGCGATCGGGTCGAGACTCTGGGGATCGGCCAGGTCGTCATGAAACCCAACCCAGAGCGCGATGCCCGCGCCCGCCGAACTCCCGGACGCCGCGATTCGGTTCGGATCGATTCCGAGCTCTTTGGCCTGAGATCGGATGAATTGGATCGCGCCGCGCCCCGTCGTGCATCGGAGCCGGAAAGGGTGCTGTCTGCGACAGCCGATAATTTGCCGAGGCGACCGAGACCCCAGCCTCCAAGCACTTGGAAATGAGCCAGGGCGGGATGATCGACTTGTCGCCACTCCGGAACCCACCGCCATGAAAGAAAACCACCAAGGGAGTCGCGTCCCCCGATTTCGATTTGGCCTTCCATACATCCATGACGTTCCGGTCGAATGGACCATAGCGAAGATTGAGGACGTCTGGCTGGGGCCGGGAAGGCTCAAGAAGGCCAAGCGGACGAGCCCAGGTTCGCCAGGAGACCAGGAGCAGCATTCCAAAAAACCCGACCATCGCCACGCGGCGCATTCGCGACGGAATCCATGACATAGGTGCACCTCATGGTGGAGATCAACAGCTAGCCCAAGAAAGTGTACACCAAGGCGACTTCCAGGGAATCGGTCGTGTTGGCCGTCTCGAGTTCTTCGCAGCCGGGAATCCGAAAACCGCGGCACAACCATCCCAAAGGACCGGAGAGGAATTACTGGTTTGCCGGCGAATGAAACGCGGCCATCGTATTTCCCAAAACGCTTCGGCTATACTGGCCTGATCCGTCTTGTCCGTGGGTCAGATAACGAATGACCAATGACCAATGACCAATGACCAATGGAAGCGGGCCTTCAGGGTTAAGAGCCTTCGGTTCCGTCCCATTCCGACTCGACCGGAACGACAACTTATCAGGCGTTTGCGCAAGCTGGATTGGGGCCGCGGGCCGATGGTCATCGAACCGATCTCGGGCGGCATCTCGAACCATAACTATTTGGTCCGGGTCGGCGGTCGTGCCTATGTCGCGCGAGTCTGCCAGGAGCGTCCTCTCCTGGGGATCGACCGTCGCAGCGAAGTCGTCTGCCACCAGGCAGCCAGTGCCCTCGGACTGGCGCCGGAGGTCGTTCACCACGAGCCGGGTCTGCTGGTCGCTCGTTTCGTCGATGGCCACACTCTGGGGCCAGCCGAAGTCCGCTCAGCAGACGTGCTGGTGCGGCTGGCTACCCTGCTCCGCCACCTTCACGAAGCCTGGGATGCCTTGACCGGCGAGTTCGTTTATTTCTGCCCGTTCCAGACGATCCGTACGTATGCCCGCTCCGCCGCTCGGCTCAAGGCGAAGTTACCCGCCGATATGGACGCGTTGCTGGAAGACGCCCGCGAATTGGCCCATCGGATCGGAACGTTCCGGCCGGTTTTGTGCCACAACGACTTATTGGCGGCGAACCTGATCGACGACGGTCGACGGCTCTGGCTGCTCGACTGGGAATACGCGGGCGTCGGCCATCCCGTTTTCGACCTGGCCAATGCCTCGGCGAACGCGACCTTCTCCGACGACCAGGATCGCGCCTTGCTCGAGACTTATCGTGGACACGTCGATTCTCGGGACCTTGCCGATCTACGAATCTTCAAGGCGGCCTCGCACTTGCGCGAGTCGCTCTGGTCGACGATCCAGACGGTCGCCTCTGACATTGATTTCGACTACCAGCGGTATGCCGCCGCGAACCTCGAAGCCTATCGAGAGGCCCGCGGCCGGTTGGGATGAGAAGATCACTCGCGGGCGGACAGAATCGCAACTCCAAAGGATTTGTGCGAGCCAGTGGATCGGCTGTTCTTCCCGCGTGTCCCGCGGCCCGGCCGGTGCAGCCACTTCCGAACCAGCCCGATTGACGGGTCGACTGAGGTCATTCCCTTCATGCGTCGTGTCTTGCCGTTCCTTCTGATCGTGGCCTGCTTCGGGACGCTCTTCCTGAGCTGTTACGCGCCTGTGTTGTTTGGCGATCGCCAGTTCGGCTATCGAGATGCCGCGCAGTATTATTACCCGCTCTATCAGCGGGTGCAGGAGGAGTGGAACGCAGGGTCGATGGCCGCTCTGGGAGCGCGAGGAGAACGCGGGTATGCCGCTCCTGGGAAACCCGACCGCGGCAGTGCTGTATCCCGGCAAACTCATCTTCGCGATCATGCCTTATGCGTGGGGTGCAAGGGTCTACATCGTGACCCATACCGCGCTGGCATTTGTGTCGATGCTCGTCTTGATGCGGTCATGGCGGACAAGCTGGATCGGATCGACGCTGAGCGCTGCTCAGCTACTCGTTCGGCTCGCCGATCCTGTTCCAGTACTGCAACGTGATCTATCTGGTGGGTGCGGCCTGGCTGCCCTTGGGGCTTCATGCGGTCGATCGCTGGGTCCGGCTGGGCCGGCGCTGGGGTTTGGTTGAGCTGGCGATCGTCTTGGCGATGCAGACGCTGGGGGGCGACCCCCAGTCCGCTTATATTCTCGGCTGGGTGGCCGGCGGTTACGCCGCGGGGATCGCCTGGAGTCGCGCCCGCTAGGTTCGACGCAAAGCGCCGGAAGCCGGCGACACCCGCCCTGTCGCTTCCAGCCTCCGGTGGTTGGTTCCCTTGGTTGATGATCGGACTGCCGTTCTGGGTCGCGGCGACACTTGCCGTGGCGATCTGGCTGCCTCAGGTTCGCCCCCCCGGCTATCCACCGCCGACGTTTCCATGGATGGCCTGGGTGCCGCTGGGCGTGTTGGCGGCCTGGGGATTGGCCGCACGTGGTGTTTCTTCTGTACTGGCGCCGACGCGGTTGGCGGTTCACCGTTGGGTATCACCTGGCTGGGTTTGGCCATGTCAGCGGGGCTGGCGATCGTGCTCACGGCGGCCCAGATCCTGCCGGTGATCGAGTTCTTGCAACAAACGGTGCGCGCCGGCTTCGCGGGCACGCACGATGTCTATCGGTTCAGCATCGAGCCGTTCCGGCTGGTGGAGCTGGTCTGGCCCAACGTCATGGGTGTCCAATTCGACGGGAACACGCACTGGCGTGACGTCGTTGAAACTCCCGGGAAGCCGGCCGGACAGTTGGGTGCTGTGGATGTACCTGGGGGCGATGACTCTGATGCTGGCGTTGGGCGCGCTTGCCGTGCGGCAAGGTCCGCCGTGGCGCGTCTGGCTGACGGCGCTGGTGATGGCGAGCCTCCTGGGCAGTCTGGGGCAGTACACAAGCCCCATCTGGATGGCACGGATCCTGGCGGTCACGTCGCACTCGCCGTTGCCGCGGGAACTGCTGGCCAAGGTCGGCCCGCTCGATCCCGTCGACATCCCAGATCCGGCCCGATGGGTTTCTCCGCGATGGCGACGGCAGCTTGTACTGGTGGATGACGGTGATCCTGCCGGGATTTCGACAGTTCCGCTACCCGGCCAAGCTCTTCACATTCACCGCCCTGGGTTTGGCGGCCCTGGCCGGTATCGGCTGGGACGACCTGCTCGCCGGCCGCGGCCGAAGAATCGTTGCTCTGTTCACTTGCTTCCTGGTATTGAGCCTCGCCGTGCTCGCCGGAGTTTGGATTGCCCGGCCCGCCATTCTGACCGTTTTTCGCGCGGCCGCTATCGCCTCGAACTTCGGTCCGTTCGACGCGGACGGAGGATTTCGAGCGTTAGTCCGCAGCTTGGCGCAAGCCTCGATTGTATTGGGGCTGGGCCGGGTGGTGGTTTCCAAGGTCCGAACGCGCACCCAGTTGGCTGGTTCGTGCGTCTTGCTGCTGGTAACGGCCGACCTGGCGGCGGCCAATGCCCGATGCGTCCTGACCGTCCCCCAGACCGTGTTGGACTCAAAACCGGAAGTCCTGCGGATCGTCGAGGATGAGGAGCGCAAGCACCCAAGACCGGGCCCCTTCCGCATCCATCGCATGCCGGCCTGGCATCCGCGGGTTTGGCAGACGAGCTCCTCGGCCGATCGGGCGGTCGATTTCGTCGTTTGGGAACACAACACACTTCTGCCGAAGTACGGGATCAATCGTGGCGTGGAGTACACCCATTCCTTCGGCGTCGGCGAGATCGATGACTACGAGTCGTTCTTCGGCGGTTCTCCCGTGATTGTCCGGAACCCCGTCATGGCGAGAGCCCTCGACGTGGATGTAGGCACGGAGATCTTCTACTTTCCTCGCCGATCCTTCGACATCTGGAACACCCGATACTTCGTCCTCCCCTTCGATGCACGCGGTTGGCGAGATCCCATTCGTGGCTACGCCTCGTTCCTGTTCGAGGCCGAGCGCATCTATCCCCAGCCTCAAACGCGGCGCGGACCCGACGCCGCCGAGGCACGCAAGGATTGGGCGATCAATCAGGACTTCCAGATTCTGCGCAACTTGAATGAGTTTCCCCGTGCGTGGGTTGTCCACGTGGCGCGCTGGCTCGATCGAGGTCCCAGGCTCTCGCCGGACGCCGGAGGCGGCGCAATTCCGGAGATCCTCTACGCCGACGACCCACTCTGGCACGACGCGACAATGCGCGCCGTTCGACCCGCGTACCTTGGCTTGGGTCGATAACGACAAGAAGCCGGAACTGGTTCCCTATCTATCGGGTCGCTCGCCGGAGCCGACCGAGACGGTCAAAGTGACTTATCCAAGTCCGGAACGTGCCGAGCTCGAGGCATCGCTCGAGTCTCCGGGGCTGGTCATCCTGGCCGATGTGTATTATCCCGGTTGGGAGCTGACGATTGATGGCAAGCCGGCGCCGATCTATGCGGTCAACGGGCTGATGCGCGGAGCGGCTGTCCCGGCGGGGACGCACCGTCTGGTTTACTCCTATGCGCCTCGATCGTTCCTGGTCGGCCGAGCTGGTTCGATCGTCGGGCTGGGCGTCTTGGCTCTCTTCGGGATCGCCTGCGCCCTTCGGCCGGTCGACCGCGTGCTGGGAGATTGGGAAGACGGCGCCTAGTTAGAGCGATCGTCGGACAGAGTCGGCTCCTACAGAATTTGTAGGAGGCGGTCTCGTCTCCCGATCCGCATTCTCGCCTTCCGTCGGTTTGACCCCGTGTTGGTTGGTGGTCACTGTTTCGCGCCAGGGCTCCGAAGCTCGACCAAACCCCGAAGGGCGCCAGGGTTACCGGGGTCGAGACGGAGAGCGTCGGTATACTGTGCGGCCGCTTCGTCGTGCCGGCCCAACTTGGTGAGCACGTCGCCGAGCGAGATGTGCACCTGCGGTTTGTCGGGACGGAGGCGGACCGTCTCGGCAAGCTGCTCGGCCGCCTCTCGCAAGCGACCCCGCCGCGCCAATGCCGTTCCAAGGTGGTGGCGAAGGTCAAATCGGTGAGGGGCAAGCCGCACCGCCTCGGCGAACTCGACGATCGCGCCGTCGACCTTTCCCCGTTTTACCAGGATGATGCCGAGATTCTCGTGGACGTCCGGATCTGTCGGGTCGATTCGGATTGCTTGAAAGAGGCGGGGCATCCCTTCGTCGATGCGGCCCGCGGCGAGCAGGTCGAGACCGAAGTTGCTCTCGAGCAGCCCATCGCGACCCGAGCCAACACGTAACCCCTGCGCGACGAGAGTCTCCGAGTTCCGCCAAGTCGCACATTGAGCCCAACTCAACGTGACCCATACGCCGATCAGCCCGCACAACCCAGTCGCGCCAATAACCAGGGCGAGTGTCCGAGGCCATCGAGAAACCGCGACCCAACGGACGAGCCCTCCAGCCGCCAAGATGAAAAGCGGCATCGTTGCGAGGTAAGAGTAGCGATCGGCCACCAGCATCAAGTCGTACCAAACCAGGCCGAGATTGGGCGCCGAGCAGCGCCGCGTACGAGAGCGCGGCGGCCAGGATCGACGGCCAGCGCCGGCGGAGAAAATAGGCGATCGCCCCCAGTGCCCCCACCGCGACCAGGCTTCCGATGAACCGGGGCTCGGATGGCTCGACTCGGTGCGGCCGGTAATGATAGGCCGAAAGCTCAGTTGGCCAGGCCGTTTTTCTCAGGTAGTATCCCAATCCGTACCCCGCCAGTGCGACTCGTCCCGCCACGATTCGCGCGACACTGGGACGGAAATCGGTGTTCGGCAGTAGCTCTAACTTCGCCTTGGCGGCGATCACCGCGATTACGATTGCCGGCACCAGGAACAGAATCTTCTCGGCCAAGACACCAGGGATCGACCACCGCCTGGCGGCGCGTCGGAGCACCAGCACGTCAAGGATCAGCAGGACCACCGGCAAGCCCATTGCCACCGCTTTGCAGCAAAGCGCCGCGGCGAACAGGCTGGCGGAGGCGAATAACCAGCCCAGACGTCGCCGGACTCCTCCACACCCGCGCAAGTACGCCAGCACCGACAAGGTGGCCAGACCGGCACACGGGAGATAGGGCTGGCATGAAGCCCAGGCCACGACCTCGACACGCAGCGGATGCACCGCGAAAAGCGCGGCCGCCAGCCCGGACATCAACGCCACGACCCATTGGCGGCTCGGCTCGATCTCGGGCAGCGCATGCGACACCAGCGCCCGGACTCAAGATATAAAACAAAACCGCGTTGACACCGTGCAGGAGAATGCTCGCCATGTGGTAACCTCGCGGGTCGAGGCCCCAGGCGACATATTCCGCTTCGAAGAGAATCCAAGCCAGGGGCTGGTAGGCGCCCTGCAACATCGTCGTCCACGCCCAGCGGACCTGCGGCCAGCCAAGACCTCGGAACGCATGGTTAGCCAGGAAGTTAGGCTGGTCATCCCACTGGTCGACGAATCGATTTTCAAGGACAGGCAGGAACGCAACGCATGCCACCAGTCCAACGACGACCGCGACGCTCAGCGTGGTCAGATTCCAGCCCGTTCGATCCGCTGATGATTCCGAACCGGTCCGTCTGGCCACCGGCGAGGTCTGACCATGCGTTGCCATAACTGCCCTCGCACTCCAAGCGCGCCACGCCCCCGGGCGTCATCCGGCGACCGCCAACATCCCATCGCGACTGACCGGCGCCCAACCAACGCATTCCCGCGTCCATCCTGGGAAAATCCGCGTCACATCTCTGATGAAAAATCGGATCTGGACGGAGCGGAATGACGTTGGAACAACCCATAGTATAGACACTGCCACAGCTTGAGAAACGCAAGGTCTCGCGTGGGCGATCGATTAGGCGTTCTCCAAGGTTGAAGTGCGGTCCCGGGGCGAGTACGACCGCGACATTCAAGTTACGTGCTCCGACAACACCATTTGAAGGCAGAACGGGTTTTTTTGTTCATCTTTCTTGGTTGCGGCCACGCCGCGTGAGGATCTTTGCCATGAAGCCCGAAGAGATCGCCGCCTGGCTTGCCCGCTCGCTCGACGATCGGCGATTCTCGAGAAGCGAGCGCCAGGTCCTGAGCGAATTCGCCGCGAGTCTGGGTTCGTCGATCGACCGCGAGTCGATACGTCGCAGCGCCTTCGAGGTCGCCCGCGCGGCACTCGGTCGGCCGGACGATCTCCCCATCCTGGTCTGGCTGGAGGAGGTCACCAGGGCCTTGCGCGAAGTCGGCAAGACCACCGACCGTCCGGCTGTGGCGGAGGCGTTTTTCAGCCCGGGTGATGATTGTCCGAGAGCGATCACGCGGCTCCTGGCGAACGCGAGCCGGACCGCCGACATCTGCGTGTTTACAATCACGGACGACCGCGTCTCCGACGCCATCCTCGATGCGCATCACCGTGCGGTCGCCGTGCGGATCATCACCGATAACGCCAAGGCGGAGGACGAGGGTTCGGACGTGGAACGATTCGAACGGTCGGGCATCCCGACGCGGGTAGACCAGAGCCCGTTCCACATGCACCACAAGTTCGCGATCCTCGACGGGGCAAAATTGCTGACCGGCAGCTACAACTGGACCCGAGGCGCGGCCAGGGACAACGAAGAGAACCTGATCGTCACCGACGAACCACGCTTTCTTGCGCCCTTCCGTGCGACCTTCGAACGTCTCTGGAAGAAGCTGGACCCGTCGAGATAACGATGCTACCGTCTCAGAAACTTTCCAGATTTTTGTTGCGTTTTGGCTCGTTAGGGAATATTTTCGTTTCCTGCCGATCAAGCATCGGTCGCTTCGATAGAATGTCATTTTTGGGGCTTTCTGATCTACTGTATTGTGAGGGAAGTCTGATGTTCCGTCACCCGGTCTGGTTGAGCATGATTCTTCTTTCGGCTATCGGATGCGCCCAATCTGACTCGCCGTCGGAAAATGTTTCCGCGCCACCGGTTGGACCGACCGGTGGTGGCTCGGCGGCCAAGTCCAACGCGGATTCAAGTCGAGTTCCGGATGGTCCGGTCGTGCAGGGGATCACTCCTCAAGAGAGACAGGAGTTCTATCACCTTCCGGAAGGAAGCGAGCTCTATCCGTTGGCCTGGATCAAGGTCATGAAGGACCCTGAGACCAAGGACTTCTTCCTGAAGAATATCGAGCGGTTCGGGATGCTCCCCGACCCCGATGACCCCGATGGTTTACCGATTGGTGTCTCCCGCGGGTCCTCTCGAGGCCTCGAAGCCGTCGGTGATATGATCGGAGTCAACTGCGCGGCCTGCCATGTCGCGCAACTGACTTATCAAGGTAAGACCCTCCGCATGAACGGTGGGCCGAGCTTGATCAGCATGGACCGCTTTTATGGAAGTCTCTTCGGTGCCGCCGGCGCGATGCTCCAAGACCCGGTCGAGCTTGCCGCGTTCTACGAACGGCTGGCCCAGCAGAGCGGCGGTTCCGTCAATCCGAATACTCGGACCCTGCTCACACTGCTGGCGAGAATCTTGAATAAGAAGGCTTCGAATCAGACCAAGCCCGCCGAGAATGCGCGTAACGGAAAAGTTCCAAGGCTTGATCACGAAAATTCGGACCGACGCGGGCTCACTCAAGACGAAGTCTGCGCGAAACTCACGAACAGTTGCAAAAGAAAGTCACTGAGAAATACAAAGCGGATATCGACTCTCTTATTGAATCGATCAACGCTCCCGACCTGTCCGGAGCCGTCAAAGAGGCGTTCCCGGATGTCGCCAAAATTCGTACCGGAGTTGAGGACCTCGCCACCAAGGCCGCGCTCTTGCAAGGGCGCGTCGAGTTCCTGCTCAAAATCAGGGATCTGCACGCCGCGGCTGCCACCACGACCGTTGGCGGTCCAGGGCGTTCGGACGCCTTTGGCGTGATCAGCAACATGGTCATGCCCAACGAAGGGATCAAGCTCAGCGGGCCTGTCAGCTATCCCTATATCTGGTCGCTCGGACCGGAATACGAAACAATTTGGTTTCATTACGACGGTAACACAACTTCACTTCTGCAAAGAAATGTTGGCCAGGCCGTCGGACTCGGAGCGGCGTTTGACAAGAACACGATGTCATCCACAATCAAGATTCGCGATATGGACCGTCTCCAGCAGATCACACGCAAGCTCCGGCCCCCGGAATGGCCTTCGGATATTTTGCCGGCGATCGACACTGCAAGCGCGGACGCGGCGCGACTGTGTACAAAATCGCATTGCCTCGAATGCCACGCCGATGCCTTTGAACCCGATCACGAAAAACGCGAGAAGTGGGTTGATTACAAGCAGGTTGGCACCGACCCCAACCGGATCGACAACTTCCAGATCAATGTCCAGAAGACCGCGGAAAACCCCGCGGGCACGCCTTATATCAAGGGCGCTCGCAGCCGCCGCGGAGGCGTTGACCCAGGCGGCGTACAAAGACACCAACATCACTCCGGCCGAGCAGAAAGCGATGGAGCCAGGCGAGGTAATCTGGGTTGCCAAGAAGGCCTACATGGCACGTCCGCTTGTCGCCATCTGGGCCACCGCGCCTTATCTTCACAACGGGTCGGTCCCCACGCTCAACGACCTACTCAAGCGCGCCGCGGACCGACCCAAGTACTTCGAGATGGGAAACCGCGAGTACGACCCCGTGAATGTCGGGTATGTCTGCAAGGTCTTGGACAAGGCCGCCGAGGCAACCCCTCCCCTCTGGACATTCGACACGACCATAACGGGTAACGGGAACGGCGGTCACGAGTACGGCGCCGACCTCACCGCGACACAGAAGAAGGATCTCATCGAGTACCTCAAAGGCAATTACATCGCAAAGGCCAAGTGATCGGAAAAGGTCCCGCGTGTTCCTCAGCCGGCCAGAGCCTCCAATGACTCCCAGCGCGCATAGGTCGTTGCCAGATCGTGCTCCAACTCCGCCAGCTTGGTTTTGGTGACGACGATCGCGCCGCTGTCGCGTCGGTAGAACGCGGGGTCCGCCATTGCTTCGTGGAGAGCTCGGATCTCCGTCTCGAGCGACTCGATCCGCGACGGCAGGGATTCCAGCTCCTTCCGCTCTTTGAAGCTCAGCTTGCGAGGTCTGTCCGCCGATGAAGCCGTCTTGGTGGGAATGCTCGCCGACTTCGGTTCCGGCGAGATCTCCGCGGGGCGTTGCCGTACGTAATCGTCGTAGCCGCCGTCGTACTCCTTGACCTGCCCGTCCGCCTCGATCGCCAGCGTGCTCGTGACGACCTCGTTCAGGAACGCCCGGTCGTGGCTGACCAGGAGCACTGTCCCCTGGAACTCGACCAAGAGTGATTCCAAGAGCTCGAGCGTCTCGACATCGAGATCGTTGGTGGGCTCGTCGAGAACCAGTAGGTTCGACGGCTTGGTGAAGAGCTTGGCCAAGAGCAAACGGCTCCGCTCGCCGCCTGACAGGAACTTGACCAGGGTGCGCGACCGTTCGGGCGCGAACAGGAAATCTTGGAGGTAGCTCAGGATGTGCCGCGGCTGGCCGTTGATCGGGATCGTGTCGTAGTCGCTGATGTTCTGAATGACCGTCTTTTCCTCGTCGAGGGTCGCTTTCAACTGGTCGAAGTAAGCGATCTCGAGCCGCTCACCCAGGCGGATGGTCCCCTGCCCCGCCGGCAGATCACCCAGCAAGAGCCGGATCAACGTCGTCTTGCCCGCCGCGTTGGGACCGATGATCCCCACCTTATCGCCTCGGAGGATTGTCGTCGTCAGCCTTTGGATCACGGGGCGGTCCTCGTAGCCGAAGCTGACGCCTTTGGCTTCGATGACCAGGGTGCCCGAACGCTCCCCTTCCGAAGACTGGATTTTCGCCGTCCCTTGCCGCTCTCGGCGCTGCTTGCGGGCTTCGCGCAGGGCCTTGAGCGCCCGGACCCGGCCCTCGTTGCGAGTGCGTCTCGCCTGGATCCCTTTGCGGATCCAGACTTCTTCTTGCGCCGAGTTTCTTATCGAAGAGGGCGTTCTGTCTGGCTTCGGCCGCCAGGACGTCCTCTCGCCGCTGGAGGAAGGTTGGATAGTCGCAGGCCCAGTCGTTGATGTGACCGCGGTCGAGCTCGACGATCCGGGTCGCCAACTTTTCGAGGAACACACGGTCGTGAGTCACGAAGACGAGCGTTGCGCCGGCACGCGGGAGAAACCCTTCGAGCCAGGCAATTGACTCGATATCAAGGTGGTTGGTCGGCTCGTCGAGCAGCAGGATATCGGGCTCGCTGACGAGGGCCTGCGCCAGCAGGACGCGCCGCTTCATGCCCGATGAGAGATCCTCGAAGCGGGCAGCGGGGTCGAGCCCCATTCGCGAGATGATCGCCCGCACGCGATGGTCTGACCCGGATACGGGATGCTCTCCGTCGTCCAATCCCTCGGCCACTTGATCGTCGACCTGGCCCTCACGGTGCCGGGGGACATCCTGCGGCAACAAGGACACGCGCAGCCCTTGCTGGCGGAGGACCTGGCCCTCATCAGGCTGGAGTTCACCGCGGATCAGCCTCAGCAGCGTGCTCTTCCCTTCGCCGTTGCGACCCAGAAGGCAGACCCGCTCTCCCGGCTCGATTTCGAGGTTGACTTGATCGAGCAGCTTTGGACCACCGAAGGCCAGGCTGACGTTTCGCAAGCTCAGCAATGCCATTAATGCGCTCGGATTGTGTCTGGGTCGCGGTTGAAAGAATCACGAGTCGGCGAATCCGTCAACCTAACACATTCAGAGACCGGATATCGAGGTGATTTGCTGGGACGACTAGGGCAAGCGGAACGGTGCGACCGACCCCTACTTCACACAGGCAAATTCGCTTATTATGGGGGAGTCGCTGGGATATTTGGTGAGATTACCCTGGGAGAACCTACGATGCAAGTTTTCAAGCGATGGGGGTTCGCGGGTCTGACGTTGGTCTTGGCTGCCGGGTGGTCCTATCGCGAGGCGGCGTTCGCCCGCCAGCGATCCGAACAAGTCAAGTCCGCGACCATCAACCTCGACCAGCTCCAGATGGCTGAGTTCACCGATAAGGGGGAACCTGTCGGCAAGAACGGCGTCTACATTGCCGGCGACACCCCGGCTTCCACCAAGTTCGTGACCGGCCGATTTACGTTACAACCTGGCAAGTCGCCCCACGCTCCTCACACTCATCCCGAAGAAGAAGTCATGATCATCGAGAGTGGGCACGGCGAAATCCTCTGTGACGGCAAAACCACGAAGATCGGACCCGGCTCGGTGATGTACACGACCCCGAACGCCCCACACGGCATCACCAACACCGGCAGTGAACCGATCGTCTTTTACTATGTGAAGTGGGAAAGCGGAAAGTGAAGCTCCCGGAGAAAGAGTGAAAGTTAGCCACGGATTGAACACGGATCACACACGGATAAAACCAACCGGAGATTAAAAGTAAGAGTAGTATCGTAACTATCGCATTGTCACACTCCTTTCTCTTACGCCGGTATCGTATTTCATCCGTGTTCGATCCGTGGCTAAGTTGATTCTCGGTGAAACTACGGCAATTCCCGGATTCGCACCTGCTGGAATTCGACTGGTGATCCTTCTGACTCGAGGCAGAGATAGCCGGTCCGCGGCTCGCAGTTGTTCCCGCCGGAGACTTCCTCGCCGTTGACCCACAGCCGGACCTCGCCGTTGATGGCCCGAACGTAGTAGTGGTTCCACTCGCCGACACCCTTGCTCAAGTTCTTCCTCGGGAAGCTGCGACTCCCGTCCGGCGAGAGCGGTGGGAACGGGTTCATCTTCGACGTGTCGACCGCGAAAACATCGCCGTTGGTCGTGAACCATGTGGCTTTCTTGCCCGAGTTCTTCTCGTATCGTTCTTTGTAGCCGTGATCGAGCACTTGCACTTCGATGCCGCCACGCGGCAGCGAGTTGGGCTTCAAGCCTTCAATCGCTTTATCCGAGGTCCACACAAAGAAGCCGGAATTTCCGCCGGAGCGGAGATGCCGCCACTGGGCCACCAGCTCGAAGTTGGTGAACGGTTTTCGGGTCCGGGTTACTCCGACGGGTCGTCCGGTGCAATGCACCATCCCGTCTTTCCAGGTCCAGGTTCCAGGGTCGCAGTTGACGTTGACGAAGTCGTCCTCTCCCAGCGCCTTCCAACCGGGACCCGTGCCGTCCAGGAACGCCTTGGGAGCGGCGGTCTGCTCGTCGGCCATACCGAGTGCCAGGGGCGCGGTCATCGCCAACAACCAGCCCATTCCGACAAAGATTCGACTAATCGATCCAGCGTGCATGAAAGATCTCCTGAGAGTGCATGATGATGCAGGTCGGGGTGTGGACTGCCATCATGACCGGAAGCGAGGAGCGCGGCAAGCATGCGCCGCCGAGTTCAGTCGAACGGTTTATGGAGCCGAAAAAGCGAGGTCCCGATCTTGCCCTTTCTGGTAAAATCGTCCCGAGTTGGAGAAACGGAATGAATTCCGTTCTACGGGAGCCCGAAGGATCAACATGATGCCCAATCACTCGGCGGACCCGGCTCAATTACATCAGGTCCAGAGCGGGACGGCCGGGGCCTATTTCAAACAGGGTCTGGCTCTCTTGCGGGAGAGCCGGCACAACGAGGCCGAGGCCTGTTTCCGCGAGGCGCTTTCCGTCGACCCGACGATGGCCACGGCTTGGGTTGGGCTGTCGCAGATCCAAGCGGAGCGCGGGGAGATCGAGCAGTCGTGCGAGTCGGCGCGCTCGGCGCTGGCGGTCAGTCCCAAGCTGGCGGAGGCGCATTGGCGACTGGCCATCACCCTGAGAGGCCGGCTCCCCGACGCCGAGGCCCAAGCGATCGAGCGTCTGCTCGACGACAAATCCCTGCCCGACGGGGCCGTTGGCTTTCCTGCGGTACGGTTTGGCGGCCGTTCTTGATGAACGCGGTCTCTACTCGCAGGCCGCCGCGCACCTCGAAACGGCCAACGCCTTGCAGTCCGAGTGCTGGCCGCGCAGGGTCGGTCCCACGACCCCGGCGCGACTCGTGGTTCGTCGATAGGATGATCGCCGCGTTCGATGCGGATGTGTTAGGTCGTGGGCGCGGCTGGGTACCAGTTGACCCGCGGCCGGTCTTCGTCGTCGGTTTACCGCGCTCGGGAACCTCGCTCGTCGAACAAATCCTCGCCTCTCATCCCAAGATCCACGGCGCAGGCGAGCTGCACGACGTGGGCCGGATCTTCCAATCGCTGCCCAATCTCGTCGGACTCATCGCCGGCGATTCGTTCGACGCCGTGAGATTCCTTGTTCCTGGTTCGGCCAAAGCGGCGGCCCGGATCTACATCGAGCGACTGCACGCACTGGCGCCGGCTCAAGCCGAGCGCGTCGTCGACAAGTTACCCGACAACATCCGCTTCCTCGGCCTGATCGCCCTGCTCTGGCCGGGTGCCCGGGTGATTGTTTGCAGCCGAGATCTGCGCGACATCGCGGTCTCTAGCTGGCTTAACGGTTTCGCGCTCACCTGGAGCAAGAAATGGGAACACATCGCGCGGCGGTTCGCCGATTATCAACGGATCGTCGGCGCACTGGAGACAGACCAAGGCCATTCAATGGCTCGATGTCCGCTATGAGGACCTGGTCGGCGATCTGGAGGGACACGCGCGCCGACTGATCGATTACGTGGGTTTGGAATGGGACGCGGCGTGCCTCGAATTCCACTCGACCAAACGCGTGGTGAGGACCCCAAGCCTGTTGCAAGTTCGCCAGCCCATCTTTTCTCAGTCGGTCGGCCGCTGGAAAAACTACGAGCCGAGCCTTCAACCTCTGTTCAGCGCATTCGAGCGCCATCGGGTCGAGGTGAAGTAACGCATACGGGAACCCGGCCGAGGCGGTGAAGTCACAAATGGCGACCAATCGCGCGATCGACGTGGCCAAGGCCATTCAACTCCAGGGGCGGACGGCCGAGGCCGAGACCCTGTACCGTGAGCTATTGCAGAAGCAGCCGGACGCCTTCGAAGCCCTCGAGGGTCTGGGCGTCCTGGTATTTCAGCAGGGCCGGGCTCACGAGGCCGCGCCTCTGTTCGCACGGGCCGTGGCGATTCAGCCGGAGTCAGCCCGGCTGCGAGCGAACCTGGGGGAAGCGCTCCGGGTCCTCGGCCGGCTCGACGAGGCTCGGGAACATCTTCATCGGGCCGTGTCGGTCGATCCCACCTTTGCGCAAGCCTGGAACAGCCTGGGCCTGTTGGCGTTTGATCAACGTCGTTACGACGATGCCGAGGCCGCCTATCGGGAATCGATCCGGCTCCGGCCCCGGTTCGCGGCGGCGTTCATCAACCTGGGTAACACGCTCCAGGTACTTCATCGCGGTCGTGAAGCGGCCGAGGCGCTGCGGATGGCCTTGCGAATCGAACCGAACAACCCCTTGGCGCTGATCATCCTGGGCCAGGTATTGTGCGGGCTGCATGATCCGCAGTTGTGGACGGAGGCCGAAGCGGCGAGCCGCCGCGCCGTGGCGATCGCACCACGTTCTCCGCAGGCCATCAACACCCTGGGAAAGGTTCTCCGCCTCCAAGGCCGGCTTGACGAGGCGACGGCCTGCGACCAGCGATTGTCAGCGCTGAAATCCAACCGTTTGATTGCCCGACAAGACCAGGACCCGTCGTCTCGGCGTCAACCGTCCGACCCGGAATCCGCCGAAGTTCATCATGGACGAGGATTGGCGTTCTTGGAAGAGACCCGGCTCGACGAGGCCGAGGCGTGTTTTCGCGAGGCGTTGCGTGTTGATCCGACGCTCGCCGTCTCATGGACGGGCTTGGCCCGCATCCAGGCTGAGCGGGGTGACTTCGAGCAGTCGTGCCAGTCGTCGCGGTCGGCGCTGGCCGTTTGTCCCAAATTGGGCGAGGCCTACTGGCGACTGGCCGTGATCCTCAAAGGCCGGCTACCCGACCACGAGTTTCAGGCGATGGAGGAGCTGCTTGGCGACGAGTCTCTGTCCAACGACGCCCGCGCCATGCTGAAATTCGGACTAGCGGCGGTCCTTGACGGACGTGGGCTTTACTCCCAGGCCGCTTCACAGCTCGAAACGGCCAACGCCCTACAGTCCGCCGAGAAGGCCTCGCGCGGCCTCGCGTACGATCCTGACCAGCATTCCCAGTTCATCGCCCAGATGATCGCCGCCTTCAACGCGGACTTTCTGGCTCGCGGGCGCGGTTGGGTCGAGCCCGACCGGAGGCCGGTTTTCGTCGTCGGTTTGCCGCGCTCCGGAACCACGCTTGTCGAGCAGATCCTCGCCTCTCATCCCAAGATCCGCGGAGTAGGTGAGCTGTTCGATGCTCAGCGCATCTTTCACATGATACCGCAGCTCGTCGGCCAACCAGTTAACGATCCCTTCGCAGCCTTGAAGTTCCTCGGTCCGGACTCGGCGACAGCGGCAGCCAGGATTTATCTCGAGCGTCTGGATGCGCTGGTGTCTCCGGAGTTTGCGCGAGTCGTCGATAAGATGCCCGATAACGTCCGGCTCCTTGGCCTGATCGCCCTGCTCTGGCCGGTGCTGGGTGATCGTCTGTGGACGCGACCCTGCGCGATATCGCGGTTTCCTGCTGGCAAACGGGCTTCAAGACGAATCCGTGGAGCAACTCCTGGGAACACATCGCGCAGCGGGTCGCCGACTATCAACGGATCGTCGACCATTGGAGGCAGACCAAACCGCTCGAATGGCTCGACGTTCGTTACGAAGAGCTGGTCGCCGACCTGGAGCGACACGCGCGCCTGCTGATCGACTTTGTTGGCCTGGAATGGGAGCCGGCTTGCCTCAATTTCCACCTGACCCGGCGCATTGTGCGAACGCCCAGCTTGGTCCAGGTCCGCCAACCCATTCATTCTCATTCGGTCGCCCGTTGGAAAAACTACCAGCCGAGCCTTCAACCTCTGTTCAGTGCGTTCGAGCGACATGGAGTTCGACTGGAGTAAAGCAAGCCTCCCTTCCCACAAGCCGCCCTTCCCAACCAGCCTGAGCTTGGCAAATCTTTCTTTTCGCCGATTTCGGTTCGCGATCCGGGGGATTTTCATCCTGCTTCGAGTCTATGGGTTAGACTGTTTTTCAGGGTCTTCGATCACCAATTGCGAAATCATTCGTTGTCGAGCATCTAGTCGCATGAATTGGATTGGCGCGATTTTCACGGTTGGTCACGATCTCGCGCTGGGATGCCATACCATGAAGCGAGCCCGACGTCGCAGTCGTCGAGCCGCGAAGCGCTTCCGTGACGTTTTCTGCCGGCCGTCGCCGGAAGTCGTGGAGCGCCGGGTTCTTCCGACGACCTTTCTCGTCACCAACACCGACGACTCGGGTGCGGGCTCACTCCGCGCGGCCATCACGGACGCGAATCAAAATCCTGGCCCCAATCTTGTCGACTTCTTTCTCCAGCCCGTGGCATCGCCGACGGTCGACTACAATCCGATGTATCAACAATGGACCATCCATGTCCTCAGCGCGCTGCCGGCGATCACCGGCCAGGTCTCGATTGACGGGTACTCCCAGAACATCCTCACCACTGTACCAGCGGCGAACGAAGTCCAGTCGATCTCGCTTTCCGGGGCTCCCTCGGGCGGGACTTTCACGCTGACTTTCGAAGGAGAGACGACGGCCCCCATCGCTTACGACGCGACCGCGGACCAGGTCGGCGACGCTCTCATGAGCCTCCCCAACATTGGCCAGGGAAATATCCTCGCCACGGACGGACCAGTGAACGCCGGGGTCGTTTTCGTCACGTTCACGAATGCCCTGGCCACCACGCCTTTCGGGCCAAATCCAATGACCGGCAATCGCCTCGGGATTGATCTCTTCCGGGATCGTCACGCCCGAAGTCGTCACGTCGGTCTTCGCCGAGGGGAACACCGGAAACATCACCTCGAACGTCAACACGCTCGCGGTCGGTTTTAACGCCCAGGTCCGTGTGATCCTTGAGGGCAGCATTGGGGATGAAAGTACCACACAGTCGACATTTCCGGGCTTGACGATCGAGTCGGCCCACAACACCATCCGTGGCCTGATCATCGATGGCTTTAGCACAGGGATCTCGATCTCGGGCCCGGCCGCGGTCGGTAACCTGATTCAAGGCAACTACATCGGCCAATACGTGTCCTTCCTGAATCCGCTCATCACTAACGGATCGCCATTTCGACCGTTCAGGGCATCGGTAACGGAGTGGGGGTGTCATTGCCGGGGCCACCAACAACGCAATCGGCGGCGTTTCTCCGGATGCCCACAACGCCATGTCGGGAACGTGCTCGCAGGGAGTGGTCATTGACGTTGGCGCCAACGGCAATCAGGTAACGGGCAACCTCATCGGCGTTCTCGAGCAGGACTCCACCCTCTATTACCAGGTCGGCAATGGGGCGGAGGGCGTGCTCGTCCTGTCGTCGAGCAACGTGATCGGCGGAGCGGCGGCCGGATCGACCAACATCATCTCCGCCAACCAGACTTACGGCATCCACATCATGGGCACGGACGCGTTGCGTAACCTGGTTGAAGGCAACTACATCGGTACCGACATCAACGGAACCTACAAGTTCGGCCAGGGCGATCCAGGCAATGGCCAGGACAATCCGCCGCTGACGGGCAACTTGCGGGATGGGATTTTCATCGACGATGCCCCGGACAACCAGATTGGCGCCGCCGGGGGCTCGGCGGGAGTCGGGAATGTCGGCGGGAATGTGATCTCCGTGAACTTCGGCGCCGGCATTCGAATCACGGGTACCTCGGCCACGGGCAATGTGATCTTGGGCAACGTCATCGGCACCGGTCTCGACGGCGCCAGCCCGCTCGGGAATTTCCACAGAAGGGGTGCGAATCGAGTCCGCCGGGAACACGGTGGGTGGCGTGTCTGCGGGCTCAGGCAACCTGATTTCGGGCAACCTGAGCGGTGTCTCGATCATCGGGGCCGACGCGAGCGGGCAATTTGATCGCCGGCAACTCAATCGGCACCGATGGAACTGGTACCTATGACATCGGCAACGCGACCGAAGGGGTCCTGATCGACAGCGCGGCCGACAACACCGTCGGCGGTACGGCGGCCGCGGCCCGAAACCTGATCTCGGGCAACAACATCGGCGTGCTGATCACGAACACGAGCTCGACCCTGACAGCGACAGGCAACCTTGTTGAGGGTAACTATATCGGCACCGACATCACGGGCGCGCTCGATCTCGGCAATTCGCTGCAAGGCGTTGAGATCGATTCCGTGCCAGGTAACACGATCGGAGGGTCGTCGAGCGGCGCGGGGAACGTGATCTCGGCAAACTACCAGGGCGTGGTGATCACCGGTTCCACAGCGACCAATAACGTCCTTGAGGGCAATCTCATCGGCACGGATGTCAGCGGCACGCTCCCGCTGGGCAACGAGGTGGACGGTGTGCTCGTCACCAACAGCGCCGCGAGCAATCTGATCGGGGGGCTCGAAGCCGGATCAGGCAACACGATCGGCTTCAACGTGCGAGACGGCGTGCGGATCGAGACGGACGGGAGTATCCACAACGCGATCCTCTCCAACTCGATCTTCTCCAATGGCGGCCTGGGTATCAACCTGGTCGGGCCCAACGACCCTCTCAACGAAGTGACGCCGAACAATCCTGGCGGCTCGGCTCCCGGCCTAACATGCTCCTGAATAAGCCGGTCTTGACTTCGGTGGTGTCCACCTCCAGCGGCGTTGATGTGAATGGGACGTATACCAGGCGCCCCAATTCAACGTATATCATCCAATTTTTCGCGAGCCTCGTGGGCTCCCCATCCGGCTATGGTCGAGGGACAGCAATTCCTCGGGTCCATCTCGGTAACGACCGACTCGACCGGATCCGGAACTTTTTCGGACCAGATCCCGACGTTCGTCCCAGCCGGGCACGCTCGTGACGGCGACGGCCACCGACGCGTCGAATAACACCTCGGAGTTCTCGGCGTGGATTTTAAAGAGCTCGTCGGGTCCGTGCAGTTCTCGATGACGTCTTATTTCGTTTCCGAGGCGGCCGGTAACGCCACGATTACCGTCACTCGAACGGGAGGGAGCGGCGGGTTTACCACGGTCGATTACCAGGTCTCCAACGGAACTGCAAAGTATGGGTTGTTCCCCGCTCCCGACTCCAACTACGGCCAGCCCTCCGGATCTACGGCGATTCCCATTCCGAATGAATTGCCTGTCTCGTTCGTCGGAACCCTGGTTTTCGATGCCAATGTATTCACCAGTACGTTCACCATACCTCTCCTGGATGACGGCTCGCCCGGCGCCACCAAGACAGTGAACATCGCCCTCCAAGACCCCACGGCGCGGCGGCGATCGGTAGCCCCGCCACGGCGACCCTCTATATTGTCAATTCCAATCTGCCCGGGGCATTCCAGTTCAGCATGGCCAATTATCAAGTCAACGAAGCGGCCGGTTCGGTCGCGATTACCGTTCATGCGCGGTAACCCGGGCCCGCCGGTGAGCGTCAATTATTCCACCGGCGGTGGGACAGCAGTGCCAGGCGCGCGCTACGTCCCGGTGTCCGGAACGCTTGTTTTCGCGCAAGGCCAGACAGCCCAAAGCTTTACGATCCCGATCATCGACGAGCCGGGCCTCCAGGGAGACCAAACGGTTGGGCTGTTCCTGAGCAGTCCCACCGGCGGTGCCACGCTGGGTTCCCCGGCAAGCGCGACCCTGACGATCCACGACGACCTCCTCGACCGAACCGGCCCGACGGTCGTGAGTATACGATTCCGCACTGTCGCGGATGGAGTGATCAAGAAGCTCGTGGTCACCTTTAACAAGCCGCTCAATCCGACAACGGCGGTGAACCTCGTCAACTACGGCTACAGCGTGCGAACAGCGGGGCGAGATCATATCTTTGGAACGGCCGACGACTTGATCATCCCCATCTCCGCCGCCGTCTATAATGCCTCGAATCGGACCGTGACGCTGACACTGGTTCGCGGGATCCACCCGCCAACTCCCTTCCAGTTCACGATCAACGAGTCGACGAGCGTCGCGGGCGCGGGGATCGGCGTGTCAAGCCTGACGGGGAACCTGCTCGACGGCAATTACAGCGGCATTGCCGGCACTCCCTTCAGCGCGATTCTCAGAGGCAATACTGGCGGATTTACACGCGCCCGCGGGAACGACGAGCGTAGCATCGGTTGTAGAAGTGCCGGGCCAGTCCGTGAAGCAGCAACGCCCGGTCGTCCTCAATCGCCGCGCTCACCCGACGGCCGTGCCCGCGACGTCGCGATTCACGCACGGCGGCCGTCGCTCGAGCTATGATCCCAAAGTGAAGCGGCCTGGAGGTTAATCTTGCAGGTTTGGGGTATGCGGGGATCAGCGCGAAGGCGTTGCCCAGCGGGACGACCTCGGTGTACTGCCATACCCGTTCCAAACTCGAGGCCCGATCCGTAGCCCACGGAAGCGGCGAACGTCGATGCCCCGCCAGCGGTCTTAGCGGATTCCAGGCCGCCTGACTGTCCGCCGCCCTGAGTGAGTCCTTCGACCTGGCTCAGGCCATCGAGAGCCGTTAAGCTCGTGGCGTTCGAGACTTCGATCCGAACGTCGCCGCCGATCACGTTCGAGCTGGCCACCCCCTTCGGAACCCCGCTCAACGGACCCCTCACAGTGATGGCGAGCCCGAAGTTCCCGTTGCGATCGATGACGAAACCCAAGTCGATTCGGCCGTCGAAGTTACCAACGCCGGGAAGCGGCAGTCCGGACTGAGTCGGGAACACGCTGCTCAGCCCCCGGAATGTTCCGAGGGAAACCTCGATTGTGCCGGTCAACGCTCCCTTGGGCAACGTTGTCGCCGGGGGAGGAGTCGTCGGTTGGAACGTGCCGGTCGCGTTCAAGGTATCGACATTCGCCACGAACTGCGCGTACCCGGCGGACAGAAGCGCCTGCTGCTGGGGGCTGAGTGTGAGCACCTGCCTCTCCACGGCGACGTGGAACGCCTGAATAATACTCGAGGCCTGAGAACCGGCGAAGTTGTGGTTCCCTGTGAACGCATGCATAAGCCTCAGCCCCGGGACACCATGCGGGCGCGTTCGGACCCGGCTTCTTCGAGGCCGTGGCCAACGCCGATTCCAGAATCGGACCGGCATCCGAGTACGACGTGCCCGCCGCTCCGTCCCAGTCGGTGACGGCCGAGGTCAAGAGCGTATAAGTATCCTGTCGACCCAATAGGAAACGGATCAAAGGCTGGTTGTACACCCGTGTCGAGACAAGATTGGCGGTCGAGGCTGCCTGTGCCCGCGACGTCGCCGGAATGGTGTTGAAGTCAAAGTCGAGTTGGTTAGACACAAACGAACTCGACCGTGGCTACCGGCCCCACCACCGCTGATGTTCCCGAAACCGCGGGTATCGTCACGCCGGGAGCCAGAAAGGAGCCGAGCGACGGTCCGAGCGCCGCGGAAAGCACCACCCTCTGATCGAGTCCCTCAAGCGTGGGGATCAGTGCCCTTGTCGAACGACGACCACGGCCGGAATCGCTAGCCGACATGGGATGACTCCATCGAATCTCCGCGTCCGGTGAGACCCAGGCTGTGACAGTATCCATGCGAGATCGCGCCGGAGGCGCGATTCTTTACCCCTGAGTTATCGTCAGAATCCGTTTGCTGATATAGCCTAATTCCGAATGAGGTTCGGCTTAATAATTGGTTGAACGAAACCTTTCGGTGGATCATGTCGGCATTCGCTAGCCTGTGCCCGTGTCCGCGCTCGCTGGCCCTATTCAGGCTCAGGTCCGGTTATGCCGGTAGTGCCGATTAAAACGATTTGCGCCCAGGGCATTCTCGTGTCAGGATTGTCGCGGCGGTTTCTCCAGCCGACTTTCCTCGCTTTCTACGGGAATCCCCACCATGACTCCGCTCCGGCAGCGCTTGATCGAAGACCTTCAGCTTCTCAACCGCTCCCCCAAGACCATCGAGGTTTACGTCTACCACGTCCGTGAGCTGGCGCGCTACTTCAAGCAATCCCCAGCACAACTCGACGGCGATCAGGTCCATCGCTATCTCCTGCATCTTGTCCACGACAAGCAGGTCTCATGGTCGTCTTACAACCAGGCAGTTGCGGCTCTCCGCTTCTTTTATCGTGTAAGCTATCCCAGTGCCATTGTGGTGTCGCGGCTTCCTTACGGCAAACGGCCCAAACGATTGCCCGTGGTCCGCTCACCCCAACAGGTGGCCCGTTTCCTGGCGGCCGTACAGGGTGGGACGCACCAGATGGTGCTCCGAACCCTCTACGCCACGGGGCTGCGGATCAGCGAAGCCTTACACCTGACGGCGGACCAGATCGACAGCAGCCGCATGGTGCTGCGCGTGCTGGGCAAGGGCCAGAAGGAACGGCTGGTGCCGCTGTCTCCACTGCTCTTGTCGGAGCTGCGGGCGTACTGGCGTGAGACGAGGCCGACGCAATGGATGTTCCCGGGCAAGGATCCCCACCAGCCTCTGAGCGTGACGACCGTGCAGAAAGCCTGCCAGCGGGCTTGCCGCGCCGCGCGGCTACCGCGGATCACTCCGCACACACTGCGCCACTGCCATGCCACGCATCTCTTGGAAGCGGGAGTCGACACCCGCACGATCCAAGCCTTGCTGGGCCATCATCGGATCGGGACCACGGCTCTGTACACGCACGTAGGCTTGAGGGGAATACAACAAGTGGTCAGCCCACTCGACCGCCTACCCCCGGCTCCGGGCCAAGCGACCAGCCCCTGAGCTTGGGGCAGATCGTGCGGCAGTATGGAGCCGACTTCCTGGAGCGCCGGCCACAGTGCCCCCATGTGCGGCAAACGCTCCGGGACCTGGCGCTGTGCCGCACGCCTGCCTTGGGCGGGCACGTCACTCAGTGCGATCACTGCGGCGAGGTGCGGTATCACTATCATTCCTGTGGCAACCGAAGCTGCCCTCAGTGTGGTGGGACCAAGCGGGCGGCCTGGCTGGCCAGATGTGAGGCCGACCTCTTGCCCGTGCCTTACTTTCACGTGGTTTTCACCTTGCCCCATGAGCTCAGTGCGCTGGCTCTAGGCAACCGCGAGTTGATGTATGGGCTGCTTTTCGACAGTGCCAAGGAAACCCTTCTGGAGATAGCGGCCGACCCCAAGCACCTGGGAGCACGGATCGGAGTGCTGATGGTGTTGCACACGTGGGGACAGAATCTGGAGCATCATCCCCATGTACACTGTGTGGTCCCCGGCGGCGGGTTGGCAGTTCCCGCCCAAGCCGCCAGGAACACGCCCAGCCTCGCGGCCGCTGAAGCACCGCGCCTGGGTATCGTGCCGGCCCAACTGGTTCTTGTCGGTCAAAGTTCTGGGTCCGGTCTTCCGCGGCAAGTACCTGGCGGCCTTGCGGGCGGCCTACCAAGCCGGCCAACTCCAATTCGCCGGTAGCACCTCGCCCCTGGCGAGCCCAGCGGCCTGGGGAACATTGATCCGGGTGTTGTACCAGAAGGACTGGGTGGTCTACGCCAAGGAACCGTTCGGGGGACCCGAACAGGTGTTGAAATATTTAACTGGCTACACGCACCGAGTGGCCTTGAGCAATCGCCGTCTGGTGAAGATCGAGGATGGCCGTGTCACCTTCACCTGGAAGGATTACGCCGACGGCTGCCGGCGCAAGGAGATGACGCTGGACGCGGTGGAATTCGTGCGGCGGTTCGCCATGCACATCGTACCCAAGGGGTTGGTGCGGATTCGACGGTACGGACTCTTGGCCCACCGAGATCGCGGTGAGCGGCTGGCATTGTGCCGATCCCTGCTGGCGGCGAAGGTTGAACCATCGCCGGCTTCACAGCCCTTGTCGGCTGCGCCGAGTGTGAGCGGGATATCGAGTGACAACGCGATTTCACGGCACGGGGCCGGGCCAGCGCCGTCACCGATTGAGCCCAAGTCGGCATCATCGTCTTGGACGGCAGTTTGCATGTTGGCGGTTTTGGTTTCGCTCGTTGTGTCGGGCGACGTGGGCTCAATCGTCTCATGCCCGGCCGTGCCACCGGCAGCGGTGATCGTCGAGAATCGCTGCCCGGGTTGTGGCGTGGGTCACTTGCAAACGATCTGGCGGAGGGACCGACCAGGCCGGGAAGAACTCGCCCGCATCCCCATTCTGGACAGTTCATGAGCCCAATGCATAAGAAGCGAACATCGTTGTTTGGTCGTCGTCCGCTCCGGCTGGGACCGGTCAGTCGTGCGCAGGGCCGCCTCACGACGACGTTTGACCGGTCGCTGATCATGCTCAAGATCCGCTCAAGTCCGGCAGCCGTTAGGTTGGCCATCGCTTCTTTGCGTAAATCGCTGCTTGTCAGGCCCCGTCGGTTCTCTGCAGGCGGAGCCTCGGCTGGCGGCACTGGTTGAGACTGGGATACAATCCCCCAAGTCGGTTGTGAGCCGAGCCGCTTCCCCTCCGACGCAACGCTGCGGACAGGAGAGCGCCGCCCGGTTTCGTCCAACGGCCCGCTATTCCGCCGCGGCCATGCTGTGTGGGACGTCCAAGGCATGATCGCGGCGGAATACCGTGCTATCGT
Organism: uncultured Planctomycetota bacterium; assembly: GCA_963720335.1. Classification (GTDB taxonomy): domain Bacteria; phylum Planctomycetota; class Planctomycetia; order Isosphaerales; family Isosphaeraceae; genus CAVRFS01. Next base: position 256,710 of record CAVRFS010000019.1, on the reverse strand, counting down.
TCGGCCGACTTCAAGAAACAACAAATAAGCCCAAATAATTTGACGACGGTTGTCACAACTTCTCAAGTAATGCAATAGGTTTAGAGTAAGCCAGGCAAGGGAAGAGCCCCGCCGATAGACGCATGAGTGGGCACCCACGAGGGATCTCTTCTTACTCCGTCGAGGACAGCACCGATGAGACGAAGACGCAGTGTGTCGTCCCAATCGACCCAGCCTGACAGTCAGGACAATTCGTCAGTCGAGTCGTCTCAACTGAGCTCTGCTCGTCGCGAGAGCACACCCAGCGGTGCAACGAAGCCATCGCGTGACCTTGGCCCCGGGGCTCGCAAGAGGAAGCGCACCCGGTTGCGTCGGCGATTTCGTGGGGAAGTGACGGGTTTGGAGCGCAAGCCACTCTTCTCAGGCATGACCCTGGACAGCGTCGGCCTGAATTTCATTGCTTCTCATGAGCTGGGACCCACGGGGAACCAGGCCGGCACGTTCGTGGCGACTCCGGCCGGACCGAGCGGAGGTTTCGCCGCCAAACCATACAACGATCCGGCCGGAAACGCGATCATCGGGTACGGCCACCTACTTCATCCGGGCGAGGTCGACGCCACCGACCTGGCGAATTATCCGAATCCGATCGGCCAGGCAACCGCCACTCAATTACTCACCCAGGACACGGCTCAGCGCGGTTAACGCGGTCAACAATGATGTCACGGTCCCGCTGGCGCAAGATCAGTTCGATGCATTGGTCGACTTCACTTATAATGAGGGAACAGGCACTTTCGCGAAGTCAACCCTGCTCGAGGATGTCAACAGCTACGAGTTTAGCAAGGTGCCGGGCCAGTTTGATCAGTGGGTTTACGGCACGATCAACGGGAGCATTGCGGTTATTCCTGGTTTGGTCGATCGGCGGAATGACGAGTCCAACCTTTTTGAAGGGAACATCAGCAACGACAGCACAGGTGCTGGTCCGGTCACCGGCTTCTCGGCCGGTCACCCCGGGAATACTCTTGGGGGTATCCACAATCGCAACTGTGCTGTTGGCAGCGGCCCAACAGGCATTGGTGGAGGAACCGGAAACGTAGGCGGTGGTGGTCGCCACACGGGAGGGGGTGGCGCCACCATACCCATCAGCAACATCGCCGCACTCAGGCTCCTGAATCAACTCTACGGCTACACGACTTGTGATGGTTACTCACCGTTCAACAACTTCTCGGCGTCGCATGGGTCAACGCCGTACGCTGGCAGTACCCCCACCAACGGCAAATCGGAACCTTACGGCACCTCTCCCTTCGGTTACTCGTCGCCAAGCGGCGCGTCGCCATACAACGGTTACTATTCCATGACTGGCGCAGGCTTCCCGGGTTATAGCGGAGGAGGAGGCGGCGGTGGCGGCACGGGCGGCGGTGGTGGCAACACGGGCGGTGGTGGTGGCAACACGGGCGGCGGTGGTGGCGGCACGGGCGGCGGCGGTGGGGGCGGCACGGGCGGTGGTGGTGGCGGCACGGGCGGTGGCGGAGGCAACACGGGCGGCGGTGGTGGTGATACAGGGGGGGGCGGAGGCGATACCGGTGGAGGCGGAGGCAACACGGGCGGCGGAGGCGGTGATACCGGTGGAGGCGGTGGTGATACAGGGGGGGGCGGAGGCGATACCGGTGGAGGCGGCGGCGACACGGGCGGAGGTGGCGGCGGCACGGGCGGCAGCAACGCGATATATGGTGGCGGCCGCGGAAACACTCACGGCGGCGGCGGTTACACCACACATGGAGTTGACCGCATCGCTTTCGGCGCCGGTGGCGGAATCATACACCACGGCGGCGCCGGAGGAAACTTATTCACTCCGACTTATGCGGTCCGTACGAGCAGCGCGGGTGTGGATGCGAGCGTCTCCATTTCGTCCCCACTCACGGGCTTGCTAAAGGCCAACCCGGGTTCCTTAATGGCCAGCGACGCATTGACCCAGCATGATCCCTCGACAATAGGCAAGGGTGCCCCACCGGCTCAGCTCAACCCTTCAACGATTGGCACGGGCGACCCGCCGACTCAGCTTAGAGGCTATCTCGGAAGCGGCGGTGGCCTTATCGTAGGGTGCTCTGTGAGCACCGAGTTCGCCAAAGCACCATTGATCGGTGCTCACAGAGCACCCTACTACAAAGACCTTGCGGGACAGCTTCTAAGTCCTTCGATGATCGGCAAGGGCGACCCACCGATCCAGTACGACGTCTCGATGATCGGCAAGGGTGAACGGCCGAGCCAGTACGATCTCTCAACGATCGACAAGGCCAACCAGCCACGCCAACACGATTTCTCAACGATCGGCAAGGGCAATCGGCCGACCCAGCACGATCTCTCGACAATCGGCAAGGGCGACAAACCGAGCCAGCATGATCCTTCGATAATCGACAAGGCCAAGGGGTCGACCCAGCACAATCTCTCGACAGTCGGTAAGGGCAATCTACCGACCCAACAAGATCTCTCGACCGCGACGAGCGTCGATGCGGTGTCTCATTACGCTCCGTCGACCTCGTTGACTCAAGATGCATCCGTCAGAAGCGATCCAATGGAATCGTCGGCCTCGGACACTACCCTGAAAGAATCAGGACGCAGAGTCTAGAATCTAGAAGTTAGAAGTTAGAAGTTATAATGAATCGAATTGAATTTCTTCTAACTCCTAACTTCTAACTTCTAATTCTAAGTCCTAGAATCTGAACTCCTATGCTCCTGCCGCCTAAAGAGCGAGACCGTGATTTCGACCAAAGACCTTTTCACCCAAGCGACGGAGACGTATAAGGCCGGAAAACTCGATGCCGCCGTTGCGTTGTTCGCGAAGATTGTGGCACGGGAGCCCATGAATGCTCCCGCGCTTCACTGGATGGGTTACATTCACAACCAGCGCGGCGAGTACGACCGCGCTGTCGAAGTTCTCAAGCGGGCCATCGTGGAACGGCCGGGCAACGCTTCGTTCCACCTCACACTAGCCGAATCCTTCAGAAATCTCGGGCAGTTGAAGCGAGCGGTGGGCTGCTGTCGCACGGCCTTGAAGCTGAACCCGGACTATCCCGAGGCCCTCTGCACACTCGGACTGGCGATCCAGGCGTTGGGCCGGCCAATTGAAGCCGTCGAACACTTCCGGCGCGCCTTGGAGCTGCGGCCCAATTTTGCGCAGGCTCACCGGGATCTGGCGATGGTGCTGCGGGAGCTCGGACAGCACGATGAAGCACTAGAACACCTGCGTCTGCGCCGTCGAGATGGCGCCCAGGTACGCCGCGGCCCGGAGTGGGCTCAGCCTGGTCCTCCTCGACCGCGGTCAGGCCGAGGAAGCGTTGATCCACGGCCAGGAGGCGGTCCGGCTCCAGCCGGATCTCGCGATCCATCATCATAATTTAGGTAACGCCTTGCAGCGCCTCGAGCGTTGGGACGAGGCGCGTGGCGCCTATCTGGAAGCGCTCCGGCTGGATCCCGACCTGGCCCACAGCCACCTGCAGATCGGCATGACCCTGAAGGCCGACGGGCAGTTCGCCGAGGCCGAGCCTTGGTTCAAGCAAGCGATCGACCTCGATCCGGAAAATGCGTGGTTCTGGGAGCTACTTGGCCGACCTCCAGATGGAGCGACAGGAGCATGGCGCGGCGATCCCTTGCTGGGAGCGAGCCATCGCGTTGTCGCCCAAGGAGAGACCCGGCCCGTACATCAGCCTGGGTTGGTCGCTCCAGGAAGAAGGCCGGCTCTCCGAGGCCGTCGAGCAGTACCGGACCGCCGTGCGATTGCAGCCGGAGGCCGTCATGGCCCAGATCAATCTGGGGGGAATTCATGAGGAGCTCGGAGAGCCGGCCGCGGCCGAGGCCGCTTACCGCACGGCCGCCCGGTATCCAGCCGAATTTCGGGCTCGCTTACGCCAGGCTCGGGACCATGTTGCGTGCCAAGTTGCCGGATGCCGACCTCGCCGCCATGGAGGAGCGATTGGCGGATCCGGAGACGAACCCGTCGACTCGCGCCAGGTTGCTCTTCGCCTTGGGCCTCGTCCTTGACGACCGCGGCGAGTACGCGAGCCGCGCGGAGTGCGCGCGGCAGGCCAACGCCCTCAACATGGAGCTGGCGCGCGGACCACGCGGCTACACGCCCGATCTGCATGTCCAGTACGTCGACAGCGTCATGCGGGGATTCACCGGCGGAGCTCTTCGAGCGGTTAGCCGGGAGCCGGATCGGAGGACCTCCGCCCGGTGTTCGTCTTCGGCTTGCCGCGCTCGGGCACGACCCTGGTCGAGCAAGTGCTCGCCAGCCACTCGCGGATCTTCGGCGCCGGCGAGCTGAAGCTGACCCGGCAATCATTCGACGCGATCCCGTCCGTCCTGAGATTGCCCCGGCCCGCCGCTGGACTGCATCTCGCGGCTTGACTCCGCGAGGCGGTCCGGCGATTGGCCGAGCACCACCTGCGATCGACTCGAAGCCTTGGCCCAAGGCGCTCCCGCCGACCGGATCGTCGATAAGATGCCCGATAACTACATCTACCTCGGCCTGCTCGCCGCCATGTTTCCCGGGCCGTCTTCATCCACTGCCGGCGCGACCTGCGCGATGTCGCCGTGTCCTGCTGGATCACCGACTTCCGGCCCGAGAACATCCCCTGGGCCAGCGACCCCGATTACATGGGCTCGCGCTTTGAACAGTATCTGCGCCTGATGGATCACTGGCGAGCGCGTCCTGCCGGCACCGATCCACGAGGTGAATTATGAGGACACCGTGGCCGATCTCGAAGGGGTCGCGAGGGACCTGCTGGCGGCTTGCGGCCTGGAGTATGAGCCGGCCTGCCTGGAGTTTCACCGGACGCAACGGCGGGTCAAGACCGCGAGCATCGGCCAAGTTCGCCAGCCCATCTATTCACGCTCCGTCGCCCGATGGCGGAACTATGAGTCCGAGCTCGATTTCCTGTTCCGGGCCCTCCCAAATACTTTTAACCGACGGAAAACACGAAAAACACGGAAAAATCCAATCTTGGCCGAGGATCAAACACGGATAGGCAGAGAGAATCGGAGGAGTTAGAAGTTAGGAGTTAGAAGGAATTCAATTCGATTCATCTAGCTCCTAACTCAGTTCTGATTGCCGTGTGACATCCGTGTTCATCCGTGGCTAAATCTTCCTCCGTGTTCTCCGTGTTTTCCGTGGTTAGAAAGCGTTTTCTTCTACGATCCGTGGATATGAGGTCTTCCTCATGTGTTCGCGATTCCGCGACCGTCGTCGTCGGGCGGTTCCTGCCGATTATCGGATCGAGGAGCTGGAGGGCCGGACCCTGCTTTCGATCACCGCACAGGCTTTCACGCAGAACGTGTTAGAGAACACGGCCTCCAAGATCGAGCTGAGCCCTCACGTCGTGGACAGCGACCCGAACGCGACGCTCACCTTTAAACTCGTCTCGACGACGACGACGGACGGCGGGCAAGTCAGCATCAACGCAGCCTCCGGTTTGGTCAACTACACGCCCGCTGCCAATTCCCTGTCTCCAGGACTCATTCTCGTATTTCGCCACGGACAGCGACGGCGACACCTCCGCCACGGCACCGTCACGCTCAACCTCTCCTCAGTCGCCGCCAACCCCGTCGTCGTCAGGAGGTCGAAGGACAGTCGACGATCGGCTTGACCATCCTGAACCTGCCGGGAGCCATCGCTGACACCTCGAGCAAACCGAGTTTCACCTTCTCGAGCGCTCCAGGTCGTGAACGGTGGCGACGGCACGGTCAGCCTCACAAACGCCAAGAACGGGACACTTCACCTACACACCACCCAGCTCGACGTTCACCGGCGATGTGATCATCTCTTACCAGGTCACCGACGGGACGGGAACCAGCATCTCGACCGTGGAGATCGACGTCGGACCGATCGCCGCCGACCCGGTCGACTGGGGTACTCTGTCGAGCACGACTGCGACGATCCCATCGACGACCGTTCCCGAGCCTTCTGAATCGCATCCATGACGTGAACGCAGACCCATCGTATACCTTCTCCAACCCGATCGTCGCTGCCTGGCGACGGCACGATCAGTAACCTCGACCCGACGACCGGGTCCTTCACCTACACCGCGCCGACTCGACGTTTACCGGTACGGTCCCCGTTCAATATACGGTGACCGACGGCACGAACTCCACGACCGGGGAAGCGACGATCGTGGTCGCGCCTCTCGTCACCCAGCCCGTCGCCGTGACCGAGCTGGATCAACCAGAGCACTGTCACTCTGACCATCGCGAACCTGCCCTCGGCCGTCCAGGACATCTCGAGCAACCCGACGTACACCTTCTCCAATTTGAGAGTCGCCGACGGCGGGGGCTCGGTCCCGGCTCATGGGTTTCGACGACGCATCAGTGGGGGCCTTCACTTACACCCTGCCCAGCCCGGCGTCCCCCGGCCGGTCCATATCGAATACTCGGTCAGCGACGGCACGAACACCGCCGACGGGGTCCTGACGATCCAGCTCGCGGGGATCATCGCCAACCCCGCCAACTTCAGCGTCCTACAGAATCAGCAGTCGACTCTCCCTGCCCTCGCGGGCCGAGTCGTCGACGCCAAGAGCACCCCCACGTTGACTTTTTCCAGTCCGACAGTCCCCAACGGCGACGGCACGGTCCAGTTCACCAACGCGACGACGGGCGTCCTCAGCTACACCACGCCCAACTCGACGTTTACCGGCGTGTTTCCGGTTCAATACAAGGTCAGCGACGGCACGAACTCCACGACGGGCGTGCTGAACCTCACCGTCGCACCGCTGATCACGACCCCGCTGCTCATTCCGGCGGCCTTGCAAACGCAGCCAACGATCGTTCCCAGCCTTGTGGCCAGTGATAATGTCCTGGACATCGCGAGCAATCCATCGTATACGTTCTCCAACCTCGTCGTCGCGCCGGGCGACGGCACGGCCCAGCTCACCAACACGACGACGGGTGCCCTCACGTATACCCCGCCTTCCTCCGCCTTCTTCGGCGTCGTCCAGGTCACCTATACCGTCACCGACGGCGCGAACTCCGCGAGTGGAGACGTCGTTATCAATGTCGAACAGACGATCCAGCCAAGAAACGACGGCCCGATTACAGCGGCGATGGGGAGGCCGCTCGTAATTCGCGGCCTCGCAGCTCCTGGGTAACGACACCAAAGCACCCGACGGCCTGCCACTCTCGATCGGCAGCGTGGGGAACGCGACGAACGGGACCGTGGTGCTCAATTCCAACGGATCGGTCACGTTCACGGGGACCACCAAGGGACCGGCAAGCTTCACTTACGCGGACACTGACGCGGAGAGCGATGCCAGCACCGTCGCGACGGTGACATTGGACGTCAAACTGGCGACGACGATCACTTGGTCGAACCCGGCGGACATCGTCTATGGCACTGCGCTCACCGGCACGCAACTTGACGCCACCGCCAGCGTGCCCGGTACGTTCGCCTATTCCCCCGCCGCGAACACGGTCCTCCATGCGGGCTACGGTCAGACCCTTTCGGTCACCTTCACGCCCAACGACGCAGCCGATTACGCCGTCACCACGAGCACGGTGGTGATCAACGTCGCTCAAGCGACGACGACGATCAACTGGACCAACCCGGCGAATATCATTTATGGCACGGCGCTGGGCGGCACGCAGCTCGATGCCACCGCCAGCGTGCCCGGAGCGTTTAATTACATCCCGGCCGCGGGCACTGTCCTGCCGGTGGGTAACGGACAGCCCCTTACGGTCTACTTCACGCCCTTCGACGCGACTGACTACACCGGAGCCATCGCCTCGACGACCATCAATGTCGAACCGGCCCCGCCGCCGGGCCTGTCGGTTCAAACCCGCTCATTCTCCGGCCGCGTGAGGCGGCAAGGTGGGCGGCGTGATCGCCCAGCTCCACACGACCTTGTCGAGACTGAAGACAACGTACTATTCCGCATTGGTCAACTGGGATGATGGCGTCGGTCCAGTATGGCAAGCTCGCCAAGTCGGGTAACCACGGTTTCAAGGTCAACGCGACTCATAAGTACAGGGTGGCGGGAACCTATGTTGTCAACGTCACGATCTCCGATCCGTTGGGCGATAGCTTGACCGAGTCCCTGGTGGTCAATGTTCATTAATCTGATGGGCGGGTCGCCGACCTGCCCGGTCGTTTAACAACGCTTGCACTTACCGCATCACGCAAGGCGATCGAGCAACCACAAGGTAATCGGGAGGGCCTTGTGGAACGGTGCGTCGAGACGGGAGGATTCGAGCGCGGCCGCGATCCGCGGCGCCTGGATCGAGCTCGGGGGCCTCGACGATCGACGGCAGGTAACACGAGTCGACCGCATGGACCTCAACACGGACTGCCCGAGACTCGGGCGTGGGACGGCTGAGTCGGAACGTCTCGACCCCCTCGGCCTCGGGGCCGCGGCGCCCCGATCGTCACGCCGATGAGCCGGGGCGCGGCCGGGAGACCGGCCGGGACCGGCCCAGTTGAGATCTTGACGGCGACGACTCCGTTGCCGGCCTGGAACTCCGCCGTGAACTCGCTACCTGATGCCGTGGTTTCCGTCTTCGGCTGGCCTTGCGGCTTCCAGCCAAGCTGCCCGGCGAGCCACGCCGCCAGCCAGATGGCCAACCGCGGCGGCCGGGTCGGTTCGGGCGACAGAACCTCAATTTGCACTGAGTCGATCCGATTCAAACTCTCGATATTGCACGAAAGGTCAAAGAACTGCGCGACCAGCTCGCGCCACCTCGCCAGCCCGAACCAGGCACTATCGCGGCTAAATGGACAGAGCTGTGGGTCGAGTCCCAACCGGATCGCGCCGGCCTCCGCGCCGGGGTCGGGCAGGTCGAGAATCAGCCGGGAGCACTCATCGGCCAGGTCGCGGAATAAGGCCTCGTGCCGCCTTGGGTCGCTTGTCCACCAGAGCACCATCGGCAAGTCGGCCTCCAGCAACGGCCGCACGGCGCCCGGAACCAAGCCTGCCGCATCGAGGCCGGCGCGGAGCACGATCCGCTCGGAGCAGACCTGCGGCAGACCCGGTGCTGGCAGGTGGCAAAGCGCGGACACCTCAGCCTTGATTCGTCGCTCAGGGTCGTCCGACCCGACGACCACAATCGTCCGGCAAGGAAACCGGGCGATCACCGTTTCCACCACAGGCCCCAGCGACTCGCAGTGACCAATGAGGCGTTCCACAACCAGGTTGGCCAATACGATGCGAGTGACGTTCGGGTTCTCCAGCTCCGGTCCGCCAACCTGCTCGGCCGCCGGCCCCCATAGCTTCAAGAGCTCATTCTCGATGTTCGGAAGCTCGACCGGGATTCCTTGGCCTTCGAGAAACGAGTCGGTGGCCGCGACGGACATGAGAGACGTCTCCCTCTTTGAGCGTGTTCAGGTTTCGTGATCCGATCATCGCGCGGGGTGACTTTTAGACGGACTCCTGTTGACAATCTCTAAGGAAAGATTCGGGTCAACTGAAGAGTCCGAGCGGGAAACTCAATCAACAAGGAATACTGCCTCAAGAGATGCGTTCCGATCAGAACCTCGCTGCCTGATACGAATGACGCCTCCGCAACTTGCGTCAAGCCGTCAAATGGAAAGTCCACGAGATAGGAATCTTCCTCAACGATTTGACCAGCCGCCAGAAGCGACCGGTTTCGGCAAAGGAATCGCGCGTTCATGTACGGCTGCAACTGGGCTGGAAGCTCGAGATCTCCGTTAAAGCCCGTGTCAATGATCGCGGGCCAGGAACTTCCTGCGATCACAAGGTCGATAACCGGCATGCCTTCGGGAGTGACGGTGCCTACGATCACCGGCGGCCTCCCTTGCGGAGATAGTAATCGTAGCCGACGCGCACGGAATAGAATGGAGAGTCCAAGCCTTCCGCGTGCCTCTGTCTGCCGATTTCCGCCGCCGATTCGCCGAACCAGACGCTCGGCATTGACCGGGTCGATTCCCGCGACTTGTCCAATCAGGCCCGAAACATCGTGATCACGCTGGTACTCGGCCCAGATCCGGCAAGCGGATTCCGTGTCGGAATTTGTCCAAGTCGAGGTGGACATCACTCGATCTCCTCGCTTTCACAGTCTGCGCCACCGCGCGCGATCAAGCGCAATCAGCCCATCGGCGACCGCGGGTCCCCAACTGCCGGCCTCGTATGTGACGGGCGGCGGTGCGTCGGGCTGCTGCCAGGCGTCGAGGATCGTGGAGATAAACCGCCAGGCACTCTCCACCTCGTCGCTTCGAGTATAGAGCGTTGGATCACCCAGCATCACGTCCAGGAGCAGTCGTTCATAAGCCTCGGGCGGCGGAAGGGCGAAGGCCGTGCCGTATCGGAAATCCATCCGGACCTCCTGGAGCCGTCGCCGCGAGGCTGGGACCTTGGCCTCGAAGGTCAGGCTCGCCCCTTCGTTGGGCTGGATTCGCAACACGAGCTGATTGGCTCCGCTCTGTCCGTCGGCTTCGGGCTCGAATAGCTCGGTCGGCGGCCGGCGGAACTGGATGGCGATCTCGGTCGCGCGCTTGGGGAGCCGCTTGCCGGTCCGCAGGAAGAACGGCACGCCCGCCCATCGCCAGTTGTTCAGCTCCAGCCGGATGGCGACATAGGTGTCGGTCTTCGACGCTGGCGGGACCCCTTTCTCTTCGAGGTAGCCCGGGACTTCGCTCCCCTGCATCGAGCCGGCGGTGTACTGGGCGCGAATCACGTTCTTGAAGACGTCTTGCGGGCTCCAGCGGGGCAGCGCCTGGAGCACTTTGACCTTCTCGCTCCGTACCGCGTCGGCCGAGAGGTCGACGGGCGGCTCCATCGCGACCAGGCAGAGCAACTGCATCATGTGGTTCTGGACCATGTCGCGAATGGTACCGGCGGTGTCGTAGTACGAGCCCCGGCCACCCGCCATGCCGACCTCCTCGGCCACCGTGACCTGCACCGAGCCGACGTGCCGCCGGTTCCAGAGCGGCTCGAAGATGCTGTTGCCAAACCGCAGCGCGAGGATGTTCTGCACTGTCTCCTTACCAAGATAATGATCGATGCGGTAGAGCTGGCTCTCGTCGAGCACCCCCGTGACGTCGCGGTTCAAAGCCAGCGCGCTCTTGAGATCGTGGCCGAACGGCTTCTCGACCACCACGCGGCTCCAGGGGCTCTCCTGGTGGCCCGGGTAAATCAGGCCAGCCTCGCCTAACTGCTTGATGATCGTGGCGAAGAACTCGGCGGCGACCGCCAGGTAATAGACTCGATTACCCTGCGGTGCCGAGTGTCTTGTCAGCCCGGTCGAGGGTTTCCTTCAACTTCTGGTAAGAAGCGGGATCATCGAAGGTCCCCGATGAGAACAGGATCCGGTTGGCGAACTGCGACCAGACCTCGCGAAAGTCGGGTCCGGCGCCTTTACTCAGCGTCTTCTCGTACCCGGCGCGGAGATCGGCGTCGGTCCAATCCCGGCGGGCAAAGCCGACGATCGCGCTTTCGGACGGCAGGTTGCCACCCCTGCGCAAGCTGAAACAAGGCGGGAACCAGCTTGCGGTGGGCTAGGTCTCCGGTGGCGCCGAAGAGGACGATTGCGCACGGATCGGAAACCCGCGTCCGCGGCAGCGCCTCTCGCAAGGGATTTGTCTCGGGCAAGGTGTTCGATTCGGGCATCAGGATCGCTCTCAAGTAAAGAGACGGTCGGCAACCGGCTGGTGCTCCAACAGACGATATTCTGACACGGCCGACAAACTCGGCACAATCCAAAAAGCAACGCGTCGTAGAACGGAATTCATTCCGTTTATCCGTTCCAGATCAAGCGAGCGACGTGATCGTGTGGGAGAAACGGAATAAATTCCGTTCTACCCGCCGCAGTTGTTCGCAAGTCTGAGAAACGGAATGAATTCCGTTCTACCCGCCGCGGTTGTTCGCAAGTCTGCGCGTTGGTAGGATGGGTTGATCGTCGAGGCTCCCATCCCTGAGGCCAGGGGCCGCTGGAGGAATCGCATGTCGTCTGCAACTCAGGTAGCCGCCACACTCGATGACCTCTATCGCGAGGAGGGCAAGGCGGAGCTGATCGGCGGGAGGATCATCCATCTCATGGCCACGGGCTGCAAGCCGAGCCGTATAGCCTTCCGAATCACCCGCAGCCTCGATGACTACGCGGAAGTAACTGGTCGGGGAGCGGCGTTCGGCGATAACACCGGGTTTGCAGTCGGCGTCCTCTCCTCGGGCCGTGAGTCGTTCTCTCCGGATGCCTCCTATTTCCTCGGCGCTTTCCCGCTCAACGAAATGCGGTTTCTCGAAGGCGCTCCGATCTTCGCGGTCGAGGTCCGCAGTGAGAACGACTACGGCGATGCGGCCGAGATGGCGATGGCCGCCAAGCGGGCCGACTACTTCGAGGCGGGCACCGCAGTCGTCTGGGACGTGGACCCCGTCAACGAGGTGGTCCGGAAATATCGGAGCGGACTTCCCCGACCAGCCGATCGTCTTCGCCCGTGGCCAAGAGGCCGATGCCGAACCGGCCGTTCCGGGATGGCGGATGGCGGTCGACCGGACCTTCCGGTGACTTCTTCAAGGCCGGTCGCATTCGAAAAATTCGCATTCGGGCGATTTTGTGCGTGCGTTTTGGAAAATCGTTGCGTCTTATACATTATCGCGTCATACAAGCGTCGTGTTGCAGGGTCGAGCCGGTGGCGACTGGTCCGGGGAGGGACCGCCCATGGTCGACGGGGATCCCATCATCGTTCGATTGATTGAGGAGGCGCGCCGCCAGGCCCCGGGCGCCCTGGACCGGCTGCTGGAGTCGTATCGCAACTACTTGCGGCTGCTGGCCCGCACCGGCATCGACGCCTCGCTGCGGGGCAAGGCGGATCCCTCCGACCTGGTCCAGGAAACGCTGCTGAAAGCCCACCAGCACTTCGACCAGTTCCAGGGCCAGACCGAGGCGGAGCTGGTTGCCTGGCTGCGCCGGATCCTGACGCGGAACCTGGCCGACCTGGTCCGCCGGTTCAAGGCGGCCGGCGGCGCGGTCGGTCGGCGCGAGCAGTCGTTGGACGACCTCTTCGGCGAGTCGTCGCGTGCCATGCTCGACCTGGTCGCTCCCAACGGGCATTCGCCCAGCCAGTCGGCCCAGCGGCGCGAGCTGAGTATCATCCTGGCGGATGCCCTGGCCGAGCTGGCCGCCGACCACCGGGAAGTGGTCGTGCTCCGGACCCTGGAGGGCCGGGACTGGGAGGAGGTCGCCCGCGCGATGGGCCGCAGCCCGGCGCCGTCCGCCTGCTGTGGGCGCGGGCACTCAAGAAGCTACGTCCCTTGATCGAGGCACGACTATGATCGCGAGCAGACTCACTCAAAGTCAAAGCAAGAGCAAATCGCCGAGCGAGGTCCGGCTGGTCGAGGTCCTGGACGCCTACCTGGCCGCCGCCCAGGAGGGCCCGGCGCCCGCGCGGGACGAGCTGCTGGCCGACCATCCCGAGCTGGCCGAGGATCTGGAGGCGTGCCTGGCCAGCCTCGAATTCATCCGCCAGGCGTCGCTGACCAATCCGCCGCTGGTCGCCGATTCGAAGGCGGTCGGATGCGAGTGAAGGCGAACCGGGATCGGCGACCTGGGCGACTTCCGCCTTATCGCCGAGGTGGGCCGGGGGGGCATGGGGGTGGTCTACGAGGCGGTGCAGCGTTCCTTGAACCGCCGGGTGGCGCTCGAAGGTGCTTCCGTTCGCGGCGGCGATGGACCCGACCCAGCTCCGCCGGTTCCAGACCGAGGCCCTGGCCGCCGCCCAGCTCCACCACACCCACATCGTCCCGGTGTATTCGGTGGGCTGCGAGCGCGGCGTCCACTACTACGCCATGCAGTTCATCGAGGGGCAGACCCTGGCCCAGGCGATCGCCGAGCGACGACGGCACGAGAGCGCCACCGCCCGTACGGCGTGCGGCCTACCCTTCTCCCCCTGGGGGAAGATGGCCGAAGGCCAGATGAGGGGGGATTGCCCCGCCGAAACCGCGACCGCAGGTCTCCAATCGCCAGACGACTCCCCGAGCCAGCGCAACCCGACCAGCTCCGCCCCGTCCTCCCGCAGCCGCGAGTACTTCCGAACGGCCGCCGCGCTGGGCATCCAGGCGGCCGAGGCGCTCGACCACGCGCACAAGCTCGGCATCGTGCACCGCGACATCAAGCCGGCCAACCTGCTGCTGGACGTCCAGGGCAACCTCTGGATCACGGATTTCGGCCTGGCCCGGCTCCAGGATGACGCCGGCCTGACGATCACCGGCGACCTGCTGGGCACGCTCCGCTACATGAGCCCCGAGCAGGCGCTGGCGAAGCGAGGCTACCTGGACCATCGGACCGACATCTACTCGCTCGGCGCGACGCTCTACGAGCTGGTGACGCTACGACCGGCCGTGGACGGGCAGGACCGGCAGGAAGTCCTCCGCAAGATCGCACAGGACGAGCCGACTCCGCCGCGACGGCTCAACTCCGGCAATTCCCCGCGAGCTGGAGACGATCCTGCTCAAGGCGATGAACAAGGAGCCGGGATCGCGGTACGCCACGGCACAGGAGCTGGCCGACGACCTGGGGCGGTTCCTGGAACACAAGCCGATCAAGGCAAAGCGGCCGACGTTGCTGGAGCGGGCCACGAAGTTGGCGCGGCGGCACACGGCGATCGTTGGGGCCGCGCTCGCGATTCTCGCCGTCGCCGTCCTGGCCCTACTGGTCAATTCAATCCTGCTGGGACGAGAACAGCAAAGAACGGTCGCCGCCCTGAAACTGGCCGAGTCGCGATCGCGACAGGCCCGCAAAGCGGTAGACAGCATGTATACCCGCGTGGCCGAAAAATGGCTCGTCGATCAACCGGGCCTCCGACCCCTCCAACGAGAGTTCCTCGAAGAGGCCCTAGCGTTTTATCAGGAGTTCGCCCGCGTACAAGGTGAAGACCACGGTGTGCGGATCGAGCAAGCTGTGGCGTTGCGGCGAGTCGGCGACATCCAGGACGCGCTCACTAATCACGAACAGACCGAGCGGATTTACCTCCAGGTGATCGACCTCCTCAACCACCTTGCCGACCGCCGCTTTGACAATCCCCGGCGCCGTGAGGAGTTGGCCGCCGTCCAGTGCAAGCTTGCACGTCATTACCGCATCGACGGCCGGATAGAGGAGGCGGCCCGACACTACACTCAGGCCTTGGAAATATACCGAGCCCTGGCGATCCAGTACCCCGATCGAATCGAGTACCAAAGCGACCAAGCGGGGTGTTTGGTGGGCTTGGGGTCGGCACGTTTGGACGCGGGCAGGACAGATGTAGCCGAACGTCTCTATATCCTCGCACGCCAAATCTATGAACCCCTGGCGATGCGACGGGCGGCTCGAGCCCAAACCACCCAGGGTCTGAGGAACGTTAGTCATAACCTGGGCAGTCTCCATGTCGCCGCCGGTCGATTCTCGGAAGCCGAACACTCTTGGAGGAGAGCGATCGAGTTATCGGCCCAGTCCCTAAGCTTGACTTTTGCCATTTTTATCTCCCTTCCGATAGGCCGTACCACGATCGTCGAGATGCCCAGTGACGGCGTCTCGAACCGAATTTCGAGCGTAGAGAGCGGCCTTCCCGGAGGCTCAAGCCGCCGGGGCCAGACCGTTGAGCAGGATCTGACTGTAATCCGGGTTTGAGTTTTTGGAAGGCGTCGCGATGACCGGGGATCGCCAAAACCCATTCTAGCCATAGCCAGCGACGTACCGCCGTGATCGCGTCCGAAAAGGCCACGTCACGCTTTCCCGTCCAATCCACCACGCGGACCCGTGACCATCGCCCTGGCAATTCCGCGTAGAGCCACGCCACGACGGTGTAGAGTCCGAAGAGGCAGGGCCCCATACGCAGGACTGTGTTCCGGCTCCAGCCGCGCGTCGTCTGCACGCGGAGGTAGGAACGGACCTCCTCGAAGGTTGTTTCGATGTTCCAGCGGCCGGTGTAGGTTTCGATCAACAACCGAACGCTCATCGTCGTGTCAGTGCTGAAGAAATACTGATCCCGGTGCGTTCCGCTCAGGTCGTGGACGAAGACCCAGCGCAAATTCACCAGGGGACAACCGCTCTTGTACCACAGTCCGGTCCCGGTCACGAACTCGATCCGGCGTCGGCCTCCACCGTACCAGGCGACTACCAGAGTCTGTCGTTGTGTGGTCTTCCCAACGACTTCCGCAGGGCTGGGCAGATCTTTCCCCTTGATCCGAGGACGTCCCGTGCCCGAGTACGGCGGTGGTGGTTCGACCAGGTTGGCATCGGGGTAGAACAAGCTGACCAGGGTCCATTTCTGGGGAGTCGCGCGGCCAGTTCGGCTAGTTCGTGACTGGCGTAGCCGCCGTCGGCAGTGACGATAAATGTCCGATCGGGGAACCATCGCTTCAGGATGCGAACCATCTGACCGAGCAATTGGGCCGGTGTTCTGTGCCGTCGCCCGCATTTCAGGTTTTCTTCCTTGGGTCGATAGAGCGCAACCAAAAGAGGCAGTGCCCAGCGTCGGGTCGCCCAGGGGACGGGGACAAGCACGGTCAGGACGACCCACTTATGTCCCCAGCGAAACGCGGTGTAGGTGTGAGTGGAGCGGACTGGATCGCGATGGCGGCCTTTGCCATAGACATGTGGACCGGGATGTTCGGTGACCGTGTCGTCACCGGCCAGAAAAATCGTGCCAGCGGGGACAAAGCGAGCGAGGACCGCAGCGACATAACGGCGTGCCAGGGGCGAGAGTGACCAGCGGTCGCGGCAGAAGACCCGGTGATAACTGCTGGGGTGTCCAGGAGCCAGGATGCCCAGAACCCGGAGCAGGTTGGTGATCGTGCGTCCGCCCAAGGTGAGAATCGCGGCCAAGGCAAGGAGAACGAACCGCCGATGGATCGACCGCGAGAACGCCGGCTGTAAGGGGTCGAAGATCGTACGAACCTGCTTGGGAAGTTGATTGTGAATCCGCTGGAGCCGCCGCCGCGTGACTCGGGCCTTGCGGGCCTGATGACGCCGCGCGGTACGGAGCCGACGCCGGAGTTGCTTCTGAGATAGGCGATTGTGGGGCCGGCCGGTTAAATTACCCATGGGAGCCTCCTTGTGTGAAATGTGGCGGTTGGCCAACATCTACCACCTCACCAAGGAGGCTCGCCGCTAAGCAACCCTAAAAAAACGGCAAAAGTCAAGCTAAGAGGTCCTAACTTTATTACTTTGTTGCGGTTGTCTGGACCATGCCTCGAACCGCTTTGAGTTGATCAGGACGGCCACAACCCAGTTGCCGCGATTCAGCTCCTCGCGCAGACGACCACAACCGGATGAGGCACCATTTCCTCGAAGTCGGCCACGTAGATCTCACCTCGCTGGATCATGCATCCTCCATCAGCCCGCGCCTTGGCATTTTTCTTCGCCTCGCGTAGGAAGGCCGCCTGTTCAAGCCGGTCTTCCTCCTCCATGAGCATCCGATCGTACACTTCAGCGCTGACAAGCACGTAGGCTCGGTGCGTTTGCGGGTCCGTCAATCGGACCGGGGAATCGCCGGCCTCTTCAACGGCCCCTTTCAGTTCGGGAGTCAATGTTTCCATGCGGCTTCTCCTCACCACGAGTTGAGATCACTGCGACGGAACTGGAGGACGCAAGTACAATCTACCCCGCCCTCCCGAGGTACTCGCCCGTTCGCGTGTCGACCCGAACGGTCACTCCCTGATCGAGGTGCTCGGGGACCTGAACCTCGAAGCCTGTCGACAGCTTGGCCGGCTTGGTGCGGCCGGTCGCCGAATTGCCGCGGACGCCGGGCGCCGTCTCCACGATCGGCAGCTCGACCGTATCGGGCAGTTCGATCGCGATCACCTCTTCGTCGACCACCAGCGAATCGATTCCCTCCATGTTCTCGGTCATGAACGGCAACTGGTCGCGCAGCTCGTCGATCGGCATCGAGAACTGGTTGTACGATTCGGAGTCCATGAAGTGGAACGCTTCCGGATCGCGATAGAGAAACTGGATCGGCCGGCGTTCGAAGCTCGACTCATTGAGTGCATCGGTCCCCCGGAAACTCTTCTCGACACGGCTCTTGGTCTTCAGGTTCCTCGCCTTGATCTTGTAAAGCGTGGCCGCGCCACGGGCTGAAGGGGTTTGAACCTGGATGTGCTCGATCATGTGCGGTGCGCCGTCGATCTCGACGACCATTCGGCGCTTGAAGTCCTTGGCGGGAACCACGGCGTGCGACCCTCCATTCGTATTGCTTCGCGGCCTGTCAACGATCCCTGGGAATCATCCAGAGCAACGCCTTCGATCTTACCGGTTCCCGCGCCAGGCGGTCAAAACGTCCCTGTCGCGATCCGCGCCGATTGGCGAAACATCCTCCTTGACACACGCGTACGCGTGTGCTAGACTATGGAAGTCGGATGGATGGAGATCGCTCTGAACGCCATGGGAACGATAGAGGTGAGGCATGGAACGGGATCGGCTTGGCCGGAAGAGAAGCCCCGAACAAGAGCGGGGGTTGCGGCCCTTGCATCCTCCCCTGCCGGAAGAATGGATCAGCAAGGTTCTACGAGTTGCGATGTCCGAATCCGACTGGAATCGACTGGAGGCGTTGGTTGCCCGGCACGGCGGCACCGCCTCGACCCAAGCCCGTGCACACGGGCTCGTATTGTCCCACCTGTTGCACGGGCTCCCGCTCTCCAAGGCGGAGCCGGGGCCACTCGATTGGATGGACTGGGAGCGTCGCAAGACGCTCCGCTTGCTCCTGCACAAGGGAGCTTGAGCCCAGCGATCGGAACGGCACGAGGAGATGGTTCTTCCACGGAGCCTTGCCTAAAGTCAACAAATTACACCATCTCGTCGAGGGGCGCTGCGACGGCACGCATGGGCGTTCCTGCCAGGCTCGCTGGGGTGGATTATCACTGTGCAACGGCGCCCGTTCATCGTTTCAGGAGACTTTGAACGTGACCGCCGTTTCGCAAAAGCCTGCTACTTTCACCGACTACCACGTCGCCGACATCTCGCTTGCCCCCTGGGGCCGCCGCGAGATTGCCATTGCCGAAACCGAGATGCCCGGCCTCATGGCCATCCGCGAGGAGTATGCCTCGCGCCAGCCCCTCAAAGGCGCACGCATCACCGGCTCGCTCCATATGACCATCCAGACAGCCGTCCTGATCGAGACGCTCAAGGCCCTCGGTGCCGAGGTCCGCTGGGCCTCGTGCAACATCTTCTCAACCCAGGATCATGCCGCTGCCGCAATCGCCGCCGCCGGTATTCCCGTTTTTGCCTACAAGGGTGAGTCCCTCGAACAGTACTGGGAATACACTCACAAGATCTTCGAGTGGGCCGACGGCGGGCACTCGAACATGATCCTCGACGATGGCGGCGATGCGACCTTGCTGCTTCACCTCGGCGCCCGTGCCGAAGCGGACATCCACGTCCTCGACAAGCCCACCAGTGAGGAGGAGCGCGTCCTCTATGCCGCCATCAAGAATCGTATCGCCTCGCAACCCGGCTGGTACGCCAAAAACCTCGCCGCCGTCAAGGGTGTCACCGAGGAGACCACCACCGGCGTCCACCGCCTCTATCAGATGCACAAGCGTGGCGAACTGAAATTCCCCGCCATCAACGTCAACGACTCCGTCACCAAGTCCAAATTCGACAACCTGTACGGCTGCCGCGAGTCGCTGGTGGACGGCATCAAGCGCGCCACCGATGTGATGGTCGCTGGTAAGATCGCCGTCGTCGCCGGCTACGGCGATGTGGGTAAAGGTTCGGCCCAGGCCCTGCGCGCCCTCTCTGCCCAGGTGTGGATTACCGAGATCGACCCGATCTGCGCGTTGCAGGCCGCCATGGAAGGCTACCGCGTCGTCACCATGGACTACGCCTGCGACAAGGCCGACATCTTCGTGACGGCCACGGGTAACTACAAGGTCATCACGCATGCCCACATGGCCAAAATGAAGAATCAGGCCATCGTCTGCAACATTGGTCACTTCGATAACGAGATCGACGTGGCGTCGCT
Organism: uncultured Planctomycetota bacterium; assembly: GCA_963720335.1. Lineage (GTDB taxonomy): Bacteria > Planctomycetota > Planctomycetia > Isosphaerales > Isosphaeraceae > CAVRFS01. Next base: position 236,804 of record CAVRFS010000019.1, on the reverse strand, counting down.
TGAAGACTACCCCTGGGAGGAGATCAAGCCGCAGGTCGATCACGTCATCTTCCCCGACCGAAAGCGGATCATCCTGCTCGCCAAGGGGCGCCTGGTTAACCTGGGCTGCGGCACCGGCCACCCCTCGTACGTGATGAGTTCTTCCTTCGCCAACCAGGTTCTGGCCCAGATCGAGTTGTGGCAGCACAACGAGAAGTACCCGGTCGGCGTCTACGTCCTGCCCAAGAAGCTGGACGAGCACGTGGCCCGCTTGCAGCTGAAAAAACTGAACGTCGAGTTAACCGAACTGACGCCAGAACAGGCCGCCTACATCCACGTCCCCAAGGAAGGCCCCTTCAAGTCCGACCATTACCGCTATTGATCGGCTTTTCTTGGCAGCAGGGAGCGTAACTCCCTGCTGCCTCGCTTTCAAGGTAGCGTTTTTCGAGAACCCGGGGAACTCGGATAACCCGATTGTTGCGCACGTCGGTCCCACACACCAAAGCAATATACGGCGACGCATCAGCCGTGCCCTCACTTGGCAGTTGACGTACCTCCCGACGGGCGCTTGGCAGTGCGGGCGGCTGATACGGGTGCCGCGATTCGCTGCAACCTAGCCGGAGACTCTCCGCTCTCGAGGAGTACTTGAATTGGCAACTGCGACCGCTGTCCCCGCCGTGGTGGGTGACGTCAAGGATTTCAAACTGGCTGAAGACGGCCGGAAACGGATCGACTGGGCCGAGCGCGACATGCCCGTTCTGCGGGCGATCCGCGAGCGCTTCGAGAAAGAAAAGCCGCTGGCGGGGATGCGGATGTCGGCCTGCTTGCACGTCACCGCCGAGACCGCCAACCTGGCGAAGACCCTCAAAGCCGGCGGCGCCGATCTGTTGCTCTGCGCCTCCAACCCACTGTCGACCCAGGACGATGTCGCGGCCAGCCTGGTGAAAGATTTCGGCATTCCGGTCTATGCGATCAAAGGTGAGGACGAGCACAGCTATTATCGTCACATCGCCGCCGCTTTGCAGCACCAGCCCCACGTCACGATGGACGATGGCGCCGACCTGGTGAGCGCCATGATCTTCATCGCGCTGGGCCGCCTGGATGACCTTCATGCCGAGGTCCGGCAATGGGCCGCCACACTCTCGCCCAGACGCGCAACGAGCTGGTCGCCAACGTCGTCGCCAGCATGGAAGAGACGACCACGGGCGTCATCCGCCTGCGTGCCATGGAAAAAGACGGCGTGCTCAAGCTTCCAGTCATGGCCGTCAACGACGCCCAGACCAAGCACTTCTTCGATAATCGATACGGCACGGGCCAGAGCACGATCGACGGTGTGATCCGGGCGACCGACACGCTGCTGGCGGGTCGTCAGGTCGTCGTCTGCGGCTACGGCTGGTGCGGAAAGGGTGTGGCGCTCCGGGCACGCGGTATGGGCTCGCACGTCATCGTCACCGAGATCAACCCGATCCGCGCCCTCGAGGCCGCCATGGACGGCTTCCAGGTCAAGACGATCGCCGAGGCGGCCACCCTGGGCGAGCTGTTCATCACGGTTACCGGCGATATCCACGTCATCCGCTCTGAGCACTTCGCGGTCATGAAAGACGGCGCGATGATCTGTAACTCGGGCCACTTCAACGTCGAGCTGGCTCTCGACGACCTGGCCAAGCTCGCCGTGAAAACCAACAAGAACATCCGTGAATTCGTCGACGAATACGTCCTCAAGAACGGCAATCGTCTCTACGTCCTCGGCGAAGGCCGGCTGATCAATCTGGCTGCCGCCCACGGGCATCCCGCCAGCGTCATGGACATGAGCTTCGCCGCTCAGGCCCTCTGCACGGAGTGGTCCGTCAAGAACAAGGGCAAGCTCGAAAACACGGTCTACCAGGTGCCCAAGGAAGTCGATGAGTGGGTCGCGTTCCTCAAGCTCAAGACGATGGGAATCTCGATCGACACGTTGACCACCGAGCAGAAAAAGTACCTCGAAAGTTGGGAAATGGGCACCTGAGCCCAACCAGTCCGTTTTCAGTCCGTTGTCCGTTGTCCGTTGTTGGATTGTTCGCTTCGCGTGTTCCAGAGGCTCGTTTTCCCCAGAGGGAACAATGGACAACGGACTGATCTCTGTGGTTCAAACGATACGAGATGACCGATGCCCGATGTAAGTCCTTTCCGCGGGGTTCGTTATGATGTTGCACGCGTGGGCACCCTGTCCGACGTGGTCGCCCCCCCTTACGACGTGATCGACGCTGCCCTGCAGGACCGTCTCTATGAATCCAGCCCGTATAACATCGTGCGGTTGGAATTGAACCGGCAAGAGCCGGGCGACGCGACGGCCGACGACCGCTACACGCGGGCCACTCGGTTTCTCAAGGATTGGCTGCGTCAGTCCATCCTTCGCGAGGAAGACCACACCGCATTGTACGTCTATCAGCAGACCTTCGAGGTCGAAGGGAAGACCACATCCGCAAGGGATTTCTGGCGCGGGTCCGACTGGAGCCGTTTGGCAAGGGGAAGATCTTTCCCCACGAGCAGACCCTCCCCGGCCCCAAAGCCGACCGGCTGGCCCTCTACCAGGCAACCGGCTTCAACCTCAGCCCAATTTTTGGACTCTATCCCGACCCTGACGGGATCGTGCAGCGAACGGTCGAATCGGGCCTACGCGACCGCACGCCCTTGGTTGCGACCGACCATCTCGGTGTCGAGAACCGACTCTGGGTCGTCACCGATCAAGAAACACACACGTTGATCGGCGGGACTGATGGCGGCGAAGTCCATCTTCATCGCCGACGGCCACCATCGCTATGAAACCGGACTGAAGTATCGCGACGACTTGGTCGAGAGCGGCCAATCGATCGGGCCATGACGATCCGTCCAACTTCTGCATGATGATGCTTGTTGGCATGAGTGACCCGGGCCTGCTGATCCTACCCACTCACCGGCTCGTCTCCGGTATGCCTGGCCTGACCGCCGACCGAGCTCGCCGCCATGCTCCATCCGGAATTCGAGGTGCGGCCAACCGGTGCGGGCGAAGCCGGCGCCGCGCAGCCTGGGAAGCGATCGAGGCGGAAGGCGACCAGGACGTGCTCGGCTTTGGCACCGTCGCGGACGGGAACTGGCTGCTCGCTCGGCTTCGTTCCGACACGACCATGGATCAACTGGCCCCGGAGCACAGCCCCGAGTGGCGGAGTCTTGGGGTGAGCGTGCTCCATGTGCTCGTGCTCAAGGAGCTGCTCGACCCATTGGGCTTTGCCCAGTGCCGCTACGTCCATCTGCTGAGCGAAGTCCTCGACGACGTGGCCGCGGGCGGCTGCGACCTGGCTTGCCTCGTCCCCCCGGCGAGAATGAACCACGTCGAGGGGATCGCGTCAAACCTGGAAACCATGCCTCCCAAAAGCACGTATTTCTATCCCAAGCTGCTCACCGGGTTGGTACTCAACCCACTCCGCCGGCTCGAATTCTCGTGAATGTCGCGTGCTCGATGAGCACCCTACATTGATGTCGCCACCAAGCTAACGATTGACTTGGCCGCCTGGTCCGGAGGCGACGGGCGTTGGGGGTGGCGGCGGTATCAGCTCAGCCGGCGAAGACTCCGGCTGGGAGACCATGCCCGGTGGTGGCTCGCTACCCGGGCCATTGGGCGGGGCGGATTGGCGGAACGGCGAAGGGGACGATGCGGGCGGCAGCGGAGGGGCGCGCCGACGGTGCGCCCGCGGGCAACATTGAAGGCGGCCTTGGCCTTGGTGTTCAGCCGCTCGAGAGCCGTCGACGATGCCTTGCGCACGTCTTCCTTGTGGTCGTATATCGAGCGTCGCGCTCGAGCGCGATCGCCGCCTCAGATCCTCCGATCTCGCCGAGCGCGATCGCCGAGGCGATCTTCACGTCTTTCCATGTATCATATTTGAGAGTGTGAACCAAGGCGGGGACGGCGCGCGGATCTTGTAACTGGCCCAGCGCGTAGGCGGCTTCCTTGCGATTGCTGGGATAAAAACTTTGCAATCGCTGGGTCATCAGGGCGACGTGGTCGGGCGGCGGCGGGGGCGAACCCGGCGGTGGTCCACCTGGACCAGGGCCGCCTGCCCATTCCCATTCCACCTCCGCCTCCGCCGCCGAATCCCATCCCGCCACCACCGAACGAGAAATTCATGAACGGGAGAGGGCGGCCGCCAGACCAAATCCAAAAGCGGGCGCAGACTGGACAATCAAGGGGCGGGGGCCGAACATCCAGGGGCGTGGACCGGCCCCGGCACGAAACCGGGTCCTCGCCACGGCCCCCCGACTGCCGAGCGCTGGACTTGCACCGAGCGGTCAAATGTGCCTCCTGGCCGCTTGATCTGGATCGACCGATCGATCGTCCCCGGCCCGCGCTGGACTTCGACCTGACGTTGGATCGATCGACCGCGCGGGCCCGTGATGGTCGTGTCACGTTCGATGGTCTGTCCCCTTGCCGACGCGACGGCCACCAAGCACAACACCCCGATAAACCGGGACGCGAATAGATTTCTCCTCCTGTTCATGGCACTCCCTTCCCTTCCTTGTGAGCCGTGACTTATCGGAGCACACCTTGCCATTCCCGTCGACTCTCGACTTCGTCGACTCAGCTCAAGGCGTGTTCACAATGCGCTGTGGTTGCACTTGAACTGATCGTCGCGGATTGGCTCAGCGTGACCCAGCCGAATCGCGGTTGCGTCATGCTCGCGACGTGGTTGAGCCGCGGCCCAACCCGCCGATACAAACTCGGCGCCGCGTGATTGTGGCCTTCGCCGCCGTTCTTGTGAAGCTCAAATTCCCAGCCGATCGCCTCAACGCAACGGCTGTGCGCCATCAAACTTGCGCCCGCTGAGAATGATGAGACGACAGTGGCCCGAGGCGATTTCACGTTTTATGGTTCATTTATCGGCAGATTAACGCGTCCCGAAAACCCTGTGAGATTCTGCGATTCTCGGATTGCATTACTTGGCGAGAGCAATATGATATTTCAAGCGCCATGCGGCTTAACTAGAGAACCTGGTAGTTCTCATGCAACGAATTGCGAGTCGCAAGCTACACAGTTCCTTGATGAAGAGGGCGACAAGGAGGGCGTGATGCAACCTTCGCGTTCCAAGTTCTCGGGGCCGATCCCAATCTCCTTTGAGATGACCACTCATGCGGTATCGATGAGTCCCGAAGTCTGTTCGCTGTGTTGTCCTGAGTGTGAGATCCCGCTGGATCTCCACCAGCCCGACGACAATGAACCAACGCAGTTGCTAGGCATCTGCGGGTCATGTTGTAAGTGGTATTTCCTGGTGGAGATTGAGTCCGATTGGAATGATGCGCTGCTGTTCGAGCTGCCGAGCGCTGGGCAGTCCGCGCGTTGCTCGTTGACACGGCGGCGTCTGCCTGAGGCTCAATCAGCACGATCTTCTGGGCGTTTCGCGGTGAGCGAACGGGCGTCGCTCGTTCGACCAGACGTCATCCGCGCTCGACCGACTTCACCCTTTTCGCTTTTTCTTCCTTTTGGGAGTCGGCGGCCGTTTCGCTTTAGGCCGAGCGGATACGGAAGGCGGCGTCGCATCGTCCCGGCCTGACTTGCGCGACCGACGGGCGGTTGGGTCAGTGCGGCTTCTGGGTGTCGTTTCCGCGCCCGGGCGCGCTGGGCGTCTGGCCCGGGAAATCGGAGAATCACTCAAGACGAGATCCAGGGCGCGGCGATCGACGTCGACGTGGGCGATCCGTACGATGATGCGGTCGCCCAGCCGGTGGCGGCGGCCGGAACGGCGACCCACCAGGGTGTGGGTACCGGCCTCGAGGTAATAGAAGTCTTCGGAGAGGCTGGTGACGTGAATCAGGCCCTCAACTGGCAGCTCGCTGAGCCGGCAGAAGAGCCCGAAGTTCTCGACTCGGACCACGATCGCGTGCAAGACCTTGCCCACGTGGTCTTCGAGGTAGGTCAGCAGTTTGATTCGGTTCAGCTCGCGTTCGGCGGCCTCGGCCCTCCGTTCGGTGCGTGTGCAGTGCTGGGCGAGCACGGTCAGCTCGTCATGGTGGCCCTTCGGCTTCTTGCCCTCGAGCCAGGCGGTTAACTGACGGTGCACCTCCAGGTCGGGATAGCGCCGGATCGGCGACGTGAAGTGGCAGTAGTCCTGGCTGGCCAGGGCGTAGTGTCCTTCGAGCTCCGGCGTGTAGGTGGCCTGCTTCAGGCTGCGCAGCAGACCGTAGTGGACCGCGTATTCCTCGGGCCGGCCGACGGTTTCTTTCAAGACCTTCTGAAGCTCGAACCGGCTCTGGGGCTGATCGAGCACCAGGCCAAGGCTGCGGGCGAACTCGGCAAATTCGTCGAGCTTGAACGGCTCGGGGTCAGGATGGGCCCGTCTTAAAAAGCCGATATTCTGCTCAGTCAACGTGCTGGCGACGGCCTCGTTGGCCGCCAGCATGAACTCCTCGATGACTTGGTGGCTCGCGTCGTGGAGGGCCAGGTGCGGCGCCGGTGACTTGACCCTGATCGCCCATTTCGAGATCGACTTCGGGGAGCGTGAGCTCGAGGGCCCCGCGCAAACCGGCGTCGGCGCAGGATCATCGCCAGCTCGAGCATCTGGCCGAGCATGGCGGCGACCTCGGGAGCGACCCCGGCATGAGAACCCTGAGGATGCTTCATCACCTCCATCGCCTGCTCGTAGCTGAAGCGATGATCGGCCTTGATCGCCGATCGTGCGAAACGCTTCGAGGTCAAGATCCCCTCCGGGCTAAAGTCCAGGATCGCGGTCACGGTATATCGCGTGCGACCGGCCTGGAGGCTGGCCAGGCTGTTCGAGAGGATCTCGGGCAGCATGGGGATCACCCGATCCGGCAGGTAGACGCTGGTGCCGCGATGGCGGGCCGCGCGGTCGAGCGGCGATCCCGGTCGAACAAAGTGCGACACATCGGCGATGTGGACCATCAGGCTCCAATGGCCCGCCGGGTCACGCGACAACGAAATGGCGTCGTCAAAGTCACGCGCTGTCGCCGGGTCGATCGTCACGGTCGGGACGGCTCTCAGGTCGAGCCGGCCGCCGATCTCTGTTTCGTTAAACGACTTGGCCTGTTCACGCGCCTCGATGAGGGCCGGCTCCTCGAACGTATCGGGGATATTGAACGCCCGAATGACCGTCAACGTGTCGACTCCCGGCTGCCCGCGCTGGCCCAGGATCTCGATCAAGACGCCTTCGCCGCGCGAGGTAGGCCGTCGGGTAGCGGACCATCTCGAGCACGACCTTGTCTCCGGGCTTGACCCCTTTGGCTCCAGGGTCCCCGACTGAGACCGGGTCCTGGAACGTCGTACCGTCGATCTGGACGAAGCCGGTTCCCCCTTCCTCGAAGTAAGTTCCCACGAACACGCCCGAAGCCCGAGTTAATACCTGGACGATCTTTCCCTCGATGTTGAATCCGTCCCGCCTCGACCGCTTGACGATCTTGACCGCGACTTCGTCGCCGCTGGACGCGTCGCGAGTCGCCTCGACCGGTATGAAGACCTGGTCGGTCTTCTCGGCCGATGTGGGAGGGCGGACAAATCCAAATCCTTTGGCCGATCGGCGAAAGACGCCGACGATCAGGCCGGCCTGGTCGGGCCGGCGCAACCTTTTGTCCTTGGCCAGGTCGATCTTCCCTTCCTTGACCAATTGCTTGACCGATGAGCGAAACTCGGCATAATCGTCGGCCGGCACTTCCAACAGCCGCCCCATCGCCTTGAGCGTGATGGGTTTGTAGTCGGGTTGGGCCACCAAGCGGACGACGCGGTCGGCGAAATCGGACATCGCAACAGGCACCTCGATTGAATCACCTGATTGTGTGATCCTATCGTACGGCAACGTCCGCGGCCCTGCCTACCCCGGCGCGGCGGGCCTCTCCGCTCGTTTCGAACTCTCGGCTCGCTCGGCCAATGCGCGTCCGATCCATCCTCCCAACACGGCAAAAACGAGAGCCCCGAATATTCGACCAATTTGAACGAAATTGCCGATTTTGGTCTGCCGCTGTCGCGCTAGCTGAATGTAGTCGGTGGGATTCACCAGAGCGGGTGGCGCCGGCACGGCCTGCGCGAATGGAGCAGACGCCGTCGCCGAGACCGGCGGCGGAGTCGCCGCCCCGAAAACGATCGCTGGGCCTTTAACCTCCGGCAGCACCCATTCCGCGGCCTCACTGAACCCAACTGTCAGCTCATAGCCAATCTGGCCGCCGACCCAATCCCAATTAACCATGATCAGGTAAGTCCAGCCAAAGAGGGCGAAACCCACCCAGAATGCCCGGTCAATCCCTGAGAAGAGCCAGGCAGCCAGCATGGCGCTCAACAAGATCGCGAGCATCGCGGTGGACGCGAGCATGAGCCAAAGTCTTGATGCCGACAGCATCCCGGCCAACCCCAGCGCGAGCACGGCCACGATCCCGATCAGGGTCGCCAGCGAAATGCGAGGCGGCATGGCTCAGCCTCAACGTAGAACGGAATTCATTCCGTTTTCCTTGGCCAGTAAACGGAATGAATTCCGTTTCTGCACGCATGTGGAGGGAATTCATTCCGAGCTTCCGCTCCGAAGCACGAATACAAACGGCATAATTCCGTTCTACCGGACCCGAGATGACTCGTCAAACCTCGGTCCCATCGTCACCAGCTCCATTCGCTGACAAGTTCCCTTTGTACAACCGGCGGCCCAGACTCTGCTGAAACGGTGTCCAGGTCGAGTCGCGGCTGGGATCGTCGCGGATCTCACGACCGAAGGTGTGGATCTTGGCGTCGAGGTTGTCGAGGTAATGCAGGCGCGATCGCTTCGAGCGTCATCGGCAGTTTTGGGCTGCCGAACTCGTAAGTTCCATGGTGGCTGACGATCATGTGCTTCAGACGCAGGAACAGCTCAGGTGGGAACGGCTCGCCCGTGAGCTCGGCGCACCGATCGACCTTCTCGTGCAGCATCTCCACACCCATGATCAAGTGCCCGACGAGCTGGCCCTCGTCGGTGTAGGCGAACGCGCGGTCATAAGACAGCTCGTCGACCTTGCCGACGTCGTGCAGAAAGATGCCGGTCAAGAGCAGGTCACGGTCAATCTCCGGGTAGAAATCGGTGATCCGATCGGCTACGTTGAGCAGCGTCACGACATGCTCGAGCAGCCCGCCTTGATACGCGTGGTGGTTCTTGATCCCCGCCGGCGCGGTTGTGAACTTTCGAACGAACTCGTCGTCGATCAGGAAGCATTCCACGACGGCGCGGAGGTGCGGATTGTTCATCGCCAACAGAACCTCGCGCAACCTCGCCAACAGTTGACCGATATTCTGAGAGGTTTGGGGAAGGAACTCCTCAGGCTCGATGCGAGATGAGTCGACCACCTCGAGATGGGTGAGGATGATCTGGATCGACCCTTGAAAGATCTGCGTCTTGCCCCGAACGTGCAGGAAGTCGCCCGGCTCGAACGTGCGAGCCAGATCCTCGGTCGCGTTCCAGAGCCGTGCGCCGACGCTGCCGGTCTTGTCGCGCAGCTCCAGATGGAGATAAAGGTTGCCCTGACGATTAGCCCGGAGCTGCTTGTCGGCAACCAGAAACGGCTCGTCGATCGAGTCGCCATTGGTTAACTGGTTCACATATCGGCGGGTCATTCGGCGAATCGATTCGGATCGGAGAACGAACATGGTGGCCATCAAGCCGGGCACGATACCCAGTCAAGCGGTCGATTGTAGGAGCGAACCGCAACCGGGGTCAAGGGAGCCTTTGCAGTTGCCAGTTGCTAGTTCCTCGTTGCGAGCTGCGGAAGTGACTGCGCTGAGTTCTATATTGACATGACGATTTAATTGCCTTACGTAGCAACTCGTGGGTTAAAAGGCCCACTGGCGCCGGACTGGCTCGCCGCGATCGTCCGGTCCGGGCGCCTTCGTGGGCGCGTCGGTTACACGTTGCCGATTATCTGGCCGTTGGGAGCGATCGGGAACGGGCTCGTGTTACCGGTGGTCGACACGACACCGGCCGGCGGTAGGCCCGAGCCCGAGTTGCCGGGGCCAACCTTGTGGCTCAAACTGAAGACATTCGACGGTAGGCTGAGTTGGGCGAGCTTGCCGTACGGATCGACCACGACACCCAGGTAATACGTCGTCGGGCTCGTCGGCAATGTGACCGGCGAGCCGCTGATCGTAATGACGTTCGGGGCCGAATTGACAATGTTCTTGGCGAACGTCTTGTAGTTCCCCTTGGTGGGAACCTCGGAGACCGCCGGAATATTGTCGACCGTGTAGAGCGCGACGATCGAACTACCCAGAGTAAACGTCGGCGTCACCGAGGCCACCAGGGCCACTTGCACCGAACCCGAGTCGGCGGTGCCCATGTTCTCGACCTGGATGGTCGGACTGATGGTGTCGCCCGGCTGCATCACGTCGGGAACGTACAGCGCGACGGCCCGCAATTCCGGCAATGCGCTGCTGCGCCACCAAGACCGGCACCGCGCTGCTCACGTTGTTCATCTGGCTCGCTTCCTGGAGCGCATTGTTCGAGTTGGCGATGAATCGAACATAGAACTTGCCGCCCGCGCCGGCGAATCCCGCGGGTCGAGACGGGAGCGTGAATGACTGGGTGAGCTGCTCAAGATTATTCTGAGGAACCGGCGGCGCATCGATTGTCCCCAGGTTGATCGCCCCCTTCAGGGAATTTGCGTGGCGGGTGAGCACAACGGCGATGGTCGAATCGCCCGCGTCCGCCTGGCTGGTGGATCCTGGCGCCTGAGCGGTCGGCTCGGTCGTCGTGCTGGCGCCGATATTCTGGAGATAAACGGATACATTGAGGGTTCCTCCCCAGGCTGCTCTCGGACCGGCCGAACCGGTGACCGTGAGCTGGGGGAGTGAGTACCCCAGTGAGGAAAACGCCATCAACTCCCGCGCTTCCAGTCGCTCCAGGGCGGCCAGATCCGTCCGGCGTCGATTGCGTCGCTCCTGGCGCACATGTCGGAATTCCCTAGGCAACACCGAACACCTCCCTGTGGCCGAGGGCCCACGGCCTTTCCGCACTTCGGGAAAAGCTGACGTGATCCCCGCAACCGTGAACTCGGTCGACCGAAAAACGCGAAACGGTCTTCCGCGACTCCCACCAATCCGCCGGCATCCCCTTTCGACGCCGCGGTCGAAGGAACGGCGGTCCCTGGTCTATTCAGTCGTCAACGCTCGCATCGAAGTTTCCCGCATTTTCAAGATCCGCGCGGGCCGAGGTCTCGTCGTGAACGGCGTTACAAACGGATCGGACAATGCGTTTACCACACCTTTGCCGGTTGGACCGCTGGGATGAATCAGCACGGCGCCAACCCAATCCATTCGAGCCGAGCCCGTTCAAGGCCGAACTGCTCCGCCCAACCCTTCAGCGTTCGGCAAACCGCCGGTTGAATCTCGAATTGCTGGTTATGCCCTGTTCACCCCCCTGCCCCCACCTTCTCAAAGGGGCGAAAGTGATCGCTCGCTTGCGCCGTTACTCGCTCGCGCAACTAAAACTCACACCTCGAAACCGTCCATCCGACACGATCAACACCGACTTTTCATCACCGCGCCCTACGACCGGTTGCGGTACTGCCGCCATAGGGCTAGCGATCCCCCGAGGTTTCGCGTTCACGAAGTGGGCTGGCCGATGAGAGTGACGAGGGCCCGATAATCGACCGGCTTGACCAGGTGGTGGTTGAAGCCCGCCTCTCGGGAGCGGAGGCGATCCTCTTCCTGGCCGTAGCCGGAGATGGCGATAATCACGGCGTCCTGAAACCCTTTCTGGCGAAGCTGCCGTGCAACCTGATAGCCGTCCATGCCGGGCAGACCGATGTCGAGCAGAATGAATCCCGGCCGGAACGCGAGGGCTTCGGCAATAGCATTCGGGCCGTCATGGGCGGTGCGAACGTCGTTACCCAGCAGTTTGAGCAGCCGGGCCAGTCCGTGAGCCATATCCACGTTGTCATCGACGATCAGGATGCGGCCGTGTTGCCCCCGTTCCTGCCCGGTCGCCGGCGTTCGGAGGGGAGAAAGCACGGGTTGAGGAATCGCGGGCAGTGTCACGGTGAACTCGCTGCCCTGGCCAGGACCGTTCGCTGAAGGCGGTGGCGGAGCCACCGTGCAACTCCGCGATGCGTTTCACGATAGTCAGACCGATGCCCAAGCCCCCTTCGGAGCGGGCCATGGTGCGGTCCCCCTGGGCGAACAGCTCGAACATCTCGTGGAGCTTATCGGGCGGGATGCCGATACCATCGTCTTTCACTTTGAAGGTGATTTGGTCGCCCTCGTGTCGGGCCGTCAGCCGGATATGGCCTCCTGCTCCCGTGTATTTGGCCGCATTGGTGAGAAGATTGATGAGTGTCTGTTCGAGCCGGGTCGGATCCGACCTCGCACCAGAGCGTGCCGGGCGCGAAGGCGACCGTCAAATCCTGCTTTCGCTCGTCGATGAGCGGTCGCACGGCATCGGCCGCACTTTTGATGACGGGCGAGGCGTCGATGCGTTCTTTCCGCAGCTCGATCTTGCCCCGTGTGATCCGGGAGACGTCGAGCAAGTCGTCGATGAGCCGGGCCAGATGCTTGACCTGCCGCTCGATGACGTCCTTGGACCATTGGTATGCTCGGCGGTGGCGTTGGACATCCGCAGCAGTTGGATGGCGTTACTGACGGAAGCGAGCGGGTTGCGGAGCTCATGGGCGAGCATGGCCAGGAATTCGTCCTTGCGGTGGTCGGCTTCGACGAGCCTCATCGTCCGATCGTGCAAATCCTTCTCGAGTTTCCGGCGGTCGCCGACGTCGTGGAAGACAAGCACGACACCCTTGATTTCGCTGCCGTCTTCGCGGATGGGTGCGGCCGTGTCGTCGATGGCATATTCGATCCCGTCCCTCGCGATGAGCACCGTGTGATTGGCCAAGCCGACGGTGCCTCCCTCACGCAGGACCTTCGTCACGGGACTGTCGACGGTTTTCCTCGTCTCTTCGTTAATAATGCGGAAGACGTCTTCCAACGGCCGGCCCACGGCTTCGGCCTGGGTCCAACCGGTCAGCATTTCGGCGACGCGATTCATGAAAATGACGTGGCCGTCAGCGTCGGTGGCGATGACGGCATCGCCGATGCTGCGGAGCGTTGTGGAAAGCCAAGCGACGTGTCGGCGGAGCTGGTCGCGGCTGCGTTCGCTCAGAAGATGGACGCCGAAGAGCAGGGCCAGAGCCAAGGCCGATGCAAACGTGAAGGTGATCGTCGTTCTATTGATGGCCGTCTGCAATCGGTCTCTCAGAGAATCTCGAGCTGCGTCCTCTTCGGCTCGCATCGCCGTCAACTCACCGCGGACACGATCCATGGCCTCCTTGCCGCGATCGGTCCTGACAACCGCGAGGGCGGCTTCGAGCCCGTCCTGACTGCGGAGTGAGATGGTCTGTTCCAGCTCGGCGAGCTTGATGGTGGCCGCCTCCTCGACGGCCTTGAGGTGTCCTCGACGGCTGTCGCCGGCGATCAATCGAAGCGTGCTCGATTGAAGCGAGGATGCCCTCGTGCGATCTCGTGTACGGCTCAAGATAGCGAGCTTCACCGGTGAGAAGGTAGCCGCGTTGGCCAGCCTCTGGCGTCTCGTAGGTTCGACAAGACATCGTCGATGCCCCGCACGAAGTCGCGGCCCCCCGCGAGGGTGTCCCACGTGGCGCGGATCGTGTTCAGATTCCAGAAAGTAAAAACCGCATTGATGACAAGGGTTGCGATTGCGAGCGTGTAGCCGATGGCGAGCTTCCGCGGTGTCGGCCAAATTGTAGCATCCAGGCTCATGGCGTTTTTGCCCCTCTCGACTCAAATCGCACTCCCCTCCAATTCATCTAGAGTAACCCGGCCGGCGCTGCGGTCATAGAGTTCGCGGCCGACGCTCGCCTTCAGGTTCATTTTGTTACTCCTCTTAAGCTTCGGGTGAGAATGGCCCGCGGGCGCCCCGATCGTGAACCGCTCTGGGTCAGGGGGCACCCGCGGCAGGCCAGGGTCCCTGCCCTGACATCCCAACATACCAGTCAGGCAGGAAAGCCTGACCTACAATCATCTTTGGGCTTGCGTGGTTGGCGAGTCGAGAGGTTCGAGTTTTGCCAAGAATGTCGACGTTGACAGAACGATCCATTCTCGCATAATGCAGCATCTTTACGAGCAGGGACGCCGTTGCCGGCCTATCGGACGAAAACTGGCCAGCGCGAACTGGAGATCACCGGCTGCCGTATTGAAGAGACGGATCTCATTCGCTCACTTCTCCTCGGTTGGAAGCATGATTCGAAGTCAAGAGACATTGATGATGTCTCCATTCGGCTTCGTGACTGGCGATTCCAAGTCGCTTCCATCGCTAACGGTCCGCAGCGCTCTCAACGTCGGGGTCCGAACGGCCCAAACGCGAGGATTTCATGATCGCTCGACGGCTGGTCCAACTGACATTTCGCTGGTGCATCGATCCTGCTCATGCTGCTCGCGATGTCGAGTGTGGCTTGCTCGACCGTGCAGGATGCGACTCGCCTTGCGATCTGGAATCAAAAAGCCGAAGAGACGATCCGGCTCACTGACGCCGAGCAGATGGTTGACGAGCTTGACCGCATTCTCACGGCCTATGGAACCATCAGCGTGAAGACGCCTGACGTCTGGGGGCAAGACCGGCTGGCAAAATTCCGCTCCGAGTACGAGTCTCAGATGGCCGCGTGGCTCAAGGTCGGCTTCAAGGGCGACATCAACGCCTCGACACGTCGAGTCGAGAGCGAGTCAACGCAGGTGCGCGTGGGCACGGCCCTCGTTCCACCGTCGGCGAAGTCCACGACGGCACAAGACAATACGGCCGGTTTTGACACGGTGTCCAAGGGTTTGGCCGCATTCGAGCGCGTCCAACCCGGCGTCGAGCCCGACAATCGAGAAAGGGCAGGCTTCGCTCGAGCCAACGGTCGTGCTCGATGAACACTCCAACTACCTGAATCACCTCAACCAGTTGCGCCGGATCAACGCGGGAGACGAGCTGACGGACAGGCCGGGATACAGTCTGTATCTTGTGCGGATTCCCGTGACGCTATCACCGGGACCGCGGAGCCGGAGAGGTAAGGGAGCGATCATCACGGTCTCGGCAAAACTGGTAATGACCAAGCACACGCTTAGAAGCGCCTTGAGAAACACCGTGATCAATGAGACGGTCGACAACCTGACTCAGGCCGTCCGCAACCAGTCCACCAAAAACGACGATCGGACCTCGGAACGCGGTTCCCACTCGTTCTCGCTCGTCTCGTTTGCCGACACCGAGTTGTTCTATGGACGGCCCAATCTGAAGCTGATCGCGGAGGAGGCCGAGCGCGAGCTCGCCAAGGAGCTCGACGACGAGCCCCACCACCGGACAGCGCGGGTGTCGGGTTGGTTGAGGCACGAGCTGCAGGCGGCCTATCCGTTGCTCGAGCAAGCCGCGACGCCGGTCCGGTCTGGATCGCTCAACGCGAACGTCGATCCTCTGGAGGAGCTGGGCGACCAGGTGGCCCGGCGCGACTTCGCCCGAGTCGCCCAGTTGCAGGTGAGCGGGAAGCAAGACACGCACATCAAACAGACCGCCGGCGGCGCACTCGAATCGAGCGATAATCTCAGCGACCGTCGCGATCGTGTTGTGAACACGCTCGCATTCGCGCTCAAGATTCAAGCCGCCGGAGTCAGCCGCCGCCTCAAGCAGGATATGACCGATCAGGATCCGACGATCAACTCCGAGAGCCTCAAGGGTCTCAGCTTTTTTGAGCCGGAAGTCTCGGACGAGGTATTCCACGCCTTCGAGCATTATGTGAGGGCCAAGTGGCCGTTGCGTGTCTATGCAATCGAGCCGGTGATCGCGCAGCAAAATGTTGCCGACGCTTATGCGCGGAGTAAACGGTCAGCATTCGACCTGGTCGGGGCGGCTCCGATCGGACCCTGGAAGGCACTCGCCGACATCGCGGCCGACCGCCGCGCCGCGAACGATGAAACGGCCGTCCGCCTCAACCCCACGATGGTCGGTTTTGGAGCCGGTCAGAGCACGTTCGGTTGGGTCTTCTACCCCAGGCTCCAGACGAGCGGCGGCAGCGACGGCCGGCTGCTCACCGATGTCGCCCTACTCTTGAACGGACGCCTCCCCGACCCGACGAGGGGCGATCAAAGCATTGAACCCGGACAGCGCGAATGCACCGCACTGATCGAAATGCCCAACTTCGTTCCCGAGATTGAGTTCGTCACCGTCGCCAACTGGTTCCGCACCAGCGAGATCGGCGACGGCCAGAGGTCGGATCTGGAAAAAGCGTCCAGCCTCGGCCGCAGACTCATCGCGGCGGAGAGCGCCTTGAAGCGAGCCAAGGACAAGCCCGATAGCCAGTACCGCCCCGAGGACTATCAGATCGTGATGGATCGGATCAAGCAGTTGAGCGATATGATGCCCACCCAGCGCCTGGCCGTCCGGGTTCCGTTCAGTGGAGACCTCAACGATTCGCGGATCTTCTGCTCACAAGGCTTACAGCTCCGTCCGTCGCTCTTGGGCTGGCATGGTAAGCCGCCCGAACGCTGCGAAGAATCGACCCTTTTCTTGGAAGGAAGAAACTTCAGCGTGCACGACACGCACGTGATCGCGGGCGGAAAACCAGCCAAATCCGTGCTCATCAGCCGAAACCTGCTCGAAGTGACGATCGCCAAGGAGGCTTCGCCCACGCCCAACGCCGAGGGAGATCCCCTGCTCGACATCAACGTCGCCACCCCCAACGGCGTCTCCAACCACCTGCTCATCAAGATGGCGCCGCCACCCGACCCACATCGGACGGAACGCGGCCGAAGCAAAGGCCGAAAAGCCGGCAAAGGATTGCAAGCCACCGAAGTGAGCCGTACCAGGAACACGTCGCCGCTTGACCCTGGGCGGCTGATCTAGCCGAGTCGTTTTCTACCCCACCGGTACGTCTAAGTTTTCGGATGAATGCGCGGCCGCCCTCTGGGTCGTAAGCTCGACCCCAGGCCCAGCAACGCCGCCGTCTTCTCGACCCAAGGACCGGTCCCGAGCGGCGTCCCCCGGTTCACGCTCTGGCGAATCCGCTGGAGCTCCGCGGCCGGAAACGGTGTGTTAACCTTCTCGAGCCAGTTGCGGCTGCGTTTGATGGGAGCCGGGGCTGGCTTGAACAACTGGATCCGATCGGGCCCAAATCCGAGGCTGGACCAGCGCCAGTTTTCGGCCCGCTTCACCAGCTTGGCGCGTACCGGGTTGCCTTCCACGTAGCGCATCACACTCAGCAGATGATCATCGGGTTCGACCGGGAAGCACCGGAAACGCCCCTCCCAAACGTGGCCGCTCCCGCCATGATCGCGATGGTAACGCCGGACCTGGGCGGACAGAAGCCATTGCATCCACCGGCTCAGGTCCAGGTCATGCAGCGGCCAGAGCACCAAGTGGAAGTGATTCGGCATCACACAATAGGCGAGCACCCGCATCGGACGGTACTCACACGCGTCCGCGATCGTGGTCACGAACGCGCTGAGATCCTCGGGCTGATGAAAAACCTTGGCGCGGTTGTTACCTCGGTTGACAACGTGATAGCAGATGCCGCCGACCGAGGCTCGAGCTGTTCTGGGCATGGTCCCATAATCGCAGGGGCAAAGGCCTTTGTCAAGAATATCGCAGACTGTCCCGAATTGGGCGTCGTTGGGATGCTGCTCTCCTGGCTTCCGATCCACTATCTGGCTGAAACCAGCCCGGGTAGCGTAACCTGAGGAGCAATGCTTCATTACATAGCCGCGGTGCCTTCAAAAGCAGAGCGACCACCGTGATTTGCCCACCGCTCCAAAAATCAGGGAATGCCCCGAATCGAGCCGCTCCGGCCGCGGGAACCCGCTGGATGATGCCGCTGACCGTTGTTGCCCTGTTTCTCGGGCTCGAGCCCAGCGGGACGCCGGCGGACGCTCCCCGTCTCGAATTCACACGAATTGTCGCTCACTGGGCCGAGTACGCGAACCCGGATTATCTGAAGTTCATCGCGGACGCACAACCGGATATCGCACAGGTCGGATTCTATGGCGCCCATTTCTGGAGCCTCGGCCACACGCCGCAATATGACGGCTATCCGTCACACTTCCCGGTTCGCGGGCTGAGTGAGCTAGGGACCTGGTTCGAGGACCTTAACGGCAAGCTGCACGCACGAGGCGTCAAAGTCGTGGGGCATTTCAACGTTGAGTTCCTCGTCGGCGACCCCGATGGACCGGAAGGACCGCGCGGCTTTTTCAAGTTTTACCGGGAGCTCTGGGACGAGAAAACGCTCGGGCCCAGACCGGTCGCCGACCCCGTGAGCCTGCTGGAAAAGGACGCCGCCGGCGCCCCAATCAAAACCCGCACCTATGCCATCGGTGGAATGAACGAATACTGGGCCTGTCTCCGTAACCCCGATTGGCAAAAAGTGCTAAAAGCCTGGGTGCGACACGGCGTTCGGCGCGGGCTGGACGGATTCATGATTAATTATTTCTATCGGCACGATTGCCTCTGCGAACATTGCCAGACCGCCTTTCGGCGCCACCTGCGGGAACGGTTTACCGCCCGGGAACTACGCGTCCGGTTCGAGATTGGCGATCTCGAAACGCACAAGTTCCGCGAGATCGTCTCCTGGCATCCCGCCACCGAAACCACGCCGCTTCGACTGGAGATGTTGCGGTTCTCTCAAATCTCGAATAAAGAAGTGTTCGATGACGTATTCTTGCGCTACGGTCGTTCGCTGAAACCGGATCTGATCGTCGGACAATGGAATCATCTGGGCAACCTCGCGCAAATCGATGGCGACGAAAGGTGCCTGTTGCCCTCTCAGTTGTGGGGCAGGGATGAGTCCTATCTGTGGTATAGCACCGGCGCCGCGGCGTATTACACCGATCTCAAGAATCACTTCCTCGGTGAAGGAACGCTGCAAGCCCGCTACATCCGGGGCGCGTTCGACGACCGTCCATTCACGCTCGGCAAATACGAAAGCACGAGGATACGCGCGACCATCGCCGAACTTGCGGCTAACGGAGGTGCGCCGATGGGATTTTACACGCAGTTCACCGACCCACTCGCCCGCGCGGTCATCGTGCAATACTACCAGTTCCTCCGACTCAATGACCCGATCTACCGAGGTAACCAATCCCATTCCGAAGCAGCGTTGCTCTTTCCGCGCCGGCAGGTTCATCAGGGTGAGGTTCGAGCGGTGGAGTCGTTCCGAAAGCTGGGTCTGGTGCTTCTGGACGCACACGTGTTGTTCGATGTCTGGCCTGACGATCAGTTCCCAGCCGAGAGAGCGGCGAAATATGCACGTGTGATCACGGTCGCGGATTCTCCCGACACGGTGGTATCCAGTCTGCCTCACTCCCGCAGCCGATTTGACGCACCGTACTTCGTCCGGGTCTCTGGTAGCCGGCCGGCCGGATCGCAGAGCGAAATCGACCTTCATTTCGTGAACTACAACCGTGTCGAGCCACCGCTGGGAGCAGACGGTAAACCGTCGGGTGGCACCGGTATCAAGGACGAGAAACCTCTGGCGATCGCGGGAGTTACCGCGGACCTGGTATTGCCCAAAGGGGCGGCGTTGCGTTCGGTGCGATTCCTCACTCCCGAGCAGGTGGAACCGCGGACTCTCGAGGCGAAGGTCGCCGACGGACGTGTCCATTTTGTTCTTCCGGAGTTTCTGGTGTATGGTGTGGCAAGAGTCGAATTTCAATCGCGTGATTGATTGTCAACTTCATTGTGAACGTGCTCGAGGAAGAGCAAGTGCTCGACCTGCTCGCGTATCTGCTCAGCGATCCCCTGCCCAAGACAACGGTGCCGTGATGAGATTCTTTTCTTTGCGCGATCGAACGGCGAGGTGGGCCGTGGCATGCGTCTTCATCGCCATCCTCTCTCCGCGATTTCTCGCGCACGCTGGCGAGATGCCGACCCGCCGCGTCGCCGCCATCGTGACCGAATACGGACACAATTCCCACGCCGATATGATCGTGAGCCGGCTGCTCTTGACCGACATGCTCGATGGCACGGGCCGAGAGTCACCTCTGAAGTTGGCGTCGCTCTATACCGATCAAAAACCTCCGCGCGATATCAGCCGGCTCTTGGCCGCGTCGCATCGTTTCCCGATCAAGACCAACATCGCCGATACGCTCACCCTGGGCACGGGAAAGCTGGCCGTGGAAGGAGTCCTGCTCGTTCTGGAACACGGCGATTATCCGTTCTCGCCCACGGGCAACCAGCAATATCCCAAGCGTCGTTGCTGGGACGAGACGATCAAAGTCTTTCGGAAGAGCGGCCGCGTCGTTCCCGTCTATATCGACAAGCACCTATCCGACAACTGGAAAGACGCGAAGTTCATTTACGACACCGCTCGCGAGATGAAGATTCCGCTCATGGCTGGCTCCTCGCTGCCGATATCGTGGCGCTACCCACCGGTCGATGTCGCGCGCGGCGCACACATCAGCGAAATCGTCGCCTTGACCTATCACACGACCCACGGGTACGGGTTTCATGCCCTGGAGGCCATGCAAGCGCTCGCGGAACAGCGCGATGGCGGTGAGACCGGCGTTCGGTCGGTGCAATGCCTGAGCGGCGCTGACGTCTGGAAAGCTCTCGATGAACGCTTGGTCGATCCAGCACTACTCGAGGCGGCGTTGAGGCGAGTCCCAGAGTATGAGAAAGGCAGGAAGCTGAATCGCGCGGCCGTCCATGCACCTAAACTGATGATCATCGAATACGAAGACGGACTGCGAACCTTCTTGCTGGAGTTGAACGGTGCTGTCGGTACCTGGACTGCGGCTTGGCGTTATCAGAATGATCGAAAGATCGATTCCACCGAGTTCTGGACGCAGGAGGCTCGGCCGGGCGCTCACTTTACCTTGCTCTTGAACGGCATCGAGAAAATGATGCTCACCGGCGAGCCGGCCTGGCCCGTCGAACGAACGCTCTTGACCAGCGGCACGCTCGACGCCTTGCTTCAGTCGCATACCCAAGGTGGAAAGCGAATTGCGACTCCCTACCTTCACGTTCCCTACCGATCCAACTGGCGCTGGAAACAACCCCCTCCCCCACCGCCAGGTCGCCCATGGAGCGAGCAGTGATCGAACAGAGCTCAGTGACGCGACAAAGTCGCTAACGCGGCAGCGTTGCAATCGGTCGAAGCGTGGTGCCGAATGATCCTCGGGATCAATTGGCCCACCGAAATCCTTAGTGGTCCGTTTCACAAATAACGTCGCGGTAAGCCTGGTCTTTGACGTTAGGCAGCCGAGGCTGCTAAAAAATGCGGCGACGCACGCTTTAGCCAATTCAGTAAGTCTTGTCGAGTGAACTTCCACGCAAACGGCCTCGGAGTTCGGTTGCTCAGGTCTTCGTACAACGCCAAACGCAGGCGAATTGCGTCCAAAGTCGCGAAATCGTTCGGCGTCAGCACCTTCCTCTGGATGATCGAAAAGTAAATCTCGACCTGGTTCAACCAACTTGCATGCACTGGGGTGTGCACCAAGATGATCCTTTTGTCGCGCCGACGCATCCGCGCCACAGATGTCTGACCTCGATGCGACGAACCATTATCCACGACAAAGAACAACCGATCCGCATCATGGTAAGGCTCCTGCTCCAAGACCTGATCCACCAGTCGGCCAAACGGCTTGATCCCCGTCTTTGCCTCACAACGTCCCAGAACCATCCCGCGATGCACGTCCCACGCTGCCAAGTATTGTAACGCTCCATTCCTGTCGTATTCCGTTTCAATCCGCCGGCTCTGCTTGGGCTCGGGCGGCATTTCTTCATGACAGCGCCCACGTGCTTGAATGCTCGTCTTCTCATCCATAGACAACACGTAATCGTTTGGGCCCAGCGGTTTGCCTTCCCACGTCCCGGCATAAAGGTCCAAGATCGGCCCGGCCTTCTCGGCAAACCGAGGGTCCCGCGGAAAAATCCAGTGCTCGTATTGCCAGGGCTTGATCGCCGCATGGTGCAACGTACGCCACACCGTACTGCGGCTGATCTTCTTACCCAACGCCGCTCGGGCTCGCCGCACCAAGTCGGCCACCGATTGGCGACTGAGTGGTTCTTTCGTCTCCGCGACCACTTCACACGCCATGGCTCGGATCAACGCTTGATCCAGAGGGGGAAAAAGCGGCCTTTCGGCCGCGGCCCGCATAATCTTCGATGGAGAAATCGCCGGCGGCCCAGCGACTTCGCCAGCGTTGTACCTGGCGAGCGGACAGACCGACCGCTTCGGCCGCCGCGTCGTTTCCCAGGGAGGGCTGCTCATGAAGAAGCAGCACAAGCCGAAAGCGTTGGACGGTTTGGACCGCTACTGTTCGGCGGGACACAGTGTCGAGAGCCTCTTGCACGAAATCGTCAGGGAAGGTACAGAGAGCGGGACTCGGTCCTGGCATGGCGGCATCCTTTCCTTGCCGGGTTTTTTGGGGGGCCCGCCTCCCTGTACCAAAAGTCCGTCGAAACTACGACGTTATTTGTGAAACGGACCACTTAGCCGGTGCGGTGGGCCTCGCCTCGATGAATCAAGGCTCGGCGCCACATTGGTCTGGCGCGAGTTTCGGTGTCATAATGGCGTTATCGACCAAGCAATAGTCGTACCCGGCGAAATCGAGGCGATTCCGAGGGACCTACCATGGCGCGCACGAAAGCTACGCAGTCCCCGGCATCCCCTTTGAACGCAAAGAAGGCGTCGGCGTCCGAGGTGCTCGACGAGCTGTTGCCCATGGCCGAGCCGTCAGCCCCCGAGTTTCACATGGACGCGGCGGTGCTGGCAGGTCGGCGACCCGGCGCAACTCCTGGAGCTGGCGGCCGACACGGCGCTGCGGCCGTTCCTCTATGCCGGCTGGCACCGGACGTCGCTCTGGTCGACCCTGGCACGCGCCGACGAGCTGGCCGAGGTCCTGCGCCGTCGCGGTTATACCCCCAAGATTCTCAAATCGTGAGCCGGCGATGACTGTGACCGCGGGCCAATCCGTCCCCTTCCTGTATTCCCCCTCCACCCGCCAAGTCCCGGCCGGCCTGGAGCACATCAACAACGCCGAGCCTGCGCAAGAAGGCACGCCAATGGCTTGATTCAACGGCGGCCCAGAAACTGCCCAAGGACGAGCTGGTCGTTGCTGATGCGCAAGGCGTTCGAGGACGACGCGGCCGCCGGCCGCGTGCTTCGCTCGCTGTCCGCTGCAGGAAACGTCCGTGGTTGCCGTCTATCGGCGGTATGGCGGGTCGGTCGACGGCGAGGTCATCCGGGTCGACCTGATCTCGCGCGGATTGCTCGAGGTCACCGAGAAGATAATCTCCGCGTCATATAGCCAGCGTCTGTGGAAGAATAATCCGATCCCGGCCTTGGTTAATCGATGGGTATTGCTTTCGGAGCGAGACGATCGACACGGCTACTACTATTCCCACGGATCCGGGGCGCGGCCGGACCAGCCTTTCCCGCACTACAGCCTGCACGCGGGCATTGCCCGGCGAGTCCAGCCCGCCGGGCCGGCGCCGTGGTCGATTCCTCACACCGACCGAATCCCGGAGACGATCACCCGGCGGTCGCCCGCTGAGGTGGTGCTGGACTTGTCCCGAGTCTTCGCCTACGTGGCCGGGCGACGGTCGGTCAGGACCCGACAGGATGGCTTACTGGCAGTCCCGACCGTCCGCGCCATGGAGAAGGCGATCCCCTTGGATGACAGCTCCGAGTTCGTCCTCCCCGATCCGCACAGCTTCTATTGGGAACTGCTCCGGTCACTCGGCGTGTTGCAGTTCCGGTACAACGCGATCGTCGCCGATCCCGCGGCGGGCGACCCGGCAATTCGCCGCGCCGGGATTCCAGCAGGTGGATTCCTGGGCGCACGGCTGGTTGTCAATCGCCAACTGGTGGGACGGCATTGGCGTGCCGGACGGTCGCTTCTACGATAGCTCGCCGGTCCAGACCGGCCGGCGAGTCCTGGCCTGGGCGCTCGGATGCCTGGCCCGCGCCGGCGACCACTGGTATGACCTCGAGACCTTCCTCGCGGGGCTTCATGAACTTCAGGCGGGAGATCACGGTTTCCGACTCCCGTATGGGCAGCCGGAGTGGGATCCCAAGCTATCGCGCGGCGCGCGACAAGGATAAGCTAACCGGCGCGGAGCGTCAGCGAGCGTGGTGGTTCGACAGGGACGGGACATGGTACGCCAACGCCTTGATGGTGACCCTGGTGGCCCTGGGACTGGTCGAACGGGCCAGGCTGGGCGGAGACGCTTCCGCGCTCCATGCCTTTCGGTTGACCGACTCCGGGCGAGCCGTGTTCGGTGCACCCGAGGTCGCACCGCCGTCGGAGCCGGCCGAGCGGCGCTGCCTGGTGATTCAGCCCAACTTCGATGTCGTGGCCTACCTGGAACAGGCCGACGCACGCACGGCCGGCATCTTGGGTCGGATTGCCGAGAGTGACTCGGCTCACTCTGGACCCATTCAGACATTTCGCCTTACCCAAGCGAGCGTCTACCAGGCGGAGGAGAGCGGTCTGAGCCACACCCAGATCGTCGATTTCCTCCGGAGGCACGGCCAGCCAGAGCCTCCCGCCAACGTGCTGCGCTCGCTCGAGGATTGGTCGGGGAAGCGCGAGAGCCTGTCGCTCCGCTCTGGGCTCACGATCCTCGGCTTCGCCACCGCGGAAGAGCGTGATGCGTATCTCGCGGGCCATCGCGGCACGGCCTGTGGCGATCGATTCGTGATCGCTTCGGGCACGCTGGATGAGCAGCCAAAGACCAAGCTCTCCGGCTACCTCGCCTCGGATCACGCCGCCGGGATCCGGAGCACGCTGGAGCTGGACGAGCAGGGCTTTTTTCATACAAACGAACCGATCGACCTCGTACAGGCGGCCCGACTGCGACGGATCGCTCGGCCCACGGCGACGGGCTGGCGGCTCACGACAAACTCGATGCGCCAGGCGGCCGCCGGGGGTTTGAAGCCGGGCGTGGTCCATCGCTGGCTGAAGGACATCCTGGCGAAGCCTGCGCCCCCGCTGATGGCCGTCGCGATCGACGTGTGGCTGAGGGTCGGAAAAGATCGGCCCCTGGAACTCGGCGACGCGGTCCTGCTGCACGTTCCGGACCAGAGTCAATTCCGGGCGATCGCCGCCAGCCCTCGCCTCCGGCCTTTCCTTCTCGGCAGCCCGGGCCATAACTGGCTGTTCGTCAACCGAGCAACCCGCAAGGAACTGGCCGCCGCGCTCGAGGAACTCGGCTTCACGCTCCTACGGGAACTGATCCACCACGAGCTTCCCGCGGACGCGGAGATTCTCAAAACCGGAATTCCGCCGACCAAAGAATGAGGCGGCCGCGATATCGATTACCACAACCGTGACGGCCGCTGATCCGCCAGCCTCTTGCGGCGCCATCACGCCCGGGTTATGGTCCGGCGCCGGGCAGATACGCGTAACCTTGTCTTCCATTGGCCTGGTGTGTTCTATTGGCTTCAACGGGAGCTGTACCATGAGAATCGTTTGCGCTTGGGTGCTGGCGTTGCTGTTGGCCGATGCGTGTGTGTTGGGTGCGCCTCCTGATGACACCTACCGTCTGGGCCCCGACTCCGAGCCGCATGAGGGAGTGCCGCGAGGCAAGGTCATCGGCCCGACCGCGCTGCCGAGCAACGTCTACCCCAACACCACACGCAATTACTGGGTGTACGTTCCCGCTCAATATGACGCGTCGAAGCCGGCATGCCTCATGATCTTCTTCGACGGCCACGCTTACGTCGGCCTGAAGGGGAATTACCGGATCCCCTATGTGTTCGACAACCTGATCTACCGGCGGGAGATGCCCGTTACGATCGGCGTTTTCATCAACCCCGGCCACCGGCCCGATCAGAAGGAAGCAACCGACGCCGACTGGGGCGATCGGACCACCAACCGCCGCGTGGAATACAATGCATTGGATGATAAATACTCGAAGCTCATCGTTGACGAGCTGCTCCCGGCCTTGAAGAAGCAATACAACATCTCCGATGACCCGGAACGCCGCGCCATCTCGGGGGCCAGCTCCGGAGCGATCTGCGCATTCACGGTGGCCTGGCACCGGCCCGACCAGTTCCGCAAGGTTATCAGCACGATCGGCAGCTTCACCAACATCATGGGCGGCCACGTCTATCCCGACCTGATCCGCAAGAGCGACCCCAAGCCGATCCGCATCTTCTTGCAGGACGGCGTGAACGACAACCGCGGCCTCCGCCGTGACGGCACCTACGACCCAACCCGCGACTGGCACGCGCAGAACATCAAGATGGTCGCGGCGTTGACGGAAAAGAAGTACGACGTGAACTACACCTGGGGCATCGGCACCCATTCCAACAAGCAAGGCGGTGCGATCATGCCCGAAATGCTCCGATGGCTGTGGCGCGATTACCCGAGGCCGGACGATCCGAAAGATCCCAGCAATCGATCGTTGCTCGTTCCGGGCGATGTAAAGAACGCGCCAACGGCAGCACGGGCTCCCGCCTAACAAATGTTGTGGAATGATCCCGAGGGAGCCGAGGAAATCCTCCAGGCGCGGTCTGCTGCCGTGAGCGACTACGAACGCGGAAATCCTGATTTTCCCGATCGGACGTGGTGGCCAAGTCCCCGAGGCGAACGCGCGATCCGTTGCTGATCGCCACTGGTTTCGACGGGACAGATGCGCAGGTCCTCTGGCGGCGTGAGAAGCGATTTCGGCGGGTGGTCAGATAACCTCATCCTGGCCATCCGGACGAGCGTGGTGTAAAGTCAAAAACTAACATTTCGACGCAGTCTAGAGCACCTGACGTTTGCGTTGCATACACGGGAGTGGACCGCGGCCGGACAAGCCGGCAGGGGTCGGGGTGGCCCTGCCAGGCCGGCGTTGTGCGCAATCCAATCGTTCAGCGCTGTAACTCCAACGCCAGTAGCGTATTATGGAGCGGACAAATGTAACGATTATTCCTGCGTCACGCTTAACTCATTTGTTGATAATGAGATATGGAAAAGCACTCTCTCGGGTCGAGTTTTGCCGATTTTTCCTGTGTCACACGTAACTTATTGGCTTACAGAGAGATACATCAAAAACCTCTTCAGCGTACCAAATGTACCGATTATTCCTGTGTCACACATAACCACAAGGGAAGCAGAACGTTACGGCCGATCGCCGCGGTTCCGATTATTCCTGTGTCACACGTAAGTTTCAGGCCTGTCATTAGATGTAGCCGATTGGCTGTTTCTCGACCCTGCAAAGTGTGTGCGCTCTTCGAGCGTTGTACATCGGCATCTTCGGCTGCTCGGCGAGCCTTTCGTCCGCCGGAATCCGTAGGCGCAACCGGAATCCGCTGCACAACCCGAGAGGCCGTTACCAGCGCCCGGCCTTCGGCGGTATGATGTCTCACTTATGGCCGCGTAAAGTATAGGACGAGCAGATATCGGACATCGAGAGATACGAAACGAAGCCAGACGCCAAAATGGCGGCCGACCAACAGGCGATTCTTTAGGAGATCGACGGCGAGATGACCGACCCGGATGCACACTGAGAACGAACCCATTTTTGTCAGATCGGTCCAATGATCAAGGGCCTTGTTCCGCGTGAAGGACACTCGGCCTGACGGGCCGGATGTGTTAGATTGGATTCTTTGCCGGTCAAGCCTGCGCCTGTTTCAGAGCGCTTTGGGGCCTGACATTGGGAATTGTCTCTCGCAGGAGGTCTGATCTGGTGCGCTGGTCGCATGCCCTGATTCCGACGTTGAAGGAAACACCGGCCGATGCCGTGGCGCCCAGTCACGTGCTCTTGATTCGCGCGGGCATGATCCGCCAGCTCGGCGCCGGGGCTTATACCTACTATGCCCCTGGGGCTGCGGGTGATTCAGAAGGTGTCACGGATCGTCCGCGAGGAGATGGACGCCGCCGGGGCGATCGAGCTGCTTGATGCCGGCACTGCAGCCGGTCGAGCTCTGGAAAGAATCGGGACGGTATGAGGCCTACGGCGACTTGCTGATGAAGCTCACCATCAGCGGCGGCCATCAGATGGCGCTGGGGCCGACCCACGAAGAAGTCATCACCGACATGGTTCGCGACCTGGTCCGGTCGTACAAGCAGTTGCCGATCACGCTTTACCAGATCCAGACCAAGTTTCGCGATGAGCCCCGGCCGCGGTTCGGCATCGTGCGGACCCGCGAGTTCATCATGAAAGACGCGTACAGCATCGACGCCGACCTCGCGCAGCTCAACAAAGCTACGACGCGATGTATCGAAGCGTATTGCCGGATCTTCGACCGGTGCGGGGTGCCGTACGTGATCGTCGAGGCCGAGAGCGGGCCGATCGGCGGCGACTCGTCTCACGAGTTCATGGTCCCCTGCTCCACCGGCGAAGACAAAGTCATCCAGTGCGTCCATGCGGCTACGCGGCCAACCAGGAACGGGCCGAGATCGGTGCGCAGACACCAAGCGCGGACGCAGCCCGCGGCGGACGCACCGCCCTACCAGGCCGTCCCGACGCCCAACAAGCGGACGATCCGCGAGGTCTGCGAGTTCCTGAAAGTCGACGAGGCGACCTCGGCCAAGCTGCTGGTCTACCTGGCCGACGGCAAGCCGGTGGCCGCGCTGTTGCGAGGCGACCACGAGCTCAACGAGGCCAAGTTCCGCCGGGTGATCGGTGCGACGGCGCTCGTGCCGGCCGACGCGGCCACGATCGAAAAGGCCACCGGTGCCCCCATGGGTTTTCTGGGGCCGGTCGGGATCAAGATCCCGCTGGTGATCGACCGCGCGATCGCCGCGATGGCCACGGTCGTCGTCGGGGGCAACGCGGTCGACGTCCACTTGAAGGGCGTCGTGCCGGGCCGCGATTTTCCGTGGAACAGGTCGCACGACGTGCGCAACGCCGACGCCGGCGACCCTTGCCCGCGCTGCGGGACCGCACTCGCAGATCAACGCCGGGCTGGAAATCGGCCACGTCTTCAAGCTGGGGACCAAGTATTCCAAGTCGATGGGGGCGACTTACCTCGACGAGAAGGGGAACGAAGTCCACATCATCATGGGTTGTTACGGGATCGGCATCAACCGGATCGTCGCCGGCGGCGGTCGAGGCCGGCCACGACGCCAACGGCATCCTCTGGCCGCTGGCGC
This sequence comes from uncultured Planctomycetota bacterium, assembly GCA_963720335.1. GTDB lineage: Bacteria > Planctomycetota > Planctomycetia > Isosphaerales > Isosphaeraceae > CAVRFS01. Next base: position 207,796 of record CAVRFS010000019.1, on the reverse strand, counting down.
TGGCTCCTTATCACGTTGTGGTCGTCCCGCTCCAGGTCCAAAACGCGGCCGTGATGGAGCAGGCGCTGGCGCTGGAGAAGGCGTTGACGAGCGCCGGGCTCGACGTCTTGGTCGACGACCGCGACCAGCGGCCGGGCGTGAAGTTCAAGGATGCCGACTTGATCGGGGTTCCGCTGCGGGTCGTGGTCGGCGAGCGCGGGCTCAAGGACGGCACGATCGAGATCAAGTGGCGCGACCAGTCGGAGGCGAAGCACATCCCGGCGGCCACGGCGGCGGACACGATCATTGCCGAGATCTCAGCGGCCAACGAACGGCACGAGCGTCTCGTGCCGCGAGCGGCTCAAGGCCCGCGCGGCCGCGAGGGGATCATGAATCACGAACCAGCGTCTCCCCGCGCCTGCCCTACGTGCTCCTGGGGGCGATGACCTTCGTCTCGTTCGGCGGGCCGTTTGCCATGCTTGTCGTGATTCGCGGAGGTCAAGCGCCAGTGGCCCCCCGACCGGCCGTCGAATGGGTCGCGATCGGCGCTGGTCTTCGGCCTGGTGATCACGCTTTTCCTCGCCTGTGTGTCGATCGGCCTCTGGTACAGGGTCGCACGGAAACGTGTCCGCCAGAGCGGATCCACGACTGCGCGACCTGGCCTTCCTCAATCAGGCGAAACTCCGATACACGATCCATTGAGAATCGATCGGACGATGAATTCGCAAGACGAGACCGTGTTCCTTGAGGCGGCATTCGGCCTGGTTGTCGCTGGCCTTCGTGCTCAGCTTCGGTTTGTGCTATCTGTGCGTCGGATCGCGCCGCGACTTGGGGTTTGTTGATCGGCCGGGGGGCACAAGGGGCATCGCGTGCCGACGCCGCTGGGCGGCGGGGTGGCGATCTGGCTGACGACGGTCGGCATTCTGGCAGCGGGCATGCTGGCTGGTCCTCGTATGGGGCCAAGCCAGCTCCCAGCGCCGCTGGCCGTCAATGTGGCGGGGGCCAACGAGCAAGCTGGGCGGGCTCGCCCTGATTCTCGCCTTGGCCAGCGTGATCATGGCCATGGGGCTGGTCGACGATCTCAAGAACCTGGACTGGCGGCTCCGGCTGGGCATTCAGTTCCTCTGCGCGATCGCGCTGGCCGCTTGCGGAATGCGGGTCACGCTGTTCGGGCCGTTCACCCATCCGCTCGCTGGGCGGTGCGGTCACGGTGCTGTGGATCGTGGGTTTGACCAATGCGTTCAATATGCTGGACAATATGGATGGGCTGGCGGCGAGCGTCGGCCTGATCGCCGCGGCCTTGTTTTGCGGGGCGCAGGTCGCGGTCGGGCAGCCTGTTCGCGCCGGCGCGCTCTGCTGGTGGTGGTCGGCGCACTGGCGGGTTTCCTGGTGCACAACCACTTCCCGGCGCGGCTCTTCATGGGTGATGCGGGCAGCAATTTCCTGGGGTTCCTGCTGGGGGCGCTTGACGGTGGTGGGCACGTTCACGCGCGACGAACGGCGGCAAGGTTTATTCGCCGTATGGCGTGCTGGCGCCGCTCTTGGTCATGGCGGTGCCTCTTTATGACATGATCTCGGTCATCCTGATCCGCTTGACGCGAGGGCCGCAGTCCGTTCGTGGGAGATCGCCGCCATTTTTCGCACCGGCTGGTCGCTGCGCGGCTTGACGCCGCCCCAGGCGGTCTGGACGATTGATCTGGTGACCCTGGCGGGCGGTTTGGGAGCATTGCTCCTGCACCGGCTCGACGGGATGGGGGCGTGCGTTGTGCTGGCTCAGACCCTGTTGTTTGCTGGGGGTTGTGGCCATTCTGGAACTCTCGGGCGAGCCGTTCGGAGCAAGCAAATGGCCAGACGAGGCGCGAAACCTGCCGGTCCCTCTGCCAGCCGAGGCCTGCCGAACGGTCGGACCGGGAACCGGCGCGAGCACGCTCGTCGGACTGAACGCGAACATGGCGACGACGGGGGCTCGGCGATTTACCTGGGCGAGCGGATGCGCCGGATCGCGCTGGGGCTGACGGCGGCCTTGATGACGGCGAGGGCGTTCTGGCCCAGCGAGCCGGATCTGAGGAAGGGGCTGGCGCGGGATTGTACTGGGTGTTCGTCGTCTTGATCGTGTTCGGGCTGGCGCTGGCCGCGGTCGTTGTCGGCGGCCGCTTTCGCTTCCGCTGGTCGTGGACCGACGCTTCGTGGTCGCGCTCATGTTCCTGGTCGCGATCAGTGCATCGCATGCGCTCGATCGCCGTCCGGCGCATCAACCTGGCCTGGGAGTGGGTCGCCCTGGGCGTTGCCTATCATCCTGTTACGCAACCTGCCGCGAACGCGTAACGAGTCGTCGGCCCTGGCTGGCGTGATCGTGGCGACCGCGTTCGCGGTCTCGGTTTATGGTCTGTATCAGGTGAAGGTCGAGTTGCCGCTCCTTCAGGCGAGGTTCATCGCGCAATCCCGTGTCGGGTCATGCAAGAAATGGGCATCGCGCCTGGCGCGCGAGCCGAGGAGCTGCTCAGGAACCGGCTGGTCGGCTCGAACGAGGTGTTTTCGACGTTTGGCCTGGCCAATTCGCTGGCGGGCTTCATCGTCGGACCGCTGGTGCTGGCCCTGGCGGTCGGCTTCCTGAACCTGGTACGCCGCGATGCACCCGGATCGCGGTGGACGGCACTGGACATGGCGGCCCCGGTCATCTTCGTCGTCCTGCGTCTGTCTGATCTGGACCAAGAGCCGCAGCGCCTGGCTCGGGCTGGTCGTCGCGTTGATCGCTTTGGCCTGGGGCGTGCGCCGGCAAGTGTCGCGGCGTGCTGCTTTGGACCGCGGCGGCGGCGGGGCTCGGTCTCGTCGCGGTGGTGGTGGCTGCCGGTCTGGCCACCGGCCGGCTCGATCGCCAGGTGCTGACGCAGTCGCCGATGTCCCTCCGTTATCGCTGGGAGTACTGGCAAGGCGCGTGGGGCGTGATCTCGGGCGGAGCGACGAGCGTGACGCGGGCTTTGAACGTCGCCGTTGTTCTGGTGGGGAGTTGGGCCGGGCAACTTTGGCGGGCCCTACCTCAGGTATAAGCTGCCGCAATCGAGCGAGGAGATCCTCGACCCGCACAACCTGTTTCTCGAGGTATGGGCGACGGCCGGCTTCTGGGCCTTGCTTGCCCTGGCGGCCGCCGTTGCGTGGGGACTCTGGAACCTGCTCGGCCCACCGTCACACGTGAGAGAAGCGCGCCGATGCTCGGCCACGACCGATCGTTCGCGGCGACGGCGATCGCGACCGGATTCGACGGCTGCCAGGCCGAATCGAAATGCGGCTGATCGTGGAAGATGGACGCTCCTCCGCGGCGAGTCGGCTGGCTGGTCGGCTCGGCGGGCTGGCGGCTGGGCCTTGGTCGTGATGCTCGGCGGTTTGAATCCCTTCGAAGGGGACCTGTTCTTCCGCTGGCTGATCCTGGGTGCGAAGCTGGCTGGCGGCGGTGTTCCTCGGTGCTCCGCTCTGGCGCCGGCTGCCTATTCCCGCGCACGGCTCTTGGCGGCGGCCGTGCTGGCCGTGCTGATCAACTTGCTGGCCGCGGGAGGGATCGGTATCCCGACAGTCGCGCTCGGCTTTGGTCGATGCTGGCGCTCGGCTTGAATCTGCGCGACGACCGCTCGTGCGGCCGGCTTCGCGAAGTACGAGAGTCGGGTGCCTGCCTTTGTGCTCGCCGTGGGTCTGGGCGGCCCTTCTGGGCACGTTCGTCGGCGTGGTCTCGCCGTTCTGGCGTGCCGAGGCCGCAATCGCCGCAGGCCGAGGAGGCGATCAACCATCTGCCGCCCGACTTCGAGCGGGCCGACCGAGCCTATGACAATGCCATCGCGGCGGACCATTATTATGCCCGTCCGTGGCTGGCCTGGGCTGCCACTTGCACTTCATGGTACTGGGAGCGAGCGAGGCGCCAAGTTCGATCAGGACAACGCTGGAGCTGGAAGAACGATCCCGTATCCTTTACGGCGAGGCCGTCAGCGGCTCTCGGCAATCCCTACGTCTGGGGCGTGCACAGCGAGCGTGCCAGCGGCGATCCACCAGATGCTGAGCCATGATCGGCTCGCGGCTCGAGCCGCTCGAGCGTCTCGACCTTCGCGGCGAGATGGTCAAATCGACACGCGCACGGCCACACTCCTTAATCCGACGAACGCCGAGCTGCACGCCCGGCTGGCCGACGCGAGCGCGCGAGATCAGCATGTATCAGGATGCCGTCGATGAGGCCAACGAAGCCCTGCGCCTCGACCAGCTTACGCCGCATGCTGACAAGAAGCTGCCCGCGGAGGTTCGCAAACGACTCGAGGCCCGTTCCCGACATGGAGCGAAAATGCCGCCAAGATGCCGATCCACGCCCACGCCTTGAGTACGCTCGAACACGTGGAATGCCCGCGCAGTCAATGGTCGCTTCACCTCCGCCCCGGCTGGCCGGGTCTGATAGGCGCGCAGGTACGATTCGTAGGCGGGGTCGCTTGGCCGCTTGACATCGCGAGCGAACGGGAACGCCGGCATTCGCCGCCAGGGGAGCGGCTCGATGGAGTCGCTCGTGGCCGTGAACGGGTCGGCGTCCTTGCAATAGCCGATCGTCCGGACGACGATAGCTGCGCGTCCAGCCCGTCGGGCAAGCGGGGCAGACTCGTCGCCTCGAACTCGATCCGCACTTCGTCGCCGGGCCCGACCAGGCAGAGCCGGTCGTCGTCGGCCTGGAGCAGCCGCGGACACGTCGCCGTGACGCGGTCAGCTTGCCCGAGAACCGCGCCAGCGGAGCTGGATCAACATAGTCATAGTCATAAATCAAGGGCTGCCTGCCGTCGGGCGAAATCTCCCGGGTGTAGCCCCGATAACCGAGCGCCGCTCGGGCCACCGGCAGAGTCGACACGCGGAGCGACGCCTCCGCCGCTCGATCGCGCACGGCGATAAATGGCTTGATCGTAGTAGCATTCCATGTTTGTCTTGATTCGGAGGACGCAACGCGGACCGGCGAGCTTGCCGGTCAAATCGAGGGTCATGAGCCGGGGCATGCCGGCGGGGTAGCCGGCGTGGGGTTCGATGGTTTCCCAGCTCCCGTCGTCGCGGCTGGCGTTCGATCGCCGGGGGTTTCAAGGTGACGCCGGCCGTCGCGGCCGCGTAATTGGTTTGCGAGTAGGGGTACTCGACCCAGCCGGCCAGGCAGAGCACCAGCGCGATCGGTCGGTCCGTAGCGGCTGAGCCGGTCGCCGAAGTCGAGGATGATCCCGTGCTCAGTCGCGTAGCCGATCCAGCCGTCGCGCTTGCGGAAGGTGTCGACGGTGCGGCGATCCCAGTGGCGGAGGGTTTCGGTCATGTCGCGGCCTTCGAGGTCGGTGGCGCGAACGGGCTCGATGGCCGTTCGCCAGGCCAGCAGCTCGCCGGTCGGCCGAGGTCCGTCGGGGGCGAACCGCTCGTCGGGCGTGGACGAACCCCGGGGGGGCGATCGACCACATCGAGATTGCATATGATCGAGGTAAGCGACCTCGTCCATCGGCTCGGTGATCGACAGGCGGAAGACGCCGTCACTGGGCTGGAGCTGGTCGGCGGTGATGGCGATCGCCTCGTCGCGGTCGGGCTGACTGTAGACGCCCGGGGCGACCAGGTAGCCGAGCCCGCCCCCGCCCAGGAAGTCGCCGATGCAGACGAACCGCTGGCCGTTCCACGTGAAAAGTACCGGGCAACTGCCGGTCTTGCGGTTGTTCTCGGCCAGCTCGAGTTTCTGGTCGGCCGGCGACGTTGAGCTCGCACTGCATGACTCCGTCGGGCCAACGGAGATGGACCAGGTCGGCTTGATCGTGTTGGCCGAGGCCGAGCACGATCGGGAGCGATCGACTGGCCCAGGCCGGATCTCGGGCGTCGTGTGGTCGTAGGTGACGTGCAGTCCCCTGCCCTTCGACGAGCACGCGGGTTCCGATCGCGTGCGAGTTGGTCCGCATCAGCTCGGGCTTGACCCGCCAGTGCCCGCCGAGCTGGAGCGCCAGCCAGTGCTGTCCGTTGCCCAGGTTCTCGGCGAGAGCGCGGGCGGTTCGCCCGGGCGGATGACCAGGATGTCGGGCAGAGGGTCGCCGACCAGGTCGACGGCCGTCAGCCCGTCGAGACCGGGGCTCGCAAGGCCGCAACGGCAAGGTCTCGGCCGCGAAGCGATTCCCTTCGTTGCGCGCCCAGGCCGGCAAGAGCGAGTTCGCCCGGCTTGCTCGACGGCGGCCGGAAGTCCCAGCAGGTCGGGCAAGCCGTCGAGGTCGAGGTCGATGGCTTGTGCCGCTCGCCAGTTGGCGGCATTGATCGGCCAGGACTCGAAGGTCAGCTTGGTCTGCTTCGCGGTGGTCCGCTCGGTGGTGTTGCGCCAGGCGAGGACTCGCCCGTTCGAGCACGGCGCGCGACCAGGTCGGTGCGGCCGTCGGAGTCGAATCGGTCGCCAGGATTCCCGAGACTCGTGCTCGACGGACGGCAGGCCCTTGAATGCGCCACTTCGTGGAACTGGCCCAGCCGATCGTTGAGAATGGCGATCGGCGGCTGCCTTGTCCGCGGTCAAGACCAGGTCGAGGTCGCGGTCGTTGTCGATGTCGAGCAGAGGCGATCCCCGTGTGAGGCGCTCGGCCCGCCCGACAGCGCCTCGGCCTCGGGCCATGGCGTCAAGACAGAGTCAAGCCCTCTGTGGCCGTTGACGTTGCCGTAGGCGACCGCCAGCGGCGCCCAGTTCGGCCTTGAGGACTGTCGGCGATGCCGGATCGGGCTGACCATCGTTGCGATAGACGCGTATTCGCCAGTCCCGGATGGAGGTCACCCGAGTCGATGAAACGCCTTGTCGGCGTGCTCGGCCGCGCAGTAGTTGACGACGTAGAGGTCGAGATCGCCGTCCTGGTCGAGGTCGAGCCAGCGGGCCATGAGCGAGATGGCGGGCGGTCCGCTCGGCTTGAGCATCGACGAGATATCCTCGAACGTCTTGCCGTCACGATTGCGCAAGAGGCGGTTGCCGCCGACGCCGGTCAGGAAAAGGTCGATGTGGCGATCGGCGTCGAAGTCGGCCGCGGCGACGCCCAGGCTGGCGCGATCCTTGGGCAGCCCGAACGAGGCCGAGGCATCCTCGAAACGGCCGTCCCCTTTGTTCAAAAGCAAGACGTCGTGAATGCCCTTTGGTCCGACCACGGCCGAGGCCAGGAACAGGTCGAGCTCGGCCGTCGCCGTCGGCGTCGAAAGCGGCAACGGCCGCGCCGAAGCGGGCGCGCGCGCGGCCGATCACCGCCGCGCGAGCCGGTGAAGTCGGACGGTTTGACCCACCGCTCGCCTTCGGGCAGCTTGACTTGCAACGGCTGGGCGGCCTCGAAATTCAGCGGGACCGCCGCGGTCTCGACGGCTCGCTCGGTGCGCGTGAAAGGGATTGATCGACGCTCGCATATTTTCCCATCTCGCCGTACACTTTGTCGGCGGAGTCGCCCGGGCCCGGCGACGGGTCCGGGCGATCGGGATTCATCTTCTTCCACTGCTCGAGCAGCTCCTTGGTATTCTTGGGCATCTCCGGTGAACCGCGAGGTCATCGCCATCTTGTAGATCGCGGGCGTCATGTAGGGATTGAGCTCGAGTGCCTTGCGAAAGAGCGCGATCTGCTCTTTCGCTTGCATCGGGACCGGCGGGCTGGGTCGGGTTCTCGGGATCGGGCAAGGTGCTGCCCGACCAGTACCAGGCGGCGCGCATCGTTGGGGTCGATCTCGGTCACCCGCTTGAAATGCTGGTGCGCCTCGGCGATCTGGCCCTGTTGCTCGAGGATGATGCCCCGGCAAAAATGAGCGTAGGGGTTATTGCGGGTCGCGCTCCAGGACGCCGGCCAGCAGATCCGAGCGCCTCGTCGAAGTTGTCGGGAGCCGGCTCACCCCCGGCCTTCTTGGCCTGCTCGGCCTTGACGCCGCTGTCATTCAAGAGTGCGATCGCCAGGTTGATCGCGCCGGGATCCAGCCGGGCGCGGCGGTGGACTTCGCGGAAGGCTTCGACGGCCTCGCGATACTCGTACTGTTCCATGTATCCCAGGCCCTTGAAGTGGGCGGCCAGATCATCAGGCGGACCTTGCTCCTTGAGCGGCTGGCCGCGATTCAGTGCTCGACTGGCCTGGACACGGCCGGGCTCGGCCCCGTCGGAGATTGGGCCGGCTCGGGCTGATCCGACTGGCAGGCCGAGATTGCCAAGAGCCCGATCGCCGAAACGAGAACAAGGCCGAAGCGTGCACATAGATTCGTGGTCGCATCGTGACAATCCTCTGAGCTGTTGAATCAAGGATGAATGAAATCCGCGATACCCGGCCGGGCCGATGAGAACGACAAAGGGATTGTGCCCGGGCGGACGGATCCGGCGGCGCAGTCACGACCCGCTCATGAAGGGCGTCCGCCAGGGCGAAAAATGGGCCGAGTGTAAAGTTGAGTATAGGCATCGGCCCGCAGATGGGAAAGGAAGTGATGGCCTCGACGACGCCCTCGCTCGTGCGCGCAACGCCGCCAGATCGATCGGACCGACGACGATCTTCTCGCCGGGACCGGGGTCGGCCTGGGCCAGGATGCGGCCGTCGAAATCGACGATCATGCTGCCGCCGGGCCATGAAAACGGTGGATAATGCTCGGCGCTGGCTCCCTGGTTGGCGGCCACGACGAAGGCGAAATTCTCGACGGCTCGCGCGCGATTGAACAGCGTCCACCAGTCCAGTGGCGGCGTTGCGCCCCAGGGGTCCATATAGGCGGACACGCGAATCAAGACCTCTGCGCCGCGCCAGCGCCAGGGCTCGGATCGCCTCCGGGAAACAGCCAGTCGTAACAGATCGCCGCCCCCAGGCGGCCGATCTCGGTCTCGACCACGGGAAACAGCGGTTCGTCGTAGCCGGCCAGGTCGTGCGGACTGGCGTGCAACTCCCAGGGAAGCCAGGGATTCACCTTGCGATACCGGCTCAAGAGCCCGTCCGGGCCAATCAGGCAAGTCGTGTTGAATACGACGCCCGGCCACCGGGAATCGACCTCGAGAAATGTCCCGGTCTGGATGAAGATCCCCCGCTCTTTCGCTTTGATCACGTAGCGGTCGGTGTGTTCGTTGGGGATCGGCACGGCGAGCCGGTCGATCAGCTCCTCGACGGTCTCGTAAATCGGGGCGGCGTGCGCGAACTCGGGGAAGACGACGAGCTTGATGTCGAAGAACGGCTCGTAACCAACGACCGCCCGATCGACCATGCCCAGGAGTTTCCCGACTCGCCCAGGGATCTCGCCGCGGTCGCGAGGACAAGGCAGATCGGTCTGACAGGCGGCGGCATAATAGCGTGCGATTTCAGCCATGCGATCTCACGGCGACAGCGATAGAAGACCTCGGCTCGCGCTCACTGCCGAGGTTTTGGAAGAACTTCAGGAGGATGTGACCGGCGAGAGGATCTCGACCCTGACGATATCGAGCATAGCACACAACTCGGAGCGATCGATTACGCCGGTTTCTGGGTCCGGTCGCAGTCCGATGATCGCATAAGACCGGGAAACCATCATTGCCTCGGGGTGATGAATCTCATAAGCGTGGCCGTCGGTCATATGGATGCGAAACGGCACGAAAGGTCGCCGTCTCAACAGCGCGGTCAATTCTTCGGGCGCATGAGTACCCTCTATTCGGTCGCCTATAAAGCAATGGCAGTAACGCCCGCGCCGAGTTTCCCGTCCGGCCGATCTGTCTGCAAGGTCGCGACCGGATCATTTCGGTGGTTCTAATGGCCGGCCCGGCAGATTCGGAGGTCTGAGATTGACCTGGTTAGAGGCATCGAGGAAGGCGGCCAGGGCGACATCGGGCTTGCGCTTGGGGTCATTCAGCCTCTGGAAGACATCGGCGGCCTTGGCCGTGCGACCGGTGAGGAACCACTCGGCGCCCAGGACAAGCCAGGCGTCACGATCGTCGGGATGGGATTGGAGATGGGTCTCGAGTTTGGCGATATGGCGGGCGAACTCGGTTGGCTCGCCAAAGATTGACTGGATATCCGGCGCGGTGATGATCCAGCCGGGCTGGGCGGTCTCCGCCTCTCGTAATTTGAGTGCCGCATCGGTGTAATTGGCTCGAACGAACGCGATCTGCGCAGGCGGACTCGGGGTGCCGCAAGGTCCGGTGCGCTTCGAGTCGCTTGTTGGTAACGCTCCTCGGCCTTCTTCACGTTGCCCGCTCGGAGCAATCGATCGCCCACGGTCACGCGCTGCCCGGCTTTCACTGGATCGCCGTGCTGGTTGTTGACAGCAGGCCTTGGTGCCATCATCTCCGGAGGAGGGGGCAACAGCGGTCCGCGGAGCATCATCGGCGGAGGAACCATCGACCCGAACGGGAAAAACCCTCCCTGGGGAATCATGAAGAAGGGCGGAGGGAGCATACCATCCCTCCATAGCCGAAGCCCACGAGGAACAACCCTGGATAGCCGTAGGACGATCTCATCTGGCCACCGCCCGAGTACCCGTGGTGCCACGACGCCGTGTGCACACCATGATGTTGGGCCCGGGCTGGGGCCGTGACACAGGCGAACGCCGCCACGGCAACGCAAAGGGTTTTCGTTCCGCTCATGATTCGTCGAGGCCTCCGTGAAGGGACCCGAGCCGCTCTTAAAGCATTATCGTGTTCGACCCACTGGGGAATCAATGGATGCAGACAAAGACGAATCCTCGTCCAAAGGCCGGGACATGGATCCGGCTGTGGTGTCGACCCAGTCCGCTTGGCGCGAGGCCGATCTTCGGCTTACACGCTCAACGGCCCGCCGCTCTCCGCAACGCCCCTTCGCCCACGCCGAAACCTCGTTAGTAGGGCACGGTTCCCCCGCTCGACGAACTCCCAGATTGTTTTGGTCGGGGATTTTGGCCGGATCCGCTCCGTGCCGCGCCGGCCGTGATTCCTTGCCGCGCCAGATCAGCGCCGACGGTCAGGCCATCGCGGCCGGGATGAAATTCGGGATCGAGGACCAAGTCAACCGGCTCGACTTGACCGGGTCGGAGCTTGCCCTTGAAACGGACTCTCAGTCCACTTCCCGAGCCGTGTGGTCCTGACACCCCCTTGATGTGATTGAATCTCCAGAAGTCGACCCACTGGTGCTGGAACTCGCGCGTCCGATTGAAGTTGATGGGGAGACCCTCACCGGCCGCATGGAAGAAGTCGACGTCGACGAGGTCGTCGGTCTCCTGCCAGAAAATGGTGCCCGCGCCAGGGCGTCGGCATCGGCGCAAGCAAGACCGCTTCACGAGGTCGTTGATCGGACAGGGCAAAAAAGACGCAATTCCGTGAAGTAATCAACCACGGGCGGTCTGGACCCGGTGGCAAGCCCGGCCAAGCTCCCAGCCGAATCAAGTTTCGTTCCGAGACGATCGTACAATGATCGAGCCAGAGGTCGACGTCGAATCGTCGCCGTGCCACTTTGGCGGGGATCAGCTCGATCGCCGCGCCAGTCGCCGCGACCGCGCACTGCTCGATCGCGATCAGCCCACGGCCCAACTCGGCTTTCAGCGCGGTCCCATCCGTGATCAGCGTCGAATCATTGAGCGTGCAAACCGGGCGATCGACGACGCCCCTGAACACCAGGGGACTTAGGTCGCTCGATTTCGGCTCGGTGGTGACCGCGCGAAACCCGATCAGATCGCCCGTGAAGTTGTCTGCCGACTTGCGACTGATGAGCCGGCAACGTGAGACGATCAGGTGCCCGTCCTCGACGTGGATCAACTGATCGAGACGTGCGGTCTCTTCATGCTGGAGGATGACATTCGAGAGAACCAAGGCGCCGCCCTGAAGGTCGATCAGCGCCGAGCCGGTCGCCTGCGGTTGTGGCAGCCAGTACGGTGGTTCGGCTTCAGCCAGGGGATCGACACGGATTTCCAACCAGAGCCCGCGCGGTAGTCGCACTGGTGTAAAAGGATGCGGGCCTGAGCCCGTCACGCGGATCCGGGCGTGCCGCATTTCGGCGATGACCTGTTCCTGTATGAACGCACCCAGGTCGCCATTCCAGGGAGGTGTTCCCGTATCGAAGGTCATCTCAACCACGCCGCCAGTCCGCGATTGATCGCGAGGAGGGGGATTCTTCCGCGGGTCCAGCGCAAGGTTGCGTGCGACTCGCGGATCATTTCCCGGTCGTCTGGAAATACGATCGCCAGCGCGTGACGCGACCACGCGGTCAACGGCCCATCCCACCGCCACAGGGCGCTCGGGTGAACGGTACTCGTCGACCGTCTTCTCGAACAGACCCTTGCGAGGCTGGGCGACCTGGCTCAAGATCGCTTCTTGGTTCGGCAGAAACAGTAACCGTTTCACTTCTTCCGGCGAAGTCACGGCCGGGTACGGGAGCGGCGGCCAGGGCGATAAGTCCTCGCGACTGGCTTGGTCGGTCGGCGCTCCACGTGGAACGAATGGCTTCCAGGTTCTCGACGGTCACGGTCAGCTCTTTTCCACAGGCGAAGAAGCCCTTCCAACCCGCGAACAGGTTCTGGTCTCCGACCCAATCGATCTGTTTATTAGCGCCGAAAGTCGAGTTGGTCGAGGAGATCACGCTCGAAATGCCCGCCCCATGAAAACGCCCGAATGCCGAGCCAAACGCCCGGATGAAGAGCGGCTTGGTTCGACCAGCCGAAGCCGAGGTCGTTCGTTCGATGATCGGACCAGGGCCAGCGAGGATGCTCTCGACAATGAACAGGCGGTTTTCCGAGCCGGTCTCGGTCTCGTTGGATCGCATCGACGGTCCCGGTCCTCCCACGATCACGGACTTGTGCAACACCAACTCCGTCGAACCGCCCGCCAAATTGATGCCAGTCGCGACGCTACCGCGCACCAAGGTCTTTTCCAGGAGAATTCGACAGGGATTCCGATGCGACGGCGAAGACTCGGCTCGGATAAATTCAAATGATGAGCCGCTGGGACCGTTAAGGATGGTTATGGAACAATTCCTCAGCGTCAGATTCGCCCCGGCACAATAGAACAGCGCCGTCTGCTTAGGCGGTAGATCCCGGACATTCACGATAAGATCAATGCCGTCCAGGATCAGATTCTTGCCAACAAGCGTGAATACACCCGGCCGCTCCATCACCGCGTTCAGTTTGGGTTCCTCGATCAGCACGATCGGGCGGTAACCCGGCCTCGCACGGATCAAACGGGATTCGCCCGGAACACCAAGATCATTGATGAAGAACGGCCCCTCGTCAGCCAATTCGACCGTCCCTCCAATGTGGCCGTCCAGCGCCATGTGGAGTGTGGGGAAGATCGAGGGATCATTTGAGTCGACCACGCGACGCACCACGACAAACGGCCCCTCGATGCGATCAGGAATGGGAGCTCGTGCCCAATCCGGCAGCCGCTTTGATCGGGCCTCGGAGTCCAGGAGCGAACTCGCGGACTCGATCGGAGCGTCGTCCGTATCCTCTTGCTCTATCCAAGCCTCTTTCACTTCAGCGCGGGGTGATTCCTTGCCTGTGAGCTTCTTCGAGGCCGAATCCGCCAGCCGACCGGCCGCCGTACTGGCAATTCTCGATGGCTGCAATGACTGCGTGCCGTGATTCGTATCTAAAACGGAACCGGCATCGGACGAACGAGCGGCGTCCTCGTTCGTTCCACCCGACGCGCCCAAAAACTGAAACAGGCCGATTACCAGAAGGACGCCAGCGACACCCAGGGTGGCAAAGGAAATGAGCCAGACCGACACGGAAACGGGAGGGCGTGATGGAAGAGCCGATTCCGCCGCATTGGGCTCGGTCGAGTCAGTGTCCTCAACGTCGTTCTCGACCAGCGGGGTTCGCCGCAACAGCGGCGCGGGTGGCTCGACCGAAGACTGCCGCGACGCGGGTTGCGGGCGATAGTCTTCATCGAGCTCGGAAGCCAAATCGGCGAGCGAGACAACCTGGTATGTCGCGTCCCCGGTACCGTTGCGTCCGGATTCAGGACTCTCCCGATCAGGGTTTGTCTCGTCGGGTAAAGCCGGCGGCGCTGGCTCCGGTTCGCCGTCCAGGGGAAGCAGCGCGATCCCCTGCTCTTGCTCGTTCCGGTCCACCGGTGCCTCGTCGAGCGCCCCGATCAGTTCGTCGTAGGAGCCGAATCGATCGTCGGGTCGCTTGGCCATCATCCGCGTGAGGATGGCGGCGAGAGATGGGGCGACGTCCTGCCGAAGGTCGCAGACATCGGGCACGGGAGCTTTGGCGTGCCGTGTGAGCTTCTCGGTGATGTCGCCGCCCGGAAACGGAGGAACTCCGGTCAAGAGAAAGTAGAAGGTGCAGCCGAGCGAGTACATATCACTTTGAATGCTGGTCGCCCGGCTATCTCGCGCCTGCTCGGGAGCCATGTAATCCACCGTCCCGACTGTCGTTCCCTCCCGCGTGACTCGCTCGTCTTCGTTTTCAGCCTGCAAGGCCAGGCCCAGATCGATCACCTTGATTTGCCCTGTCAGGGTCCGCAGGATGTTGGACGGCTTGATGTCACGATGAATCAGACCTCGGCCGGCGGCGTACTTGAGGGCGCGTGCAACCTCCTTGACGACCAAGACTGCGTGGGCCACGCCGAGTGGACCTCGGCGGTGGACGTACTCGTGAAAGTCACCGCCCGCCACGTATTCAAGGACGAGATAGTGTCGACCCTTGTCGATCCCTCGATCATAGATCGTCACGATGTTGGCATGTTCCAGCGCTCGGCGCTTCGCGCCTCTCGCAAAAACCGCTGGAGCAGGGTCGAGTTTCGGGCGAGCGTCCGCGTCAAGACCTTGAGGGCAACTTCATGGCCCGTTTCCACGTGGACCGCTCGATAGACCGAGCTCATGCCTCCGGTGCCAAGCGGCTGGACGATCCGATAACTGCCGATTCGCAGGTCGGATTGGGGGCCACTCGTCGACTCGGCCTGCGTAGTTGATTCATCCATCGCCGGGTTGCCCGAAGGATTTCGATACGACATGTCACGCGTGCCGGATGAACCGAAGTCGATGCCGCTCGCTCCCGGCAGTCGCCTCGCCGTTTGTTCGGCGCAGACTCTCTCAGCAGCACACACATGAGGTCAATCAAGTCACCTGTCGTCCGAACCCGTTCACGCCACGTGTTCGCGTACGTGCAAGGACGCGGAGAGCCGCTGTCAAACCAGTTCCCACAACAGGTCGAACAGAGGATGAAACCGTCCGGCCCTTCCTAAGATCGTTTCAAGCTCAGTTAATTGTACTCGTTCCCGAGAAGGTTAGGACAGACTTTAGCTCGCACTTGGGAGAGTGTGAGCGACACACGGCGCGAGAACGCTCCAAAGGGATATCCGATAAGATTCTGTTTAGAAATGGTTTAGGTCAGAGGATTCGAAGATTGAGTCCGCCGTCGATGTCGAGAATCGCGCCGTGGAATAAGGGAACGCCCCGGAGGCGATCGCGGCGACGGCACGGCCAACGTCGTCTGGCGTTCCCCATCGTGGGATGGGTGTTAGGCCCGCGGCAATCTTCGCCGTGTAAGCGTCGTGCACCGGACGCGTCATCTCGGTTTCGATCAGACCCGGGCGGATTTCATAGACGCGAATGCCCTGCCCAGCCAGGCGAACGGCGAAGAGCTGGGCCACCATGCTGAGCGCCGCCTTGGCCACGCAGTACTCCGGCCGGGTGGTGCTTGCGAAGGAGCTGGAAATCGAGGTGATGAAGATAATCTGACCTTCGGTGATCGTGCCGGCCGAAACGAGCTCGATCATCGCGCGAGCAACGGACTGACTGAGGAAGAACGGTCCCCGAACATTCGTGGCCAAGACGCGGTCCCAGCTTTCCGGCGTGGTTTCCAATAGATCGACACGCGACTCGGGAGCAACGCCCGCATTGTTGACCCATAAGTCGACGCGACCGTGACGCCTGATCGTCTCTTCCAGAAGTCGGCGCCCCTGCTCGAGGTCGGCCAGGTCGGCGCGAATCGATGTTGCTCGCGGCGATCCAGCCGCTTCGGCCTCGCGGCACGACGACTCGGCGGCCTCGTGATCAGCCCGGAAATTCACTACCAGCTCATAGCCCAAGCCGGCCAGAGCGACGGTGATCCCGCGTCCAATCCCCCGGCCGCCGCCGGTCACAACGGCGACTTTGGTTTCGATACTCATCGAAGTGACTCCCACCGAAAAACTTCTCGACCAAGGTACCGTGAAAAAGTAGGCAGTACGCAGTAGGCAGTAGGCACTAGACATTAGGCAGTCGGCAGTCGGCAGTCGCACGTGGCCGGCACAGGCCGTACAGCACGCGGATAGCTTTGCTGCAATCTTCTTCGTACTGCCTACTGCCTACTTTCAAGTTGACAGCGAGCCATTCCATGCTCGAAGATTGGATATTGGATAACTTGGCGCTCGTAGCTCAGGTGGATAGAGCGGCGGTTTCCTAAACCGCAGGCCGCAGGTTCGAATCCTGCCGGGCGCAGCTCGTCCGTGGATCGGTACACCCGCCGTGGTCGGATTCGGGCTCGCCACGCCCGGTTGGCCCGGCCAATTGCGCCCGTAGCTCAGTTGGATAGAGCAACGGATTTCTAATCCGTCGGTCGCAGGTTCGAATCCTGCCGGGCGTACTCAACTTCGGAACGATGGCTGCTCGGGTCGTCGCACCGTCGCGGCGTATCGTCGATTCTTTCTTGGACAATCTCGGAAACGCAGTCCATGACAATGTGCGAAGGCGGCCAGTTGCGCACGAGATACCTTGTTCCCGGCCGCGGCGTGACAAGTGGCTTGCAATCTGTTAGAAATGAAGTGGCCCCACGAAATCAAGCCTCCCCAGCGGAATTGACGCGGGTTCCACGTGAAACGCTTTGTCTGGCTCGACCGCGCTCGGCATTTTCCTGACTGAACAATTCAATTCGTGGACCGGGCGGTCATGTCTGTCCGGTCAAGTTCGGATGACTGCGATGGCAGAAGAGCACTCACCCAAATCTCGACCATCTGGACGACAATCGGCAGTGCCCACACCCCAGGCCCCCAAAGCCAGGCGGCGATGGAGGAGCTCGTCGGCCGATACCACGACGCAGTGACCCGGTACATCCATCTCAAAGTCCGTGACAAGCATCTGGCCGACGAGGTTCTCCAAGAGTTCTGGAAAAAGCTCTTGGAAGGAAAGCTCGCCGGCGCCGATAAGAGCAAAGGCCGATTCCGAGATTATCTCCGGACGGTGCTCCACCGACTCATCATCGACCACTTCCGCACCCGCAAACTACAGCCACTGCCTCCGGGAGACTTGCTGGACTCCAGTCGACCCGACGAGGATTTTGACCGCGTCTGGCGGGAAGCCGTCATCACGCGAGTTTGGTCCAGGCTGGAAACTTATCAGGCCGCCACCCCCAAGAATCGGTACGCCACCGTTTTGCAACTGAGGCGAGATTTCCCCAAGGCCTCGATTGACGAGATCGCGGAGAAACTTGGCGAAA
The DNA here is from genome assembly GCA_963720335.1 of uncultured Planctomycetota bacterium. GTDB lineage: Bacteria > Planctomycetota > Planctomycetia > Isosphaerales > Isosphaeraceae > CAVRFS01. The sequence goes on along the minus strand of CAVRFS010000019.1, from coordinate 190,457 downwards.
TCACCAGGACCCCGGTCAGCCCTGAAGCGTTGCGAAAAAACCTCCAGCGCCCCCGCACTAAATTTATTGAGTTACTCGTTCAGGAGTTGCGCGAGACGATCCATTCCACCAGTACAGAAGACATCGAAGCGGAAATCTTCGATCTCGGTCTGGGACATCTCTATCGCCGGTATACGAACCCCGCCGAGAATTAACTCCGTGATCCGGCATTGATCGCCGAAAATCACTGGATTATTCAACGCAGATCTTGTTTGAATTCCTTAGGTTTCAAGATTCCCCTCCCGATGAAAATTCTCCACTCCCCTTGACCCTCTCCTTTCAGCATGTACAGTTCAATGGTGTCGGTGTGCCGGACCGTGATCCACATGCCGACCTCGTTTCGATCCATTTCAGCTTGCAGCATTTGATGGAACGCGCCGGCTTCAATTGGCACCAGAGAGGGGCGGCAATGCTGGTTCTCTCCCGAAAAAAAAATGAGACCATCATCATCAACGATAATATCACGGTGACCGTGATAGAGATTCGTGGGGACAAGGTACGCTTGGGGATAGAAGCCCCAAAGCATGTAACTGTTCATCGTCGTGAAGTTTATGAGGCGATTCAGAACCAGGCCCGAGCTTTGGACCCAGGGGCCAAGGTCGGTAAGTCGGACCCTTGACACTGCGACCTGAGCGGGAATCTCTGGCGTTCGAACCAAGCCTCATCCGGTTGACGACGGACCTACCGAGTTCGATCGTGGTTGGTCAGTTAGCTCCGGCTGGTATTCTGGAGAGGCTATTGCTTGGTCTTCATTAGCCGTACAAATTCTCTCATCCACGGTCCATTATCGGGCCAGCCCCTCACAGTGACCAGCGGGCCGTCCACGACGACGTCGCGATTCACGAACACAGCGCCCGCGATTCGCACGTCGGGTTCGAGCTCGGGGTAGCACGTCATCGTCCGGTCCTTCATGTTCCCGGCGACGAATAGAAGCAGCGGGCCATGGCAATTGGCTGCGATCGGCTTACCCGTTTCGAGGAAGTGGCGCACGATCGACACCGCCTGCGGACGGTTCCTCAAGTACTCGGGTGCCCGTCCGCCGGGAAGAACCAGCCCGTGATACTCCTTGACCACAACCTCGTCGAGTCCCAAGTCGGCCTGGACGCGGTAACCAGGTTTCTCGGTGTACGTGTCGAAACCCGGCTCGAAGTCATGGACGACCGAGTGAAAGACACGCTTCTCAGGAGTCACAATCTGGACCTGCCATCCCTCTTCCTCGAGCCGGAACTTGGCGTAATAGATCTCTTGGGCTTCTCCCGCGTCCCCCGTCATAATCAAGATTTTCACCATGATGGTGGCTCCGCCCATGCCCACGCCGCTACGCTTCCGCCCAATCCCGCCTGATAAATTAACGCGTCCTGGAGTTCGATGCAACCAGGTCTGATCCGAGTTCGGTATCCTTCGCGGGAACGACCTGTCTTATGCGTCACTTGACCCCGCGGTCAAAGTCGGTTTACATTCATCTGGACGTTCATCGTGCTGGCCCCGTCGTCTAGCCCGGTCTAGGACACATGCCTTTCACGCATGCAACACGGGTTCAAATCCCGTCGGGGTCATTCTGTTCGAGGTGATCATCCGCGGGTCAGGCTTTCCTGCTTGACGCGCCCTACGGCTTCAGGCTGGAAAGCCTTGACCTACTTGGTGGGCTCCGCACCGAGCGTGTGAAGATGGGCCGCGACGCAGCCGGCCAGAATGGGAACGTTGTATCCCCCCTCGAGCACGCTGACCACTCGACCGTTCGAATGCGTCTCGGCCACGGAGACTAGTTCCTTAGTCAATGTCTCGAAGTCCTCGATGTTCAATCCCAGGTCGCCGACCGGATCCTCGGCGTGAGCGTCGAAGCCCGCACTGATCAGAACGAGCTCGGGTCGCACCTTGCGCGCCAAGCGATCGAGTCCCGAACGAAAGGCGGCGTGGTACTCGGTCCGAGGCGTTCCGTAGGGCAGGGGGATGTTGAGCGTGTAGCCGAGCCCGTCGCCCTTGCCGGTTTCGTCCCGAGCACCTGTGCCCGGGTAGAACGGGTAGCGATGAATCGACAGGAACCCCACGCGAGACGAATCGTAGAAGATCTCCTGCGTGCCGTTGCCATGGTGCACGTCGAAGTCGGCGATCAAGATTCGGCTCACGTCGAAGCGGGCGAGGGCTTCCGCCGCGGCGAGCGAGATATTGGCGTAAATACAGAAGCCCATCCCCTCAGCCGGCCGGGCGTGATGTCCAGGAGGGCGGACCAAACATAAGGCCCTTCGGTCTTTTCCACTCATCACGAACGAGACCGCCTCGATAACCGCCCCAGCGGCCAGCCGAGCCGCCAGGTTCGATCCGGGAAAGACCCAGGTGTCGGGGTCAAGCATCCCGCCGCCATCGGCTTCCACCTTAGCCACCCGTCGCACGTAGTCGGCGGAGTGAACCCGGGTCAGCTCGTCGGTCTTGGCTTCTCGAACCAGGCCGCGCGGACATGTATTGAAGTATCCCGTGCGCTCGAGCTGGCGAAGGATCGCTTGCAGACGCTCCGGCCGCTCCGGGTGCCGCTGCGGAACTCGATGCTCGAGCATGCGACGATCGGTAAAGAGACCGACGGCCATCGATCCTCCAAACAATAGCGTTGTGTACCCCGCGGCGCAGCCCGATGCAAACTGGCTATCCTCAAATCATAGCAGAATCGACTGGCTGCGGGGACAAGTCCAACTCGGGACCGGAGCGGTTCCACGTGAAACGAGCCGAACGCTCAGAGACGATCCCCGCGAGGTTGGCTCTATGCATTTGCCCAACTCAATGCGAGCCATTAGAATCGGTTGCCATGATCTCAAACCCGCCGCGAGTCGATTCGGGAATCGCTCGCGAAAGCCTGGTCGTGTTCGCGCTGACGATGATCGGGGGGGTGATCCGTCTTTGGTTTCTCGGCCGTATCGGCTTGATCCATTTTGACGAAGGGATCTACGCGCTGGCCGGACTGTGGGTCTTTTCGCCGCGAGGCTTGCTGGATCTCGATCCGCACGTCATCCCGTACGCGCCGCCCGGGTTTTCCTTTCTGGTGGGCGTGTCCTATTTGCTTTTCGGCGTGAGCGACGTTGCGGCGGTCCTTGTCTCCATCGTTTCCGGGACATTGACGATCCCCGCCGTGGGCTGGGTGGCGCGTCGCACATTCGGGAGCGGAGCAGGGGCCGCGGCCGCGGCATTGACCGCACTTTCCGGAGCACACATCGCGTTCTCGAGGATGGCCCTGGTCGATGCGTCTTTCTTGCTGTTCTGGGTGATCGCGATCGGCCAAGGTCAGCGCTTCCTCGAGCGTCCCAACGCTTGGCGAGCCATGGTGCTGGGGGTTGCCGTCGGGATCGCCCAGCTCTTCAAATACAATGGTTGGGTCTCGGGTGTCATTGTCGCTCTGAGCGCGGGACTCTGGCTTGTGTTCCATCCCCTTGAACGAAAATCGAGGACAACGAACGCGACGTGGGGATGGGGTTTTGTCGCGGCGCTGGTCGCGGCCGTGGTCTATTGGCCTTGGTATCAGTTCGTCGAGTCGCATGGGGGTTACTCGGCACTCTTGGCTCACCAGCGAGGTTATCTGGGTGGTCTGTCAACGTGGCCGGGCAACTTCTCGATCCAGCTCGACCAGGCAGCGACCCTTTCGGGCGGCCCGTTCTGGCTAGCCTTTACAGGACTTGCAGCCTCCCTGGGAATGTCGATCAGTCGGGGCGATTTCGCTGGCGGGCACCTTTCCCTCACAGGAATTGGGCGTCAGCCCGTGATGTTGGTGGCCATCACGATGGTGCAGGATCCGTGGTGGCTAATCTCGTTCGGCTTGATTTCGTTCGGATTCAGCCGGGGGGTGAAAGACGTACCCAGATCCGCGTTATTGCTCTGCACAGGCTGGTTCGTCCTCTCGGCCCTGACTCCCTTTTATCGTCCCTACGCTCGGCTCTGGTTGCCGCTCCAAGCGTTCGGTTGGATCATCATGGCGGCTGGCTTCATCGCGTTTCTGAGAGCGTTGGAAATCGTCCGGCAAGCCAGGCAATCAGGGGATCGGCCAACCGAGCGTGATCCATGGTTTTGGACCGTTGGTGTCGTGTGCTGCATCTTATGTGCGTCAGTGGTCTATCGCGGCGACGTTCGGTTTCCGAGGGTGTTGAATCCGAGCGACTCGATCCGGTTGGCCTGTCGGGCCATTCAAAAAGACATTCCGGGCAACGTGAACAGTTTGCGTGTCTTCGCGCGTCGGCCGGTGATCTTCTATCTTGCGTTAGGTGGCGGCGTTACCGTGTTTCCCCAGCCTGACTTGAATCACTTGCTAGAGCAGGGGGGGGATCGGAGTTCCTGGGCCTTGCTCGACATGGCATTGATGCGGCAAGACAACGTGTCGGAGGTGGATTTGTCTCGATCATTGGTCGATTGGGTCGTGGTTGGCGACTTTCCGACGACGCTCAATACGCCGACCCTTTTGGACATTGAGCCGGCCGCTGCCAGGAGTGGAACCGTGAACGTGTTGGCTTCGCTTCGACTTTTGCGTCCAAAGCGGGCAGGGGACAGGTAATGAATCCCGAGCCGCCCGTTTCTCTCTGGCCCGATCCCGATGCCTTGGGACCGATCACCGACCTGTACGAACTGACGATGATGGCCGGCTACTACGCCTCAGGCATGGCCAACCGCAAGGCAACATTCGAGCTTTTTGTGCGGAAAATGCCGGCGAACCGAGCTTATTTGATCTTTGCCGGACTCGAGCAAGTGATCGGTGATCTGCTCCGTCTTGCCTTTTCGCCGGAGCAGATCGAGGCGATCCGCGCTTTGCCGGCGTTTGGCGCTGTTGACCCGTCGATCATGGAGTGGCTGGCGTCGCAGCGATTCGAGGGAGACGTGTGGTCCGTGCAGGAGGGAACGGTGGTCTTTCCCGGGAGAGACCCTACTGCGAGTGACGGCGCCACTGCCACAAGCGCAATGGGTGGAAACGCTTCTCGTGGCCTCGATCGCCTATCCGACATTGGTGGCGTCCAAGGCGGCACGGGTCGTCGCGGCGGCGGGCGGCAGGCTGCTGTTCGAGTACGGCGCTCGGCGAGGGCACGGTCCCCAGGCCGGACTGCTGGCGGCCCGCGCGGCCTACCTCGCCGGCTTCTCGGGGACGAGCCATGTCGAGGCCGGCCGGCGACTGGGCATCCCCGTCACGGGAACCATGGCGCACTCCTGGGTCCAATCCTTCGGCAGTGAATCCGAAGCCTTCGAGACGTTTGCGCGCGTGTTCCCTGAAACGGTGAGCCTGCTGGTCGACACTTACGACACGCTCGAAGGGGTGCGCCGCGCCGCCGCGATCGAGCCGCCCGTCCAGGCGATCCGGATCGACAGCGGCGACATCGGCACCCTGGCGCGCCAGGCACGCGCGATCCTCGATGAACAGGACCGGCCGATGGTTAAGATCATGGCTTCCGGAGACCTCGACGAAAGACGGATCGCTCAGCTCGTCGCATCGGGTGCACCGCTCGACGGCTTCGGCGTTGGCACTGAACTGATCACGTCTCGAGACGCACCCGCATTGCCCATGGTCTACAAGCTCGTGGAGCTCGAAGGGAAAGGCAAGTTCAAGCTCAGCCCAGGCAAGAAGACGTACCCCATGGCCAAGCAAGTCTTTCGTAAGATAGACCGGGAAGGCCGATTCCTCGGTGACCATGTGACCCGTGCCGACGAGACGGCTGAAGGTCAGCCGCTATTGGTGCCGATCCTACGATCAGGCCGCTTGGTGAGCTCGTTGCCCTCGCTGGAAAGCATTCGCGTCCGTTGCGGAGAGCAACTCGCCGCGCTCCCTGAGAGACTGTTGGGCCTGGATGCTCAACCCGATTACCCGATCACTTACAGCGACATCCTGGAGGCCGACGCCAAGCGACTAATGTCTCGATAATGCGCCCGGCTCCTCGCATGCGCGAAGGTGGTCACGATGGCAAAGATTATCTGCGTGGCCAATCAGAAGGGCGGGGTGGGGAAAACAACCACCGCCATCAACCTCGCGGCTGGACTGGCCAAGGCGGGACGAACAGCCTTGGTGGTCGATGTCGACCCGCAATGCAACGCGACCAGCGGTTTGGGCGTCTCGCCAGCGCAGCGACACCCCTTAGTCGCCGGTCAACCGTTGGCGGAATCGGTTGTGGAGACTTCTCAATCTGGGCTATTTGTGCTCCCTGGCTCCCAGAGCCTGGCCGATGCCGACGCGCTTTCAGCCTCCAACCGCCAGCGAGCCTCGACGCTGCGCCAGCAACTGACTGGAGAGCTCAGCCGCTTCGACTATGTGTTCATTGATTGCCCCCCGTCGCTCGGCCTGTTGACCCGTGCCGCGTTGGGAACCTCGGCGGAGATTTACATCCCGATCCAGTGCGAATACTTTGCGATGGAAGGGCTGTCTCAAATCATCGAGCTGGCCCGACAAACCAAAGCCAAAGACAACCACCGTCTCGAAATTGGCGGGATCGTTTTGACAATGTTCGACCCGTCGCTGGAGCTTGCCAACGAAGTGGTCGATGAAGTGCGTGAGTATTTCGCTGAAACCGTCTTCGAGTCGTTGATCCCACGAGATGTATCGATTAGTGAGGCGCCGAGCCACGGTTTGAGCGTTCTTGACTACGCCCCCCGAACACGAGGCGCGCGGGCTTATACCGAACTTGTGATGGAGGTCATTGACCATGAATAAACGACGTCTTGGTCGCGGTTTGGAAGCGCTTTTGGGTCGCGAAGAAGGGGGTTTCGAAGGCGGTTCGTTGGAGACGTCGGAGCTGATCCAAATCGCAGTCGATCAAATTGATGCCAATCCGTTTCAACCGCGACGGCAGTTCAACCCGAGCGAGATCGCTTCGCTTGCCGATTCCTTGCGACAGCATGGAATGTTGCAGCCGGTCCTGGTCCGGGCCGTGGGGCTGCGCTACCAGCTCATCGCCGGAGAAAGGCGGCTGCGTGCCAGCATTGAAGCTCAGCTCCACGAGGTTCCCGCGCGGGTACTCAACTTGGACGATCAACGGGTCTTCGAGCTGGCTATGGTCGAGAACCTTCAGCGCGAGGATCTCGAATGCCATCGACAAGGCAACAGCCTTCCGCGATTACCTGGCCCGCTACGGTGGCACGCAGGAAGAACTGGCCGCCCGATTGGGTCTCGACCGCTCGACCATCTCCAACTTGATTCGCCTCCTCGAACTCCCCGACGTGATCTTGGAGGCGGTGCGCGGCAACCAGATCTCTCAGGGACACGCACGAGCGCTCATTGGTCTTGCCGACGAGGAAACCCGCACGGCCGCTTTTCGCAGGATCATCGCCGAACACCTCTCCGTGCGGCAAACCGAGGCACTGGTAACCACCGGCGAGCCGACACCGGCGCGTCCCAGAGTCCGCAAGGATCCCGCTCATGTTCCCGACGCCAAGGCGCCTCATCTTCTCGATCTGGAACAACTCCTCAACAACCAGTTGCGAACCACAGTCCTGATCAAGCCTCGAAACGACGATCGCGGCCAGATCATCATCGACTACAGCTCCCGCGACGAGTTCGATCGGCTCACCGCGCTGTTTCGAAGTGCGGGCGAGCCGTCGTCCGTGGCATGATCCACGCTCGAAGGGTGCCGCCGTGAGCACTGAAACCACACTTGTGCTGACATAGCACCCTGCAAGCACCGAAGCCGCACACAGCGAGTCCGCTTCCCATTTCTCCACGGAAGAAAGCGGTTGGAGAATCTGGATTCACTTTTCCGGTTCAGCTTGCTTGGCGACGAACAGATTCGTGTAATTTCTACCGCTTTGGTTATAAAACGGTTGCGTCATGCCGCAGCCGGGAAACCGCGCGATGCGGCATCGGGTTTGCTGCTACACTGGGTCTTTCCATCCAAACCCTCTCGATTGATCAACCCCGTGCGCGGGGTCTCTCGCAGAATTAGCCAACGCCAACCAGGTGCTGCTTCATGTGTCCGCAACCGCGCGAAGGACCAGCGGAGGAGGGATTTTCGTGTTCGGCCGTCCATCTAGCGGACGAGCCAGAACGGATCGAACGACTGCGGCATCTGCTCAGGGGTTTCAATCATCGTTGCCGCAACTCGCTCAACGGTATCAAGATGAGCCTCTACCTCGCCAAGCGGCAATGGAATGGAGAGGCGCCGCCGTTCTGGGTCGAGCTCGAGCAGACGTACCAAGAGATCGAGCGACTGTTCGATCGGCTCCAAATGATCTATCGACCCCTATCCATGACCATGGTTCGTTCGCCCCTGGGCCAGCTCGTTGCGGAACGTCTGCCTTCGTGGCGCTTCCTGGTTTACCCCGAATGGATTGACGCTGGAGGTCGATCCACCTGAGCAGGAGGTATCCGGCGATTTCGACCCGATGCACTTGGGGCAGGGCCTCGATGCTTTTGTCGCCTGGAGGGCCGTTCAATGCTCAGCGATGGGAAAACCGCAGTTGAGCTGGCGAATCGAGGCAGGCTGCTTCGAGATCGCCTGGACCGAAGGGCTGTCGCAAAGCCCGCAAACCTCCCGGAAGTGTGAGACTCGGCTCACTGATGAAGCAAGTCCATCAAGTCTTGTCGATTGCTTGGCCCTTCCGCTCCTCGCCCGGATTGTCGCGGCCCACGGCGGTACCCAGGAAACCAGCCGCGATCCGGCCTTCGGACTCAAGCTACGCTGGCCTCGGTTCCTCGCCGGAGAATCAGATGACAACCTGAGTTGTTCGAAGCACACAAGTCGATCACCGTGACTCAGAAGGGAGTCGGCGCGTTGTCGGAAACCGATGCGCAGCGGTCGACCTGGAGTCGTGGTATCAACAGACTAAACGCAATCGCCGTGGACATCCCGCACTTGACCGAGCCAGCGCGGCAGGCTTAACATGCTACTTCGGAAGCGAGCGCGGGGCGTAGCGCAGCCTGGTTAGTGCGCCCTGCCTTGGGAGCAGGAGGTCACCAGTTCGAATCTGGTCGCCCCGATTCGCCTCAAGTCCAATCGCCGAAACGAGTTAGTTTACCCGCCGATGGTCGGCGGCGCGGCCTAAACCTCAGTGTCAAAGGGATAGATTTATCCCCTTGGAGGGCCGCAATGCCGAAACTCGTGAACAAGGTGCCAGTCTACGGGCTGCACAAAGCGTCAGGCCAAGCCCGGGTCAAGCACCACGGGAAGTGCACCTATTTGGGTAAATATGGCACGCCGGAATCGAAGGAGCTTTACGCTCGGTTTATCGCCAATCTGCCCAAGCCTGACGATCCGCCAGCCCTCGCCGAGCCGCTCCCTGGGGTCGTTCTAACCATGTCGGTGATTGCGTGCTACGCTACTACGGTTACGCTAGCGGTTATTACAACAAGGACGGCAAGCCGACCAGCGAGCTGAGCGTGATCCGCGCCTTGATCAAGCCGTTGACCAAGGGGTTTGCAGGTTTGCCGGCGACCGAACTCGGTCCGAAAAAGTTGAAGTTGCTCCAGCAGGATATGATCGCTCTCGGTTGGACCCGACGCTCGATCAACAGGGCTCAGAGGTCATCAAGCGGTGTTTCACTTGGTGTGCGTCTGGAGGAGCTGATCCCGGCCAGCATCCCGATGGGGCTCAAGACCGTCCGCGGGCTCCAAAAGAACCGCACCGCGGCGAAGGAGAAGCCTCCGATCGGGCCGGTCGATGACGTCCACGTGGACGCGGTACTCGGCGAAGTCTCCCCGTTGGTGGCCGACGTCATCCGTTTCATGCAGAGGACGGGTTGCCGACCGGGCGAGGCCCTCGGGTTGACCGAGTCCCAGCTTGACCGGACCGACCCATCGTGTTGCGCGCTGTCGTTGGGCGCTGCACAAAGACCGAGCATCATGGCAAGAGCCGAACCATCCTCATCGGCCAACGCGCCAAGAAGTCATCGCGCCGAGACTCATGCAGGCCGGTGGTGCTCCGGTGTTCGCGATCACGCGAGCGGCCCTCCGTCGCTCGGTTTATCGTGCGTGCAAGCGGACCGGAACTCCACCCTGGCATCCCAACCAGATCCGGCACACGTACGCCACCGAAGTAAGGCGCAAGCACGGGCTTGAGGCGGCTCAAATCCTACTCGGCCACTCTCACGCCGACGTTACTCAGATATATGCAGATCGTTATATGGCGAAGGCTCAAGAGGTCGCACGCGCGATCGGGTGATCTTTGGTATACTGAACGCATGAGACACGGGGGTCATGACCTCGTGAAGACCGGGGCGACGTCGATGGACCCTACTCCCTGTCACGTCGCGCCGGTCGTCTCATCAGGAGTAGGAATCATGTCTGACAATCCATCGGCCCTCGTGTGGCTCGATTCGCTTCGCGATATCGTCGGGCGTTTGCATCAACGAATCTCCGGGATCAATCGCGAGGGCGACCCTCTCGGCGAGAGCCTCAGGAGGGCGTACGTCGTTCGAGAGTTGGAAAAGCTGTGTGTCTTGTTCAAAAACATTCCGCACTTCGAAACCCGTACCGGAGCCTGAAGTACATGTGGCGATCAACTCAGCGAATGTGCTAGCCAAGACCGCCGAGCTGCGCTTGGCCCGCTTTGCCGAACTGGGCTCGGAAGGACGGCGAACTCACGCCGGATGAGGCGGCCGAGATGCAGGGCATGATTGGGCAAAGACAGTACATAGAGTCGATCAATCCTCGTCTACTGGAGGGCGTCCTTCGCGATCTCTCGGGTGTCAAAGCTCTACCCTCGGACCTTGCTACGCCCGCAAGGGACGGGGGTACAGAACCCAAGGCCGGGCAGACCCATCTGACTGAGGCGGTGCTTGACATCCTAGAGACCCTCGCTGACTCTCCGACGCGACTTACGCAGGGGCGTCTCATGCAGGCGATGGAACAGGCTGGACGGACCCGTGGCAAGAGCACGCTGGGGAAAGCGCTTCCCGAGCTTATCGACGCAGGACTGGTCGACAACAAACAGAAGGCGTCTCCCCGCGGATACGCGATCACCAAAGAAGGTCGATCGCGGCTGGAGACAGCGTAGTCTCGTTGTCTATAGACAAGTCTATAGACAGTAATAAGCATTTGTTCCTGCGTAGTATTCACTGGAGACATGCGTTACACGCACTCTGGAGAATACTCGCAATGGTCGGCACCGATCAGAAAACCGATAGCTATCTCGCCCCAGGCGACATCGCTCGCGCTCTTCAAGTCCACCCATCCGCGCCGGTTCGATGGATGCGACGCGGGACACTTCTCGCCGATGGCTCCCGTGCTCTACCTGAAACACATTCGTCTGCCAGGCGGCTTCCGGGTCAAGCAAGAGTGGCTCGACACGTTCCTGGAAATTCTGGCTAAGCGGCAAGTGGGTCAACACGCCAGCGACGCCGGTATCCACAAGCGGGTTCACGCCACGCAGTCCGAACGGGTTCATCGCCGAGCTTGGTCGATGGCCGGGTTGATTCTGAAACGCGAACGCCCGAGGGGTGGCATCCCTCGGGTGTGTCGTGATTCGCGGAGCAATTTTACTATGAGCAAAGTTGATTCTAATGCGAACGGCAGCCTTCTGGTCAAGACCTCCACGACGAAATTCGGTCCATCTGCCCCATCTGCGGACCGTCGATCCCGCCATTCAAAGGCCGGAGAGATCGCACCGAGATTTTTTCTAGTTCCTCGCCGACAGTGCTTGGTCTCGACTCTTCGAGGTGCCGGATACGAGACAGCGGCCGGCGAAGGGAGGTGCGCATCGTGATCGACACCCCTATCAATCGCGTGATTGGCCGACTTACAGAGCATGACCGAGATCCCAAGCGGATCAACGGCAATGGTCAATGGGAGGCTCTCTGCCCCGCCCATGAGGACAATGACCCGAGTCTCGGGTTCAAGGAAGGCGACGATGGGACCGTCCTCGATCAAATGCCAGGCCGGTTGCACCGCGGACAGCATTGTCAAAGCTCTCGGTTTGGAGATGAAGGACCTGTTCCCGCCCAAGCCGGCGACGAAGAAATCAACGGCCGTGTCGACGGGAGGTAATGGTCGGGCATATGCGACGCCGGAATTGGCGCATCGCCTGGCACGTCGAGAACGCCAAGGGCACGCTCTCCTCGCTCGGTCCTTGGTCCTACAAGAGTGCCGACGGCAGCACTGAGATCATGCGAGTCTTTCGCATCGACCAGCCCGGTGGCAAAAAGAAATTCCTGCCGACCTATAAGGACCACGCCGGTTGGCACGTCGGCGATCCGCTCAAGTCAGGACTCCCGCTCTATCACCTGGACGAGCTGGCCGCTGCCGACACGGTTTTCGTGCTGGAGGGGGAGAAGTGTGCCGACCTGGTCCGAGTTCTCGGCTTGGTCGCCACGACGGCCAGCCATGGAAGCAGCTCTCCCCAAAAGACCGACTGGTCACCGCTCGCGGGCAAAACAGTCGTCCTCATCCCGGACAACGATAAGGCCGGCGAAAAATATATCGCGACCGCCGCGGGGATCCTCGTTGGGCTCCAGCCCAAACCGGTCGTCAAGGTTCTCCGGCTCGAGCTCGAGAACGAGGGAGACGACATCGAGCAATGGGTCGGCGCGGGTGGGACCGTCGATCAACTTCGGGATCTGGCGGCCAAGGCCGGGGCGTGGGAGGCGCCTGTCGTCGAGCAGGCCATCGACAACCGGCCCGAGATTAGGATCACGACTCACGAGAAGGACGTGAACGACCTGGCCGTTGCTGCTCTGGCCAGTGATCCCGAACTCTACAGGCTGGGCTATGTCTTGGCCACAATCCTACAGGAAGGCGATGCTCCCCGGGGCGTTCAGTACAAGGATGGACCGCCACCGCAAATCTCTCCCATCGGTGAGGCGACCCTCCGTGAACGCATGGCCCAGACAGCGCAGTGGAAGGTGTTGAAACCCAATGGCGTAAATGCCGCGGGCGAGCCAATGGTTAAGGTCGTCCCCGCGCCACCCTCCGGTGTGGTCCGTCAGTGCCGTTCACAAGCGTGGCATCTGGCCGGGCGTGCGTCCCATCGTCGGCGTGATCGAGGCGCTACGATCCGTTGCGATGGGTCGATTCTGAGCTCCCCGGGCTATGATCCGGCAACTCGGCTCTATCTTCGGCCGAACATCGAGGTGGGTCCGATTCCGGATCGACCGACCAAGATTGACGCCGAAGTGGCGAGGGACCTCATCTTGGACCTCGTCTGTGATTTCCCGTTCAAGAACTTGACTCACCAGGCCATGTGGTTGTCGGGCTTGCTCACAGTCATCGCGCGGGCGTCGTTCGACGGGCCGGCTCCGCTCTTCGCGCTCGATGGGAATTGTCCAGGATCTGGTAAGACCAAGCTGGCCGATCTGATTGCGATTACCGCCAGTGGGCGCCGCATGCCGCGCTCAATCTGGCCGTCAACCCGGCATGGTGATGACGAGGTCCGGAAGCGAATCACTTCGATGGCGTTGGCCGGCGAACGATTCGCCTTGCTCGACAACCTGGACTCCCCGCTTGGAGGGGCGGCACTCGATGCTGCATTGACCGGAGATACATGGAAGGACCGTACTCTCGGCGTGAGTACCGCCATGACCGCCGAATTGCCCCTACGAATCGTCTGGTTTGCCTCGGGGAACAACGTCCAATACCGGGGCGACTTCCTCCGTCGCGTGCTGCCGTGCCGACTGGAAAGCCCTCTCGAAAACCCCGAGGAGCGGACTGGTTTCAAGTATCCCAGTCTCCTGACCCACGCTCTCCAAAAGCGCACCACCATCCTTCGATCCGCGCGCTGGTTATTCTCCGTGCCTACCATGTCGCGGGGCGTCCGTCGCTGGTGCCGACTTTAGGGAGTTTCGAGGAATGGATTAAAGCGATTGCTGATCCCGTCATGTGGGTGACCGGACTCAATCCGCTTGAGGTTCGCGAGGACACCAAGGTCAACGATACGGATAGCCGGCTCAAGATCGCGCTGGTCCAAGGATGGTCCGAGCTCCCTGGTTCGGACGTGGGTTTGACCGTGTCGGCAGCACTGAAACATCTCAAGGACGATACCCATCAGACGCTTTACGAGGTACTTCGGTCCGCCTTGATGGAGATCAGCGACAAGGGTGATCTTCCATCCGCGAAGTCCATCGGCCGCATCCTTACAGCGTGCAAGGGTAGGAACTTAGGCGATCTCATGCTGCTGGGAACACCAGACCGCAACAAGATATTCGCCTGGAAAGTTGTTCAGCCAAAGAAGGCTACTCCGCCCAACGGTAGTGCGGGGTTTGCGGGGTTTGCCGGGTCAGGTTCCCCCGCTACGCACGCGCAGCAGACGCACATACAGCGCAGGTGCGGGCCGGCACGAATGGGCGGCAAGCTAACCCGGCAAACCCGGCAAACCCCGCACTACGACCTGATCCGTTCGCTGGCGACGACTGGACGAAGTACCCATGAAACATCGTATAACGTCCGAATCTCAAGCATATGACCCGAGTGAACACCTTAACCGAGGACTTCCGCCCGATGCCAGCGAACCGAGTACATGCATCCAACTACATGCCCGCCGTCCTGACTGAACTGGGACGCAACGCCGCTCGCATCGACCTGGGAGCGTTCACACGAAATGGTGTGGCTTCACGGATGGATGGTGCCTGATCTTCCAAGGGAGGGTGTGTAACTGCAACCCGACGACGGAGCTGATCGAGATCAACGGCAAGGGGATAGTTTCGGCCAGTCCGTGAACAGCAGCGGGGTACGAACCGCGAGATCCCCGGGAATTCCAGCCTTGACCCTTTGCTGACGGGGCAAGGTCAGTACCGATAAAGGCAGATTAATGCACACATTCACGCCAATCCAGCAAAAGATTGCATTGCTGCTTGCAAGCGGGCGGACGGTCCGGTCCGCGGCTCAGTGCCGGCATCTCTGAGCGTGCGGTTCACAAGTGGAAGGCCGATCCCGGGTTCCTGGAGCTTGTACAACGCCGCCAGGCCGAGATTGTCGGTCGAACCGTGGCGGCGACTCGCGGGATCCGCTCTACGGGCCGTTAAAACGCTCGCGACCTGTTTGTCGAGTCAGGAATCAGATTCGGTCAAGGTGCGTGCAGCACTGGGCATCTTGGACCAGTTGTCGAAACTACGCTCGGAGATCGAGCTGGAGAAGAGGCTTTCAGACCTAGAAAGGGTGATTCATGAGCAGCAATCTTGAGGGCAGACTCAGGCGACTGATGACCGCGGTGGGGGATGGCGAGCCGTTCCGCGCAGGCGCCGCGCCGGAGATTTCTTGGGCCGCTATGAGCCGTTCCGTCCAGGATTTGACCTAGCGAGCGTGCCCGTGGGGTTCCAGAAATTAGCCATGCTCACGGGCATGTACATGGGCCTTCGGACGCTGTTTGGGTCCGAGCGGTTTCGGGAAGACAAGGAGCGGGTCGCCGAGTGCCAAAGGGCTTTGGGGCTCACAGGTCAAAGAGTCCAAGGAGTTCGTCGTCGAGCACTGCCTCAAGAAATGTCGAGAGGCGAATTTCAACAGGGCCGAAATGTCGAAGGCCACAACCCTCATCCGAGAGGCAGTCCCTCAGGACCGCCAGCGCGCCACTCATGAACAAGCCCCTTCGAGATCTGACTGAGTTTCGATGTGAGAGGTGTGGCAACCGTGCAACCGTCACCGCGGCCAACACTGGTTACTCGGCGGAGCAAGTCGAAGCTTATCGCATCGACATAATCAACACGCGACAAGTATCGTGTCGTTGCGGACTAAGATTTCGAGACGCCAGCGACTTGGTCGAAATTTGGCAAACCAATGCTCGCGAGCCGATCACGCTACCTGCCAGACATGCCAGACGTATGATCTGCTCATGCGGGGCCGTCGCGAGGGTTGAGCCTTCGCAAGGATGCACGGACCATGTGCTCGTCACTTGCCCGTCCCTGTCATGTGGAAAATCACTCATGAGCGTTCATGAGAAAGTTCGTGGTTGGGTTTATTAAACAGTCTACTACACAAGAAAAGAGGTTCACGATGACTTCACGAGCAATGAACGTTCCGGCGCCCTTGGACATGTCCCCCGGTGGGGTGGCCAAGACGCCGCGTCTCGATCGGGACACCGCATTGGCGTTGCCGCTCGTTGACCAGCAAGAGGCTTGCGGCGGTTACGTCGTCTGTTCCACGGACGGTTGCTACCGCAAAGCGACCGTGGCCGCAATGCCTGGCACGCCCGTTTGGGTCAACAACCAGGCGGTGCCCAGATGCGTACAAAGGTGTGCCTTCCACGGGCAAGATGTATTGAGCCCGTTTATCAAGTGGCGCTCTCGCCAGACGCGCCGTCAGCCGTATCCGAGCCGCCCTTGCCCGCAATCTTGATGAGATGAGTCGTTTCGATCGATCGAGTTACCTTCACAACAACACGAGGTGATACATGAATTCGGCAGCTTCAACAGTTGACACGGCCAATTTTGAGTTTCGTCTGAAACTCGAAAAGCCGCGTGGAGGACACGCATGTAGAGGAGCTTGTCGCGGAAGCCACGTCAATCCTCCAGAACGGCGAACTCAGGGCCGCCGCGATCCCGGACGATCGCATGCGAAACGGGGTTCGAGCTCCGCAGCTTCGGCAAAACGAACGCGACGATGCACGCCGCCAGGCCGACGACAAGATCGAGGCGGAGGCATACCAGGCTCGCACCAACGGCGTTGGCGAGCTGGAGATATTGCGTGGTGCGGACATACCGGCTAGGGAGCTCGCGTTCGGTGCAAAGTATCGAGACCTGATCCAGATGGCAGCGGATTTGGACGCTGGCCTTGTAGTCTACGCGCCGACACAGGGATCGCCAGCCCTGACCTCGAACGAGGTTTCACTGGACGGGTTCGCGGTGACAAAGGCCCAACTCCGATATCCCGGCTGGAAAGCAACTAACAAGGTGGCTTACGACAAGGCCGTGAAAACCCGGACGTTGCGAGTCGTGGACTAACCAATCCCTCCGGTCCTTCTGCATGTGTGGATCGGACTGGGATTGGTAATGCCGCGATGCCAGAACTGTCCGTCTGAGGCGCCGGTGTGCGTCGGACAGTGGCTTCCCCATTTCTGCATGTCTGATCACGCGACGATCGCCAGCGAAACGGAGAAGCTCGGTCAACCAACAGAAAAGCCGCAATCATCGGCCGATTGCGGCTGTCACCAAGCCTCTTTGGATCACTTGCTCACTGAGCAACCAACACTCATTCACAACTGAGGAGACATGAATGAACGACGAAGTAATACGCCTCGTTCTTGACTTGGCGAACAACGCCAAGGATACGCAAGAGCTGATCGACAAGCTCCAAGGTCTCAACAAGGCCGGTCAGAGTGTTGCCGACACGTATGAGGTGATAGGCGAGAGCTGGCGACGGATACGAGACTAATGAAGAAGACCTGACTCACAAAAACGGCCGCGATCGTGTGGCTCGGACGGAGGCATGGCGCCGAACCCAGCAAAACCTCAACGCTGTGCTTCAAGTGTTTCTCGAGGAAGAAGAGCACAGCTTGTCGCCACGAATACCGCCCTAAGCCAGCAATTGACCAAAACCCATCAGGGTGTCACAGCGCTGGCCGGTGGTGGGGGTGGACGTGGCGGCCAAGGGGTAATGGCGGCATCCTATGCCTTTCAGGACTTCACGTCCCAGATCAACAATGGGATCGTGCCGGCCTTGGGCGCGGTCCATGCCAACAACATTCCAGGTATTCTGATCGGCCTTGGTGTCGGCGGAACGGTGTCGGCCGGGCTTTCAGTCTGTGACCGTTCGGGCGGGGCTTGCCGCGGCGAACTGGGACAAGCTCTCACGGGCATTCGGTTCAGGCTATCGGACCGCAGGCGAAGAGATGAGGGAGCTTGCCGACCAGACGACACGGACGGCTGATCAGGAGGAGCGGCTTGCCAAACTCAAGGAGCGAGAGGCAACACTCAAGGCTATCGCGTCCGGCAAGACGGATGCGGAAAAGGCAGAGGAAGAAGCCTACAAGAAGCTCTTCGCAGGACCCAACAACCCAGGGGAAGCTTTGCCGGGGCAATAGCGGCATCAGGGCGCAGGGCGCAGATGGCCCGACGCCGAGAAGATGACGAAGGCGACACAGGAGAGCATCGCTAGGACGTCGCCTCTCGAATTTGAGCTGAGTGGGCTAGGCGGCGCATTGAAGAGATCCAAGAGCGGCTTCAACAAATCCAACCTCGATCAAGCTGGCCGGATCTTGGCGGACGCGGTCAAAGCCGGTGCGGCCGGGGCCGGAGCTCGCGATACGATCGGCGTGCTACAGCCCGACATTGCGGCGCGGCTCCGAACCGAGGGGCCGGAAGCGCAGCGGCAAAAGAAGCTCGCGGGAAGAGATGGCTAAAGAGCGGGACAAGGAAGACGCGGCAGCGGCCAAGGTGCGAGCCCAAGAGGCCGCGGAAGCCGAGAAGGAAGCGCAAGCAAAGGCTGATTACGAGCGAAAGAAGAAGGAGCAAGCGGCCAAGGAGACCACAGCGGCTGTCGAGGCAGCCGAGAAGGGCGCGACCGAAATCAAACAGGCCGAAGATCGCACGGCGGCACAACGAGCGGCCAAGCTCAGCAAGATGCGATTGCCAACGCGGCTACGCGCATGGGCGGCAAGAAAGGGGTCGACGTCGAGGGCGCTGGCAAGGTCAAGGCCGATCTTGGCGACGCAGGAATCGATGTCGATTTTGAATGCAGCAAACAAAATCTACCAGGTCAGCAATCCGAGCTCCGGGCGATCCGAGGCAGGGGCTTGGCCAAGTGGTGTGGCTAACCAAGGAAGTCCAGCAAAACATCGCAGTGTGGCGGCAATTCCAGGCTCTCTATCAACAGCGCACGCAGCAAAACTGGGACTGACGCGCGTCCGACACCAAGATCGCTTACAATAGAATCGCCCGCTCGCGATGGTCGCCAGAGGGAAGGAAGGCCATCCCGCGTTTTCTCTTGCTGGTTTGGGAGTGCGATTTGATGTTTGATCTTCCTGATTACGATCCAACCCTTGTCTCTGCCGAAAATGTCGAGCGGGTCCGATCCCAGGTGTTCATCGCCGAACTCCCGGGCGTGACACGCGAGCTGGAACAGTTCTTCGTCGGACAGGTCTTAACGATCCGAGCCGAATCTCATCGTGGCAGCATGCCGTTCTGGGTTGCGTGGGCTGTTCTTGACACGATCGTAGGTCCGACGATCAAAGCGATGCTGGCAGACAGCTACAAAGAAGAGACATGGGTGGCCATCAAGCTCGCCTCATGCAGGTGATCGGTGAGAATCCCGATCCGCCAGTGGGGACCGATCCGACCCGCTTGTTGCACCTCTCGACGCTTGCGGCCAGTCTCATCCCCGAGCTGGCCAAGAAACTGAAAGAGCTGGGCGTTGAAACCAAGCCTGAGCATCCACCTGCCACTCGTCTGTAGAATTCCGCGAATCGAGAGCAAAGGTGGTAGTTTCGAGGCGATTCCACGATCCAAAGTGGCATAGATGCCGACAAACAGCCTGGATTCGAGTGATGACCCCCTGCTTTGTCAGGCAACGACCTGGCGGAAATCGTTGCCAAACGAAAACGGCCGAGGCCCTCGGCGATGAGGATCCTCGGCCGTTCCGGCGGGGCAGGGGTCGCTTGCGCTTCGGATGACGCACTTGGGGGGAAAGACCGTCAGTCGCTCCCAGTCCTCGCATTCGTCTGCATCTTCGATGGTGACGATGATCGTCCCGTCGTCGAGCTGGACACACGCGGGATGAGAGCCGGCGGCCGCGCTCACCATGTCGAATAGCTCGTCGAGGCGAGCGTCGGCGACGGACTCCAATCGATTCAGCTTGTCGTCGAACTCCTCAGACTCGGCGCTATCGCGTAGAGCGGGTGAATCCCAAAGCTCTCGGCCTTCGCCTCGTGGCGCTCGAATTCGGCCTTGGCGGCGTTCAAGCGAGCGATGGCTCTCTTCGAAGCGCTTCCCGAAGTTGGGGCCTTCGACCTGGGTGTCGTGGGGGTCGGTGCCAGCGCGAGCCCAGCAGCAAGTAAAATCTCGCGACGCGTCGGGTTTTCCAACATGGTGCGCTTTCCTTCATCGTAGAATGACTGACTCTGTCGATCGTGAGAGGTCGCCACATTGACGGCCGCCCTGTCTCGGCTCACTCATCGTCGAGGGAGCCGGTCGAGGGGGGTCGTTTCTAGTCAGGCTTCATAGCAGGCGTAACCATCGGCGTTGACGCCGGTGAAGGTGTAGGGCTGGCGATTGCGCTCCTGGATCTCGCGCTGGGCTTTCCGGTTGGCTTCCAGCCGGGCCATGCGATCGGCATAGGCGTCGACTTCGAGCTGATGGCGGAACGCTGGGCTCTTGGCGTAGCGAATGGCGTCGTGCATTCCAGTATCTCCGGTTGAGGGTTGTTGTCGGGCCGAACAGACTTGACTGAGTGGTATTTGGTTATGCAAACCACGTAACGTTGTCAACCACGTAACTAAGTAATTTTGGTTGACGTCGCATCGTCGTTACGCTATGATCATTGTGGACAGATATTAACAAGAGCGCCCATCGTCATGCCACGAAAGAAAAGTGAGCCGAAGACAGACGACGCCGGGGGCGCGGGAAAGCTTCGTGCCGTTCGACTGGAGTTGCCAGAGGACACTCACAGGGCTTCAGGCTCGAGGCGGCGAAGCGGGATACCAGCCTGGCGGGGCGGCGCCCGGATTGCGGTTGAGGATTTCCTGAAGCGACAGAGCAGTTCGAAGTGACCTGCTCGTCCGGCCGGGTGAATCGATTGAGAGGAATCGGTTGATGCAACCGATAGGGACGGTATACCGCCGCCTCGGCGGGACCGATCGGGGGTAATACCCTCTTGGCCGATTTTACCCTGTTATGATGCACCACGTTGGGTGGCGATGTAGGGTCTTGTTTTATCCAGGGACGGATGGTAAGATGCAATGCAGTAAAGGGTTTAGGTCGAATCGACTCGTGTGAATTGGTTGTCTTGGGAGCAGGAGGTCACCAGTTCGAATCTGGTCGCCCCGATTCGAGATGGTTCTCCCCTGGGACCAGCAGAGGGCATCTCGTCGTGACAACAGACACCGGTTCCCCAAAGCTCCGCGCGGCCCAGGCCGCGGCGGCCTTGGTCGAGAGTGGCATGATTGTCGGTCTCGGCTCGGGATCGACGGCCGCCCTCATGGTCCGCCGGCTCGGCGAGCGGGTCGAGCAAGAGGGCCTCAAGATCGTCGGGGTCGCCACCAGCGAGGCGACGGCTGAGTTCAGCCCGCCAACTGGAAATTCCCCTCCGCGAACTCGACGACGTCGCCACGCTCGATATCAACCTCGACGGAGCCGATGAGATCGATTCCCAATTCCAAATGATCAAAGGCCGAGGTGGCGCCTTGTTGCGCGAGAAGATCGTCGCCTGCGCCGCCAATCATCGGGTCACCATGATCACGGCCGACAAGCGGGTCGACCGACTCGGCACGACCATGCCGCTCCCCGTCGAGGTCAGTCTGGTTCGGAGTGAAACACACCGAGCGACGACTCCAACAGCTCGGAGCCTCGACGACGCTCCGCCGCCTCGCCGACGGCTCACCTTATTGACCGACGGCGGCAACGCGATCATCGACTGCCAGTTCACGCACGATCGATGACCCCGGCGTCGCTCGACCGCCAGCTCCAATCGATGGCGGGCGTCCTCGAAACCGGGCTGTTCCTCAATCTCTGCGATACCTTGATCGTCGGTATCGAGTGACGGCGTTCGAGCGAATCGAGCATCCGGTCACTAGTCAGTAGTCATCGGTCACTGGCAATATCGCACGCCATGAGCCTACTCATGACCAATGACCAAGGCCGAGCCTGGCCTTGAGTTCGTCGAGGATCTCGGCGGTTCGGGACGCGCCAATCCGGTCACAACCGATCTCGGCCGACCTCGATCATCGAATCCAGCGTGCGAACTCCACCGGCGGCCTTGAGCTTGACATGGTGGTGGCGCGGCCCGCCGCATCAGGCGGAGGTCCTCGACGGTGGCGCCTCCGGTGCCATAGCCGGTTGAGGTTTTGACGTAGTCGGCTCCGACTTCACCGCAGATCTGACAGAGTCGCACTTTCTGCTCGTCGTTCAAGTAACAGTTCTCGAAGATCACCTTGACGATCGCCGCCCGCGTCGTGAGCCGACTCTGGTCACGGCGGCGATATCCGACGGCGACCGCGTCCCACTCCCCGCCGATCGCCTGACCGATGTTGATGACCATGTCGAGCTCGGTCGCCCCGTCGGCCACGGCCTGTCGAGCCTCGAAGACTTTCACCGATGTCGCGTGAGCACCATGCGGAAACCCGATGGTCGTTCCCACGAAGACGCCCGTACCCTTGAGAATCCGCGCGGCCAAGTGGCACGGCGAACGGCTTGATGCAAACACTGGCGACGCCATACCGCGCTGCCAGGCGGCAGCCTTCCTCGAGCTCCGCGGCAGTCAAGGCCGGCCCTAACAGTGAATGGTCGATTCGCTTGGCAATTGTGTCGTAGGTCAGTACCAGACTCATGGTCGGAGTGCTCTGACGGGTCGGTTTGCTTGTTGATGGCCACGATGGATCGAATCTGAGTTTCTTATCGCGAAGATGGATTGAGCGAAGGTTGGTTGGCGACGCGCTGGGATAAGCGGCGCCAGCGGCCTGCGGATCGTCAAGGTCGGTCGAAACATCATGGCGATCGCCAGCGGAAGGTAAAGCATCACGAGCGTACCTCCCTTGTCGAGATACCAGAACTGGCTGGCGACGAGCAGGGCGGCCGACAGGGCGATCAGCTCGGCCAGGTTCTTTTTGGCGGGCCAGATCGTGGTGACGATCACCAGAGCCAGGTAGGCGATCAGGACCGGCAACCGGAAGCTCGAGTCGATCCTCATCCAAAAGCTGGTTGAGAACTGGGGCTCGTACTGCGGCAAGAGACCGACCTCGGCGATGCTCCGGGCGCCGAGGGCTCGCGCCCAGATCGCCAGCTCCGGAACCGAGTAACCGAGCAAGGCACAGGAACAGACGACGGCCAGCGCCACCGCGGTGAACCGCACGTGCACCGCGGCCGATGAAAAAACCGCACCAAAGCGCGATCAGTCCCAGACAAGCCGGGATCCAGCCGGCCGCCAGTCCGATCAGGGCTCCCGGCCAAGGCGGGCCGGAGGTGCCAGAGCACGGCCGCGACGATCAGGGCCGCCGGAATGAGTTGACCGCTATCGACCACGGCCATGCGGGTGTAGGGGAGTAACAGATAACACGCGGCCATCGCCATGCCGGTGATCGGCCGCTCGAAATGCCGCCAGCCAATCGCCAGCAAGGTCACTACCAAGCTCAAGATGCGCCAGGCTGGCCAGCACCCGTGAGACGATCACTTGCACGCTTTTTCGCTTCAGAGAAGGTGGCAGCGGTGACGATATCGACGTAGTGCCGGATCGCCGGATTATCATCGCCAGGCGCGACGGAAGTCCGGTCCTCGCGTCCCGACGGCTCCGCCGGGTTGCGTGCCGCCCCGTCCTCGACCGGGAGGCTCACGGTTTCCGCCAGCAAGAGCCCCAGGATCCCGACCGATAGACACAACAACCCGGAGGCGTTCAGGTTCGGTTCCAGGAGCGGACGACGCACCAGGCCCAGGTCGAGAAGACAACGGACCAGCCACAAGCCCGACCCGAGAAAAAGCCAGATATAGGCAGCCCAAGGAGTAGCTCGGCCGGGTTGCCCACCATCAGCATCAGGCCCGGCGCCAACACAAAGAGAAGCAAAAGATCAAGATTCCGCACGCTCCAGAAGCGGCTGAACTTGAAAAACAGAGTGACGCAACCCAGCAACGACAAGAAGAGCCAGACTTCCGGACCCAGACCCAGATCGGCAACGAGCGAACCGTCTCACGCCAGCCTCGTCGTCAG
This sequence comes from uncultured Planctomycetota bacterium, assembly GCA_963720335.1. Classification (GTDB taxonomy): domain Bacteria; phylum Planctomycetota; class Planctomycetia; order Isosphaerales; family Isosphaeraceae; genus CAVRFS01. Next base: position 166,702 of record CAVRFS010000019.1, on the reverse strand, counting down.
TCCGACTCGTAGGGAATGGGTTCGCCAGCAAGCTGGCACAATGCATTCATCGCCGCACGCTGCTCGGCTTCCTTCTTGTTGCGTCCCCAGGCCGGGGCATAGCGCCGTTCGCCGATCCTCGCCGAGATCTTGAAGCATTTCGAGTGATCCGGGCCCTTCTCATCGAGCAGAAGGTAAGTGGGCGTCTCACCGTATCGGCGTTGCGCAACCTGTTGCAAGTCGCTCTTGTAATTCAAGCTCCCCTGACCGTCGACCACCGCGTCGATCTCGGGTTCGAGATGCCGGAGGATGAACCGCTTGGCCGCCTCGATCCCTCCGTCGAGATAGATCGCCCCGATCAGACTCTCTAACACGTCGGCCAGCACGGACGGGGGCGTCTGATCCTGCGAGCTCATCCCTTTGCCGATCACCAGGAATTCACCGATGCCCAGCTCTTCGGAAATCTTCGCACACGTGCGACTCGAAACGACGATCGACTTGATCCGGGTCAGGTCCCCCTCCAGATACTCGGGGAACTTGCGAAACAGCAGTTCACAGACGATCGCACCCAGGATCGCGTCACCCAGGAACTCGAGCCGTTCATTGGAGGAAAGCCGGTGGTTGGCTCCCGACGCATGCGTCAACGCTTCCTGGAGAAACGTCACGTCCTGAAACCGATAGCCGATCACCTCCTGGCATTGGGCCAGCACACTGGTCTCGTCCCGATGAATCGTTGGGGGCATGGTCGCACCAATATGCCGCTCAAGGAGTTGCGATGCGGAACTTATAAGGCTATAAGTCCCGGTGGGGCTTGTCAACCATCGATGATCGATCCTCGTCAGGCTGGTTGAACCGGCCGCAGCCCCGTCGGATTCCTGAGCGGGCCGTGGTTCGACCCAGCGCCTCTGGCAGCGGCGATGAAAGCGGCGACCCGAGCACAGATCCTTGCGGCCCGGGGCGGATTCGACGCCGCTGGCGACGTCGACCATCCAGGGCCGGACCCGGGCGACCCGTTCGGCGACGTTCTGGGGAGTCAGCCCACCAGCCAGGATCAGGCGGGGCAGGGGAGGGACGTGATCGAGAATATCATTCGCGATGGTCGCGCCGGTGCCTCCAGGCATTCCGGCGACGTAGGCATCGATCAGGACCGCATCCGGGAGCCGGCCCATGGCCCGGCTCGGTGCGAGATAGTCCGGTCACGTCCGTCCAAGCCGAAGGCTCGTTCCAAGCGAAATGCCCGGATGATCGTGGAGATGGTCCAGCACGAGCAGGTCGTTCCAGGGTTCCTGGCCATGTAACTGGACGATCTCCAGCCCGAGCCGGTCGGCGACTTCGGCGACTTCCTCGGCCGGCCGGTCGACAAACACGCCCACGGCCGAAACCGAAGCCGGCAGTGCGGCAATGATCTCCGCAGCACGATCCAGCTCGCACGTAACGCGGTGACGCCGGATGAAAATTGAGTCCGATCCAGTCGACGCCAGCCTCGGCGCATGCCCGCGCTTCATCGACACATGTCAAACCGCAGATCTTGATGCGGACCCCGGAATTCAACACACGAACGGGCTTTCGCAATACGCGCAAGAGACACAAACGCTTGAAAATCGGACAATGTCGCTTGCCGCTGCGACGGAACTCGGGGCTCACAAGACTCCGAGTCTGTCCAGGGACGCCTTGAATTTGTTCTCGGAGTTGACGCCGACCAAGTTGTCGACCACTTTGCCTTGTGGAAGACCAACACCGTGGGAATGGCGGAGATCCGCAGGCTACCCGGGGTGTCCTGGTTCTCGTCCGTGTTCATCTTGCCAACCTTGACCTTGCCCTCGTACAGTCCCGCCAGTTTTTCGATGGTCGGGGCGAGCTGCCGGCAAGGTCCACACCAGGGAGCCCAGAAATCGACGACCACCGGAATCGGTGAATCCAAGACTTCCGCCTTCCAGTTACCGTCGGTGAACTCCTGTATACTTCCAGACATTGCACTTGCCTCATCGTGTTGCGAAAGTCGAGAAACAATCAAAACTTAGCGCAAGTCGAGGTCGGTCGAGGGCGACCTGATTAATGATGCATTATAAGGTGGCCCAAGACCGAGTCAACGTCATTGGTCCCCTGATCGACGGACCGCTGCGCGCTGTCGGCGACGCGCCGACTACTTCAACGGCGCGCCGCGAATTGGCAGCCTCCGGCTCGGTCAGGTAGAGCAGGCGGCCGCAACTCAGGCAGAAGCTGAGTGACTCATCGTTAATCAGGTCGTTGATCATCTGAGTGGTGAGTGAGGTGAAGCAACCGTGGCAGGCCCCTCCTCGCAGGCGGCCAGAGCGTCGGCCCCGTACCGGCCGACAATGCGCCGGTATCGGTCGCGAAAATCGATGGGGATCAAGTTTTCGGCCTCGATGATCGCCGTTTCGATCTCGCTCAGTTGCTGCTTGTGAGCGAGTGACTGGTCGTCGATCTGTTTTTGGAAGGCGACAATCTCGGCGCCCGACCGTTTCACTTCGTCCTCGAGCTTGCGCAGATCGATCGCCTTGCTTTCATTGACGTCGAGAGCGTGGAGGATTTCCTCCTCGAGCTTCGACTTGGTGAAATTGTCGTGGGCGATCTGGTTCTGGATGGCCTTGTATTCCTCGTTCTTCTTGACCTGGTTGAGCTTGATTTTGAAGTCATCGAGCTTGGTTTCGATGCCTTGGAGCGAATGTTCGTGTTTTTTGAGCTGGATCTTGCTGTCCTGGAGTGCCTTGCGGGCCACTTCAAGCTCGGCCTGGCGGTTGGCCAGGGTCGCCTGGCGCACGGCCAGGATTTTGGGTCCGGAAGCCAGGCGGTCGCGCAGCGCCCTGGCGCGCTGATGTAACTCGTGAAGGTCGCGTAAACTATTGCAGGTTGCGGGCATCAGTCGCGGTCCTTTCTCCCAACGGGTTTCTCTTTTGGGGACGATTGTCGGTCTCGTCGGGATTGTGCATGGCCGTGTGGTCGATCGCGGCAGGCTGAGTGCGTCGGTCCGACTTCACTCTCACTTTCGCGGGTCGGGCCATCCTGGTTCCGTTTCGCGTGGTCCCGGTCAGGAGCGAGTCAACAAAAAAACCCCCGGTCGCCTGGGGCGTCCGGGGGTTGACTTTGGAGTCAGCCGGTACTTTCGAGAAAACCTTCGAGTTGTCGACTTCGCACAGGGTGCTGAAGTTTCCTCACCGCCTTGGCTTCGATTTGGCGGACACGCTCGCGAGTGACCTTGAAGATTCTGCCCACTTCTTCGAGCGTATAGGTGTAGCCGTCACCCGAGTCCGTAGCGGAGTTTGATGATCTCGCGTTCGCGGTAGGTGAGGGTCTTCAAGACCTGGTCGATCTTCTCCTTGAGCATTTCCTGGGTTGCCGCGTTGATCGGGCTTTCCGCGGCCTCGTCCTCGATGAAGTCTCCGAAGTAGCTGTCCTCGCTTTCGCCGACGGGTCGGTCGAGTGAGATGGGGTGGCGGGAGATCTTCATGACCCGCCGGGTTTCCTCGACCGAGATGTTGGCGGCGCGAGCGGTCTCCTCGATGGTCGGTTCGCGGCCCTTTTCCTGCAGCAGCTTCTTGGAGACGTTGCGGAGCTTGGACATCGTCTCGATCATGTGCACCGGGATGCGGATGGTGCGGGCCTGATCGGCGATGGCGCGGGTGATGGCCTGGCGGATCCACCAGGTTGCATACGTGCTGAACTTGTAGCCGCGACGGTACTCGTACTTGTCGACGGCTCGCATCAACCCGGTGTTCCCTTCCTGGATCAGGTCCAAGAACGACAGGCCGCGGTTGCGATACTTCTTGGCGATCGAGACCACCAGCCGGAGGTTGCCGCCGGAAAGCTCGCGCTTGGCCTGTTCGTATTTCCGGAACCGGATGTTCATCAGCTCGACGCGCTTGGCCAGCGACTTGGGCGTCTCGAGGGTGATCCGCATCAGGTCCTTGAGTTCCTTGACCAGGTTGGCGCGGTCTTCCTTGCCGCCACGGCCGGCACGGTATTCCTTGAGCAGGAAGACCAGCTCGTTCATTCGGGCGGCGTACTGTTCGAGCCGCTTCATGAGCGGCTGAACCTTCTGGGTCCGGATCGAAAGTTCCTCGACCAGGTTGACCGCTTTTTGCCGCCTTCGCTTGAGGTTGGCCATCATGGTTTCGCGAGCGGCCGTGTCGCGTTCGCGCACGAACGCCTTGAAGTCACGGGCGTTGCAATCCATCAGGTGGGCCAGGGTGACCAGGTTATGCGGCATCCGCCCCAGGATCTGGTCCTTTTCCAGGTTCTCGGTGACCGACACCTTCACGGTACGGTCGAAGGGGAGCTCGCCGTCGTTGACTTTCTTGAGGACATCGACGACCAAAGCCAGCGCGAAGTGGCACTCCAGCACCTTGCGACGGAACCGTTTGCGGGTGATCTCGATCCGCTTGGCCAGGTTGATTTCCTGGTCGCGGGTCAAGAGGGGGATCTCACCCATCTGGGTCAGATACATGCGGACCGGGTCGTCGATGCGCCGCGAAATCTCATCGAGATCCTCGGTGGTGAGCTCGGTCTCCTCGTCCTCGAGCGGCTCCTCAACGAGGTCGTCGTCGGGCTCGTCATCCAGATCGCCCGCGGCGAGAAGGCGGTTCTCCGCCTCGTCCTCGTTGATGAGTTCGATGCCCATCTCGTCGAGCGTCTCGAGCAGACCGTGGATGCGCTCAGGGCTCGTCGCCTCATCGGGCAAATAGTCGTTGACTTGGTCGAACGTCAGAAAGCCACGACGTTTGCCCAGGTCGAGAAGCGTTTTGAGGCCCTCGTCCAACTTGTTCATCCCAATCCTCCCTCACTCACAATACGGCGGATCTCGGCGCTTTCGGTTTTTTGTGTCCGGCCGCTGGTTAAGAGTCAATGATATTCCAATTTTATGGCACGATACGCGTCGGGCGGCCCTTCTGCCCCGGATCCCGTTGAAGGAGCTCCCGCAGATATTCCAATCTTATGGCATTGTACGCGTCGGGGTCGGCGTGTTGATCGGTCTCCTCAAGCGATCGTTTCAAGTTCCTGAGTCGTTTTTGCCGTTCGCGTTCCTTCAGCACGATCAAAGTGTTTTCAAGACGCTCTTTCCACGGCGGCAAGCTGCATGCGACTAGTAACCGGGCCCGGATCGGGCGTGCTCAGGGCCATCGGTGCGATCAGACTTGCAACCAGTTCGCGAATCGCGGGGTCGTCGAGGCGGACCATGAGATTATCGTAGCTGGGTGACAATCCGTCCCGTTGCAAATCGTAGCATGCCTGCAGGATCGTCCGGAGCGAAGCGTCCTTCAAGCTGTCGACCGCGACCGGCGGAATCAGCAACGTCAGCGCGGTCGGCTCGCTCAAGACGATCTGAATCAACTCGAGGTCTTCTCGGTCGAGCTCGCTCTGGCGGATTGGAGTTATCGCGGGCACCCCGTCCGCTGGCCGGCCCTGAGCAGAGACCGGCACGCCGGTCCGTCCCGAAACGGAGGCGGGGCGCGGCAATCGCCGGAGGAGATCACTCAGTGCCTCGGGCGGAATCCGGAGGCGATGCGACAGCGTATCGAGGACCTTGGCCTTCTTGACTTCGAGTCCGAGATGATGGATCTGGGGCACCTGGTTGACGATGCCGAACACCCACTCGGCCGCTCGGCGAGATCCTTCGACCGAGTCGAGGTCGAAGCGAGCCGACGCTCGGCTCACGAGATAGGCCAAGGCATCGGGGGCCTTTTCGGCGAGCTCGCGAAACGCGTCAGCCCCTTCCTTCAAAAGGTAATCGCAGGGGTCCTGGCCCGCTGACAAGGTGAGTACGCGCAGATCCACCTCGCTTGCCAGAAACACCTCCAACGCCCGATCCGCCGCCGATCGACCCGCTTCATCACCGTCAAACACCAAAACCACGCGACGATCGGACAGCCGGCGCAAAACTCGAAGGTGATCCTCACCCAGGGCTGTTCCCAGTGTGCCCACGACGTTGTACAGTCCTACTTGGTGAGCCGCGATTACATCGGTGTAGCCCTCGACGACTGCCACCCAGCCTACTTCTCTGGCCGCGTTCCGGGCCAGGTCGGCCGCATAGAGGATCGTTCGCTTGTGAAACAACACGGTCTCAGGCGTGTTGAGGTACTTCGCAACCTGCCTGCCTTCGGCGACAATCGCCCGTTCAACATCCGGGAGAATCCGCCCGCCAAAGCCGATGGTCCGTCCGCGATCGTCGTGGATCGGGAACATCAAGCGTCCCCGGAACCGCTCGCGCAACAGGCCCGGCGACTCGACAGAACTAGTAACCAGGCCTGCCTGCTCAAGCGCATCCATCTTGATTCGATGGCGACGAGCCTGATCCAACAACCAACTCCGAGCCACCGGAGCATATCCCAACCGGAACCGCTCCACGCTGGCTCGCGACAGACCACGGCCATCCAGGTAATCCAGCACCTCTTTCGACTCGGAGAGCGACTTGGCGTACACCTCCTCCGCCCAGGCATTGACTTCCAGAAGGTCGGACTTGAGCGGACCCCGGGACGTCGAGGTGATCGGCGGGCTCTCCAATACGACCCCAGCTCGATCGGCCAACATTCGCAACGCCTCGGGAAATTCAATGTGTTCGATTTTTTGCACGAAATCGAAAATGTCTCCCCCGGCCCCGCAGCTCCAGCACTTGTACGACTGGCGGTCGGGATTCAACTCGAGGGACGGATTATGGTCGTCGTGGAACGGACAGAGAGCCTTGTACTTCGTACCGACACGGCGCAACGGGCGATACTCGCCGACCAGGGCGACTATATCAACAGCGCGTTTAATCGCAGATAAAGTCGTTTCGGAGTGACGGGCCACCGGGAACTCCTGATACGAGGGCTCAGGCCCGGGTCCATGGTCCGCGGTCCAGCGAGCCGGGCAAAAAGCCCAAACTCCGCGGGGTCCCGCTCACCTTGCCCATTGGTATTGATCGTCGCGGCTTCAACCGAATTATAACTCCCCCCCATTTTGGGTCAAGTTTTCTCGGAGTCTTGCCGACAAGATGGTCGTCTTTCTAAGACGGCACGATTTTAGCAGTTAGGTATTGTGTGCCTTCGGTTCCACTCCATCCGAGTCGCCATGCCGCAACCCGTCCTCCGGGACTTGACTTTCTCACTTTTCGTAGCATGCATCGCCCTTCCTCTTCTCTATTCTCTCACAATGACCAAGGTCTCGAATGGGGGATGTCTCGCAAACCAGGTGTCTAAGTCAAGCCCGACGAACGGAAACGCGGTTTGGAACCGGATCCGCGCCGCCATCGCTCCGGCATCAGCGACTCCCCGCCTTGCCCGATCAAGTGATGACGCCATGAAATCGTGCATGGATGATACAATCACGTCTGGCGCCGGATTGCGACGTGAGTCGGGGAAGCCGGTGGACGAGTCCAAGTCGGGGGAGGCCATCAAGGCTGGTTGGCTCCCTTGCCGGTGCTCAGGCGAATTGGTCCCACGCGACCGTCGGTCGTCTGAATCAGCAATGGCAAGCCTTGGCTGAAATCGTTCCTCCGAACCGCGACTTCGAATTGAGCCAGCGATTTGACGGGTTCTTCACCCACCTTGAGGATTCGCATGCGGGGGCGCAAGCCCGCCTGAAACGCGACGCTGCCGTTCACGACCTGGCTGATCTCAACCAAGGTCTCAGACCCGTCTGCCGCGGGTCGGGCCTGAACGCGGAACCCTAACGACGTCAGCACTTCGGGCGCTGGGGGCAGCTCGTCGATCGTCACCAGCACGGACTTGGTCTTGCCGTCACGATAGAAGGTCAGCGGGACCTCAGCGCCCACATCCAGACCGGCGGTCAGGTTTCTGAGCGCGGGCGGGTCGGCGACCTCCTGGTTGGCCAATTTGACGATCACATCGCCGGATTTCAACCCGCAATGGTCCGCGGGACTGCCCGGCTCAACATACCTGACCAGAGCGCCGCGGTTGTCGGCCAGATTCAGATCGCGCGCCGCGGCCGTGTTCAAGGGCTCGATCCGAACTCCCAGCCAGCCTCGAACGACCTTGCCGTGCTTGATTAAACTTTCCACGACGTGGCGCGCCATCGATGACGGAATCGCCAGGCCGATCCCTTCATATCCCCCAGATTGCGTGATGATCGCCGTATTGATGCCAACAACCTGGCCGGCCAGGTTGATCAGTGGACCGCCGGAGTTTCCCGGGTTGATCGCCGCGTCGGTCTGAATGAACGACTCGTATTCCGATATTCGATTATCGACGTTGCGCTCGGTTGCCGAGACGATGCCGGCGGTCACGGAATGGTCGAAACCGAGCGGACTCCCGATGGCCAGCACCCAATCACCGATATCGAGCTTGTCGGAGTCTCCCCAATTCGCCTGGACCTTCAGTGTAGCCTTGACCTGCAGGACCGCGAGATCGACCTTGGGATCGGCTCCAACCAGCCGCGCTACCACATCGTCACCGGGCCCGAGACGGACCATAATCCGATCCGCGTCTCTGACGACATGGTTGTTGGTGACGATGTAGCCTTTAGCCTTGTCGATGATCACACCGGATCCGAGCTCCGCGCTTTGGAACCCGGGCGCAAGTCGGTTGCCGCCGATGGGAAGGCCGGGGAACCCCTCGCCGCCGCGCTTCGATCGAAGCGAATGGACATTCACGACCGCTGGGGAGACGGCCGCCGTAGCCAGCCGAAACAGCGCGGACGCACGATTGACGATCCCCTCGTTGTCGAGCTTCCTGAGCGCCTCGGTCGCGGCCCGCGCACGGCCTGCCTCCCACGCATAGCCGGTCCGATCGGCGATGTAAGGCACGCCGTAGACCAAGAGCGTGGCCAGGGAGAGGAAGAACAGGACCACCAAGAACCCACGGCGAACCGGGGGCGTCGTGGGACGAGGCGGTGGGTCCTCAAAGCCGAAATCCTGCGGATCGAACGAAGCCATGACGGGCGAGACTCCTGTGCACCAGTCCCCGGGCCAGCCCGAACCTGCCGCGACGGCCGCCGGTGAAGGTTCAAACCGTTCCATGAAGGTGCAGGATCATTTTGGTACGCCCCGCGATCGAAATCAACCTTCGACAAAGAAGTCACTGGTCGCCAGAGGCCAGCTCGAACTAAAGTAGAGTCAGGATCAAGGACCCCAATCAACCAGCAACTCACGATCACCAACCAGGAAGTCGTAACTCAAAACGATGTGCGGCATTGCCGGATTCGTGAACGGTGCCGGCCAGGCGGCCGATCGCCCGATTGTCGAGCGGATGACATCCACGCTGGCGCACCGTGGCCCGGACGGCGACGGCATGTTATTGCGATGGACCGGTGGCGCTGGGTCATCGCCGGCTCTCGATCATCGACGTCAACGGCGGCGCTCAGCCCATGTCCAATGAAGACGGCTCGATCTGGGTCAGCTACAACGGTGAACTCTATAATGAGCGCGAGCTGCGGGCCGAGCTTGAGGCGAAAGGCCATCACTACCGCACCGTCGTGTGACACCGAGAGCCTGGTCCATCTTTACGAGGAAGAGGGCGTCGATTTCGTCCGGCACCTCAACGGAATGTTCGCGCTGGCGATCTGGGACCGCAATCGCGATCGGCTGGTGCTGGCGCGCGACCGAATGGGCCAAAAGCCGCTCTATTACGGGGCTTTGCCTGGCGGTGGCCTCGCCTTTGGCTCGGAGCCCAAGGCGGTCCTGTCGCATCCGGAGATCAGCCGCGCGCTCGACGCGGAAAGCCTGGTCCGCTACCTTTTTTACGAATATGTGCCGGCCCCGTATTCGATCTGGCGATCGCTGCGCAAGCTCCCTTGCGGCCATTTACTGACGTGGGACAGAGGCGAGGTTCGGGTCCGCAAGTACTGGAGTCCTCCCGATCTCGAGTCCATCGCCTCTGGACTTCGACACCACGGCCGAGCGGTTCTGGAGTCAGTTTCGCGACTCGGTAGCGCGCCATCGTCGTTCGGACGTACCTATCGGCGTTTTTTTGTCCGGCGGAATCGATTCCTCGAGCGTCGCCGCCGCGATCTGCGAGGTCGAGCCGGCGCGCAACGTGCGGACCTACTCGATCGGCTTTGAGGATCCCAGCTTCGACGAGAGCGGCCATGCTCGCGCGGTCGCCCGGCACCTGGGGACCGACCATCACGAACGAACGTTTTCGATCAAGACGGCCTACGATCTCTTGCCCGAAGTGGCCGCGCTGGCTCGACGAGCCGTTCGGCGATGCGTCGATCCTGCCCACTCATCTCCTCAGCCGTTTTGCGCGCGACGAGGTCAAGGTCGTGCTCGGGGGAGACGGCGCGGACGAGCTGCTGGCCGGCTATCCGACCTTCGCGGCCGAGCGCGCGGCCGGGGTTTTCCGACGGTTGCCGCGGCCCGCCCAGGCCCTCGCCGGCGCGGCGGTCGGCCGGCTCCCGGTCGATCATCGCAATTTCAGCTTTGACTTCAAGCTCAAGCAGTTCCTCCGGGCGCAGCCGAGCCGCTTGCCCTGGCCCACCAGCGCTGGCTCGGCTCCTTCTCGGGAGCGGAGATCGCTCGGCTCCTGGTCGACGGCGATCCGATTGGCATCGAGAGCGAGCACCTACGCCGAGCCGAGGCTCTCGCCGCGGCTGCCGACCCGCTGTCCCGTTCACTGGCCCTGTACCAAGACACCTATCTGCCCGAGGACATTCTCACGAAGGTCGATCGGGCCAGCATGGCGTGCGGGCTCGAGGTCCGAGCCCCGTTCCTGGACGCTCAGTTGGTCGATTTCATCCAGGCTCTTCCGCCAGCCTTCAAGTTCGGACGAAACCAGACCAAGCGCTTGCTCAAGCGCGCCGCGGCCAGCCGTCTGCCCGCGACGATCCTGGCTCGGCCCAAGAAAGGATTCGGCATTCCGGTGGCGGCCTGGTTGCGCGGACCGCTCGCCCCCTTGATGGCTCAGCTCCTGGGTCGCGATCGCCTGGAACGCCAAGGGCTCTTCCGCCCCGAGGAGGTCGCCCGCCGGATCAGCGAACACCAGTCGGGCCTGCGCGATCATCGCAAGCCCCTCTGGACCCTGCTGATGTTCCAGCTCTGGTGCGACCATTGGCTGCCATGTTAACAACCGAACCCGAATGCGGGTTCCCCGACAATTCGACGTGGCCTTCACGCCATCGCGGATGTTGCATTTCCGCCGCGGTGCTACGATGAGTTTTAGAAAACTCGTTGCGTTCTTGGCGCCGTTGAGGAAACTCGGTTCCGCGTCAGGGCAACCGCCATTGCTTGTGAAAATGCGACATGAGGATTTTGATCGTTTCCGATATCCATGCGAACTGGGCCGCCCTCGCGGCGATCACGCGAGCCGTTCGACGTTTGCCTCTGTCTGGGCGACCTGGTCGACTATGGGCCGGACCCAGTCCCTTGCGTCCGCTGGGCGATGACCCATGCCACCTATGCGATTCGCGGCAACCACGACCACGGAGTGGCCCAGGGGATCCCGGTCAGCGGAGGTAGCGGCTTTCGCTACCTGACCGGGATCTCGCGGCCGTCCATGTGGGATACGCTGGGGCCCGAGGAGCGTCGCTACCTGCTGCAACTGCCGGTCACTCAGCGATTTGACTTGGGGGGCAAGCGATTCTTACTGGTCCATGCCACGCCTCGCGACCCGCTCGACGAGTATCTGCTCAAAGACCCCGCGACCTGGGCCAAGCGGCTTGAGAACGTCGAAGCCGACGTCGTGTGCGTGGGCCACACGCACATTCAGTTCAACATTCAGGTGAACGGCACCGTGGTCCTCAACCCAGGAAGCGTGGGATTGCCTCGCGACGGCGATCCGCGTGCGGGCTTCGCGATGATCGACGACAACAAGATCGAGATGAAACGCGTCGCGTATCCCATCGAGGAAACCATCGCCCGGATCGAGGCGATGCCCTGGCCCCGCCGTGGCAAGGATATGATGGATCCAGTCGCTACGGCTCGGGCGGCTGCCCGACCACATGGCCGGTGAGGTCTCGGACCTGGCGTTGGACGATGATCCGGACTCCACCGAATCGTGATGGCCTTTGACCAGCAGCCGGAACGCGATGATGCGGAAACTCAAAGAGAAAGATTAGAACTCAAAGAGAAAGATTAAGATGAAGAGTAAGATTAGGAAGAAGAGTAAGAGCAAGATTAAGATTAAGATTAAGATTAAGAAATAATTCGCATCTCACGAAATAAGTCCTTACTCTTTCTCTTGCTCCTAATCTTACTCTTCTTCCTAATCTTACTCTTCATCTTAATCTTTCTCCACTGTTTGAGAGTGTTTGATCGCTGTTTAGAATGCTCGAAAACACCGACAGCCCCTAAAGACCGCCGTCCAGGAGTGGCCGAATGGTGGGGAGATACTTCTCGGCGGACGCCGTGTTGACCAGCACGACTCGGTCGTTGGGACGGACCATTCCTCGGTCGGCCAGCTCGGGGAGCGCGGCGAGCGTCGCGGCGCCTTCCGGCGACCAGGCGAACCGCCGCTGCGCGCCACTCGGCGCGAATCACGGCGCGGATAGCGTCGTCAGAGACTGAGACCGCGCAGCCCCCTGTGGCGCGGATGATTCGCAAGACATTGATATGCCCGACGTTCTGCGCCACGTTCAATCCCGTGGCGATCGTGCGGCCGGCGGGTCTCGGTTCGATGTCGTCCGACCCGGCCTCGAAGGCGCGGACGATCGGCGTGCTGGCCATGCTCTGGACGCAGACCATCCGGGGCCGGTCTGGTCCCGACCAGGCCGAGCGCCTCGAGCTCGTCGAACGCCTTGGCCATTCCGACCACGCCGGTTCCGCCCCCCGTCGGATAGACGATCACGTCCGGAAGCCTGCCAGCGCCGGTCGATCAGGCGGTCGCCGGCCGGCTCGGCCATCTCCAGTCCCAGCGTCTTCTTCCCCTCGGTGCGCCACCCCGGCTCCTGGAACGTGGCGACGCTGAAATAACCCTGGGGCACGTACTGTTCCCTGAACGCGCTTGCCACAGTCGACGATCGTACCCGGCACGAGGTCCAGCTTGACGATGATCGGGGTAGAGCCGGGCGTACGCGGCCACTTTCCCGAGCACGGGCAGGTCGGTTTCGGGCGACATGACGATGACCGCCTCGATCGCCGCCGCCACGGCGTACTCGGCCAAGGAATCGCCGGCATTCCCCTGAGTCGGACCGCCAACCGGGTCAAGCCGAGCGACCGGGCCATCGAAACCGTCATGGCCATCCCTCGGTCCTTGAAGGAAAGGGTCGGATTGGCTCCGAAGCCGGCGTAGCGTGCTTCCCTTCATCCTTGACCTCCAGACGGCAGCCAAGCTGATCAGCCAACGGGTAAGGATAGGGCAGGCACGGTGTGCAACCCTCACCCCGAGTGACAATGTGACGGCGATCGTCGGGATCGTCGACGTCCAGCGGCAACAGGCCGCCGAACCGCCATAAATCGCGCCGGTCGGGATTCCACCAGCCGTCACGCCCGCGCTCGGCCTTGAGCCGCTCACAATCCATGACGATTTGGAGCGGCCGGCCATCACGCTCGCACAGGTTCATCAGCCGTTCTGCCGGATAACTGGCCCCACAGACGGTACACGCCAAGTGAGAAACGAATCCCATCGCATCACAATCCTAAATCGCGTCAGTACATCGGACCGGTTTGTTGGACACGCAAAAACTTTTTTCATGTGATTCTATAAATTCAGCGAATAGATTTCTTCAATAATTCGTCAATAAGAACGTCTGAGAGCAGTCAGTCTTCGAGCTTAAGTCGACTCCCGTCCACCGACTCCTTCGCCGAACCCATTAATTCTCGCTTATCTTAGACATCGCAAGTGAGCCTTCATGGTATACAAGGCAGTCGGTATCTCGTTGGGAATACACCGCTGTCTGGAATTCGACGACGAATCGCGGTTGATCGTGAGGCATTCTGTCAGGGCTGTCAGACAGCCCTGACGCGAAGCATCGATCGTTGACCACAAGCTCGTTCAATCGACATCAAACGCAAAGTCATCGGTCCAACATATTGAATCGTGACCGAAACTGTTTCTTTTGGTTCTCGACGGACCGCCGTCAAGCTGAAGTGCCAACATCTCACTGATTGATGTTGCTTCTCCGATCACCTCTCGCTCTCTCTGATTTTCGCCTACTCGAACCGAACTGGAAAGGTCTACTCCATGCGTCAGTCTTTTCGCGTCCTTCCCGCGTTGTTCGTGGGAAGTCTGCTGGTATTGTTGCCTCTGACTCGGGCCGGGGCCGACGACAGCGATGACCAGTCTCAACCAAAAACCGAGCAATCTCAAGCGGAGGCCGCCGGCAGTCCAGCAACGGCTGCGACTGCACCAGCCAAAAAAGAGCAAGACATTCCTGAGTACGACCTTTTGGATGCCGTCCGCCAGGGTTTCGTCACCGTCGAGGCTGAGGGGAGAGGCGACGGCCGCATGACCATGTCGGTGACCAACAAGACAAAGCGCCAACTCTCGGTCGTTCTACCCCCCGGGATCATCGCCCAGAGTGCTACCGGCCAGATGGGCGGAATGGGCGGAATGGGCGGCGGTATGGGTGGCGGCGGTGGTATGGGCGGTGGTATGGGCGGCGGTGGCATGGGTGGCGGCATGGGTGGCATGGGCGGTGGTGGTATGAGCGGCGGTATGAGCGGCGGTATGGGCGGCTCAATGGGCCGGCCCCGAAACCATGCCTGCCACGATGGGCATGATGATGCTTGCCCGCATGATCATGTACTTCTGCGGCGACCCTTCGAGCTGGGACCAGCGCAGCCTGATGATCGGCATGATGGGCGGCCATGGGCATGGGCGGCGGTATGGGCGGCGGTATGGGCGGTATGGGCGGTGGTATGGGCGGTGGTATGGGCGGCGGCATGCGATCGGTTCCTCCCACGGGCCTGCCGTTCACCACGCTCAACCCCAATCAAACACGAAAGCTCTGCCCACACGACTGGTCAGCCTTTCTACCCCTGATCCGCAGGAAGGCTTGATTTTGCCCGAGCAAGGAGAAAAGCTCCGGATCCTCAGCCCTGGCCAAGCCAACCTGAATCCTCTCGCTCAAAAAGCCCTCAAGCGGTTGTCAACCCTCAAGGCTCCCACGTCGCTGTCGCAGCTCGTCATGTGGCGGGTTGCCGCCGGGCTGGACTGGGAAGTGATTGCACAGCTCTCGGAGACGTGGGCCAACAACTATGAGCTGACCCTGGCCAAGGAATTTGTGGACCGTCTGGAAACGTCGCCCGAAGGTGAGACGGGTCGCGTCTTGCTGGAGTTCGTCGGGTCGGACGCGGCGGGTAAATCGAGCGCGGCCGAAGTTGGCAAGGCGATCCAAGGCATCACGCTTCTGGGATTGCAAGTCCAGGTCGGCGAGATTCCCGCGAGCCCCGAGGGACCGACGGTCGCTTGCCGGGTTCGGTTGACCGAGAAAGACGCGTTGGTTCAGGTGGCCAGCAGCGACGCGACATCGACGTCCTGGGCCGCGGTCGGCAAATTCTCGCTGCCGGCGGCCGCCGTCAAAGGGAAACTCGACACCGTGAAATTCGTCGATGGATTAGCCGAGGGGATCTTGAATCGCCTGGTTCGCACCCAGTTGAGTCAGAGGACCGCGCGAAAAGGGGAAGGAGACCTTCAAGGTCCGGATCGACAATGCTTCCCCGATGATTCTCAATGGTCTCGCCGTTCTCGGGACCGAGAACAAGGCGGACGACATCCCCAAGGTGTTGTCGGGCATCGCCCTTTCGCCACGGCGCAGCATGACGGTTCCTGCCAGCGAGGAATTCGTGAAGAAGATGGGGCTGAAAAAAGGGATGAAGGTCGTCGCCATCGACCTGAGCGGGCTATGAGCGACGTTGGGATATCCACCCGCGCGGCTTGAATCGAACTTCACTTTACTGCCCTGGCCGATCCCGTCGATCGTCCAGGGCAGTTCAATTTCGAACATGGTGTGGGGCGGGTTCCTAACCCGCCTGGATGCCAAGGAGGGAACCAACGGGTTAGGAAACCCGCTCCACGGGTTTTTGCTATCCACGACCACGGACTAGAATATTAACTACGTCTCATGCCAATTCCTTTGCGAAATTTCGTGCCGAACACTATTTGGACGGGGGGGTTCGGGGCAGTGCCACGCGTGCCCAATCCAATCGCTAAACGCTCTAAGTCCGTTTATTTCGGAGCGTGCACGTCGGTGGTTGGGCCGACGGAAACGGTCGTCATCGGCCAGAGCGGCCAAACCGAGAGCAGCCGGCGCAGGTCGGCGAGCGTGACGCGGTTGTACGCCTCGAGCTCCTTTTCGACCGAGATATATTCGCGGTGGTACATCCAGTTGAAGCCGAGCGAGGTGAGCCGTCCCATCGGTCGCTCGCTGCGGAGGACCGTGCGTGCCAGCACTTTGTTCTTGGCCTGATTCAGTTCTTCCTCGGTTACGCCTTGGGCCATCGCCGTTTGGTAGATCTCGGCCATGAGACCGAGGTTGTCCTGGGTCGACTCGGGCTCGCAGCTCAGGAAGGAGTAGAACGCGCCGGCCTGATTGTAGTCCTGGTACGAAATCTCGGCGCCGTCGGCCAAGCCGGGATCGATCAGCGACCAGTAGAGGCGTGAGCCGGTATGGTCGCCGAGAATGGTCGCCAGCATGTGCGCGGGTACCGGTCCTCGCTCTCCATGGGCGGGCCGTCGCAGACGCCGACGACGGTCTGCTGCTGGTCATCGGCTCGCAGGATCGTCCGGAAGGATGCCCGAGCCGTGCACCGAGCACGTCTGCCGGGTCGCGGGCCGGCCCTGCCATGCTCCGCAATGGCTCCGCGCGAGCTCGACCAGCGCGTTCCAATCGGCCTTGCCGGCAAATGCCAGCACGATGTTGGCCGGGCTGTAGCGCTGCGTGAAATAGTCGCGCATCTGGTCGGCCTGCCATGTCCTTGATCGACTCGACCGTCCCCAGAATGCTGTTGCCGAGCGGGTGCGAGCCGAAGTGGGCGGCCTTGGCCGCCTCGTAGGCCACGGACATCGGGTTGTCCAGGTACATCCGGATTTCCTCGATGATCACTTGCTTCTCGGTCTCGAAGTCGTCGCCGCGAAGAGTTGGCCGGAGGATGTCCGCCAGGACGTCGAAAGCCTGGGGAAAGTACTCGGGCAGGCAGGTGACGTGGTAGAAGGTGTCTTCCTCCGACGTCTGTGCGTTGTGCTTGGCACCCACGCGGTCGAAGTCGCGGTTGACGGCCACGGCATCGCGGCGGGTCGTCCCCTTGAATGTCATGTGCTCGAGGAAGTGCGACACGCCCGCCAGCTCGCTGGATTCGTCGCGGCTCCCCGTCTTGACGAAGAATCCGGCGGCGACCGAGTACGCCGCGTCGTTGAGCTCGGCGATGACCTCGAGACCATTGTCCAGAGTCGTGTGTTGAAATTGCATGAGAGTCAACCGGTGAGAGGAGACGAGAGCGAAGAGCGAAAGAATAGACCGCGGTCATGCGACCGACCGTCGGTGCATCCGGTTCATGGTTCCGGCGGCAGCGTGAGCGCGGCCGGCCCGAGAGTGAGGATCGTGCGCTCGCGGGGCTGCTGCAGTCCGGCGGCGTACTCGGAAACGCTCGCGGGCGTCAGCGCATCGAGCTCGGCGGCGATCTCCTCGAGCGACCGCACCCTGCCGAGAAAGTACCAGTCCGCGGCCAGCGATCCCGGAACGGCTCATGCTCGATTCCTGGGCCATGATCAACGAGCTCTTGAGACCCGCCCGCATGGTCTCCAGCTCGTCGAGGGCAACCCCGTCGCGGCCGAGCTGTTCGATCTCGGCCAGCATGACGTCGAGAGTCTGCTGCGCTCGATCGGCCGAGGTGCCGGCATAACAAAGCATGGCCGCGCGATTGGGCTGGCCTTCATAAGTGGAGTAAACCGAGTAGCACAGGCCGCGTTTCTCGCGGACCTCGGTGAACAGCCGGGCCGAGGAATACCCTCCCAGGATCGCCGCGGCGGCGCGTGCCCGGTAGTAGTCAGGGCTGTCGACGGTCGCCGCGGGATAGGCCATGCGCGATTTGAATCTGCTGCGTCTCGCGCAAGAATGTGGTCGCGGCGCGGCCCGCCCGGTCTGTTCCGGCACGCGGAGCTCCGGCCGCGGCTACCAGTCGCCGAAGATCCGGTCGACCGTGTCGCGGAGCCGAGGCCAATCGATCGCTCCGGCGACACCGAGAATCGCGCCGTTGGGCCGGTAGGTCTGCTTGAAGAATTTGCGCACCTCGTCGGGCGACAGCGAGGCGACCCCCTCGGTCGTCCCCGGCGAGGGACGTCCCCACGGATCGGGAAAGTGCCGACGCCGCAGCTCATAGATCACTTTCGTGCCCGGGTCGTCCTCGAGACTCCGCAAGTTCTGCAGACAGAGGGCCCGGATCGGCTCGACCTCGTCATCGTCGAGATGGGGACGAAGCACCATGTCGGCGAAAATCTCGAGCGCCGGGCTCGAGGTTGCGGCCCAGGGTCGCTCCGGCGATGGAGGTGTGGAGAGTCTGGGCGCTCTCGGCGTGGCTGACGCCGAGATTGTCCAGGGCGGTCAGCAGGGCGTGGCTGTCGCGCGGTGCCCGCTCCACGCGTGATCCATTCCGCCGTCATCGTCGCGGCCCCGCCCCCCAGATTCAGACCGTCGGCCCCCTCGTAGGCCGCTCCCGCCGGCAAGAGAAGCGTGAACGCCGCCGACTGGACGCCCGGCATTCGCTCGGCGACCAGCACCAGCCCATTCGAGTATTTGTGTTGTTCAATCGTCGAAGTCGATGCTGGGGACACGGGCACCTCGAGCGCTCAGGGGTCAGAATCCGGCCTCTGCCACGTCGAGCCGTGACAATGCGCCAGGAGTCGTTGCGACCGGCATCGGTCGTCGACCGATCCCTTTTCCTATCACGATATCTATCGAGCGTACCGAAGGATTTGCAATCAGAGAAGATCGATCGACGACCAGCCTGGCTCCCCGCAACGGCAAATCGCAGCCCACTTCACGGCCGTCGCGATCGAAACTGAGGAGGCAGCCACCTGGCCCGGCCTCGCGATCGGTTAGTTGCCGACGGCCTTGTAGAGTGTCTTGGCTCGTCGAAACCCGACGGTGCGATAAAGCTGGACGGCCGCCGCATTCTCGGCGGTCACCTCAAGATAAGCACGGCGCAAGCCGGCCTGGGTGAACCCCGCCATCGCACGACGGACCAGAGCCAATCCCAGTCCCATTCCTCGGTACGGCCGGATCACTCCGACATTCTGGATCGCGCCGATCGAACCCTGGTCCATCACTCCCTGGACTGTCCCCACATAACCCTTCGGAACAGGCGATCAACCAGGTCGCGCCGGGGAGGAAACCGGGCTTGCGGCGGATCTCGACCATCAATCGCCGGCAGCCATGGCGATCAGCCAGACAGGGGAACACCGAGGTGTCGACTTCGCCGATGAAGCTTCGGTACTTGACGTCGGCGTGTTGGTCGAGCAACGAGTCCTCCCAAGGAACCCAGACGAAGGTTCGAGGCAGCACGGAGCTGGTGGTCACACCCTCCAATTCGATCTCCATGCGAAACCGCTTGTAATACGTAGTGGCCATCGCGTGGTCACCACCCGCGCGTTCGTTTGAATCGCCGCCCAGTGCCCGACCTCCGCTCGCACGACGGTATTATAGGACGCCCGTCTTGCCACGGTCAATCGACAGGCTGTCCGATGTCGGATGTGGGTTCTGCCCGGCGACTCTCGCTATACTCTGGCGGGCGATGAAACGATCACGAGGAAGCAGGGTCGAATCCGCATGACCGCGATGCGTACGGCGGCCATTTTGACGGCGCTGGCGACGCCGGCGCTCTTGGCACCGGTTCTGGTTCGTGCCCGAGGCCGCATCTCATCGATTGTGAAGATTCTGTGTGGGACGCTCATCTGCGTTATTCCGTTGGCGGCGCCTTGGCTGCTCGTTGGCACGCCGGGATCCCGCTTGGCGATCTGGCTGGTCGCGATCGCGGGTGGGATCGTGATGCTCAAGGCGATCGACTGGCTGGTCCACCCTCGGCATGAAGACGAGCTCGTGCGGGTCTGGTTGGCGCTGACGTTCTGGCCGGCACTGCAAATCGAGGATGTCTTGAACCGCGAACCGTCGTTCCGAGCGGGCATCCAGCCGGCATCGCGACGGATTGTCAATGGGATCGCAGGAGTCGCATGCGGTCTGGCCTTGACGGCAGTCGGTCGGACGCTGGGCTTTCCGGACCGTCATTTTTGGCTGGACAACCGTTTTCAAGGTCATTCGAGATTTACCTGCTGGCCGGAGGGTCCAACAACCTGTTGGTCGCGGCGTTCGCCTTGGCCGGCTATCGGGTCTCCGACGGATTTCGTTATCCCATCCTGGCTCGGTCGATCCTGGACTTCTGGAGCCGGTACAACGTTTGGATTCACCGTTGGCTCAAGCGAAACATCTTCGAGCCGATCGGCCGTCGGAGACGAATGCCGGTGCTGGGCATCCTCGCGGTCTTCGGATTCAGCGGTTTGATTCACGAAATCCTGTTCGTGCCCATCACGTATGAGCTGCTCGGCTGGCAATTCACGTTCTTCAGCCTGCACGGACTGGGAGCGATCGGCGGAGCGGGGCTGGGACGAGCCTATCACGCCGTGACCGGTGGTCGTTTGCCACGCCTATTGGCCATCGCGGCCACGCTCGGCTTTGTCATCGCGACCGCGCCGATCTTCATTCATTGCTTGGATCGGATCTTCGACCTGCACCGTGACCTGGGCGGTTGGGTCCTTCGGATGATTGGACTGTGATGCGGGCGGCCCGGCGCGAGCGGAACGAGCCGGCGAGAGTGCGGACCTAGAGCGCCGAACGATCGGGTTGCGCCACATGGCAGTGACGGAGCGAGATCACCCCCGACCCACAGTTCGCTAGGGCCAACAGGGAGGGGTTTTCTGAGATTTTGCAGGGAGGCTAAAGGCCGCGTACAGCCGACAGCGGCCGATGCGGTGTTACTGGCTCCCTCTCCTTGGGGAGAGGGCCGGGGTGAGGGGCGAGCGCCACCTCAAGCCCTCTCAACGTGAATCGTCCGATGCGCCACCTTTCTAAAGATCGTATTGCCGCTGTTAATCGCAAAGCACATGCGTTCCCGGCACTCGTGAGATCGCAAGCAACATATTCTCGCCAAACTACCCCTCACCCCAGCCCTCTCCCCAAGGAGAGGGAGCTAGTTTTGGGTAGCGCCAGATCGCTTTTGCTCGCCAGGGCCTCTCGTCGCCAGTCATACAACCTGCGCTGGCGTGTGCAATTCGATCGTGAAGCGCTCTAACGCGCCGCCGAAAGGAAAATGTCGTATGGTCCTCTGAGATAGCACCAGCGCGGCAGCGCGGCATGTGTTCGATGTCACGTTGACCGTGCACGTGCCGGTCTTCCGTCAGCAACTCTGCTGGGCTGACTCTTGCCGGCTTCCGGGCGCAGTGGGGTTAGATTCACCCAGATTCTTCGTTCACTCGAACAGGATTTTCGACATGAGAGGCTTCAACAAACTGACTTCCGCCTTTCACGGGCTGTTCTGTTCGGAGATGCGGAGAGCTTCGAATCTCAGGCGATCGCTGACGATTCGCCCCGTGCTTGAAACGCTCGAGTCGATCGACTTGCTTTCGACCATTCATGGGCACGCCACGACCGTCCATCGAGACGCCAGGGTCCACGACGTTGTGAAGACGGCGGGAATTCAGAGCATTTTGCCAGTCAACTATGGAGTCACCGGAGTTCGCCAGGACGTCGGAGGCAATGTCGTAATCACCGGAGGCACCGGGCCCCCTTCATTGACCGACGGCACCCCGGCGTTCATTTATGACGGCCCGCTCAATCAGATTCCGTCGAGCACCAGCGCTGCTTCGTTGCATTATTTCTATCCCACGTTCGCAGGTGAGACCGTCACGAGCTCTCAGTTTTATGGCCCCAATACGTCCCTGTTCAATCCCGGCATCGGTGCCGGCAACATCACCGCCGTGGGTGCTTACCGTTACACAGGGTCGAATTTCCAAAACGGCATGATTTACACGGGGCCCGTGGACGGCTCGGGGACGTACGTCCAGATCGTCGCTCCCGGCAATGGAACCGATGCTGTCGGCGACACCATTCCCCATAGCACCATGGGCAATCTCGTCGTCGGCAATTTCGATTATCAAAGCGACGAAGTCCGCGGTCATGGCTTCATCTATGACACATCGAGCGGAACTTATACCACTGTCGACATTGGTCACTTCAGCACGACTCTGTACGGCGTCTGGCAAGATAGCGGGTCGTCGAGCACTCTGTACACGATCGTCGGTGGTTATTCGGAAAACGTCCACGGCGCCAAGGCATTCATCGAAGACTACAACGCAACAACCGGTCAATTCAGCAATTTCCGGTCGTATTCGTTCAATAATCGACCTTCGATCGTGACCCACTTTGAAGGGATCAGTGCCGTCACCGGCGGTTTCTCGATCGCAGCCACGGAACTCAGCCCAAGATCCATCAGCGGTGCATCTTATGCATTTATTCCCGTGAGGAAGAACGGCTCGTTCGGAACCGCGCGGTGGGTCGCGATGACGAATAACGTGAATCGCGCCCCGACCACTGGAGACACGGTCATCAATGACAGCGTCATGGGAATCTATCCAGCAGGTAGTGGTGATGCCTCATCATACATATCTGTCGTAAAACAATGATTGATTGAAAGGCGTTCGCCGAAGTCAAGGGGGGCTCACGCCCCAGGCTATATTATGCCGCCCCCATTCGGCGGCTCAAAGGCTTTTGGCACTGACTCTCGGTTGTCCCGGCCATGTCACAATTCCGGCAATACCTTCATACGAGGCACGTCGTCGAGCACGATGACCTCGCTCCTGGATTGCTTTCGTATCGCAGCCAGTCCGGCATGATCGACGCATGGTGCGACATAGCCACAAGACAAGCACACTCTGCATCGCACTGGTACGCTGCTGCGTAGGGCGAAAAATCTCCTCAGCATGATCGTGAAGTTGATGGGAGACTTAACGCGTCCTACATAAAAATGCTCACCTTCGCACATCGGGCATTTCGCAGTGATCATCTCACCCACCTCCGCGCGTAGAACCCAGAGCAGGCCGTACCCAGGTTACCATTCGTGCACGTCTCTGCTAAATAGGTGCGACGCCAAACGGGAAGGTGGGTATCGGGGGACAGAGCTGCCTCCTACAGGGATATCCGCCGATTCGCCTCCTTTGTAGGAGCCGGCTCGCCCGGCGACTCTTCCATTCGCTCTCCCCATGGCGTGCGACCCATTTAGCGGCTTCTCCAATGAGGGCAGTCGCATGAAGAACGGCGAATTGGAGAAGCTCATCGCGGTCGAGGTCCTCACGCGTTCGGCCTTCGACGAAGCGTGTCAATCGGCGACAAGCCAGGACAATGTCAAGGATCGACGCCGGATCACGTTCCATAGATCACCTGGGCAGTACTCAGGATGTGATTTCTGCGAATCCAGTTTTCACTCGTCACAATGCTTTCCTTCGGAACGAGGTCCACCTCACGGCCGAGCAGCACGCGCAGTTCCTCTTCCATATTCAGGAGCTTCGCCATCCACGGACCAAGGTCGTCATCGCCGAACACGACCAGGAAATCGATGTCACTCTCTGGTCGGAAGTCGTCGCGGAGGAGGGAGCCAAATACCGAAAGTTCCCGGACGCCGTACTTCTGGCAAAGCGCGGCGATGCGATCGATCGGCAGACTGATGCCGTGCTGGAAGATTGTGGTCGTGATGCTCACGGCGAGCCCTCCTTTGCAATGGTCAAATACCCGATCGATGCTCAAATCAACCTGACCATATCATCGTACCAGCCCGCAACTTCCAGGAAAGCCCAGCACCCCTGCCGGCATCTCTCGTCACTTCTGGACGCACCCGCACCGGCGCGACAAATGGGACTGGTCGTGGCCAATTCCTCGATCGCGAATCCGCAGCGATCGGCTTGCGACGGGTGACGGTCCGTTGATTCGGAGATCGGTCGAACCCGCTGAAATGACCTGCTCCAAGAATCCAAGAGGATTTATGCACGTTTTTCGCCCATTTTGTATGTTATAACCAGATGTGGGATCTTGCGCTTTGCTCGTTGTCCATGAGAGATTCGACTGCGCACCACGCGAATTGAGAGGCTCGGATCCCAGTGCGAAGCACCAAGGGCAGATGGATACGAAATTGTGGGAAACGAACCCAACGGCAAGCTGTACCAATTGTGCGGCCCCGAAAATCTCATTCGCGATTTCTGCCGAACGAACCCAACGGCAAACTGTGCCGATTTTGCAGCCCCGAAAATGCGCACGCGCAATTTCTGCCGAACGAACCCAACGGCAAACTGTACCGATTTTGCGGCCTGCCGACAGAATGTGCCGATCGCGCGAAACTTTCTGCCGAACGAACCCAACGGCAATCTGTGCCGATTTTGCAGCCCCGAAAGTCACTCGCGTGATTTCTGCCGAGACGAACCCAACGGCAAGCTGTGCCGATTTTGAGGACTCGAAAATCGACCGCGGATTTCACGAAATGAACGAACGAAGCCAATTGCCAAATCGGCGGCGGATCGCAACTTGAGAATGCACAGGGATTAATGCGAGAATAGACCGCGAGCGGGCGTGCTGGAAACGAAGCCAAGCCAACGAGGTCTACGCTCGCCGGAATGAATCTCAGGAGTCTCCACCGATGATGCACCGCATGACGTCGCACCTGACGATCGCCGCCTGGGCGGCTCTGGCTCTGGAACTGGCCGGGCTGGGCGTGAGCCGGCCCATTTCGATTTATGCCCAGGTCAGTCCCGAGAAGTCGGCCCGTCTGATCAAGCCGGCCGCAGGGGTTGGAAGCGACGCTCTGGGCGGCCGAGCCGCTGCTGGTCAACCCGACCAACATCGACGTCGACTCCCGAGGACGGGTCTGGGTCGCCGAGGGCCTGAACTATCGCCTGACCCGCGGCGGCAACAAGCGGTTCCATCGTATCGAGGAGGCCGACCGCATCAAGATTCTCGAAGATACCGATGGCGACGGTAAGGCCGACAAGGTCACCGTCTTCGCCGACCGGATCTTCCCCGTGCCCATGGGCATCGCCGTCGAAGAGCATCACGACAAGGCCGGCAAATACACCGGCTGCCGCGTCTTCGTCGGCAATAGTCCCGACCTCCTGGTGCTCGAGGATACCGACGGCGACGACAAGGCCGACAAGCGCTACCCTCTCTTGACCGGTTTCGGCGGCATTGATTCCGACCACGGGGTGCACGGCATGGTCCTGGGCCTGGACGGCAAGCTTTACTTTACACACGGTGACGGCTGCTGCTCGGTCCAGCAGGACCACTCGGAACGAGCCCAGAACTTCAACGTCGTCGACAAAAGCGGCCGGCACGTTTCCTCCGATCAACTCGCCCATACCTTGCGGGCCAATCGCGACGGGACCCAGTTCGAGATCATCTGCGACCGCCAGCGCAACAATTACGAGACCTGCTTGAACTCGTTTGGCAACATCTTCACGAGCGACAACGACGACGACGGCAACCGCGGCTGCCGGGTGATCTGGGCGATGGACGGCGGTCATTACGGCTATCGCACGCCGGGTAGTCCGCGGCACTGGGGCGAAGAGGTGCCGGGAAATGTGCCCAAGCTGGTCGGCACCGGCAACGGCAGTCCGTGCAGCATCACGGTCTACGAGGGCTCAGCTCTTACCGCCCGAATATCGGGGCGCGATCCTCGAGGTCGACGCCGGCACGCGCCAGGTCAATTTCTTCCCGCTGACCCGCAAGGGGGCCGCGTTCCGGACCGAGTACAAGGTCTTTCTCACCAGCGACGACTCGTGGTTCCGTCCGGTCGACGCCTGTGCCGCGCCCTGATGGCTCGGTGTTCGTGGCCGACTGGTACGACGCGGGGGTCGGCGGCCATGCCTTCAGCGACCAGACGACCGGCCGGATCTATCGCGTCGTGCCCAAGGGGCACAAGACGGAAAAGGTCAAAGTCGACTTCGGCACGGTTCCGGGATTGATCGCCGCGCTCAAGTCGCCCAATATCGCCACGCAAGACGCTGCCCGCCGAGGCTTGATCGCGCGGGGCAAGGAACTGAACGTCACCGGTACGGTGGGTGAGCTGGCGGTCCATGACCCCGACCCCATCTATCGGGCCCGGGCGCTTTGGGTCTGGCACGCGATCGAGGGGGATACGGTCGCGATGGCCGCTCTGACCGAGGTGGTGAACCAAGGGGACGCTCGCATCCGCGAGCAGGCCGTGCGCATCCTCGGCCGCGACTGCCGCGAGAACGGCCACGTCGAATACAAGAATCCCGAGGCCAAGCAGCCGCCGGCCGCCTTGAAGCATCTCGAGCTATTCCTGGCCCTGGTCGACGACCCCGACGCGGGCGTCCGCCGGGAGGTGATCCTGGCCTTGCGCAACCTGCCCACCGACAAGGTCGGCGACGCCTTGAGGAAGCTGGCCGCGAGCTGGGACGGACAGGACCGCTGGTACCTGGAAGCACTCGGCCTGGCGCTCGACAACCGCGAGAATGATTACCTGTCCAAGCTTTTCGATGGCTCGCTGTATGGCGACCTCGGTGACCTGGAGGTCGTCGGGCGAAATGGCAACGTCGCGCTGCCTCCGTATTTCCCGGTCGATCGCAACGAGGCTTTCATCGCAGTCGGCACGCCCGACCTGCCGGTCAACGCCCTGAGCAAGAACCTTGGCCTGGCCTGGCGAGTTCACAAGCGCGCGGTCTTGCCGGTCCTCGAGCGAATCGCCCCTCACTTGCGTTCGCCCGAGCTTCAACAGGCGGTCGACGACATCCTCGAACGGATGAGCGAGCCGGAGACCGCGGAGCTGGTGGCCGACATGGCGGCGCAGACCCCCGACCCGGTCCACCG
Source organism: uncultured Planctomycetota bacterium (assembly GCA_963720335.1). Classification (GTDB taxonomy): domain Bacteria; phylum Planctomycetota; class Planctomycetia; order Isosphaerales; family Isosphaeraceae; genus CAVRFS01. Next base: position 139,978 of record CAVRFS010000019.1, on the reverse strand, counting down.
CCGGGAGCTGCTGACGATTGCTGGCGAATCGGCTGTCGGGGAATTGGAACTCCGCACACACAAAACCGAAGGTTTCCCAGGTCATCGAGCAAGCTCTCCAGAACCCCGAGAGCCAGCAGCAGGGGATCGCGCTGGCGGCCGCGACGCGCGATGGCCGGTACCGCGCGACTCTCGAAGCACTGGCCGAGGATGCCAAGGCCGCCGAGGAAGTACGAGTCGCCGCCGTGGAGGCGATCGGCTCGTTCCAGATCACACCCAACCGGGTCTCGACCAGTTGATCGCCTCGGTTCGAGGCAAGCCCAATTCGAACTCGGTGGCCGAAGCGGCCGTGCGGGCCAATTCCAGGCTGTTCGATGCGCGGGACGATTTGACCAAGCTCTTGACCGCCGGGGATTACCCGCTGGGTCTGCGCCGGGAGGCGTTGCGGACCTTGATGCAACAGCACGACGGTGGCAATCGCGTGTTGGCGCTGGCTCGCGCCAAGGAGCTTCCCGACGATCTGAAAACCGAGGCGACCACGCTGCTGCATACGATCGCCGACCGCCGCTGCGCGACGAGGCGGACAGCGTCCTGCCTCTACCCAAGACGGCCGGCGGCCGGCGGTTGCCGCCGATCGGCGAGCTGATCCGCCGCCAAGGCGACGCCGACAAAGGGCGCGAGGTCTTCTTTCGTTCCGGCACCAACGCGTGCAGGAGTTGCCACCGCGTGCAGGGGCATGGGAATTGGGTCGGGCCGGACCTGTCGACGATCGGAGTCAAGTACGGCCGGGATGAGCTGATCCGCTCGATCTTGAGCCCGAGCGCGGCCATTGGCTTCAGCTTTCGTTCCCTCGTCGTTGCGTTGACCGATGGGCGAGTGATCACCGGACTGCCGTGGAGGATACGCCCGATCGGCTCGTCTTGAAGACGGCCGAAGGCCAGCGCGTCACCCTCCAGCCCAGCTCGATCGAGGACCGCCGGACCAGCGACGTCTCACTCATGCCCGAAGGGCTGGCCCAGACGATGACCGACGAAGAGCTGGTCGACCTGCTCGCCTACCTCACCACGCTCCGGCAGCCGGTCAGCATCGTGGGGCAATACCACGCGGTCGGCCCGATTCACGAGGCGAGTGGCTGGCCTGCGATCGATGTGCGCATCCAAGGTCAAACTTGAGGCGAGCGTGGCCGATGGCAAGGGCCACGATCTCTCGTGGCGAAGGACCAACGCCAACGCCGAAGGACTGGCCGACCTGACGCCCCTGGTCGTCGGAGACGCGAAGAATGCCGCGTACGCCTATACCTCGGTCGTCTCGCCGAGGGCTCAATCGGCCAAGCTGGTGGTCGATAGCCCGGCCGAGGTCGCCGTCTGGTTGAACGGCAAACCGGTGGCGCTGACCGGCGGAAATCCGGATAAAAACGAGCCTCGGACCGCGTTGGTCGATCTAACTGAAGGGTCGAGTTCGCTCCTGATTCGTGTGCCCGTCGACGGCCGGCCCAACGCCGCGGCGTCCCTCGTGACCACATTGGTCGCGGATCGACCGGTCGGATTTAACACGGGGGGCGAGTCCAGATAGCGTTGTGTGATTCTAGGAGGGCGAGCCAGAGGTGCTGAACTCGTGATAGTTATATGTGTGAGTATCAATACTGATTCCACAGCGAGTTTTCCGCTCTTGCGAAGGGTGGTTAGCGAGTTTTCCCCCCCTTGCGAAGGGGGGGTTAGGGGGGGTGGTCCCGGCGGAACACTGGCCTGCTACGCGGTTCGAGTCCGGCTGGACCCGACAGGTGCACCCGCCGAAAGGCCGGTTCCGCCGCTTCGGTCGAGGTGTTGGTTATGCCCTGTTCACCCCCCCTGACCCCCCTTTCGCAAGGGGGGAAAGGAACGCGAGGCCGTCGTGACGCAATGATACTCACTACCACCCCCTAACTCCCCCTTCGCACGGGTGGGAAAGCGACACGTGGCGGCCATGCGCGATAACACTCACTACCCTGAAAAGATCAACTCTCTTGACGAATTCCACCGAGCCCGAACCAGCAGCCGCCCGGATCGCCGTCGCCATCCCTTGCTTTAACGAGGCGGCGGCGATCGCGATCGTGATGGCGCAGTTCCGGGCTGCGCTGCCGGAGGCGGAGATCGTTGTGTTCGACAACAACTCGACCGACGGCACGGGCGAGATCGCCCGCGGTCTCGGAGTACGTGTGATCGACGTACCCGAACAAGGCAAGGGGCATGCGGTGCGAGCGGCCTTCGCGGCTCTGAGCGATTTTGACGTATTGATATTGACCGACGGTGACGGCACCTATCCGGCCGAGGCCGCTCCGCTCTTGGTTGCGCAGGTCCTCGAGCACGACGTCGACATGGCCGTCGGCGCAGCGTCAGCCCGAGCCCGGTGCCGGGGCGATGACCTTCACTCGCGGCCTGGGAAATATCCTCATTCGCGCGGCCTTCCGGCTCCTGATCGGGCCGGGGAACACCGACCTGCTCTCAGGCTACCGTGCCTTTAGCCGGCGCTTTCGCGACGGCAGTCCAGCTTCGGTCGGCCGGCTTCGAGATCGAGACCGAGCTGGCCAGCGAGGCCGTCGCGCGAAGGCTGCGGGTTGTCGAAATCCCGATTCCCTACCACCCGCGAATCGCCGGCACCGAGAGCAAGCTACGAGCCTTTCGTGACGGCCGGCGGATCTTGGTCACGATCGTGATCCAGAGCTTGCGGCTCCGCCCGCATCGATTGCTGCTGGCTCAGCCTCGCGCCGTGCCTCAGTACTCGCGGCTCACGGTTCACTGGGCGTTTCGCGGCCTGGATCCTGCGTCGGCTGGATTCGCACTTCTGCGCTCTCGTCGAGTCTCGATCTCGAGGCACGACCTTTGAGGAGCCGGCGTTGCGACGAATTTGCCGCAAGGACTATACTGAGCCGATATTCCGCCTCCCGACCCGCTGACGGGTCCCCGCTCGTCCGCCATCCCGCCACTAGAACGTTGATAAGGAATTATCAGCCGATGTCATACACATTTCGTCGCCGTGGCCGCCGGTGTTCCGCGGCCGCGCTGGTCGGTCTCTTGATCACGACCGGCGTGGCCCAATCGGCCTCGGGGGCCTTGCCCAAGGTGCCCGACGGTTTCAAGATCCGCCTGGTGGCCGCCGTGCCGGCCGTGCAGTATCCCTGCCAGGTCGCGACGGCCCCCGACGGGTCGTTGTTCGTGGGCGAAGATCCGATGGACCAGGTCGGGCCGGCGGACAAGCCGATCGACCGGATCCTGCTGTTTCGCGACGGGAAGGAACCGGTCGTCTTCGCCGACAAGCTGAACGCGATCTTCGGCATGGTCTGGCACGACGGTGCCCTTTATGTGATGAACATGCCGCACCTGACCGTCTTCCGCGATCGCGACGGCGACGGCAAGGCCGACGAGCGCAAAGAGCTGTTCACCAATCTGGGCGTCCCCGCGGGCTCGCCCAACGATTTCAACGACCACATCGTCTCCGGACTCAAGATCGGGATCGATGGCTATCTTTATATCTCGGTCGGTGACAAGGGCGTTCCCAAGGCCACCGGTCCCGACGGCCGGACCGCGCAAGTCGTGGGCGGCGGCGTGCTGCGCTGCCGGCTCGACGGCACGGGACTCGAGGTCTTCTCCACCGGCACGCGCAACCATCTCGAGCCCAATCTCGACGACCGCGACAACCTCTTCACCTACGACAACACCGACGACGGCCTGGGCTGGTGGACGCGGGTCACGCATCACATCGACGGCGGCTATTACGGCTATCCGTTTGACTATCACAACCGAAACGACCGGATGCTGCCCCGCATGGCCGAGTATGGCGGCGGCTCTCCTTGCGGCGGGGTCTTTTACGGCGAGGACGCCTGGCCCGAGAAATATCGCGGCCTGCTCTTCTGGGCCGAGTGGGGCCAGCGGAATCGTGCGCGCGTTCCGGTTCGAGCCGGCGGGCTCGACATTCAAGGTGGCCGAGAAGATCGACTTTGTCGAGCACGGCAAGGTCGACGACTTCCGCCCGCTCGACCTCGCGCTGTCGCACGACGGCAAGACCATGTACATCGCCGACTGGTCGTTGGGAAGCTGGGCCAACAAGACCGAGAAGCTGGGACGCGTCTACGCGGTGACCTACACTGGGATGGCAAGACCGCGGTCAAGACTCGCCGGCGAGGGAAAGACTCCGACCCGATCGAGGCCCAGATCCGGCAGCTCGACCATCCTTCGTTCAACGAGCGGTTCCGAGCCCAGACGGCGTTGATCGGCAAGGGCAAGCCGCGTGATCGGCCGTCGACAGCCGCGCTGGCAGAATCCGCAAGACCGACCCGGTCGCCAAGCGGCATCTGGTCTGGGTCGCTCGATGCGATCGCCGGCGGCACGCCCGAGGCGAGCTATCCCCTGATCGACGCCCTCAAATCACCGAGCCGACGTGCGTGCCCAGGCCGCCCGTGCCCTGGGCGAGCGGGCCGTGCCGATCGCGGTCGAGCCCCTGGTGAAGCGGCTCAAGGACGGCGAGCCGCCGGTCCGGCTGCAGGCGGTGATCGCGCTGGGACGGATCGGTCGACGCCGAGGCGATTCCCGCTCTGCTCCCTTTGGTCGCCGAGCCAGACTCGTTCCTGGCCTATTCGGCCCGGCAGGCGCTCAAGCGGATCGGCGACTGGCCGGCCGCCGCCCAGGGCCTCGACTCGCCCGACCCCAAGGTGCGCGCCGGCACCTTGCTGGCGATGGAGCAAGTGTACGACGAGGCGGCCTCCGGCCGGCTGGCGGAATTCGCCTCGTCGACCAAACGGCCGATCGACGAACGCATCAAGGCACTCGAATATCTGGCCGAAGTCGATCGCAAAGCCGCCTCCCTGGAACGGCAAGTGGTGGGGGACTCAGCCGGCCAAGCAAAAGCCGCCGGCCAGGACGATCGCCTGGGACGGCACGCCTCGCGTGTTGGCGACGATCCGCGAGCTCTGAAGGACGATCCGTGCCCTCGATCCGCACCGCGGCCGTCGAGGCCCTGGTGCGAGACGAACCAGAGTGATTCGCGATCGTTCCTCCGCGGCGATTTCCCCGGGAGCAGGATCCGGGTGTCAAACGCGCGATCGCCCTGGCGCTGGGCAAGCTGGCCGATGCGCGAATGCCCTCGACCTGCTGACCGCCGCATCTTGCGCGACGCTCATGCTGCCGAGCCGGTCCGCGACGCGGCCCTCGAGGCGGTCGAGATGATCGGCTCGAAGAAAGCCGTCGTCGCCCTGATCGATCTGCTGGGGCAGAAGACGTGATCAGCCTGGAAAGGCAGCCGCGTGTGATCGAGGCGCTGGGACGGTTCAAGGATGCCGCGGCGATCAAGCCGCTTGTCGCAATCGCTCAAGAGCGCGGCGGCCGGTGTCGAGCGGCCGCGGTCGACGCTCTGGTCGCGATCGTCAAGGACAAGAAGCGAGCCGGAGCGACGAGGGGTGAGCAACGGCTATTCGTGCCTCTGCTTGACCGATCCGGCGGCTGAGGTCCGCAACCGTGCGATCGCCGCCGCGGCGCGCTCTTGGCGATCGGCAGGCGATCCCCGCCTTGATCGAGCTGGCCGACCAGCCCGAGTCGAGCTTCGAGGCGGGTTTGGCCCTGGCGGAGCTGCCGGATATTCGCGCCTTGCAAGTCTATCTTCGCGGCTTGACCGAGAAAAACAGCGAGCTGCGCAAGGCGTCGGCCGCCGCGATCGCCAAGCTGCGCGACCCGGCGGCTCCGGTGCTCGAGCAGCTCGCCAAGCGCAACGAGCTGTCGCCGGCGGTCTTGCCCGAGCTCCGGTCGATCTTCGCCGGCTCTGAATCCGGTTCGATCGTGGAACGTGCTGGGACCGTTTCCCATCGACGGCGTCCGCCCAGCCTCGCCGCCGACAAGCCGATCGATCTGTCGGCCAGCTTCGAGGGAGTGGGCGGCAAGCGCGTGACCTGGAAACCCGCCAAGGCGGTCGACCCTCGACGGGCAGATCGACCTGGGACAGGTCTATACCGACGACGAGCTGGCGGCTTATGGCTACGCCGAGGTCACAGCGCCAAGGAGCGGACGGCCCAGATGGTCGTGGGCTCCGACGACACGCTGACCGTCTGGGTCAATGGGAAGCAGGTTTACGACTTCGCCGATCGCCGTGGTTTTTCCCCCGAGCAGAAGCGGTTCGACGTGACGTTGCATCAGGGGACCAACCGCATCTTGATTCGCTGCGGCAACCGGGGCGGGCCGTGGCAGTTCTCGGTCGCCATCACGGCTTCGGCCGACTACGCTTTCCTGAAAGCCCCCGCCGGTGCCGGCTTCGACCCCGAGACCTATCGCGCGGTCGCGCTCAAAGGGCAGGGGAGTGCGAGCCGGGGCCGGCAGTTATTCAGCGACCTGAAGGGCCTGGCCTGCGTCAAGTGCCACGCCGTGGGCAAGGAAGGAGGCGCGGTCGGGCCGGAGCTGTCGACCGTGGGGGCCAAGTATCCCCGCGACGAATTGATCGCCTCGGTCCTGTATCCGTCCGCCAAGATCTCGTCGGGCTTCGAGCCGACGACGTTCGCCCTGGTCGACGGCCGCGTGGTCACCGGCATCGTCCGCAACGAGACCGAGACGCGGTCGAGATCCAGGACTCCGAGGCCAAGCTGGTCCGGCTCGCCAAGGACCAGATCGACGAGCGGAAGCGAAGCGACGTCTCGCTCATGCCCAACGGCCTGGCCAAGGGTTTGAGCCCGCAGGATTTCGCCGACCTGATCGCGTATCTCGAAACCCTGAAAAACGGCAAGAATCAATAGTGTATAGTCGAGGATTGTCGCACACCCGGAATGACGCCGCTTGAGGACCAACGATCGTGGAGCACGTCAGCTCTGTTCCCGACCCTGGATCTGGCACCGGTTCAGGAACAGCCTCGGGCGTCGAGCCACCAATCAAGCCGGTGAGCCCGCACGGTCCGCCGTCGGCAGCGTCACCGATGGACTGGGGGGATTCTGGTGCTGCTGTTTTGCGATGCACCTGCTCGACTCGGTCGATCGCTGGCTGCTGGCGGCGGTTCTGCCCCAGATCAGCGACGGAGCTCAATCTCTCCGAGCTTCAAGCGGGCTGGCTTTCGACGGTCCTGCTGCTGGGCCTTCGCGCGCGAGCCCGCCGATCGGCTATCTGGCCGACCGGCTGAGGCGTCCCCGGCTGCTGGCCATCGGTTTCGCCATCTGGAGCATGGCCACGGTCGCCACGGGCCTGGCCCGTTCGTATCGACCAGATTCAAGCGGCCCGCGCGGTGGTGGGCGTCGGCAGCGCGACCTTCGAGGTTGTGGCCCTGACGATCCTCATGGACCTGTTTCCTGCGCACGAGCCGTGGCCGAGTGCTCGGCGTCGTTCTTCCTGGCGGTGCCGCTGGGGGCGGCGCTGGGATTGATGTCTGGGTGCGGCATTCGCCGATGATGACGACTGGCAGACGGCATTTCTGGTCGTGGGTGCTCCCGGCTTCGTTGCTGGCTCTCGTCGCGCTGGTCTTGCCCGACCCGGTCCGCGGGACTGAGTGAGGGCGTCGACATCCAGCGGCTGCAGGTTGCACGAGCAAGTCGGGCCCAGCCGCGAAGATTACATCGACTTGATGGTCAATTCCTCGTATACCTACTCGGTGTTTGGCATCGCGTTTTCGTCGTTCGCCCTCGCCGGGCTGGTCTATTGGTCGCCGACCTTCTCTGACGGTGGCCAAAGGATTGACGGAAGACCAGGCCGATTCTCCCGTCTGGTCTGACGTTCTTGGGTGCGGCTTTCCTGGGCACGGCTGCCGGTGGCTGGCTGGCCGACCGGTTCGTGAGTGTCAAGCCCCGAGCTCTGTTCATCGTGCCCGGCCTGGGTATGCTCGCCGCGATTCCGTTCACGCTGGCGGCGATCTACGGCCGGAGTTTGCCCTGGATCTTCGGCGGATTGTTCCTCGCCGATGTTCCTGATGTTCTGAACATCGTGCCGTGCTACACGATCATCGCCAGCGTCGTGATGCCCAACATGCGCGGCGTGGCCTGCGGCGCCACGCTGGCAGCCGTTCACCTCCTGGGGGACATCTGGTCGCCGACCTTGATGGGTTGGGTGATCGATACGTTCGGACAGGCCGATTCCATGGCGACGATCTTCGGCAAGGCACTGACCGCCTTGGGCGCGGTGCCGGTCGCCCAGCCCGGCCGCGACCCCGAGAACCTGACGGCCGGCATGCTCGTCGTCATTCCCGCTCTTCTGATCTCCGGAATCGTCTTGCTGTCGGGCTCCCGCCACTTGCCCCGCGAGATGGCGCTGATGCTCGCCAAGCTCAAGGCAGCTCCGGGCGCGCCGCTCCGCCCCAAGTAAGTTCCGCTCTGAATAGGCTATCGGCAGTGAAGAGGACACCCGGTCTCTCGTCGTCTACGTCTGCCTGCCCGAATGCGCCTATCTACTGCCGATTTCGAAAGGAGGATTATAACGGTTGTAAGTTTTGCAATGAGGTCTCGGACTCGCTTTTCGTAAGCAATGTCTTGTTTCGGCCACTTGGCTCCTTTAACGTGTCCCGCTTCACCAGGACATGTTCTATGAGTTCTTCGGAGGGATTCGACAGACCCCTCTTCAGGGACGTGTCACCTCGAATCTCGAAGAGCACTCATGAAGTTTTCGACACCTGGGCGTAGACGTCGCGTTGTTCTCGAAGTTACCTCTCTTGAGACACGCCGGCTGTTATCGGCGGCCGTGACCTGCCTCGGTCAGGACGGCCAGGACCTGGTCGGTCCCGATGCGTCCCAGGGCCCGGACGGTATTCAAGATCTTCATCTGCAGCTATCCGATCTCGCCGCCGCCGATCGCGCAGATCGTCGTCACGGCTCCCGGCGGTTTTGAATGGGCAACCGAGCCCAATCCGACCGGGGCGGCATTGGCGGAGTATTTTCCCTCGACAAGTCCGGGGAGGGCAATCTCTACATCAACCCGCAGGTCAACAGCGACCTGGCCGCCCAGGGCAGTACGCTGCCGCTGGGAGGTTCGACGGGAAGCCTGATCCAGTTGTCGAACGGCATTCCCCTCACCGTCACGATCAATTATCAGGGCCAGGCGAGCCCTGACGACCGTGACGGTGGAAGTTTCCAACCTCGTCTCGGCGACCGATCCCATGCCCCCGGTCAGCGTTCCGGGGAATGTGGTCGGCACGTTTCAAGTTGTGAGCGACGGACAGGATGGGACCGGGCAGACTTATGAACAAGGTTTCGTGCACTTGGTTGTCACCGCGCCGAGCGGTGTGAGTTTCGACAGCGCGACGTTCAGTCAGGTGCTTGGGGCCTCAGCGACCAGGCTGGACTCGAGTGGGACAACTCGAACGCCACACTCGGACACGACCATATTTACGCAACTCTGCGACCAAACAGCACCAACGTCGTCGGATCTCTATTTCCCGCCCGCTCGTGACGAGGCGCCGGCGGTCGGATCGACCGGTCCGACGATGCTACTCCAGGTGCGGTTTGCCAGGCAACAGCACCGTGTACGCCACGCCGTTTACGGGTGCGGCCTGGAGCTTGAGCGCTCTCGCCAACTCGCTCGATTCTCAGGCCGCCCCCAGCCCCGCCGACGACCGAAGCCCAGCTTCGTGCCGACCTCATGTCGGTCGATCCCGAATACGACACGATCGACTTGCCTGCGAACACGACGATCGTGATCACCCAACCGCTCGAGATCACGCATTCGGTCAAGATCGTCGGCAACAACGCCACTCTCTTCTTCGATCAAGGCGACACGGCGGCCTGGCCGGCGACCGCGTCGGGAGCGATCTACGTCGATGCCCCCTTCTACACTAACATCCAGTTAACACTGGATGACTTCACGATCAAGTTTGACCCGAACTCTCCGATCCGCTGGAGCAATCCGCCGGGAACCGTGCCAGCTCTCTTCGACCCGGAGAACAACCCAGCGGGTACTTCCGCACGCGGTCATCGACACCAGCGACTCAACGACAAACCTGAATATCACAATACTCAGTTGAACGGAATGACGATTCATGGTCCGCCGGCGTTCGATGGCTCATCATTCGCAAGTCTCCAGAGCCAGCTCGCGCAATTCCGGAGACACGACCTATCAATACGTCGGCGAGCAAGACATCGACTTGATCCGAACCAACGACGAAGACAGCGGGACGATCTCGAGCTCGACCTTCCAGGGGGGGCCGATCGAAGTCTTCGGCGGGCCCTGGAACATCACGGGCAACACGGTCTTGGGATCGACGGCCGACACCTATTCGCCGAGTGCATTCGGTCTTCATTCCCCGCACGACGTCCTTCTGGAAGGCAATCACGTGTCGCAGTCCGATCCCGGCGGCCGCGAGTTCCGCCTCGTCAATCTCGCGGGCTCGGGTTTCAATAACACGATCGAGAACAATTCGTTCGGCGGCAGCGCCGGCCAGGTCGGCAACGAGGATGGCTATGACGCGGCGTCAGGCCAGTTCAGCGGGATCAACGACCCGGAAGTCATTCTGGCGGAGAGCAGTTATGGTGTCTTGTTCGAGGGGAGACCCGGCGCGATCTCCGCCGATGGCCAGTTTCTCGTCCTTGCCGACCTGCGAGCGTCCGCCTTCCCCAACGCGACGGGGCCCGGGATGGTGGTTTCGATCCTCGCCGGAGTCAACAGCGACGGAACCGCCAACATGAGCCTGGCGGGCCAATGGTATCGGGTTGCGCAGCAGGTCAGCCTGACCAGCTGACAACACCATCGAGCTGCTCATGGAAGACCCGTTGCCCGCCATGCCGCAAGGAGGCTACTACGTGGTCGAGGTCACGGGCGGATTCGTGAACAATTCCTTCATCAATAACATGATCAATCTGACCGGCAAGTCCTCGACGGGCCTCGTACTCGATGGGGAGGACTATGGAACACAAATCATCGGCAACCATTTCATCGGCGGAACAATCTATAACGATGTTTATACAGGGACCGCCATCTCATTGATCGCGTCGCTCTGGTCCGCGCCCTCCGGGACCGGCGCGTTTCCGTTGCCCGCGGGCTGGACCGCTCTGCCGAACCTGGGCACCGTCATCGAAGCAGAATACGATTCAAGATTCGCTCGGTGGGATCGTGATCGGAGTTGAGCACGCCGTGAATTACTGGGAAGGCTTGGTCGTCAGCTCTTCCGAGACCGGGCGCGAATTCGTGACGGCGTCGGTGACCGATAATACATTCGAGTTCGACTCCAGCTTTCTCAGTTCCTGGGCAGCTTCCTACTGCTGCGGACGGAAACAATCCCGCCGAGAATTCCATACCGCCGACCATCACCATCGGCAGCGGTTTCAGCGCGGAGGGCCCTGGACCTTACGGCAGCCCGCGATTTCCCTGGACGGTCGGCAATGCCATCACCGTCAACGGCATCAGACCAGCCGATCTTTGTCGACCCGATTGAAAACGTGGTGACGGTCCAGTGAAACTCCGTCGAAACGTCGCGACCAACGGCAGTGTCACTCAAGAGAGCGGTCTATCGGGACAGGTTTACGCGGGAATCGTCAACGGCGAGTCCGGTCGCCCACGAACGTGGCTGAAACATATAACAACCAGCCTTACTATCCGTTCAATCTCGACAATCTGAACATCGCCGGGACGTCGATCGCTTCTCCACCCCCACCGCCGCCACTCCAACGCCGCCACCACCGCCGATCCAGCCGCGACCACCGCAGGCTCCGCCGAACTTGACGCGCCGCCTCGGGCAGTCTTACGCAGGTCAATCTCTCGTGGAGCGCGTCGGCCGGTGCCTCGGATTACATCGTCGAGAGGAGTCTCGACGGCGGTAGCTGGTCTCCATTGACGACGACTGGCACGACACATATTCTATGCCGATTTGAATCTCAATTACTCGACCATGTATTATTACCGCGTCCTGGCTGATTCGAGCGCGGGGATCTCGCCTGCAAGCTCCACGGTGAGCGTCCAAACCGGCGTTCAGCCTGATGTCCTCTCGGTCCAGACTTTGATCTTGAATCTGAAGAGGAGATCGACATTCATTGGGCCGGTGGCAACGTTCACGGATGCGAATGCCACAACCAGTGCGGGACAGTTCGTCGCAACGATCAATTGGGGCAATGGAAACGTGACCATCGGCACGATCAGCGGCAATGACGGTTACTTCACGATCGACGGCAGGCATACCTATTCGAAAGTCGGCTCGTACGCGATTCACGTGACCGTGAGCATGTCCGTGCCTGATAGAGCCAGTGCCTCCGCGATCAGCACCGCCGACGTCACCATTCCGTCGAAGCGTGCGCTCCACCGACAGGCTCGACTCGCTCGTCGTGTCAGCAAGGCAAAACCGCGGCCGACAAAACGGCGCGATTTGTAACTCTGGTTTGGAAGTGCTCCGTCGACTAGAATCAGGTGCTTTCGAGTTGAACCTCTTCGACGGAGTCATGAGAATGAGCACGCCAATTCGTGTCGCTGTCACGGGTGCCGGCGGCCAGATCGGGTACGCCCTGCTTGTTCCGGATCGCCTCGGGCGAAGTCTTCGGCCCCGACCATCCGGTCGCCCTTCAGTTGCTCGAGATCACGCCGGCCCTGCCCGCCTTGAACGGAACCTTGATGGAGCTGGAAGATTGCGCATTTCCACTTTTGGCCGATGTCAAGGCGACCGACAAGGCCGAGGAGGCTTTCGAACAGGCGGACTGGGTGATTCTCGTTGGGGGCCTGCCGCGGAAAAAAGGGCAGTCACGCGCCGAATTGATTCGCGCCAATAGTCCGATCTTCACGGGGCAGGGCAAAGCGATCAACGACGCCGCCGGACCCAACGTACGGATCCTGACCGTGGCCAATCCCTGCAACACCAACTGTCTGATCGCCCGCTCACACGCGCCCAAGGTTCCCGCCGACCGCTGGTTTGCCATGACCCGCCTCGACCAGAACCGGGCGGCGGCCCAGTTGGCCAAGAAGGCTGGCGTAACCGTCGGCGCAGTCACGTGCATGACGATCTGGGGCAACCACAGCGACACGCAGTACCCGGACTACAAGAACGCTAGGATCAACGGCAAGCCGGCCATCGAGGTGATCTCCGACTCGGCGTGGTTTACCGAGACGTACATCCCGACAGTGGCCAAGCGCGGGTCGGCGGTTATCGAAGCCCGAGGAGGTTCGTCGGCCGCCTCGGCGGCCAACGCCGCGATCGACAGCATTCGGTCGATCCATACGCCCACTCCAACAGGAGACTGGTTCAGCGCGGCCGTGGTCTCCGACGGCAGCTACGGCATCCCCGCGGGTCTTATCTATAGCTTCCCGCTGGTCTCGAAGGGAAATGCCAACTGGTCAATCGTCACCGGAGTGCCGATCGACGACGAGGCGCGAGTGCGGCTCGACGCCTCGGCCGCCGAACTCGTCTCCGAGCGCGACGCCGTCAAGGAGCTGCTAGGGCCGGCGGTGTAGAAGAGAAACGGAGTGAACTCCACGCTACGACGAACGCAGCTCAGCGCAAGGGCCGGGCGGTCGGTCCGATGCCGGCCCGGGCGTTGGAGTCCAATCCAATGATCCGGCTGCGCGGTCGGCTGCGATCGACCATGATCGGGCCCGTGTCGGTCGTTTCAGCGATCCCGTGATGGCCAAGGGTATCGACCGCTTCGACTTTGAGGTGAAACCGAGGGGGGACACTCACCGGAACGGTCCAGACGAACTGACCAACGTTCTCCTGAGCGTCGGCGATCGGCTGCCAGCCGGCGCCGGGTTGGTCGGGCCGCCAGAAGAGCGAGATGGACTTGGGCGCCAGGTGAAGGTCGGAGGCGCGCCAGGCGATCGCGACCTTGCCGGAGTTGACTCCTGTGCCGACTTGAGGCGGCTGAAGTTGGATGATGGGTGGTGTGCTATCCACCTCGACCCAGCTTTGGGGCGGTTCGCCTGGCGCGGGGGGCTGGTCGCCCAGTCCCGATGCGGAGCGTGCCACCAGACATAGACCGAACGTTCCTTCTCCGCCCAGGTCGACATCGATCGGCGAGACCCGGTCCGGGTCGTCGCCTCGGCGGATCCAGGTCCGTCCGCCATCTTGTGTGATCCAAAGCTCCACGGTGGCCGGCCCGTTCGGCCCCGGATCGTCGATCGCATACTGGAGCTTGAACCTCGGGCTAGGGACCAGCAACGTGCCGCCGCCATCGCGGCCAGAAGGTTGAGCAGAATTCCCTGGACGATTGTGAGCGGAATTGGCCGTGGGAGTGGGAGCGGGAGTGACTGAAACCGCGGGGTTGGATGGGATGATTCCCTCCCCGGAACCGTTGCCGTTGGCCATGGCGAACAGGTCGTGTCGTCGAGCCCTCGGAGCGAGTCGCGGGAGTTGAACGCCTGCCACCATCCGAACCCGGACCATCAAGTCGTGACCCTCGCACCGCATCCTCGTTCGGGTGGGTGCGCAGACCGGCTTTGTCGAACCGTTGCCGGTCTTCGAGGAGCGACTGGGTCCTCATCCAGAGGCGTGAAACCAGGACCCGCCGTGATCTCAGGTTGAGCTGCACTCGACACCCTGTCAATCGACGGAGGACTCGGATCGGTCGAATCGTTCGCGGCCACGTCGGACTGTCTCGCCGTTCCCTCGGGCAGATCGATCACGGCCTCGGTCACATTTCCGGCTTTGTCCGCAACCGAAGCCCGGACCTTCAATGCCTCGGCGGTACCAGCGTCCCACGACTGAGCACCATGCAAGTTTCGGCTGGCGGATCGGTACACGACGCCAAACACCGACCCCTTCAACCTGATATTCGAGCACAAGTGACTTGAGGTCGATGTGCTCGTCCTTGACTTCCCAATGCACCGATGCCAAGCTTCCACGTCGGTCGTCCGGCTCCAGCATGAGCGAAGGCGGAAAAGTGTCGACCACGACTTTCATGTTCGGCTCGACGATCGCATCCAGTGGTGGCGAGAACTTGCCGTCGAGCGTCATCGTTTGGACCGCGAACCAGTACTCGCCGTCGTGAGAGGATCGAAATGTGAATGTGGGGTGGTTGGGATAGGTTTTGGACTTGGGCGCCAGTTGTATCCCAGATCCTCCGAGACCAGGAGATGCACTTCCTTGACGCGGTCCTCGAGTTTCGGCACTCAAGTTAAACGGGATACGAAAGTTACGTCCTTTGTGGTAGATCAGTGGTATATCAGTCGTCTGTGACGGCGGGAGGGCGGCCTTGGCCATGATTGGCAAGACTAGCGCGACGGACACACCCAGAACGCTGAGTCTCAGGGCCCAAGCCACCAAGCTTGGCCCCATCAGCACCAGGCGCATTCCCAGCCGCTTCGGCCCCACGTGATTTGTCCCTTCCCCCCGTGCACAGCCTGATCCGCTTCCGAATCGATTCGACCACACGACTCGGGCTCCTTCCACGACGGTTCATCGCGACCCGCCCACGACAGGAAAGAGCCTCCGTCGGTAGCCGACGTACAGCCGATCGCTTGCGACACTTACCCGGGAATCGCCGCAGTGACATGAATCGAGAGCGCGGCACGAGCCTCATGCCAGAGTTTATCGACCTCAATTGAGGTTCATCTTGAAATGAATCTAACGGATGTTTGGATCGACGGGGTCACTCCGAATCGATCATAGTCAATCGGGGCGATTTGAGAGGTTTGGGTGATGGGATGAAGTGACAATTCCACGGAGTTCTAGCCGCGGAGTCGAGTCTGAAAAAGATCTCGATTTCGACGACTGCCGGCCAGATTGTTAAGCTTGATTCCGGAAACGGCGTACGATGGTGGCGAATTGAGCGGCGAGGTCACGGATCCGTGTGAAGTCGCCGCCGGCAATTGCTTTCGGGTCGACCAAGGCGCTTCCGACGCCCAGGCAGCAAGCTCCCGCCTGGAGGAAACTCTCGGCCGTGTTCAAATCGACGCCACCGGTTGGCATCAGGCGAACCTGTGGAAGGGGGCCTCTCAGGGCCTTGAGATAGGAAGCGCCGCCTACGTCGGCTGGGAAGATCTTAACGACATCCGCACCGGCTTCCCAGGCAGTGACGACCTCGGTCGGTGTAAAGGCACCGGGCATCGCAACTTTGTCGTACCGGCGACACAGGCGAATGACTTCGAGATTGACGATGGGTGAAACGATGTACTCAGCACCAGCCAGGAGGGCGGCGCGAGCCGTTTCGGGATCGAGCACGGTACCGGCCCCCAACACCACCGCATCACGCACCTCGCGGCGAACTTGGCGGATCACATCGACAGCATCGGGTACCGTAAAGGTGACCTCGGCCGCGCTGACGCCCCCCTCAGCCAGTGCGGCCACGACCTTGACCAGGGACTCGCTGGAGTCGGAACGCACCACAGCCACGATCCCGCCGTCGAGAATCCGTTTTAGCGTCGTTTCGCGACTCATTTGGGGGCACCTTGGGGAGAGACTGTCGCCGGGTCCAGGAATGTGGTTGTCAGGTGATAGGCTATGTCATCGACTTTGTATTCCACCTCGCCGAGAATCGCCAGATGACCTTTGGAGACCGCCGGCACGTTGGCCGTGATCGTCTCGCCTGGCTTGAGCGGCGCAGATTCCCAGTGCGACTCGCGAAAGTCGTGGCTGTCCGAATTCGTCGTCCAGATCCTGGCGGCGAGCGGGACCGGATTTGCGTGAATCGTCAGTGTGGAATCGCCCCCGCCGGCCTGGGTTAGGTCCCAGGAGATCGCGGGAAGAGAACGGCCCGAGATCACGTGTCGAAAGAAAGCCCCGATACCCCCCAAGGCCCAATCGCGGTTGGCTTCCAGGCCGTGACCGGCATTGGGTAGCTCGACGAGGTATTTCGGCCCCTTCAGCTCGCTCCAGTACAGATCCAAGGCGTTGAGGGTCCAGTAGCGGTCGTTTGTGCCGTTGATCAACATCTTGGGCTTGGTGAGCCGGTCCCGGTATGTGAACGGGTCGACCATCTTCCAGAGCAAGGCGCCTTCGGGTGCCTTGTTGACCTCCATCAGGCCGCGCTGAACGTAGTCGTCGATCTGTTCGCTGTACTTACCCCAGACCTTGAGCTGGTTCGGCCCTTGCTCACCCAGGTTGAGCATAACGATCACCATGGGCGCGATCGCGACGACACGATCGTCGACCGCCCCGGTCAACCAAGTCGTCCAGCCACGCTTGGATCCCCCCGTTACGACGAACCGAGTCGCCGCGGGCTTCCGGTTCTCCTTGGCCCAGGCCTGCAGCGCATCCATGGCCCGGACCGCACTCTTGACCATGGGGAAAAGCAGTGGCCAGTTTTCGTCCTTCGTCTGGAGAAAGCGGACGAAAGTCTCGGCGATGAGCTCATCCTCTTTCTTGCCGTCGAGCAACGGTTGGTTGGGCACTTGGGGCAAAACGGCGACCCGGGCGCCGCAAAGCTGGGCCAGCGCAAAGGCTTGCTGATGATCCTTGTCGTTTGCCTGGCTGTCGTGTCCGCCTCCGGTAATAAAAAGCAACACTGCGTCTGGATAGACGATCTGGCGTGGCTCGTAGATCCGGAAATCATGCCTCCAGGTGATCCCCTGCCAGACTTGCGAGGTCAGCTTGATAAACGTGATGGTCCCCGCCGGAGTGGTCTGGCCGCCGGTCTGGGTCCATGAGAACGCGGAGTCGGGTTTCTTCACGTACTCGTCGAGTCCGGCCCGCGCGACGGTCGCGTCGCCCGCGAGCACGAATCCGACTGCCAACACGGCCCGACCAAAGCAGACCATTGCCAACCGCCAACGCACTGCTGTCACGATGAGGGCTCCTGTTGTTTTCCGACCTGGGTCGCGAGCCACGACGATATCACGACGCATGGTAGATCCGCAACCAGGCTCGTACTGGGAACGTCGCAACGATGATGACCGGGTTAGCACTGGTCCGCGCGCGAGTGATGTTCACTCACCTGTCGAGGTACGGCCAGCACGGCCGATCATCTCGAAGGAAGCGCTCGTGGTACCTCCGACTTTGTCGCGCGGTTCGACAACTCGATAGCTCGTATCGGCGGCGAGATGCTCGGCGACACTGACTCGCCCCGAAGGCCAACGGACGGTCACCTTACGCGCCTCGGTGCTCGGTCCCCAGTCCGATCAGGAGCCGGGGATCGTGCGAGCTTTGCAGGCTCGCGCCCCCTTTTCGTTGCCGAGCGATCGTGCGGCCGGCGAGTTCGACCTCGACCCGAGCACCCACGGCGTCGCGGTTGCTCACGGTGCCGACCAGGCACAGCCGTATCCAGTGATGAGCGCGTCTTGGTGTCGTTACGGAGCAAGGCGGGTGCCCCGTCCTTGTGATTGACGACGATGTCGATATCGCCGTCATTGTCCAGGTCGCCGAAGGCTGCCCCACGCCCGACGTGACTCTCGTCGAAATACGGGCCGACATCGCGCGTCGCCAACCGAAACCGCCGTCCTTCAAGGTTCCGATGCAAAAGCGGGGCTGAGCATACGCGCTGTTATACCCCAAGAGTTCCAGGTTGTTGTCCACGTGGCCGTTGGTCACGAAACAATCGGGCCAGCCGTCGTTGTCGAAGTCCGCCAGCGCGCAGCCCCAGCCGACCCAGGGCGTGCTATCGGACGCCATCCCGCTGGCGGGCGTTCGGTCCTCGAACATCCCGCCGCCCAGGTTCATGTACATGGAGTTGGGCTCGTTCCAGTAATTGGTGACGAATAAGTCGGGCTGGCCGTCGCCGTTCACATCCTCGGCGTCCACGCCCATCCCGGCGTGGGTCTTGCCGTGAGCGTCGTAGCCCGCACCCGAGGATTCGGTGACGTCTTCGAATGTGCCGTCGCCCCGGTTGAGGAAGAGGAAGTTCGGGCACATATCATTGGCGACGTAGAGGTCGATCCGGCCGTCGCCATTCAAGTCCGCCGCGACGACTCCAAAACCGCGGCCGTCGGTCCGAGCGACTCCAGCCGCCTCGGTCACGTCGGTAAATGTGCGGTTCCCGTTGTTCCGGTAGAGGATGTGCCGAGCAGGCTTGATGAAGGTCGGGATGCAGTAGGTCCGTACGTTCTCCGTGCCGCAGACCTGCACATCGTCTGGCATCTTCCACTGTCCATAATTCGTCACGTACAAGTCGAGGTCGCCATCGTTGTCGTAGTCGAGAAAGGCCCCGCCCGTGGACCAGTGGAATCCGCCGATCCCCGCAACCTCGCTGATGTCGTTGAACGAGCCGTCACCGTTATTGAGAAACAGCACATTCACGCCGTAATTGCAGAGGAAGACGTCCTGGTCGCCGTCGTTGTCGATGTCGCCGACCACGATGCCGTGGCAGTAGCCCGCGAAACCGAGGCCCGACGCCTCGGTCACGTCCTGAAAGTGATTGTCGCCCAGGTTCTTGTAAAGCCGATTGGGACCCTTTCCGCGCCGTGCCCAGCGGCAGGAGCGTGCCGGTGGCGAAGTAGAGGTCAAGCTTGCCGTCGTTGTCGTAGTCGAAGATCGCCACGCCCGAGCCGTTGGCCGTGGGGGCGTAACGCTCCTCGGTCATCCCCGAAAAATGCACGAAGTCGATTCCGGCTTGCTTGGCGATCTCAGTGAACCGAAAAGGACTGGGCTCCTGGGGAAGACTGGTGTTCAGCCGCGTCGAGACCAGTTCGGACCGCGCGACGCCGGCGATCGAATTCTCGACGCGGTTTCGCGCCCGGTGGCGAGAGTTGGTGCGGCATTATCGATACGGCGGTTCAAAGAGATCAGATAACCGAGGAAAACGAATGCCGACGAACGCAATCACGGATTTCGATCGGGGCGCGAGCGCGATCGCCCGACGACGACCGGTACCGACTCCTCCGGCGTACGGTCGAACCGTCACCTGTTTCTTCGGCGAAGTGAACCCCGCTCATTGCCCACCCTTCGCGTTCCAGGATCGGATCAGGGAGACGTGACTGACGAAGGGAACGAGATCCCAACTTCAGGAAGCGATAACGCCGAACGGCCGAGCGACCCAGCCAGATCCGGCTGAGCCGTCCGGAGTGCCACCAAGCTCGCGCGGGCTTGCTGGAAATTCGGGTCGAGGGCGAGAGCCGCCTCGAAGCATCGGCTGGCGAGCAAGCACGATCCTGCCTCCCACGCCGTTTGCCCCATCGTCCAGAGAAGCTTGGGATCATCGGGATGGAGGCTGATTTCCTTGTTCAGTCGATTCATCAACGCAATGCGGTCCTGGGCTTGTACTCGCTTGGACTGGGTGATGGCCGCTTGCTCGGTCAGGCCCAACTTGGTCTGTATTTTCTGTAGCAACTGGAGCGATCCCAAGTCGTCGGGGTAAGCGGCAACGGCGCGTTCCGCGTCGGGTAACGCTTGCGGCCACCGCGCCTGGACGACATGAGCCCTGGCGCGCATCAGCAAGGCGTCGAGATTCTTGGGATCACCCGCTAGCGCGCGATCAGCGAACGCGATGGCCTCATCCAGACGATTTGCGTCGAACGCACCGCGCGCAGCAAAACCCAGCACGCGCGGGTCGTCGGGATACTTTTCGAGAGCCTTGGTCAGCCACGGCTCGGCCTGATCGGGTTGGTCGGTACCCATCAGACAGCGGATCAAACCGATGAGAGCCTGGCGATCGTCAGGGCTCAGCGCCAAGTGCTCGCTCATAAGCTTGAATTGCCTTGGGAAAGTCGCCGAGGTCGTTGAGGACTTTGCCCATAGTGAGCCAGACTCGGAACTCGCGCGGTCGGAGTCGAGCGGCTATCTCGAGGAGTTCGGTTCCACGGCGCCCGTTTCCCAAGCCGAGATTTAGTTCGGCAAGCGTGATGGCCGCATCGAATTGATTTGGTTGAAGTTTCAAGGCGCGCTCCAGAGCCAGCCGCGCTCCGCGATACTCGCCCATGCGAAGCAAGGCGAACCCCGCGACGGTCATGGCCTCGCCTGAGCCACGCGCCTCGTCCCGAACCTGCGCCGACGGATTGCAATGCCAGATCGGGCCGTCCCTGGCGAAGGTAATCACGACCTCGCGCCACAGCCGCCCAGTGTTCTCGAATCGAAGATTGATGCGTCCGGTGCCACCACAACCATCCGGCTATGAACAGCGCGAGTCCGGCCGTGGTGGCAGCAAGAACGCCCCAGAGAACTCGACCCGCTCCGCGTGCGGTCGAGTTGAACCGATTCCCCTCCGTTGTCGATCCCGACGACAAATCCAACTCGCCCGAAGCAACCACCGCCGGCTTCTCAGGTTCCGGCAGATCGCTCTCAGGAGTAGCAGTCGCCGAATTCATGGATGCACAAGAACCTTCAGACGCGGTTTGGATCGATGATCGCGGCGAATCTTCGTCCTTCAAGCGTATTTCCACGTTGTTCTGGTGCTTCTCGTTTCACCCTCCCATCCGGGTTGCGAGTAATCGGCCAGACTGCGGACGCGAGACCGGCCACTCCTGTGAACACACAGGGTGGCGGTCTCCCACAAGCAAGGTACATCGATCATTTTTCATGATCGGAAACAGTCGCAACGACCGGTTGCTCTGGCGCCGAGCCTCCAACGAGGGCGACTCAGTACTGGTCGGACGAGACGACCTCCCCACCGGCTTTGGTGCCCAAGGCCCACACAATATTCGTCGACGTGCTCGACTTGAGGAATCGAACGGACCCATCGGCCATGGCGATGTTGCCGCCGCCGGGATGGTAGCTGCTCAATCCGTACATCCCGGGACAGTCCCAGTCTCCCTGCCAAGAACAAGTCCGGCAGTTGGGATAATTGGGATTCGGGGCGAGCATGGTGTTGCCCAGGCTGTAGCCGAAAATGCCCTGGTCCCAACTTATGCCCAAATAGCTCATGTTGTATTCCCAGTTAGTGCTTCCATGCGTGGTGGTCGAGGGGGCGATGGCGGCGCAACTGTTCAGCCAGCCGATGAACATTGAATAGGACTGTTGGGCGGCGGTATTGATCCAGGGGCCGCTGGTCGAGATCCCCGGCCATCCTGTGTTCGGATAGTTATTGATCACGTCTTGGGGGACTGTCAGCAGATTGCAGTTGAAGTCGCCCGTCCGCCATTCGCCGAACGCAATTGTGTTCGACGTGCCATCGGTGATGTCGGCGATCCCAATTGGCTGGCTCTGGTTACTCCCCGGATTGGTGATCGCAATTCTCGGATTGTAGTCGTACGCGAACAGACCGACGGTTGAGACACCGCCTGGTCCGTTATTTGTTTGGTACACAATCCCCGGGCCGACCGAGCCGAAGTAATTGTTGCCTGGCGGCTTGAGGAAGACACAACACGCAAGGTTGCCCTTGGGCAGAGGGGAAGACGGGCAGAGGAAGCTGGCGATCCGGGTGGCGCAAAAAGACAGATTGCTTGCGGAACCATTGTACCTGTTCGGGAGCGAGAAATTGATCGCGTTGTAGAGGGGCGCCTGTTCGATATACTGCAACATGAGCGACTGAGGGCTCCAGCCTCCCCAGCCGTCACTGTATGTGCCCGGTGTGAAGGCATAAAGCATCGGGTACACGTGGGGAACGGCGCCGGTTGCCGACAAGTAATTGTGCAGTGCCAGACCGAGTTGCTTCATGTTGTTGCTGCACTGGGCGCGGCGGGCTGCTTCGCGCGCCGACTGCACGGCCGGCAAGAGTAGCGCAATCAACACAGCGATGATCGCGATCACGACCAGAAGCTCGATCAGCGTGAAACCGCGGTGGTCTCGTCGAGGAGCCGCTTTCCTGACTCGTAGAGACATCGATTTCCTCCGGGAAGTTAGACCTTGAGATGATGGAAAAGAACTCGCAAAAACACCCTTTCACAAAAACGATGTTGAACGACCGGACCGAAAAAAAGGTGTAAAACGCATGTGCCGGCTGTTCATCGATTTTGCGGCGTCGAAGAGAAGACTGACCAACCGTCGTGAGTTTGATTCGTCGGCTGGCTTCCTCCCTTCGGTGACTTCGCCACAGGTACCGTCACCAGACGAGAAGATCTACGTCGCGTTGCAGACGCACTAAACACAAGCTGAAGGAACCGCGCCGTTAACGGCGAGCAATTGCACGCCTGACGAGTCTTGACGCCTGTTACTTGTGTGAGTTCACGCCGCTCGGATCGTGCCCGATTTTTGACGAGGATCCTTTCCTTGAAAACGCCGGCCGCGTCTCTTTGTAATCTTTCGGAAGATCCCCGATTATGGAATCCACCTTAGGATCCAGCTTCTTGAGTTGGATGTTCTCCTCGCCGCTGCACCCGCTCAGCACGCTGTACCCGAGCGACACGCTACACCCGAGCAGTACAGCGAGTGGCTTTGACAATCGGCACCAAATTGAGTTGGACACGTGAACTTCTCCCAGAATTAATGATTGCGGACCCTGCATCAGCCGCCACGCATGACTGCAACCGGCCTGATCGGATGGTAGTGGAAAGCTTGGATGAAAGGGATCGCGAATGGTCGGCGGAGGCGTTCGGGAGAGGCCGACCCTGGATACGACCGACCTGACTGGCTCGTCTCGCTTGTGATAATCCAACCGATGATAAACAGCCTTTCCTGCCCTGACAATAGGCTGCTTCTTTTTTCTGATCCATTCATTGGTGGATTCCGGCGTGGTCTGAGAGGCGATCGCCTAACAAGGCCGTTGGACGAGCCAACGGACCGTTTTGGCCGTCGTGCGTATCGGAGAATCGAGCCCCCGCGGTTTCGTCGCGTTGGTATTCCCCGGCTAAACCTCATCGTACCACTCGGTGGACTGGATTGGCGGTCGCGGACCGGGTTTAATGATCAATGATCCGACACACGGCTAGGTTGGTCGCCCGACAGAGCCGGATCCCACGGGATTTGTAGGAGAGAGCTCCGTCGCCCGATCCCGGTGCTCGCCTTGTGTCGGGCCGTTGTTGATAATTGCTCTTGCTTGGTCGGCGCTCCGCGGTTTTCGATCCTTCCGGACTTATTCCCGCGCGCTGAATTCCTGAGTGGGCCGAGAATGCCGCGCGGTATCGCGATCGTTCACTCGTCCCGCTCGGAGGATGAGCCCGGGTGTTCGGGACCGACGGGTTCGGCTCTCGGCCCCTTCTCATCCACCTGCGAGGATACAACCATGTCAGTCGTTCCGAATTCGAACGGGCCCAACCCGCGGGTTGACTTGACCCCGCCCGCCGAAGCGCCCGAGCCCGCGCCGGCCTCTCTTGAGGCCCAGACCGCTGTGACAAACCGTCCTGGGATTCTTCAAGGTTCGGTATACGTGGTATTGGCGGCGTTGGTTGCTGGGTTTGCCGCATGGGGCCTCGGCGAAAAGACGTTCGACTATTACCGCCCTTCAGCGAAGGGCCGAGACCCGCGCGACTTCAGTGCCCTGAACCGAGCAAAGCGGATAGCCGATCAAAAAAACACAGCGATCGCCTTCGCCGCGTTCGGTGCGATCCTGGGGATGCTGTCTGGTGCAACCGGCGGGGCGTTGCGCGGATCGATTCCGGGAGGCGCGACTGCCGCTCTGGCAGGCCTTCTGCTCGGTGGGATCGGCGGGGCGCTGGTGAGTTATCAGGTCGCCCCGATCTTTGCTCAATTCTTCAGTGATGAGACCCCATCTCTGCTGCTGCCGTTCCTGGTTCGAGGTGCCATCTGGGGGGTCGTCGGCATGACGGCCGGACTGGCGCTTGGCTGGGGATGGCGCGGTTTGCCGGGAATCCCCGGGATGCTGCTCGGCGGAATGGTCGGCGGCGTCGGCGGCACCGTCGCCTTCGAGGTGCTCAATGCCTTGCTCTTTCCGGCGGACCGGAATGACGCGGTCATCCCGAGTTCGACGCAGGCGCGTCTGCTGGCTTACGTTTTCGTGTCCGTCGGCGTCGCGATCGGCGCGATTCTTTTCGGACGCCAGCGATCGCGGCCGGCGAGCCGAACGTCCCAGGTCCAATCGTAGCCCATCATTTCTCCGGATCAAGCCGATCGCGGACGCGGATGAAGTGATCGGTCTTGAAAGAATGGGTGGACTGCTGCCAGGCGCTCGGCATGTGGCACTCGATGCACCCTTTGGTGGGATCAACCGGGCATGTCGTTCCCAGCTTCTTTCGACGAGGTCTTCCGCGACACGGGATCGAGCACCATGACAGGCGAGGCACTTCGCTTCATTGCCGGCCGCCGTGCTCCTGCCGTTGGTGTGCGGGTCGTGGCAGGTCACGCAGCTCAGGTTTCCCTCGCTCGCCGAGTAACACCGGCTCCAGGTTAAAGCCAGGGATTGGAAGCGGTACCAGACCGGGTCCGTTCGGGGCGCGGAGATCACGCTGGTGTTGTGGAGATCATGGCACTGGCCGCACGTCTTATTGGCTGCCGGGCCCGGCACACGCTCGGGATTGAGGATGGCCTGGTCCGAGAACCCGGCTTCCGCCGCCAGGAGATGATTGCCCCCGGTCCGTGACACTTCTCACAACCGATCGCGAGGTCGGCCGCCTCGGGACCGGTCTCGATCCAGGACGGCGCGGAAATTGGTCGTGTGGCAGAACAAACAGCGCTGGACGCCGTCCCCCTCGAGCAGCGTCGTGCCCAGGTACTCGTGCGGGTCCTCCGGCCGCTGGGGCAACCCGGTGGATAGGTCCCATCCTGACCCGCGAGGGGAATGATAATGAGAAAGACGAAGCATCCGTGATCGTCCCTGGTCATCCCGAGCGACAAACGTCATGAATTGATCGCGCGATCCGAACGCGTAATTGATCACCGCGCGCTGGACTTCTTCGCCAGCGCGCGTCTCGATGTGGATCGCTCCGTCTCGCCGTTTGAAGTCATGGGTGACCTGAGGATTTCCCGGATCCGGTACGGGGTTTGAGGGCAGTTCCAGCTTGTCGAGATCCTTGGCACGAGAGAACGTCGTGGCGTGCTTGCTCGCGATCAAAGAATGGTAGATTTCGGAATGGCAGGCGGCGCAGCGCGGCCGCGCCGACGTATGGGGCGGGCTCGGACTGGAGTGGGTGCTCGGCGCGAAAGGACGCGCCCGGCTCGAGCAGCGCGGCGGCCCGATCCCAGTCCTTTTCCTGGATGTAGGCGCGGCCGAGCAGCCACGAAGCCTCGGCGTCCGGCCCTTGGGCCAGGAGGTTCGTGAGGACTTGCCGGGCTTCGACGGACTGGCGCGGTCCTGAGCAACGAACGGGCCAGCAGCAACCGGAGCGGTCGCACCGGATTGGGAGCGGCGGCCGCGCCCTCGGGATCGAGTTCGAAGAACCGGCGGAGCGCCCGCGCCGACCCTGCGGGATCCTGCAGCCTGGCACGCGCCGTTCCGAGGATCAGAAGACCACGAGTTTCCCACCCGGGCTGTCGTACCAGTCGCTCGCCCGCTTCCTCGGCCGCGAATTCCCGGTCATTCTGGAGGAAAAGCTGAGCCAGCGCGTTGAGCGTCTCAGGGTGATCGGGATTGGCGAGCCGGGCCCTTTCATAGGTCTTGAAGGCGAGATCCACCTTTCCGGTCCGACTCAACGCCCGGCCGAGGAGAAAGAGATCCTCGGCGTCCACGTCCTCGAACGAATAGTTGCGAGTAGATCGCGATCGCCGACTGGTCTCGGTCCTGCTGGGCCGCGGCACGCGCCGCCAGTCGCAAGGCCGTCGGGTCATCGGGAACCTGTTTGAGGCGTTTGCGGGCCAGGAGCTCGGTCCCCTTCCAATCCTGTCGAGCATAGGCCGCGCGCGCTTCCGCCGTCAGGTCCGGGACCAGCCAAGTCTTGGCCCAAAGAATCGCGGCGCCTCCTCCAACCAGGATGACCGCGACGAGCATCAGGCGCGAGACGCGAGGGTTTCGTTTCAAAGAGCGACGCATGCCAACGATCCCCGCCGCGCGGCGGTGCCGACAAAACACTGGCGAATTTCACCCGGATTGATCAGATTCTATCTTGGGCCGAGAACGATCACAACTCAGGTCGGACTCGCAAGCCAACCTCCAATCGAGCCCGAACGCCCTCTGGAATGAGCCGTGAACCACCCAAGAGCGCCTCACGATTGAATTGAGCACGTGTCGCGGCCGCGACGAATGACCGACGGACCAAGAACTCGGACTCGAAAACCCATCATGCGACGCGCCGTCGTGCCCCTGCTTGGACTGAGTGGTTTCCTGGCACTCCTGCTGGTCTGTTATCGGCCCGTCCTCTTCAACGATGCCCAGTTCGCCTCCGCCAACGCGTCGTACTTCTATCCCCTTGATCTCCGGGTGCAACAGGAATGGGAAGCCGGGCGCTGGCCGTTATGGGATCCCGGGCATAACGGGGGGGAGCCCCTGCTCGGCAACCCGATGTGCGCGGTGTTCTATCCCGGCAAGATCCTCTACACCCTGCTCCCCTACGCCTGGGCGGCCCGGGTGTACGTGATCGCGCATACACTCCTCGCTTTTTTGGGCATGATCGTCCTGGGGCGGTCGTTTGGTCTGACCTGGGTAGGATCCTGCCTAGGTGGTCTGAGCTATGCATTCGGTGCGCCGGTGTTGTTCCTCTATTCCAACCCAACTCGCCTGGTCGGCGCGGCCTGGGTTCCGTGGGGCCTGTGCGATCGACCGCCTGATGCGCCAAGGACGGCGTCGGGCCACGGCCGAGCTCGCCGCAGTCCTGGCGCTTCAGGTCCTTGGCGGCGACCCAGAAGACGCCTACCTGACGGCGGTCTGCGGGGCTGGTTATGCCGTGATGTCGGCGATCCGGGCGCGACCTCGTCCGGACTGGTTCCACGTCAGGTCGATCACGCTCGAGGCGCTGGTTATCTGGGTCGGTGCCATGCTCGGCCTGGCGTCCACTCGGATCGCTCGGCCGGGGTTCCTTACGATGAATGCGCTCGTGCTCGCGACCTGGTTCGCCTTGGCACTCGGGCTGGCCTGGCACTGGAGCCGCCATCGAGGCGAGGCCAAGCTAGCGACGATGCTCGCCAAGCTGATCGGTGCCTGCGCCTGGCGATGGCCCTGTCGGCCGTGCAGATGCTGCCGTCGCTGGAGTTCAGCGGCCAAAGCTGGCGGGCGGTCGGGATTACCGCCGTCCAACGTCTACCGATACAGCCTCCATCCCTGCCGGGTCATCGAACTGATCTGGCCGAACGTGTACGGGACCAGCTTTCCCGAGAATCGCTGCTGGCTTCAAGCCGTCCCGCCAGTGGGAGGCCACGAGATCGGGATGGACGCGGTGTACATGGGAGGTGGCGCGCTGGTCCTGGCCCTCAGCGCCGCTGGATTCCGAGGCGGCCCGCCCTGGCGCGGCTGGATCACGATCGTGGCGTTGGTGGGACTCGCGGCGAGTTTCGGCAAGTACGGCAGGTCCGCTCTGGTGGGCGCGATGGGGACCATTCGCGTCCACGCTCGGACCGCATGACTCCCTAATAGGCCAGCCGAACGCCGGCCAATTTGTCCATGACGGAGCCGGCAGCGTCTACGGGCTGCTGTCGATGCTCCTACTTGGCTTCAGCTCGTTTCGTTACCCCAGCAAACTCCTCACATTCATGGCCGTGGGGCTGGCTGTCCTGGCCGGGCTGGGCTGGGATCACGTCGCGGAGGGCGGTGCCGAGACTCGGCGGCTGAGGCATCTTGGATTGGCCGGCCTCGTCGTTAGCCTGGTGGGGATGTTCTGGGCCTTGGTCACTGGCGACCGGGCCGTTGCCTACCTGTCCATGCGCATCCCGCCCGACCCGATGTTCGGCCCCGCGGCGGTCGTCGGCGCCTGGACCGAAACGCAGCGGGCCTTAATACACGGCGCGATCGGCTTCTCGGCTTTGATTGCCCTGGCGCACTGGGCCTCGCGCCGCCCGCAAGCCGCCGCGCGCTGGCCCTCTTGCTCCTGGTGGGCGACCTTGCCCTGGCTAACGCCCGGCTCGTCTCGACCGTCCCCCAAGCCGAGTTCGACGCTCCACCCGAGGCGGCCCGCCTGATCGAGGCCGCCGAACGCTCCGAACCCTCCCCGGGCCCGTTCCGGGTCCACCGGATGCCTGGCGCCTGGTTTCCGGTCCAGTTCGGTACGACGCACGGCCCTCAGCGGTACTCCGAGCTCATCGCCTGGTCTCGGGAGACCCTCTTCCCCTTGTACGCCCTGCCTCTGGGTCTCGAATACTGCACGACGATCGGTTCGCTCGAAATCGAGGACTACGTGGCGTTCTTCCACCCGAGACCGATGCCCATCCCGGCCAAGGTCGCACAGGTGCTGGGGGTCCCGGCGGGGTTGCCCGTGGTCTATTTCCCTCGGCGGAGTTTCGACCTCTGGGCGCGCTGCTACTTTCTGCTCCCGGCCTCGCCCAATTGGTCAAGCCGGGATCGCGGGTTCGCCTCCTTTCTGACACAGACCAAGTTGATTCACCCCGACCAGAATGTCCTTCACAATCGGCAATCCAGCGATGGCCAAGAGCCGTGGAATTGCGCCATGACTGGCAGCTTCGCCGCAACCTGGACGCCTATCCGCGCCTGGCTCGTGCACTCCGCCCAGGTCCGCTCTCCCTCCTCCGACCCTGACACTCGCGCCCAACGCATCAGGACACTGATCTACATGAACGATCCGATCTGGAGCGAACCTGGCCGGCCTGTCCTCGACCTGCGCCAGACGGCATTGATCGAGACGAACGACAAGGAGGGCCTCAAGGGGTATCTATCCAGTACGACCGTTGGACCTTCGGAATCGGTCACGGTCGTCAAGCATGAGCCGCAGCGCGTGGAGCTGAGGGCCTCGCTGAACCGGCCTGGCCTGGTCATCCTGGCAGACACCTATTATCCCGGTTGGCGTCTGACAATTGACGGCAAGCCCGCGCCGATCTTTCGAGCCAATCGGATGATGTGCGCGGCCGCCACGCCGGCGGGGGAGCACACGTTGGTCTATACTTACGAGCCTGTATCGTTCCGGATCGGTGCGATCGTCTCCCTGGCTGGTGCGGTCGGCTCTTGACCCTCGTTTGGAGAAGTCTTCAAATATCAAGCCAATTGCCATGGCGCGGTTTTACCCGGGGGGTGTGATCCGTGTGCGCAGCCATATCGGCCGGTCGGTGCGTCTCGCCGGCCGCATCCGCTCCTGTCCGGCCGATTGAGCCGCGACTCCGTTCGCTGGACATCTTGGTGTTGTCGGCATGGTGCGGTCTCGCCGCCGGGCTCCTTGAGGCTGGAACGAGGGTCCTTTGCAGGGCGATCGATCCCAGTCAACGGCTCTATATCATGAGCCGGCACTTCATCTGGTTGGGCCCGCTCTCGAATCTTGCCTTTTTCTTGGTGATCGGCCTGCAGTTGGCGGTCGCCGTCCGGCTAGCGCCACGTACGACTGGTTGGTTCGGCCCCCGGTTGATTTGCGCGTGCACCATATTGCCCGTGCTCATGGCCGCATGGCCTCGGATCTACACGTCGGCATGGTTACTTGTCGCGGTTGGAGTCGCGGTAAGCCTGGTCCCAAGTATTCAGCGGCATGGATCGGCGTTACGAAGCTGGCTTCCGTGGAGCTTTCCAATCGTGCTGGGTTTGGTCCTCGCGCTCGCCGGTTTCGTGTTTGTCGAAGACTGGCTCAAACTGGCGAGAGAGTCAGGCCGTCCCTTGCCACCGACCAACTCGCCCAACGTGCTCTTGATCGTGCTGGACACGGTTCGGGCCGACCGTCTCAGCCTCTATGGCTATGAACGCCCGACCACACCGAATCTCGACCGACTCGCAAAGCGAGGAATTCGCTTCGATCTTGCCCGGGCGACCGCACCCTGGACCCTCGCCTCGCACGCGAGCATGTTCACCGGCCACTTGCCGCACGAACTCGTTACGGAGTGGATGACTCCGCTCCAGGGAAACCTGCCGATGCTGGCCGAATACCTGGGAGCCCACGGCTATGCGACGGCGGGTTTTGTCGCCAATGTCCTATACTGTTCGCAAAACTCAGGGTTGGCCCGTGGCTTCACTCATTACGAAGACTACATCCTCGAAAAACTCGCACCGCTGCGGACTTCCGGCCTGGTCGAACGCACGACCACGATGATTGCGAAAGTGATCACTGTTTTTCGACATTGTCCCACTTTATCCCTTGTGGGAACTCGAGAATCGCTGGTTTGTCATCAATCAGAGAAAGGATGCCGCGTCGATCAACCGCGCATTCCTCAACTGGTTAGACGATCGGCGACAACCCGACCGTCCGTTCTTTGCCTTCCTCAATTTACTTGATGCTCATGCGCCCTACATGTTACCTGCGGGAGCTCGGCATCGTTTCGTGACAAATTCTCCGACGAGCGACGAGTACCGGGCTGTGTATGGGCTATGGCAAGACCTCGACAAAACGAAGTTGCCTCAATCCTTCATCACGCTGGCTCGCGATTCCTATGATGACTGTCTCGCCTGCATCGACGAGCAACTTGGTATTCTCTTCGACGAATTGCAGCGTCGCGGTGTGCTCGATCAGACATTGATCATCGTGACGTCGGATCATGGCGAGGGACTGGGCGAACACGATTTATTTGACCATGGCGAGAGCCTTTACCGTACGGAGATCCGCGTGCCGTTGGTCATCGTGCCGGCCTCGGGTCAGAATCCGTCGTCGGTCGTTGGCGAGACCGTCAGCCTCCGAAATTTGCCGGCCACGATCGTTGACTTGGTCGGTCTGGGAAAAGGATCACCCTTTCCTGGCGAATCGCTCGCCAGATTCTGGCGCGATTCCGCGTCGCACGGCATTGGATCGCCCGCGGACCATGATCCAGTCTTATCCGAACTGATGGCCCCCAACCCC
This sequence comes from uncultured Planctomycetota bacterium, assembly GCA_963720335.1. GTDB lineage: Bacteria > Planctomycetota > Planctomycetia > Isosphaerales > Isosphaeraceae > CAVRFS01. The sequence goes on along the minus strand of CAVRFS010000019.1, from coordinate 108,554 downwards.
GGGAGGCCGAACCAAGGACGATCGCCAGCTTCTCGAGGACCCCTGATCTCACTGGCCGAAAGCAACTTCGTCTACATCCGCAACGAAGGCGATGGAAGCGAGCAACTTTTCAACGAGCGTGATGATTCTCAAGAGATTGACGACAGGGCCAAGTTCCCATCGATGCGGCCTGTTCTCGAGAAATTCCGCCGCCGTCTCGACCTGTTGAGAAAGAATTGACACTTTAGCAACCCCACCGGGTGCTAAAAAAGGGGTTAGGAGCCGTTGCCGCAACTGCCCAGAGGGTGTTTCGCACAACGGCTCCTGATCGGTTTTCCAGTACAGACCCGGTGGAGCGGGTTTCCTAACCCGCTGCTTCCCTCCTTGGCGCATTCCGCGGGTTAGGAAACCCGCTCCACACCATCAATGACCCCGGAATCGGGATCGCCCCTCGAGCACGGTCAACGCCAACTTTTCGTCAGCGAAGGGTCAGGAGGGCGTTCCCGCGCATGTGCGAACGAATCGCGAGTCGCTCTATTGCCGCAAGACTTGAAACGGCGGTACAAATGACAAGTGCTCCTCAGGGCCCGCGTGGAACTCGACTCGAAAAGGCCGGTTCGAGGCACAATCCCGGGCCACGGTCGCCGAGCTCCGAACTGGAGGGTATTACCTTTGAGCGCGACGATACCGGCTGATCGGCGCCGCTCCACGGCCGCATCCGCTCCTCTGGTCCGGGCGATCGAGCCCCGGCTCCGGCCGCTCGACATTCTGGTGTTGTCGGTCTGGTGTGGCTTGGCCAGCGGGCTGCTCGAGGTCTGGGCTCGCATTGTCGGCACGACCTACTTCTCCTCCAACCGGCTGTACCTGATGAGCCGGCACTTCGTCTGGCTGGCCCCATTGTCCAACCTGCTGCTCTTCTTCGCGATGGGTTTAGTCCTGGCTTGGGCGGCGAGGCGCGAGTCCCGGTTCGGGCGATGGTTTGGGCCTCGGATCATTGGCTTCCTCTCGATGCTGCCCATGCTCATCCTCTTGAGCCCGCGGATCTATCCCATCGCCTGGGCGATCTTCTCGCTCGGAGCGGCGCTGTGCCTGGCCTCATTCCTCGAGCGACACGCGACCGGGTTGCGGCGGCTGCTGCTCCTGAGCTTCCCCGGCCTGTTGGGCTTGGCCTTGATTCTGGCCGGCTGGGTCGGCGGCGCGGAGTGGTTGGCGGATTGGCGTGCGGCCAACCGTCCGTTGCCCCCCGGCAATCCGCCGAACATCCTGTTGATCACGCTCGACACCGTGGGGGCCGACCATCTGAACCTCTACGGTTACGGACGACCCACTTCACCGGTGCTCAAACGGCTGGCCGAATTGGGCATTCGCTTTGACGAGGCCCGCGCGGCCGCACCCTGGACTCTCCCCTCACACGCGACCATGTTCACTGGTCGCTGGCATCACGATCTGAGCGTCGATTGGACGACGCCGCTCGACACGAAATATCCGACCCTGGCCGAATATCTCGAGGCTCGCGGCTATGCGACGGCGGGATTCGTAGCCAATCTCTTCTCTTGCTCCTACGACAGCGGATTGAACCGTGGATTCGCCCATTACGAGGATTATGTCCTCGAATATCTCGTGCCCTTCCGGACGGCGTGGCTGGTTGACCATCTGCGCGGCTCGTGTCCGATCTGGTGAAGGTCGTGGGGCATGCTTTCGGCGTTGGTCCCTCCAGCCCGCTCCACGAGTCCCGGCTCTCCCCCTATCTCGTCGGGTTTCGGAAGAAGGATGGCGTATCGATCAATCGCGCCTTCGTTGACTGGTTGTCGAACCGGCGCCAGCCCGCGCGCCCGTTCTTCGCCTTCCTGAACTATTTTGATGCTCACGACCCCTACGTGCTCCCCGCGGGGGCCAAGTACCGCTTCGGGTTGAAGCCGCGGACACCGGCCGATTTCCTCTTCCTCGGCACGCATTGGGAATTAGTCGACAAGCTGACACTGCGCCCGGTGTACCGAGACCTCGGCCGAGACTCCTACGACAACTGCGTGGCTTACCTGGACGAGCGATTGGGCAATTTGGTCGCTGAATTACATCGCCGCGGCGTGCTCGATCGCACGCTGCTGATCGTGACCTCCGATCATGGTGAAGGGATGGGGGAACATGATCTCTTCGGACACGGCGAGAGCCTTTATCGGCCGGAGATCCACGTGCCGCTGGTGATCGTTCTGCCGGCGGGACAGCGAGCCACCGGGGTTGTTCGCGAGCCGGTAAGTCTCCGCGACCTGCCGGCGACAATCCTCGATCTCGCCGGTTTGAGCGAGGGGTCGCCGTTCCCGGGCCGTTCGCTGGCGGACCTCTGGCGTCACCCTTCTCCATGGCGGTGGCCCGGTGATCACTGGTGGGGTCATCTCCGAACTGCCGAAACCCAATCCCTCTAATCCGAATCGTGGCCGGTCGCCTGGGCGTCGAGGTCCATTGATCTCCGTGGCCGAAGGTGATTTCGTCTATATCCGCAACCAGGGAGACGGGACCGAGGAGCTGTACAACGAGCAGGAAGACCCGGGGGAGGTGCGGGACATGAGCCGTGTCGATGCGATGAAGTCTGTTCTGGAACGTCTCCGTCACCGAGTCGACGCGTTGAAGTGAAATCGCGGACTTCGCCGCCTTCCTCGCAGGGCCAATACCTACGAGCGTGGTTCATTCCGGATCGGTGCGATCGGCTCCCTGGCGGGTGCGATAGTGCTTCTGACCCTCACCCGGTCCTCCCCTTCACGAACGTCGAGGATGCGATCGGCCGCGACATCGGACCAGGTCTGAACTGGCCCGGAGGGCCAGCGCACTTCCAGTCGCTCGGCTTTCAGGGCCGGACCCCAGCCCGAACCAGAGCCTGGGGTCGCTCGAGGAAAGGTAACTGGTCCCGCTCGTCAACCAGCGCACTCGGGATCGGCCGCCGGCATGGCAGGTCACACGCGCCCGATGGGAGTCCGACCGGATCGCGTCCCGACTAAGCGCAGTCCCAGCCAGTGACCACCGCGCGTACCGTTGTGGAGCACGGCCGCGGGAACATCCCGATGAACGACCAGCAGGTCGACTCGGCCATCGTTGTCCAGATCGCCCGCGGCGACCCCGCGGCCGACTACCGGACGCGCGAAATAGGGCGATACATCGGGGCCAGCCAATTCGAAGCGGCCCTTCTCCCGGCCCAGAAACAACTGTGGGCTCTCGGCCATCGGCGTGTTAAACCATGGCTGGTCGTCCGTATGGCCGTTGGCCACGAAGAGATCGAGAGTTCCGTCGTTGTCGACGTCGATCGCGACGGTGCCGAAACCGGTCAGGGATCGGCTCGGGGCGGCGAGGTTCGCGGCAAGTGTCCCATCAGTGAACAGGTCACCGCCGAGGTTCCACCGCAGGGTGTTGCTCTGGTTGATGAAATTGGTGTGGAACAAGTCAATACGGCCATCGCTGTTGAGGTCCTCAGCCACCACTCCCATGCTGCCGGTGGGCTCGCCCGCCCCGTCATAAGCAACTCCCGCGGTCAGGCCGATTTCCTCGAACTGCAATCCACCACGGTTCCGGAACAAGAAGTTTGCCGTCCCGTCGTTGGCGACGAAGAGGTCGAGCCGGCCATCCCCATCGAGATCGACGATCGCCAGACCCAAGCCCCGTCCTTCCGGGACTTCGATCCCCGCCTGCCGGCTCACATCGGTGAAGGTGCCATTGCCATTGTTGCGGAAGAGTTGATCGAACTGAGCAGGGAATCGATCGGGATTGCAGTGGATCAGCTTGCCGAACTTATCCCGACATTCGAGGACGGCCTCGTGGTCGGCTTCGACGTAGGTGACAACCACCAGGTCGAGGTCGCCGTCGCCATCCAGGTCTCCGAAACCCGCGGCGGTTGTCCAGCGCGATGAGCTGACGCCGGCCAGTGCGGTGACATCCGCGAATGTTCCATTTCCCCGGTTGCGATACAGGACCGTCTGGTTCAGTCCGGTCACGAACAGGTCGTCGTGTCCGTCGTTGTCGAAATCGCCGACGGCGCAGCCCATCCCGTAACCGCGCCCGCCGACTCCGGCCTGCTCGGTGACGTCCTCGAAGGTCCCATCACCACGATTGTGATACAGCTTGTTTGGCCGAGGCGGTGACTGCCCGGTCGAAGGGCAGGGCACAACCATTTACAAAGTAGATATCGAGCCAGCCGTCGTCGTCAAAATCAAAGAGCGCGACACCCCCGCCCATCGGTGTCCCCGATGAAGAGCCGTGGCGTGGCCCCTGCGTCGTATTGAAATCGGACTCCCGCTCGCACAGCAATATCCTCGAACCGGATCCGGAATCGGTCCGTGGCACCATCCCGGGCGAATAATCGGCCGGTTGCGACAGGACGGATTCTTTGAGCACCGGCCGGGAGAGAGCCACGGTAGGACCGTCGTCGACCGGTGCGAGCCGCGCCTGGTCGAATCCCGGTGGCCGGCGTCGCGGGTTGCGCTGGTAGGCAAGCTCGAACCACTCATTGGCCTCGGCGTTCATGCCCGACTGCTGACAAAGCCGGCCGATGCGCACGAGTGCGTCCACATCGGTTCGTTCGCGGACCAGACGTCTGAGCTCTCGCTTCAAGTTGTCTTGCAGGAGGCCGAGCGCCTCGGCTCGATCCAGGTAGACTTGGCCTCTTGGCGATCGCCCCGACGAATCATGGCCTGACCCAGGCGAAAGTGGCTCTCCACATTTCGAGGATCCGCCGATACCGCCTTCCGCAGGTTTTCCAGGGTCTCGTCGGCCTGGTGTCGAATTTCGGCCAGCCGGCTTCGCAATACCCACCATCGCGCCCTATCGGCAGCCCGACTCGGCGGCGATCCAAGGAGGGAAAGATCGTCCATGGGGATTCTGAGCGCCAGCCGGCACTCCGCCAAGGCGAAGCGTCCCACGGGGTCCTTTTCGAAGGCCGTAGCAGCGGATTCGAGGTGAGGCAGCGCCTCGGCCGACCTACCGCGTGAGAGGAGGAACAGGCCCCAGACCCTCCGTAGCCAGGGATCCTCGGGGGTTTGCTTCACGAACTCCTCGAGCTCCGAATTCAGGTCGCGCACCTCCGACTCGAGCTCGGAGATCAGAATGCTGTCGGCGAGGTACTTGGGATCATGCGTGATCTGGAACAAACGCCTCAGCGCCGAGCGGGCCTCGGCTGGCCTCCGCTCGAGGCTAAGCAGGGAGACCAGTCGCTTGAGGGGCTCGACGGCGCCGCGGTTGCGCCCCGCCGCGCCGAAAACTTTGTTCCGCCTCCGCGAACCGGTGTTGCCGGGTCGCGATCTCCCCGATAACTGTCTGGGCGTTTACCCATCCTGGATCGCTTTGCGCACCTGGCGCAAAGCCGTTAGGGCATCCTCCATGCGACCCTGATCGAAGAGCAGACCTCCGAGCATCTCCCAGGCCGCGCCGTCCTGGGGATGCCCCTGCAACCAACGACGCAGACCAGTTTCCACATCACCCCAGCGTCGCGCTGCAAATGCTCGCCGGATCGATTCCAAACTCGGCTCCCGAGGGGAAGCCCAGAATATCGACCCCAGGCTAGCGAAGGTGACCAGGACCAGCGTCGCACCGGCAGCCCACTTCAAGCGAGACGGTCCGGGCGAGCTCGACGAAGACATGCAGGCTACTCCAGGGTGATGCGAGTCTTACCTGTGATTATGGACGAGCCGAAGAGCAGTGGAAAGGGGCAGCGAATCACTCGCCTCAACTGGCAGACTGGAACACCATCAATGGAAGCGGTATCATGCGGGTAGTAGGGGGGTAAAGCGTCGGTCGTTCATGGTGTGGAGCGAGTTTCCTAACCCGCCTGGATGCGTCAAGGAGGGAACCAGCGGGTTAGGAAACCCGCTCCACCGGTTTTTGCTATCCACGACCACGGACTAGAATATTAACTAAATCTCATGCCAATGCCCTGAAGCATACTTCGTGCCGAACACTACTGGACAAACGCGCCAGAGGGGTGCTCGATGGAACAAGATCCCAAGCCGACCGATCACCGCTTCGCGGCGAAAGTGTTGACGGGCCTGATTCTGACCGCCGTGATCGCGGTTGGCCTGTTGATGAGTATTTCCCGTGGACTCGTCGCCAATCCCGCCACTGCTCGGCGGTCAAAAGCGTACCAACCGCGCCGACCATTGGATACCGGCGGTTTCTTCAACGTCCTCGCCCATCTTCCACGCTGGAAGCCCGATGCCTCGCTGGAGGAGATCAGCAACATCTATCGAGGGCTGGGCTACAAAAACATCGCGAAAATCGATCGCACCCTATCGGACTCTCGTGAATCCGATAGACAGAGGCTTACCTTGCTGATCTCGAAAGCCATCCTTTTCAATTACGAAGGAGAACCGAATCGAGCCTACGAGGTTCTCGAGCATTCGCGTGCTTGGCTTGAGAAGAACCGTAAATTGGCCGAAGAGGGTCTTTATACTCTCATTTATTTCCAGGGAGTGACCGCGCTGAGGCGGGGCGAAACCGACAATTGCATCATGTGCCGGGGAGAAAAGTCGTGCATCCTTCCGCTCGCTCCCGCCGCGGTGCACACCGATCCTACCGGTTCCCGCCTGGCGATCGGTCATTTTACCGAGTACCTCGTGCAGTTTCCCGATGACCTTGAGGTCCGTTGGCTGCTCAATGTGGCTCATATGACCCTGGGCGAATATCCGGACAAGGTCGACTCCCGGTTCTTGGTCTCGATTGATCACTACCTCAAGTCCGAGTTCGACATTGGCAAGTTCCGTGACATCGGCCACCTCGTGGGCGTTAATCGCTTCAATCTGGCCGGCGGTGGGGTCATGGAGGATTTCGACAACGACGGATTGCTCGATCTCGCCACGACCACTTTTGACCCCACCGAGCACATGGCGTTCTACCGGAACCTGGGAAACGGCACCTTCGAGGATCGCACCGAGTCGGCCGGTCTGACGAACCAACTGGGAGGCAAAACCTGCGTCCAGACCGACTACAACAACGACGGCCGCATGGATCTGTTCATCTCGCGGGGCGCCTGGTTTCCGTATCCGATCCGGCCGTCGTTGCTGCGGAACAATGGCAACGGCACATTCAGCGATGTGACGCAAGAGGCCGGCCTGCTCAGCCCGGCTCGATCCACTTACGGTTCCTGGGCCGATTACGACAACGACGGCTGGCTGGACGTCTTCATCGTCTGCGAGAACCATCCCAACCGCTTATATCACAACCGAGGGAACGGAACTTTCGAAGAAGTCGCCAACAACGCGGGTGTGCAGGGCAACGGCCAATCCGTCTGCAAAGGTACCAACTGGATCGACTTCGACAACGACGATTATCCGGACCTGTTCGTCGACTATTTGAAAGGGGACGCTCACCTCTATCACAATAATCGCAACGGCACCTTCAGCGAGGTCACCGATTCCATGGGAATCGACGGGCCGAAGAATGGATTCTCGTGCTGGGCCTGGGACTACGACAACGACGGGTGGCTCGACATCTTCGCCACGTGCTACGACTATTCGCTCAAGGACGTGATCAAGGGCATGCAGGGCGAGCCGCACAGCCGATTATCGAACAGGCTCTTCCACAACTTGAAAGGCAAAGGCTTCGAGAACAAGACGAAGGAAGCCGGTTTGGACATGGTCTTTGAAACGATGGGATGCAACTTTGGCGACTTCGACAACGACGGTTTTCTCGACATGTACCTCGGCACGGGCGACCCTGACCTGAGCACCTTGATCCCCAACCGCATGTTCAAGAATGTCGGCGGCGAGCGATTCGCGGAAATCACCGCGTCCTCGGGCACCGGCCACCTTCAGAAGGGGCACTCAGTGTCTTGCGCCGACTGGGACCGCGACGGCGACGTTGATATTTTCATCGAGATGGGCGGGGCCGTCAACGGTGACAAATATCACAATATCCTGTTCCAGAATCCCGGTCAGGGCAACAACTCGCTGACCGTCAAACTGATTGGCCAAAAGTCGAACCGGCCGGCCATCGGCGCCCGGATCAAGGTCGTTACGGCTGGCGAGCGACCGTTGACGATTCACCGGCACGTTTCCTCGGGCAGCAGTTGGGGGGCAAATCCGCTCCAGCAGACCATAGGCCTGGCCAAAGCCGACCGGGTTGCGCTCCTCGAGATCCACTGGCCGACCAGTGGAACGACCCAGGTGTTTCGCGACATCGCCGCGAACCAAGCGATCTCAGTAACGGAGTTCGCAACCGACTACCAAAGGCTCGACTGGAAACCAATCCCGGTGCCGGAATGAAAGCGCCGCGTGAACGGGATGAATGCGATCCCTTGCTGGAAAGACCCGGGTCTTTCCAGCGCCGTCGGCTCTTGCCCCGTGCCGCCTTGTCGCACTGGGCTGTCTTCCTGGTCATGGCCTTCGTCCTCACCGGGATCCTCTGGGCCGCGTGGCCATCGTTACGGACGATTGTCAGTCTCCCGTCGAGGACTCCAGCCCGTTCTTCACGCCCGCGCGACGTGTACGCGGACTCGCCGTACCGGAATGCGCGACCGGAGGTCGCCTATGTCGGGGACGCCGTGTGCGCCCAGTGCCACCGAGAGATCGCCGAGGCCTATCCGTGCGCACCCGATGGGCCGATCGCTGGCTCCGATCGGAGCAGCCGCCGAGGGCGCGCGAATCGGTTCCGATGCCGGACTCCCGTTCGAGTCGAATGGCGTGCGGTACACGGTCGAGCACCGCGAGGGGCGTCTCTTCCACAAAGGGACGTGGCGCGACGGCGACGGGAGCGTGCTCGCGGAGGTCGAGGCCGAAGTCCGTTACGCCCTCGGCTCGGGGACGCGCGGCGTCGCCTTCCTGATCGAGCGCGAGGGTTCGCTGTTCCAGTCTCCGATCGCTTGGTTCGCGCACTCGCGGCGCTGGGACATCTCGCCTGGATACAGGGAGTTTACCACCCACCCCAGCTTCGAACGCTCGATCCAGCCTGGCTGTCTGGCCTGCCACGCCAATCAATTTCGCCCTGTGCCCGGGACGCTGAACCGCTACGAGGTTCCGATCTTCCAGGGCCACGCCATTGGGTGTGAGCGCTGCCACGGGCCCGGCGCGCTGCACGTGAACCGGAGTGATCAGTCGTCCGAGATCGACTTGACGATTGTCAACCCGGCCAAGTTAACCCCTGCGCTGCGGGATTCGGTCTGTCAGCAATGCCATCTCCAGAGCTCATTCCGCTTCACCCGGGCGGGCCGTGGGCCGCTTGACTTCCGCCCGGGCCTGCCGATCCACCGGTTCTTGGCCTTCTACCAGATGAAGACGGAGAACCGAAACAAATTCGAGGCGGTCGGGCACGTCGAGCAGATGGAGTCGAGTCGCTGTTTCCGCGCCAGCCAGGGCCGGCTCGGCTGCATCTCGTGTCACGACCCGCACCGGCTGCCGGCGCCGTCAACGAAGACCGCCTATTACCGCGAGCGTTGCCTGGCGTGCCATGAACAAAGGGGCTGCGTCCTGCCGGCAGCCGAGCGGCGAGCCCAGGGGCAGGGCGAGGACTGCGTCGCGTGTCACATGCCGCGCCTCGCGATCACGAACATTCCTCACACCGCGGCGACCAACCACGGCATCCCCCGTGGCGGCGTGCCCGGCTTCGTGGCGGAGGGCCCGCGTGACGGACCGGGTCAGCCGATGGAAATCCCGCTGAGGGACTATCACTGGGCGTTGATGAGCGAGGACGAGCGGCGCGACTCCGCGCGCGATCTGGGCGTCGCCGTGGGCTGGGCTGCCCGCACCATGAACGCCCCCCAACTGGCGAGAGTCGCCGCGACTCAGGCCCTTCCCTTGCTTGAGGCGGCCGTCCACGACCGTCCCGACGACCTGGCCGCCTGCGAATCCCTGGGACACGCCTACCGGTTCCTGGACCGCCCCGAGGACGCGCTCCACGCTTTCGAAGAGGTCCTCCGCATCGAAGCCGGGCAGCGAGTTGACCCTCCGCTCCACAGGCCTCCTGCTGGCAGGCCTTCAACGGCTGGAGCCCGCGCGCTCGGCCTTCCAAAAGGCGATCGCGGTCGATCCCTGGCGCTCGGATTATTATGCGGGGTTGGCTCAGGTCTGCTACGACTCCGGCGATTGGTCCGGAGCCGTCGCGGCTTGCCAAGCGGCGATCCGGATCAACCCGGAACTGTCCGCGGCACGCTCGCTACTGATCCAGAGCTTCCTGCGGTCTCACCAGCCCGACAAGGCCGACGCCGAGTACCAGACGTTGCTCCGCCTCTACCCCGCCAGTCGCGAGGTCTGGCAGCATTGGTACCAAAGCCAAAAGCAGGCCGGGCGAGCGGCCGTGGATTCCTCCACATACACGCACGCCTTGAATGGAACGGATGCTTGATTGGGCTGGCGTCTCAGCCGGTCCTCTTCGAATGCCTCGGAATCACGGTCTTGCTCTCAACTCCTTAACACGCTCGCGAAAGCGCTTCAGTACCGGTTGCATGGCCTCGACCCCCGCCCGATTACTTAACTCGCGTGGATCGTCGCGTTCGTTGAATAATTCCTCGGCCCCATCACCCTCGTTGCGGATGTACACGAAATCGCCTTCGGCCAGGGAGATCAATGGGCCCCGATTGGCCGGCGATCGGCCTTGATTTGGATGGGATGGATTGGGGCCGGTCAGCTCGGAAATCACTCCATCAATTGTAGCCGAACCTCGATCGGGTTGAAGATCGCCGCCACAGGTTGGCCAGCGACGGGCCGGGAAAGGATGAGTTGGCCTCCAGACCGACGAGGTCGACGATCGTGGCCGGCAGATTACGAAGGCTGACAGTCTCGCTCACAACCCCTTGAGACCGGCTGCGCGGAGGCGCCACGATCACGAGCGGCACGCCGATCTCGAGTCCGATAGAGACTCTCGCCATGGTCGAACAGTTCGTGCTCCCCAAATCCTTCGCCATGATCGGCAGTCACGATCACCAACGTCCGATCGAGCTCGCCGCGGCGCTGCAATTCCTCGAACAGTTCGCCCAATTGTTCGTCCAGATAAGCAAGACAATCATCGTACGCATCTTGAGCCAGGGTTCGATGGTACAAGGACAATTCGCGCTTCGTCACGTCTCTCCAGCCATCGAGGACCTTGGCATCGGCGGCGTTCCGCGGCCGCAGGCCGAAGCGGCGCTCGGCGATCGTGGGAGGCACATACGGTGAATGGGCATCGAAGTAGTTCAGGAAAGCGAAGAAAGGACGCCCGGGCTCTCGCCTTCGCGCTAACCAGTCAACGAACTTCAAATTGATCGCATCGGCGCTGATTCGATCTCTGGACAGGATCCACTCCAGCAGCGACTTCCTGCAAGGGGCGAAACGGACCCGCGTCAAAACTTCGGCCGTAGTTCACAGCCAGTCCGATCACCCCTTTAAAGGCGACGTCGACCACGATCGCTGTCCGCATGGCGTCAAGCGAGGCCGAGCTTCGTAATCCTCGTAATGAGCGAAGCCCCGGTCGATGCCGGTGTCATACGAACAGAAGAGCGTATTAGCGGCGAAACCCGCGGTCGCATAGCCATGAGATCCCAGGTATTCGGCCAGCGTGGGGAACTTCGCCGCGCAGCGGGGTCATCCATTCCACACCGAGCTCGTGGGGCCAGCGGCCCGTGAACATGCTCGCGTGCGAAGGGAGGGTCCACGGCGCGGTGGCCCGCACACTGTTCAAAGCGAATTCCCCGCTTTGCCAACTGCTCCAGCTTGGGAGTGGTGGCGCGATGATAGCCGTAAAGGCTCAGATGGTCGGCCCGCACCGTGTCCAGCACGATCAAGAGCACGTTGGGCGAATCGGCGGGAGGCAAAGGACGCCCGGCTTCGCGCCTCTGCTTGATCCAGTCTCCCGCGGGGACCGAGCCCGCCAAGAGCAGGACCAATCCCACGAGCCCCGGGAAACTCCACAGCATCCAGCCGCCGCAACCCGATCGCATGCCGCTCGAGCAAGGGGACCAGACGCGACGCCATTCCCAATGCCAGGATCACCCATGCTGCAATATGAATCTGAGGACCCGCCACCATAAAGGCGGGAACGAGGCCACAAGCGACGATGAGTCGTCGGCTGAGCCAACCTCCTCGACGGGGCGAGAGTCGGGTTACCGCCGCGAAGAAGAGTCCCATCGCGAAAAACAACAACAAATACGTCAACGGAGCCAACCAGACGAAGTGCCGGCTGATGCTGGTACAGCCGGTCGGTCGGGTTAATGATCCGGCACAAGACGCGCGACACCGACTTCGAGCAATCCCGCAGCCAGTCCGCACCAGGCTGCGAGCATGAGTACGTCACTCGGTCCGTCTTGTCGCGGCGCCGCGGTTGGGGTTGGAACTGTTGAGGAAGCCTTGCGATTCTCTCAAGTCTTCCTTGGCATCCTGAAATGCGCCTCACGAATGCGACACTGAGCTTCATCAGTGTCTGACACGTCCGACACCCGAGGACCGCACCCACGTTCGACGTTCGAGGAAGGGTCGTCCGGAGCCAGACCAAGTCCGCCCGGCGGCCGGCGCGGGCCTCCCGACTCGCCCTGCGGTCAAGATATCGGTTATCCCGCTCACCGCACTGCTAAGACGGGACTCATCTGGCGAATACGCGGGACCATTCCGTCTGTCTCCGTGTTGGTCCCCGCATCCAAGCTCTTCGCGCGGAGTCTTCCCGGATTGTGGCTTGAGTGCCCTGACACTACAATGGATTCAATAGAATCACCTCCGACGATGAGAAAGCGAAACAGCGTGGGAGGCGTGACCAGGAGACAACGTTATGCATCACATCGCCGTTGATGACAAGCAGGCGAAGCTCATTTCGGAGGCAACGGAAAGCATCGAAATCCGAGACGCCCGAGGTAGACACGTCGGCTACGTGGCGCACGGGTTCGCCGACGAAGACATCGCCATTGCCAAAAAGCGACTGGCATCGAACCATCCGCGCTATTCGGCGAGAGAAGTAATCGAGCACCTGCAATCGCTGGAACGCGAATGATCCGTTACACGGTTGTTTGGCATGCGAGCAAGCTGCGAATCCTCTTCACCACTTACGAAGGCGACTGTCGTGTCGAAGTCGTTCGTGTCAGACGTCTCTGACGGGCCGAACCGGCTCGATTGGGCTTTTGGCTGGCGCTGGATCGAGGCGTTCGGCGATTTCTTCGATTTCGCCGCTCGGACATGCGGCTCGACTCCTGCGCACGTTGGTTCATCGTCTTGGCGCGGTGGTCTGGCAATTCGAGCAAGTGGCGGTCAAGAGTTTGCCGATCGTTTTAGGTGCGGGCTTGAGCGTGGGGCTGGTGACCTGGCTTCAGACGCATCGGCTACTGGTCACTTATGGCGCTGAGTCGACCTTACCGAGCTTCCTGGCGGTGGCGGTGCTCGTCGAGGTTGGCCCGGCGTTGGCGGGTCTTTTGGTTGCCAGCCGGATGGGTGCGGGTCTGGCCGCCGAGCTGGCCTCGATGGTCCTGAACGAAGAAATTGATGCCCGCATCGTGTTGGGCGCCGAACCAATTCCGACGCTCGTTGCTCCGCGAGCGATCGCCTGTGCAGTGGCTGTCCCGTTATTGACAGTGATCATCGATGCATCGGCCCTGTTTGGTAGCCTGATGGCCGAGTTGGCCGTCGGCAAGTCGTCAACTGTTCTGTTCTACAATCGGGCCCTGCTTTTTCTCCGGCTGTCCGACGTCGTCCCCGCGACTCTCAAAACGGCGGTGTTCGGTTTGTTGGTGGCGCTGGTCGCCTGCTGGACCGGGTTGAACGCGGATCGCTCGACCGAGGCCGTCGGCCGGGCCGCGATCCGAGGAGTGGTCCGGGCGAACTTGGTCGTTTTCGCCGCCAATGTCGTGATGGTTCCCTGTATCCAGGTGCTGGGTAGCATGCAGTAGGCAGTCGCTTCGCGAAAGATTTCGGCCGGCTCTCGATCGTAGGCTCTTTTACTGCCTATTGCCTACGACAGCAAAGCGAGGAGCGACAATGAGGCGCGACATCGGGCGATGGCGGGCGCTGGCCAACGCGGGGTTTGCCCTGGCGGTCCTTGCGCTCGGTGGGTTCGGGCTGTACCAGGTTGCCAGCCGGCGTTGGCAGGTGCAGCCGAACCTTTTGCGTTCGAGCGGAATTCGAGACGATTGCTGGTCTGGAGGTTGGTCACCGGGTCCGGTTCCAGGGGATTGATGCCGGGCTTGGTCGATCGGGTTATCCCGCCCGGTGAGCCCGGCCGACCGGTGGAATTGGTCTTGCGGATCGATGAACGGCTAAGGTCGCTGATCCGAAAAGACACCGTGGCCCGAATCGTCTGCGGAAGGGCTGGTCGGTGCCAAGGCCGTGGAACTTACGCCAGGCAGGCCCGATGCGCCGCGCATTGCCAACTTGGATCGGATCGGGTCCGAGCGACCCGTGGACATGACCGACCTGATCAAGAAAGCGACCGCCTCGCTGGCGCGGCTTGACACCGTCACGCAGGCCGCCGAGCAAGGACTCGGCGAGATCAACGCCATCGCCGGTTCGATTCGCCACGGTGATGGGAGCTTGGGCAAACTGGTGCGGGATGACGCCATGTATCAGCATCTGCTCGACCTATCACATCGGGGAGAGCGAACGTTGAACGCCCTGGAGGAAAACCTCGATGCCCTGAAGCAGACCTGGCCCTTCTCAAGCTACTTCGAGCACCGCGCCTACCTGGATCGGGAGCGTGTTCTGTTTCAGCCAGGCGCCGAGCGAAAAAGCCGTGCTCTGCATGCCGACGATCTCTTCGAACCGGGACGCTCCGTCTTGACCACGCTGGGACGAGCCCGTCTCGACGAGATTGGGCGATGGTGCAAACAGGACATCCGGCCGACCTCGCAAGTAGTGATCGCCGCGTTCACCGACTCTGGCCACGATCAGGACCTGGCCGAAATCCTCACCCAGGAACAGGCGGACGCGGTCCGCAAATATCTAATCGAGAAGCACGGGATCCAATCGGCCGGCTGGTTCCGAAGTCGTAAGGTCGCCGCCGTCGGTTTTGGCACCTACACGCCCCGAGCCCTCGACTCCACCCCACGCGACACGCCAAGCGCGCCGCGTTGAGATCATCTTGTTTACGCCGCAAACCTAAAAAGTTGCGAGGTCATCGTGCACCCAGAGTTCCGAACTTCGGGAACTCTTCCCCGGCGGACTTCGGTTCAGGTCGATTCGTCAGCGGAGTCATCTTCGTCGTCGGAATCGAGCTCGTCGAACGCACCCTCTATCATTGGAAACTCGTGCGAACCGGCGCCGGGTAATACGAGCATGAATTGTCCTCCCGCATCCTGAACGCGCTGGAGGATGGCCTTAACTTCGGCGGGCGACTCATTGGGCCCTTGGATGTAAAAGGGCTTGCCGTCGCGTCCGAACGTGAATTTGGTCGGACAGGTCGAGGGATCGATCCCATCGAGCAAAATCGAGGCATGTCGATAGTCCGGATGGGGCGGCAAGCCGATGGACTGGGCGTATTCGACCGCTCCCTTGATGATCTTCGCCAGACAAGCCGGCGAGATCGCGCGCATCCTTTGGGCTTGTTCCATCGTTCGGATCATGTCCTCGACATCCTCACGAGTGCCCACGGTCCAGAAGGCATTCTTCACTCCGAGGCAGTAGGCATCCACGAGATAAACGCCGCTCACGAACCGTCCTTCCGCCTCTTGCCGAATAATCGCCATGTGACCGATCCCCTCCCTCCAGAGCTCGGCCCCCATGAGGGCCTGGACGATCGGCCACTTCTCGGCTCGCTCAAGTCGGATGGTCGGATCGGTCGAGGTGCGTCGAACCAGGATGGAACGCTTTGCCAATCGTTTGGCCTTGTGTTTCGCCAGCCGTTTTTGCTGCCTGGCCCCGTGGTTTTTCTTGGCCATTTCTGATCGTCCTCCCATCCTGTCAACGCCGCACCGTCACACGAGAGGATCGGTGCCGTGATCCATATTCAAATTCTATCGAGTTTGCCGGCCGTGTCGAAATGTCGTCTGCTGCGGAACTCTCACTCTCTTACTCACATCAAGCGTAACGAGCGACACGTCTCCTCGTAACTGACTTCCAGCTCTAAGGGTACAGCCAGCCCGTCGGCCAGCCACAATGGTAGAGCCGGCAATGGTTGACCGATTACCAGCCGATCAGGCGCGAGACCAACCCGAGGCCATCGTCGCGACATGCTCCGGAGGCTCGTTCTATACCGGCACTTCAATTCTACCCAAAGCGCCTCCACTTCGCCCGAGGACTTCGCGCGCTCCGTCAAGCGACATCCACCGGCTCGTCTGATTTGACCGGCAGCCGAGACACTGGATAGAATGATGGATTATTAAGCACAATCGCTCTTCGCTCGCGGGAGGTATGCATCATGTTCCACGTCGCGCTGGTGTGTGCCGGTCTGCTTGTCGGCCAGACGGCCGATTCACCCAGATTGCCGGTCGACTTGACGACTTATGAGGCATTGAAGGTCAAGGCCGGGCGCGATGCCGGGCGCAAGTGAAGCTCGCGCTCTGGTGTGAGGCTCATGGCCTCGGCGCCGAACGGATGAGACACCTGGCCATGGCCGTGCTGTCTGATCCCAGGAACGCCGCGGCGCGGGGCCTGCTGGGGCTGGTCGACTCCAACGGTCGATGGGAGACACCGGAGCGGGTTCAAGAGCGGATCAAGGCGGACGCCGCCCGGTCGGCGAAGGTGGCTGATTACGAGCAGCGGCGGGCCAAACTCACCGCTGACGAGATACGCAGCCAACAAGCGCAAGATCGTCTGGAGCACGACGGCCAGCACCAGGCGGCCTACTCGGCTCAGTTGACGAACAACCGGCGACTGGCGCAGGCGCACGTCGACCTAGCCGTCTGGTGCGATCGCAATGGCTTGAAACCCGAGTCAACCGCCCACTACACGGTAGCCATCCACTTCGACCCCTATCGGGATTCGACCTGGAAGCGCCTGGGATACGTCAAGCGCGACGGACGATGGACAAGTCGGGACCGGGCCGCGATCAAGGATCGGGACCAACGCGAGCAGAAGCAGGCCGATCGCTACTGGGAACCACTCCTGAAGAAATGGAAGTCCTGGCTAACCGACAGGCGTCACCACCCGGAAGCCGAGGTCCTTCTGGCGGCAGTGACCGATCGCCGTGCCGTGCCTTCCATTTTGAACGTTTTCCCCGCCGATCGCCCCGAGAAGGAGCAGTTCCGTAGGGTTCGGCTGCTCGGTCAGGTCGATGATCCATCGTCCTCGCGAGCGATCGCGGCCCAAGCGATCTGGACGCAGTTCGAATCTGTGCGTCGCGAAGCGATCGAGGTCCTCAGGGGCCGCCCACCCCGCGACTACGCCGCGGACCTGGTCGAGATGATACACGGGACCATCCGATACGAGGTCCAGCCGGTGTCAGGGTCGAATTCGCAGGGAGCACTGTTCATTGATGCCCCCCAGTTTCGCACGTTGCGGACCTACGACGTGCCGCCGGCCTTCGAGCTGCACTCATCGTTCCGCGGCTATGTCGGCTACGACGCCAATGGCCTACCGATCGTGGTGTCGGGCAAGGAACTGGACAGCATGCGCAATCTGACCGGGAACCCTCAAGCCATCGCGGCGAAGGTCCAGGAGATCGAGCTGCGCACGGCGACCATGCTGGCCATGGCGACCGAGACAGCTCGCCGCCAGATGGCCGCCGACATCCAGACCATCGAGATGACCAACGAGCAGGCGCGGAAGGATAACGCGAGTGTCATCCCCGTCCTCGAATTGGCCGCCGGCGCACCGTCCAGCCTCAGCGACGACGAAGATGCCTGGCACTCCTGGTGGTACGACACGCTCGGCTACAAGTATTCGGCCGCTGTCAAGCCGACGTTTTCGCAGGATGTCGTGCCCACGTATTCGGCCCCCTACATCCGGACCTGTTTCGCCGCCGGCACGCCAGTGCACACCGTCAACGGCGCCCGACCGATCGAAGCGATCCAGGTCGGCGATCTGGTCTTGAGTCAGGATGACGCCACGGGGGCCTTGAGCTTCCAGCCCGTCGTGTTCGTGCACCGCAACCCGCCTGACAAGACGTTGCGGATCAGGCTCTCCGACGGCGACTCGGTGGTTTGCAGCATCTACCACCGGTTCTGGCGCGCCAACCTCGGCTGGACCCAAGCCCGCGAGCTCAAGCCGGGCGATACCCTCCGCCATCTCGGCGGCATCGTCCAGGTCGACAACGTCGGGACAGACTCCGTCCAGGCCCTCTATAACCTCGACGTCGCAACTTCCCGGACCTTTTTCGTCGGCCGGAGTAAACTCCTGGTCCACGACAATACCCTGCCCGACCACCGCCTCGTACCATTCGACGCATTGCCGGTGTGGACATCGCGTGCAAATCGTTAGCCGGTGAAGCAGGAAAGGGGGGCAGGAACCATTTTCTTGTCCCGGCACCTTTTATGACCCCGGGTTCGCGGTCCGCGCGGGATCAGCGTTGCAGTCGTGGAGAGTTCAGTGGATGACCCTAATCGCGATCTCGTTGTCGCCATCCTCGCGGTCTTGACGGATGCGATTCGTCGGGACACTCTTGCCGCGACTTTGCACTCGTGGTCGCAGAAGCCCGAGACGCCGCTCGCTCAAGTCGCTCAGGCAAGCGTCGGGTCTTGATGACGAGAAGTTCCGCGCGCTCGAGTCTCTGGTCGCCGTGCATCCGAAGGTGCATGAGAATGACATTCGCAAGAGCCTGAATTCCTTGAATGCCCACGCACTTACGATCGACGTGCTCACCGAGATCGGCGACGACGGCCTACGGATGACGTTGAGCAGGACGTTGGGGTGCGACGCAACCCTCCCGATCGGCCACGGAGGGCCATCGGGCTCGACCCAATCTTCCAAAGTGATTCCGGCGAGCGTTTTCAACTGATCCGGCTGCACGCGAGCGGTGGAATCGGCCAGGTCTGGCTGTGCACGAGATCCCCAACTCCAGCGCGACGTGGCACTCAAGGAGATCCAACCGCGTTTCGCCGGACTAGCCACCCAGCCGCCCCATTCGTGCTGGAGGCGGAGATCACCGGCAACCTGGAGCACCCCGGCATCGTCCCGGTATACAGCCTGGGGAAGAACGCCGAAGGCCGCCCCTACTACGCCATGCGAATGATCCACGGCGAGAGCCTCGCATCGCGATCCGGCGGTTTCATCAGGACTTTGGTGAGCATGAGGGATCAGCGACGACTGCTCACGGCGGCCGTCGAAATGGGGCATCGAGTTTCGCCAGCTCGTCGGCAGGTTTCTCGACGTTTGCGACGCGATCGACTACGCCCACAGTCGCGGCGTGCTGCACCGTGACCTGAAGCCAGCCAACATCATGCTGGGCACTATGGCGAGACGCTGGTCGTCGACTGGGGGCTGGCCAAGGTGATCGGCAAGGACGACTTCGTTCTCCACTCGACCGATGGCGAGGTGCCGTCCGGCGCTCCGGACGAGTCCGACACGATTCCCAGTCATACCGAGCAGGGCACGACGATCGGCACCCCCGCGTATATGAGCCCGGAACAGGCCAGCGGCCTGATCGACCAGCTCGGTCCAGCCAGCGACGTTTATAGCCTGGGGGCCAGCCTGTACGAGCTGCTCACCGGGCAGGTCGCCTTCCGCAACGCGAAAATCTCGAAGGTGATCAAGAAAGTGCTAGCGGCCGATTTCCCACCGCCGCGGGCCATCGACCGCTCGATTCCGGCGCCGCTCGAATCGATTTGTTTGAAAGCGATGGCCACGGATACGCCCGCGCGATATCACTCGGTACGCGCGCTGGCGCAGGACCTCGAGCATTGGCTGGCCGACGAGCCGGTTGCCGCTTACCCCGAGCGCCGGATCGAGCGACTCGGGCGGTGGATCCGCCAGCATCGAAATTGGGCCTACGCGGGAGCGGCCACGCTGTTGGGCATCGCCCTCGTCGCCAGCGTCGCCGTCGTGGTCATCGAGGGAGCCAGGCGCAGCGAGACCACCGCCCGCAAGGAGGCCGAGACGAATTTCGACATGGCCCAGCGAGCCGTCGACGTGTACCTGACGAACGTCAGCGAAAACACCCTGCTCAAGGAACAAGACTCACTTGACATCCGCACGCTGCGGCGCGACTTGCTCAATAGTGCGCTCGATACTACAAGGAATTCGCCGAACAGCGAAGAACGACCCAAGGCTCCGCCGGCAACTGGCGAAGGCTTACTTTCGAGTGGGACAGCTCACCAAGGAAATCGGCTCGGCTCCGCAGGCGGTCGACGCACTCCGCTCGGCCCAAGCCATCTGGGAGCCACTCGTGAAGGCCGATCCCAGCGACCACGAGCTCGAAGGCCATCTGGCCGATTGCTACCTGGCGATCGGCAAAATCCAGTCCGCGAGCGGCGACTACGCTCAGCCGCTATGCAAACGCTCCGCCAATCGCGAGCGATCCTGGAACGACTGGCCGTGCTCCACCCATCCGGTCGAGTCTTACCAATCGAGCCTCGCCCACTGCTACGTTGAGATCGGCATCGTACATGCCAGGATGGAACAGCCGCGAAGAGAGCCTGGCAATCCATGAGAAGGCCAGGACCATCCAGCAAGACTTGATCAACCGTTTCCCAGACAAGCTTTCGTACCAGCGAAGCCTCGCGGAAAACATCAACGCGATCGGATATGCGTACTACCGACAGTTCGATTACGACACCGCCCTGCGAACGTTTCACGAGGTCGTTGACTCGTGCCAGACGATCATGAAGCAGCAAAACCACGCGCCCAAGCCGGTTTGGCTCTTGAACCTGCTGGCGCTCGCACAATACAACATCGGCAGTATCCACAAGGAGATGGGCGACGTCGAGAAGGCCCTGCCGGCACTCGAACGAGCGCTCGGTTATCGGGTCGCCCTCGCCGAGCAGCACCCCTCCGTGACCGAGTTCCAGGAGAAACTCGGCACGAGCTACCGCGAGATCGCTGAGCTCCAACACAAAGCCCACCAGGACGGCAAGGCCCTTCAGTCGATTCAGAAGTCGGTGGACGTCAACGAAAACCTGGTCCGGTCACAGCCCGATCAGGCGGATTTCCACAGCGAGACCGGCTTGAGCTGGAACTACCTGGGTGTCATTCGTGACGACGCCCGCAGAAACGTCGAGGCGATCGCCTGCTTCGAGCGCGCCATCAAGGAACAAGAGATTGCGATCGACAAAACAAGAGATGCCGACCTATACAAGGATTATCTCTGCAATCACCTCGACAATCTCGGCGAGCAGTACATCGACCTGGGCCGATTGGCCGAGGGTTGCCGCACTACCAGCAGCGCCCTGCGTATCAGCCGAGAGTTGAGCGAGGCGACGTCCGGAACGCCGTTACCATGCGCTCGAGCTCGTGAAGAGATTGGTTGCCCTGGGAAACATCCGGCGCCACGAGGGCGTCCCGCTCGAGGCGCGACCGTTGTTCGCCGAAGCGAAATTGATCGTGGATCGCTTCCTCGGGCCATCACCCGGCGACGCCACGCTGAAAACCTGGCTTGCCGTGGTGCTTGACAATGAGGCCAACACGATGATGGACCAGGAACAGCCTGAGAAAGCCCGACCGCTGCTCGAGCGGGCGGCGGCGCTCTTTCACCAAGAGCCCGACCGCCCAACACCCGCCAATGCGATCGGCCTCGAGCGAGAGGCACGAAGCGAAGCTCTCTGGGACCTCGCCCGTGTCCTGCACACCCTCAAGTTGCCGACAGAGGCAAGCCGCGTCGATGCGGAACGAATCGGTATGTGGAGCCCCCGCTCACCGGATGAACTGATCACGCTCGCTCTCAAAGAAACCAGCCGGGCGGTCTTGATCGGATACGGCAGGACAGACGTATCGGAGCGGGGCAAAGCCGTTCGCGAACTCGACCTGGACCAGGCCGCGGACAACCTACAACTTGCCATTGACGCGGTTTCACTGACCTCAACCGGCTCACGGCTCATCCCGATGCGCCGTTCCTCTTGTCGCGAGATGATCTGAAGTCCGCGATCGCGGGCCTGGACCATCGGAGCCACCACCCAGATCTCAGACCAGTAACAAGGCGGGCAAGCCATAAGTCCCTGACAGGCCGCCGGCCGGGACATGTTTGGCGAATTCTCAAAGAGACTCCGTCCTTCGGCGAACCGGGTGTCGATGTCCTCAAGAAACCATTCGACGTGCTCGCGGTCCGCGCGGGATCGGCATTGCAGTGGTGGACGCGACCACGGCTCACACGCCGGTCGCCACCGGTATTCCTTCCCAGGACTCAGGAACTGGTGCGTCGTCACGAGCTTCGCCGCGGTCCTTGAAAACGTGCAGGATTCGGGCACGTCCCACATGCTCATAATCCGGTTCGGGATAATGGTCACGGCCGTGTCGCGGCGAATCGCACAGATCGAAATCGTGGAACAATACGCGCACGCCCGGCAGGCCGGTGAAGTGACATTCCTCGGCACGCTTACGGCCTCCGTGCACGTCGTAAATCTCGAACATCATGCGCAGGACTCGTACAAACCTCCGGAACCCGACGCCATTTTCCACAAAGACCAGATCCACTTGCAGGGCCCGAGTGATGCGCTGAAAGTGCCGGCGCGCGCGTGCGTGAAGAACTGGTAATATGGTGGCCCGATAATGTCATCGAACACTGTCGTTTCCCGGTCGAATTCCTCGGTTTCGTCGTTATCCCGCGATAGTCCCAGAATGAACCAGTGCTGCAGCCCGATCCAAAGGCCCGTTCCACGAATCCCCTGCTGCCGGGCCGCCCGTCGAAACAGCGCTTGGAGGCGACGAACAATCTCGCGTCGACTCTGAATTTCGGAGCGACGGTTTTCTGGCGCTGTTGCTGGTCCGCGAACATTCCCAAATCGGCGCTCGTGAAACATGATTCCCAATGCGGCGTAAAGTACTGCGTAGTACACGGCGACGAAGTTCCCAGCTATCGAGATCCAGGCGAACATGTCGCCCAAGCAGCGTTGTCATCGGTGCAGCCTTCAGAAGCAGAAAAAACGGCCCTTCCCACAGAGATTCTCCGCCGGCGATCAGAATCAATGCGATCGCGAACAGACCTGAGCCGACGCAGGTCATCCAAACCAGCCAGCGCCCATCGAACACTCGAACCGAGCCGCCCCCCCGATACCGCCAAAGGAGTTCCAAGCCGGGGCTCGACGCCAGCAGGGCCGCACAAGCTGTGACGAGAAAGAAAGCATGGACCGCGAGCGGAATCCAGAGTGGCAGTGCGGCCGCCGCACCGATCAACGTTGCGAACATCGCCGCTGTCGCCCGCACTTCGGTGCGGATCGACCGGCGTTGCTGATCGTGATGCCGCTCGACGAGCCAATCGTGAAGGCGGGCCCAAGCCAGGAACGAATGCACCAGGATTCCGAAGGCCAAGCCAAGCCAGAGCAATCCTTCGAGCACCAGACAACCAAGATAGAAATGCGCGGCCAACACAGTTCGCGTGGCACTTGGGAATGCCGGCGCGACCATGATCAGGCCCGATACCAGCAGGGTCAGAATCACCAGCAGCAACGGCCATTTAAGCGGGATTCCTCGCGGAAGTGGTGGAGATCGCGTCAGATCAACGCCGATTTCGACAGTCGATAGCCAAAACGCGTGCGAGACGCGCCGCAGGCCCATGCCGATCGACGTGACAAACCAGAGGTTGCGCCTGCGGTGAACCATCTTGGTCATGTACACGAGCAGACTCACGCCGAGAAGGGCTGCCGCGTCCGCAAAGTCACTGGTAAAACGCTGTCCGGCGATTTCCAGCACGGCCATCACTACCAGCCAGCCGCAGCCGAGCCAAGCCTCGACCGACGACAGTCGCGCGCCGCACGAACAAGGTGAAAGGCCAGTTGCATGTTCTCGATCCAGCATTAGCGCCCGACGTTGGACCCACGTCGATGATTATGTCCCGTCGACGACAGGACAGATATGGCCGACGACGTGCGGTTCCCTGAACCTGTGCCCGCGCGTCCCGTATGATTTCCGCCGTCGTTCACCTGCTGCGTGGCGGATCTGGTGTTGGCCAGATAGCTTGTGGAGCCGATGCAATGGGGCCGCTGTCGCTCCGCGTCCCATGGAGCTACTCCCAAACCCCCGAAATGTCGTAAAACTAGCGCCTTTCACGGATTCTGAAGCGGCTTTGCCTAACGCAAGCGGCGACTTTCAACTCGCATTCGGCATACCCATTATACGTATTCGGGCCGACAAGACCGCTTTTGAGCTTTTTCAGCAGCGAGTTTACCGGTGGCCAGTTCAGATCGCCCGCCCTGTCGCCGTCGCGGGGATTCATTGAATCTCGTCTCGAGAATGACGCAGGCCAGACGTTGATGGCAAATTGATTCTCGAAGCGGCTGTTGGGGACGTGATGCCCTCAGAAGATCGGGCGTCGCCCTATTTTTTTGTTTCAGGCTCGCCGTTGGTCCATACTGTCAACGGAACAACGCCGGTTTTTGAACCCGCCCCACCGACGGCCAGCATTTCGTGGTGCCGCACATTGGATCGCTTTCGTGTATTGTGTAGAATAGCGGCCCTTCGAGGAACACTGTTGGACCAGCTTGGCTGAGATTGCATCCCATCATGGCTGCTAAGAACACAGGATCGGCCCCACCGTCGACCGCTGGAAAGAGTAGTGGATTGCGCCTTGACGTGGAACGACTTATCCAAAAGGAGCGATACAAGGACGCAGTCAAGCAAGCCAAGATCTGCTTCAAGGCCGAGGGAACGCCGGAAAACCACCGGTTGCTGGAACACGCTTACTTTCTGCGGGCCCGTCAGCTCGTTCAACTTGGGATGCCGGCTTCCGCGGTCGAAGTCGCCCAGCACCTGCTCGATTTCGGCGTTACCACAAATGACTGGGTGGATGAGTTCGTCCGGCTCTTGATGAGCCTGGGACTCAGTCAGAAGGCGTTTCAGGTTCAGGAGCGGCTGGGCAGACCGGAACTGAAAGACGAACTTGAGGAGCTTGCCGCCGACCAGGCTGTGATCCATCCCGAGCGAACAGCGCAGCTCTCTCCTCAGATCGCCCGTGACGCCAGCCTGGTCCGACAGGCATTGGAGCGGATTCAGGCCAAGGACGAGGCCGGCGCGTTGCTACTGCTTCGCGACCTTGCCCGCAACTCGCCGCTGAGCGAATGGAAGTTCTTCATTCGCGGCCTGGCTGCCTTCTATCGGGGAGAAGCGGAAGAGGCGAAGACGAATTGGGACCGCCTCGACCCCAAGCGCAAGGCGTTGCCGATCACACAGCGGCTCCTTCGCCTGGTCCAGCAGGAGGGTCCGAGCTCGGACAACACCACTCTCGAGACATGGGAAACCGCCGCCTTTGGCGAGCCGGTGATCGCTCGCGTTAACCAATTGCGCAGCCTTGGCGGCCCAGCAAGAGTGGGAAAAGGTCATTCGCCTGCTCGGCCCGTTGCGGCCAAATCCTGCACCGCATCGATCCCAAGTTTGCCGCAGCGGCTCACCGGCGTTCTGATGGGGTCGTTGATCAAGGAGGCGTCGCGATTTGATTTGAACGAGGCCAATCGCCTGGTCTCCGATTTTACTCGGGCGGCGGAGCCGATCTCGATCGATCCCAACTGGAATCGGCTCTGGGCGATGGTCTGGGATGGTCCGCATGCCGACGCCGTCAGGAGCGGAAACCTACTGGCTTAAATATATTGATGACCTCAAGACCATCGCCGCGTTCAATCCCTCGGAGCGCGCGCTGGCTCAGGCGATGATCTGGAACCACCTTGCCCAGATGCACAGTGAACGCGTCGCGGAGCTCGACAGATGTCGACGGGCCTTCCAACCTGCCGCTCCCGCGTCGCGTTCGACCGAAGGACTCGAAGGAAATCGAGCGAGCCAGGAAGCGGGTCGTCGAATGCCTGGAACAGAGCCTGAAACTTGCACCGGACCATTTGCCCACCTACAAATTGCTGGTCGAGTGCGTACGAAGATTGGGAAGATCCGTCCGGACTCGAAGCCGCCGCCAAGCGACTCCTGAAGGCGTTCCCGGACGACCTGGACACTCTGACGCTGCTGGCCAAACATTACTTCGGTCGAAACGAACCCACCGCGGCGTTGCCACTGGTCCAGCGGGCACGCAAGCTCAAACCGCTTGACCATTCGCTGCGAGAGCTGGAATGGACGATCCGGATCGGCCTGGCCCGCCTCCATGCACTCGCTCAACACTTTGACGAGGGACGCGCCGAGTTCAAAGCCGCCGAGGAGCTGTTGCCGGAGTGCCGCAACCAGTATTTTTATCTGGCCCGGAAGGTCATCTTCGAGGCGAAAGCCGGCCAGGCCGAGGCCAGCGACCAGTATCTCCGGGAAGCTCAAGCCAGCCTGGCTGAGCCGACTGCCTCTGTGGCTGGCGCTCTCGATCGAGTCAAGCCGCTACCGCATGACCAAAGCCAATCAGGATGGATACAACGAGTTCTGGGATCAGGGACCTGAAGAAAAAGTGTAAGAGCGAGACAGCCGGTGAGATGGCATCGCTCTTGGGCACGTTCATGAGCACCGACATCGATTACCCCGGCAGGGACCGCCACGTCAAGGAACTCGTCGCTTACCTACGTCGCACGACGCGGTTGAAATATCGTCGTGAAGACATCGAGAGGGTCTGCGAGTTCCTCTGTCATGTTCCGAAGGAGACCGAGCTGGTGGAAAAGCTAGTCAAACATGGGCTGAAGAGTCATCCGCAATCCGCGCTGTTGAACTATCGAGCCGGCCTCATCGAAATGGAAGGCGAGCCTTCAACCCGGAGACAGCACGCGTGCGAAATCCTACTTCGAGACGGCCCTCAAGCTGGCCGAGGCGTCGTCCGAGCCAAAGGAGACCGAGCTGCTCCCCCAGATCAAAGAGGTCTTGACCATGCTCAATGAGATGACGCAAGCGCGCGATGTTTTCGCCCTTCTTCGGCGCAGGACCGTTTTCGATGCCGTCGATGGACTTCGACGACGTTGATCGATGACGACGATGATTCGACGATGACGATGACGATGATGATGACGACGATTTCCGCCCGATTCCGTTTCCCCTCCCAGCCCACGTCAACCCGCCAAGAAAAAAGCTCGCGCAAGAAAAAGTGAGCGGCCATGAACGACCCTTATGAGATTTTCGGACTGACGGCCGATGCCGAGCGAAGCCGAGATTCGCCAGCGCTATCTCGAGCTGGTCCGTCAGTTTCCACCGGACCAGGCGCCGGAACGGTTCGCGGCCGTTCACGCGGCTTACGAGGCGTTGCGCGATCCGGCCCGGCGGTTGCATGCTCAGCTCTTCATGTTCGAGAGCAAGAACGACTCGTTCGAGGCGATCACGGCCGATCTGCGCAACCGGCTGCGCGACGTCCGGCTCCCCGTGCAAACCTTGTTGTCGCTGGCAGACTCACCATGAACGATCGAGATCAGTAGAGCATCCGAAGCTCATCCTCGATCGGTTCCGCCAATGGCTGAGCACGCGCGTCCCTCGAGGCCGAGACCGAGCAACGGTTCGGCCCGGGCTCGGACAGGGAGCCAGCCACGCCAGCGCGGGATTTCGGGCTCATCGATCTGGTCGAGGAGTTCACGGCGCTGCGGCAGGAGCTGAAGCTGCAAACCAAGAGCGGGCGGAGTCTGGTCGAGCAAACCGAGACCACGGTCTCGGCACTCCGGCAGGCGATCGAACAGTTCCGGGCCGTCGAGCCCAAGGTCACTCAGGCCGCCTGGACCGCGGGCAAGACGCTGGCGGAAGCCCTCGCCGACCTCGACGAGGCCCTCGACCGCGGCCATCGCGAAATCGACCGGGCCCGAAGCCGGATCGCCAGCGAGCCCATTCGCGCCCTGGAAGACGGCCTTGAACGACCTTTATCGCCGCCGATCCTGGATCCGCCGCCGCTGCTTCGCCTTACCAGCGAGATGTCCTCGATGTCGTCGGCCGCGCCGGCCTGGCACGCGACGACCTGTTCGACTCGCTCCTCGAAGGGTACGGCTTGATCCAGAAACGGTTGCGCCGGGTGATGACAGCCGAGCAGATCGAACGGATCCCATGCGAAGGCGAGCCGGTCAATCCGGAGCTGATGAATGTGATCGACGTCGTGGACGACCCGCGATACCGGCCGGGGACCGTGGTCAAGGAACTTACGGCGCGGTTATACCTGGAAGGGCCGCGTGATCCGCTACGCGGAAGTCCAGGCGGTCCGGAGCACATCCCAGAACTCGTTCATCGGACAAGACGATACGCGCGGCCACGTTGCGGAACAGGAAGACGATACGACGACGACCGACATCGAGGACGAACGCCACCATGGGAAGTGTCTCCCTCGACTCGGACTGACACAAGGAATGACGACATGGGCTCTGAAACGATCATTGGAATTGACCTGGGAACAACCAATAGCGAGGTGGCGATCATCCGGGATGGCCGGCCCTTCGTCATCGAGGAGGACGGCGACCCATCTTGCCGTCCGTGGTCGGCCTGGATCCCCAAGGCCGATTGCTGGTCGGCAAGGCGGCACGCAACCAATACGTGCTCGCCCCGGAACGGACCATCCGATCGATCAAGCGCAAAATGGGCCAGGAGGTCACGGTCACACTGGGCGACAAGAAGTACACTCCCCAGGAGATCTCGGCCATCATCCTGAGGACGCTTGAAACAGCGCGCCGAAAAGGAGCTGGGGGCTCCGGTCTCGAAGGCCGTCATCACGGTCCCCGCCTTCTTCAACGACGGCCAGCGGCAGGCCACCCGAGAGGCCGGCAGTCTGGCCGGGTTGGACGTTGTCCGAATCATCAACGAGCCGACCGCCGCCGTGCTGACTTATGACCCTCATCCTCCCGAGATGGAGCGGCTCTTGGTCTATGACCTGGGAGGCGGAACGTTCGACGTCTCCTTGGCCCAGGTCGAAAACGGCGTCGTCGAGATCCAGGCCAGTCACGGCGACACGCAGCTCGGTGGCGACGATTTCGACCAGTTGCTCTTCGACCACATCTGCGATGCGTTTGCCAAGGAGCACAAGATCGACCTGAGGCAGTCGCAGGCAGCCAAGGCCCGTGTGCTTCGCGCCGCCGAGGATGCCAAGAAGCGGCTGTCATTCGACGCGGTGACCACTGTCGAGGAAGAGTTCATCGCCGAGAAAGGCGACAAATCGCTGAACCTGGTGTTGGAGATCACCCGGTACGAATACGAGGAGCTGATCCGACCCCTGCTCTTGAAAACGCTGACCTGCCTGGACCAGGCTCTCGACGACGCCAAGGTGCAGGCCAACCAGATCGACAAGGTCGTCCTGGTCGGTGGGGCAACGCGAACACCCTTGGTCCACCAGCTGCTGGAAGAACGGCTCGGGCGGCCGGTCCACTCCGAGATCGAACCGGACCTGGCCGTTGCCATGGGAGCCGCCGTCCAGGGTGGATTGATCGCCGGCGTCGACGTCGGGCCGATCCTGGTCGACATCACCCCGCATACGCTCGGCATCGAGGCACTGGGCGAATTGCACGGCTTCCTGTCGACCCACCATTTTTCGCCGATCATCGAGCGAAACACGCCGCTCCCCGTCACGCGAACCGAGATCTACTCGACGGTCGTCAACAGTCAGGATGCCGCGCGGATCAAGATCTTCCAGGGAGAGAACCAAGATACGCGTTACAACACGCTCGGTCGGCGAGTTCCTCATCGAGGGGCTGGCCGAAGTCCCCGCCGGCAACCAGATCATGGTCAAGCTCGACCTCGACTTGAACGGCATTCTCAAGGTGACCGCGACCGAAAGAGCCACCGGGCTGGCCAAGCACATCGTGATCGACAGCGCGATGGAACGATTC
Source organism: uncultured Planctomycetota bacterium (assembly GCA_963720335.1). GTDB lineage: Bacteria > Planctomycetota > Planctomycetia > Isosphaerales > Isosphaeraceae > CAVRFS01. The sequence continues at coordinate 78,940 of CAVRFS010000019.1, read as the reverse complement.
CGCCAGAGCCAGCGCAGCGACGCCGTCGATCGCCTCGACGCCGTCTTCGGCACGGTCGAAGAACCGCATACCGGATTCGCGGCGATCGGCCACGCCCAGCCGGGCGGCGATGGCGGCTCCGTCCCCTCCCTGTCGACCCCGATCGGGGAACTGCCGCCCACTCTCCGCCAGGCCATCGAATCCGCCAAGGCTCTGGCCGCCAAGGCCGAGCGCGTCCTTCCCGACGCCAACGCCGAGGACGCCGAAGAACTCCGGGCGATGCTTGCCGACCTTCAGCGCGGCCGTCGACCGTCGGGCCGAGGATGAGATCCGTAACATCACCCATGAGGTCGAGGACCTCGTGTTCTATCTCGAAGACGTCTGATCGGTCAGTGATGTCCGCCTGATCCGTAGGTCGGAATCGACTGAGACCACGCCAGCTTCACGCACTGCCGATAACGGAGCCCAATGCCAGTGCCGTCTCGGGAAGAATTGCGTTGCCCGACCTGCGGCGCCCAGCAAGGCGTGGACCGATCGATGCCGCCGGTGCAAGTGTGATCTGCGTTTGCTGCGCGCGGCGCTCGGAGCCTACGAGCACAACCGCGAGCTGTGCCTCGATTACCTCGACGCCGGCAATCCCACAGGCGGCCTTTCGACACGCACAAAGCTGCCATGAGCTCCGGCCGAGGTCCGAAACGCACCGACTTTTGGCGCTTTGCTATCTCCTGGCGGAAGACTGGGAGAGTGCACTCGAACAGGCCGGCGTCCGTCGAAGCGGCAAATGCCGAATAGAACCGGCGATCCACATTCGATCGCGGGTCGATCCAGACTTCGCATCGTGAGGAGGCGGCCGATCGCGCCCAGCACCCGACGGGTTGACGCTCGCCGCTGGCTACGTTAGCTTGAAAGTCTCGCGAGAACGATTCGCTCGCGACATCGCTTCCGAGCCGAGGAGAGATTGCCTCGTGGCCTCCTTGTTTGTCATCCAAGGGGCCGACCAGGGGAAACGGTTTGAGTTCATGTCCAGTCTCGTGAGCCTGGGCAGGGACCTCTCGAACACTGTCCGGCTCCATGCTGATCATGAAGTATCCCGTCGCCATGCCGAGCTCAGGCTCGACCGGGAGGGGTATCGGATCGTCGATCTCGGCTCGGCGAACGGGACCTATGTCAACGGGCAGCCCATTGATCAGACCCCCTTGCGTCCGGGCGATCGGGTCCAGCTTGGCCAGACGGTCATGCTGTTTCAACCTCGCGAACGACGGGACGTTCCCCGATTTGACGGCCCGAGTCGACCTGTTGACAAGGAGTAGGCCCGAGGACCGTTCCGCCATCCTCAAGAGCATTCCCTCAGGTGAAGGCTCGCGAGTCCTGCAAGCCCCAGACGCCGCCGCCGGCTGGCTTCGCGATCGGCTGATGAACTTGTCGGTCATGTATCGCGCCACCCAGGCCATCACCAATGTTCTGGACATCGACACCCTGTCGCCCCAAATTCTCGAACTCGTCTTCGAGTCGATCGGCGCCGACCGCGGGGCGATCCTCCTCAAGGACGAATCCGGTCAGCTCGTTCCCAAGGCGGTCCGGTGGCGCAACGCCGCCCAGCCCGACGAGCGGATGACGATCTCGCAAACGATCATCGACTACGTGCTGAACAACGTGAGGGGGTCATTACAACCGATGCGCCGACCGACTCAGCGATTCGGCCCCGCGCAGTCGATCGTCGACTTCCAGATCCGCGAGGCCATCTGCGTGCCGATCCAGGGGCGGCACACCACCTTGGGTGTCCTTTACGCCGACGTCCAGGCCGATGTCGCGGCCGTCTCGATGGTCGGCGGCAAGCCCACCCCCCGCGGCCGGTTCAGCCAGGACCAGCTCATGCTCATGGTCGCCATCGGCCATCAAGCGGGGTTGGCGATCGAAAACACCCAGTTCTACAACGACAAGATCCAGGCCGAACGTCTCGCCGCCGTCGGCCAGACGATCGCCACCCTGTCGCACCACATCAAGAACATCCTCCAGGGCATCCGCGGCGGCAGCTACCTCGATCGACCTGGGCCTCAAGGAAAAAGACGAATCCATCGTCCGGCAAGGCTGGACGATCGTCGACAAGAACCAAACCAAGATCTATAACATGGTCATGGACATGCTCTCATTCTCGAAGGATCGAGAGCCGGCCCTCGAGCCGTCCGATCTCAATGAGACCATCGGCGACGTCGTCGAGTTGATGCAGTCCCGCGCCGCGGAGCTAGGTGTCAAGTTGAGCTGGAATTCCAGCCCTGATCTCGCCCAGGTGATGATCGACCCCGAGGGAATCCATCGCGCCCTCTTGAATATCGTGACCAACGCGATCGATGCCAGCGAGGGTGCGCCGGATGCCCTGGTCGTGATCAAGACGGAATGGGATCAAGACGCTTCGACCGTGCGGCTCAGCGTCACCGACAACGGGGTCGGCATCGACCCCGAGGACATCCCGTCGATCTTCCAGATCTTCGCATCGAGCAAGGGTTCACGCGGGACCGGGCTGGGCCTGCCTGTCTCGCAGAAAATCATCCGTGAGCACGGCGGAAAGATCACAGTCGACTCCCGCCCCGGTCAAGGCGCCACCTTCACGTTCGAGCTGCCCATGATCAAACGCGTCGACCCCAAGGGCACGTCCGAGGGGCCGACGATCAGCGGCTGATCTGATCGTCAGCTCGGTTTATTGCAAGTTCTTACGGTCACCACCAAAGGGTCCGCTCGTCATTCGCTTCCAGCTCGCTATTAGCCTCCTGCAACTCTCCCATGATTCCCGGTACCGAGCTGATGATCAGAACGCCGTCGCGCACGCAGTAGGCCAGGTCTAATTGCTTCAAGAGCAACCGGAGCGTGGTTTTGAGCGGAACGCCATCCAGATCGATGCTCGACCGTCGATGTCAGGGACTTATTTGCCTCCTTGAGGCCCTTGGGATCGAGGTAGATCGGGATCCCCGCGATATGTTTTGGACGTGGTGGCTTGCTTGATGTACTTCAAGACATCGTCAAGTGGCGTCTCGTTTGCGAACGACATCGAGATCGGTTCTTCGAGCTTCTTGAACAGGTCCTTGCTCTTGGGATTGTGATCGTGGGCCGCCAGTTGCGCCGCAGTGATGGCGATCGAGCGACGCATAAGCGCGATTTCGGTCTTCAGCGGAGATCCCACCGCCCATCATGCCGCCGCGCATACCGCCCATCCATATCCGCCCATCATTCCGCCGGCCTGGCCGTGGCTGGTCCTTGCACTGCTTGATTCGATTGAGGCTGGGATTGGGCGTTGGAGACTTTGGTCTTGGCAGTCTGCTGAGATCCCTGATTGCCCGCGCGTTTCGCCTTCGTAACAACCTGAGACGTCGCCTGCTCGGCTGTCTGGCCATCCTGGGTTCCACCCGACAACTGGGCGGCCGCGACGACCACACCGGCGGCGACGGTGACGGTGGCGAGAAGCATTGGGAGCACAACGGACTTAACCTGTGCAATGGTCATGGCTTGTAATACTCCTTCGACTAGGGAAGCAACCGGTAGTGAGACACCCGATACTGTGGTGAGTGAGGCCCGACATGGCGGGCGATCGCCTGCGCCGCCGTGAGCGTGACGTGCTGAAGGGAGGGAGGGACGGCCGCCTCGACCCCGCGAATCGCCAGACTCGACGCGAGCGTCGCACCCGACAACGTGACACCGCGGCGGGTCAGCCGCCGCTGCAACAGGTCTCGGGCGCGGGTCAGCCGCCCTTTGACCGTGCCGAGCGGACATCCCAGCCGCGCGGCCGCCTCCTCATGCGTCAAGCCCTCGAAATAGCAGAGCACGATCGGAGAGCGGTACTTTTCCGGCAGCCGGTGGACCTCTTCGTGGAGCCGGGGTTTTAACTCGAAGTCTTGCATGCCATTGGAAATCCGATCGTCTGCCGGTCCGCGTCCATCGGCGGCAACCGCCACAATCTGCCGCTGAAAGGCTGCGACTCGATCGTTCCGACGTGACGCCATGACCCTCGCACGAGTCGCAACACGGTAGGCAACGCCGTAGAGCCAGTTTCCCAGGAGGTCGCACCGGCGGAGCGTGCCCGCTTTGCGTACCAACACCAGAAACGTGGCTTGAAAGGCGTCGTCGACGTCGTTGGCGTCGTGGAGCAATTGACGGCATACTCCCAGAACCATTGGCCCATGCCGAGTCATCAATGCGTCAAAGGCAGCGTCGTCGCGGTGTGTAACAAACCGTTCCAAAAGTTCAGCGTCCGACAATCCTGCCACGGTCCCGTCGCTGAATAGCTGTTCGAGGTGGTGGAGCACGGCTCCGCTCAATCGGCTCTGCCTCATTGTGATCGAACCCGCCTCTCGCGTTGCTGAGCTTTCGATCGGACCCTCTCTCACGCTCGGCTTGACTACCAGGTACTGCACGAGGAGCGTGATCCGGATGCGCTTTTCTGGAGAATTTTGGGAAAACCGAATGATTGTGAATCCAGACTCGCCTTTTCGGTCACCTGATATACAAAAGCTTGCGGGCACGCTCACGCAATCCCGACCAAGGTGCATCGAGCGCGAGGGGCTCGTCGCTCGATACGGCTTCGAGTGGCTCAGGGCGCCCCGTTGCGTCGACTTGGACGAATTGCATCACGCTATCCATCCACGGCGACGCGAGATCGTGTGTAAGGGGAGGCCCCCAGAGACCGATGATGACCTGGCGCGCGCGCACGATGGATTTCCCGTCCCCGAATCTGGATCACACAGCCAATTGGAACCGGCTCATAACAGCGCAGATCCAGTACTCGTTTCAGGACGAGGTTGGCATTCAAGCCGGCGGCCCGAAAGGCGGTTGCGTAACCGGCCTCAAGCGCCAGGGAGAGCAAGACGCCGGCATAAAGTGTACCGTGATGATTGCCGTCGCGGGGCAGGACGAGGCGGTGTGTCAGTGTTTCGGCATCAGTGGCGTGCGATTCGTCCATGCGCGTCGAATCCGCCGGTTGCCAGTTCGGACGGTGTCTTGTCGTGACTCGCATGAGCCACACTCCGGGCAGACTAGCAGACAGCCCCCCGGGTCGCAAGCATCTTGGAAGCGATCGATCTAAGCGTCACCAATCGACGCGGTGGTCGCAATGACTTGGCTAGCACACAAAAAATACCCCATCCGATCGAGCGGTGGGGTTAAACTTGGTCACGATTAGTCTGATTGAAATTGCGCCGGTAGGAATCGAACCTACGACCTCCAGGTTATGAGCCTGGCGAGCTAGCCGCTGCTCCACGGCGCACTCGAATTCTATCCCAGACCTGGTCCCAGGGGAAGGCCCTTCAGCACGAAATCTTCAAATGATCCCGTGTGAGCGCGAGTTTGATGAAACGCAACTCTCTAATAATTAATGTCTTGCATTGGTAGGCTGTGGAGCCCAGGACCACAGGCACTCGTGTTTCTCCGTCATCGACGTTCGACGCGGTGCCTTGAGAAAATAGGTCGTGAAACCCCATATGGGCCGTCGATTCCCAGCCCGGAAAAGTCATCGTTCGGCCGTCGTTCGACTGCACGCCTTGAATCTGGACGAGTCCTGGTCAGAAACCGGATGAAAATGGTGACGTCTTGGGTGGATTGCGTGTCACTTCACGACTCTGACCCGTAGCTATCTTAAGCCGGGTTGCCATACAATCGCGATCAGCGGTCATTACGACCCTGAGACAGAAGGAAACAGCGTAGAATCGCCGAATACAGACGAGGCGTCTCCGCGAGAAGACTGGTGTTCCCACTGCGCAGCAACTCGACAAATGCCTCATCAATTAATCTCGATGGACCGCGAAACGCGTTCGATCGACAGAAATCGCGCTCGACGTCGCCGCAATCAAGGGATCGTTGATGCATGGTTCCGTGGATGCATTTCTAAATTACTTGAGGATTGAACGCCGAGCTTCCGTGCATACGGTTCGGTCGTACGACGATGATCTCGGGTTGTATTGCCGCTATTTGAACGAAGCCCAGGGGGAAGGTGCCGACCCCACGGCGGTTGACCCAATCCGATTGCGGCGCTATTCGGCATGGCTCACCGGTCAGGGTTACGCCGCGAGTACGGTGGCCCGGCGTCTGGCCAGTCTGCGCTCGTTTTTTCGGTATCTGCGCCGGCAAGGGGTGGTGGGCTCAGACCCGTCGAGTGGTCTACGTAATCCCAAACAGAGGCGGCAGACTGCCTCGACTGCTCCGTGTCGATGATGTGATCCGACTGCTTGACGCGAGTGCCGACCGATACGACGCCGGGGGTGCGCGATCGTGCGATGTTGGAGACACTTTACGGCGGCGGTTTACGCGTCAGCGAGCTGGTGGGGTTAAACGTTGCCGACCTCGATTTTGACCAAGACCTGATTCGCGTTCGAGGCAAGGGACAGCGCGAGCGGCTTTGTCCGGTCGGCCCGATGGCCGTGCACTGGCTCAAGCGCTGGGTTCCGCTGCGGCAAGCCAAGCGCGCCAACGACTTAGCGCTATTCCTGAATCAGCGAGGCAGCCGCTTGACGTCGCGAAGCGTCGGTCGCTTGCTGGAAGCCCATTTGCTGCGGGCTGGCTTGGTTAATGCGGCGAGCCCTCACACGTTGCGGCACAGCTTCGCCACCCACTTGCTGGATCGCGGCGCCGACCTTCGCAGTGTGCAAGAACTGCTCGGCCACCGCAATTTAACGACCACTCAGATCTACACCCACGTCACGCAGGAGCGGCTCCTCGATATTTATCATGAGACTCATCCGCGAGCCTAGTAGAATCGGCCCTTGCCCAAAACACCGAAAGGCGGACCCGGAACGGGAATTGCCTTCGTGCCATTGTCCTGAATTCGGGCCGCGGACCTCCGGTCGTCGCAGCGACGTTATTGCTCATGCCGATCGGAACGCCGATCATTGCATGCGAATTCTTCTTTGGTGGTAATCAAGGTCCGCTAATTCCTAGCCTAGGTCAAAGTTTACGATCGACAAGGATCATCCGGTCGGTTCTCTGATCATCGCAGCGTGGCGGTGTTTCGCGGGAACTGATTTTTTGACGATGTTGCATCCATGAGATACACGTTTCTTCAGGAGGACACGACTTGCCGATCTGAGCAGGAGCTCCCTGCGATCGTCAAGATCTGGCCGAGTCCCGAGAGTGACGTGTCTGGCAATCAGAGCCCGTCGGTTGTCCGTGGAGCTGTCAGCCCGGAAGGATCGAATTCGACCATCGCGAGATCGACGACAACCGCCCGGATCACTCAGGGAAGACCAACCTGCCTCGTGTTTTCGCACACGAGTGCACGAGGAAAGATGAAGCCCATGCATAAGTTGCGCATCCTGATTCTCCATCCCGACCCTGCGGGTCTGGCGTTATTGACGTCGATGCTGAAGTCGCTTGGTCACGTGATCGAAGAAGCCAGCAACGATCGCGTGGCGGTCCGTCTGATGGACCGGAACAACGTTGATCTGGTCTTGGCGGGAGTGGATCCTCTGGATGCCGAAGCGTTGGATCTGCTCACTTACGTGCGTCGCAAGCATCGCGAGGTCCCCGTAATCCTGCTCTTTCCTCGGCTCCATCCCGACCGAGCCAAAGAGGCGCTGCGGTTGGGCGCGATGGCGGTCTTGAAGTACCCGGTTCCGGCCGCGGAGCTGCGTGCGGCCGTCTTGCAAGCGCTCGAACGGTCGGAGGCCCGGTCGTCCGAGCCGGCCAATCTGAGCATCGCGTCCAACCTGACCGCGCCGGAGTCCAGGCCATCGTTCTCGCCGGCGTCGAGCGAACCCGCGCTGGCCACCGTGACTCGCCCGGCTACGGCGCACCACGCTGAACTCGACTATCACTCCGATGATGGAGCATGTGACCTTACCAGCCTCGCGCCATCGGGTCGACCAGGTCGCGCGAGATATGGGCCTGGTCGGTCATGATCCGAGCTGGCGGCAGGTTCTCGACATGGCGGCAACCATCGCGCTGACTCGGAGTTCGGTGCTCATCGTCGGCGAACGCGGCACCGGCAAGTCTCTCTTGGCCCGTTTGATTCATACCATCGGACAGTACCCCGAGCGCCCGTTCATCACTGTCGAGGGATCGGCGATGGCCGATGCATTGGCATTGCACGAGTCAGAAGGCGATGCCCCCGCGGCCTCGACGAACATATCGCGCGATTGGTCCAACAAGCTGACCCAAGCGCACAGCGGCACCCTCTATCTTGATGAACTGGCCGCCCTACCTCTGGAGCTGCAGATCCATCTGCTCCGCGAGCTCCAATTCCGGGACTTCGAGGCGACTGCCGGGCATCCCGCACCGCCGAACGAGGTGCGCTTCCTGATCTCCACCAGCGAAAACCTACCAGCCTTGATCGAGCAAGGGCGTTTGCGCCAGGAGCTCTATCATCGCGTCAGTGTGATCAGCCTCATGCTCCCTCCGCTTCGTCACCGGGGGAGCGACGTTGAGCTTCTGGCCGAATGGTTCCGATCGCACTATGCCCAGGAGTTCCACAAAACCGTGATGGGGTTCACGCACGACGCACTCGATGTCCTGCGACGGCACGACTGGCCGGGCAACGTCCGAGAACTCGAAGCCGCCATTCAGCGGGCCGTCGCGCTCTGCACTGGCCCCAGGATCACGTCCAGCCACCTGGCGCCAATCCTCCACCACTCGCATCACACGGGGCGGGGCGCCACCGGTGGCACACCCAGGCCGCACCTTCAACTGGGCGTTCGGCCCCTGAAGGAAGCCCTTGAAGAACCCGAGAAACGCATTATCATCCAGGCCCTCCAGGCCTTCAACTGGAACCGTCAAGAAACGGCGCGCGTGCTGGATATCAATCGCACCACGTTGTACAAGAAAATGAAGAAGTACAACCTCTTGATTGACGAGCCGATGGGCGTTCATTGAGGACCGTCGCCGGCGCGTTGACTGGCCCTTCGCAAGCTTTTTCCAACGCGCCGATGAGAGCGGCGGTCACAGCGCCCTTCCGCTTCCGAACCGCGGCTCCCCCCGAGTGGTTTTAGTCCTTGATCATATCGCGGACGGTTCCACCCGCAGGGATCATCGGCAGGACGTGCTCTTGGTAGGGAACCAAAACGTCGAGTACGTACGGACCGGGATGGGCGATCATCTCGCGGAGGGCGTCGATCACTTCGGACTTGTCGCGAATCTGCCGCGCCTTCACCCCGAACCCGCGCGCGATCGCGACGAAGTCCGGGTAGGCGCCTCGGGCATTCCGCCGTTGCCCTCGCCGATGGCCTCGGGATGGTCGATCGGGCCGAGGTAGGTGTGAGCCCGATTGCTCGCGTAAAACCGGTCTTCCCACTGCACGACCATGCCGAGGTGCTGATTGTTGAGCACGATCACCTTGACCGGTAGACTTTCGCAGTGGACCGTCGCCAACTCCTGGATGTTCATGAGGAAGCTGCCGTCACCATCGATATCGACGACCAAAGCGTCGGGGAAGGCAGCCTGGGCCCCCATCGCGGCTGGGAGGCCATAGCCCATCGAGCCTAGACCGCCGGATGTGACCCAGGCGCGGGGATGCTTGAATCGGGTCCACTGGGCAGCCCACATCTGATGCTGGCCAACCCCGGTGGTCATGATGAACTCGCCCTGGGTCAGGTTTGAGAACTGCTCGAGAACGTACTGCGGCATGATCACATCGTCGCGCTGATCGTAAGTCATGGGATCGCCGGCGCGCCACTCGTCGATCTGCTGGTGCCAGTCGCGCCAGTCGCCGGGCGAAAGCAACGGATTGATCACCTCCAGGAAAGCCTGCACGTCCGCGTTGATGGGAATATGGGCGAACTTATTCTTGTTGATCTCGGAGGCGTCGATGTCGACGTGGACGATCCGGCCGTGCTTGGCAAACTCACTCAGCTTGCCGGTGACGCGGTCGTCGAATCGAACACCCAACGCCAGGAGCAGGTCGGCCTCATTCACCGCGTAATTCGCGTAGACGGTCCCATGCATGCCCAGCATATTGAGCGAAAGATAGTGGTCGCTGGGAATGGCCCCCAAACCATGGACGGTCATCGCGACCGGAATTCCCGTCTTGGCGGCGAACTCACGCAACTCGTCCGAGGCGCCCGAGGCCACCACTCCGCCGCCGCAGTAGATGATTGGCTTGTTACTTGCCCGAATCGCGTCCAGAACCTCGCGGATTTTCGAGGGGGAAGGGGCGGCCGGCAACCGGTAGCCGGGCAAGTCCATCGCGACGTCGTAATTGGGGTTGGGCACCAAGGTATTCTGAATGTCCTTCGGAACGTCGATCAGCACCGGGCCGGGCCGGCCGGTACTGGCCAGGTGAAATGCCTCCTTGACGATCCGCGCGATATCCTTGGCGTTTTGGACCAAGTAATGGTGCTTGGTGATCGCCCGCGAAACCTCGACCATCGGCGTTTCCTGGAATGCGTCAGTGCCGATGACATGCGTGGGCACCTGGCCGGTGATGGCAACCAGCGGAATCGAGTCCATCTTGGCGTCGGCCAAACCGGTCACGAGGTTGAGCGCCCCGGGACCAGAGGTAGCCATCACCACGCCCGGCTTGCCCGTGACGCGGGCATATCCCTCGGCCGCGAAAATCCCCCTTGCTCGTGACGAGGCAGGATCGTCCGAATCCGGTCGCGGTGTCGCGTCAGCGCCTGATGCATCGGCATGCTCGCTCCGCCCGGATACGCGAAGAGCACGTCCACACCGTGGCGGATCAGCGACTCGACCAGAACGTCCGCCCCGGTGATCGGCTTCAATTGGGATTTTGTCAGAGTCTGTCGATCGTCGATGGCGGCCACGGAGATCCTCTTTCCAAGACAAGACGCAAATGAGGTGCACGTTCCCTTGTCAGAGATTACGTCACGGTAAGATTCTACAACGTCAGTCCAGTCTTAAACAATCCGACACGGCCGCTCTGTTGGCGGTTCGACGGAGCGCACGCCTGTTGTTACCGCTTCTGGAGAGCATAAGACCCAAGTCGCGTCGATTCCTCAAATCGCGCCATGAGTCATGAAAGGATACCGCTCGCCGCGGCCGTTGTGCTAAATTCTCCTGGAAAATGGATACCCCTCGAACTCGAATCTTGCCGAGATTTCCGTGTGAACCGCCACGACCCAAGGGATAGGCCTCCCATGACTTCGAAGGGAAATGCGCTTGTCACGGGTGCGTCATCCGGCCTGGGACGGGAACTGGTACGTCAGCTTGTTCTGCGATCGAGGGATGACGCGTACTGGCGACGGCGCGGCGGCTTGATCGGCTCGAGGCCCTGGCCGCGGAACTTCCCGACGGCCAGGTCAAGATCCTGGCGGGCGACCTGGCGGACGCCACATTTCGCCAACAACTCTGGGACTTCGCGCTGATACTACCCGGCGGTGTCGACCTACTGGTCAATAATGCCGGCATGGGTCATTACGCCGAATTCGCCGACCAAGATCCGCAGGCGATCCGCCAGATCATCGAGCTTAACCTCATCGCCTTGATCGACTTGAGCCAAAAGGCGGCTCGACACATGAAAACGCGAGGTGCCGGTCAGATCCTCCAGATCTCCTCGGTTCTCGGCTTTATCGGAATTGCCGCATTCGGCCGTCTATGTTGCTAGCAAGCATGCGGTTAACGGATTGGTCAAGAGCCTGCGATACGAGCTGCGGGGGACAGGGGTACGGGTCTGGGCGGCTTGTCCGGGGCGTACGGAAAGCGAATTCCGCCGAGTTGCATCGGGCAGCCAATCGGACGCTGCAAAGTTGCCGCGAGGCGAACCGACGGCCAAGATTGTCCGGGCGATTGTGCGCGGGATCGACGGCCGGTCGGCGTTCCTGATGCCAAGCTGGCGTGCCTGGGCCGTCGTGACGCTGGCACACTGGCTCCCCGCTCCGTTCGACTGGGCGATGAATCGCTGGTCGCCAGGATCCTATCGGGACGTGCTGAACCGCGCGAATAAATCGTAGGGTGGCGCTCGGGACATCGATCAAATCACTCACGCACTCATTCAAAGTCTGTTCAATTACCGGGCTGGATCGGCTCCTTGAGCGAGCGGAGAAAGTGTGCACCCTTTCCCTTGGACTTGAGTTGAGCAATGAGTGCCTCGGCATCGGCCTTGCAGACATAGTCGAAGGTCGCCACGGTTCGTCCGCCGATGTCACAGACGGCCCAGACGATCCGCGTTCGCGGCCCGGCGGCCGGTTTGGGCCGCTTGGTGGGTTCGCTCTTGGTCCGAGACGCTGGCCTCGGCTCGGGATTAATCGGGATTCCCCTGGCTTCGGCGGCTTCCACCTCGGCGCGGAGTTCATGTCGATTCAGTGTACGTCGTGCCATCAGACCATCGACTCTATTCTTTCGGAGGTTCGTGCCGATCAAATCAATTCGCGACGGCTTTCCACGGAATGGTCCTCTCGTGGCCGAGTCGGTCACGTAGGCGGTTTGTTTAGACGCGACCCGAACTCGCCGTCACTATTAGTGGATACCAGATCCCAAAAGTCATCAAGAGCAACTCTTGAGGTATCGGACACAGATCAAGGGAAGCGCGTCCGCTCGATGCAATGGGCGGGCAGCCGGTAGAGGGTCGCCTGATCGATCGGCTGAAAGCCGAGTGATGCATAGAGCGATATCGCGGCTTGGTTAGTCGACGAGGTTTGGACGCGGACCAGGGAAACGAGGTTTTCCCGAGCACGGCGGAAGATCTCGCTGACCAAGAAGCGACCATAACCTTTACGACGATGTTCGGCGGCCACTTCCAGATTGATCAAGCCGACCCGAGCAAGACCATCGCCCGCGGCCGAACCAGCTCATGTCCCAGGTTTCCGCGTGTGCCAGCTCGGCGCCGTCGGACCGGGTGAGCAGACGAGCTCTCATGACCTGGAACTCGCCCAGAGCCAGGCCTTCCCACCAGTGGTTTGGCATGGCATCGTCGAGGAACTCGAGCTGGGTCTGCGGCGAATCAACGCGGCGCGCGGATCTCGCGGTTCGTAGCGACCTAGATTCGCTTCGAGGTGAACGGTCGTGCTGACTGGCTCGTATCCCAGGTCGATCACCGCACGATGGAATCCAACGTGCCCGGAGAGGACTCCCGATCCCTCGCTACCGCCGTAGAGTCCCCAGTAAAACGGATTGAGGGGAAACAGAGCCGCCGGCGTAGATCACTTTGGCTCCGCGACGCAACGAGGTAACGCTCGGCCGCGAAGATCAGCCCCGAGGCCAGTTCGGCATCGTCGCTGTCAGGCTCAATCGCCAACAAGCAGATCGATCCCAGCTCGTGGCATAAGCTGGAACGGACGGGTGGATGACACCGGCAGGTCGGGACCAAACCCGGCGTGCACGTACCCGACAATCCGGCCGTCTTTTTCGGCAACGATCAGACCGGCCGCCTCGAAGTTCACTGTTCCCAAGGCATGTGTATCCAGCTCGTGCACTGCGCAACGGACGCGCAGCCCCGGACTCAGGAACCGTCCGGTTCCACAGTTTGACCAGAGCAGGGGGATCGGAGTTACGGAACGGGCGGAATCGCGTCACCGGTCTGGATCGCCGAGGTCGATTCGGGGTCTATCGGAGATTGGACGGTCTGCCGCAACGAGCGGCGGGGACCCGCCGAATCGGGTCGGGCTTGAGCCGGGGTGACGCGAGCGAGCGTTCGGTTCAAGGAACGGCAACCAGCACGTCCTGATCCTCGATCTTGACCTCGTAGACAGGCTGCTTGATCTTGGGGCCCAGAGGGTGTCTTGCCCGGACCGAACATCGAACTGCCATCCATGCCACGGGCAAGTGACGGTCGTTCCCTCGATAACGCCCTCGGCCAGTGGACCTCCTTGATGCGGGCAAATCCCGTCGATCGCCGAAATCGTGCCGTCGATATTATAGAGCGCGTAGACACGCCCCTCGAACTCGACTTCCTTGGCGGCTCCCGCGGGGAGTTCTTCCAGGGTCGCCAGTTTGACGAATCGCGGCATGAAATCGCCTCCTAAATACCTAGATCCTAATACTCAACGCGTCCTTTACCCGGACCTCTGGCGCGTGCCCCGGACTCATGTCCGCCACGAATGGTCTTCATCCGGCCGTGCCTTGCATTAACCAATACTTTAACACGATCGAACGAGTTTTCTCAAATCCGAATGAAGTGTTTCGATACCGTAGCCTTGTGTCGATCGAGCGTCTATAACGGTCCGTTGATCTCGGGTCTGCGGATTCAGGGCCGGTGCTCAACCCGATACGATGCCGATAAAGAGGGCGGGGACACCCGCCGAAAGGCAGGGTCCTGTTCGGAAATCGATCTCGCCATCAAGCCGGACCGTGTCGTCAGCGGGTGCCTCGGATGGCAACGTCCCTTCAGTATCCCCGATCTTTTGGATTTTGAGGCGAAGTGGATCATGCTCGATGCCTTAGTCGTTGCCCCCCATCCGGATGATGCCGAGCTGGGGGTGGGGGGTACGATCATCCGGCTCAGCCAACAGGGCTGGTCCGTCGGCATACTCGACCTGACCAGCGGCGAGCCGACGCCGCTGGGGAGCCTCGAGAGGCGGGCGGCCGAAACGGCGGACGCCAACGCCGCGCTGGGCGGCCCCTGGCGCAAGAACCTCGGCCTTCCGAACCGGAGCCTGGAGCCGACCTTGCTACATCGCCGGGCCTTGGCGGCCGTTTTTCGCCAGGTCCGGCCTCGCCTGCTCTTTGCTCCCTACTGGGAAGACGCCCACCCGGACCACACCGCCGCGACCAAGCTGGTTGAGGACGCGCGGTTCTGGAGCAAACTGACCAAGTCGGACATCGCCGGAGAGCCGTTCCACCCCGCCCGGATCTTGTATTACTTCAGCGTCCACTTGCGGATCGTCGAGCGGCCCAGCTGTGGTCGTCGATATCTCCGACCAAGTTGCGGCCAAGGTAAAAGCCCTCCGATCCTACCGGTCGCAACTGGTGGACAACCAGCCGGAGGGTCGGCCGGGCGTGATCGAGTCGGTCTGCGACCGCACTCGGTACTGGGGGCAGTTGGCCGGCGTCCGGCACGCCGAGCCGTTCGCCAGCCGCGAGCCAATCGGGCTGCGAGGGCTCGACCAACTGCTGCTGTAATCTGATCATCGGTCACGAGTCGATTCGAGCGGTATCAGTCAGGCCGTGGACGCGACGTGGACGCGACGGCCATCGAGCTTGAGCCGGCCTTCGGCGAACAATCGAGATGGCTTCGGGGAGCGCGTTGCACTCTTCCTTGAAGACCCGGGCGGCCAGCGTGTCGACGGTGTCGTTTTCCAGCACGGGCACAGGACGCTGGACGATGATCGGGCCGGTATCGTAGTTATCGTCGGCGAAATGAACCGTGCAGCCGCTGACTTTCACGCCCGAATCCAGCACGGCCTGATGGACCTTGGCACCATAATAGCCCTTGCCGCAGAAGGCGGGGATCAGGGCTGGGTGGACGTTGAGCACGCGCCCTTTGTAGTCCGGGGGAATCTTGAGTAACGAAAGAAAGCCTGCCAGGATCACCAGGTCGGCCTTTGCGTGGCGGATCGGCTCGAACACCGAGGTGCTGAATTCGGCTTTCGAGCGCGAGTTGTAGTTGGCCAGCGCCAATGGGATGTGCGCGGCCTCAGCGCGGGCGATAGCCCCGATCCGCGGCCGGCTCGCCACGACCTGCACAACCTCGGCTCTCAACCGCCGCTTCTTGATCTGATCGATCAAGTTCTGGAGCGTGGTTCCTTCCCCGGAGACGCACACGGCCAACCGGATCGGCGGAGCGATGATCGGTGGATTGCGCGGCACTTCACCCATTGGTACGAAACCTCCCAGCGACAAGGACGGCTATTGCTAAATTATGAAGCCCGTCCGGGAGATTTCAAACCGAGGCAGAGAGATTAAACGGACGACCGCGATCACGCGCTGTCCGTTACCGGCTCAACCGGTCCAAATAGCCGATCCAACGGAAACCGGAAGCCCGGAAGGACGACTCCACCATCGAGAGTGTCGGCCTCGGTCACGACCCGGATTCGATTCCACGCTTCGTAAACGTGGATGCAACGCATCGATAGGATAGACGACCCAAACCAGACGCACGCCAGCCTGGAAATACTCCCCGACCTTGTGAAGCTGTTCTTCGGCGAAATCGAGTCGGGCTGGTGACTTCCACAGCCAGGTCCGGCACAACGTCCCAGGCGTTGTCCCTGGAAGACATGGGACGATCGATCGGCCAGCGATCAAACGAGACGAATGCAAGATCGGGGCGGCGATTACGGCTTGGCACCCTTCGGCAACGGAGTGCGAAATATGACTTCGTGGGCGACCATGCCTGGCACCGGGCGACCTGACCGATGGAGGTGAATGCCAGTTCGCCAACGAGATCCGTGGCGATGATCCCCGCATTGTAGCTCATGGGACGTCTCTCGATCCGTTGACCATCGACTTCTTCGTACAAGATGTCGTCATCGAACCTCTCCGGTTCGGTTTGACTTCGGGATCGAGGGTTTCCAGTACGGCGGTGGCGGCCATCGATCCTCCTCCAGCATTGGATGAATCAGGTGGACGGGGCGAGTGTGTTCAATTCCTCGACGACGCGCGCACAACGGTCGCAGAGGGTCGGATGAAGCGTGCTCTGACCGACTGTCGGGCGATAGTTCCAGCATCGCTCGCACTTGGAGTAAGTTGCTTTTTCGGCCGTGATCGCTTCGGTGACGGCCGAGGGATCAAGTGGACGATTTCGATCTCGGAGACCATGCAGAGCGTGGCCAGCAGTTCGCGATCCGGCAGCCAACGCTCTGGCTGGCTGGTGGCGATCCGGACCTTGGCTTCCTGCGCGCTTCCGATCTGCTTGCTTTTCCTCAGACCTTCGAGAGCGACCAGGATTTGCTCGCGGAGCTTGAGTCGTTGATCCCAAAGAGCATCGCTGTTTTTCGTCGTCCCACCTCGGGTCGGCCTGGGGAAACTCCGCCAGGTGAACGCTGAGCGGCTTGTCGGGTGTGACGGGCCGGTAGTCCCACGATTCCTCGGCGGTGTGCGGGATCAACGGGGCCAAAAGACGCGTTAACTGGTCGTGCAACTGGGCCAGCACGAACTGCGCGGCAGCTCGGTCAGGACTTGTAGGCGCCTCGGCATAGAGCCGGTCTTTGAGAACGTCGAGATAGAAGCTCGAAAGCTCGACCGCGCAGAACTGGTAGATCCGCTGGTGCACCCGGTAGAACTCGAACCGTTCGTACGCCGCCCGGACGTCGCGGACCAGCTTGTTGAGCTGGCCCAAGGCCCAGAGGTCGATTTCGTGCAGTCCGGCTGGGGCGACACCGTGTCAGGGTCGAACTGCCGATAATCTTCCAAATTGCCGAGCAGGTACCGAAACGTATTGCGGATCTTGCGATAGGCCTCGGACATCTCCTTGATTCCGCGCTCGCTGACGCTGATGTCGTCGGCGTAGTCCATGCTGGCGACGTACAGCCGCAGGACATCAGCGCCATAACGGTTGGTCATCTCGTCGGCCGGGATGTAGTTACCCAGGGACTTCGAGATCTTCCGCTTCTGCTCATCGACCACAAAACCGTGAGTCAAAACCGTCTCGAACGGCGCGGTTCCGGTTGTGCCCACGGCGGTCAGGATGGATGACTGGAACCAACCGCGGTGCTGGTCGGAGCCCTCCAGGTACATGAAGGCGGGGTAACCCAGTCCGAAGTCCTTGGCGAGCACGGCGCGATGGCTGGAGCCCGACTCGAACCAGACGTCAAGGATGTCCCCCTCTTTTCGAAATGACGTCCCGCCACAAGAGGGGCAGACAGCGCCGGGCGGGAGTAACTGTTCGACCGGCTGGGTGAACCAGGCGTCGGCCCCTTGGACGCGAAACAAGTCTCGGAAATGACGGATGGTCTCGGCTGTGAGGAGCTGAGCGTGGCACGAAATACACCCCAAGGCCGGGATCGGCACGCCCCAGGACCGCTGGCGGCTGATGCACCAGTCGGGACGGAGCGAGACCATCGCCTCGATTCGCGACTGGCCCCAGTCCGGAAGCCAGCGGACCTCGTCGATCGCTTTCATGGTCCGTCCGCGCAGGTCGTTATGGTCCACGCCGATGAACCATTGCTCCGTGGCTCGAAAGATCACCGGTTTCTTGCACCGCCAGCAGTGAGGGTAGCTGTGCAACAAGGGCAGCTCGCGATGCAGCAGCCCCGATTCCTTGAGTCGGTCGACGATCGCCCGATTGGCCGCGAACACCTGCTGGCCAACCAGCCAGTCGGGTGCCTCCGTCGTGAACCGGCCCGACTCGTCCACCGGGCTCAACACCGAGAGCTGATAGACTCGCCCTGTCTGATAGTCTTCGGCACCGTGTCCTGGCGCGGTATGGACCAAGCCGGTCCCGTCCTCGACGCTGACGTAATTGGCCAGCACGATCGGACTGACTCGGTCGATGAACGGGTGGCGATATTCCGAATGTTCGAGATCCTTGCCGCGGCTCCGGCCGACCTCGGCGAACTCGGTGATCTGTCCTAGCGCCATGACCTTGGCAACCAAATCGGCCGCCACGATCGTGAAGATAATCCGCCCCGTCGTCGGCTCGATGTACCGTACGCCGGCGTAAGTCAGCTCGGGATGGATGGCGATCGCGACGTTGGCCGGCAAGGTCCACGGCGTGGTCGTCCAGATCATGGCGTGCCACGCCTTGGCGTCCGAGCCGTCACCGGCCAGCCAGCTCTCCGGCACGCCCGACACCATCGGGAAGTTGACGTAAATGCTGGGTGTCGTTTCGTCGTGATACTCCAGCTCGGCTTCAGCCAGCGCAGTGCGATCAGTCATGCACCAGTGAATCGGTTTGAGCTGGCGGCCGACATAGCCCCCCTCGACCAACTCGGCTAGGACGTCGAGAATGCCCGATTCGTACCGAGGGTCGAGCGTCAGATAGGGATGGTCCCAGTCGCCCATCACACCGAGACGACGGAACTGCTCGCGCTGGACGTCGACCCATTTCATCGCCTCGGTGTGGCACAAGGCGCGGATCTCGCCGTGGCTCATGCTGATGGCCTTGGAACCCAAATCCTTGACCACTTTGTGCTCGATGGGCAGGCCGTGGCAATCCCAGCCGGGGACATACGGGCTGTCGAACCCGGCCATCGTCAGCGATCGGACCACGAAATCCTTGAGTACCTTGTTGAGCAGAGTCCCCATATGGATTGGGCCGTTGGCATAAGGCGGTCCATCATGCAGGACTTTCCGTGGCCTGCCGGACCGGGCTTGCCGGACCCGATCATAGAGGGCCGTTTCCTGCCACCTGGCCTGCATTTGAGGCTCACGCACCGGCAGGTTCGCTTTCATGTCGAACCGGGTTGTCGGCAGGTTCAGCGTCTCTTTGTAAGGCTTGGTATTGGTTGACATCACGAATCAGCAGCCTAAGTCTAAGGTGGAACAGAGTTAACCGCGAACCGCACGAATCCGAGCAAAAGGAGCGATCGGACGATCATCTGAAGTGTTTGACCAGCGTGAGAGAATGATTGCCTTCATCCTGGATAATCTGGTCGAACTGGGCGTCGGCCACGCATTTGGACGTCTGTTCCTCGGCGATGCCATTCAGCCTGGAGAGCCATCCCCCACGGTCACGGACAATCAGAGTCAGACATTGGTTCGTGAGCTCGTAAGAGAGGGCTGCCTCCTGAGCCGTCGAAGAACGTCGCGACCATGAGTCGACACTTGACCAGATGGCTTTGATGGCCGCGGTAATGGGTTTCGTGGCTTCGAGGCCGAGCCCGCTTCTTGCCAGCATGAGGTTGCGAAGCTGCGCCAAACTCCGAAGAGTTTCTCCCGTCGTCTCGGTCGTCGAGCACAACCTGGCCTTCGACGTCGAGACGCGTCAACCTGCGCCTTCCACGAGCTTCGAGCGATCGAGCGCATGAAAAATCTCGTCTGGAGTATACGGCTTGGGGACAAAATCGTCCGCGCCGACGCTGAAGCTCTCGATCCGATTCTCGGCGGCGAGCCGCGCCGTGACGATGACCACGGGAACCAGGCAGGTGGACCCGGACGATTTGAGAGACCGACAAACCTGGTAGCCATCCAGGTCAGGGAGCATAAGATCGAGAAAGACCACGTCGGGAACGTGGTTGCGCAGGCGATCCAATGCCTCCGATCCTCGGTATGCCGACTCGGTTCGGTAGCCGCGAAGTTGCACCAGCATGGAGAGCAGTTTGTTCGCCTCGGGCTCGTCTTCGACGATCAGGGCAGTGGGCATTCGAAGTCCTCGCCAGCCAGATAGTTGAGCGGTCGCACCGATCATATTGAATGGGCGCGATCGTGGTCGCGGCCCATTTTCCGGGACAGAACGGTTCATGTCAGAAACGAACCGGGTCGAACCGGCCGCGGGGCTGGTCGTCCTGGTTGCCGCGTCGAGGCAAGTGAAGAGTGATGCGGGTTCCTCCTCCTTCCCGGCTCGCGGCCTCGATCCGGCCCCCATGCATTTCGACGAACTGTCTTGCAATGCTCAAGCCAAGGCCGAGGCCGCGCTTGCAGAAGCCGAAGTCGCCCGAAGAGTGGCGGCTGGGATCGAACTGGGTGAAAAACGGCTGGAACAAGTGCTTGAGCGCCTGGGGTTCCAGACCGACTCCACGATCCTCGACGTAGATCTCAGCCTCGTCGGCCGCCGTGCAGCGGACGACCAGCTCGATCTGGCCTCCGTCGGGCGTGAACTTGATTGCGTTGGTCAACAGATTAATCAACACCGCGCTGATCTTGTCGCCGTCGATTTCGAACGTGCCCAGGTCGTCGGCAAGTTCGGTCTGGAGGCGGATCTGGCGGACGACGAGGAAGGGACGAACCTGATCGATGACCCTCTCAATCAGATCGACCAGATTGAGCGGGCTGCGGAGCAAGGTCCTTCGAAAGTCCTCGGCGCGAAGGAGCGTCAGCATGTTGGTGACGAGTCGCGCGAGTTGGCGGCCGCTGGTGGTGATCTGGCGGAGGATTTCCTGCTCGTCGTCCGGACGAAGCGGATTGCCCAGTCGCAACAGCTCCGTCAATCCAAGCACCAGGGTGATCGGAGTATTGAACTCGTGGCTGGCCACCTCAATGAAAGCCGTCTTGAGCTGGCCGGCGCGGGCGAGCTCCTCGTTGGCCTGGACCAACTGCGCGTTAGCCGTCTGTAACTGGGTGATCAGGCGCCGCCGTTCCGCCAGCAGGTCGTATTGCTCAACCCCCTGTCGAATGATTCCCTCGAGCTCGACTGTATCCCAAGGTTTGAGAATATAGCGAAAGATGTGTCCTTCGTTGACAGCATTGATGACGGCCTGGATGTCGGCGTAGCCCGTGAAGAGCATTCGGATTGCGTCGGGCTTGAGCTGCCGTGCCTGTCGGAGGAAAATGTCGCCGGACATTCCGGGCATCCGCTGATCGCTCAAGATCAGGTCCACGTCGTCTTGCTGGAGGATTTCAATCGCCCTTGAGCCGGAAACCGACGTGAGTACGCGGTACGTTCGGTGAAACTGGTGGCGAAGGCTCTCCAGAACGTCGACCTCGTCGTCAACGATCAGGAGAGTATGCTTCCGCTGCTCCGCACCATTTACGCTGGCCGCCTCGACCAAGGCTTTGGCTCCCATCAGGTCCACTTCGACTGGCTGCTTGCCGACAAGAGTTCTTTCCAGTTTCCTCAACGACCTCGCACTTGTCACGACCTCTTCACGAAGGGCCCTCGGCCTCTCCGGCCGGCTTGGGCCAAACCGGCCGGTGCGCTGGACTGGCTTGGAGCCGTCGCACTTCGGTCTCGAGGTTGGAGACGCGCTGCTTCAGCTCCATGACTTCTTCCTGAAGGTGCTCGCGCTCGAGCGCAACGATTTCGAGCCGATCGTATTCCATCGCGGCCTGTCTGACCGCCGTAAGTAGCTCCTCGGGTTGCCACGGTTTCTTCAAAAACTGATAGACATGCCCTTGGTTGATCGCGGCGATCACCGATTCCAGGTCAGCGAACCCCGTGAACAACATGCGGATCGCCTGCGGATGCCGAGCCTTTACCTTGGTCAATAGCTCGACGCCCGAAATCTGAGGCATTCGTTGGTCGGACATCACAATGTGAACTTCTTCTTCCAGCATAATCCGGTAACCCTCGTCGGCGCTGTGGGCCTTGAGGACCCGGAACTCACGACGAAGCAAGTCGTGGACCGACTCGCAGACGTTGGGCTCATCATCCACGACGAGCAAACAGTGCCTGGTTGTTGGCATGATTCTGAGCGACTCCCCGGGTTCGGTCCACGCTTGGGGACGATGACTCCAACCTGTTTCATTCATGGAAGTATAACGCCAAACGCCCTTCAAAAACGACCTCCTTGTCCGTTCACTTGGTCGCAAAAGAAAGGCACCGTGTGGATTCGCGCGGCCAAAAAAACCGCGGAGACTCGGCCGTTCCTGGGCCGCCTGACTCCAAAAACGCGCCTTTAAAACGTCGGAAGGGCGAAAAGTAGAGCCGGCAACACAGGTTTCATTATCAAAAAGCGAAGGGCTCTAGCTTGGGCTGAGCGCAGGACGTCGACGAGTTTCGTACTGTATTCGTGACCACAAGATGCTAGGCTGGTGAACGCGTTGCGAGAGCCGTGTCGTCAACGTACGAAACGTCCGGGCGTCGAGTGGCTTAAAAATGCCTGCATTTACACAGCACATTTTTGTCTGTGGTAATGTCCGTGACGCCGGCCACAAACGAGGTTGTTGCGATCCGGATGGACGTCAGTCGCTCCTTCAGTCGCTCAAGAAGGAGCTGAAGGCCGCCGGCTTTGGCCTGTTGGCACGTGCCAATCATGCGGGTTGCCTCGAACAATGCGAACATGGCCCAACTATGGTCATCTACCCGCAAGGGATCTGGTACGGCCGAGTCCGGGTCGAGGACGTGCCCCGGATCGTGGCCAAGACGATCCTGGGGGTGAAGTCCTCAACGATCTCTTGATAGCGGACCATTGCTTGAATAATCCCGATTGTCCGCACCGCGGCGGCCCGGCTCGGAGGGAGTCGCGTGGCTGAGCTGGTCGAGTCCATTCAAGACGTCAGGCGCGCCCTGGCCGTAGCTCGAGCAATCGGCAAGCGGATCGGTCTGGTTCCCACGATGGGTGCGCTGCACGACGGTCATGTCCGGCTGATCGCGGATTGTCGCGCCGAGGCGGGATTGGTCGTCGTTTCGATCTTCGTCAACCCGACGCAGTTTGGGCCCGGTGAAGACTTCCAGCGTTATCCGCGACCAATCAAGGATGACCTGCAACTTTGCGAAGCTGCCGGCGGCACACCTAGTATTCGCACCCTCCGTCGACTTCGGTTTACCCCAATGGCGCACGTCTCGACATTTGTCGAGGTGCCAGGTCTCTCCGACGTCCTCGAAGGGGTCAGCCGGCCCGGTCATTTTCGCGGGGTCGCGACAGTTGTCCTCAAGCTATTCCAGATCGTCCAGCCTGATCTGGCGATCTTTGGCCAGAAGGATTACCAGCAACAACTCCTGATCCGGCGCATGGTCGAAGACCTACTCTGCCCGTCGAGCTACGCATCAGGCCAACCGTGCGAGAGCCGGACGGACTGGCCCTCTCCAGTCGAAACCGCTATCTGAATCCTGACGAGCGCCAGGCCGCCACGGTGCTTTATCGCGCGCTGGTACGAGCGAGTCGAGCCGCGGCCGGCGGGGAGCGACACGGAGACCGGGTTCGACAGATTCTCCGCGAAACCATAGAATCAGAATCGCTGGCCAGGATGGACTACGCCGAAGTCGCCGATGCGAACACGCTGGCGCCTTTGGACGATCTCGAGGCGGGGCGACGAGCGGTCGCACTGGTGGCCGCCAGGGTGGGAACCACCCGCCTGATCGACAATGCGATGTTACAGGAGTAGGCAGTCGCTTCGCGGCAATCGAAGGCGAACGGCGAGAACCGAAGCCTTCTTTTCACTGCCTACTCTTCTGGTTTTAGAGGAATAGGTCCATGCATCAGGTCTTATTCACGATACCGATCTTCGGTGGCGTGAGAGTGTTCGGTTTTGGGACCATGCTCGTTCTAGCCTTCGTCTCTTCGACGTGGCTGGCGTCGTGGCGAGCCAGGCGCGAGCACCTTGACCCCGAGGTCATCTGGGACATGACGTTCTGGATCTTCCTGTTCGGGTTGGTTGGAGCGCCGCCTTTTTTATTGTATCGAGTACTGGGGAAAAGACATCAAGAGCCTTGGGGATGTGTTGCAGTACTGGAAGGGCGGCATCGTATATTACGGCGGAATCCTGGGCGCTTCGGCCGCGTTCTTGGTCTATCGCCATTTTCGGCCCTTTCCCTTCCGCCCGTTCCTGGATGTGCTGGCGCCGTCGATCGCCATCGGCACGCTGTTCGGCCGGCTGGGTTGTTTCCTGAACGGCTGCTGTTATGGCGACCCGTGCCAACTTCCCTGGGCGGTCTCCTTCCCTATGCCCTCGCCTCCCTGGAGCCATCATCATTTCATGGGGATGATCCCGCCGAGTGCCACTCAATCGTTGCCGGTCCATCCGACCCAACTCTACGCGGCGCTTGACGGATTGATCCTCTTGTTGCTGTTGTCGGCGTACTTTCCGCTACGACGTCGTGACGGCGAGGTGATGGGCGTCTTGATGGTGACCTACCCCATCTCGCGGTTTCTGATCGAGTACTTGCGCAACGACGAGGCTGCGGTCTTCGCCGGGCTGACGATTTCCCAGAACATTAGTGTAGTCCTGCTGTTGGGTGCGTTCTTGTACTGGAACTGGCTTTCATGGCTGCCCAAGGCTCTCTACCGCGATCACCACGCACCCGTCGCGCCACCTTCTGATGCGGGCGGGAGAGGCGGTGTCGTGATCGATTTGCGTCCCTCATAAGTCGCTCGCCAAGGGATCAGGCCAGAGTCAGGGGACGGGGATATGGTCGAGGATCCGTTGGAGGATATCGTCGGGGGTAAGACCCTCGGCGTCAGCCTCGAAGCTGACCAGGATTCTGTGCCGCATGATGTCGCGCGCCAGGCTTTTGACGTCATGGGGCGTGACGAAGTCGCGGCCGGCCAAGAGGGCTTGGCCACGGGCGGCGCGACGAGCGCGATGGTGGCTCGTGGGCTCGCACCCAGCTCCAGCAATGGGGCGAGCGGTAATCCGTGAGCGGCGGGGTCGCGGGTCGCCCGCACCAGGTCCACAATGTATTCCTTGATCGCCGGCGCGATCCGGATCGAGGCGGCCAAAGTGCGAAACGCGATCACATCGGCGGGACCGAACAGCGGTGGCTGTTCGCCAGTCCTGGTATCGGAGTCGGAGCGGGTCGCGTCGGAAACGCTGGGCAGGTCGAGCATGGTCAGCTCGGAGGCCCGGTCGGGGTAGCCGACGACCAGCTTCATCAAGAACCGGTCGAGCTGAGCCTCGGGGAGTGGGTATGTTCCTTCGTGCTCGATCGGATTCTGAGTCGCCAGCACCCAGAAGGTCTCCGGCAGAACGATGGTCTCGTCGCCGACGGTGATCTGACCCTCCTGCATCGCCTCGAGCAGGGCGCTCTGGACCTTGGCGGGCGCACGATTGATTTCGTCGGCCAGGAGGACGCTGGTGACGATCGGACCCGGTCGAACGTCGAACGTGCCGGTGGCCGGTCGATAAATCTGAGTTCCGGTCAGGTCGGCGGGAAGCAAGTCCGGTGTGAACTGGATTCGGCGAAACGGGAGGTTGAGGGCCTGGGCCAGGGCCCGTACCGATCGGGTCTTGGCGAGGCCTGGCACACCTTCAATCAGCACATGGCCGCCGGCCAAGAGCGCGATCACCAGCCGTTCGAGCAGGGGTCGTTGCCCGACGACCAAGGCCTCCATCCGATCGATGAGCTGGACCAGCCCCTGCTTGGCCGCATCGATGGAGTCGAGGGAATGCTCGGGATTGTCAGAGAATCGTAGGGGATCGTCGCTGGGCATCAAACGGCCGATCCCCCGTGAAGCTTCAACAGGCGTGCCGCGATTTCGCACCGCTGTATTTTGTATGTCCGTGTCGAATCCAATCGAGTCGGATGGGTCAGGGCCACTATTTATCGCCGCCGCTGCGCCGGCGTTCCATCAGTCGTCGAAGGATGTCCGTCGCCGCATCGCTCGTGTCTTTGAAGGACGGCTTGGCGGGGCCGGTCTGCTTGGCCTGTTCCTTCAAAGCCTTCTTGGCGGCATAGAAAGGGTTGGATTCGTCCAAGAATTCCTCGGGGCATATCCGTCACCCTCGCTCGATTCGTCTTCGGCCAGAGTGTCATCGTCGTCGTCGTTAAAGTCCTCTTCTTCGGAATCTTCCTCGGAATAATCTTGTAATTCACCCTCTCCGTCCTCGGGCTGCCGCTCGTATTCATCGTCGCTCGCGGATGCCGGGGCCGGTGTGGGTGCCGGCTTGGGAGACGCGGCGGCATCCTTGAAGGCGGATATCGTGATGGTGTCGCCGCCGTAGACGGCTGTGGGTTGATCGGCAGCCGCTCCGGCATTGGGACCGATCAACCAAGAATCGATGTCGTCCGTGGAGATATCATCGGGTGACGCTTTGGTCTCCGCAGCCGGAGTTGCCGCGGGTTTGGCGGCGCGGCCGCGACCGCGGCCACCGGTGCATCCACGATCGAGACGGCAAAAGTTAACGGCCCCACTTGCACCAAGTCGCGGTCCTTGAGCTGGCACGCATCCGTCAGGGCCTTGCCATTCACCAGGGTGCCGTTGCGGCTGCCCAAGTCGCGGACGACGACCGCGCCGGCGTCGATGGTAAACTCGGCGTGCTCACGACTGATTTGTTCGCTGATTGGCCGAAGATGGCAGGTCTCGCCACGGCCGATCTTAAACTTTGGCCCGACCAAGGGAATCACTTTCCCCTCGGGCTTGCCCCGCACAACAACCAGTTGAACTTTCATGGAACCATCCCGACCTTTGTGGGTCTCCAACGATCTGATTCAGCGACGACACAAACCGGGTATCGAACTCCTGGCGATGTCTTTGCTGGCAAGAGGGGATCGGCGATGAGGACGTCGCGGACCATAGGCCGTACGGCCCACATGATCCCGTCGGGTCGGCCTCACCGCCACCCGCTGGAACCAAGCCGAATCCAGTGACGGACTCGCGTCGCGGCCCGCGCCGCGACCTTTTCCCCACCATCGTCTTCTCCCTGAACAATGACGGACGCTACCGAACTGAAGTGAGACGATCCAGCCCGAGAGATGCTCTCAAGGTTATCCTCGCTGAGCGAACTCTCTCATTGTAACTTAATCTTTCGGAGATCCAAGATCCAAGATCCTAAAGCTGTCCGAATCGAAGTGTTTCCCTCTCTCCGGTCTATAGGGCCGGCTGCACAGCCTCAGACAGTCTCGGCCAGCACAGCCGGTCCGACGGCTGCGTGGAGTTGTTTAGCGTCGTCCGGTCCAGTCGGGGCTTCGGTAAACCGTCCGCTCCAGCTCCGCTGCTCGCTCCAGAACCTCGTTTGGCAGACTGATGGCCACAGGTTGAGTCCCAGGGCAGCCGGGATGCTCGCAAGTAACCGGTCCGACCAGTCTTGCGGCTCCGCGTGAACGTCGGCCACGTCGCAGACACCGGGAAGCTCAGGAGTTCGAGACGATCGCGCCAAGAGGACCGAACCGTGTTGGAGAACGGCCTCGCGCGCCGGCGCTGCGCGCTACCAACGATCTTGATACCTCTCGTAACAATATCCTCTGGATTGGGGTCCGTAAAGCATAATAACGGGCGTTTGCGTTTGTCCAGAGTCTGCTGATCGGTATCACCCCGTCGGTCGGCGTGAACGCCCAGACTGGCCAGAATGTCGGTGATCGCCAGGTGGACCGCACGATAAAGCCTCGTGTTCGGATGAGCCAGCGGATGCACGCCCGGTACCACCAGCGCATACGTCACCTCGTGGTGGTGCCAGATCGAGCCGCCGCCCGTTAGCCGTCGCACCAAGGCGACATCCGACCAGCGCGGATCGGACCGCGACCTCGGCCAACCTTTGAAAATAACCGAGGCTCAGTGTCGGGATCGTCCAGCCGTAGGTACGCAGATAGGCCGTTTGCTCCCCGGCGGCCACAAGGTCCAGCAGGGCTTCGTCGAGCGCCATGTTCGTGGGTCCATCGGCCCGCTCATAGGGGAGCACTCGACACAAGATGCTCATGGAGAAATTCCAATCTGGTAGTTGCTAGTTGCCAGTTGCTAGTTGCTAGTTTCTAGTTATGCAGTTTCTCAGCTCGCCGCTTGTTTGTGCGTCGGTCTTCAATTTACCCGTGATTAGCAACTGGCAACGTAGCAACTATTTCGCGGAGCCGCCGATGACCGAGTCCGAGATTCCGCCGACGTTGTCGATTGATGTCCGTTGCAAAGTCGGGGGTTGCCGAAGAGCCCGAGAGCCGGCTCTGGGGATTACCCCTTTACGTTTGGGTCGTCGTCGCGGTTCTGGTGGCGATTCCCGTGGGATTGGCCTGGGGGAACGGCGCCACGCAGCTCGAGCTCCTACCAAAGATCATCCTGCGCGCGCTCACCGCACTGGCCGCTCCCCTGGTCGTCCTGGCCATCTTGAGTGCGATCGTGACCAATGAGATCAAGGGGCGCCTGGGTGCCTTGATGATGATCTTCTATCTCATAAACACCTTCGTGGCGATGCTGATCGGATTGACGCTCACGAACCTGATCCAGCCGGGAAAAGGCGCGTCGCTCTACGAACCGAACATGCCAACCCCGACTTTGGTCAAGAAAACGGCGAGCGAGCTCCTCATCGACTTGGTGCCGAAGTCGATCGGCGAGCCGTTTACTCAAAACCATCTGGCGCAACTGGTTGTACTGACCTTGGCGCTCGGGATCGGCCTGGTCAAGATCCGCGATCAACAAAAAGCCCGGGGTGAAACGTCTTTTCAAGTGGTGGTCGACCTGCTGACCATCGGCTTTGAGCTATTGATGAAGGTCTTGCTCTGGGTGGTGGCCTTGGTGCCGCTGGCGGTCTTCGGGATCGTGGCCGCGAGCGTCGGTCAAAAGGAGGGCATGCAGGTTTTTGCCTCATTGATCTGGCTCATCCTCGTGGTGGTGCTCGGTCTGTCGATCCAGGTCGTCTGGTACCTGTTCCAGATGTCGGTGGTAGCGAGGATGTCGCCGTTTCGCTTCCTCCAAGGTGCGCTCAACGTTATGGCGAGCACGTTCAGTACGGCCAGCACAGCGGCGACGATCCCGATCACGCTCCGATCGCTCGAGCGGCTGGGGATTTCCCGACGATCGAGCCAGTTGACGGCCTGCATCGGCACGAACTTCAACAACGACGGGACCGCACTTTACCAGGCCACGGCGGTGCTCTTCATGGCCCAGTCGCTGGGGTATCAGTTGAGTTTGGTCGACCAGGTTGTGATCGTGTTGACGACACTGGTGGCCAGCGTCGGAGCCGGTGGGATTCCCTCGGGAAGCTTCGTGACCATGCCCTTGATATTCGCGGCCGTCCGGCTCCCAGTCGATAAAATCCCAATTTTGCTGACCGTCGATTGGCTGCTCGACAGGTTTCGGACGACGTCGAACGTGCTGGGCGACATGACCGTGGCCGTGCTGCTCGACCGGGTCTCGCCCCCAGACAATTAAATGGTGTCCGCCGCCGAAACGTTCGCATACACGGGGCGCCAGTTCCACACCGGATCTCTTCCGATTGCTGACCATAACGCTTGGGCGTTTCGCGTCATTCCCATGTTCGCTGATAAACCGGTTGTGACTTCCCATTACCAGTGAGCCGGGGGAAGACTTGATGCCAGTTGACGACGCGGCCGTCCGAGATCTGGGATTGGATCTGGAACACTCACCGAACTTGACCGAGTTGCGGCTTCCTTCTCGAATCAGTTGCTTGGCCGCGTTCGGTCTGGGATTCATCGGATTGTTGTGCGTCGTGTTCACGGTGATCGCCGGCGTGATGGTCACGGACCGACGGCAGTCGTTGATCGGCCCGGTCATCGTGTCGTTAATCGTGGTTGCCCTGCTGTTCGTGCTCTACCAAGCCGCTCGAGCAGTGCGCTACGGCGTGAAGGTGACGATCACACCCGACCAGCTCATCGCGCGGCGACACTGGGCGAATGGGGGAAAGTGTCTCGAGCTCTATCTGAACCAGGCCCATTTCGAGGCGGGTCGCCGCGCGATCGTCATCGGGAAAGGCCTCAAGCAAATCAAAATCGGCACCGGATTGAAGCCCGAGGCGCAGCAGGCGATCGTGGGGTTTCTGAATCGCGTGATTGCCGGCCATCTTCAACCGGACGTTGAAGAATTGCCGGTAACGTCCCGTTCCGTCGAACGATCGCCGGTTGGCGACGCTCTCGAGACCTGGCAAACTGTCGCCAATGCTGGTCCTTTGACGTTTCGAACCGACCGAATTGGACACGACTGAGCTGAGTATTCTGGCGCTGTGCTTGCGATTTCGCGACTGCGACCGGGACAAGGTGCATTTGGCGCCGGACATCCCTCAGGAGGTGCTGGTCAACGCGTTGCAAGGCTATCTCGACCTCCAGGACGATGAGGTCTTACTCGCTATTGTGGGTATCAACAAGCCGGGATCGCCTCTCGTTGGGTGCGGCTTGACGACCAAGCGAGTGTATTGGTCAGGTTCGGGGGAGAAGGCCACTGGTTTTCGCCCGTCTCGGCGACGGTCGCTGGACTTTTCGTCCATTGCCGAGACCATTGGCGTGGCTGGCGTTTTCTCGTCGTTGGTCGACCTTGGGAAAAAGCAGCGGATCAGCCTCATCATCAACCAGCCGATCCGGGACGCGCTCATCGCGTTCCTACGGGCTAGCCGGTCGCTTGCCCGCGGCGATACGCCGAGGCCCGATATCAAGGAGACAGAACGCGCCGTTGCGCGAAGGGCGTGGCCGCGCGTGGTCGCCGCCGATGTTCAGGCGCGGCGGCTCCAGACCGAGATTCGAGCTTTCGATCGCCATGCCCAAGTCGTTTCACGAGTCATTGTGACGCCAGCGATCGTGGCGATTTGCGTCGGCGTGTTCGTCGCGATGGTCGCAACTGGCACTTCGTTGGTGAATCCGCAAGCTGACAAGGTGATTGCCTGGGGGGCGGATTTCGGACCGTCGGTGGTCTTCGAACATCAAGTCTGGCGGCTCTTCACGTCAATGTTCGTCCACTTCGGCTTGCTTCATATTTTTCTGAACATGTTTTGCCTGATCTCAGCCGGTGCCGTCGTCGAGCGTTTCTTCGGGCATTTTGGCTTCGCGTTGCTCTATGTCTTGTCCGGTATCGGTGGCGCGATCGCCAGCCTGTGGGTGCATCCGACGACGATTTCCGCGGGAGCATCGGGAGCGATCTTCGGGATATTTGGCGGACTGCTCGGGTATCTTGCCATCCGCCACCGTGAGGTTCCGGCGGCCGTGCTCAAGCCGCTCCGCACGGGTGCTCTGGCGTTCGTTGGCTACAACACGCTGTTCAGCGTCAGTGTTCCAGGCATCGATACGGCGGCCCACCTCGGCGGTCTGGCCACCGGCCTGGTCTGCGGCCTGCTTATGACGGCACTCGCTCCCGCTCGCTTGCGACAGGGACGAGGCATCGCTCTGGCCCTCCGGGTTTCTCTGATCGCGACGGTGATCGCGGCCGCGCCTGGTTGGAATCGGCCAGAAGGGAATTGATTACGCTCGTGGTCAGATCTTGGCCGACCCCAAGATGGGTCCACGTATCAACGCGCTGCTCACAGCCGGCCCGGATTGGAACACCTACAGCGCAGCGGCCGGTCCCCTCTTCACTGAGTTCGACCGCATCGGGAACGAAATCGAGCGGCTCGTGTCCGACCTCGAGACGGGCGGCATCCCAACGGCGACAATCACTCAGACCCTCCATCGCCTCAAGTCGGAATCCAAGGCACTTAGCGCCAGGATCCCGAGCATTCCCGCTCGAAACGTTCAGATCCAAGAAATTCGCAATCACCTTGCTTCGGCGCAGACCTACCAGCTCCAGATGTTGACCTCGATCGAGCAATTCGTCGCGACCGGTGAGCAGAGCTATATCGAGGGACCGCGCGGACTTTCCGCCACCCGCAATGCATACATTAAGGAGATTCAGACGATCGGATCGCTCGGTGATGCCTACTTCAAGGTCCACAGTTGCAACCGTTGTCGAAGATGCCTTGAGGCGGCGGAGTTCAAATCTGGTAATCGAGCCGCTTGAGATACTCGGAATCCGCGATGCCGTCGTTGGCTTCGCGATAGCGGAGCCGAGGGTTCTCGATGGTGACCGTGGTGTGGGGAGCGATGCTCCGGGTGAGCCAGGCCGAGGAGCCGATGACCGAGTGGTGGCCGATCACGGTTTCGCCCCCCAAGATGGTGGCGTTGGCGTAGATGACCACGCCATTCTCAATCGTGGGATGCCGCTTAGCGCCGCGGACGATTTCACCGGTGTTGGCATCGTGACGAAAGCTGAGCGCACCCAGCGTGACGCCCTGGTATAGCTTGACGTCCTCGCCGATCTGGGTCGTCTCGCCGATTACGACGCCCGTGCCATGGTCGATGAAGAACCGGCGCCGATCGTCGGCGCCCGGATGGATGTCGATGCCGGTTTTACCGTGCGCGTATTCGGTCATCATCCGCGGGATCAACGGGACCCCGAGGCCATGCAGGACGTGGGCCAGGCGATAGACGGTCACCGCGGCCACACCGGGGTAGCAGAAGACGATCTCGTCGGGGCTCTTCGCCGCGGGGTCGCCGTCATAGGCGGCCTGAACGTCCTCGGCGAGCAGCAGGCGCAGCGCGGGGAGCGTCGCCAGGAACTTCATCACGATGCCGTGCGCCTTGGCCTCGTAATCAGTCTCCTGATCCCTCGCCTTGCAGTTGTGGCGGAAGGCGCGGGCAATCTGCTGAGTCAACCGGTTGAGCAATCCGTCGATCAGATCGCCGACGTGGTAGGCGACATTTCCCATGTGCAGGTTTTGGCGACGACCGTAACCCGGATAGAGGATCTCATGAAGGTCCGCCAGGATATCGACCACTTCACGGTAGCTGGGCAGGGGGGTATGCCCCAGGTGGTGGATCGCGCCACATTCTTCGTAGGTCGCGACGATCCGCTCCGTGATCGCCGACAGCGGGTCCGTGATCTTGACGTTGTTCGAATGCTCAACGCCGGGCGGCATCGGACTGATTTCATCCTGTTTCACGCGCGGCTCATCGCCTTTCGGCATCAGAAAGTGAGTGGCGAATTCCTTCGACCAGACAACGTCCACATTTGACACGGTGACACCCGGGTTTTCAAGGGGAGCAACCGGGGATCGGTTTACGGCAGACTTGGCCCGGGCGGTCTCCCAGCGCGCCGGCTCTTCCCATTGTTCGTGTCTGAAACCTTGAGGAATTGGCAATCTCGCTGATGAGAGGTCTTGAGCGACGTGGGACACCGAGCACGTTTTCGTCGCAATCCGCCTCGTGCCGACGCCGCGAAATCCCTCTCCGAGGCTCGATACCAGATCACAACTGTATTTCTGAGGAGTTTTCCGTGCCAGGCCCCTACAATACGATGATCCCCGCCCAGCCGCCGACAGGCCCCTATAACACGCAGATCCCCGTCCAACTCCAGGACGACCCGGTGCTGGCACTGCTCGCGCCGCCGGCCCAAGCACCCAACGGCGATGCATACGCCAATAACCCATCCGCCGATGTGTACGCCAATAACCCCTCCCCCAATGCGTACCAGAAGACCCCCAATCTGTCGCCGCCGCCGGCGCCGACGAACATGCGGCCCAGCGCCTTCGACAAGCAACCGGACATCAATAACGCATCGCCCACCGGGCAAGTGCGCATCTTGGGTGCGAAGGGTGGTCGGTACGATGGAGAGGACACCCGCAATGTCAAATATATCAATGACTTGAAGACGAAGCGCGAAAAGTACCAGGTCGAGATCGGCGCAACCATGTTGCGACGCAAGATGGTGTTCGACACCAAAGAGATCAAACAACACTTCGTGCAAAAGAACAAGGATGATGTCGGGTCCGCGACCCTCGGAAACAATCAAAAGGGGATCGCCTTCCCCACGCCGCCGGAATGGAACGAAGAGGCGCTGCTTTGGGTCTGCGCCCCGATCCCGAGAACGACAAGCCGGTGATCTACTCTCACGTCGGCAAGCCGGGCCGGTTTCACCACAGCTCGATGGTTGACGGCGGCGATGTGATCGGGGCGGGGGAATGGATCGTGCGCAAAGGGAAGCTTTGGAAGATCAGCGCCAACAGCGGACACTACCAGCCCACGATCGACTTCTTATATCGTGCCGTGCTACAGATGTCGAGCGCTTTCAAGGCGATACCACGGTGTTTCTTTACGACAGCGTTGACGACAAGTGGGTCGACTATCCGATTCGGCTGTTCGTCAGCGCCCCCACGGCCAATAACCGGTACTGGACCCATCCTCGGGCTCGTACAACTTAACCGCGGGTCGCCGGATTGGTATCTCGAATGTCAGTGCGACCCGAATTCCGCCGGTAGAGCCGCCTCGATTCGGACCCCACCTGAACCCTTCGCACACCTGAGCGACATTCGCGATCCGGTTCATGACGGAGGTATCCGGCTGGCGGCTTTGATCCGGACGTTCGCGATCATGACTCGCCACAGAGTTCCAGGGACACCGTACTCAATTATCGACGGGAGTTAGGTATGGCGTCCACGGAACCTCCCAATCTTCTCCGATCCGTACCGGTTGAACAAACGGCGAATCCCGAAATCATTTTGAACGAGGTGTTGACTCTCGTCGGCTGTTGGGACAATCGTCGAGCGGGCTTGCGCATTCTCAATCCCCGATCCATTCGCAGCCTGCGACCTTCCCGATCAAGGATTTGGAAGAGGGCCTCGCCGAACTGACGGCGAGGCGGGTCGGCTGGCTCCCATCGATTGCCAATTCATCCTGGCACATACCGGAGGGTCTTCCGGCCGAAGCGTGGACGGACCGCGTCGTCTCCTCAATCAGATCCGATTTCACGAAATTCGGTCACGATCACACCCGAATTCCCGCCATCGTCTGGATGATCGGGCGTCACCGCGCCCGCTGGCTGGAGTGGCACAGAAAGGTCGGCAAACTCGATGACGCACGCCGGCTTGTTGATCAATTACTCGCGCTCGCTGGATGGCTCACCCAATTGTATCCGGATCAGGCCGCTCCCCACATGCTTTTGAGCGAAGGATATGTCCAAAGGGCGAAAATCGCGTATCTCGTGGAAGATGAACCCGTGATCGGGTGGGAACGAAAGCCCTCGACGCGGCCCTCCGCGCGGCGGCGCTTGAGCCCGAAAATGACGAGGCTCGCAGCCTCGTCCTGATCGCCGTGCCCGACTGAACAAGCTGGAATCAGAACAAAAGCTGCTCCCAAACCCTCCTAGCGTCCCCTCAGGGTTCTCATCAGAGGGGTGATTGCGAAACAGTTCTCAAGCCTGATCTCATCGGGCAGTGCCCAGTAGTTGATTGCGGTTTCATGAATCGCCCTATCACGGACCAGGTACCGAGAAATCAATTCCCAATCTCCAGGATCGGCCGATCCCGCGTCAATCGCATCATTGTATGATGCAAGTATGACGTTGAGCAACATCGACTTTTCGTCAGGGCTGAGTCGGCCGGAGTCATAGGCTTTCAAGAACTCCGTAACCCGGCCTGGGTCTGCAATCTCATATTCCCAATCTTGCGAGAAGGGGTCCGGCAACGGCAGCTTCAATTGCTTCGCGAGACTTTCGATTGTGCTGCGGGTTGCGTTCATCTTGTGGTTACTCCGCGTGGCATTAACCGTTGAGCGGCGCTACGGCCCGATCGGATTGGCGCGGCTGAAGGGATAGGACGTTCTAACCGAGCCATTTGGTTTGACAACGACCCTGACCGTATCGGCGGCGACCTTTGTCCCATCAGGCAGGACGACTCGCGTCGGCATTCCCGCCGGCAGGGGTACGTCATGGACCCCCGGACCATTCTTAGCAACGTCCGTGATGAAATCCGCCGCCGTCTGATCATCGAGGAACTGCCCGATCTGGTGTCCCCTGTCTCTAGCCCGATCCGCGAGTTGCGCCAGCGTCAAGGCTTCTCCATGTTCAAGAAAGGTATGACCGTACGTAGGTTTGCTTTTGGGATTACCCCACTTGAGTTGTGTGCTCGAAGAACTAAGCACCAGAGCCTATATCTCGCCGATGGCGTAATATATGCAGGCCACAATGGCAGGTTGCGTACCGACGTACGTTCCTGATGCTGCGCGACCCACCGAATCGCCGCCGGTCAGCGACTCCTTAAGAAGATGATATCACCTTCTCGTAGTTCGTGCGAGTCCACCAACCCTCCCGCAACGAGCCACCCTCCCGACATCACGGAAGCTCATTTGGCTTCCGGATGGCTTTGTCGCCAGCGCTCGACGAAGCGACGGTAGTCCTCGGGGGTGTCGATGCCGACGCTCGGTTCATCGACCAGGCCGATGGCGATAGGATAGCCCGCCTCGAGGACGCGGAGTTGCTCGAGCTTTTCGGCGGCCTCGAGAGACGAGGAGGGGAGTGAACCGATCTGGAGCAGGAAATCGCGGCGATAGGCGTATAGGCCGAGGTGGAGGTAACCGAGCGGTTTCCCGGAGCTCTCGGAGTTGGGAAGTCCATCGCGATGGTGCGGGATCGGGCTTCGGGAGAAGTAGATTGCCCGGCGGTGCCGACTGAAGACGGCCTTCACACACGCGGAATCGTGATATATCGCTTTGTCGTGGATCGGGGTGGCGAGAGTAGCCATTGTGGCGTCGGGGTCGTCTTCGAGCAGAGCGACGACCCGGTCGAGTGCCTGGCCGGTGATCTCTGGTTCGTCGCCTTGCAGGTTGACGATGATTCGGGCTGTATCGATGCGAGCCGCGACTTCGGCCACGCGGTCGGTGCCGGTCGGATGGTCGGCCCTGGTCATCATGACCTCGCCGCCGAATCGGGTGACAGCCTCGGCGACGCGGAGGTCGTCGGTCGCGACGATGATGCGCTCGAGCTTCGTGGCTCGTTGCGCGGCCTCGACGACGTGCTGGATCAAGGGTCGCCCTGTGTCGGATAGAAGAGGTTTGCCGGGGAGTCGGGTCGAAGCGAAACGGGCTGGGATCACGGCGACAATTTCCATGTTTATAAAGAATATCTACCGTTGGGCGATCCGATACAAGGGTCACTGAGCGAGACACGCGCTTGCCCAGTGCCGCTGAGTTGACGCTCTCACTCTAGGTGGTCTCAAGATGGGACGCAAGACAGAGTGATGAACCATCGTCAGCGGCTCGACGCGCACACAGCCGTCCATTAAGGAACGGTCGTGCCGTCGTGAGGCCGATGCGACAGGAAGCGCATGGGCGAGGTCGAGCTCTTACGAGTTTCCTGCCTCACTGGATTGGGTGGAACGATTCTGCCCGGTCTCCCACAGGACGTCAGCTCCGAATCGTCGTCTTACGGAACGATACTGGGGAGGTTCCCCCGGTCCCACTGGCTGCTTCCAAAGGCCGTCGATTCACCGCACTCGGGTAATCCGCCCGGAGGCCAAGGGTCAGTCCGCGCCCGAATCTTGTCGATATCGGGAATCGACCCTGAGCCGCCCGGTGGTCCGTCTCAAACAACCTTTGCTTGCGCTCTGAAGGATTTGTCTCGATCGACGATCGAGCTGGGTCCCCGTGTCCCGACCGATGGGCCGAACCGAGTCGGCCGCCGGTGGAGACACGCCAAGGAAGGAGAGCGTTCACAACCGATTCGCGGGGCGGCCTTAGCCAATGGCATGGCGGCCGTCTGGGGAGACAGATTCATGGGATGGACCTGGAATCAAGGCCGTCGTCAAGGCCGCCGACGCCAACGACCGATGCTGGAACTCCTCGACGACCGGTGTCTGCTCTCAGCGAGCGCCGGGATTAATCTGGCCGACCACGTCGTCAGCCACGCGGTCGATCGCCGACCTGCGCTGGTTCGACACCCGAACGCTGGCTCGGATCACACGGAGGTAACACACCGGATGGTAGGAAACCACGTGAGCACGCCCAAAGTGCTGGTGAGCACGCGCAAAGTGCTGGCGACTACGCCCAAAATGCTGGCGACTACGCCCAAAATGCTGGCGAGCACGCCCAAAGAGGTCGAGAAGCCGGCCGGCACCCTCATCACCGGGGCGGCAACCGCCTACGACCCCATCACCGGCGCCGCCGCCACCCGGTCGGCTTATCACGTGGATGGCACAGGTATGACTGTCGCCGTGATCGATACCGGAGTCGACTACAATAATCCGGCCTTGGGGGGTGGCTTTGGTCCCAACGACAAGGTCATCGCCGGTTACGATTTCGCCGATAACACGAGCGATCCCAAGGCGACAACCTCCCAACACGGGACGGCCATCGCCGGACTGATCGGTTCGGAAAACCCCAACGATCTGGGCGTCGCGCCCGGAGTGAAGATCGTCGCCCTCCGCGTGACGGACGACACCAACACTGCCAGTCTGAGCAGCATCGCCAACGCATTACAATGGGTCATCACAAATCACGCGGAATATAATATAACCGCGGTCAATATGTCGCTCTCGGACGGTGGCAACTACGCTCAGAACTGGTTTGCGAACGACGGCGGAGCCGGCGAGCAAATCACGCAGTTGATCGGCCAGCTTACGGCGATGAATATCCCGGTCATTGCCGCGACTGGCAATTCCTTCACCGGTGCGCAGGGTGAGGGGTTCGCCGCCATTGTCCAGGGCACGATCAGCGTGACAGCGACGGATTTGTCGGGCACGCTCCTCTCCGACGCTCAACGACTGGGCACGGCGCTTGGTGGTGCATCGGCCACGACAATCGCGGCACCCGGGTCCCAGTTGACCGCCCCCTCGGGCGACTCCGGAACCGCCACGGTGGCCGGTACGAGTTTCGCCACCGCCCTCGTCACCGGCGGAGTTACCTTGCTTCAAGAGATCTACGAGTCGCGCTTTGGTGAACTCCCCACGGTCGCCGAGATCAAGAGCTGGCTCCAGGAGGGAGCAACACCGATTCAGGACCCAGTGACGGGTATCACCCTCGGCGAGCTCAACATCGATGCCTCCGCCTCCCAGATTCCCGAGCCGAGCCAGGCTTCCACGACAACATCCCAGGGCACGGCGGCCTCGGCCTCAGCGGTTTCTGAGTCGACGACCCCGACCTCGACTTCAGCCACTTCGTCGACGACCTCGATCTCGACCTCTCAAGTTTCCAATTCATCCGCTGCGACGACGGTGACTTCGACAGCGACATCGAGCGTGCAAGTCTTCGTCAATGGCCAAGAGGTCGATGTCAACAGCTCGTCAACCACGGGGTTGGGCTCACTCGATCAATCGCTCTACCAGGAATTGCTACAGGCCATGAGTGCCTGGGGGTCGTCTGACTCATCGGGCGGTAATAGCGACAATACCACGCAGATTCAGGTCTGGAACGCCTAAATCG
Organism: uncultured Planctomycetota bacterium; assembly: GCA_963720335.1. GTDB lineage: Bacteria > Planctomycetota > Planctomycetia > Isosphaerales > Isosphaeraceae > CAVRFS01. The sequence goes on along the minus strand of CAVRFS010000019.1, from coordinate 39,750 downwards.
AGCTGCGCGATCGTGGGAGGGCGAGTCACCGCTCTGGCACCCGAAGACGACCCCGCGGATGCCCGGACGGCGCCTTGCCCTCCCTTACACAGCTCCGGAATTGAGACAATTAGACGTCAAGATCTTACTAATCTGAGGTACTCCGCTAGTTCTTTGTAACCGCCATCGTCGGCCCAATCCTCCGCGAGTTTGCCGATCTTGGTGTCTCGCACGTTGCGGTCCGCGCCGTACGCGCAACAATCGATCGACCATGTCCCGGTGAGCCGCCGAGCGCGGCGTAGTGGGGCGGTATGCAAGCGAAATCAAAGCCGGCAGGAATGACGTTTACTTGAGCACCGTGATCAATCGACATCGCCAATCGCGAGAGCCGCCTCCGCGGGTTGAAACCGGGCATCCATGATAACCTCCGTGTGAGGAGAGGACTGAAGGTCACCAAGCTTAACACTAGTTTACGATCTGATGGAACTAATCGACTAGACCTCACGGCCGGTCCTGCCGATAATGCGGTCGATTCCGACGCCGTTTTGGCGAGTCCGAGGTTTTCTCCAGATCTGACAGGTCGTGACCGTGGGCCAGGGAAGGCGCTCCTCAAGTAGGAGGCCCCTCTGGGCACGCTCAAGCCGTTAACCAGAGGTGCCATGCGGTACGATGCCGCGCCCATTTCAGGACTTTATGGCAAGGGCCAGCGCATCCTCGAGCTGGATGCGCTTCGCGGCCTGGCTTGCCTGGCAATCTTCATCCATCATCTCGCGCCGCACCGATTTCCCTGGGGATGGGCCGCGGTCGACCTCTTCTTCGTACTTTCCGGCTTTCTGATCACATCGATCATCCTGAATTCTTTCCACGAACGTCGTTTCCTTGGCCATTTCTATATGCGGCGGGGACTACGCATCTGGCCGATTTATTTTCTCACTGTCTTACTGTTGGCGGCTGCGACCCCAATCCTGCCGCGGCCTTACGATTCATACGGCCTGCCATACCTGCTGACGTACACTCAGAACGTCCCGCTCTACTGGTCATACAAGGCCCCGCAGTTTACTTCCTACCTGATGCACACATGGTCTCTGGCAATCGAGGAGCAGTTCTACCTGATCTGGCCCCTACTGGTTTGCCTCGTCGGCCGGCGGGGCGTCGTCCCCTTATCGCTGGCGCTGTTGTTCGCATCGGTCTGGGCGAGAGCGCATGGCTTCCATTGGTGGCTGTTGCTGCGCGCGGCGACGGGCTCGCCCTGGGATCGTTGCTGGCGGTGCTCCTCTCGACCAGAGGGAGAGAAGCCGGGCGGCCGACGATGTTGCCGTGGTCCTTCGGCACGGCGAGCGTGGCCGCGACGATCTACCTGATCGCCTTGTCCGCCGGCGGAGGGATTTCTGGGCTCGACATGCCGATGTGGCCAGCGTCGACCGTATTAGTCGTCAATCTGTTCGGCTTCGGCCTCGTTGGAATCGTGGTCTGTCTTCAGGGCCATCCCGCACTCCGGCCGTTACGACGTCGTTGGCTCGTGAAAACGGGCCAACTGAGTTACGGGTTGTACATGTATCACTACGTGATTCTCCTGTTGAGCGACGACTTAGCGCAGCGGTTCGGCCTGGGCGGGCGTCCTTTCTGGCGACAGGCCCTGACGGTAATCGCAATCTACGCCCTGGCGGCCTTATCGTGGCGCTATATCGAGCGACCTTGTCTGAGGCTCAAGGATCGATTCAGCTACGGTCCATCCGCACACCATCGCGGGCAAAGACCTCACCTCGCCGGAGCGTCCGAATCAAACGTCGCATCGATTCGACTGCCAGGCCGAGTCGTTATCGAGGCGAGGTCTCCAGACGATTTCCCACCGTTCGCGGGCTGAGCGCGACGGTGGGATCGGCGGACCCGAGCGTCTTGCGCTCGCGGGCCAGCTCGACGGCATCAGACAGGCGGCCCTGGCGGAGCTTGAGCCAGAAGAGTTGCCGAAGTCGCGCATCGAGGAAGCTGCGATGTTTGATCTCCTTCGGCTCGCGGACGTGAACCTGGCGTTGAAAGACCAGGCACCTCTGATAGGCATCAATCGCCTCGGCGACCTGGCCCAAGGCTTCGAGCGCCTCCCCAAGCCGATGCCAGGAGCCCGCGGAATCGCTGAGCCAGCGAGTTTGCGCAGGGTGATCTCGGCTCAGTCGCTCGCGATGCACGATTGCGTTTCGGTAGGGTTCGAGAGCCTCTCCAGGGTGGCCGCGATCCGCTTCCAGGCGGCCGATGACATGAAAGCTCGTCGCCAGGTTACATCGAAACTCCGGCTCGGATGGTCTGTCGCGCACCAGGCTGTCGAGAACCCCGATCGCGCGGTCGAAATCGCGGCGGGCATCGTCTACTCGATCGGCCCGATCTTCAAGAACCGCAATCAAGAAAAGTATCCGTTCACGATCCAATAGGCTATTGTTATTGGCATCTCGGTTCTTGCGCGTACTACTACCCAGTTCGCGCAATACGTTTTGCGAACGAACGGCGAGATTCATCCCTCGGATCGGTTAGCGCATATCACTTCCTTCGATGTGGGCTGGCGTTCGATTCGCTTCCGTGATTTCCCGGTCTTTCGACCTTGCGTCACACCAGCGTTTGCAACGTCAACCCTCACGCGTGTCGCACGATTCCAAATCACTTACACTCGTCGCATCGCATCTCTCATGCCGGCGTTTCCGACGGCAACAGTGAAGGCGACGGTTGACCCTCGAACCAGTTCTCAACGCATTCCTTCAGGAAACCATACACCGACCGGCCCTGTCCAGCACACGTGGCTATCGTCGTCCAAATGCGTTCGCTCCAACGCCGGCCGGTTTCGCTCCGTGTACCCTGCGTGATGTGCCGATCAATCACGACGAATCGAATCGCTTGCTCCGCACTATTGTTGGTCGGATCCACTTCCGGCGTCGTCACAAACGTGAAGAACGCCGCGCCGTGCTTGCGAAATCGCTTGGCCATGTTTTCCGCATGCCGGGTCGTCGGCACGTCCCTCATGCCTGCGTCCAGTACCACATCACGGGCTGCTTTCAATTGCCGCTCAAATGCAACTGCCGACACGTCGTCACGCCGATGGATCACCTCGAACAACGCCTTCAACGCACACCGCAATCGCTCGCCGTAGGCCTTCGTCGCCGCGTCCGGCAGCGTCGTCAAGAATTTCACGTCGCGGATCAAGTGCGTGTAAACAAAACTGAATACGAATGTCGCACTCACGCATATATCTCCGGTACGCCGAGAAATAATCGCAACCGATCGTGCCCTCGAAATCTCGACCCAACAAATCCATTAATACGTCGGCGCTGCGATGCGGGTCGATCTTGAAAATCGTGTACAAGTCCGCCCGCAAACACCACGTCCACCATAACTCCTTGTTGCACTTGTGGCCCGTTTCATCAATGTTCAACACCATCTCGGCGGGCAGCATGCGGAGCAATTCGTCATAGGGGCCATCAAGCGCCGCGCTGACTTTGTTGATCGTGTTGGCCAACGTGCTTCGCGCGAGGGTAACGCCAACACAATCGCGGATAAACGTCCGGATCGTCGAATAGGATGCGTGACAACCACCCTTCATGAACGCGATGAGCACCGTGAGGTGCGGGCCAACCAAGCCGCCGCGTTCGATTCTCAGGGGCAGCTGCACCAGCACGGCTTTCGACAGCGATCGCACCAGTACTCGGGGCACGTGTGCTGTTCGATGGTCAATGGCGTCCCTTCGATATCGACCTGTTGGGCGACGCGAGGATACGTTTGGTTGAGCCGCAACATACCGCCGCAGCAGGGACAGGCATCGAGTTCATGAGTGACAAAAGCAGTGACTTGCTCGGGCGGGAAGGGTTCGCGTGCATGCTTGTCGTGGCCGGGCTGGCCGCCAATGGAACGCTTTTGGCCGTCGTGAGTCTCGGGCGGCTTCGGCTTGACGATGTCCGAAGAGGGCGGCTTTGACGACGTCGCGGAATCCTTCTTGGCAGCAGCCAACTGCTCGCGCACGCGCCGATTCCGCTTCGAGCACCGCCACCTTGGACAAAAGGACTTGGCACTGGGGACATATTTCAGACGTCGATTTCATTGCCAATGTGTAACCGACTCAAGCCGAAAATGCTAGATTGCCCCGTGAACGCTTACCAAGAAAAGACATCGGGACAGCTCGGCCAGGTCGTCCAGAGACGACAGTCGGCGCCGAGCACGTGATTCAATGTACTCATGAGCACGTTTAAAGAGGGAAATGGCTTCGTCAAGATCCTGATCGCACCTGAGCATGGCGAGACACATAGAAACGTACGCGAATCGATGCTGGGCGGGCTCGTAGTCGGGCTTCTCGCTCAGCAGTTCCTCGACGTGCGTCAGTGCCTCCCGGCAGCACACAACCGCCGCCGAATCTCGCCCCAGGAGCCTCAGCGTTTGGCCCAGCTCCAGTTCCGTTTCGACTCGAGCCTCCCTTGGGGCTCCAAACGGATGGAGATCGCGCGGGCCCCCCCTTGATGAACGCCTCGTAGATCCGCCATTGATCGAGTGAGCCGCGTAACTGATTCTCTGCCTCCTGGAGGCGACCCATCTGGCGCAGTAAGCCTCCCTCGACAGCGAGTGACCTCGCGATATAGTCGCGACACATGAGGTCGGCCGGATTATCGGCGAGCAGGCTCTCGAACGCCTGCCGCGTCCTCTGCCACGCAAGCAAAGCTTCTTCCTTGGCCACGGATTTATCGACGACATTCATCACCCCGAAAATTCCAGCCAATAGTGGATCATGCAACTCCGGGTCCTTGGGAATTTGGTTCAGAAGGGCGCCGCGAAAGTCATTCAGAATCCGCTCGAGCGGGCCTCGCGGATCCCAGCCTTGGCTTTGATCGCGATTGCATATACGCAAAAGATCATTCATATTGCTGAAGCCCGAAGTCAGGGCGTTGACAGCGCGAATGCGCTGGGCCTCGGTCCGACGCCACTCACTGACGGCCAGGCCGCGCTGGTGTTCGGCACGCAGCCATTGCCAGGTGATCCCGGCGAATCCGGCCACCAAGGACAATGCCAACGCGGCGGCCAATCCGGTCAATAGTGGCTTGCGACGACAATAACGCCAGAATGTGCCTACGGGGCCAACCGGGCGGGCGTGCACCGGCTCGCTCCGCAGCCAGCGACTCAAGTCAGCCGCGAGGGATATGGCGTCCGGATACCGATCGCCGGGTCTCTTGGCCATGGACTTCAGGCAGACCGTCTCCAGGTCGCGGGGAATCGTATCGTCGAGCCGCCGCGGCGGCCGCGGCTCCTCTTCCTGGATCCGGATTCGACAGCATCTGGGGTGCGCCACGAATGGCCGTGTACCGGTTAACAACTCGTAAAGGATGACTCCCAGGCTGTAGATATCCGTCCGCGCATCGACCTCTTTCCTGTCACCGCGCGCCTGCTCGGGGGCCATGTAGGCCGGCGTCCCGAGCAATTGGCCATCGACCGTCAAGGTCACGGCCTGGCCCTCGCTCCGGGCCAGGCCGAAGTCGGCCAGATACGCTCGCCCCTCACCATCGATCAAAACGTTTGACGGCTTGACGTCTCGGTGGATCACACCACATTCATGAGCATGCGCCAGCGCATCGGCCAGCCTGGCAACCCATTCGGCGGCCTGCCGAGGGCTCGGCCGTCGCTCGGAGACGTGGTCGGCCAGGTTCTTCCCTTCAATCAAGTTGCTGACCAGATAGGGCTCGCCATTGAACTGGCCCACGTCGTACACCGCGACAATGTGTGGGTGCCGCAAACCGGCCGCGCTTTGCGCCTGGCGCAGGAACCGCTCGACGGCTCCAGCCGCCTCCAGCACGCCCGGACGAGGCCGCTTCAGGGCCACTGTCCTCCCCAGTGCCGTGTCGCGCCGCCCGACAGACCAAACCGAAACGCGCCTTGACCGATCACGGCCCCCAATTCGTAACGGCCGATCTTGGTCGGTGGTTGGGCCGCCGAGCCCGCCTGGTCGTCTCCGTGGGACCCGGCCTGAGCCCGAGCCAGCACCCGCCTGCGCAAATCCGATCCAGCCGACGACCAATTCTCTGATCGTGCCCGGATCGTCGGCAAGCTCGGGAAATCGCCCCAGAAACGAACGAAGATCCAGCTCCTCGCCCTGCTTGAGCCGGAATTCCATCTCCTCCTGCACCAGCTCGAGCACAATTTCCCGGCGGTAAATGAGTCTTGCTCGGTACATAACCCTCGATCGCCGGTCGCTCGCCCCGCCCCAGGGCCCGGCGGAATGACCTCACGGCGTTATGAAGCTTCTCTCCAGACAAGGCTTTCCGGCTCCGCGGCCGGGCACGTCTCGAAGGGCATCGTCGCACTCCCTCGGGGTCATGTGATTTCCGCGTCGGTTCTCTCGGCCTCGATCAATTTGAGGAGTCGACTCTTGGCGATCTGGCGCACGCGACGCACGGTGCGCTCGGAGCAATCCAGTCGATCGGCGATTTCCTCGGCCGTATAGCCCACCAAGAGCTGTTCGATGATCGGCCGGTCCTCGGGTTCCATCGATTGAAATAAGCGCTCGACCGTCTCGGCGAGGATGGCGGCCTCGACCGGTGTGGGAGTCCGGTCAGCAAGCCACGCCCCGCGAATACCTGAATCCCAGAGGGTGACCTCGCGACTCGCGTCGCGGCGACCCGCCTTCAGATGCCTGATCCGCTTGCCGCATTTTCGAAGCGTGATCATCGCCAGGATCGACCAGAGCTCGCCCCAGTCCGCGAGCAGGAAATCACCCCTCTCGTTCCTGATGAAGAAGCTCTTGAAGGCGGAAAGAACCACGTTTTCCACATCGGCCCGTTCACGCATCCGCGCGTCAAAATGCTTGGCCGCCAGTACGATGAGCCGCCGGACGAACCGCCGGAAGACCATCGTCTCCGCCGTGTCATCGCCCGCGCGTACCCGCGTCATCACGTCGTTGAACGATTCATCGGCAAACATGGCCGACCCTCGACGCCAATCATCGCCACACCGATCACACGGTCCTTCCTCGACAAGAACGGACTATTCTGCACGGTCCCAAAGATGGACTTCAAGCATCCATCGAAAACTAACCGATCGATTTTGTTCGCTTTGGGCCGTCTTTTCAGGATTCTTGGCCGGTGTTTCTCGTGTTTGGGAAGTCACTAAGCGGGGCACCACATGTCTTGGACACTTGCGTGTGACAATCTCATCGAAACCGCGGAAAACTTTCGTGATCTGACAACAGGAGATTCTCAGCGATGCGAATCGTACTCTTAGGCCTCGCCGTTCTCGGCCTCTGGCTGGTCGGAATTCCCAGCGTGGAAGCCGGGACCGTCTATAACAACGCCGCCGATTTCTCGCCGACGGCGAATCCCAGTGGTGTATGGACCTACGGTTATTTGGCGGCGGGATCCTCGCCTGTTTCTTCGACCTTCACGACCTACACCAGCAACGGGACGGTCGGAGGCAGCATCGAATACTGGAACATCTCGGACGGTGGTCTCAACCCGCCGGAAAACTTTTATATAACTCAAGCAGTAGCGTCGTCAGCTATTCGACGATCACCATGCAGCCTCATCAAGCGGCGTTCCATCCTGGCCCGAACGGACAGTATAGCGATTATCGCTTCACCGCTCCCCAAGCGGGGACGTACGCATTGAGCGTGACATTCACCGGAATCGATGTCGCTGGACCATCAACAGTGGTGTATGTCTTGGAAAACGGGCTCTCGCTATTCACCGGTAACATCAATGGTTATGGCGATACTGCGATGTTCTCGACGACCTTGACCCTGGCAAACGGAGCCTTGGTCGATTTCGCGGTTGGGCTTGGCTCCCACTACGACGATGATTCCACCGGCATTGATGCCACGCTCACTCACAGTGCGCGTGCCGGAGCCTGGAAGCATCATATTGCTCGGCATAGGATCGCTCAGTTTGCTGGGGTGGGTCCGAGGTTCTGTGTCGAGTTTGAGCCGGGCCGAGAAGGCGTGCGTCGGTTCGCCCAGCAGGGCGGTTCGCCCAATTTCGGGGCGTTGAGCTTCACAATGAACTGCATGAAGTAGCTTTCCGGACCCGGCTCAGCCTCGCGGCGCGGCCGGTAGCGGCTCTACGTCGGGCGGTTCGTCGATCATACGGGCAGGCGAGCGAAGGGAATAAGAGCGAGGGAAAAGGGGATAAGACCTGATACTTGGACCTGTCCCGTTTCCGCGCTGCTGTCGTCATCGATCGGCGGACAACCCAACTTCGACAATGTCCGCCTCGACGCCTCCCCGACAACCGCCGTCCCGGAGTCATTGAGCCTGGCGCTCGCTGCAAGCGTGACCATCGGCGTACTTATCCTGCACGGCACTGCGGAGGCGCCGAGTCACACGCTGTGTGAAATCTTGACTACCTGATATCTGTAAGTGACTTTGATTAGCCGCCGCCGGACGTTAAAGAGACGGCCGATAGCGGCTATTCTTTCACGCATATCGGCTCGGGAGGAGGGAGCCCCGTGCGATTCCGTGAGCGCCACGCGCCGTCCGGGTAGCGAGGAGATCCTCGGCCGAGCTCTCGGGCCAGATCACGAGGCTCGAAGCCGGAACGGTCAATAAGAGTGCGTCTGGAAACCTCATTTTCCTTGTCTTGTCCTCCGGAAGCAGATGATCGCGTTCGTTCACACAAACCTCGGATAACCACGTCACTGCATGCGATCACCGCGCCGTGAAGAAAGGATCGAAATCAGTAAGCCCTCCCCACGGGATGGCCCATCGATTAGGCTCGAACGACGAACGTGGACCTTTAATGACACCGATTGCTCGCTCTCGTGCCGAGCCACGACGTTGGTTTGGAGCCGTCCATCATGATCCGCTCGACCGTGATTTGCTTCGGAATTGGCCTGCTCGCAGGCGTAGGAACGACCTCCGCGGCCGAAACGACAATCCCCAAACCCGAGCATCCCCGGCCGGACGCGATGCGGACCACCTGGGCGAATCTCAACGGGCGTTGGGAATTTCGGTTCGATGCCAACGACCAAGGTCTCCGCGACAGGCTGGGAAAAGCCTGATGCCGCCGGTTACGACCGCGCGATCGTGGTCCCGTTTCCTTGGGAGAGCAAGTTGTCCGGCATTCACCAGGCGAAAGGTGCGCCAGTGATCGGTTGGTATCGACGTCAATTCACGATCCCTAAGGAGTTCCCCGCGAGCGATCGGGTCTGGCTCCGGTTCGGTGCGGTCGATTGGCGGGCTGACGTCTGGGTCAATGGCCGAAAGGTTGTCGAGCACGAGGGCGGGTACACGCCGTTCGAGGCCGATATCTCCGACGCCATCAAGCGCGACGGCCAGAACGTCCTGGTCGTTCGGGCGTTCGACCCGACGGATCCGAGTCTGCCGACAGGTAAGCAGGTTGGCTGGTACACACCCAGCTCGGGGATCTGGCAGACCGTCTGGCTCGAGCCGAGGCCGAAAAGCTACATCGCCGATTTCACGATGATTCCCGCCATCGACCCCGCCCGTGTCGGCTTTCACGTGACAGTCGCCGGCCTAGCGAAAGAGACCGACTTTGAGGTCGGCGTCGAGGCCCGTTATTTCGAGGGTGGGCCCAAGTTAATCGCGTCCCGGGTGGAAAAGGCCCGCGAGGGACTCACACGATTCGAGTTTTCTTTGCCGGTCCGCCGATCCCCAGCTCTGGACACCCGAAACACCGCACCTGTACGACGTGACTCTGAAGTTGAGCGACGCGCAAGGGAAGGTCATCGATTCCTTGCAGTCGTATTTCGGCTTGCGAACGATCGGTCGGGGCAAGTACGGCGACGAGCCGTTCGAGCGAATCCTCTTGAACGGCAAACCCATTTTCCTCAGCGCGGCCCTTGACCAGTCGTTCAACCCGGACGGGATCTACACGGCCCCCGACGACGAGTTCTTGAAGCGAGACATGGTCATTACCAAGACGATGGGACTCAACGGTTTGCGGATCCACATCAAGCCCGACGAGCCGAGGCGACTGTTTTGGGCGGATCGGTACGGCGTCTTGATTCTCCAGGACATGCCCAACACCTGGCGGCAAAATGCTCGGGCGCGCAAAGCGTGGGAGCAGACGATGCGCGAAGCCATCGCCCGCGATCGCAATCATCCCTCGATCATCGTCTGGGTCGCCTTCAACGAGACTTGGGGGCTAGGGCGCCCGGAGGAATACAAAAAGGACGGCGACACGCAGAAGTGGGTGGGCGACATGGTTCAGGCCATCCGCACGTTGGACCCGACCCGGCTGGTCGAGGACAACTCGCCCTGCAATTACGACCACGTTGTCAATACGGATCTGAATAGCTGGCATTTCTATATTGATAATCATGAGCAGGCGCGGCGTCACATCGAGAACGTGGTCGCCGAAACCAAGCCGGGAAGCCATTTCAACTATTGCCCAGGCCTGTCGCAGTCGAGCCTTCCCTTGATCAACTCAGAGTATGGAGCGGTTTCGGCCGGCGGCGGCGACCGCGACATCTCCTGGGGCCTGCGCGACTTGACCACCCAGTTGCGCCGGCATCCTAAGATCCAAGGGTATATTTATACCGAGCTGAGTGACATCGAGTGGGAGCACAACGGGCTGGTCAATTACGACCGCACTCCGAAGGTGTTCGGTTACGACGCCTGGGTGCCCGACATGCGGCCCAATGAGCTGCTCGGCGCTGACTTTATCGGCTATGATGGGCCGCCGGCGATCGTCGGCAAGCCTGGTCAGACCATCACCGTCCCGATCTTCGTCAGCCATTATTCGGACCGTCAAGGGCCGCCCAAGCTGCGATGGTGGGCCAGCGGTAATGATTCCCTCGGCGACAGCCGGATGGTTTCCGAGCTTAAGACCGATTCCTATCACATGGAAGCCCTACGGCGTCGTCGAGCTGGAGCCGCTCAAAGTCGTTCTGCCGGATTATCCGTTGGTCGGTGCTCTCGTCTTGACTCTTCGCGACGAGCACGACAAACGAATCGCGGCAAACTTCGTCAATCTGGTCGTCAGGCCGGATACGCCCTTGCCCAGGATCCGCCGACGCGGGCCCAACGAAGCCCTGGTTCGGTTCGCCCCGGGCGACTTCGCCCATCAGCGTTGGTCCGAGCCGGCCAAGGCGCCGTCTGGCAAGGTCTACGGTTATGGCAAGGGTTACTTCGAGTACCGTCTGGAGCTTCCCTCCTCGGTCGTGAAAGCCCATCCGGAGTCGTTCTACTATCTGTTCCAAGTGGCTTCGAAGGCCAAACGCGAGAGGGTCGATTGGCCCGAGCGAGTCAACCGGCAGGATTATCCTCAAACGGACGCGACCCATCCCTGGCCCTCTACGCTGACCCTGTCGGTCAACGGTCGCCGTGTCGATCGCATCGAGTTGCCCGACGATGCGGCCGACGCCCGAGGCGTGCTCTCGCACCTGGCGGGCGTCGAGCACGGCAGCCATGGCGAGTTGGCCGATGGGCTGATCACCCTAACCGACGCCGACCGCGCCGGCCTGGAAGCCGGCGAGCCACTCGTCCTGCGGTTCGCCGTTTCCAACGATGCGACGCATGCCGGTGGCCTGTGCCTGTTCGGCGCCAACACCGGCGAGCTCCCTATGGACCCGACTTTGGAGATTCGCACACGAGACCCCCTGCCAACTGAACTGGGGGTCGATCTCAATGCCAAAATCGCCGTCCCGGCGGGACCTTGATTTTTAGAAAAATGGGTCGCGGTCAAGGAATCGTTCGCCGTCGCCGGTCAAGAGCCAGTGGGGGTGAGCCCCGGTCAGCTCGATGAAGCGCAGGATCGATTCGGCGGGCATGGTGCATCCGTTTTCATAATCGTGCAAACTTGGGTACGGAACTTTCAGCGCCTCGGCCAGCAATGGGCCTCCATTTTCCCCGTACAGCGCCAGGCGGATCTCGCGGACCCGACGCCCAAGCTCGGTCCTGATGGACTGCCAATCGGAATCAGACAGGAGTTCGGCCACGGTTCACCGTCCAGATTTGCCGGTCATTTCGGCAAGGTATCACCGACCGATGAGCGTCGATGCCGCCTGGCAAGGCATCACAATACCCACCGGCTACCCATCCGCGGAGCGTCTCCAATACAACGGATCCCATTCCATTCGGACCACAATCGCCGAGTGCTCTGGTACAAGAGGCCGTCTTTCGCTTCGGACTCAAAGTGCCCATGCACAGGAAATGTTGTCCCGAAGCTCATCGACCACCACAGTCCAATCTACCGCGACTGAACAGATTCACTCTCGAGAAACATTCACAAATGTCAAGATCGTGCCAATTACATAAGCTTGAATCGTACCTCATCGAGCCATCGATTGAGAAGTGGACGATTCCGAACGTACCCCCAAGATTCAGCACTCGCTCACATTATACATCCTCATACGTTGCCAAGCTTGCCGCGTGCGAGAAGACATGGATTACGCGGGCTCGCATACTCACAGATAGCGAAGACAACCCGGGTTGTCAACGATCACGAGACGCACTTTCGACCGAAGTTTGTTGCGAAGTTATTCAGTGCATTTCTGAATGTCTCGTTTTCAAATCCCTCAATCTGACATGCAGTAATAGTTGTTATATTGCACGACTCCTCTCACCCTTGGTAGATAACGCGGCTGACGACTTTTGAGATTGCTCACCGATCGCGATCGGGAAATCTCGCACCGGTCGATGCCGGGTCGCGGCGTAAGTCGCCCGAGAAGCCCGCGCCAAATCGCCGGCGAGGGCTGTGCCGACACACGGGAAGTCACGTGCCGTATCCCTTGGTGTCGATTTAAGTTAGTGTTGCTAATCCCCTTCGACCCCGCAGCGATCGGCGAGGAATGCAAGTGAAATTCTGGTCAAATTCCACAGGTTGTGTCGCGATGAACCGGAAAACACGGTCTGAACTCTATGGAGCGGCAAGGAGGGCTGACCCAATCCGTTGACCGGAACCCAGATCACTCTCGAGGTTAAGTCAATTGTTGCCGACTCAAGAACTGATTGATCATTTGGCAGACCGGATTGAGAATGCCTATTCTTTACGGCGTCCCCGCTGGTGGCAGGGGTGTTCCACGCCGCGTGTCTGGAATGCCGCAGCTCATCGACTATGGCAGGTTCATGAGGGGAATCCCGAGTCAGATTCCTCTGGATCCCGAATTATACGTTGCGTCGCAGTCGATTTCAAGCCACTTTTCCGACCCTTGGATTGAGTTAGCCGGTCCCAAAGCAGGCCGGCGTTATCGCGCTCGGGTGTACAGAATCATTGAGGTTCTCAGCTCCGGGCTCAAGAAAGAAGTTCGCCTCGCCGAGCAGGCGATCCGGAAGGGCCAAGATATCAGTAACGTGCTGAAGATCAAGCCGGGCAGGCTTTCACATTTGGGATGTTACATTGTGGCCCGCCGTGCTGGTCGTGTCGATCTTGCCGTTCGATTCGCCGATGCCGCAAACGAGCAGCGTCGTTTCTGCCCCCTGTATCGAACGGCGTGCCTCGCGACTCATTCCGGGTGAGCTCAATCCAGTCGAGAGCACTGGATTCGAGCATCGGTCAGCGGTTGCTGCGCTCGCCGCGAAAGCCGCGTCATCGCTAAACTAATCACTGATATAAATGGCTGTTTGTCTTGGAAGTATGCACTCGTGCGTACTAGTTCTATTGGTGATCTATGATTAAGCAGAATCTCAGACCTGCCTGCCTTCTGATTAGCAGCGCAGACTTCTCTGGGTGCAAATGTTGCCGCCAGGCACGGGTCCCGAAGTGGTTCGGCCGGTGTCTGGGTGTCACGAAAAGATGGATCGGTTCTAGTATGACGTGATCATACAAGTCCTTCTCGTGCATGGACGGTCCTGCTCGCACCGCTTCGATGTCGTTGGTCGCTTTCCGCCAGCTCGCGCCGGTTCATTCCTTCTCTATCATTCTCCGACACTCGCGTTCGACGCCAAACTTCCCTATCAAAGTGAGAGGCACGTCATGCGTATGCGCCGACATTTCCAACCGATCCTTGATTCGATGCCAAGTCGTATCGCTCCTTCAAGCTTTGGGCTGCACGCACCGGCGATTTTGGCCGAGGCTCCTTCGCAACTGACTGCGCGCCACTCCGCCCAGGATCGCGGTGATCGCGTATAGATAGTTCTGACGACAACACGCTCGAATCCGATCATCATTGCACCCGTTTCCCCGAATCCTCCTCACACTCTCCCATGTTAGACTTAATCATGCCTAGAAGGACAAGACGTTCCCGGGCTCGGCACGAGGAACGCCAGGTCTTGATGATTGTTCGCCAGAGTGTGGAAATGTTGATTTGTCGTCAGGCAGGGTTCACCTCACTCGCGCGTTACCCGAACGAAATGAGATCCCGATTCTGATGCAGCCAGATGGTCATTAGCCAAATGCTTCAAGGTTTAAGTTGGCGTTATTCCCTAATTAAGGAGTTTGGTCCTTAAAATTCCCATTTTTAGAGCAAGTTGCTTGTTTCATCCGACCGAGTGATGTTAGAATTGGTTTGAACATTGCTCTAAGCGGAGAACTCGCAACTACACTCGGGCTGATCCCAGTGAGTATGCGGTGACCTCCCATAGCTCGGGAGTCTATCGCCATGGCGATGATGTGGAATCCTGAGATCGTTGATGATCTCCCGTCGCTATTAGCAGAAGCCCAGAACGGCGACCAAGCGGCCTGGGAAACTCTTTTCAAGGAGTGTTATCCCAAGGTACGGCGTGTGGTCCGTCGCAAGCTCAATCGATCCATGCGCTCGCTGTATGACTCGACCGATTTCGCCAGCGACGTGATGGGAAACTTGGTGGCCAATCTTGATCGACTGAAATTCCCCTCGGTCGATTCGTTGCTTGGCGTTTCTGGCGCATGTCGCCGAGCAAAAAGTGATCGACGAACATCGGCGACAGCACACGTTGAAACGCGATGTCACGAGAGATCAGCCGATTTCGGCGAGTGACGCCGAGCATGGCATCCATCCAATTGCCGTCGGGCGAGCCCACCGCCAGCCAGGTCGGCTCAAGCCCACGAGGTGCATCAATGGCTTTTGGAGCGTCCTGATGAGACGGAGCGCAACATCATCGAACTGAGGCAACTCGGATATTCCACTTCCGAGATCGCCGAGCAAACCGGCTGGGACGTGCGCAAAGTACAGAGGTTCTTGAAACAGCTTCTCGATTCGCTGGGTCGGTCGGGAGGCTGAAAATGAATTCGCGCCACGTCTCCATCCAGGGGGTTGATCTCGATCGCCTGGACCGCGTCGTGCTCTTACTCCAAGACGAGTGGTCGCGACACGGTGACGTCGAACTAAAACACTTCTGGACCGAACAACAACGGAATCAATCGATCGGCTCGGTCGACTCGCTTGGGCTTCTGGTGGAGATCATCAAAGCCGATCTCCGTTGCCGGTTCGACAAGGGACAGACACCGACGGTTACCGCGTATCTCGATCGGTTTCCGGAGTTGCTGGGCACCGACACCCGGGTACTCAGCCTGATATACGAGGAATTCTGCCTGAGCGAAGAGCGCGGCCATGCGCCCGATGTGGAGTCCTTTTGTCGAACGTTATCCGGATTGGAAGGACTCGCTGGCCTCGCAGCTTCGGTATCATCGCCTGATCAGCACCGCGGCCGGATTGCGGCCTTCGCTTCCGGTCTACCCCAATCCCGGGGACGAGTTCGAGGAGTTCCACCTGGAGTCGCTATTGGGGACGGGAGGAACCTCCCGAGTGTTCCTCGCGAGAGACAGTTCGCTGGGGGGAAAGCGAGTTGTTCTGAAGATCTCCTTGGACCGCGGTCAGGAGCCGAAGGCTCAAGGGCCG
Source organism: uncultured Planctomycetota bacterium (assembly GCA_963720335.1). Classification (GTDB taxonomy): domain Bacteria; phylum Planctomycetota; class Planctomycetia; order Isosphaerales; family Isosphaeraceae; genus CAVRFS01. Next base: position 24,042 of record CAVRFS010000019.1, on the reverse strand, counting down.
CTCGATCATCCGCACATCGTGCCCGTCAACTCGGTGACGTTTCAACCCGGGGGGCAGCTCCGCGGGTTGTCGATGCCTTCCGAGCAGGGCTGCCGCTTGACGAGATTATCAAACGAGTCAATCCCAGCGCGCGGCCGCGCAAGGCGATCGCGCTTTGGCATGCGTTGGTCGACGGGGCCAGCGATCATGTGATCCCGGAGACCGCCGACAAGCCCGCGACGCTATACAGAACGTCGCCGCTCGTCGCGAGGGTCCGCGCGGCGACGGTTGGGAGGGATTTCCCGTTCGCGGCAGCTTTGCTCAAGGAGTCGCCTGGATCGTAAAGACCCAGGCGCGCGCCTTGCATTACGCACACGTCCGGCAGACTTTTCACCGAGACGTCAAGCCGGCCAACGTGCTGTTGACAGTCCAACATGGCCCTCAGTTACTGGATTTCAACCTGGCCGATTCACCCCACTCGGCCCACCAGGCTCAGGCGGCATTGCACGGGGGTACTCTCCCTTACATGGCACCCGAGCAGATCGAAGCTTTCCTCGCTCCCGACCTCTGGGGTAAAGTCGAGGCGAAGGCCGACATTTATTCGTTGGGGCTAGTCTTCCGAGAGATGTTGACAGGTCAGACGCCCGAGTTGCCCCCTGAGACCCTTTCGCCCCAGCGCCGCGTTACGACACGTGCTCGATCGCAGGCCCTTCCTCGAGGTTTCGGTCCGCCGCTTCAACCCCACGATCCCGTATGGCCTCGATGCGATCGTGGCGAAATGCCTGACGCTGTCGCCCGACGATCGCTATCCCGATGCCGACGCCTTGGCAAAAGACCTGGATCAGTTTCTGAAGCACCAACCGCTCCTAAATGCGGCGTAATCCCTCGCGCCGAGAGCGACTGGCCAACTGGGGGATCCGAAACCGATGGGCTTTCGCCACCAACGTCGCTTGTATCATTTTGACCCTCATGGCCGTGACCATGCTCTATCCGCTTATCATCGAGCGACTCAAGAAGCCAATCGAAACCTTGCCGAGCTTTCAGTCGGCGATCGATGGTATCGATGAGGAAGAGTACGAGCAGGCTGTCGAGCTCCTGCTTCCGACTCGAGATCGATTATCCTCAATCCGCACTTCTGAACCTTCATCTTGCCTTCGCCCTTGACGGGCACGAAAGAGCGAATTGGAGCGGAGTCACACTTTGCCACGGCCCTGGAGGACCCAGGGGTCGAAGACACGCTGATGGATTGGAACAAGGACCATCCCGAAGTCGTCGTCTTCCTCGAGGACTTCGCCGAGGATCGGTTCGACTTCCGCTTTCAGCGAAGAGATCACCCGGATCCGCAAGACCGCGCTAGACGCCAACTCCGTGAGTGACACGACGAAAGCGATTGGATGATGGCGAAGACGAAGACAAGAAGTTCAAGAAATCCGCACTACGAGCTGGCGAGAGCAGCGCTACGGTTGGCCACGAGACTGAATCCCGACTCGCCGAAGGCCCTTCGCCTCCTGGCGAAAGCCGAAGATTTCTACCGCGATTTATCAGCCGGCCTATGAACGCATCACTCGGTCGATCGATTTTGCCGTCTCCTTAGCGACGAGGCCACAAGATTGGCAAAAGACAAAATTGGACAAACTTGATATTCTCTTACGCTCTGCGATGTCGGATCGAGACACGATTGGGCTATGTCGCTCCGCAGCCACGGCTCTTCACAACGACGCCCGACCGCCTATGAAACTCATAAAGCGAGCAGAGAAGTGACCTGCGACATTTCAGAGTCCTGCTTGACGGACAGCAACGCCTCGGTTCAGTCAGTCAAGGATCGCGAGTTCTTGCAAACGAAGCTCGAGGCGATGATCATGCGGGGCGAGATCGAGATGGATCACAGCTTCTCGCCGATGCCGATCAGCATCTCAAATACGCCAGGAAAACAATCGCAAATTTGATCGATCATGCAGAAAAGACGAGTTTACCGACTCCAAACACTAAGAAGGTCATCAAAGATTGACCGAGGCTCAAAGTCAGACTCAATGACCTGCTGGCTAAACAGCGGTCTGCCGCCACACCTCCTGTCAGCCAACCCAGACGCGACGACGCCCATCCGGACAAAAGCCAGATCGATGAATCGCCCAAGCTCCGAGGTCGCGTCGACGGTTCGCGCTGGCCGTCAAATAAAAGGCACTGCCGCCCCGCGCCACGACTGATTCTCGACTGTCGAAGCCATATGTCGTTTCAAGGACCACGCTAGACCAATCCCGCTCGTGCAGCGTTCTTCGTTCCGGGACGAGATGGTTCAGCGGGTCGACCCGCCCGGTCTTTGCCGGCGGAATCCGAAGCAACAGTACAAGAGGTCGGCGCGGCGACGGCAGCCAGTCCGCTTGCCTTTCCTGAGGCCCTTCATTCTTGGCCGGCTCGATCACATCCCTTTGTGAAGGAGGCAGTTGGCAGTACTTGGCAACCCGCACTGCTCGATTACGGGCCCGGTCATGGCACTTGCCCGCGTCCAACTACCACCAAACTTGGGACCCTCGGACTTCACTTCCGCCACGATCATGCTTTGTTAAGCAATCGGCCGGCCAAATCGTCGAGGTTGAGGCTTTCCGAAGATGCTGTGCTAGATTTCGGGATAGATAAAGGACAGCGATCGCAACCGACCTCTTCTCGAGTCAAAGCCAATGACCGACTTGATCACGGAAATCTGGGCTGGAATGAAGGATGCGGGAATGCCCGAGGTGATGCTTTATCTTTCGGATGGGACAGCGTGCCGGTGCCATTGGGACGAGACTGCGTTGATCGGGACGGTTCGGGTGGCTCTTTTGGCTGACCAGGACCGCAAAATTGTGCGGATCATGCCGATCCACGACTGCAAAGGGATCGGTGTTGCCAGCCCCAAGGGAACGGATCCCGCCGGCTATCGCTCGGTGGTTCAGGGCAAACTCAAAGAACGTTTTGCTGTGGAGCGCGTTTCGGATCGACCCGAATCGTGAACGTCGGGGTCATCCGCGTTGTCCTGTGCCTGGTTCGTTCTTGGCCACGAGGATGGAATCGGGCGTGGACGTCGCGAAGCCGGCTCAGCTCGACGCGTGTATAGATCTGGGTTGTGGCGATTGACGCGTGTCCCAGCATTTCCTGCACGACGCGGAGATCGGCTCCGCGGGCGAGCAGGTGGGTGGCGAAGCTGTGTCTGAGGGTGTGAGGGCTGACATCGCCGTGCAAGCCGGCAGCCTGGGAATGCCGTTTGACGATTTGCCAGAGAGCGACCCGCGAAAGCGGACGCCCCGATTTCGAGACGAAGACCGTGTTGGTCTCGGGACGTCGGGCCACGAACCGGGGACGGTCGCGGTGCAGGTACACGGTTAATGCCTCGATCGCACGCGAGCCGAGGGGGACAACTCGCTCCTTGTTCCCCTTGCCCACGCATCGTGCCAATCCCGTTTTCAGGTCCAGGTCGACCGGCTCGAGGCCGACGACCTCGGAGGCACGGCAGCCGGTAGCGTACAAGGTTTCCAAGCATGCCCGATCGCGCCGGCCCAGACTGGTTTCGGGATGAGGCGATTCCAGCAGGCGATCGATCGCGGCGGGACTCAACACAGTCGGCAAGCGATCCCAGAGTGCCGGGGCGACCAGCAGCTTGCGCCACGTTGTCCGAGAGCCGGCCCTCAAAGACCAGAAAGCGAAAAAACGTGGAAAGGCTCGCCAGGTGCCGGCTCACGCTGCTCGGCGCCAGACCCTCGCCATTGAGTGACTCGACATAACCGCTGAGCGTGGGTACATCCAGAGCCGCCAGCGGGCCCGGCGCGTTTGACTTACGCCAGCGGACGAACCGCATGAGATCCGATCGATAGGCGGCCAGAGTGTTGGACGAAACCCCACACTCCGCCATGAGATAGTGCAAGAAAGGCCCGATCGGCTCGCGTTCGACGGCAGACACGTTTCGGTAGTCCTTGGCATGAACAGATCGCCGGAGTATCGCTAGAATAGCGTCGTCTCAAGAGAAGCATCGGCACCGGTGCTGTCAGGCTTGATGGAAGTCTTCGCGCGTTGGAGGAGGGACTGTCGCCCATGGGCTCGCTTGTGGTCTGTTATGAACGCCAGCGTCTGATCGCGCTCTTGCAGCGGGATGCACTCAAGCGAGGGACATTCACGCTCGCCAGCGGTCGCACGTCGCATTACTACGTGGACGGCCGCAAAGTTACTCTCTCAGCGGAAGGGGCCGCACATGATCGGCGCGGGCGTCTTGGAGTTGATTGCGAGCCGGCCCGATGTCGCCGCGGTCGGAGGTCTAACGCTGGGGGCAGACCCGATCGTCGGCGCGACGCTGGCCCTGGCAGCCGCGAGCGGCCGTGGCCAGCTTCGCGGCTTCTTGGTGCGAAAGGAGGCGAAGACCCACGGAACGGGAAACCTGGTCGAGGGGCCGCTCGAGCCCGGGTCTGTCGTGGCGATCGTCGACGACGTGGCGACGACCGGCGGTTCGTCCCTCCAGGCCGCCAACGCCGTCGAAGCGATCGGCTGCAAGGTCGCACTTGTGATCGTCGTCCTTGACCGTCTCGAAGGAGCCGCCGCGGCTTTCGCCGCCCGGGGCCTGCCTTTTTTCCCGCTGTTGACCATTCGTGATCTCGGCGTCGAACCCCTCCCACGTCCAACGAGCCCGGTTGACCGCAAAAGCGCACACGGATTGTCCTTTTGAGAACGAGCCATGGAGATGAGCCTGCATCGCTCGCTCAAAGAGCGGTATGCCACCGGAGGGGACGGACGCTCGGAAGTCGTGGTCGGACGATATCGCATCGACGCTGTCGATGACATGGGGCGTCTGATCGAGGTGCAGTCCGGACCGCTTGGCCCGCTCGTCGGGAAGCTGCGGCGGTTGTTGCCGGAGCATCGCATGCGGATCGTCAAGCCCGTTGTGCTCACGCGACATGTCGTGCGGAGATCACGGCGCGATGGGCCGGACCTCTCGTCGCGACGGAGCCCGAAGCGAGGCACGCTGCTGGACGTGTTCGACGACTTGATCGGTGTGGTCCGTGTCTTCCCTCATTCCAACCTGGACATCGAAATCGTCGGAGTCACGATCGATGAGGTGCGGGTTCCCCGCCGCCGAAGGCCGGGTTACACCGTCACCGATCGCCGGTTGAGCGCCATTCACGAAACGACTTCGCTGGCGAGCGCCTGCGACCTTTGGCGCTCTTGCCCGCGAGTTGTGACTGCGGTCAACCATTCACAACCGTCGATCTGGCCCGGCAACTCAACCGCCCGCTCCAGTTCGTGCAGCGGATTGCATACTGCCTGCGCCTGACTGGGGCAGCGCGTGTCGTCGGCAAGTCGGGCAATCGGTTGATTTACCTGCGCGACGCCTGACCAACTTGGTTCCGCAGCGTTGGACTGGACGCGGATCACCACAACAAGATCACGTCGAATGCCAACGTGAGTTGACTCCAGCGGGTTCCGTCGGCGTAGGGATGGGAAGACTGAACCCAGTCGTAGCGGGCCTCCGGACGTATCCAGAGCCATGGCTTGGCTTTGTACCGGCAGCCGACCGTGATCTCGTAGTACGTATCGGCCAGGCCGGTGGCCGCGCCGTTCGGGTCACTAAAGATCTCGCTCCGCCAAAAGCCCATCACCTTCGGGTTGAAGTCGTAGAGAAACCAATGGACGAAGCCGAATATCGACGTCGTCTTCGGTGTGCCGTCAATTCCGAAACCCGGGCTGTCGACATCAACCGCGAAGTCGGCTTCGAACACCTCGGCGAGCTGGTTCGACCACTGATGGTTGATCATCAGCGAGTGGTAATAGCGGGGGCGGTGGGTGTATCCCACGTTGCGCTGGCCGGCGCGGAATGGGGGCGGAGGAAAGCCCGGTATCGGGAACTGAGCGTCAGCCCGCGGGAAATACGGAAATTGGGCTGGGCCAACCCGGAAGAAATCCGTGATCGTGGTCTTGCCTGTCATCGAGGTCCACTTCAGACCAGCGAGGGTCTCCCAGACATAACTTTTGTCGATCCAGCGATTCGGCCCATTAACTGTACCTGCATATAGATCGATCTGATCGTTCCAGTGAATCGTAGTTAGCATCCCCACGTAGGTGAACACCGTGTAGTTGAAGATATTCGACACCGACAAGGCAGGCCGATAGATCGCCATCGGCGACTCATACCCCGCAGGCGAATAGAACCGGCCTCCCTTGAGGTCGATGCCGTTCTCGGTGACGAAAGGCAAATGCATTTCGCCATAAATCTGAGGAAAGTCGAGCCCTGCGAATGAGTTCGTCTTGAACGCGTTGTCGAACAGGCCAACGTCCTTCGTGAATTCCCAGTCGTTGCCGAAGAGCGTGTCGAACCGGAAGCCCAAGTTGATCTGGTCGGTCTGTTCGATCGCGTTCTCCAGGATGATGTAATACTGGTTTCCTTGCCATTGGTTCGCAAGACGGTTCGGGAAAACGGTGACGTTAGACAAGTTCCGAGGCGTTCCGTCGGTATTGCCGGTGAAGCTATTTTGGATCCACCCATAGACCTGGACGGGTGAATCCTTACGGCCCAGCGCCTCCATCAGGAGCTTGGTCGCCGGATCGGAGGCACGCGGCTTGTGCGCCTCGCTTTCGTTTTCGTTTGCAGTCGATTCTTGAGGTTGGGCGGGACGCTCTCCGGCGAGCGCTTGGCACCTCGTTGCGTCGGTCGGCGGCTGAGTTTGAGCCGCTGATGGTGCGGTGGCGGCCGATATTGTCGAGACTTCCGAAGTCGGAGGCTGGGCAAGAACGCTCGGATTTATTGAGAGCCAGGCCAATGATACCGCGAGCATGGCGACCCAGGACGGGAGCCACCCGTACCTTTTCAAGGCCTCCATGGCCATCCGCATCGCTCCAGAAGATCGCTCTTAATCCGAGATTCTAAAGGCACTTATGCCGGACTTCCTGGAAATCCCATTCAAAGTTCACTGACCTCTTCCTTAGCAGAATCGGTTATCACGCTCGATTAGGATGAATCGTCGGCTCAACGCGGCCCATTTTTCGGATCCCGCGATCGCGTTCAATGGCCCGACACAAGGCGAGAACCAGGGTCGGGAGACGAAACTCCCCCCTACAATTCCTGGAGAAGCCGGCCCTGTCCGGCGACCGCGCTAGCCGTGTTTCAGGTCATTGATCGGATAGGGGAGTCAGGCGACCGGTCTCGATAATTCGGTACGTTCGAGGTACAGCCACCAGAGCAAGCCGGCGACGCAGACGGCATGATCGATCTGGCCGGTCTTGATGAGCGAAGGAATCTGGTCGACGGGGACGAGCTCGACGGCCAGCTCCTCGCTAGGGTCGGGGTGGGGTTCCGCGATCCGGCGGGCGTTGAGAACGATGATCGTTGTGATGCGCATTGAGAGCAGCGCTGGATTGGGCCAGATGGCACCCAGCACCTGGGGAGGGTCACCCGCGTACCCGGTTTCTTCGAGCAGTTCGCGAGCCCCGGCGGTGCCCGGATCCTCTCCGGCTTCGAGCAGGCCGCCCGGAGTCTCCAGGCTGTCGCGCCGCGAGCCAGCCCGGAACTGGCGGACCATGACTATCTGATGATCGGGAGTCACAGCCACGGCATGAACCCCATCGGCCAGATGAGCAACAAAGAAGTCATGGGTCTTACCACGCATCCGCGATCGGAACCGCTCGCTCCGCAGGCGAAACAGCCAGGTCTCGATCAGCGTGCGATCGTGCGCGCCATGCGCCGTCGGTGACCCAGGTTGGACCGGAGATCGACTCGGAGTCCGATTCAGCCACGCGTCTTCTCCCTCGGGAAGTGATTCTCGATTCGTCAAGCCAGCAAGACGTCATCCACAAGCATCGCCACCCCATCCTGCTCATGATCGCCGGTGATCAGGTCGGCCGCCGTCAATACTTCGGCGCCGGCGTGTCCCATGGCCACGCCCAATCCGGCGTGGCGGATCATGGGGATGTCATTGACGTCGTCACCGACCGCGCAGATTTCTTGTGGTTCGATCCTCCAGAGTTTTGCCAGGTAGCGGATGGCGGTCCATTTACTGGCGTCATGACCGCAAGAGCTCGCACATTGTGCCGGCGTAGCGAGGACTTCGCTGGACGAACGTTTGGACCCGGCCATTGATCGTGTCGAGCGCCGCTTGCTGGAACGCGAGCATCTCGCTTCGCGTCCCGATCGCGCAGACATGAAACAAAGGGTCGCCCTGGCCGTGAGCGAGATAGTGATGGGCTCGGTTTGACTGCCTCCATCTCCAAACGGAGTCGATCTCGGCATGCTCGCGGTTCTGACCGACGTAGTCATCAAACAGAGGGAGCCCAGTTGGGTAAGCCGCGGACGATGAAGTCGGCATCCTCCGAACCGCGGTCGGTAAACACGACTGCGGGTCGACCGTGTGCATGGAACAGTTCTAGCACGTCGGAGTCGAGCGCGGCATCGAAGTCGGCTCGCCAGAGCGTAGAATGGTCTCTCGGATCCTTGATGATGGCTCCGGAGTTACAAACCAAGGGGGCGTCGAGGCCGAGTTGTCGGGCGATGGGCAGAGCTCGGCGATAGCGTCTTCCGGTGCAGAGGATCGGTCGAATCCCGGCTTGGGCCGCGCGTGCCACCGCGGCAGCGGTCCTCGGGGCAAGGTGCCGTCGGGATCAAGGAGCGTGCCGTCCACATCGAGCGCAAGATTTGATATCGAGCAACCGCCATGAGTTTTTACCAAACCGTGAATCTTATGCCGTGATGCAGATAAGGACGCGGAAATCGCGACGCAACCGCTCTGATAGGCCCCATCCGACCGCGCGTCCTAATGGTATGCGACGGCATGTCCATCGGCCAAGGTCAGTCGACATCGCGTGACCCGGTCACTAAGATTGGCACCGATCGCGCGGCCGATGGAAAAGCAGGGCGCGCTGACCGGATCTCGGAACTTGTCGACAGGATCGTGACGCCATGCCGATCGGCATAATCAACAACAGCACGTACAGCACGCTCTCGGCAATGATTACGCCGGCCATCTTCATGACCGCCAATGCGTCGCTGATCATCTCGACATCGAATCGGGTCTCGCGGGTCGTCGACCGGATTCGGGTTCTCAACGACCAGGCGGACAAACTGGGCCGGGGCGTGTCCGACCTCGACTTGACGGACCAACGAATGGATCATTTGACACGATCAGCTCCAGCGGCTCCAGCATCGGAGCGACCTTCTGCGGTTCGCCTTGACCGCCTTGTACCTGGCCTTCTCGTCGTTTGTGGGAACGAGCCTGGCTTTGGCTTTCGACACCATGTTGAGCATGGCGCTGGTCGCGTTGCCGACACTTCTCGCGGTGGTCGGTGTTGGACTTCTGCTGTTCGCCAGCGTTAATCTGGTGCGTGAGGCGCTGGCGGCATTGCGAAGTAACAGGCTGGAGATCCGCTTCTACCGTGAGCTTCACGCGATTCGACAGCGGGCGGAAGTAGTTGGTAGCTGCTCGTTCCTAGTTCCCAGTCGTTTATTGAGAGTTGACGACGATCGAGACGTCGGTCCTCAGTCAACTGGCAGCTAGCAACCGGCTACTCTAACGGAGAAAACGACGATGACGACATTGAAGCAACAGATGCAGAGCTATGGGGCTTACCATCAGGACCCCCGCAACAAGCTGACTCACTTTTTCGGCGTCCCGCTCGTGACGTTTTCGCTGTTCCTGGCCCTGAGCTGGTTCCGCTTCTACCACGTTCCAACGGATGTCCCGCTGACTGCCGCCAGCATTTTCTATTTGAGTGTCTGTGTGTATTACCTGAAGCTCGATTGGTCGATCGCCCTGATCCAGCTCCCGTTCACCCTGTTGCTCCTTGGGCTCGCTGATCGGACGGCGGTACTCCCGTTCCGAATCTCGTTCATGGTTTTCCTGGCTACCTTCGTGGCCGGCTGGGCGATCCAGCTCCTCGGGCACGCGATTGAGGGCAAACGGCCGGCGCTGGCCGACAACATCCTTCAGGTCTTCAACGCCACATTGTTCCTGACCGTCGAGGTGCTTGCCCTGCTCGGATTCCGCAAGGATCTCTGGGAGCCGAACGCCATGAGCCACTCGGCTCTCTGAACTAACATCTAGCAATGACTTCGATGGCTTTCATCGAAGGCGTTGTCCTTGGGGAGGTAGCCGAGCAGCTCGGCGGCGTCGGAGAGGTCCCAGCGCATTCCGTGGTTGCGAGACATGCCGTTGACCACGACGAACGAAGCGGTCTTCGATCTCGGCCTCGACGGCGCAGTCGAACAGGCGGATCAGGTCGGCGTTCGAGAGCCACATCTGGCGGTGCCCAGTCGTGGGGCAGCGTCTCGGGCCGATTCTTTCCCTCCTGGATCCAACCGAGCCGGAACGCGATGAAGGTCAGGTCGAATGCCCGCGCCAGGCTCTGGCCCAGCCGCTCGCCGACCAGCTTGGTGACCGCGTAGGGCCCATCCGGCATCGGCTTCATGTCGACCGTGATCGGGCCGTCATCCATCCGTTCGATAATCCCCCATGACGTGATTCGAGCTGGCGAAGATGATGCGCTCGACCCCCGCCAGGGCCGCGGCGTGGAAGACGTTGGCAAGGGCATCGAGGTTGGGCCCGATCAGCTCTTCCCAAGGGGCGAACTCGTCGCCGTTGGCCGCGAGATGGACCACCGTGTCGACCCCGTGGAAGTGTGTGATCCAATCGTCGTCCAGAATCGTCAGGTCCGCCACGATCACGTCGAGATCGTCCTCGGCACGGGACTTGTCGATCAGAACCAAGTCGTAAACGTCAGCCCAGGCGTCGCGGAGCTTGCGGCCGATGTTGCCGCAGGCTCCGGTGATCAAGACCGTCCGAGGCTCCTCCTCGATCAGCTCGCTGAAGCGTCATCGCTCATCGATCGTCGGCGTCATCCTCGTCATCTTCGTTCGTCGTCCTCGAACGCCATCGATTTCATCGGGGTCGAAGACTGGCAGAGGTCGATCGTCTGTCCGGCTCCCGGACGGCCGTCGGCTCTCGTCGCCAGGCTCGTCATGATCCGAGGGTTTCTTGGCAGCGCATGTTCGAAATCCTCGCTGCTTGTTCCAGCATGGCAAGCTCGGTCTCGCACACCGGAGCCGAGTTCATAGTTGTAGCACGTTGCACGCCGACACGACATTCGTCTGGCAGGAAAACGCCGGAGTCGACAGATCGGTAAAGCACGATGCTGTCCGCACGGCCGATTAAACCGGGATCGTCGCCGACGAGTCGGTCCATCGACGCGGTGCGCGAAGGACCTTGTCGACGGCTTCCAGGAAGAAGAACTCGCCCCACATCACCGACTCATCGACTCCCAGCTTTTTGTGGAAATGATAGACGCCGTGCTTGAGAACGCCTTCCCAGCCGGGAGTGGACCAGGCCAGGTAATGGTCGGTGCAAAGCGTGTCGAGGATGGCCAGCGTGGCGTCACGATAGCGGTTGGCCCGTGCCGGGTCGTGCGGGGCCGTGAGCTCGGCGAGGTTCCACAAGCCCGAAGCCGCGATGGCGGCGGCCGAGCTGTCGTCGATCCGGTCGGGACCGGCCGGGACGTCGAAATCCCACGGGGGAACAGGGCTCCGGAACAGCGGGCGAGCAAGCAGTCGGCATTGCGCTGGGCCACGCTGCAGGTCGGCCGGATCTTGCGGTGTAAGTGAACACCGTGCCAAAGCCGTAAAGCGACCAGGCCAGGCCGCGCGACCACGTCGAATCGGCCCGCAGTCCTTGATGGGTTGATTGCCGCAGGAACGCACCGGTGTCCAGCGTCGAAGATGCCTTCGTGTGCCGTCGAGCCGTCGGGACGCACCAGCGTCCGCTCGGTGGTCCGGCAGTGGGCTGGCCGCCAGGTCGTACAGCTCCGCGTCACCGCGTCTCTCGCGCGGCCAGGAAAATCAGCGGCACGTTCATCATGATGTCGATGAACAGGCTCTCCGGCGATACGAACGAACGGAGGTATTTCCCTCGGGGATTGAACCGAAGGCCAGCGTTCGCCCGGCGGTGATCAAGACCTGGCGAAGTTCAGTCTCTCGCCGGTCAGTCGATACCAGGGCAAGATATGTATTCAAAAAGATGAACCCGAGATCGTGAACGTCGCGGTCATGCTGCCGGGTTCCAGGAGCCGGGAGTAATGCTCGGCCTTGGTCCACCACCATGCTTCGCCCGTTCGCCTGGCGATCAACCACATCATGCCGGCGTGGAACCCACCGCACCAATCGGTCCAGAGCTCGCCGCCATGCTTCCAGCGGCCCCCCTCGGTGTAAATCGGAAAATAGTCCGGGTCGTTGAGATCGGTGGCGCGGACCTGGCCGGCGGCGAAGTCGTACGCCCGCTCCAGCCGGGGTTTCAAGAGATCGAAATCGATCACGCGTGATTTGCTCATGGCGAGGACGTGCCCCTCAATCTCACTTCTCTTGCCAGTTCAGTCGCCGATAGTGCATCCGGGATCGATGGCTACGCTCAGGAGTCGATGGCTGGTAATTCTCGAGCAGGTAGTTCGCTCCGATTAATACGGCAAAATTGAGGAACACGATCAAGTAGGTCTCCCATTTGGTCAGCTCGAAGAGCCAGAAGTAACCGACCACCATGACCGCGAGCTCGGCCATGAAGGGGAAAAACGCGAATGGAACGAAGTATTCGACCCAAGTGGCGACCCCCTCGGCAAGTATCGTGATACCCGCGATTTTGAGCACGATCGTCCCGATCGTGCCAAAGTCGGAGTCGATGATCCGCGAGGCGATCCAGACGGCGATGACTCCGGCCGGGACCTGGATGGCCAGCTTTTTCAACGACTCGATCACCGCGAACTTGGCAGCGGCGTTGCCGCCAAACTGGTACCCATAGGCCGCCGAGCAACACCAACTCCAAACAGGAACATTTGGATTGGGACCCGTCGGTGCGAACGCGCTCTCATCATCCCCATCGTCTCGTCTCCCTTGTCAAAACGCCTGCTCTTGAAGCGTTATCGTCACCGATCGTGCCCTCTTCCGCAAGGTCGCACTCGCAATCTGACCGTGAAATGAATGCGGTTACTTTGTCTTTGCGTGTGGGAAATGATAACATTTCCTGGCAGAATCGTCATGAACATGAACACCACCATAACCGACGACGTCCGTCCGCCATCGCCAGGCCGCCTCGCCGAGACGATTCTGCGCGATCTGTTGGCGCATCCACAAACCGCTGATCGTGTTCGAGGCTGCGTTCAAAGGTGCGGTGATCATGCTGGGAGCGTTGGGCACCGCCTGGGTGATTTCCCCGTTGATCGCCAGTACCGGCCGCGCGGCGGTGACCAACACCGATATCGCGCGGTTCCTGTTCTCGCCCGCCGGATCACTCGCCGCGATCCTGCTGGCATTCTCCATGATGCTCGGTACCATGATCGAGCACGTCGGCGTAATGGCCATCGCGGCGCTGCACCTTCGAGGACGAACCGTCACCTTGGCGGAAACACTATCCGCATTGAGGTCGGTCGCGCTCCGGCTCGTCTCATTCGGGCTGATCCGGCTGGGAGCGATTTTCCTTCTTTGCGCCTCCGATCGCGGTTCTGGCCGGCACCACTTACGTAGTGCTGCTCTCAGGCCATGATATCAACTATTACCTCACGGACCGTCCCCCCACGTGGTATGTGGCGTCGGGGTCGGTGCTGTGCTGGCCGCGGTGTTTCTGACGATCCTGGCTTTTTTCTACGTGTGCGCCATCTTTGTGATGCCGATACTGCTTTTCGAGGATTGTCGGGTTACCGAGGCCGTTCAGGAAAGTCGCACGCGGACCGGCGGGGCTCGGCTTCGGATCGGGACGCTCGTACTCGGCTGGCAATTCCTCGGCACGATGTTAGGCGTCATGCTGGTCTGGGGATTCGGGCGCGGTTGCTCGTTTTTGCTGGCGTCGGCCGAATCACAGGCCATTGGTACTGGTTCCGCTGGTCGCCGGCTTGTTGACCTGTCACGCTCTCTTGCTGGCTGTGCTTTCGTTCGCGCTTGTGGCGATCCAATGCCTGCTGATCCTTCGGCTTTACCTCGAGCGTGGAGGCACAATCGGATTGATCGCCGAGCCGGAATCAGCGAGTGTCATCAGCTTGACCAGTCCAGGACGACGGCGGTTCGCCTGGCTGAGGCTCACTGGCGTTCTGGCATGCCTTGCCTTTGTGGCGTTAGCGGGCCTTGGCCTTCCCCACGGGATCGGGGGTGACGAGCACATTGTGGTCGTCGCCCATCGGGGCTATTCGCGCGTCGCCCCTGAGAACAGCATGAGCGCGTTTCGAAAGTCGATCGAGGTCGGGGCTGATGTGATCGAGCTGGACGTACAGCAGACCTCGGACGGCGTGATCGTCGTGTGTCATGACCGCGACCTGATGCGACTCGCGGGCGACGCGCGGGCGATCGCCGACACCACTTTCGCCGAACTTCGGAATCTCGATATTGGCCGCCGCTTCAGCCCGGAATTCGCAGGGGAGCGGATCGCGACCCTCGACGAAGTGATCGCCTTGGCCCGCGGCAAGATCAAGCTCCAGATCGAACTGAAGTATTACGCCAAGGACCACGGCTTGGCCGAGAAGGTTGCCGAGTTGATTCGTCGCCACGGCTTCGAATCGCAGTGCGAGGTCAGTTCCTTGGATTACGACGGGCTGATGAAGGCGAAGCGGCACAACCCCCAGCTCAAGGTGGTGGCGCTTGTGACCTACGCCGCTCGGCGACCCTGGCCGGCTCGACGTCGATGGTCTGAGCGTGAACACCAGTGTCTTATCGGATCGCTTGATTCGCGCCGCGCGTTCCCGCGGGAAGTTACTCTACGCCTGGACCGTAGACGATCCCCGTGCGATGGTGAGGCTGATCGAGCGCGGCGTTGGGGGCCTGGTCACCAACGTCCCCGAAGAATTGATCCGCATCCGCAAGGAACGCGCTGGCTTGACCGATCTTCGAGCGCCGCCTGCTGACCGCGCGCTACCTCATGGGGCTGTCGGACCAGCACTGAGACTCAGGCAAACGAGGCCGCTCACTCGGGCGGCGACACGACACCACGGACTTGGGCCGAGCGTTGGCGCATGCTAAAGTAGGATCCTCGTCTGTTCCTTGAATTCAAAGGATATCTCATGAATTTCGACCAACTGATCCGGTTCGCAGTCGAACAGGGTGCTTCCGATGTGCACCTCCAGACCGGGGCATCGCCTCTGTTGCGAATCAACGGGCAGATCCGTACGGTGGAGTCGCCGGCGATCACGGGCGATTCGCTTCGGCAGTTCATTGTCTCGATCAAACCGAAGCTCACGCTCGACCACCTTGACGACGTGCTGGTTAATGGCCTGGACTTCTCGTACGCCATCCCGGGCGTGGCCCGATTCCGCTGTAACGTTTACAGCCACTTGGGAACTCCGGCGATGGTGCTCCGGGTCATCAAGCTGAAGATCCGTACGCTTGAAGAGCTCGAGCTTCCCTCCGTACTCCGTGACATCACGCTCTCCCACCGTGGCATCACACTGCTCACCGGTACAACCGGAAGCGGCAAAAGTACAACCCTGGCGGCCATGATCGACCTGATCAACAATTCCTACCGTTGCAAGGTCATCACGATTGAAGACCCGGTCGAGTATATGCACACGAACCAAAAGGCCATGATCTCCCAGGTCGAGGTCGGCCAGGACACACCGACGTTCGAGCATGGTCTGCGCCAGGCCCTGCGCCAAGACCCGGACGTCATCCTGGTGGGCGAGCTGCGCGACAGCGAGACCATGCGGATGGCCCTGCGGGCCGCCGACACGGGCCACCAGGTCTTCGCCACCGTGCATAGCTCGAACGCCTCCCAGACGATCGAGCGCATCCTGGCGATGATTCCTTCCGAGGAGCGGAAGATCGCCACCTCGCAACTGGCGTACTCGCTCGAAGCAATCATTTCCCAGCGACTGGCCGTCACACGCGATGGCCCCCGCCGCGCGGCCATGGAGATCCTCCGCGGCGGCCCTGTCACCACGAAGTACATCCTGGACAATAAGCTGAACGAGCTCAGCGACTATATCGCCAGCCGCGACGGAGGCATGCAGAAATTCGACCAGCACCTCGTCGATCTCTACAACAAGAAGACCATCTCCGGCACCGAGGCGATGCGGCTGGCAACCAATCCCGAGGCCGTCGCACTCGGCATGCGTGGAATCCATTGAGGAAGCGAGAGAAGCCGCGCCGGCCGCCGCCAGCATGCCGGGAGACTGTTCCGTCGCTGACTCGAGAACCCGTTGCACTGATGACCACTTTGACCGCCTCCACGATCGCTGCCCGTCGCCGGGGCGATTACTTGGGAATCTTCATCTTATTCGCGGCGTCGGGCGCGTCGGGCCTGATGCTGGAAGTCGTCTGGTCGCGGATGCTGGGCTGGTTGTTGGGAGCGACCACTTGGTCGGTCATGACCGTTCTGATCGCCTACATGGGTGGGCTGGGGCTGGGAGGCATCCTCTGGGGGCGTTGGGCCGGCCTTCCTCAGCGTCCGTTGCGGCTCTTCGGTCTGCATGGAGATCGCGATCGGGCTGTATAGCCTCGCCGTGCCGATCGTGTTTGAAGGGCTGGGCCGCTTTTTCGTGGCGGCGACGCACGTCGTGGGCGATTCGCCGACGGCCGGCATTGGTCGTCCGCGTCTTGACGGTCGTGCTCGCCCTGGCGCCTCCGACTCTCCTGATGGGTGGAACCCTGCCGGTCTTGGCCCGGTTCGCCGCGGCAGGACGGACGCTGCCGGGGCGGGCCGCGGGCTCCCTCTATGCGGCCAACACGGCCGGCGCGGTGGTCGGCTGCTTCGTGGCCGGTTGCGTCCTGATCTTCTGGCTGGGCGTGATCGAGACCAACATCGTGGCGGCCCTCGTCGATCTCGGTGTCGGCGTGATCGCTCTGGTCTGGGACCGCCGGTCAGTCGACCACGGTCGCGGCCGATGCCAGTCGACCGATCGCTGGAGCCGGTCGCCGTTCACGCCGCTGGAAATGCCGCGCTCTTGATCGCGACGGTCTCGGGGTTTTGTGGCCTGGCGTACGAGGTGCTCTGGACTCGCGGGCCTGCTGGCGGCCATTACCGACGACACGACGTACGCATTCACGCTGATGCTGACCGCGTTCCTCGCCGGGCACGCCGGGGGGCTGCCCTCGCCGGACCGGACGGATCGAGGCCAGAGTCTCAACGCCACGACTGGCGGTGGTTGGGTACCGCCCAGATCCTGGCGGCCTTGACCGCACTCTTCTCAATGCCCCTTCTTGGTGGCCATCCGACCGTCCGATCAACGGCGTCTCTTCTTGGAGGGGATGACATTCTGGGGCGCTCGCATCCCGTTCCATCTGGCGATCAGCCTCGCCGTCTTCGCCCCTTCGGCCGCCTTTCTGGGAGCGAGCTTCACACTGGCTGCACGCCTCTATGTCGGCCGGGGACGGCCGGTGGGAGCAAGCACCGGCCGGCTCTACGGTCTCAACACGCTTGGGGGCGATCCTGGGGGCGACGGCGACGACCGTCTGGCTGATTCCCGCGCTGGGCACGCAGCGAGCGATCATGCTGCTGGCCGTCCTTCAGGCCGCCCAAGGAGCCCTGGCGATCCTCTGCGCGGAGGAGGGCTGGAGGGCTGGCAGGGCACGGCGCTACGCCGCGATCGCGTGGGCCCTCATGGTCGTGCTCGCTTGCGGGCTCAATGAATGGCTCCCACTCAGCGATCTCTATGCCAAACAAGAGCCTGGCAAACTCCTGACCATCCTCGAGGGGGCGGGAGCCACCATCACGGTGCACCAGCGCGGCCCGACCGACCGGGTGATCTCGATCAACGGCGTCAACGTCGCCGGGACCAACCCTGTTCTCCGGCGGACTCAAAAGCTACAAGCTCATCTGCCGGTCTGCCTCCACCATTCGCCTCGATCCGTCCTTCAGATCGGCTTCGGGTCTGGAGGGACGTGTCACTCCGTCAGCCTCCACTCGGAGATCGAGTCGATCGAGGTGCTCGAGCTCAACCCCGATGTCCTGAAGGTCGCCTCGGCCTGGTTCAACGACGTCAACCACGGCGTGCTCGACGACCCGCGAGTGCGCGTGCGGATCGTCGACGCCAAGAGCTACGTCGCCGTCACCGACCAGACGTATGACCTGATTCTGTCCGACTCGACCCATCCCCGTTTTCGAGGCAACGCCGCGCTCTACGGTCGCGACTACATCGCCAATTGCTCGCGACGTCTTCGTCCGGGGGGCCTGCTCTCGACCTGGCTCCCGCTCTACGGCCTTTCCGTGGACGACATCCGGGGGATTCTCAAGAGTTTTCACTCCGTATTCCCTCACGTTCAAGTATGGTACGAAAACTTCGAGCCACATGAAAACACGATCGTGATCGCGTCGCGGCAACCGATCGCGATCGATCCATCGTTCCTGGCTCGCCGCCTGGCCGCACGCGCCCGTGGCCATAGACCTGGCCGATGTCGGGCATCAGTCTCGACGACCCAATTGCTCGACTTCTTCATGCTCGGCGACCGCGCGGTGGCCGACTTCTCCCGGACAGGTCGGCTCAACACCGACGACCATCCCCGAACTCGAGTTCCTCGCACCCAGAAGCTTGCGCAGGAAGCAATCCTTGATGGACAACTTCGCGGCGCTCCGCCTTGCACGAGAGCCGATCGACGCCTATCTGGTCGGATGTCGACCCCGTCGAGCGCGCCAGG
This sequence comes from uncultured Planctomycetota bacterium, assembly GCA_963720335.1. GTDB lineage: Bacteria > Planctomycetota > Planctomycetia > Isosphaerales > Isosphaeraceae > CAVRFS01. The sequence goes on along the minus strand of CAVRFS010000019.1, from coordinate 5,465 downwards.
TTCGCGCAGTTGGCATGCCGGCACCACCTGGAAGCTCGCCGGTCAATCGTTCGAGCTCGAACGCCGGCTCGCCGAGACGCTGAAGGCTTACACCGAATGCATCCGTCTTAACCCCGAAGACGCCGTTCTCCGGAATCGGATCGATGTGCTTCGCCGCCTCTACCCAAACTCGGAGCCAGCCGGTGCACCCCGGATCGAAGGGCCCCATGAGAGAAAGTGAAGCAGGCTCTCTCTGTCGCCTCGCACAGTTGCGGTAGAGAAGGTCCTGGCTGATGAAAACGCGGTCTGCAACGTTTATTGACGTTCTCCGGCCACGACGAGCTCTTGTCGCGCTCGACGCACACACTTGCGTAGGGCGGAAAACTTCATTTCGGCCGCAAGTCCATCGCGCGATAAAACTTACGTGTGACACAGGTATAACCGGAACCCCCGCCAAGACCTTCATCTCCATTCATCAAATGGACTTACGTGTGACACAGGTATAATCGCTAAAACCGGTTCGAACCAGGGGTCTTGGCAGTATCTCCTTACCGCAATTGAACTTCTGTGTGACACAGGTATAATCGCTAAAACCGGTTCGAACCAGCGAGTTTTGATAGTATCTCCTTATATTAATTGGCCTTACGTGTGACACAGGTATAATCGCTAAAACCGGTTCGAATTAGGGGACTTAGCAGTATCTCATTACAAAAATTGACCTTACGTGTGACACAGGTATAATCGCTAAAACCGGTTTAAGGTAGGGGGCTTGGCAGAATCTCATTACAGCAATTGGACTTATATATGGGACATGCCTGATCGACACGATCCTTTCAAAGCAGAGGTCTTGGCAGTATCTCCTTGCGGCAGTTGGACTTATCTGTGGCACATGTCTGATCGACACAATCGGTTCGAGACCGGACCGGTCAACTCTCCTCACTGCATCGTGAACAAGGCTCTAACCGGTTACAGTTGAGGGCGACCGGTCATCTCTTTCGCGGCGTCAAGTCATCTGACTCCTTTAGCGGATGACGCCCCTGTCCACGCGGCCGGGAGTTGGAAAACAGAGACCCGCGCCGTTATCAGGAAGGGAGGGGATCGGACTTTGCAAGATCGGGCCGAGACGCTTGAACTGCTCGCGCACGAAGAGCACACAGCATGTGTCCTTGTAGAGCGGAACCCACTCGGCAGTCCGGCTCAACAAGTTGGCCGTCAATGAGCCGATCGGGAGCAGGACCAGGTCCGTGGGCGCGGTCTTCAGCAACGCATCCCAGTGAGAGTGGTCACGATCATCGATGGATTGTGGTTCAAGATCAGCGATGGGGAATATCCCGTCCCGTTGGCGGGCTTCGGAAGTACCGGTGGCCTCTTTCTCTGTGCCTTTGGCGTCGTCGCTGGCAGTTCGGTTGGTGCGACGCCCCCCCTCGGAGAAGTTGCTCAGAGATTGAGATTCTCCCATCGATTAACTTGGCCAGGCGCACCACCGGGGGCGTAGGTCTCGGTGCCAGACATATTCATGCTGTAGCTGGCGGTGTCGGTCTCCGGCGAGCTGAGCCAGAGCGAGTTGTAATCACTCTGATTGAAGGAGAACGAGTTGCCGCCGCCGCTGATCGTGCCCAGGGCTCCCAGCGTTTCGGTCCCCCGGTTCACGCTGTAGGCGTAGCTGGTGGTCACGCTCGTTTGGGTCAATTCGCCGCTGAACGGCGGCCCACCCTCGGGGTCGGGGACGTTCTCGGCGCCGTACTCACTGAACGACTGGCTGTCGGAATAGACCTGGGTGGTCAAGGAGGCGACCGTGCCGGACGCGATCGTGCCGTTGGCACCCAGCGCGATCGAGGTGCTGTCCGACAGCGTGTACGACTGCGAGGTGCTCTCGTAGTCGTTGTACGAGCCGCCGATGTAGCCGCCGCCCGCGAACGAGATGGTGCGGCCGCCGTACTCGGTGTAGGTATACGTGCTGGAGCCGAACGAAGTGAGCGTATCCAGGTCCTGGCCGGAGGCGATCGTGCCGTTGCGCCCAGCGACTGGACATCGCTCACGGTCTGGGTGAAGCTGTCGGCGCTGGAGTCGTACGACGAGTACGTGGTGGTGAAGGTCGACGATTGTCCGTCGCCGCCGCCGTAATTGACCTGACGGACCCGGTCCCGGAGCCGACGTCGCTGGTGACGCTGTCGTTGCCGGTCTCGTACAGCGAGTCGGTCGAGCCGGCGCTGGTGATGGTGCCATTGGAGCCCAGGGTGGTGGTGGCCGTCTGAGTCGAGGTGTACGTGTCGGTCGAGGTGGTGGTGAGGGTCGAGGAGCCGGAGCCGGTGTAGCCGTCGGTCTGGCTATTGCCGTTTGAGCCCCCTCAGCCGGGACCTCGGAAAAGACTTGCTCCTAGGTCTGACCCCTTGGAGACGCCAAATCTCTCTTTAGAGCTTGGACCAATCAATCTCCGCCACCCATCCTTCTGTGTCGTCCCAAATCACCCGCCCTTCAACAGAGAATTGTTCTCCGTCATACAAACGGATCGTCAGGCCCAGAAATGGCTGTATCCCTAATTTCGTAAAATCTTCACGAGCACCCCTCGTATTGAGGCCGCACTTGTCCCAATCGATCTGCGTTGTGAAAATCGGCAAACACCGAAGGAAGATCTGACATGCCGTTCTCGGGCCCGTGCCTAGGGCCAAATTCGTCTAGAGGTTTGTCTGCCCGCTTGTCCATAGGATTATCACCTGCCCCTGGAAACGTACGCAATCCAATCAAGCTTGAGGAGTCAGGCGACCTTCCGGCGATTTTATCACGTCGCCCCCTGCTCGACGAATTACAGCGACCGTCGTCCATCGGACCGTGTCGTGGAGAACGTGTTCGCATAGATCTTCCAATGATCTACCTGCACCGCAAACGACGGCCAGGCCGTATTCTGCATTTCCGACTTGATAGCAGCTTCTCAAGATGATCGGGGGCGAGCTGGTTCCTCCACGAACGACAATCGCATTGTCGGGAAACACAAAATCACTGATTTCTAGCCTGTTCATTTATTATCTCTTGGCGGGATTTGGTATTGGCGGATTCAATAGACCACTGGCTGTATCTGTATCCAAGCCAGTCAGGGTGGCATGAGTTGGGCTGTGCCACTTGGGGAGATTCACGTCTCCACCAGCAGCACGCACTTGTCCGACCGCGTCCGTAGTCCCATTTTCCCATAATTCCCCGGGAGGTTTTCGGCAAGCTCGGGAATCGTTTTGTCAGCAGCACTCTCTACAGAGATGCCCGTCACGCCCGACGGATGCGTGCCGGGTACCTCGGGGTCAGACCGCGGGTACCTCGGGGTCAGACCGGGTTTGCGGTTTTTTTGGGGTACCTCGGGGTCAGACCGGGGTACCTCGGGGTCAGACCGGGTTTGCGGTTTTTTTGGGGGACCTCGGGGTCAGACCGGGGTACCTCGGGGTCAGACCGGGTTTGCGGTTTTTTCGGGGTACCTCGGGGTCAGACCGGGTTTGCGGTTTTTTTGGGTACCTCGGGGTGGTACCTCGGGGTCAGACCGGGTTTGCGGTTTTTTTGGGGCACGGCCCAGACTGCGAGGTACCTCGGGGTCAGGGGGTACCTCGGGGTCAGACCGGGTTTGCGGTTTTTAGGTACCTCGGGGTCAGACCGGGTTTGCGGTTTTTTTGCGAGGTACCTCGGGGTCAGACCGGGTTTGCGGTTTTTTTAGGTACCTCGGGGTCAGACCGGGTTTGCGGTTTTTTTAGGTACCTCGGGGTCAGACCGGGTTTGCGGTTTTTTTGCGAGGTACCTCGGGGTCAGACCGGGTTTGCGGTTTTTTTGGGGTACCTCGGGGTCAGACCGGGGTACCTCGGGGTCAGACCGGGGGGTACCTCGGGGTCAGACCGGGTTTGCGGTTTTTTTGGGGGGTACCTCGGGGTCAGACCGGGTTTGCGGTTTTTTTGGGTGGGTACCTCGGGGTCAGACCGGGTTTGCGGTTTTTTCGGAGGAGAGGACCACTCGTAATTGGTCCTCCAACAGCTTATGACGCTGGCGAACTTCGTCTTGCTCGGTCAGCCACCGGGCGAACCGCCGCGTCAGGTTCGGCACGCTGTCTGGCCGGGAGACTCCCAACACCTCCGCCAGTGATGCATTGGTGGCTACCGTGTGCCGCCGCGCGCAGGTATGCCAGCGCCGCCCGCGCTTCATGCCGACTCCCACGGCGACTCAATTCCGACGACTCGACGCGGTACGTCCGACACACGACATCAAGGATCGCTTGAAGTGGCACACCGCGGGCCAGGCGCGCCTCGCGATGCAGTTCCCGCGGTGGCTCATCGCGCACCATCTGGCCCAGCCGCGTCACGAACTCGGTGCTCCCCAGCACCCAGCCGTGGTGCGCCGCCGACCACGGACAAGGCGGCGGTTCGGTCAGCCCGGCAGTCACGTACCGCCGGTAGGCCGCAGCCGGATCCGAACCACCGAATTCTCCCGCCCAGCACTTCAACAACTCGTGATGCGCCACCCACTCCAGTCGCCGCCGCCGATCGGCATAGCCCGGATAACTCGACCACCGCCAGGCCGCCGGGTGCTCCACCAACCCGGCGCGAACCGGGTTGAGGTGCACGTACCGCGACACCGTCCAGAGGTAACTCTCGTCTTCCACCAACTCGGTCCGATACCGTCCCTGGAACACGTGCCCGCTAAAGCGGCGGCGTCGCGCCGAAGCGTTAGCGTAGGATGAGAGGAACCTTTGCATTCCCCGTGCGAGGTCGGGCTGGGGGGTCTTGACGACGATGTGCAGGTGGTTCGACAGGACGACGAAGGCGTACACCTGCCACGAGCCGCGCCGCACGGTCCGCGCCAGGTCCCCCATGAGCCGGTCCTGGTCCAGATCGTCGTGCACGATGTCCTGTCGACCATTCCCACGGGCCATGATATGGTAAATGGCTCCAGGGTATTGGATTCGCAATCGTCGTGGCATGTCGTCGATTCAAACATGCCAACCGCCAAAACGCAAGAAAAAACCCGAAACCCGGTCTGACCCCGGGGTTCCATGTCCTGTCTGACCATTCCCACGGGCCATCAGATGGGACGGTGCCAGGGTATTGGATTCGCAATCGTCGTGGCATGTCGTCGATTCAACATGCGCACCGCGAAAACGCAAGAAAAAACCCGAAACCCGGTCTGACCCCTGGGTTCCCTTCCCTGTCGTCGATTCAAACATGCCAACCGCCAAAACGCAAGAAACAAACCCGAAACCCCGGGCCTGCATTTTCGGGTTCCCCGGGGTTCCCTGCGGGGTTCCCTGTCGTCGATTCAAACATGCCAACCGCCAAAACGCAAGAAACAAACCCGAAACCCGGTCGGAACCCCGGGGTTCCCCCAAGAAATCAAACCCGAAACCCGGGGTCCCCGACCCCGGTGTGGCCCGGGGGTTCCCGCTGCGGGGTTCCCTGTCGTCGATTCAAACATGCCAACCGCCAAAACGCAAGAAACAAACCCGAAACCCGGTCTGACCC
>CAVRFS010000018.1:0-147437 GCA_963720335.1 uncultured Planctomycetota bacterium | reverse complement strand
GCGCGGCCGCCCCGGCCAGCACGTATGACAGTCCAGCGATCCCGATCAAGACCGCAATACCCGCAGTTACGTTCGACCGAAATGATCGATTCATGGTGCTTTCTCCTCGCTTTCGGGAAAAGAGATTTCGTGCCGTCGTCCGGTCGCGACGGCTCACCAGACCAAGATGCTAGCCGCCCCCGGAATCTCAACCTGTCATGTCGATGACAATCTCCGCCAACCTTCCTGAGAGTGGCAGGTGGACACGAGACTCGATAAAATCGGCGCGATGCCACCTCCTTGGCGGGGTAATTCATCATGAATGACGAATCCACCACTGCAGTCGTGCAGCGCTACCTGAACGCACTGGCCGTGATGTGCCCGCCGAGCCAATCGTTCGGGAGTTACTGGAGCGGGCGGTTCACAGGCTGGAGAGGCTGTGCGCCAACATGCTGCACCGGAGTTACCCTCGCTTGACGAGGCCGCCGTCGAATTTGGAAACGACTGAGTTGCTCGGCGGCGTGGTCGAAGCGTTGCTCAAGGCCCTACGTACGATTCGTCCCCTGAGTGTGCGCCAATTCTTCGCCATTGCCAACCAACACATGCGGTGGCAGCTCAATGACCTGGCCCGCCGCTTGGATGAACAACCCGTTGCAGTGCCGTTGTGCGAAGCTTCTGTGCATGCCCCAGCGAGCAGTGATTCCGGCATCACCCCGAACGGGCGCCGGATGTTGGAGGCGATCGACAACTTGCCGGAAGATGAGCGCGAAGTCTTCGGCCTGGTGCGTTTGCACGGGTTGACCCACTCCGAGGCCGCCGAGGTGCTCGATGTCTCGGCCAAGACGGTACAGCGACGCTTGAATCGTGCCAGCTTGTTGCTTTCGGAGGAACTGGCCGATCTTCGCCCCGACTAGAAGCTTCGACCAACGATGCTATCCCGCGTTGCGCAACGCCGTATCTGCGTGAGTTCGGGACTCATTCGAAGTGTCACACGGGCTGGAGACACCAAATGGACGCCGATTCACGCGTTCGACGATTGCTTGATGAACTATTGGACTCAGAGCAGACGCCAGAAGCGGTGTGCCGCGATTGCCCCGAATTGCTGCCACAGGTGCGCGAGCGTTGGCGGCGAAAACTCGCCTGCGACGCTGAACTGGATGCGATGTTTCCAACGCCTGAATGCAGCTCGCCACTGGGCGGCCCACCGGCGACGCCGTTTTCGGGCAATGTGCACCAGATCCCAGGTCATGAAGTCCAGGAGGTCCTCGGCCGCGGCGGCATGGGCGTCGTGTACAGAGCCCGGCACGTCCGCCTGAACCGCTCCGTGGCCATCAAGATGCTGCTGACCGGTGCCAATGCCAGTTCAGCGGCTCGAAAACGATTCTTGCGCGAAGCAGAAGCAGTGGCGGGTTTGCGGCATCCAAACATCGTTCAGATCCACGATATGGGCGACCACGACGGTCAGCCCTACTTCACCATGGAGTTTGTCGAGGGAGGCAACCTGTCCCAGAAACTGGCGGGCGCGCCGCAGCCGCCCCTCGAGGCCGCCGCGCTGCTGGCGACCCTGGCCCAAGCCATCGAGGCGGCCCACCGAAGCGGAATCGTGCATCGCGATCTGAAGCCGTCCAACGTCCTTCTCACCGCCGACGGCACGCCCAAGATCAGCGACTTCGGGCTGGCCCGACGGATGGAAGGCGAGGCCGGCATCACCTGTACCGGCACCGCGGTCGGGACACCAAGCTACATGTCCCCCGAGCAAGCCGAAGCAAAGCCGCTGACATGGGGACCAACCGTCGATATCTATGCTCTGGGAGCGATCCTCTATGAACTGCTGACGGGCAGGCCTCCCTTCCGTGCGGAAACGGCGGCGGAGACGTTGCGGCAGGTCATTTCCCAGGACCCAGTTCCCCCGTCACGGTTGAACGCGGCGGTACCGCGCGACCCGGAGACCATTTGCCTGAAGTGCCTCGAGAAGGACCCGCGGCGCGCTACGCGAGCGCCGGGGCCCTCGCGGAAGATCTTCATCGATTCCAGCGGAACGAACCGATCGTGGCATGCCCCGTGGGATCGTTGGAACGCGCGCTGCGGTGGACAAGACGCAATCCGACGGGCGGCAGCGCTTGTGGCGACGGCGCTGACCTTGATCGGGCTGGCGAGCGGCGGCGGGGTGTGGTTCGTGCAGCAGGGGGCCGAGCGACGCGCGGAGTTGCGCAGAGAGGTCGGCACGGCTATGGCTCAGGCCGGGAGTTTCCGCAAGCAGTTCCACTTTCGCGAAGCGGGGGAACTGCTGGAGCAGGCCCGGCAGCGGCTGCTGCCGGCCGGGCCGGATGACCTGCGCCGGCAGGTTGACCAGGCGCGGGCCGACCTCGCACTCGTCGTGAATCTGGACGCGGCCCGGCTGCGAGCGGCGACCCCCATGGAGGCAAGGCCTGAGTCGGTCGGAGCCGAGCCGCTCTACGAGGAGGCATTCGCGAAGGCAGGGCTGAGCCGAAAGGGCGATAACACTGAGGAGGTGGCGGCGGGTGCGGAACTCCGTAGTCCGCCTGGAAATTGTCGCCGCCCTGGACGACTGGGCCAGCATCACCCAGGATCAAGTCGCGGCGGGAGTGGCTGTTGGCGGTAGCCCGCGGTGCTGACCCTGACCCATTACGAGACAGCTTGCGCAAGCCGAAGTTTTGGCAAAACGATTCCGGGCTGGCACTCTTCGCAGGAGCTGCCGGTGGACGGGCTGTCCCCGCAGTTATTGACCGCTTTGGGCCGGGTCTTACCCAAGACCGACGGCGAGGCGGTGTCGCTGCTCACCGCAGGCAGGCACGCTACCCGCAGGACTTCTGGCTCAACTATGAGCTGGGCTGGGCATTGTTCGGGGCTCAGACAGACACGACGAGGCGCTCGGCTTCTTCCGTGCCGCCCTGGCGTTCCGGCCCGAGGCCAGCATGGTCCACAATGCCATGGGCTTGATCGCTGGGCGTCATGGGCCGGCGGGACGAGGCCATTGGCCACTACCGAGAATCCATCCGCCTCGACCCCGGAAACCGCGGCTCTACCCCACAACAACCTGGGGATTGCCTTGGAGGCTAAGGGCCGGATGGATGAGGCCATCGGCCACTGCCAGGACGCCATCCGGCTCGAGCCCACGGCTCGGCTCGGCCCACAATAATCTCGGGAATGTCTTGGAGCTAAGGGCCGATTGGACGAGGCCATCGGCCACTTCCAGGACTCCATTCGGCTCGACCCGAAAATGGCCGCCGCCCACGGTAATCTCGGGATCGCCCTGGGCGAGAAGGGCCGGTTGGACGAGGCCATCGCCCACTTCCAGCAATCCATCTCGAGCTCGACCCGACCATTTCAATCTCGGCGCGCCCATGACCAACCTCGGGAGCCATGTCATTTCGCGATCCGGCTCATCTGCAGGGCCCTGCACTCGGCTATCGCGGCCATAGACCCTACCTACCAGCAACAAGCCGTCCGGCTCGACCCCAACCTGACTCTATCACATACACAACTCTATATTTGCCGATATGAAGCTGCCATCGCCGCTCTGCAGGCCTCGGCCGGTCGTGGTTCTCAGGAACCACGGCTCGGTGAGCAGGAGCGAGTCAGTCTGCGCCGACAAGCACTGGACTGGCTACGGGCCAACCTGGAGCTGAGGACCAGGCTACTCGAGGATGGCGGCGGCCGTAGACTTGCCGTCCTTGAACGGCTGGTCGCTCTCTGCCTGGGAAACAGATCCTGTCCTGGCCGGCGTACGTGACCAGGCGGCGCTGATGAAGTTGCCCGACGCCGAGCGCGTGCAGTGGCAGCGCCTTTGGGGAGACGTGGCGGCGCTGCTCGCGGCCGACCCGGTGCAGCAGGGCTTCGCGCACGCCCGGCGCAGAGACTGGGGCAAGGCCGCCGATTGCTACAACTCACGCCGTGAAACTCGCCTCGACAGACGCCGGCCACTTCTGGTTCGAGTATGCCGCCGTGTTGCTCCTGTCCGGCGACCGAATCGGGTACGCGGACGCCTGCGCCCACATGGTCGAGAGTTTCGGCAAGGCGCCGAACCTGCGGGCCTACCACGTCGCCCGCGCTTGCACCCTGGCCCCCGACGCCATCGCGGACGCGTCGCTGCCGGGCCGCCTGGCCGAAACTGAACTCAAGGATTTCCTCCGGCCAATTCTGGTCGCTGACCGAGCAAGGGGCTTTGCACTATCGTGCCGGCCGGTTCGAGCAAGCAGTAGCTCTGTTCGAGCAGAGCCTGCGTGCCGACCCCCAGCCGGGTCGGGCCGTCGTGAACTGGCTATGGCTAGCCCTGGCGCAGCAGCGCCTCGGGAAGTCCGTAGGAGGCGCGCCGCTCGCTTGACAAGGCTACAGCATGGCTCGATCAGTACCGTGATGGGATGCCAGGCAGCGCCGAACAAGAGATGGGACTGCACCTACACAACTGGCTGGAAGCGCACGTCCTGCGCCGCGAGGCGGAAGCACTGATTCGGTCCACAGATCTCCGAAGTGGTACGGAAAACCGGCAACGCGGCGCGCCACAGTAATGAACTGCGTCTGAGTTCACCGAGAAGTCCGAGTCAGCCTGCGATCGAGGGACGGAGCCCTTGAAAACGCGGCAAATGCTCATCCGCCTCTATCCCCCGGCGAGAATTTCACGGAACCCGGGCTGATAAGCGTCTCGGTCTCCTTGATGAGAGAGGAGAACTTCAGCACGGTCAATGTGAACTCGGTGAGTTGGTCGATCCCATCAGCACCCACCCACACAACGCAGGCCCCGCACCTCCCAACGTAGCAAGCGTCCTTTGGGACGTCCCATTTCCCGCCGACGTGGAACCAGCCGGGGCCGATCTGGGCCAAGTCGTCCTGGATCATTTCGATTTTCTGGCAGACAGTCGCCGCCAGCGGGGAGCGATCAAGCGACGAGTTGGAAGCGACGCAGATCATGGCGTCATTGGTTGTGATAATGTTTGCATTTAGCTCCCGGAAGCTGCGGTTCACGCGGCTCTGATATTCGTAGAACAACTCCGACTCGTTCCGCAGGTCGGCATTCGACGCGAACTGATCTTTCAGCTCTTGGGCCAATTCGGCGAGAAACTTGGGCGAAGGCATGTCGGGGGCGCCGTGGGCGCGGCGATAGGCGAGCCGCAGCAGGCGCAGCTCGGTCGCATCGATCACCGGTGACATCCCCCACTGGGCCACCGCAGTCCTCGAGCCCAAGAGTTGTGGGAACCACGTGACCGGCGGGCCGAGGTCCACCGCCGCGCCCCCGAAAGCGAGTCGGTGACCTGGGAGGTTCCCTCCCTTAGGCTGACGTGCCATGGCAGTGAGCCGGGCTGCAACGCGAACTGTGCCAGATTGTCTAGGACCAGCTGGTATTGCAACGCGGGCAGAGTGGATCCCTGGTTAATTGTACGTTGGCGCAGCCGACCGACCGTGCAGCCGGGTGCGATGCATAGACCAGAGACGAGGAGGAGGCAAGCGAGGCGCATTGGCACTCCATGAGTCTGTCGTTTTGTCGGCTTATGCGGGTTGTATCGGCAAGAAGGGGATTCTCACATCACAAATCCGAGGGGCGAGCTCCCTACGCCCCCGTGTCGCGGTCCAGTCCAGCGAGATCGTCGACACAGAAGTAGCATCGCGTGTATTCCACCTATCCTGGTGCCGCATCTGGAAGGGGGTCGATCCCCTCATCAAATGAGCCGCCGCGCGCATGAAAGAGTTGGGCGGGCGGAAGCTTTAACTGCCGAGCGTGAGACCATATCCAGCGCAGTCTACTCCCGTGCTCGTGGAGGCACCTGTTTGAGATCATATTACCGGGTGGCGTGAGATTTATTTTCTCGGATCTGAGTGGGCCGAAGGCTGATTGTTGGCGGCGGGTCAAAGCCCATGACTCCGCTCTCCTTCGCACGTATTCTAAGTTCGCGCTTCGTCATCATGATCGCCCTCTTGCACGAGAACTTGTCTACCGTCCCCTCTTATTAATGGTGACCGGTCGTCTGATAACTACGGGAGTTGCAGGCAGCACCGGGCGTGGTCGCACCACATTTGTTTTTTCACCATTGTCGGAGACTGAACATGATGCTTCGCCGCGAGATTCTGGGAGTGCTCGGGGCCACGGGGATCGTGGCCGCGTCCGGTTTGAAAGCGCAGTCCAAGCAAGAGGGCAACCTCGGCGATGTCCACGAAGACTGCCTGAAGGCATGCGAGGCGTGCGAACGCTCCTGCAACAAAACCTTCCAGTACTGCTGCTTGCAAGTTGCCGCAGGAAAAAAAGAGTACGCTCAGGTCCTGCATCTAGTCGTCGATTGCGGCAAGTTTTGCGATCTGTCGGCCGACCTGATCGCGAGCGAGAGCCCACTTATGGTCCACTCCTGCCTGGCGTGCGTAGAGGCGTGCATAGCCTGTGCACGCGAGTGCGACAAGTTCGATTCGGGCGAGATGAAATTGTGCGTCAACGCCTGCCGCGAGTGCGAGGCAACGTGCCGGGCGATGGTCAAGGCCATGGAGCATGATCCGCCACGGCTGATTGATAACATCTCTGGAGAGCCGCTGACGGCCTGAGAGGTTGCCCATTTCTTCGCTGCAAGGCGACGGCGACGAGATTGATGACGCGAGATGCGGTACGGCGGAACGAACCGAACGCATACCCAGCGACCAGCACCGAACGAGGATGGCACGTTGCCCTCCTTTAAGATTTGACCGACCGGTTCTCGTCCCGCCCGACGGCAGTAGTGGTTCGGCCTGTCCGAGAACCTAGCTGAGTCCAAAATCTCTACCCAAAATCGGGACCAACGCTGGTCCCGAACGGAGCCGCTTTGCGCCCGCCACCCCTCGCTCGCCGGAAGGTGATGTCGTGGAGGGGGGTATTAACGTGCTTCGGTCTGATCGACCGAACCGTCGAACGATCGCCTTGCGCGCGTCGTTCTGATCAGGGCGAGCCGGATGTCGAAACCTGAATTTAGACCGCGACTATCCGTCGAAATTAGCGGGCGTTGCCCGCGAACTTCGTGCAACATCGGCTTTCTGGAAATACGTCCTGTGCCGATACCCGATCGACTGGGACACCGAACACCACCGTCATCTACTCCCCAACACGCGAGAAATCTCCCTGGCCGCGCGCGATTCTCACGATCGTTTCCCTGACATCCGGCGTCAGGCGATGCCAGGAGGCGACCAGCTCGCGTAGAGCCAAATCGGTGCAGGCAGTATGCAGACAGGGGTGAAGGGTGTCGACGCAAGTACTATGCGGCTTAAGTACTTCCGGAATATGGGACGCGGGTGCAATTCCCGCCTCCACCTTGATTGTGGTCGGTCAAATCGCTGACAGGTATGTGCCTCATAAGGCTCAGCACCGGCTCGGAGATGATCTACCCCGAGATTCGACCGGCCTGGCAGAGATGCCCGGAAAACCGGCACAAGACCGGGTAAAATCTGGACAAGGGGCCGGAGGATCAAGCCATCGCCTTAACCGGATCGCTACGCCATTTGCCACCCACCGCGAAATTCACGAGCAGTTGACGCTTAGTCGTCGTGGCGTCGGTTCGAGCCCCAAGGAGGCATTCTCGCCAGTAACCGACACTCTTCAGCCTTCAGTTTTCCCTTCAGGAAACCCTTGCGATCCGGGCGATTTCTTGCGATCCTTGAACATAGAAAGCCCCGAAAAACAGGGGATTTCGCCATTGGGGGCCGTCCTCACACGGTGGAAGTCGCAGGTTCGAATCCCGCGCCGCCCATGCCTAAGCCGGGAAAAGACAACCGTTACGACGACCGGAACCTGGAGAGAAATCACGGGCACAATGTGGGGACGACGCTGTGCGGCTGAGCGTTGGTACACGGCCGCCGTCGAGTCGATGACGCACCAGGCCCGTAATCTGGGAGGGGCTTAAACGTCCAACCACCCTCTATCAAAAGTCGTCGTTGCCCGATGCGACGGGGAGCTGAAACTCCCTCAGCGCGCCCTTGTAGCGCTGCTTGAGGGCGGATATTGTCATCCCTTGCCAATGGAGTGGTCCATCTGTCTTGCTTCAGATGAAGAGGATCTCCGATGCCAATAGTTTTTTCCCCTCGCTGCAAGCCTTGATTCTCCTGAGTACGCAGTCGATCGTCACGGCCAGTCCCCTCGTGGCGGACAAAGGCCGGCCGGCCACGGATTTCTATGCTCGATGCGACAGGGGAGAGTTGGCGCTGCGAAATGATCCTCGCCCGGCTATAATACGTCCATCCGGAAGTCGGAGAAGAACACCATGTCGGAACTGACGTTGGAAAGCCTGGCCCGCCGCCTTGAGGATGTCGAGCGCCGACTGAACGAGAAGCAAGCGAGCAGCGCGAAAGATTGGCGCATGGCCGCAGGTATGTTCACCGGTCGAGAGTTTTCGAAGATCGTCGATGAAGAAGGCCGGAAAATCCGCGAAGCGGATCGCGAAGAGGCACGCCAGGAATTCGGAGAGTGATCCTTCTCGACACCGATCATTTGACCGTTCTCAAGTACACCGAGAGCGAGCGGCACGCGCGCCCATGGCCGATTGCTCGCCGCCGCCCCGGAATTGATAGGCACCCCTATTGTCAACGTTGAGGAACAGATGCGGGGCTGGTTGTCCGCAATAGCCAAAGAAAGAACACTACTCCGCCAGATCACCGCTTATCGCGAACTGACAGATCTGTTCGATTTCTTCGCCAAGTTGAACATCATTTCTCTGAGTACCGATGCGGCAGACCTGTTCAACGGCTTCCGCAAATCGGGAATCAAAATCGGTTCGATGGATTTGAAGATGGCCTGCATTACAGTGGCGAATAATGCACTTTTCCTGACAGCAAATCGGCGAGATTTCGAGAAAGTGCCGGGGCTCAGATTCGAGAATTGGCTCGAATAGCAAACGGGTTTGCACGCTACGCAGCACGCGATCTGAATCTTGAATAGGTGTCGCCGAACGCGACCACCGATCCGTACGAGGTCAACTCTCTTGGGTAAGCCCCTATCCTGTGCTCGGCGGCCCAACCGGGCGGCGACTTGATGAAGATCTGTCCTGCGAACGGGAATTCGCTGAGACGGGGAACAGGGATTCTTGGGTTTCGACTGTCGAAAACCGTGGTGTGGTCTGATGGGTTGCCCGGTGGTTCAGTCGGTCGCTTGCTTTTCTGAATTCTCTCATTAACCTTTTTAGTGCGGTCGTCAAGCGGCAAGTCTGACTAACAAGGCGTGCGACACGAGCCAGTGTCGTGAACCGACGAGTCAACAAGCCTCGACGGCCCGTTCGAACAGGCGGGCGAGGCGGGGGAGAGTCACTTGAATATCGTACTCGCGACGGACACGAGCCGTCGCCTCGCGGCCGAGGTGATGGAACGCTCCGGGATCCCGGAGCACCTCGACGGCACGGCGCGCAAACCCATCGACGTCGTAGAAACCTTGAAGCCAGCCGTTCCGCCCGTCCTCGATCATCTCGCGCACCGGCGCCGTGTCGGATGCCAGCACGGTGCACCCGCAGGCCAGGGCGTCCATCAGCGACCAGCTCAGGACGAACGGTACGGTCAAGTACAGGTGCAGATCGCTCAGGCTCAGCACCTCAACCAGCTTCGAGACCGGTAGCAGGCCCGTGAAAATGAACTTGTCCGGGTCGTGGGTCGACCTTGCCATCACGTGGTCGAAGAACGTCTTGTGTCGGATGTGCTTCTCGTCGCCGCCGTAACAGACCCGATCACTACCGACGACGACAAAGACGACGTCGGGGAACTGCTGAGATATGCGCTGGGCGACGTTCATGAAAACGTCGAATCCGCGCATCGACTCAAATCCCCGGCTGACGTAGGTTACGATCCGCGTCGATTCGGGGATCGACCGTTCGCCGATCCTGCGGGGCACGCCTTCCAGACGGCGGAAGATGTCGGTCTCGATCCCGTCGAAGATGACGTCGATTTTTGGGCGGTAAGCCTCGGGGAAGAGCTGCCGCTGAAAATGGGTCGGACTGTAACCGTAGCGGCAGTTCTCCAGATCGAGCAGCAGCATCGCGTTGCGCGACCGGGCGCGGAGGTAATCGAGCTCGGAGGGAGGGAACTCAGGACGGAAGTCCATGTCCGACTGGTGCGGATGATAATAAAACTCGAAATAATTGACGATGGGCACGCCGGGATAGAGCTCAGGGAGAAACACGGTCGAGCCGAATCCGCTGTGGCCGACGATGAGATCGGGATGCAGGTCGGGATGAGCTTTGCACGCCTCGTAGACGCCGTGGGCATGCCACGTCGCATTCTCGAACGTCCTGCTGCAATAATGGGTCGTCGTCCGAGCCCCACCCGCCGTCCTGTACTCGATTTTCCGGATACCGTTGACTTCGCCGGGTGACGTCTTCGAGACGAACGTGCAAGTCCATCCGCGGCTGCGGATCAGATGTCGGGCGATGTGCCCGAACTGCGCAGGAAAGTTCTGGTGGACGAACAGCACGTGCATTGCGGCTTGGCCCTTCCGATCGAGTGAAAGCGGACAAGAGAATAACAGGACGAGAGAACAGAATGCGCATCCTCGTCGCGATCCCTCATTATTATGTCGAGCCCGGCGAGTCGCCAGCCGACGGGTCGCGGCACGGCTCGTTGGGCGGCGCTCCACGTCCCAGGGTCGTCGCGTTGTCGGCATGTATCGCCTCGCTTCACCAGCTCTACGGATCGTCTCAGCACATCATCGACCAGGCGACCCGCGTCGCGCGGCCGGCCAACGAAAAGATTGCGAGCCGAGTCGACGTGATCGTATGCACGACCGGCGGGCGTCACTTGCTTGACCGCCTGCCGATCCCTGCGTCTGCCTATGTGCACAACCCAACGGACTGTCCGCCACCACTTCTGGGCTTCGAATGCCACGCCGTCCTCCGCGACCGGCTCGGCGATTATGACTACTACGCTTACCTCGAAGACGACCTGATCGCGCGCGACCCCTGGCTGTTCGTCAAGCTGGAGTGGTTCGCGGCGCAGCTCGGCGACGGCGTGCTTCTTCAGGCGAACCGCTACGAGGTGGGTCCGCTCGGCCTCGTGCACAAGGCCTACATCGACGGCGACCTCGATCTTCGTGTGACGGCTCGCTTCCAGAACGTGGACGAGTCGCCGATCGCGACCGGCCGGCTGCTCGGGACGACGGTCACCTTTCTCCGGGCCAGGAACCCGCACGCCGGCTGTTTCTTCTTGAACATACGCCAGATGGAAACCTGGTCAAAACACCCGTATTTTCTTGATCGCGACACAAGCTTCATCGGCCCGCTGGAAAGCGCCGCGACGTTGGGCGTAATGCGGAGCTTCCGCGTGTACAAGGCGAGCCCTGAGAGCGCGAGCTTCCTCGAGATCGAGCATTTCGGGACGAGCTTTCTTGGAGAGCTCCGCCGCCGAGGTGACACCGCGCAGCCACCAGGTTGATGGGACGAAGTTTCCCTCGACTCAGGGATCTTTGGTGAGACGGTAGGTGAGCTGCCGGGAGAGCGACCAGCCGCCGGGGACGATCCCGTAAGGAAGGCGGATCGCCAGGTCGCCGGGCTGTCCGGTCTGGATCGAAGCGGTCACGATCTCGGCAACTTTATCGTAAAGGTCTCGGCGCATTTCACGAGTTAAGAGCTCGCGGTTGAGCCGGGCTGTGTTCCACTTCACGATGCGGTAGACGCGGTTGATGGCGTGGCCCAAAGTCATGTCGGGGATGGGTGAGAACCGCGTCCGTTGGTCGTTATCGTGGGGAAGATGTCGTGGCAAGGGCGCGGGAAGTGGCCGTGGCTCAACACCGACGAACTCGAGTGCGTCGTAAAGGTCGTTGTCCTCCTCGCCCCAGCAGGGGTACATCTCGTCGTAGCCGCCGACCCGCTCGAAGTCCGAGCGGGCGCAGGCAAAAGTTCCCACGAGTCCCCGGTCTGTCGACCAGACACGATAAAAGCCGCCCGGTTTGAGAGCGGACAGCAAGGCCGCGCTGAATCCCGGTTCGAGGACGACGTCGGAATCGACGAAGCAGATCCACGTGGCGTCGGTGTGCCGCACACCCATGTTCCGGGCCGCGGAGGCGTGCCACCGGGTTTGGCCGGGGACGCTAACGACTCGGGCCGATGGGTGGTTCGCTTCGACCCAGTCGCCGGCGCCTTCGGGACAGGAGTAGTCGACGACCACGCATAAGCTGCCGGGCTGGTCGACGATCGCTCCCAAGGTCTGCCGCAATGAGGACAGGCGACCCATGCAAGTGGTTATGAAACAAAGGTCCGACGCCATGAGATTACAACCTCGCTGGACAAGACGATACGGCAACGCACTGGCAAGAATCGCCATCTCCTGGTCGTCCAATGAAACGCTGATCGACTCGAAGCGCGTCCGTCGTCAACGCACAGCCGTTGTACCAGTATTCGCTAAAGATCGCTCATTTAGCCTAACAAAAGAATAAATGAAGAAAAATCACCTCACTGCGGATCGTTTTCTTCGGCCCAGCGTAGAGTCTGGACGATCGCGGACGTTATACTGCTCTTCCCGGGATTGACGCGGATCATCAACGATGACTAGTACCTGCACTGTTTTGCACAAGAAACGCCGCGTAGTCGCGAGCGCGAGGCTGATCCGCACGAAACCGGGCATTTGAGAGAATTCACGAAACGGATTCACCTGCTAGCTGTCCCCAACCCGCCGCCACGCGCAGTCTTATTCATTGGGGATCCGAAGAAACGGAAGGAACGAACACAACGGTCGCCGCTGTTTTGCAAAGTGCCGCGATCTTTTGGGCGAAGAAGGGCTGCGAATTGTCGAGTTGAAATGAACGGATCTCGGAGAGAGCCGGCCCCGGTCGAAGCTGCGATCCGACCTACGCGTTGTTGGAAGGGCGGAGCTGGGCTCTCTCGAACACGCCTCGGCTTTGTGTCCGTTTTGTCGACGTTTTCGTGAAGAAGATGGATTGCACCTTAGTTTTGTATCTCGCTTCGCGGAAGAAGGATGTGCGATGTCGTCGCCTGTTGAGCCGAATGCCCTCGAGCGTTACCACCGCGACCATTGCCGGAAGTTGAGCCGGCGAAGGGAGTCCGCGAAGAAGAAGCGATATACGTTCCAGCCGGACTTCCACGACCTCGAGCGGCGGATGATGCCCTCGACCTACGTGGTCTCCAACACGAGCGACCAGGGACTCGGATCGCTCCGGCAGGCGATCCTCGACTCGAACGCCGCCGGCGGAACGAATAACGTCGCGTTCCAGATCCCCGACAACAATTCCAATCCCGAGGCCTATGTCATCACGTTGACGTCGGGCCCGCTGCCGGCGATCACGAATGCGCTCACCGTTGACGGCACGACGGAAACGGCTTTTCTCGGTAAGCCGGCGGTCGTGGAGATTGATGGCGGTAGCCTCTCCGGTACGCCGGACGGCGTGACTCTGTTTACCGGCTCGAATGGTAGCGAAATCTTGGGCTTGCAAATCCTCGACTTCGGTGGCGACGGCATCCTTGTTCAGTCCGCGAACGACACGATCGGCGGAGCCACCGCCGTGGCCGCGAACATCATCAGTGGCAACACCACATTCGGAATCGAAATCTCCGGCAGCACCGCCACCGAGAATGTCATCGAGGGCGACTTCGTCGGCACCGATGTCACGGGCACGGTGGCGATCGCCAACGGCACCGGCGTCGAGCTTGATACCGGGGCGTCAGCCAACACGATCGGCGGCTTGACCACCACGCCGGGAACCGGCGCGGGCAACGTCATCTCGGGTAATACTAGCGACGGGGTCGACCTCAGTGGTGGCGGCACGGCCGCGAACGTCATCGAGGGAGACTTGATCGGCACCAACGCCGCCGGCACCGCGGCCCTGGCCAACGCGCAGGGCGTGTACATCGAGGGCACCGCCGGTTCCAACACAATCGGCGGCACCAATGCCGGAGCGCGGGACGTGATCTCGGGCAATACCGGCTCTGGGGTGGTGATCGGCACCTACGGCACCGGCAATACACAGGGGAGCGTGGTCGAGGGTGACTACATCGGCACCAGCGTGACCGGCGACGTCTCGCTGGGTAACGAACTCGGGATCTATATCGGCGAAACGGCCAACAACACCATCGGCGGCACTGATTATGGCGTGGGAAACGTGATCGCCGGGAATGACGGCAACAGCTTCGGCGCTTCCCAAATCCTGATTTCCGGAGGTCCCGACACCCTCGTCGCGGGGAACCTTATTGGCCTGGGCGCTGACGGCCTCGCGCTGGCGGGCGAAATCGCCAATGGCGTCGCGATCAATCTCACGTCGGGCGTGACCATCGGCGGCACGACGGCCGCCGCGCGTAATGTGATCTCCGGAAACGAGACCGGTGTCGGTATCACTGGCGGCTCGGACAACCTCGTCGAGGGTAACTATATCGGCACCGACACGACCGGCACATCCGCGATCGGCAACGGCCCCTTCGCCGGGGGAAACGGATTCGGCGGCTATGGTATCTCCACGCAATACACCGGCGGCAATACGATCGGCGGCAGCGTCTCCGGGGCCGGAAACGTCATCTCCGGCAGCGAATATGGCGGGATTGCGTTGGGAATTCAGACGTCCGACAGCGTCATTGAAGGCAACTTCATCGGCACGGACAAGACGGGCACTTCGGCCGTGCCCAACGACTACGTCGGCATCGTCCTTGGAGCTTCCACGGGAGGCGGCAACACCATCGGCGGTTCGACCTCCACGCCCGGGACTGGAGCCGGCAACCTCATCGCGGGCAACGCCAGATACGCCATGATTCTCAGCAAGGTATCTTCTACGGACATCATTCTCGGCAACGTGATCGGCAGCGCCGCGCGTTACCGGGCGGCGGGACGTCGCCCGGCAATGCGAATGGCATATTCGTTAAACAGGCCACCGGGGTACAAATCGGCGATGCGAGCCCTCTAGGTGAGAACGTCATTTCGGGCAATAGCGGTTACGGAATCTATATCGAGGGCAGCACGAGCGTGCTCGTCCGTGGCAACCTGATCGGCACGAACCTCGCGGGCACGGCCGCGTCACCGAATGATATCGGCGTCTTGATCAACGGTGGATCGACGAACAACACGATCGGCGGCAACACGCCCGGGACCGGCAACATCATCTCCGGTAACTCCGACGACGGCGTGGAGATCGCGGACACGGGCACTTCGGGCAACGTCGTCGTGGGTGACTATATCGGCACCGACATCACGGGCACGGTGGCGATTGCCAACGGCACGGGCGTCGAGATCGATTCCGGCGCATCAGACAACACGATCGGCGGCACAATCGCCGCGGCGCGTAACATCATCGCGGGAAATCGAGGTACCGGCATCGGGATTGATGGCGGCGTGCAGAATGTGGTGGAAGGGAACTACATCGGCCTCGATTCCACCGGCTCCGCAGCGCTCGGAAACGGCCGCTATGGCGTGGAGATCACCGCAGCCGGCACATCGTCAAGTAGCAGCTCGTCCGTGAGCAGAGGCGGAAGTGACCTGATCGGCGGCACGGCCGCGGGCTCGGGCAACGTCATCTCGGGTAATGCAGGCGGTGGCATCTTTATCTCGGGCGGGTCCCTGGACGTCGTCGCGGGTAACCTCATCGGCACCGACGCGACGGGGACCGTCGCCATCGCCAACGGCGGCGATGGCGTGCGAAATCACCAGCGGAGCCTACGGTATCACGGTCGGCGGCACGGTCGCGGGCGCGCGCAACGTGATCTCGGGAAACGAAGGCGCTGGCATCTATTATCTCGGGAGGGTCGCTGGACGTCGTCGCGGGTAACCTCATCGGCACCGACGCGATGGGGACCGTCGCCATCGCCAACGGCGGCGATGGCGTGCAAATCACCAGCGGAGCCTACGGCATCACGGTCGGCGGCACGACGACCGGTGCGGTCAATGTCATCTCGGGCAACGTCGATGATGGCGTCGAGATAACGGGTGCGGGAGCGTCCGCCAACCTTGTGGCCGGGAACTTGATCGGCACCGATATCACGGGCACGGTCGCCATTGCCAACGGCAACGACGGCGTGGAAATCGACGCTGGAGCACGGGGCAACACGATCGGCGGCACGACGCCAGGCGCGGGCAACGTCATCTCCGGCAACGCCGGCGGCGGCGTCGAGATCGCGGGCGGAGGCGGGACGTCCGGCAACGTGGTGACCGGGAACTTGATCGGCACCGACATCGCGGGCACCGCCGCCATCGCCAACGGTGACGACGGCGTGGAAATCGACTTCGGGCGCACGGCCAACACGATCGGCGGCACGACGCCAGGTGCGGGCAACGTCATCTCCGGCAACGCCTTTGACGGCGTCGAGATCGACCGCACGGGGACGTCCGGCAACATCGTGGCCGGGAACTTCATCGGCACCGACATCACCGGCACCGTTGCCATCGGCAACGGCAGCGACGGCGTGGTCGTCGTCCTCGCCTCGGGCAACACGATCGGCGGCACGACGACCGGGGCGCGCAACGTGATCTCCGGCAACGCCCACGACGGCGTCGAGATCCACGGCGCGGGACGTCCGGCAACGTTGTGGCCGGGAACTTGATCGGCACCGACATCACGGGCACCGTCGCTATCGCCAACGGCAGCGATGGCGTGGAAATCGATACTCGCGCCTCCGGCAATACGATCGGCGGCACGACCGGCGCGGCGCGAAATGTCATCTCCGGAAACGACAACATCGGAGTGTCAACCGATCCTGGCGCGACCGGGAACGTCGTGGAGGGCAGCTATATCGGCACCGACGTGACAGGCACCCTCGCACTTGGCAACGGGGGGGGCGGAGTCGGCGTCTCAGGATCGGACAACACAATCGGCGGAACGACCCCGGCGCGGGCAACCCGATTTCCGGCAACAATAACGCCAACAGCGGGAACTTCGGAGTCTCGATCAGCAGCCTCGGACAACTTGGTCGCGGGCAACACGATCGGCACCGACGTCACGGGCACTGTCGCCGTCGCCAACTTCCAGGGAGTCGTCATCACAGGATCGAACAATACGATCGGCGGCACGACGGCCGGAGCGGGCAACGTCATCTCTGCCAACGTCTTCGACGGTGTTTGGATCGAGGGCAATGCATCGTCCGCCAATGTCGTGGTGGGCGATTATATCGGCACCGACGTGACAGGCACGGTGGCGATCGCCAAACGTCAACGGCGTGGAGATCACGGACGGATCCGGCAACACGATTGGCGGATCTGACCGCGACGCCCGGCACAGGCACGGGCAACGTGATCTCGGGCAACACGGGGTCTGGAATCGACGACAGCGGGAGTGGGGGTAATGTCTTCGGAAGGAAATGTGATCGGCACGAACGCGGTGGGTCTTTTCGCGCTGCCCAACGTCGACGACGGAATCAGCGTATCCACGTCGGGCGACACGATTGGCGGCACCGCGGCCGGCGCAGGCCAACTTGATTTCCGGCACCTCGGGTGCCGACGTTCTCCTGGACGGACCTGACAACCTGGTTGTCGGCAACCTGATCGGCACCAACATCATGGGCAAAGAGTTGTTCAACAGCACCGGGCAGGAGATTGACGGCGGAACGGGCGTCGAGTTCGGTACTGGCGGCTCGCAGAACACGGTGGGCGGATTGACCACGACGCCCGGCACAGGCCCCGGCAATGTGATCTCTGGCAACTCGTTCGGGATCGTCGACAGCGCGAGTGGGGGTAATTTAATCGAAGGCAATCTGATCGGCACGAACCCGACTGGTCTTAGCGTCGTGGCCAACTTCGACTACGGGATCGAAGTATTCGCGTCGAGCGACACAATCGGCGGCACTGTCGCCGGCGCAGGCCAACGTGATCTCCGGCAACCAGGGTGACAACGTTTATTTGCTCGGGCCTAACAACCTGGTTGCTGGCAATCTGATCGGCACCGACGTCATGGGCAAAGGGTTGTTCAACTCCCCCTTTCAGGGGGCTGGTGTTGCAGTGTACGGGGCGGGGAACACGATCGGAGGCGCGGTCACGGCGGCGGGCAATTTAATCTCGGGCAATAACTCAGGCGTCTTTATCTTTCCCACGGCCAAGGGCAATGTCGTGGCCGGCAACAAGATCGGTACGGATATCACGGGCACCGTCGCAATAGCCAACTCGACGGGCGTGTACATCGAAGGAGCGAACAACAACACAATCGGTGGAACTGGCGCCGGCGCGAGCAATTTGATCTCGGGAAACACCGGCGATGCCGTCGATGTGAGCGGAGGATCGGACAACCTGATCGCGGGCAACCGGATTGGCACCGACCTCGCGGGCACGGCGGCACTTGCCAACGGCCTTGGCGTGAACCTCTTTTCCGGCTCCGAAGGCAACACCATCGGTGGAACGACGCAGGGCGCCGGCAACTTGATATCGGGAAGCAAATCCGATGGCGTCGTCCTGCAAAGTGGCGCTGGCGACAATCTGATTGCCGGCAACCTCGTGGGCACCGACGTCAGCGGAACTATTGCCATCGCCAACCTCAACGGGCTGGATATTCAAACATTTGGAAATACGATCGGAGGTACGTCCGCCTTCGCTGGAAATGTGATCTCCGGAAGCGCAAGTGCATCGGGAATAGAAATCGACTCAGGCGCTGCTTCGAACGTCGTCTTGGGCAACCAGATCGGCACTGATATCACCGGGAGCCTTGCGTTGCCCAACCGCTACGGCGTGACCGTTGACGGCGTTGCCAACACAATCGGCAGCACGGCTGCCGGCGCGGCCAATCTCATCTCGGGCAACCAATACGATGGGATCATCGCGTCTGGCGCGAACACCGTCGTCGAAGGTAACCAGATCGGCACCAATGCGAGTGGGACCGCCGCCCTGGGACAAGAGAACGGCATCGAGCTCGATGGTGCGGATAGCGTCTTGATCTCGAGCAACCTGATCTCGGGTAACAGCTTTTACGGCATTTTGCTCTTCAGTTCCTCCGATAGCAACACCATCGTTGCCAATCAGATCGGCGTCGACGCTGCCGGAACAGCGGCCATCGCCAACGGCAGTGTTGGCGTCCTGATCTATGGAGGTTCCGATAACACGATCGGTGGCACGACCCCGATCGCGAGAAATCTGATCTCAGGAAACACCTACATTGGTGTTGGCCTCGGCTATCCCGCGCACTCCGGCGTTGTGGGAAACGTCGTAGAGGGTAACTACATCGGCACTGATGCGAGCGGAGATGCCGCAATTGGCAACGGCACAGGCGTGTCGCTCTGGGTGAGTTCTGCGTCGAATACGATCGGCGGATTAACCTGGATGCCGGGCACCGGCGCGGGCAATCTGATTTCAGGCAACGCGATTGGGATCAACGACAGTGGTGGCGGCGGCGACAATTTGATCGACGGCAATCTCGTCGGCACGAACGCGGCGGGCAGCGTCGCGCTCGGCAACACCGGCGACGGGATCGACCTGTCAGCGTCGGGCGACACGATCGGCGGTACGGTCGCCGGCGCGGGCAACGTCATCTCCGGCAACACCAACGACGGCGTGGAGATCAGCGGCGGCGAACGTCCGCCAACGTAGTGGCCGGGAATTTCATCGGCACCAACCTCGTCGGCACCGCCGCCATCGCCAACGGCGGCGACGGCGTCGCTGATCGACAACGGCGCGTCGGACAACACGATCGGCGGCACGACGACCGGGTCGGGCAACTTGATCTCCGGCAACACCGGCGCCGGTGTGGAGATCGACGACGCCAGCGGCAACCTCGTCCAGGGGAACTTCATCGGCACGGACACGACCGGCAGCCTTGTATTGGGGAACACCGGGGCCGGAGTGCTGGTCGACGACGGTTCCTCGTCCAACACGATCGGCGGACCGGTGGGCGGGGCGCGCAACCTCATCTCGGGGAACGCGGAAGGGGTCGTGATCACGGGCGCGACGACGACCGGCAATATGGTGGCCGGCAACTTGATCGGCACCGACATCAACGGCACGTTCAAACGTGGGCAATCTCTCGGCCGGCGTCTCCGTCTCCGGCGCGTCGGGAACGACGATCGGCGGTACGACGATGCTAGCCCGCAACATCATCTCGGCGAATGCCGGCGACGGTGTCGATGTCAATAACGGCGCGTCCGGCACTTTGATCCAGGGCAATTATGTGGGTGTGGATCAGACCGGAACTCTACCGCTGGGTAACACCGACGACGGCGTGTCCGTCAACGACGCAGCCGGTATCACGATCGGCGGCACGGCACAGGGCGACGCCAACGTGATCTCGGCGAATGCTCAGGCCGGCGTGTCGATCCAGGGATCGGCGTCGACCGGGCGTCGTCATCCTGGGCAACTTCATCGGCACCGACCTCACAGGCACCTTCGCCCTGGGCAATGGGACATTTGGCGTGGCCGTCGACAATACTCCCGATGTCATCATCGGTGGGACCGGGGCCGGTGACCGGAACATCATCTCGGGCAATGTCGCGGCCGGCGTCGGGCTGGTCGCGGGTGCCACCGGCGAGCTGGTTGAGGGCAACTTTGTCGGCACCGATGTCACGGGAACCAACCCGCTGGGCAACGGCACGGGCGTGCTCATCGACGGCGGTTCGGCCAATAACACGATCGGCGGGACCGCCGTCGGCGCCGGCAACGTCATCGCCTTCAGCGCCGGAATCGGCGTCGATGTCGATGCCACGGCCGGCGCCGGTAACGAGATCCGACGCAACTCGATCTTTTCCAACACTGGCCTTGGGATCGACCTGGGCGGCGACGGGGTGACGCAGAACAACTCGGTCCCGCACACCGGTCCAAACGACCATCAGAACTTCCCGGTCATCACCGGGATCAATGGATCGGACGGCACGTCGACCGTCACGGGTACATTCAACAGCACACCCAACACGACGTTCGTGCTCGACTTCTACACACTGTCGTCGATGAATGCGTCGGGCTATGGTGAGGGTCGCTACGTGCTTGGGTCGGCCCCCCTGACGACCGATAACTCTGGCAACGCCAACTTCTCGTTCTCGTTCCCGACCCCCTCCGGGGGCACCCAGTTTGTGACCGCGACGGCCACCAGCCCGACCGGCAACACGTCCGAGTTCTCCCAGGCATTCGGCAGCGACCGCGCGCCGACGGCGGTCATCGGGTTCACGACACTGATCGATTGACGAGGGCGTCGCGATTCCGTTTGACGGCAGCGGATCGACCGACCCGGACGGCGACTCGCTAACGTACTCCTGGACGTTCGGCGACGGCGGTACGGCGACGGGCGTCGCGCCAGTGCACACGTACCGGTCGGTGAATACCTTCAAAGTCACCTTGACCGTCAACGACGGGTTCGGCGACACGAACACCGCGACGGCCACGATCATCGTGAATGACGTGCCGCCGGCGTTCGTACCCCGCGCGTTCACACCGCCCGTCACGTTCACGACGCCCACTGATGGCGACGGGTTCGGCACCGCGGTCGCCTCGGTCGCCGGCAACGCCGCGATCGGCGCCCCGTTCGAGAATCAACCAAACGGGCGCGGTCTATCTTTACGATGGCGTGCCCACCGACGACGGAATCACCACGACCTATGTATACGGCAAGCTCATCCACGTTTTTGCCGACCCCAATCCCTCGCCCGGTGACGAATTCGGCGCGGCGATCGCGACGGTCGGCACCAATCTGCTCGTGGGGGCACCCGGCAGCTCGCTGACGGGGCCGGGCGATGGTGTGGCGTACCTGTTCGACGCCGATCCCGACGACCCGACGTTCGGAACGCTGCTGGCGACCTTCACCCTCCCTGATCCTGACGCCGCGCACCAGGCGCAATTCGGCGCCTCGGTCGCGGCGGCCAACACGAATGCTCTGATCGGCGCACCTGGCAAGGATTCCGGCTCGGGCGAGATCTATGTGTTCGGTGGCGATCCGACACAGCTCGCGTTCGGCAGCCTAATACGCAAGATCGCCAACCCAATCTCCCAGCCCGGCGCCGAGTTCGGCGCAGGCCCTGTCAGGGATCGCCGGCGACGTGATCGTCGGGGCGCCGTTTGACAATACCGCGGGCATCGGCGCCGGCATCGTGTATCTATTTGACGCGAGTTCTGGCACGCAGCTCACGGCGATCGTCAACCCGCGGCCGTCGTCGTCGACCGGCTTCGGCTCGGCGGTCGCGTCCGTCGGGTCGAATCTTTTGATCGGCTCGCCGCTGGACAACACAGCAGGTCCCGACGCCGGCGCGGCGTTTCTCTACAGCCCATCGGGTGTCTTGCTCCAAACCTTCGTCCAGCCCGACGGCGGCGGTGGCGAGTTCGGCGCCTCGGTCGCGGGCTCGGGCACGACGGCGCTGATCGGCGCGCCCGGCGGCACGTTGGGCACCAGCGACTCCGGTGCCGCCTACCTCTTCGACGCCGATCCCACCAGCTCCACCTTTGGCCTGCCGATCGCCGCCGAGCAGGAGTCCATTCCCGTCACGGGCGATGCCTTCGGCTCCGCGGTCGGGTTCCTCGACATCAACGGCGCGCTCTTGATCGGTGCGCCTGGCTTGGGAATTGAGTCAGCCGACCTGTACCAGCCGGGCGTCCCCTTGAGCGTCTCCGCCACCACAACCTACGCGACGGCTGCGCCCTATGATTCGGTGATCGTGAGTGGCACGTTCGTGGTCCCGGGCACGTTCGACACGCTCGGCGGCTCGATCAATTGGGGCGATGGCTCCGCTCCGACTCTCATCACCCTCCCGCCCGGGTCCTATGCGTTCTCCGTCCCGCACGACTACAAGAACCCGTCGGCGGGCCGCTACGCAATCGGCGTGACCTTGAATGACAGCCTCGGCGAGACCGCGTTCGCCCAGGCCGACGTCGCCATCAGCAACCCACCGCCGGTATTCGCGGCACCCGGCCTGGTATTGAATTCTTCCAGCATCGATGAGGGAGGCACGGTGACCGTCAGCGGGACGGTCGTCAGCCCCGGCGGTCTCGACACCAACACGGTTTCGATCGATTGGGGCGACGGCTCGACTCCGGACACGATCGTCCTCAATCCAGGCGTCTCGACGTTCTCCGCGTCCTATACCTATATGAGCAATCCTCCTGGCGTCGGTTCCAAGAATTACACGATCAATGCTTCGGTGACCAACCAGGATCAAGAAGCAGGCTTCGCGTCGACGATTGTCAGCGTCAACAAAGTCGCCCCGCAGTTCACGGCGGCCGACCTGAACCTGTCGAAGACCGTCGCCAACGAGGGAGACACGATCACGCTCAGCGGGCAGTTCACCGACCCGGACTCGTTCAGCTCTTACACCGCGACGATCGATTGGGGCGACGGCTCTACTCCTACCACCCTCTACGGGCTGTTCGGCCAAATTGTCGAGTCGACCACGACGCCGGGCCTGTACACCTACTCGGCCACGCACCAGTACCTGAGCAATCCGCCAGGCGAACTGACCGGTGGCAGCTACAGCATTCAAGTTTCGGTCACGGACGGCGTCAACACGACCTCAGCCGGCACATCGATCGTCGTGAACAACGTGCCGCCCGCGGTCCAGGTCGTGAGTACCGTGAATACAAACGTCGGGACGATCACTGTGACGGCCGATATCACTGACTTGGACCCGCACGCAACTCAGAGCGTGGCGTGGACGGTGATGCAAAACGGCAACTCGATTGCGACGGCTGCAGGCGCGAGTTTCACGTTCCCGATCCCCAATCCGCTCGGCATTCTGGTCGCAACCGCGACCGACACGGACAGCGACGGAGGCATGGGCGCCGACAGCGCACAGCTTGTCGTCATTTATCAGTCCGGCGCCTCGGTCGTGATCAACACGAGTGGGATCGTCGTGTCGATGGGCGGGGTTCCCGTTTCGACCACCAGTTCGGCTGGCGCGGGCCAGGTGGTCGCGCTGATCACGGGCTCGAACGACCTCGTTGATGCCAGTTCTGAAACGAGCCCGGTCCAACTCGTCGGCTCCGGGTCCAATGAGACCTTGATCGGTGGCGCGGGCGACGACCTGATCGTGGCGGGTCCGGCACCGAATAGCCTTGTGGGCGGTAGCGGCAACGACACGCTCGTGTCTAACAAAGGTGACGACACACTCGTCGGTGGCGGCGGCAACGACCTGTTCCAGATCAACCCCGGGCACGACCCATTGGTGATCGCTCCGACCGGGTTCAATACGCTCGATTTTTCGATTGCCGACCTGGCGATCACCTTGAACCTTGGTCTGGAGACAGGCCAGGTACAGCTCGTCGACTCCGATGACGACGAGGTGACCTTGGTAGGTCAGTTCAACGGCTACATCGCCTCCGCCTACGGTGACAACGTCACGGCCAACTCGGAAGACGACCTCATCTACGGGGGCGTCGGCAATACGACGATAACCGGCGGGAGCGGCAACGACTCGATCGTGGGTGGGACGGGCAATGATGTGATTTACGGTGGTGTCGGCAACTCGAGCATCACGGGCGGGAGCGGCAACGACTCGATCGTGGGCGGGACCGGCAACGACATCATCTATGGCGGCGTCGGCACCCCTACCATCACCGGTGGCGGCGGCAACGATACCATCATCGGCGGCACCGGCAACGACATCATCTACGGTGGCGTCAACTCCGGTTCGATCACTGGCGGCACCGGCAACGACTCGATCGTGGGCGGCACCGGCAATGACATTATCTACGGCGGATACGGCAGCAACACCATCACCGGCGGCACCGGCAATGAGTCGATCGTGGGCGGGACCGGCAATGATATCATCTATGGTGGCGTCGGCAGCACGACCATCACCGGCGGAGGCGGCAACGATACGATCATCGGCGGGACTGGCAACGACATCATCTACGGCGGCGTCAATTCCGGTTCGATGACCGGCGGCAACGGCAATGACTCGATCGTGGGCGGTACTGGCAACGACATCATTTACGGTGGCGTCGGCAACAACACCATCACCGGCGGGACCGGCAATGACTCGATCGTGGGCGGGACCGGCAATGACATCATTTACGGCGGGTATGGCAGCACGACCATCACCGGCGGAGGCGGCAACGATACGATCATTGGCGGAACTGGCAACGACATCATCTACGGTGGCGTCAATTCCGGTTCGATGACGGGCGGCAACGGCAATGATTCGATCGTCGGCGGAACTGGCAACGACATCATCTACGGTGGAGTCGGCAACAACACCATCACCGGCGGCACGGGCAACGACTCAATTGTGGGTGGGACTGGTAACGACATCATCTACGGTGGGCTCGGCAGCTCGACCATCACCGGCGGCGGCGGCAACGATACGATCATCGGCGGTACAGGCAACGACATCATCTACGGTGGCGTCAATTCCGGTTCGATGACCGGCGGCAACGGCAACGACTCGATCATCGGTGGGACGGGCAACGACATCATCTACGGCGGCGTCGGCAACAACACCATCACCGGCGGTACGGGCAACGACTCGATCGTGGGCGGTACGGGTAACGACATCATTTACGGCGGGTACGGCAGCAACACCATCACCGGTGGTGGTGGCAACGATACGATCATCGGCGGTACAGGCAACGACATCATCTACGGTGGCGTCAATTCCGGTTCGATGACCGGCGGCAACGGCAACGACTCGATCATCGGTGGGACTGGCAACGACATCATCTACGGTGGATATGGGAGCAACACCATCACCGGCGGAACCGGCAACGACACGATCGTGGGTGGGACTGGTAACGACATTATCTACGGCGGTATCGGCAATTGCTCGATCACCGGCGGCGGGGGAAATGACTCGATCGTGGGAGGAACGGGCAACGACATCATCTACGGCGGCGTGCTGTCGAGCACCATCACCGGCGGTTCGGGCAACGACACCATCGTTGGTGGTACGGGTAACGACATCATCTACGGCGGCACTGGCAACGACTCGATCGTCGGCGGCAGCGGCAGCGAGTCGATATTGGGCGGTTCGGGCGACGACATCATCTTTGGAGGCATTCTTTCGAGCACGATTACCGGCGGTTCCGGCAATGATTTCATCGTGGGCGGTACGGGCAACGACATCATTACCGCCGGCACGGGGAACAGCACGATTGCCGGCGGCAACGGCAATGACTCGATCGTGGGCGGCACGGGCAACGATGTCATCTACGGCGGGACTGGGAACAACACGATCGAGGGAGGCACGGGCAACGCCACGATCTCGGGCGGCGGCGGCGACGACGTGCTCTCGGCCGGCGGCTATGATTCTTGGTTGATGTATTACAGCTCGCAGAACATGACGCTCACGAACAACACGTTCTCGACTTCCGGCGGCGGCTACCCGGCTTCGGTCTCCACCATCAGCGGCTTCGAGAATGCAATCCTGGCGGCCGGCCCCGGCGACTTCACACTCGACGCATCGAAGTTCTCCGGCGGCACCTTATTACTGGGCGGCACCGGCGACGACACCCTGATGGGATCGAGCAGCGACGACACGCTGGTCGGCGGCGCGGGCAACGACTCGCTGGTCGGCGGTGGCGGAAACGACACCTTCGCCTTCAACAGCGGTTCGAGCGGCAATCAGACGGTGGTTGAGCCGGAGGGGACCAATATCGCGACACTCGACTTCTCCAATGCGCCCGCGGGCATTTCGATCGACCTCGGCCAAACCGGAGCGCAGACCGTGATTCCCGGCGTCCTCACGTTGTCACTTTCCGACCCGATGGGCATATCCAACGTCCTGGGCAGCCCGTACGATGACACGATCATCGGCAACGCGCGTGACAACACGCTCTTGGGCGGCGGCGGCGAGGACCTGATTGCCGGCCTCGGCGGCAACGACGTTCTCGAAGGGGGTATCACGCGCGTCGTGCTGCTCGACTTCGACACCGATACAACCCCCGGCGACCATGTCTACACGCCGGAAGAGCGGACCGAGATCGAGAATCAGTTGATCGCTGACTATTCGGCATTCTCGTACACGTTCACCCTGACGCCTCCATCGTCGGGTCCCTACACGACGATCTACTTCAACGACCCGGCACTGACCGGCCTGGAAGGGGGCAGCGCGTCGTCGATCGACTGGCGAGACCTTGACATCGCGGGCTCGACGACCTTGACGGCCGACGGTCTTCAGGTCACGCCGCCGGACGTGGCCTCGGTCAACGTCGCCAACCTGTTGGGGCAAGCCGGCGAGCCCCCGGCGACCAGCGCCGACTTCGTCGCCTTGTCGGTCACCATCGCGGCACACGAGCTGGGGCACCTCTCGGGCCTGGAGCACGGCGACTCCTTCGGGCCGATTGGCTCGGGGATTTACTCAAAGGTCGACCCCAGCCTCTTTCATCCCGATTACACAGGCCCGACCGACGCCAGCGAGACAATCGACCACATCATGGCGTCTGGCGCCTCGGTGGACGAGACCCTCTTCCAGGCGATCGACGACCCGTTCTTCGGCGAGCGTGAGGCGATCGTACTGGCCTACGGCGAGGATGGCACTCCAATCATCGAGCAGACCACGCCGCACTATTCCATTGCGGATGCTCAGCCGGTCGCGCTCGAGCCGCTCGTCGTGCCCGACACCGACCTCGAGGGGGTCAACGCCGATCAGAGCTTTGACGTCACGGCCGCCGACGTCGTGGGGTACCTCGGAGAGGATGACGGCACCTCGCTAACCGATTACTACTCGTTCACGGCCCAGGCCGGCACGCTGATCAACCTCCAGGTGTTGTCGGCCGTACTGAACCGTCCCCGAGGGGCCTTCGACACGACGTTGACGGTCTACGACGCCAATGGCGACGTCGTCGCCTTCAACAACGACTCGTTCCAGGATACAGACTCGACAATCATCGACCTGACGTTGCCGACGACCGGCACCTATTACGTGGAGGTGACGTCCAACTCCGAGCCCGCCGGGCAAACCGGCGCGTATGAGCTGTTCATGTACACGTTCGCCACCAATGGGGACCCGCCCGCCGGCGATACGATGTATGCGGGCTCGGGCGACGACACGCTCATCTCCGGTGCGGGCGACGACACGATCACGGCCCAGTTGCCGCTTGACACCATCATTCGCGGGTCGGGCACGTCTGGACATGTTGGCCAATGCCCCGTACCTCGACGTTTCCGCGGGTGCCAACCAGACGGTCAACGAGGGAGACACCGTCACATTGACTGGCTCGTTCATCGACCCCGACGATGCCGACACGCACACTTACGACTGGCATGTAGTCGCATCAAGCGGCCAACAGATCGCCGATGGGACCGGCTCCTGCTTCACGTTCAGCCCGGGGAACGCTGGCCTTTATACCGTTACATACACGGTGTCGGACACGAACGGTGGGTCGGGCTCGGCCGTGGTGGAGGTGGCTTCCAACGCCGTCCAGCCGGACATCACCGCCCCCACGAATCCCCAGAACGCCTATACAGGAATCGACACGACCATCAACCTCGGCACTCTCACCGTCAAGGGGGTCGGCCCCTGGTCAGTGACCGTCCAGTGGGGCGATGGAGACACATCGACCTTCTCGCCCACGGGCTCCGGGCCCATGTCGCTGGCACACACTTACACGGCGACGGGGGACTACACGGTCTCCGAGACGGTCTCCGAGTATGATGGCGGTTCAATGACCACCAGCCTTCCGGTGCTGGTAATCACGGACACCACGTCGACGGTGCTGACTACGAGCTCGGCCACGGCAGTCTACGGCCAGGTGGTGACCTTCACGGCGACGGTCACCAGCTCCGGTACACCGACGGGGACCGTGGCGTTCGACGCAGGCGCGGATCAGATTGGCACCGGCACGCTGAGCGTGGTCAACGGCCAGGACGAGGCCACCTTTAGCACGTCGACGCTGACTGTGAGCGGCAGTCCGTATGCGATCACGGCAATTTATGATGGCGACTCTGACGACCAGGGCAGTACGTCGAATGCCGTCAGCCAGACAATCACCCCCGCGCCGCTCAGCATCACGGCGAACAGCGCGAGCAAAACCTACGGACAGTCGGCGACCTTCAGCAGCACCGCGTTCACCGAGACCGGGCTAGTGACCGCGAACGGCGACTCCATCACGGGCGTGACCGAGACCAGCGCCGGGGCCGCCGAGTCGGCGACGGTCGGCGCCTACCCCATCGTTCCGAGCGCCGCCACGGGCACGGGTCTGAGTAACTACACGATCACCTACGTCAACGGCACGCTGACGGTGAACCCGGCGATCTTGACCATCACCGCCAATAGCCAGAACAAGGTTTATGGGCAGACTAACCCGACGCTTACAGTCAGCTACGCCGGGTTTGTCAACGGCGACACCTCGTCGAGCTTGACGACCCAGCCGACCGTCACCACGACAGCGACGACCTCCAGTCCTGCTGGAGGCTACCCGATCACGGCCAGTGGTGCCGTCGACCCGAACTATGCGATTAGCTATGTGGCTGGCACGCTGACGATCAGCGCCGACGCGAGCACGACCTCCGCCACTGTCTCGTCCACGAGCGTCCCTCTCGGCCAGACGGTTACGATCACCGCGACCGTCACCGCGAACTCACCAGGGTCCGGCACGCCTGCTGGAAGCGTCGATTTCTTCGATACAACGACCAACGATGACCTGGGCACGGTCACGCTCGCCGGAGGCGTTGCCACCTTGAGCACTGCAGCCCTGACCGCAGGCGCCACTCGATCAAAGTTTCGTATTCCGGAAGCAACAATTTCCTCGCGAGTAGCACCACGGCGAGCACGATCACGATCAACCAGTCGATCATCGTCCTGGACGCGACCGCCGCCGGGGCGCTCACTCTCGCGGGGAACGCGAGCATCAAATTGGGCGGCGGAGTCTACGTCGACTCCAGCTCATCAAGCGCCATTTCCGCCAGTGGGAACGCCAGCGTAACGGCATCGGTCATCGACGTCCACGGTGGCGTCCAGAAGAGCGGCAATGCGACCTTTAGCCCCAAACCGATCACGGGAGCAGCGGTGGTTTCCGACCCCCTCGCGTCGCTGGCATCGCCGAGCACGTCCGGCGTCACAAATTATGGGTCCGAAAGCGTCAGCGGGAACTCAGCCGCGACGATCAAGCCCGGAATCTACAGCCAGATCAGCGTTTCGGGAAACGGCTCGCTCACCATGAATAGCGGCCTGTACATCATCGAAGGAGGGGGCTTCGGAGTCTCGGGCAACGGGAATGTCAAAGGATCTGGTGTAACGATTTTTAACGCGGGAAGCAACTATCCGGGTACCGGTGGCAGTTATGGGAGCATTACGATCTCCGGCAACGGCTCGTTCAACTTGAGCGCACCGACGACCGGAACCTATGCCGGGATCGTGATCTTCCAGTCTCGCGACAATACCAAGACAGTCACCTTAAGCGGCAACGCTTCGGGAATGAGCGGAATCGTCTACGCTCCGGCCGCACAACTCGCCGAGAGCGGCAATGCGCAGCTCAACGCGTCCGCGATTGTCGATACCCTGAGCGCCAGCGGCAACAGCATCGAAGACACGGCAACG
The DNA here is from genome assembly GCA_963720335.1 of uncultured Planctomycetota bacterium. GTDB lineage: Bacteria > Planctomycetota > Planctomycetia > Isosphaerales > Isosphaeraceae > CAVRFS01. The sequence goes on along the minus strand of CAVRFS010000018.1, from coordinate 117,156 downwards.
CTGGATTCGCCCGCCGGTAAAGTCGCTTTGACGCCGGCCCAGATCCCGCCCGCTTATGGCATCAGCAACCTGACGATGGACGGCACGGGCCAGACCATCGCCATCGTCGGCTCCGCCGCCGACAGCCCGTTCGAGATCACAGGTGGCACGAACTTGTCGGCGCCGGCCTGGGCGGGCCTGCTGGCTCCGGTCAACCAGGCGCACGGGGGCAAGACGGCGCAACTTCTCAACAGCGCCAGTCCAACCGAGACTCAGCAGGCCATTCACAGTGGGCCCGAGTCCGATTACAACCAGATCGATAGCGGCTCCAACGGATATGACGCTGGGTCCGGTTACAACCTGGTCACGGGCCTGGGAACACCGGTCGCCAACCTCCTGGTGTCCGACCTGGCCGCCTATCAAGGGCATGCTAGGACCTACGCGGGACCGACGGTCGGTCCCTTGCAATCGCCGTCAGCCCAGATGACGAAGACGAGTCTGTCAAGCGCGGGCCGTTCACCAAAGGCGGCCTCACCCCAGCCGATCCTGAGCTCGACGGCCGACGAGGCTCTCTCCGACGGTGCGAGTTTCAGACGCTTGGTCGTCAGGCTGAATCGCCAAATCGTGCTTGCTCCGGATTGGGTCCTTGACGACCTGGTCGCCGATCTGGTCGACTCGCGAGGAAAGGAGCTGGGCCGCACCATCACCGTTTCGGAAGGTTCCACTCCAGGAATGATGGGTGATCGGCCGGAGCATCGACTCGCGTGTTCCATCGGTCCCGACCTCGCAGGTGTCCCGGCAGGACCAATCGCGCGGCGGGAAAGGCCGGGCCAGTCCACCCGATCGGAGGCGAGGCTGGAGGATCTGCTTCTGGTTGGTGGGTTCTGCGGACTTGGCGCCGGCCAGCTCGCGGCCGGGAACCCACGCTCGGGTCGCGTGACCATGAAGCGGCCGTTCCTGGAGTTGAGCAAGAACCGGCTACCGTGTGGAATACGCAAGCGCGAGCACTCCAATCCCGAGCCCGAGGGGCGATAGGTCAGATGGCAGTAAGTGCGGAGCCAAAGGTTGCGCCTGATCTACGACGATAATGCCTACGTCGAAGGAGGTGGTGGCGCGCCCGGACCGATGGGCCGCCAGGTGGCGGGCGAGGCGTTCTTGGAGGCCTACCTCAGCCACGGTCGGTTCGCGGAGCTGGCAGCCTTGGTTGGCCCAGGCGGCGCGGCGGCGCTTGCCGAACTCTGGCGAGATCATCCGGTCACTCGCGGAGGAGCTCGGACCCTCCGAGTGCTCGAGCGCGGCAAGTTCCATCAGTCATTCTTCCCGGACCCTCCCGCGACCATCGTACATTCACCCCAGCCGCCCGACCCAAAGTTTGCCTGGGCACGCCAACAGGCGGGACCACACGCATTCGCCCTTTCCGGAGTGACACACACGCTCTCCACGCCCGAAGCCGTCGGCTTGCTCCACGGTTTGGTCACGGCGCCGTTCGAGTCGTACGACGCTTTGATCTGCACGTCGCGAGCCGTCGCCAGTATGGTCCGCGAGATCACCGGGGCGTACACTGATCATCTTCGCGGCCGACTGGGAGGCTCATGGCCCGCACGGCGCTCGGCTGACCACTTCCCGGTGCGCCTGGAGACAATCCCGCTCGGTGTGGATCTCGATCGATTTCATCCCGCCAGCCCGGCCGAGCGGGCCGCGGCCAGGCAGTCGATCGGTGTGTCCGAGAGTGAAGTCGCCATCCTCTTTGTTGGCCGGCTGTCACACCATGCCAAGGCGCACCCTTTCCCGATGTTCTGGGGTGCATCCCAAGCCGCGGTCGCCTCGGGCCAGAATGTTCGCCTGATACTCGCTGGCTGGACGGCGCACCCCGCGGTCCATGCTGCCTTTCTTGACGGAGCACGCACGTTCGCCGCCAAAGTGCGGACCTCGATTGTCGATGGCCGCGATCCCGAGACGCGCCGGTCCGTCTGGCATGCGGCGGATATCTTCGTGTCGCCGTCGGACAACATCCAGGAAACCTTCGGACTCGCCGTCGTCGAGGCGATGGCCAGCGGACTGCCCGTTGTCGCGTCCGACTGGAACGGCTATCGCGACCTCGTCGTCGACGGCGAGACCGGCTTTCTCATATCAACCGTGATGGTAGACGACGCGACCGTCGGCGCGACCGCTCGCCTCCTAATCGGCGATTTAACATACGACCACTTTCTGGCCGAATGCAGCCAGGCGATCGCGGTCGACGTGCCCGCGATGGCTGCCGCTCTCACCCGCCTCGTCGATGACAACGACTTGCGTCGCAGGATGGGCGATGCCGGGCGTTGCCGGGCGGCCCAGCAATTCGCCTGGCCGCGGATTATCCAGGCATACGAACATCTGTGGGCGCGACCAGGAGGCGGAGCGATCCGCCCGGACCCTGGCTGGAACAGACGACGGCGGCCGTTCGTCGGCGTGCACGGTTGGCGCCGGCCCCGCGGCGTACCCGGCCCCCGAGCGAACTTTCGGCAGTTACCCGACAATCCGCCTCAAGGGCCACGACCGTGTCGTGCCCGGGCCGGGCGCGGGCGACGCCGTCGCTGTTCTCCTCGCCATGCCGCTCACCCACCATGCGTCCGGCCGGCGTGCTCCGGACCCGGAAATGCTCCATGCGGCCATCGCCCAGACGCCTTGCTCTGTGCAGGATCTCGACGAATTCTGGTCCGACGCCGGCGTCGAGCACGGAATCGGCCGCGCCTCCCTAGCCTGGATGCTAAAGTATGACTTGCTCCGAGCCGTGTGGGACGGCCACACCGATGGAGGACGACACCGATGAAGGAAACCCAGGACGTTCATGATTACCGATCCGATCCGACAGGCGTGCGGTCGACCGACCTGGAGGATCGGGATCGCCGGGATACCGACCCAGCGTCCGCTGAGCAGTCGGACGCGAAGACCGGTGAGTACCCGTCCGGCCCCGCGACGAGTGTCGACACAGGTGATGTCACCGCGGATTTCAGGCCTCACGAGACAAGGGAAGACACCGAGCCGGTCGCCGACTCGCGGCCCGAGCCGGACACTGCGCCAGTCGACTCCGCCGACGCAACCGCCGACGCGCCGGCGAGCACCAATGATCGGGGCGCGACCCTTTCGTTCCAACTCAATTCGCGACTAGTGGATCTCGACCGCACCGTGATGCCGTTGGCTCACATCCGGTCGGAACGAACCCCCTTTATCGACGGTTACGAGATCCAGGAAGTGCTCGGTGAGGGCGGGATGGGCATCGTCTTCAAAGCGCGGAATGTCCGGCTCGACCGGTTCGAGGCCTTGAAGATGATACGGGGTGGGGCCGGAGCACGGACTCATGTTCTCGACCGGTTCGAGGCCGAGGCGCGGGCGGTGGCCGGCATCGATCACGTGAACATAGTCAAGATTTTCGAGATCGCGGAGCACGACGGTCTACCCTACTTTTCACTCGAGTACATGAGCGGCGGCACTCTCGCGAAGAAGATCGCGGGCAAGCCGCAGCCCGGCGTCGAGTCCGCCGCGTATTGTTGAAGTCCTTTGTCGCGCGGTGGGCGTCGCGCATCAGCAAAAAATCATCCATCGTGACCTCAAACCGTCCAATGTCCTGCTGGCCGCCGACGGCACGCTCAAGATCTCCGACTTCGGACTCGTAAAGCGGTTGGAGGACGATTCGGGCCAGACAAGTGCCAACGCGATCCTGGGCACGCCGAGCTACATGGCCCCCGAACAAGCGCGAGGCGAGGTGTACAACGTTGGGCCGGCTGCCGACCAATACTCGCTCGGGGCGATCCTTTACGAGTTGCTCACCGGTCGGCCTCCCTTCCAGGGAGCATCGACCCTCGACACGCTGGACATGGTCCGAAACAAAGAGCCTGTCCCTCCCTCGCTGCTCCAGCCGAAGATCCACCCCGACGTGGAGACAATCTGTCTGAAGTGCCTCGAGAAGGAGCCCGGGCGCCGCTACGCGGATGTCCTCGCGATGGCCGAGGATCTGCGTCGATACCAGGCGGGAGAGCCGATCGTGGCGCAGGCCGATCTCCGGCCCCGAGCGGCTTTGGCGTTGGTGTCTTCGCAATCGCAAGGTCGCCGCTCTCGGCGCCGCTGTTGGACTGCTGCTAGCGCTCGTCGCAGCCGTCTCGACGACGGCCGCGGTGATGGTCAACGGCCGGAACACGGCGCTCCACGAGTCCAACTCCGCGCTGGGTAAGGCCCGGACCGAAGCCGAGGAACGACGGAACGAGGCCGACCGCAAGCGGGTGCTCGCCGAGGCGTTAGCTCGCGCTGCCACTGACCAGAATCGCGGACTGGTTGAAGCCGAGCTCGAGATGATCGGGCTGCTTGAGGCCAACCTAAGGCACGTGGCGGCACTCCAGGGCGTGCGCGAGAAGGTGCTCGACCGGGCGGTGAAGAATCTCGACGTAGCCGCACAGACCATGACCAACCTGCGCAACGACCTCGGCTGGGACCCCACGGCCGAGGAACGTAACTGGCGATTGCTGGCCAGGGCCCGCCAGCGCCTGGGTGAGTTTTACCTGGCCCAAAGCCGGTTCAAGGAAGCGATGGAGCAGTTCCGCCAGATGGACGCGATCATCGAGCTTCTCGCGACCGCGGTCCCCGGCGACCTCGCAGCGCAGATCCGGCTGGGTCGGACCCAGCGCCAGCTCGGGTTCATCGCCCTCATGAAGCTCGGCGACACCGAAGCGGCCCAGAGATTCTTCCGCAGGGCGATCGCGATCGACCGAGAGTGCCTGGCCAAACAGCCCGCAAACGACACCTACAAGAGAGATCTGGCCAACTCGCTCGGCCAGCTCGCAGCGTCCGAATTACTCCTCGGTCATCTCGAACAGGCACGCGCTCTGTACGACGATGAGACGGCGGTCCGCGACTCGTTCTCTTCGGCCCAGGCGGCCGACTGGGAGAGCCGCCGCGAGCGTGCGGGTCTGTACGAGAAGCTCGGCGAGCTAAAGCTGCGGATGGGCGACGCAGCCGAAGCGCGGCGTGACTACAACCTCTGCAAAGAACTGCGAGAACTACTCTTTGAAGAACACCGCGACTCCTGGCCGGACATCGATGACCTCGCTCGTACTGACAACAATCTTGGGAAAATGCGGCTCACCCAGGACGGCAACCCGGCGGCCGCCAGCGACCTCCATCGCAAGGCACTCGAACTGTACGAAAAGCGAGCCAAGGCCGACCCCGCGGACCTCGATACCCAGGGCCGGGTCGCCGAGACGCTTTACTTCCTTGCGACCAGCCAGCTTCGTCTCGGCGATGTCCTGTCGGCCGACTCGAACTATCAGCGCTGCCTGGAGATTCGCAAGACTCTCGCGAAGGACCCGGCCGTCAAGGGCATGGAAGTGAACCTGATGCTCGCTTTGGCCCGTTGCGGCCAGCATGCCGCCGCCGCCAAGATCGCAGAGGCACTGGTCGCGACGCCACCCAAGGATGCCCACCTCTACTTTCAGTCCGCTTGCGGCTACGCCCTCGCCGCCGTGAAGGTTGGCGACGCCGCCCTGGTCCGACGGTACACCGACGCCGCCCTCGATTGCCTTCGCAAGGGGAAGGCCCGTGGGTGGGCCGATATCGTAAGCCTCGAAACCGACCCCGATATCGAACCGATCCGCAAGGATCCGACCTTCCAGGCACTGCTCGCCGAGTTCCGGAAAACGGAGGGACCCAAACGCAACTGAGCATCGCGCAACCGAAAGTGACGAAGCTCGTGGGCAACAAGGTCGGCGCCACGGGATTGATCGCCAGTGTGTCGCGGACCATCCTGGTCAATTTCGACGTGGGGCGCCGGGCGCTCACTTCATCGCGCCGAATGGCCAGATCAGCGGGATGAGGATAACGGCGGCGGTCCACATCAGGAGGTTGAGGGGAAGGCCGACTTTGACGAAATCCGTGAATCGGTAACCACCGGGGCCGAAGACCATCATATGGGTCTGGTAGCCGATTGGTGATGCGAATGCGTACGAAGCGGCGAGCGTGATGGCCATGATGAACGGCCGCTCGTTCACGCCCAGCAGTCTCGCCGACTCGAGGCAGAATGGGAATGCGAGCGCCGCCGCGGCGTTGTTGCTGATCAGCTCGTTCAAGACCATCGTCCCGAAGTAGATAGCGGCCAGCGTGGCGGTCGGTCCCATCGGCCGTGTCAATTCGACGATCCAGCGCGAGAATAGGGCGGCGACCCCCGAGGTCTCCAGTGCCCTGCCGACCCCGAACGAGGCCGCGATCGCGATCAAGACCGGCCAATCGACCGATTTTCTGGCGTCGCCGGGCGAGATGCAGCCTGTGGCGATCATGGCCCCGGCGGCCAGGAACGCCGCCAAGGGCAATGTCGATCTTGCCGCTCACGAAGCCCGTGATCATGATGGCAAAGATGATGGCGGCAATTCTGGCTCGGCCATGACGGACGGGGCGGGAATCCTCGACGTCACTCACCAAGTAGAAATCCGGGTTATTGCGATAGACCCTGCTGAAGTCGGCCCCTACCTGGAGGAGGAGCGTATCTCCCGCGTGGAGCACGATGTCGCCGATCTTATTGGGGAGCCGCGAGCCATTCCGATGGACGGCGACGACCGCCGCGTCGTAGATCGCCCGGAAGTCGATCTCGCGCACCGATTCGCCCAGAAGCGGCGAGCTGGGGCTGATGACCGCCTCGCAGAGTTGCCGGCCTCGCTGCGGATCGGGAGTCACCTCATAGCGGGCGTCCGCCGCTGGGACCAATCCGGGGATCTTCTCGAGGTCGACGATCGTTCCGACGATGCCGGTGAAGACCAGGCGGTCGTTGGCCTCGATCCGCTCGTCGGGGCTGATCGGGCCGCGCGAAAGACCTTCACGATCAATATCGATCAGGAACAGGCCCGGGAGGTTTCGTAGGCCAGCCGAGGCCACCGTTTTGCCCACCAAACGACATCCTGGCTGCACCATCATTTCAATCAGGTATTCACGGCGAGATGCCTCGAGCTGCTCGATGAGGTCCTTGCGGTCCGGCAGGAGCTTGCGGCCGATGGTCAGAAGATAGAAGACGCCAATGAGCGCGCACGGCAATCCAACCCGTCCGACCTCAAACATGCTCATCGGCCGAAGGTCATTCTTGATGAGCAGGCCCTGCACCACGAGGTTCGTGCTCGTGCCGATGAGCGAACAAGTCCCACCCAAGATCGAGAGGAACGAGAGCGGCATCAAAAGCCGGGAGGGGGAGATTCGCTTCTTGCGGCACCAAGTGATCAATACCGGCACCAGCATTGCCACCTTTGGCGTATTGTTCAGCACCATCGCCGACGGGACGAGCACCGCGGCCATCAAGAAGAGCGCCTTCCCCTCCGTTTCGACTCGACCCAAGAACCGATCGCCGACGTACTCCATCACACCAGTCTCTCGTAACCCGGCCGCCACCACGAAGAGAGCCGCCACGGTGAGCATCGCCGAGTTCGAGAAACCGCTGAAAGCTTGATCGAAGGTGAGCACGCCCAAGAACGTCAGAACCACCAGGGCGATCAGGAACAGGATGTCGGCAGGCTTGTCCAGGATCAGTCCGTAAAGCAGCCCCGCGAGTACAACGAGTGTCACGACCATTGGCATCGAGACGACCGAGTGCATGGCCGCGAAAAGACTAAAACTCATGGTGTATCTTCAGACTGATAATAAATATCATGGCAATATATCTCAGTTTGAGGCGGATTTCGCGCATGTCATTTCGCGGTCGCCCATTCTGGCTAATCGAGACTCGACTGTCCACCGACTTTCGCCAATATTTTCCCACAAGACCGAGAATGCAGACGCTTCAATCTGATTTCTGGTCACCTCGAAATGAGATTTCAGCAGGCAGAAACGGTCCAGTCAAGTCACCGATGATCGGCGGCTTCGATCAAGTGCTGGCCCAGTCCCTTTTCAACGCAGCAGGCACGCTTGGAGCACGCGCGCGAGTTCCTGGACGTGTGGTTCCTTGACCATGCTATGGTGCTGGCCGGGGACGAAATGGACTTCGACGCTCGGCCGCCAGTCTTCCCCAGCCCCGGTCGTGCGGCGTCGGGACCGCGAACGGCGCATCGGACGGCCGGATCAGGGTGATCCGGCCGGGGTAGGGACGGACGACATAATGGTCGGTCAGCACCATGTGATGGTGGAAGATCCGCTTGAGGTCGTCGAGGACCTGATGGGCGAACTGCATGGGGACGCTGGATTCGATCAGTCCCAGCTTCAAGGCGTGCTGCCAGAGGTAGGGGAGCTGCTGATCTGGCCCGAGCCGCGACAGCTCCTCCAGCGAGAGGTCCAGGCCATATTCCATCGCCCGGCTTGTCGGCCCAGTTCGGATCATCGGCCGTCTCGGGGATCGTGTCGAGCAGGGCGAGCATCTGGATCGACTCGCCTTGCGCCAGAAGCTGCTGGGCCATCTCCAGGGCGACCAGTCCCCCGGCGGACCAACCCCCGAGGAGGTAAGGTCCGCGCGGCTGGACCTCTCGGATGGCGGCCACGTATTCCTCGGCCATCTCCTCCAGCCGGCCGGGGAGGTCCGGCTCGCCGTGCAGGCCGCGCGATCGGATGCCGTAGAAAGGCCGATCCCGGCCCAGCCGCTGTGCGAGCGCCTGGTAGCACACCACGATCCCGCCCGGCGGATGGACCATGAACCAGGGCGTTCCCGACCCCTCCGGCTGCAGTCGCGACGAGCAGTTCCCTCGGCTTTGGCCGATGGCGCGCGCCGGCTCCGCTCGATCGCGAATCCGCTCGCGAGGCCTGTTCCGCCGAGAGCGACTCCGGACCGAAGACGCGGCGGACGACGTCCGGGCACGCCTCGCCGAGGTAGTGTGCCAGGCCGGCGATGGTCGGCGAGTCGAAGAGCGCGATCGACCGAGACGTGGTGGCCGATCTTCTCCTGGAGCCGGTTGATCAGCACGGCCCCCTGGATCGAGTTGCCGCCCAGCTCGAAAAAGTTGTCGATCGACGCCGACCTGCTCCACTCGCAGCACGTCGCGCCAGAGGCCCGCCAGGAATTCCTCCAGGGCGTGCTCGGGGCGATGTAGGGCCGGGCTGTCGCGGGCCGCTCGGTGGGCGGCGCGGGCAGGGCTCGGCGGTCCACCTTGCCGCCGGTGGTGCGGGGCAAGGCCGCCAGCGTGACGAATGCGGCCGGCACCATGTACTCGGGCAGGCGATCCTTCAGATGGCGTCGCAGCGACTCGGCGGTGAGCGGCTCGCCGTCGGCGTCCCCGACGACATAAGCGACCAGCCGGGACGCGCCGCGCGGTGCCCGCGTGGACGGCGACGGCCGCGTCGCGCACGCGAAGGATGGCTCAGCAGCGCGGATTCCACCTCGCCCAGCTCGATGCGGTAGCCGCGAATCTTCACCTGGTGGTCCAGCCGTCCCAGGAACTCGATCGCACCGTCGGCCAGCCATCGGCAGCGGTCGCCCGTCCGGTAGAGCCGCGCGCCGGGGACGTCGCTGAACGGGTCGGGGAGGAAGCGCTCGGCCGTCAGCTCGGGGGCGTTCAAGGTAGCCGCGCGCCAGCCCCGCGCCGCCGATGTACAGCTCGCCCGGCACGCCCGGGGCGACCGGCTGGCGATTCGCGTCGAGGATGTACGCCTGCGCGTTGGCGATGGGCCGGCCGATCGGGACCGACGGCCGGGGGCCTCCGCGACGGCAGGCCCACCAGGTGGCGTCCACGGCCGCCTCGGTCGGGCCGTAGAGGTTGTACAGCTCCACGTCGAGCAACGCGAAGAGGCGAGCCGGCAGGTCCGGCGGCATCGCCTCGCCGCCGCAGCAGACCCAGCGCAACGTCCGGCAGGCCGTCAGCAGCGGATCGTCGAGCATCACCCGCAGCAGGGCGGGCGGGACTTCCAGGATCGTCACCCCTTCCATCACCACGCGCTCGAGCAGCCGGTGCGGGTCGTACTCCTCGCCCGGCTCGGCCAGGACCATCCGCGCCCCCGACGCCAGCGTGGGGAAGATCAGGCCCAGCGACGGGTCGAACGTGTAATGCAAGTTGTTCAGGACGACGTCGCCGGCGTGGACCGTCAGGTCCTTGTCGCGCCACAGGATCGTGTTGCAGATGGCCCGGTGCTCGACCATCACCCCCTTGGGCCGGCCCGGTGGATCCCGAGGTGTACATGATGTAGGCCAGGTCGTCGCTCCGCACACCGCTCTCCGGCGGCCGTGACGGCGTCGTCGCCGTCGGGATCGTCGACCGGGTCGTCGATGCAGAGCACCGCGGCGCTCCAGGTCGGGCAGGCGATCCCGTAGCGATCGCTGGGTGACGAGCACGCGAGGCCGCGTGTCGGCCAGGATCATCCGCAGCCGCTCGGCGGGGGCGTTGGGATCGAGCGGGACGTAGGCCGAGCCGGCCTTGAGCGTGCCGAGGATCGCCGCGATCATCTCGGGCGAGCGCTGGAAGCACAGTGCGACCGGCGTCCCGGGCCCGCACCCATCCGGCGCAGGCGGTGTGCCAGTCGGTTCGACCAGATCTCCAGCTCGGCGTAGGTCAGCCGGCGCGCGTCGCCGCAGAGCGCGATCGCGTCGGGAGTCCGGGCGGCCTGCCGCTCGAACAGGTGGTGCAGGCACAGCCCCTGCGGGAAGTCGGCCTCGGTGGCGTTCCAGTCGTGGAGCACCAGCCGGCGCTCGGCCTCGGTCAGCCAGGGGAGCTCGGACAGCCGGCGGTCCGGGTTGTCGGCGATGCCGTCGAGGATCGTGAGGAAATGGCCGACCATCCGGCGCACCGTCTCGGTCTCGAACAGGTCCTTGTTGTAGCGCAGCATCCCCTCGACGGTGCCGTCCCCCTCCTCGAACGCCATCTCCAGATCGGACTGGCTGGAGTGCTGCTCGACGTAATACTGCTCGATCTGCAGGCCCCCGACGGTGAGCTTGGCCCCGGACGGCGGCAGGAAAAAGCGCCACGCCCCGAGCTGCTGCGAGCGGTGCGCCTTCTCCAGCGTGAAGGAGACCTGCACCAGCGGCGCGCGGCTGGGATCGCGCTCGACGTTCAGCCGCTCGACCAGGAGGGGGAACGGATAATCCTGGTGTTGCAGGGCGTCGAGCACGGTGGCGCCGACGCGGCGGAGCAGGGCGGGGAAGGGCGGGTCGCCCGACAGGTCGGCGCGGAGGGGCAGCATGTTGATGAAGTAGCCGATCACGTCCTCGAATCCCGGCCGGCTCCGGCCGGCGAACGGGCAGCCGACCAGGAAATCCTCCTGGCCGGTGTAGCGGCCGAGCTGCACCTGGAACGCGGCCAGCAGCACCGCGTAGAGCGTGGTCCCCTCGCTCGCCGCCAGCGCCTTGAGCCGGCGCACCAGGTCCGGCTCGAGCCGCCAGGGAACGGTCCCGCCGCGCCGCGAGAAGACGGGCGGCCGCGGCCGGTCGGTCGGTAGGTCGAGCACCGTCGGCGCGCCGGCGAGCTGCCGCTCCCAGTACTCCCAGAGCCGCTCGCCCTCGGGGCCGGCCAGCAGCTCGGCCTGCCAGCGGACGAAGTCGCGGTACTGCTTGGCCGGAGCCGGCAGCGCCACGGGCCGGCCCGTCGCACTCGGCCGGGTAGAGCGCCTGCATCTCCTCGATCACCAGAACCAGCGACCAGAAATCGCCGATGATGTGGTGGACACCCAGCAGGAAGATGTGATCGTCGGGCGCGCGCCGGAAGAGGTGCATGCGCACGAGCGGCCCTCGCTCCAGGTCAAACGGGCGGTGGGCCTCCTCCTCCAGCCGCTGGCGCAGTGCCTCCTCGCTCCACGACGACGCATCGATCACTTCGAGCGGCAGGGGAGGCTTCTCGTGGACGCGCTGGCGCAGAACGCCGTCGCGCTCCTCGAACGTCGTCCGCAGGCTGGGGTGGCGATCGACCAGCTTCTGCACGGCCCGGCGGAACGCCGCCAGGTCGAGCGGCGACCGGATCCGCGACGGATAGCAGACGTTGTACGCCGAGCTCCGCGGGTCCATCTGGTGGAGGAACCACAGCCCGCGCTGGCCGTGCGAGAGCGGGAAGACCGCGGCGGATTGCTCGGACTTCTCCTGGAGCAGTCGCGCCAGCAGCCTGCGCTTCTCGGCGAGCGACAGGCCCGCCAGCGATTGCGGTGCGATCGTCATGACGCTTACCGACCATGACCATGGCCTTTCTCGTCCAGAAGCGCGGCCAGGAGGGCATCGACCTGGTCGCCGGAGAGGTCATCGATGCCGGCGAGTAACTCGGTCGGCGCGCGCCTCCACGGGCAGCCGGACGTGGCCGTTGTGACCGTGTGGCCGGCCCGTTCGCCGTGCCGTTCGCGGCCGGCGTCGGCCGACGAGGGCCTTGCCTCCCGTCTCGAGCCGGTCCGCGAGCAGCTCGGCGAGACCCGACACGCTGGGGCTGCGCATCAGCTCCACGATCGGCAAGTCGACCTGGAGCTCGCCCTCGAGCCAGTTCCGCAGCTCGACGGCCATGAGCGAATCGATGCCGAGCTGCAAGAGCGGCGTGTCGCCGTCGAGCCGATCCGGGGACGTTCCCAGCACGCGCGCCACCTTGTCGCGGAGCAGCGCTCCCACCAATCCCGGGCGTCCGTCCGGATCGGCCGCCAGGATGGCGTCGCGCCCGGGCAAGGCCCCGTTCACGGCCGGGCCGTGACCCGCGTCAGCCTGGCCGCACAGGTGGGCGAATCGCGGCGATACCCGGCCCGTCACGCCGAGGCCGCGCCAGCGCGACCACTCCACGCGCATCACGCTGACCTGGACGTGCTGCCGCTGCATGGCCTTCTCGAGCAGGGCCAGCGCCTCTCGCACGGTGAAGCTCAAGACGCCCTGCCGCTCCAGCCGCTCGCCCAGCTCGGATCGACGGGCGAGGTAGCCGACCTCGCCGAGGTAGCCCCAGTTGACGGTCAGCGCCGGCAGGCCGCTGGCGCGGCGATGCCAGGCCATGGCATCGAGGAAGGCATTCGCCGCCGCGTAGTTGCCCTGTCCCGCGTGGCCGAAGACGCTCGACAACGACGAGAACATGATGAAGAAATCGAGCGGCCGGCCGGCGGTCTGCGCATGCAGGTTCCAGGTCCCGGCACACCTTCGGGGCCAGCACCCGGTCGATCCGGTCGCGGTCCAGGTTGACAGCAGGGCGTCTTCCAGGACCATCGCCGCGTGCAGCACGCCGCGAAGCGGCGGCAAGTCGCGGTCGATCGCGGCCAGCACCGCGGCGACGTCGGCTTCCTGCGACACATCGGCGGCGTGGACGACGACCCGGGCGCCGAGCTGCTCCAGCTCGGCGACCGCCTCGCGGGCCTCGGGCGTCTCGGCGCCTCGGCGTCCCAGCAGGACGAGGGTGCCGGCACCGCGCTCGGCCATCCAGCGGGCGACCGCCAGCCCGAAGCCGCCCAGCCCGCCCGTGATCAGGTAGCTGGCATCGGCGCGGAACGTCACGGGCTCATCCTCGGCGGGGACCGTCGCGACCGGCTGGTCGCCGAACGTCAGCACGACCTTGCCGATGTGCTTGCCGTGCTGCATGAAGCGGAAGGCGTCGACTGCCTCGGTGATCGGCCATGCGCGGTGGGGGAGCGGCTCGAGCTCGCCGTCGCCCACGCGCCGCACGATGTCCCGCAGCATCGAGCCGAGGAGGGCCGGCCGTTCGCCGGATCACGCGGTCGAGGTCGATGGCGAAGAACGAGAGGTTCTTGTGGAACGGCTGCAGGCCGAGCCGGGCGTTCTGATAGATGTCGCGCTTGCCGATCTCCAGGAAGCGGCCGTAATCGGCAAGCGCTGGCGATTCCCCGCGGGATGGCCTCGCCGGGCAGCGAGTTGAGGATCACATCCACACCGCGGCCGCCGGTGCGCCGAGCACCTCGTCGGCGAAATCCAGCGACCGCGAGTCCATGACGCAGTCGATCCCCAGTGCCCGCAGGTACTCGCGCTTCTCCGGAGTGCCGGCGGTGGCGAAGACCTCGGCCCCGGCGCGGCGGGCCAACTGGATGGCCGCGAGGCCGACGCCGCCGGACGCCGAATGGATCAGGACGCTCTCCCCCGGGCCGAGCCGGCCCAGGTATTCCAGGGCGTAGGACGCGGTGAGAAAGGCGATCGGCAGCGTCGCGGCCTCCTCGAAGCTGAGCCCGGGCGGCTTGATCGCGACCAGCTCGGCCCTGCGTCACGACATGACTGCCGAAGGCGAAGCCGGCGACCGCCAGCACCTCGTCGCCGACATGCAGGTCGTTGACGCCCTCGCCGACCGCCGTGATCCGGCCGCTGCACTCGGCACCGAGCGGCACGGGGCCGTCGGGCAAGCCGGGATACAGTCCCCAGCGCCTTCATCACGTCGCTGAAGTTGAGGCCGGCGGCGACGACCTCGATCTCGACCTCGCCCGGGCCCGGCGGCCGCCGCCGCAGCGTTTGGAGGACCAGGCCATCGAGCGTCCCGGGCCGCCGCGTCGCCAGGCGGTACGGAACGCCGGCCTCGTCGGCCTCGCGCACCCTCCGACGGCAGGCCCGGGGCCGGCAGGTAGCGGTGGACGTACCGCTCCGGCCCGCGCAAGGCGACCTCGTCCTCCTCGTCCGCGGACTGGATCTCTTCGAAGAGCGAACCGACTCCGCCGTCGTCGGCCCCCGGGTCGAGGTCCACCAGCTTGCAGCGCAGCCGGGGATATTCGCCGGCGATGACCCGCCCCAGCCCGACCGCGGGGGCCTGGGCGATCGCCACCGGCTCGGGTCGATCAGCGACCGACTGGGCGCCGCGGGTCACCAGGAAGAGCCGCGCGGACTGGTCGGGGGCGACGCGGTCCCAGGCCTGGACCAGCCACACGACGCTCAGCAGCCCGGCCTCCTCGGCGGCACGCAAGAGCGGCTGAGCTCAAGCCGTCCGGAGGCGGTGCGTCGAGGTTCCACAGGTGGACGATGCCTCGGCACGGCAATTGATCAGGCCCGACGACGGCCTGGACGAGCCGCAGCATGTCTTCCGGCCGGCCGGGATTGATCCGGTAATGTCCCTGCTCGCAGTCCTCGAAAGTCGAGCCGACGCGGACCACGGTGCAGGCATCGCCACGAGCCCGGAGCTGCTGCGCGAGCCGCTCGCCGATGCCGCCGCTGTCCGCGAAGATCAAGCCAGCTTCCCGGTTCCGGCGCGATATCCGCCTCCGATCGCGGCTGGGGGCGCCACTGATAGGCATAGAGCAGGTCGTCGAGCGACTCCTCCCGGCCTCCCGCGACGCGATGGCTGCGCAGGCCGCGCACCCGCACCGCGAGCCGCGCCGTCCTCGTCGTAGATGTCGACGTCCGATACCGACCGGTGAGGCGTCTTCTCCAGCAGGCGGGCGTGGACCCACACGCGATGGCCCGGCCGGCGGAAGAGTCGGACCGCCTCGATCTCATGCGGCAGGTACAGGCCGCCGTTCCGCTGGTCGAAGTCGCCGTCGGCCGGGATGACCGCCTGAAGGCAGGCATCGAGCAGAGCCGGGAAGGAAAACGTACTCGTCGCTATCCGCTTCGAGAGCATCCGGGAAGCCGGACCAGCCCGAGCGATTCCCGGTCCCCCTGCCAGACCCGTTCGATGCCCTGGAACATCGGGCCGTAGTCCAGGCCGATCTCCGCCAGGTAGTCGTAGCACTGATCGCGGGAGAACTCGCGCGGGCAGCGTCGACGGATCGCGTCGGGCGAGAACCCGGCGTCGTCCGGCCTCGCCCGTCCGGGGATGCAGGGCCGCGGTGAAGTGGACCGTCCATTCGCGGTCGCCTTGCACGGGACGGGTATGGACGTGGACCGTCCCCGGATCCGGGTCGAAGCTGGTCTGCAGCCGTAGGGGCTTTTCGGCCGCGAGGAAACAGGGATTGGCGAGCTTGACATCCCGGAGCTCGCAGCCGATGGCACCGAATGCCTCGCGGCCCGCCGCGAAGGCCAGCTCCAGGTAGGCCGCCGCGGGCATGATCGCCGCATGCTGCACGCGGTGGTCGGCCAGGTACGGCGCCAGGCGCAGGTCGAGCCGCGCCTCCCAGGCGGGCCGCGGCCCGCCTTGCGCGACCCCGAGCAGCGGGTGGGCCGGCGCCGTCAGGCGCGACACCCGCGACTCATCGGCCTCGTGCCAGAACCGTTCGCGCTGCCAGGGGTAGAGCGGCAGGCGGATGAACCGCCGCGGCTCAGGCATCAGTCCGCCCCAGTCGATCGGGTGGCCGAGCGCGTACAGCGCGCCCAGCGAGTGCAGCATCGTGGCCCGCTCGTCCTCGTGGCGGCGCAGCGACGGCAGCACGATCGCGTCCTTGCCATGATGTCGATAGCACTCGGTCACCGCCGCGGCCAACACCGGGTGCGCACTCAACTCGATCGCGGTATCGCAGCCGAGCTCGATCAGGCGCTCCACGCCGTCGGCGAACCGGACCGTCCGGCGGACGTTGTCCCACCAGTATTCCGGGCCGAGCTCCGGCCCCTCGATCGAGCGGCCCGTGACGGTGGAGAACAGGGGCAAGGTCGCCGGCCGCGGCCGGATGCCGTCCAGCGCCGCGAGCAATTCGTCGCGGATCGGGTCCATCTGGGCGCTGTGGAAGGCATACCGGACCCTCAGGAACCGGCAGAACGCGCCGCGTTCTTCGAGCCGGGCCGCGACCTCCTCCAGCGGCCCGCCTTCGCCCGAGAGCGTGACCGAGCTCGGGCTGTTCACGGCGGCCAGGGCGACGCGGTCGCCATACGCCAGCGATGAGCTGCCAGTGCTGCCTCGGGCGATATGCCGGCGGCGAGCATCCGGCCGCGCTCGGGTGCCAGCTCCATGCAGCGCCCGCGGTGGTAGATGATGCGGACCGCGTCATCCAGGCTGAACACTCCGGCGAGGTATGCGGCCGCCACCTCGCCGACGCTGTGCCCCACCAAAGCCTCCGGCCGCACGCCCCAGGAGGCCCAGAGCTCGGCCAGCGCCACCTGGAGCGCGAAGATGCAGGGCTGCGAGATCGCGGTGATGTCCATGCGCGAGCGGGACTCGTCGGCGGTCAGCTCGTCGAGCAGCGACCAGTCGCCGAGCCGTGCGCACGATCGCGTCGCAGCGCTCGATCGCGGCGCGGAAGGCCGGCTCCTCGCGCAGCAGTTGCGCGGCCCATCGCCCACCACTGCGGCCCCTGCCCCGAGCAGACGAAGGCGAGCCGCGGCCGACGATCGGCCGATGCTCGCCCCTCCGACCACGCCCGCGCGCCGCCCGCCCGTCGGCGAATTCCCTCAAGCGCTCCGCCAGCTCCTGCTTCGAGTGGGCCACGACCGCCAGGCGGTGATCGTGATGCGTGCGGCGGAGCGCGGCGTTGCCGGCGATCTCTTCGAGCGAGACGTCGTCCGGGCACTGCGCGAGGAATTCATCCCACGACCGGGCCACCGCGCGCAGCGCCTCGGGACCGCGGGCCGACAAGGGCACGAGCCAGGCACGCCGTTCAGGCTTCTTGACGACCTGCCCGTTGCTCCGGCACAAGCGGACGAGCGAGATCGTTGTCGCGACGAATCTCACCGGTGCGGCCTCTTGCAAGATGACGTGCGCATTGGTGCCGCCGAAGCCGAAGGCGTTGACCCCCGCCAGGGCCGGTCCGCGTGCGGCCGGCCACGGCTCGCAGCGCGTCGGCACCCGAAGGCGCAGCGCGTCGAAGTCGATTTCCGGGTTGGGCCGATCGAAGTGCAGGTTGCCGGGAATGCGGCGATGGTGCAGCGCCAGCGCGACCTTGATCAGCCCGGCGATGCCGGCTCCGGCCTCGAGGTGGCCGATGTTCGTCTTCACGGAGCCGATCAGGCAAGGCTGATCGCCGGGCCGGCCATCGGACAAGACCCGGCCCAGGGCCCGGGCCTCGATCGGATCGCCCACGAGCGTGCCGGTGCCGTGGGCCTCGACGTACTGGATCGTCGCCGGCGCGACGCGGGCGTCGCGGCACGCCTGGCGGAGCAGCGCCTCCTGCGCCTCCTGGCTCGGCACCGTCATCCCGGGAGTGCGGCCATCCTGGTTCATCGCGGTCCCGCGGATGACCGCATAAACGCGGTCGCCGTCGGCGAGCGCTTGCGCCAGGGGCTTGAGCACGACCATGCCGGCCCCTTCGCTGCGCACGAAGCCGCTGGCGCCGGCGTCGAACGCCCGGCAGCGGCCCTCCGGCGAGAGCATGCCCATCCGGCAGAAGCCGACGTACCAGTCGGGCAGCAGCAGCGCGTTGACGCCGCCGGCCAGCGCCAGCGGGCAGCCGTCCTGCCAGATGCTCCGGCAGGCCAGGTGCACCGCCACCAGGGCCGACGAGCACGCCGTGTCGACGGCCGCGCTCGGCCCGCGGAAGTCGAAGCAATACGAGATCCGGTTGGCGGCGATGCTCAGCGATCCGCCGGTGTTCGAATACACGTCGATCTCGCCGCGGTCGCGGAAGCTCGTCTGCAGGACCGAGTAATCGAAGCTGGAGATCCCGACGAAGACGGCCGTCCGGCTGCCGGAGATCTGATCGAGGCGCAGCCCGGCGTCCTCCAGCGCCCTCCCAGGCCACTTCGAGCAGGAGCCGCTGCTGCGGGTCCATGCGGGCCGCTTCCCGCGGCGAGATGCCGAAGAAGTGCGGGTCGAAACGGTCGATCCCCTCGACGAAGCCGCCCCAGCGGCTGTAGGTCTTACCCGGCCTGGACGGATCGGGGTCGTGGAAGGCGCGGACGTTCCAGCGGTCGGCGGGGATTTCCGTGACGGCGTCCACGCCGGCTTCCAGCAGCCTCCAGAACGTCTCCGGGTCGTTCGCCCGGCCGGGGAAGCGACAGCCGATGCCGACGACGGCGATGGGCTCGTGCTGGCCTGGAATGGTCTCAACCGAAGAAGGGGCCGGGACGTCACCGTTGCCCTGACAGGTTGCCATGCGCGGCGAACTCCTTCACTTTACGCATTTTGCCAAAGCTTGGTCGCAAATCTCATGCCGCATCCATTGGCTGAAGAGATCCGCGGCGGAGGGGCGACCCTGTGGGAGGCCCCTATCCTTCTTCGGCAAAACCGGCACTTGCGCTCATGGGATCGGATGAGCCCGTGGGCAGGTGTGTCGTTCGACGTGGTATAATCCGATCTCTTGAAGACGGGGGCTCTCGGGGACCTCCGCCCGTCGACACGGGGATCGCTCGCCACGCCGAGGCCTCCTGGCGCCGCCGTCGGACATGCCTTATTCTTTACTGATCATCTGGCGCGAGCCCCGCCGTTACCTGCCGGCGGTGGTGGCGGTCGCCTTCAGCGACGTGCTCATCACCGTGCAGGTGGGGCTCCTGCTCGGCGCACTGTCGGTGCTCTCGCTGCCCATCGACCACAGCGACGCCGAGGTCTGGGTGGCGTCCCCCGAGGTGCTGAGTATCGAGCTGGGCTACCCGATCCCCGAGTCGTGGCGCTCTCGGCTGGCCAGCATGCCCGAGGTCGTGGACACGGAGCCCTACCTCTATGGGTTCAGCTACTGGCGCAAGCCGCAAGGGAGGCTCCGAGGTCTGCTGCGTCATCGGATCGCGGCTGGAGGCGGGAGCCCTGGGCGTCGTCAGCGACTTGACGCCCCGGATGCGCACGCTGCTGACCGAGCCGGGTGCCGTCGTGGTGGATGAGACGGAACTGGAGCGGCTGGGCGTGGCGGGAGTTGGCGGCGTCGCCGAGGTGGCCGGGCGGCGCGTCCGGGTCGTCGGGCTGGTCCGGGGCCTCAAGAGCCTGGGGCCGCCTTACGTCTTCTGCTCGCTCCGGACGGCCTACCAGCTCCAGCCGCTCTTCCGCGATTACCCCGGGCACACGATGTATCTGCTGGGCCGCTGCCGCACACCCGGCAGACGCGCCGGCCGTCGCCCGTCGGCTGAGGGAGCGGTCCGACCTGTCGGCCTTCACCCGCGAGGAGTTCTCCGCGCGGACGCAGTTCTACTGGGCCACGCGGACCGAGGCCGGCATCGGGATGGGCTTCACGGCCTTGCTCAGCCTGCTCGTCGGCATGGCGGTCACCAGCCAGACGTTGTACGCGGCCACGGCGGCGTCGCTGCGCGAGTACGCCGTGCTCCGCGCCCTCGGGCATCCCGCGCTGGCGCATGGCCGGCATGGTGATGGCCCAGTCGCTGTGGGTCGGACTGGGAGGCATCGCCCTGGCCGTGCCGCTGATCTTCGCGCTGGCGGCCGGCGGTAACGACGCCGACGCCCGCGTGCTGCTGCCCCCCTGGCTGTTCGCCCTCGGATCGGGCCTGACCCTGGGGATGGCCCTGGCTTCCGGCCTGGCCGCCTTGCGCTCGCTGCGCCTGGTCGAGCCGATCACCCTCCTGCGCTGAAGGACGGCCACGATGCAAGCCCGAGCCGGCCCTGATCGCCCGCCATCTGGAACGCTCTTTCGGCACGGGCGATGCGAGCTGCGCCGCGTGCTGCGCGACGTGTCCCTGGAACTGCACCGAGGGCAAGTGCTGCTGCTGATGGGTCCCTCCGGCAGCGGCAAGTCCACCCTGCTGGCCGTGCTCTCGGGGCTGCTGCGGCCCGATCGAGGCGAGGTGAAGGTCCTGGGGCAAGACCTGTGGCGGATGAGCGAGCGCGCCCGCGAGCGGTTCCGGCTGCGGCCACTTCGGCTTCGTCTTTCAGGGCTTCAACCTGTTCCCCTCGCTGACGGCCCGCGAGCAGTTGGAGATGGTCGTCCGCTGGGGCGAGGGAGCCTCGCGCCGCGAGGCCCGTCGCCGCGTTGCCGAGATGCTCGACCAGCTCGGGTTGGGCCGCCGCGCCGCACGTGCGCGCCGACCAGCTCTCCGGCGGGGAGAAGCAGCGCGTGGCCGTGGGCCGCGCCCTGCTGAAACGGCCGCGGTTCTGCTTCGCCGACGAGCCGACCGGCTCGCTCGACTGGGGCCACGGCGAGCAGGTCATTCGGCTGCTGCACTCGGCCGGCCACGACCGCGGCGCCGTCCTGTTCCTGGTCGGCCACGACCCGCGGCTGGTTCCCTACGCCGATCGCGTCCTGCACCTGGTCGATGGGCGATTGTCGGACGAGCCCGCACCGACTTCCCGACGGAGTCCCCCTCATGACACGAATCGGGTCGCGCCCGCGGCCTGCTCTGGCCGCTGATCGTGGTCGCCGTCGGGGCGGCCCTGATCTCCGCCAGCCTCCAGTTCAGCCGCACGGCCGCGGCCCCGACCGAACCGCCGCCAACCGCGCCGCGCCAGGCCGGTGCAGCGCCATGAAGGTGTCGTCTGCTTCGGCACCGTGGACCTTGAGCACGGAGTGGCCTCGCTGTACCCGCTCCAGCCGGGTCGGGTGGCCGAGGTGCTGGTCGCCGAGAACCAAGAGGTCACACAGGGAGCGGAGCTGCTGCGCCTGGAAGACGGGATCGCCCGCAGCCGGCTGGCCGAGGCGGAGGCGGCCGTGCTGCTGGCCCGACCTGCAACTGCGCCAGGCGCGGAAGCAGCCCGAGCTGCACCGCATGCGGGTCGCCCAGCAGCAGGCGATGCGCGATGCCACGGACAGCCGCGTGGCCGCCGCCCGCCGTGTACTGGCCCGCGAGGAGAAGCTGGCCAAGTCGGCCGTCATCACCGATTCCGACAGATCCGTCAGCGAGGAGAAGATCCGGGAGCTGGAGGCCCTGGAGCGAGCCGAGGCCGAGCGACTCGGCCGAGCTGGAGGCCCAGGATGTCGAGGTCGAGATCCGTCGCGCGGAGTACGAGCTGAAGGCGGCCGAGGCCCGGCGCGAACAGGCGAGACTCGCCCTGGAGGAATGCCGCGTGAAGGGCCCCGCGGCCCGGCACCGTCCTCCGCATCCTCGTCGGACCGGGCGACGTGCTGGGAGGCCAGTCGGGTCAGCCGGCCGTGCTGTTCGCCGCCGACGGCCCGCAGGTGATCCGCGCCACGGTCGAGCAGGAGTTCGCGAGCCGCGTCAAGGAAGGCGAGCCCGCGCTGGTCCGCGACGAGGCCGATCCCACGGTCGACCTGGCGTGGCCGGGTCGGGCGCGTGGCCGGGTGGTACAATCAGCGCCGCACGGTCTTGCACGACCCCTCGCAGTTGAGCGACGTGCGCACCCTCGAGTGCGTGATCGTCCTGGAGCCGGGGCAGCCGCGCCTCCGCCTCGGTCAGAGCGTCCGCATCCTCATCGGCTCGGTGCCGCAGTGACTCGTCGTGGATCGTCACGATCAACCTCGCGGTCGGGTGAGCCATGCCATCGAGCGGTCGATGGTGACAAAGGATGCCCGGCTCAGAACCAACCCGGTGTCTTGAGCGTGACCTCACGCCGCTTCCCGTCCATGATGAGCATCAGGTTGTTATCCACGAGGGCCCGGAGCCCGAGGATCGGCAGTCTTGCCGGGTTGGGTACATCCTCTGGGAAGACGGCAATGCCTTGCGCCATGACCAAGCAGATTGGCGAGCGACCAGACACGGCAATGCTGACCGGCTCGTTGCAAAACAACCACAACCCAGCGTTGATCAGCGGTATCCGCCGTCCTTCAATGGTTATGTAATGGCGCGATTCTGAGGGCGTGATTCTCGCCCAGGATCGAAGTTGCTCCTCGCGGATCGCAAAGTTGTGGTTGTTTCCCGTGTCAAGGATGGCCGGGAATCGAGGCAATTCGGGATCGGGCTCGATTAGCTCTCGCACTGACAAACTGACCGTGACGATGATCTGATAAGGCTTCACTGTCGCGAGCCGATCCGGCGTCCAAACTTCTGATCGCGTCTCGGAGAACGGCAGGCGGTCGAGGATCTTCATTCGTCGAACCACCATGCGGACGGGTAATCAACCTCCTCCGGCTCGGGTGATTGTGGCCGGATCACAAAAATATCGTACTGATCCGACTGAAGACCTCGACGAAGGCACTCCCGAATGACGTCCGTCCCCGATTTGGCCACTTTCACCCGCTCACTGCCGTGGTAGGCGACGAACTTTCCCCTCAACCTCCGGTTCTTGAGCATTTCTGGTAGGTCGCGGAAGAACGCCTCCTGCGACCTTCGGATGCCCTCGGGCACTTGGAGGTCAAGAACCGGCCTCGCCTCGAGGACGTCGCGGACCCGCTCGTACACATCGGCACGGATGAGCACGTACGCCTGATGCATCTCAGGGTCCTCGATGCGCACAGGCCGATCGCCCGCCTCTTCGACGAGTCGCCGTTGCTCGGGAGTCAGTCCAGTCAGTGTCATGGTCGATTCTCCGGGTCGATTGTACCACGAAGCGGTGTAGTACGTCCGAAGAAAGTTTAAAGGAATCACTGATCACAGTATCCGTAAGGAAACTCGTTAAGACTCTCGAATCAACTCTTCGCGCACATCGAGCGAACATCACTCTCAGTGGGAAGTCGCCAGTGTAAGGCGACCGGCAGGAAATAAACTACCAGAGCCGCGCTTGTGGCCATACCAACCCGACGCGCAAGCGAGGGGACCGGCGGTGTCACGCGCTGGCCTCGGCCGCGTCCCTCGCTTGCGCGTCGGGTTGGTGTGGCCAGGCTCCGCAGTCCCGGTATCGATGCGATCGCTCGGAACCGATCGATCCGTTGGGTAAGTTTCCACCCGTCGGTCGCCTAAGAACGAATTGGTTTGTTTTTGCTCGCCAGTTCTTTGGGCTCCGTCCGGGCAAAGCAAATGTTGGACAAAGGCATTGACGCCTATCTGTACAAATGGGTAGTATGCCGTGGTCGCCGCCGGCGCGGCACTCTTGTGAGGAGATGTCCATGTCACGATACCCGAGTCCATCGAAACATGAAGTTCGAGAGACGGTGCGGAAACTTCGTCGACATCTCGGCTTGTTTTCTTTCCAGAACGGCGAGCAGACGGTCGAATCGGCCGTTCATCCATGGCTCATGGCCTGAGCTTGGTATTCGACCGGGCGGCATTGTGGAGTGGTTGGTGGCGAGACAGGGCACGGGAGCGTTTACCGCCGCCTTGCAAGTCATGGCGCGAACTTGTGGTGGTGGAGTCTGGGCTGTCGTCGATCGCGATCGGGACTGCTACTTCCCGGCTTTCTCTGGCTGGGGAATCGATCCGAGCCGAATTCTCGTTCTTCGCCCGGTCACTCTTCAGGAAACCTGGTGGGCCATCGAGCAATGCCTACGGTGTCCTGGAGTGTCGGCCACATGGGCATGGGTCGACCAACGAATTTCCGATCGGGTTCATCGTCGCTGGCAATTGGCGGCGGAAGTGGGCGGAGGAGTGGGCTTGTTTTTTCGGCCGGTCTGGGCGCGACGGGAACCGACATGGGCCGACTTGCGTTTGTTGGTCACGCCGCAGGCTGGAGGACAGGGAGAAACCAGACGGATGCGTATCGAGGTGCTGTATCGCCGGGGGGGCCTCGGAGGCCGCGCCCAGGTGTGGGAGATCGACCATGCCTCGGGTCATGTGCGTCTGGTTCCCGAACTGGCCGATTCAAAGACTGCGGAACGCGAGGCCCGAGCTTAGACGGCGCGAGCTTGTGCTGTTCGCCGGCCAAAATCAGCGCCCTGACGATCACGGCGTGCAGTCCGAAATCCGAACGTCTGGGCATAGGCATCGGTCAGCCGCTGGCCGAGGCCAAGGCGCTATTACCGAAAGCGGTCTTCCTTCCCGCTGATATCGCCGCCGACCTGAGTGCCCTTGGTCAACTGGCGCTCGACTGTCAGCGCTTCTCACCCATGGTCGGTCTGGAAGAGGGTGCCCACCCCGAATCCTTGCTCTGCGAAGTCTCCGGTTGCACACATCTGTGGCATGGAGAGAAACCATTTCTCCAGGCTGTTCGCGGCTACTGGCGAGAGCGAGGCTATCAGATCCAGCTCGCGTTGGCCGGCACACTGGGAGCGGCCTGGGCGCTTGCTCATACCGCAACTTTTTCGCTGGTGCCCGCGGGGAATGAGGAGAAGGCTTTATCGGACCTTTCCGTTGCGGCGTTGCGGCTCCCTTCCGACGCCGTGGAGCGGTTGGAGACCCTGGGGCTTTTGACGATTGGCGATGTGCTTCGACTTCCGCGCGAGACGCTGGCCAGCCGGTTTGGCGGGATCTTGCCCCAGCGGATTGACCAGGCGCTCGGCCTACTGCCGGAAACCTTCGTCTGCGAGCGGCTCAGGGAGCCGCTCTCGGCTGTCCGCGAGTGGGAAACGCCGATTGAAGACCGCCTTGCCCTGGCTCTTGTCTGCCGGCAGATGGTGAGGGAGCTGCTCTCAATGGCCGAGCGCCACGGCATGGGCCTCCAGGAATTAGAGGGGGAACTACGGACCGAGACGGGTCCCGTCACGATCGACATCCGGCTGGTCGAGCCAACGCGGGACGAAGGGCATCTCGCGCAGCTCGCCGAGCTGCAATTGGAGCGACTGACGTGGTCTGGGGGTGTCGTCGCGGTTCGCTGGGCCGTGCTCCGACTGGGGCGGTTGGAGCAAGCCCAGGGCAGTTTGGTTTGGCGACGATCCCCAAACGAATGCCTCGCGGGCATTCAACACTCTGATCGATCGACTCAGCAGCCGCTTGGAGGCGGAGGCCGTGCTGCGCGTGGAGCTCCTTCCCGACTCACAGCCGGAGCATGTGGTCCGACTCGTTCCGTGGACGAATGCCGGATCCTCCGAAGGCAGACCGGTTCACGTTAACCCCGGAGCAGTCTCGCGGCCGTCCGTTGCGACTCTTGGGCAGACCTGCAGCCGATTGAAGTGACCTCGATTGTTCCGGATGGTCCGCCGATTCGCATGGTCTGGAATCGACAGGACTGCCTGGTGGTCCGCGCTTGGGGGCCGGAACGGATCGCGACCGGCTGGTGGCGCGCGCAGGACGTCGAGCGCGACTATTACCGTGCCGAATGGGAGGACGGCACGCAGGTATGGGTCTATCGCGACCAGCGCACCGGTCGCTGGTTTTTCCATGGCTTCTTCGACTGACGTGTCATGCCCGAACAGCCCCCCTCCAAGCTTTATGTGCCAGCGCCCGGCGGGCGACTCTGCCTCCCGTGGCGGCACCGCCGGTCCGTTATGTCGAGCTTCATTGCAAGACAAACTTTTCCTTCCTGGAAGGGGCGTCTCATCCCGACGAGCTGGTTGCCCAGTCGGCCAGGCTTGGCTATGCCGGGATGGCCGTCACCGATCGAAACAGCCTGGCAGGTGCGGTCCGTGCTCATGTCGCCGCCAAAGAGGCCGGTCTCAAACTGGTCGTGGGAGCGGAAGTCACGCTTGTCGATGCCAGCCCGATTTTGCTGTGGGCGATGAATCGCGACGGCTATGGCCGGCTCTGTCAGCTCTTGACCCGAGGCCGTCGTCAGGCCCCCAAGGGAGAATGTCGCCTCGCCTTCGCGGATGTCGCCGAGCACGCAAGCGGTTTACTCGTCGGCGTATTGCTGCCGCCAGCCGGCGACCTCTCGTCGGAATTACCGCGATGGCGCGAAGTCTTTCCTGATCGAACCTACGCGGTAGCCGAGCTGCATCGCGGCCTTGGGCGATGAGCGGCGATTGGACGAGTGGCAACGCGCGGCCTTGGCTGCGCGCGTGCCGCTCGTCGCCGCGGGCGACGTTCATTACCACGACGCCAGGCGGCGCTATCTTCAGGATGTGTTGACGGCCATTCGACTCAAAACGACCGTTGCCGAGCTGGGCGCGGCTCGCTTTCCCAACGGCGAACGACGGCTGAGGTCGCTCGACGAGATTCTTCCGCTTGTTCGCCCAGTGTCCGGCCGCCGTCTCGCGGACCGCCGAAGTGGCCGATCGCTGTACGTTCTCACTCGATGAATTGCGATATGAATATCCGGAGGAATTATGCCCCGCCGGCGAGACGCCGGCTCCCACCTCGCGCGACTGACCCTGGCCGGGGCGCAGGAGCGTTACCCCGCCGGCGTGCCGGCCAAGGTGAGCCAGTTCATCGAGCGCGAGCTGGCCATCATCGAAGAGCTGAATTACGCAGCCTATTTCTTGACCGTCTGGGACCTGGTTCGTTTTGCCGAGATCCAGGGACATCCTCTGCCAGGGACGCGGCTCGGCGGCCAACTCGGCTGTCTGTTATTGCCTGGGGATCACGGCCGTGGACCCGGATCGGATCGATGTCCTGTTCGAGCGGTTCATCTCCAAGGAACGGGACGAAGCGCCGGACATCGACATCGACTTCGAGCATCAACGCAGGGAAGAAGTGATTCAATATATCTACGAAAAGTATGGCCGTGATCGGGCTGGAATGACGGCTGAATTGATCACCTATCGCCCGCGTTCGGCCGTGCGGGATGTCGGCAAGGCACTGGGCTTGTCGCTCGACCGGGTTGACGCCCTGGCCAAAGTGATCGGTCATTCCACTGAGGGCGACGAGCTGCTCCTCCGCCTATCCGAGGCTGGTCTCGATCCCGCAAGCCGCCTCGGCCGGCAGTTGATCCATCTCGTCGCGGAGATCCTGGGATTTCCTCGCCATCTGTCGCAGCATGTCGGCGGCATGGTCTTGACTCGACCTGCCTCTATCCGAAATTGTGCCGATTGAAAACGCCAGCATGCCCGGCCGCACCGTCGTGCAATGGGATAAGGATGACCTGGACGCGCTGGGCATTCTCAAGGTGGACTGTCTGGCGCTGGGGATGCTCTCGGCCATCAGGCGGAGTTTTGATCTTATCATGAAGCACACCGGCCAAACCTTGACTCTGGGCACCATTCCCGCCGAAGATCCCGCCGTTTACGAGATGATTCAGCGGGCTGACACGGTCGGTGTGTTTCAGATCGAATCGCGCGCACAGATGAGCATGCTGCCGCGGCTGAAGCCGAAGGTGTTTTACGACCTGGTGATCGAGGTGGCGATTGTGCGCCCGGGTCCGATCCAGGGGAAGATGGTCCACCCCTACCTGAAGCGACGTAACGGCCAGGAACCGGTGGAATACCCCAGTGAAGCCGTGCGCGACGTCCTGAGCAAGACCCTCGGCGTGCCGTTGTTTCAAGAGCAGGCCATGAAGCTCGTGGTCGTGGCGGCCGATTTCACTCCGGGTGAAGCCGACCAACTGCGGCGCGCGATGGGCGCCTGGAAGCGGACCGGAGTCATCAGCCAATTTGAACAGAAACTCATCAAGGGCATGCTGGCCAACGGCTACTCGGAAGAATTCGCCCGCAACCTTTTCACGCAGATCGAAGGCTTCGGCTCGTATGGTTTTCCCGGAATCTCATGCGGCGTCCTTTGCCCTCTTGGTTTATATCTCGGCCTGGATCAAGTGTCATTATCCCGCGGTCTTCCTGGCCGCACTTCTCAACAGCCAGCCGATGGGTTTCTATGGCCCGTCGCAACTGGTGAGCGATGCTCGCGGGCATGGCGTCGAAGTCCTTCCGGTTGACGTCAACCGAGAGCGATTGCGACTGCACGCTCGAGCGTCAAGAGCAGGACGGATCGCTGGCCGTGCGTCTCGGCTGGTCGACGGTCAAGGGATTGTCGCGGAGCGCGGCGGAGACGGTGGTTGAAAAGCGCCGACAGGGGCCATTCACGTCTCATGGCGATTTCGTGAAACGCACCGGCCTCACGGCCGCGGTCCTCTCTCGATTGGCCGCGGCTGATGCGTTCCGATCGCTCGGTCTCACACGCCGGCCCGCCTACTGGATGTCGTTGGCCGAGGCCCCGCGGGAACCGCTCTTCGCCAATCTTGCCGACGAAAACCCGCCACCGTTACCGAAGCTCTCACCCGCCCAAGAGGTCATTCATGACTATCATGCGCAGGGATTGTCACTACGGGGCCATCCATTCGCTCCGCTACGAAGTTACTTGGAAACGCAACGGGTCGTACCGGCGTCCGCGCTGCGGACATTGAAAGCCGGACGTCGTTACCGAGTCGCCGGCCTGGTGCTGCTGAGACAGCGGCCGGCAACCGCCAAGGGCATCACGTTCATGACGCTCGAAGATGAAACCGGCACCACGAATTTGATCGTCCGCCCGCAAGTGTGGGCACGGTTTCGCCGCGTCGCCCGCCAAGCCAGGGCACTCATTGTCACAGGACTTCTCCAGCGGCAGGAGGGTGTCATTCATCTGATCGTCGATCGATTGCAAGACGTGACGACACAACTACCCGATCTCGGTCACGTATCGAGAGACTTTCACTGACGTCGTTCTTGAAAATTGGCGCGGCTTTGCAACCATCCAGTCTAATCTGACGAGATCAGGAATCGCCCTCACCAAACGCCTGGCACGAGCTTGGAGCGGACCCGCCTCGCGTAGACCTCGTAGCCTTCAAGATTCTCGTGCAGGAACCCGTCCTCCATCCCTGTCCGCCAAAGGAGGAACGCAATGCCTGGCACCAGAGCGACGAGCGACCACCATGACCCCATCGCGAACGCGCCGCACACCACGGCGAGTATGGTTCCCGCGTAACCCGGATGGCGCACCCAGCCGTAAGGGCCGCTGGTGACAACGTGATGCCCCCGATCAGTCTGAAGCCGCACGACCATGGAGAAGAACCGGTTCGTCCGCATTGCCCAGTAACTGAATCCCAAGCCAAGCGCGTAACCGGCGAGCCCTGCCGCGTGAACCCATGTCGGCACCGTCCCGCTCCAGTGAAACCGGCCGATATCGAGCGCGGCAACGACATATTGCGCAAGAAGAGCGGTGTCGCCAACTTCCGCACGTATGGATCTTTCGCCCCCGGTCCCGGATGAAGACGTTCCTTCAATAGGTCGGGGTCTAACGTCGTGACCATCAACACGAGTACCACCGCGTGGATCGCCATCATCGCCCAATACCACGGGAAATCCCACCGCCCAGCCGCCGAGACGAACATGACCACCAGCAAGGTCTCCATCAAAATCACCATGCCAAGCTTTTTCATGATCTGCGCCTCCGATACTCATGCCCGCCGATTTTTGAACCAAAAAACTTATTCTTGCTAATACTATCCTCGAAAAATTCGTCTCTGTCAATTAATTTTTTTGGATATCCAAAAACACAGCGCGCTTTCACAGTGCCGAGCCGTCTGCGACTTGTGCTCCGCATGTTTTCCACGGTTAGGAATTGTCCGTGGAATCGCTAGAAAAGCGGAGTGTCTTGAGCATCTAATCGGCCTTGTTAGCGGCAACGACTTCCGCGGGCGTCAGTTTCCGAATCTCGATGTTGCGCACCGCCCCGGCGGTATTCCAAGTGGCGAAACCCAGCGGCTGGCTCGGACGCGTTTCCAACCGTGTACTGAGTCGGCGATCCTCGTAATTCACTGAGGTGATCTCTTTGTCGTCGATCCAACAACGGATCATCTTGCCGGTGACATGCACGCGGAACTTGTACCATCTCTTCGCCTCGAATTTGAAGGACCGGCCGGTCTCGTTCTGCGAGGCATCCATGCCGTCGAGGCTGGATAAGCCGGTAATGTGGCCGCCCCAACCGCCGTTGACCAGTGTCAGGTAGGAATCACCAACTGGAAACGTGGCGGCCGCGAAGAAGTCGTCGCCACTCAGCCGCCTAGCCTCATACGTCAGCTCATAATCCATCTTGAGCAAGTCTTTTCGTGTGCTGGTGATTCCCGTCATTTCTTGGCCCACGGACATCACGATCGCGCCATCTTCAACCTTGACTTCTCCAGAGTTGACAAAGTCGGTCTTCATCCAACCCGCGAGGCTCTTGCCGTCGAAAAGGATGACCGATTTTGGCTTGACTGACGGGCTATCTTTTGGAATTTGAGCCGCTTCGAGATTCGCCAGGAACACGAAGATCGCGGCGACCGACACGGCGAACCGAAGGTGGGCAGACCAACGAGTCAAACTGGGATGCAGGCCGGATCGGAAAGTGGTCTTCATGGCGAGTCCTCAGGGGGATCTGACGTTGAACGCCTGCCATTTGAATGATCGCCAGTATAACCGAGTGGGCTAAGTTGCGGTCTGCCGTCAGTTTTTGATTTTTGCTCGGACCGCGATTGCCACTTTTGGTATCATCGCTAGACTCAAGCGACTGGAAACGATTGAGCACCCAACGGAGCATGAGTCGATTGATCGAACCAGACGTCGTCCCCACGCGCCGGCTGATTGTTCTCGGGAGTGGAACCTCCAGCGGCGTCCCCATGATTGGATGCGAGTGTCCAGTCTGCTCTTCGAGTGATCCCCGGAACCAACGCACGCGGCCCAGCGTCTTGTTCTGCTTCCCTCGCGGTAATTTGCTGATCGACACGACGCCAGAGATGCGCTTGCAGCTCCTGCGCGAGCGGGTGCGGAGGGTCCATGCGATTGCGTTTACTCATTCTCATGCCGATCACCTATTCGGGCTCGACGACTCGCGTCTCTTTTCCAAGTGGCTGGGTGGGCCGGTCCCGGTCTACTGCGAGCAGCAAACCGAGGAAACCATTCAGCGAGTCTTTAGTTATGCGTTTCGACCCGGTACGGAAACGTGGCCGGCGGGTGCTGTTCCCAAGCTTGCGTTCAACCGGTTGGCGCCGGGTATCGAATTTGAGGTGCTCGGCCAAAAAGTGCTGCCGATCCGGCTCGAGCACGGTCGGTTTCCGGTACTGGGGTTTCGGATTGGGCCGCTGGCCTATTGCACGGATGTCAGCAAGATTCCCGACCAGAGCCGGCTGCTCTTGGAAGGGCTGGACGTGCTGATTTTGGATGCCCTTCGATACGAACCGCATCCGACGCACTTTTCGTTAAGCGAGTCCCTCGCGGTGATTGAATCGTTGAAACCGGGGCGGACTTTCCTAACGCATCTGTCACACAGCTTTGATCACGGACCGACGCAGGACACGCTACCTTCCCATGTGGCCCTGGCCTACGATGGGCTTGCTATCGAATTCTGAATGGATCCTTCGGTGTCTCGAGCTGAAGCACGAGACGGCGAAACCCGTTGGCAGGAGTTTGGCACGAGATGTCTCCCGACCGTTCGCTTATGGATCGATTGAACCGGCATGGACAGAGTCACCTCTTGCAATGGTGGGAGGAATTGAACCACGACCAGCGTGCGCGGCTCGCGGCCGAGGTCGCGTCGATCGACTTTGAACAGCTCGATAGACTGATAGCCGAGTTAGTGCACGGCGACGCGGCGATCGTCCCGCAGGCGGACAAGGTGCAGCCGATCGAGGTCGTTCGCCTGCCCCAAACCGATGGCGAGCGCGTGGTTCGCCGACGAGTGGGTGGAATCGGGGCGGATGCGCTGGCCGCGGGTGAGGTGGGCGTCGTCGTGGTGGCTGGCGGCTCCGGCACCCGGCTGGGTTTTGAGGGACCCAAAGGGACCTTTCCCATCGGACCGGTCTCATCGGCCAGCCTGTTCCAGATCCATGCCGAGAAAATCTGCGCCTGGGGCGTCGCTTTGGACGGGTCATTCCCTTCTATATCATGACCAGCCCCGAGAACCATGCGGCGACGCTCGACTTCTTCGAGGCGAACGGCCGGTTCGGTCTTGAGCACGTCCGGTTCTTTATTCAAGGGCAGATGCCGGCCGTCGACCGCGAGTCGGGCAAGGTTCTGCTCGCGGCGAAGGATAAGGTCGCACTTTCGCCGGACGGGCATGGCGGCACGCTGGCCGCGCTGGCCGCGGCGGGACCGAACGGGACCCCCAGTTGCCTGGAAGAGATGAACGTTCTCGGCGTCCGGACGGTCTTCTATTTTCAGGTTGATAACCCTCTGGTCCGGATCGCCGAGCCGTCATTCATCGGTTTGCATCGCGAATCGGGCGCCGAGTTATCGTTCAAGGTTGTCGAGCGAGTCTCACCTGATGAGAAGTTGGGTGTCGTGGTGCTCGTCGATGGCCGGCCCCGGGTGATCGAGTATTCCGACCTTCCCGCTGAGCTCGCCAGTCGTCGTGTGCCCGATGGGTCACTCGAACTTTGGGCGGGCAGCATCGCCGTCCATATTCTGGAGCGTTCACTGATCGAACGGCTGGTGGGCGGGCGTCCCTTGCCTTTCCATCGTGCGGTCAAGATGGTGAGTTGCATCAACGACAGGGGCGATCGGATCAAGCCTGCCGAGCCGAACGCGGTCAAGTTCGAGCAATTCATCTTCGATGCCTTGCCATTGGCCGAGAGGTGGGCGATCGTGGAAACCGACCGCGCCGGTGAGTTTGAGCCGCTCAAGAACGCGATCGGGCCCGACTCCCCGGCGACCGTGCACCAGCGGATGAGCGATCAGTTCGGTAACTGGCTCGAGCAGGCCGGCGCCACCGTCGCCCGGCGCCCCGACGGCTCGGTGCCGTTCGGCATCGAGATCAGTCCGATGTTCGCCCTCGACGCGGCCGAGCTCAAGTCGAAGATCGAGCCGGGCCTGGTCGTTGAGCGGCCGATCTATCTCCGTTAATCTGATCGGTAAGGAAACCGCGCCCGGCCACGGGCAGATTCCGAACCCCGGGAGTTGAAGCGAGGACCGCGATGTTACACGCGATCATCATGGCCGGCGGCAGTGGGACGCGGTTCTGGCCCAGGAGCCGGCGTGATCGACCGAAACAACTGCTCAGCCTCACTGGCGAGTTGACCATGCTCCAGCAGACGGTGTCCCGGATCGAGCCCCTGGTGCCGCTGGATCGGATCGTGATCATCACCGGCGTCGATCAGGCCGAGGCCACGCGATCTCAGCTTCCCGACTTGCCGGCCGGCAACGTCGTTGCGGAGCCTGCTCCGCGCGACACGGCTCCTTGCGTGGGTCTGGCGGCCGGAATCGTCGCCAACAATGATCCCGATGGGACGATGATCGTGATGCCCGCCGACCACGTGATCGAGCCGGCCGAGGCCTTTCGCGCGACCGTCCGCGCCGCCGTGGCCGTCATCAATCGAGGATCCGACCGCGCTGGTTACTTTCGGCATCACGCCCACGCGCCCGGAGACCGGGTACGGCTACATCGAGCGGGGCGAGCTGCTGGAGACTCGCGACGGGATTCCCGTCAACCGGGTCGTCCAATTCCGCGAGAAGCCCGACCGGGCCACGGCCGAGCGGTTCTTGGCCGCTGGAAACTTCGCCTGGAACTCGGGGATCTTCGTCTGGCGCGCCCGCACGATCCTGGAGGCACTCCGCACCCATCGCCCTCAACTCGCCGAGGGCCTGGAACCCATTCTTCGCGCGCTCGGCACAAGCCAGGAGGCCGACACGCTGGCACGGCTGTTTCCTCGGCTCGAGCGGGTCCCGATCGACAAGGCTGTGATGGAACACGCGCCCAACGTACGCGTTCTTGAGGTCCCCTATATCTGGAATGATGTTGGCGACTGGCGCGCGCTGGCGACCGTCCTTGAACACGATGCCGCCGGCAACGCCATTCAGGGCGCGGTGATCGCGCGTGACACGACCGGCTCGATCCTGATCTCGGATGACGGCGGCCTGGTCGCCACGCTCGGCGTCGAGGACCTGGTCGTGGTCCATTCAGGCAAGGCAACGCTGGTCGCCAGGAAAGACCAGCTTGACAAGCTCAAGGCCCTGGTTGAAGGATTGGGAGAGGCTGGTTTCGGGGCATATCTTTGAACAACCGAGGGCGGCTGTTCTTCATCACGGAACCTTCATCCATGCGGATCATCGCGGGGCAACGGCGTGGCCACAAGATCGATGGGCCTCGGGCATCATCCGACACCCGGCCGACCAGCGACCTGGTCCGCGAGTCCCTGTTCAACATCCTGGGCGAGTTGGTGGTGGATCGAACGGTGATCGACCTCTTCGCCGGTACCGGTGCACTGGGACTGGAAGCCCTCAGCCGGGGCGCTGCGCGGGCCGTCTTCGTCGAGAGGGACCGAGCAAACGTGGGGCTGATTTTCCGCAACATCGCCACACTTCGATACGAGGATCGCGTGCAGGTCCGGCACGCCGACGTCTATCGCTGGGCCAAGTCGTTTCAACCGGTCGACGACTATCCGGTAGTGCTCTTGTTGGATCCCCCTTATCGAGACTATGAGGTGCGCGAGCGCCACCTGAACCAGATGATCGCTCACCTTGTCGAAGTGTTGCCCACGGGCTCGGCCGTCGCGCTCGAGGCCGGCCGAAATCTTGACGACCGAATCCTTCCGGACTTTGAGACCTGGGACATTCGCCGCTACGGCGACACGCGAATCGCGATCAAGGTCGTGGCGAGAGCGTCGGCCGCGGCGGCGGTTGCGTCAGACTCTGACGGGCCGACGACAGCGACGGAATCTCTGGTCGAGCCGGAGCGACGACCGCAATGAGTGAACAAGAAGCCCAACGGCAATTCGCGCTGGAGATCGTCCGGCGGCTTACGAGAAGCCGGTTATCAATCGCTCTGGGCGGGTGGTTCAGTCCGCGACCTGATCTTAGGCCAAACTCCGGCGGACTACGACGTGGCGACCGACGCAACCCCCGAACAGGTTATGGCACTCTTGCCCTACCGCGCCGTCACGGTCGGCATCTCGTTCGGCGTGGTGCGGGTCCGCGCAGCCTCGACACGCTGGCATTGAGGTCGAGGTGGCGACGTTTCGTAGCGACGGTGCTTATCTCGACGGACGCCGTCCCGAGTCGGTCGTCTTCAGCTCCCCCGAGCTCGATGCCGCCCGCCGCGATTTCACGATCAACGGCATGTTCCTCGATCCGCTCGCCAACGAGCTGATCGACTACGTCGGGGGCTACGCGGATCTCCAGAATCGCGTGCTGCGCGCCATCGGCGATCCGTTGGCGCGGTTGCGCGAGGACAAGCTTCGCGTGCTCCGAGCCGTCCGGTTGGCGGCGCGGTTCGAGCTTCGAGATCGAGCCGGCCACTCTGGCGGCCCTCAAGGCGATGGCCGGCGAGGTCATCAGCGTCGCCGCCGAGCGGATCGCCCAGGAGTTGCGCCGCATGCTCGTCCACGACAGCCGAGCCGAGGCCATGGACCTCGCCTTCGACACGGGACTGATCGCGGCGATCTTGCCCTCCGCTGGTCCCGATGAAAGGGCTGTTTCAAGGCAAGCCGGTGCAGCCAGAGGGGGATCTGTGGGACCACACGATGCTGGTCCTCAAACTCTTGCCCCCCAACCCGAGCTTTACGCTGGCGATGGCCGCGCTGTTGCACGACGTCGGTAAACCTTCGACCCGTGTGCTTCACCACGGCCGGATCAGCTTCCATAACCACGAGCAGGTCGGCGCCCGAATTGCCGACCGGATCTGCCTCGGCCTGAAACTCTCCAATACCGAGCGCGACCGCATTACCTGGCTGGTCGCCCACCATCAGTACCTCGGTGAGGCCAAAAAGCTGCGCGAATCAAAGCTCAAGCGGATCCTGGCGGAGCCTGGAATCGACGACCTCCTGGCGCTCCACCGCGCCGATGCGCTGGCGTCGACGGGCAATACCGAGCACATCGACTACTGCCAGGATTACTTGAGACTTCAGCCCGCTGGACCCATCAATCCCGCTCCACTGATCACGGGTCATGACCTGGTCCGTCACGGCCTCGAGCCGGAGCCGCAATTCGCGATAATCCTGGAGCAGATTCGCGAAGCCCAGCTCGATCGCCAGATCCAAACCAAACGTGAAGCACTCGAATGGATCGATCGCAAGCTCGCGGCCGGGACGCTGGTCCGCGCAGGATTCCCCTCATCCCGATGGAAAATAGCGTGAGCGTTGCCCGCGCGGACTCCGCTCCCTAACCGAACTGCATTCCACATCGGCCACCGTTGCCGCGACATCGCTGCCGGCCTAGAATAGCTTTCCGTGCGGATCGAACGTACACGCGATCGGCACAACCTGAGAACCGACGGTCCCGCGACATGCCCCAACCATCCAACCGAACGGCAGCCGTCTTGATCAGCGGCGGACTCGACAGCGCGATCCTTTGCGTCGATCTTTTCCGCGAATTCTCGCGGGTTGCTCCCGTCTATATTCGATCCGGTTTGCGGTGGGAAAGGCACGAACTGGCGTCGCTGAAATGCTTTCTCGACGCGGTCAAGACCGAGGGGTTGGAACCCTTGGTCGCGCTCGATGAGCCCATCGCCGACGTCTACGGGAATCACTGGAGCACGACCGGCGCGGGAAGTTCCCGGTTCAAAGACGCCCGACGACGCGGTTTACCTTCCCGGTCGAAACCTTTTGCTCACGGTCAAGGCCGCCGTCTGGTGCCGGCTCAATGGCATCGAAACTCTGGCCCTGGGGTCACTGGGATCTAACCCCTTCGCGGACAGTACCACCGAGTTCTTCGAAAAGCTGGAAAGCCTCGTGAACCAGGCGATCGGTGGCAGGCTGCGGCTGATCCGGCCGTTCCATCGCCTCCACAAAACTGATGTCATGCTACTCGGTAAGGCGTTGCCGCTTCATCTGACGTTTTCCTGCATCAATCCGATCGACGGCTGCCATTGCGGAACATGCAATAAGTGCGCGGAACGGAAGAAAGCGTTTAACGACGCGAGCATTGTGGATCTGACGAACTATCGTGGCGATGTGGAAAGCCTAAAGAAGGACTGAAGACGATTCCCATGTTTCGAGTCACACGTGAGATCGAGTTTTGCTACGGCCACCGCTTGTTGGACTATGACGGCAAGTGTCGTTATTTACATGGTCACAATGGCTCGTGCGGTGATTACCCTTCAAGGACTGGAGCTCGATCGACGCGGAATGCTGGTCGATTTCGCCGATATCAAGCGGAAGGTGCAGCATTGGATCGACGAAAATCTGGATCACAACATGCTGTTATGCCAGGACGATCCGCTGCTTGCCGATCCTGCGCGAACGTGGAGAGCGTGTGTTCGTGATGGATTGCAATCCGACGGCGGAGAACATCGCCCGGCTGATCTATGAACATGTGCGGGAGAGTGGTCTGCCGGTGGTCGAAGTCGTCCTCTGGGAAACGGAGCATTGTTTCTCGACATATGCGCCCGGGATCTGACGGCAGGGCGCACGGGCCAAGCATCTTGCCCCGCGGCTTAGCCACGAGAGAAGAAATGCTCCGATGTTTGCCGGAGTGCCTTCGTCAGTGGGCGTGGCCGTGACCGTCGCCGTCGGCCGGGCGCTCGGCGCGATGGACTCGGAATTGTACGGGAACTTCAGGTCTTCCACCCACCACTCGTAATGGCGGCCCTTCTGGTTCCCTTTGAAGACGGCCGCCGCGTATTGATGCGTCTCGGGGAACTCCTTGCTTTTTGCACCTTCCACTTCAAAGACAGCCACGGCATAAATGGTGTTATCCGCTCCGCGGGAATCGTCCTGTCCCACGCTCTGAATCTTCACGAAACGAAGGTCCTGGTCGTTCGAGGACTTCAACCGCCGTCGAAGGCTGCGCACAGGACCGGTCCTCTGCTCGACCATCATCCGTTCCTTGGTTTGCGCGGACTCGAATTCCTGCAGGACCTTGGCAGCCGTTTTGTCCTTCCTCTGCGCAGGATGAAGATTGTACCAGAGGACTTCGCCTTCTGAGGGCGCTTGAGAATCTCCACGTATTTCTTGGCGAAACTTTCCGCCGCGCGAGTTTGAACGTAACTCTGCACGCCGGTGTAAGTCCCTGAGACGAGTGCGAAGATCAGTCCCATGGTGATCCCAGCTTTGGCCAGGCTGCCGCCCGTGAGCATGTCGGGATACCGCCGGATGGTGCGATTGGCCAAAATTCCCGTCCCAATGGCCAAGATTGAGAACACGTAGAACGACCAGTGGGCGAAACTGAAGATGGACAGAATGCCAAAAAACAAGCTGAAAATGGCACCGACGCTGATCGCGCGATACGCCGGCAATTGGTTGGGGATCACGGGATCGACCTCGTCTAATTCGGGGTCGATGATGCTGGTATTCTGATCGCTCGCCACGGATGAACTCCTAGCCACGCCTGGGTCCGTCGGGATGAGTGCGGATGACAGGTTGTGAACGCAAAGTCGGTCGACGGACCATTTACAATCCGACAATCATTGAAATTAATCATCTCGGCCGACCTCGTCAAGGATCAGCGCACCGCGAGACTGGCGCGCCAGGCCGGTGCGAGGAACCAGGATCCGATTGCCATCCCAACCCAAAACGCACTGAGCATCCAACCTGTGACGTTGGTCCAAGACCATTTCCATTCAGATAGGCCAGACTTCCAACCGGCCAGTAGGACCGCCAAGATCATCAATCCCATCGTTCGGTCCTGGAGCGGCGTGGCCCAGTACAACGTTTTCCATTGGCCTCGGGTCAAAGCCTCGACGTCGAAGAGCCAGACCAGCAGTCCGCCAGTTAACCACGATAGCTCACCCAGACTGCCCTGGATCTCGCCTGAGCGAAATAGGATGAGTGGACCGACCAGCGCCAAACACCCGGCGAGCGTCGATAGACTGGCGAGCAAAGGGTAGGGGGGCCAGGTGAGCCGGCCTTTTTGAACGAGAAGCCCAACTCCCCATACCAGCGCCGCCCCAACAAGCAGGGCGTTGGTGATCGCGTGATTCGTAGGCGAGGAGCTGCGGGTTGAATGAGGCACGGTGCGTTGTCCGTGGTCAGTTGTCCGTGGTCAGTTGTCCGTGGTCAGTTGCCAGTTGTCCCGTGGTCAGCGGGCAGTGATCAACAACTGACCAGGCAGGTTGTCGCTGGCAGAGAGCCTCGACGCGTCGTATTCACAACTGACAACGGACAACTGACAACGGACGAAATCTTGTTTCGGCCGTGCGCGCAGTCGAACTTCACACCAAGAACCCGATCGACGTGGAACCGCCCGATCCAACCGGCGTACGTGATTTGGTCCGATCAGTGGATCGCGGCGACCACGCTGGACGTCGAAACGGGATTTGAGACCGAGGTTTCGGCAGTGGGGTGGGTCGGAAAGAGCAGAAGTCGCATCTCGACTAACGTCTTCGCTCAGGGGATTGAGGACGACCTGTTCCCCTTCTTGCAGTCCTTGGGTCACTTCGGCCATGTCGCTTGTGACCTGTCCGAGTTTCACTTCGCGTCGTTCGAGAGCGTCGTCATGGACGACGAGACACACGTCGTGCCCGTCATCGGACCGGACCGCTTCCGCGGGAACCGCCAGGACGTTCGTACGCCGGGGCATGGCGATCTCGACCTCGGCGGTCATCCCCGGCCGCAATCCGCGTGGGGAATTCTCGATTTTGACGATTCCCTGGAAGTGTTGGACGTCTGTGCGCCAACTGATTGTGGGCAACGGAGCGACCGAGGCGACATGGCCCTCGATTTGCTCGTTTGGCGCCCCTTCGACCTGCACCTTGGCCCGCATCCCCGGACTAATTCGCTCTACGATTGCCTGGTCCAGTATGGCCACGACCTCCATGTCGTTCAAATCAGGGAGGTAGAAGAGGTGTTGTTTCTGCCGCACGGGCAGACCTGGCTCAATAATGAGGGCCCGATCGCTATTGTTCGCGTAAACGACAAAGCCGTCGTGCGGAGCGCGGATCGTGCAGTTTTCCACTTGCTTCTCCAGCAAGGCGAGCCGATCGCGATGGCGCTTGAATCGAGGCTGCGCCACCCCCAAGATTGTCTTCGCTTGCGTCACCGCCCCTTCGAGCACCCGAGCGGTTTTGGCGCGCCGTGAAGTTCTTGAAGAGCGCGTAAGCCGAATTCTGTTGCGCCAATGCGAAAGCCGTCTGCGACTGTCGGTACTCGTCCGACGAAACCTGGCTGGCCGGCACGTAACCCTTCTGCTTCATGCGGCGGGACCAGTTCAGCCGGTCGTTGGCGCGCTCCAGGTCGGATCGAGAGAGGAATATTTTTCCCTCGAAGTCCTCGATGGTCTCATGCATTGTTCCTTCGGTGAACTCTTGAAGCTCGAGTTGGGCGATTTGAAAATTGAGTTCAGCCTGCGTCCTATCAGCCTTGGAGCGTTCGACCGTGATCCGCTGAAGGCGAACCAACTCTTCATAATCGGAGGAGTCCAGGACCGCCAAGACGTCGCCTTTCCGAACCGTTGTTCCTTCGGGAACGACACTGAGAAGGACTGAAGCCCCTTCAGCGACGGCCCGTGGTCCTCCGCGGCTGACGCCAACTGCAATACTCAGGAGTTCACAGTCGATCACCGTCCGTTTCGAGCTTTCAACCCGCCCACTAGCGATCTGAGTGGGAAAGAGGTCAGATCGGCGCACTCCGGTGATGGTATATCGCTCGGAGGGAGATTTCGGCTGGTGCGAGCGCACCCAGATAATCGATGGCACTACGAGCAGCGCCACCGCGCTCAGAGCCACGGTCATGCGGCGTATCAACCCGGACGGTCGCGAATTCCGAGGCTCGGGCATGGATTTCGGTCTCCTTAGAGCGTTAATTCAAAGCCCTGGCGGGCTCTCGAGTCCGCCGGGTGAGTTCCACGATAATGCGGTGCGTCCGCACCGTCTGAACGCCTCACGTCGAGTGACGGTGACGGAAAACCGTCACATCCGACTGCGGGCGCACTTTATCTGGTCGGCACGAATCCGGTGGAACCGGTCACGAATCAGTTCAGGGATTTCCGAGGCGGGCATGGATCGATCGGTCGTTCAGGTGGGACGAACTCACACGGTTCTACGGTCGTCACGGCCGGACCGATCCCGGCCTGACCTGCGGCGCGCGTCGGGGAGTTCTCTCCTCAACAACGTCAATAGTGTCATGAACCAACGCTAACTGGCATTCGCACTGAATTGTAAAACATTGTTTGCACAATCGCAAGCTCAAGGGAGAGAACGCTCGTTTCGGCTGCGAGGCCGGGACAAATCAATAGCGATGTAAGGAGAATAATTCAGGCAGGTTGCGTTGCTATACCATCTATTGAGACGCGGGTCCGGGGGTCAATTGTGCGAGGCGGTAACCGTGTCGGCATCGGTTGTCCGGTTCGGGCCGATTTCATCGAAATTCATCAGGGGTTCAATATGACCACGTGCTGGCGGCGGATCGAGGGCAACCAACTCGCCCTCTTCGAGCCCATCAAGGACCTCGATCATTTGGCTTGTATCTTGACCGGTCTTCACCTCGCGACGCTCGAGAGTCTCCTCATGCGCGACATAGCAAATCTTCCTACCCCCGTCTAACTGGACCGCTTGGTGGGGGATCGCCAGAACGTGCGCCGGCGACCCAGCGCGATGTCAACCCTGGCGGACATACCGGGCTTGAGTCCCGGGGAATCCTTGTCGATCTTGACCAGGCCCATGAAATAGCGAATGTCCTCTCCGCGGTCGTTCTGCTGAACGGGGATCTGGCTAATCGACACAACGTGGCCGTCGACAACGAGATTCGGAAGAGCCTCGAATCGAATCCTCGCGAGTTGACCCACTCTGACCCTGTCCACCACGGATTGATTGAGGGCCACCGCGACTTCCATCTCGGATAAGTCGGGCAAGAAAAAGAGAGCTTGGTTCACGCGTACGGTCATCCCTTCTTCGATAGGAGGAACGTTTCGCGGTCCCCCTCCACCCCCACCCCCTCCGCCGCCCATGGCCGCCATCGCGCCGGCGCCGGCCGCGCCGCCACGGCCGCCGCCGGCGCGGCCGCCGCCGCCACCGCCGCGGCTGCCACCACCGGCACCGCCATTGCTGACGCCGCCTTTGTAGTAGAAAAGCACGCCGTCATGTGGTGCGCGAATGGTACAACGATCGACTTGTTTCTTGAGCAGCGCGAGTCGGTCGAGCTGGCGTTGAAGGCGAAGCGTCTCATTGTTGAGACTCGTTTGCGCTCGTGACCTGGCCCTTGAGCGACATCTCTGTCTTGGGCTGCGTGAACCGTTTGAACAACTCGAGTGAAGTCTGCTGGTTCTCGAGTGACATTTCCAGCTTCCTGACGCTCAGTTTCTCGGAGAGGATCTGGGCTGGCGAGGAATAGCCTTTATCCTTCATCCGTTTCGTCCACTCCAAGTGGTCCACGGCGCGTGACAGGTCGGAGCGCGCCAATGCGATAGAACCTTCCATCCCCTTGAGCGTCTCCTGGACGGTTCCCTCGCGATATTCCCGGACCGCGAGCAAGGCGATCTGGTGGTTGAGCTGAGCTTGAAGGTGGCTGGCCTTGGCCTGCTCGACTGTGATGGTCTGCTGGTTGTACATTTCCTCCGTGGTGGATTTGTCGAGGGTCGCTAACACGTCGCCTTCCTTCACCACGGTCCCTTCCGGCAAGAGCGTCAGCATGGTCGAGGATCCCGAGCCCGACGCTCCACCGGCGATGTTTTCGAGCTCACACCTGATCACGGTTCTGTTGGTGCTCTCGACGCGACCAGGCGCGTTCAGCACAGGAGACAAATCCGATCGGCTGACATACCTGAAGGTGTAACGCTCGCGGAGCGGCCGCCGATCGACCCAGGGCCAGGTCTCTAATTGATAAGTGGCAACCAGGAAAGTGGAAGTAGCGATAAAGACGAGGAATACCCCCGACCATCCGAACGGCCAAACACGCCGAAGCCAGCTCGCCATAGAGCCTCCTGGCCCAATTATTGAGAGGGAGTGGGATCAGTTTTCCGTTTCGGCGGGGCCACCATTCGTTCGACCCACCTCATTGAATGCCACACGCGGATACTCACTTAATGAGCGTCAAAGTGATCCCGTATGGCCGCGACAAGATACTGGCAATCGACGGAAGCCTTGGATAAGCTTGGAAAACTGGATACCGCCGTTCACGGCGGCGGGATTCGTCACCACGATAATCCCGTGCTCCGCTTCAATCACCTCGACCGTAGTGCTTGCGCTGGAGGTTTATTCCGAAACGTTCACAGCGACCGGCCTTCGCAGGTGATGACCCGTCGGTGGTGGGCCATAATTGCCGCCTGTGTCGCCTAATTCCATTGTCAACGTTGTAGCCACCATGCGTCAAATCGATTCCGAGCGTTTGAATCATCGATCGAGAATGACATCCATGATGAAATCCAGCTCACTCTGCTTGGCGATTCTACTCGGCACCCAGGTCATCGCGACCGCTCGCGAGGCGAAACTGGTGCGCTACCCTGACTACCATGCTGGCAAGATCGCCTTCGCCTATCTTGGCGACATTTGGGTCGCCGATGAGGACGGCAAGAACACGCAACGATTGACGGTCCACAAAGCGCGGGACATTGCCCCGCGGTTTTCCCCGGATGGCCATTCGATCGCGTTTTCCTCTGATCGTGAGGGAAACATGGACGTGTTCGTGATTCCGGTGAACGGCGGCGCGGTCAAGCGCCTGACAATTCACTCGGCCGATGAAACGGCGCTGGACTGGACCCCGGATGGCAAAGGCATACTCTTCGCCAGCCAGCGCGGCGAGGATTTCATGGGAAAGCTATACGTCGTCTCCATCGATGGCGGGCTCCCTCGCGACGCCGGGCCGGATATGGGAGTCGCCGGCTGCTACTCGCCTGATGGCTCCAAGCTCGCTATCAACCGCAAGGCGCAATCCTACTGGCGGAAATACTACCGAGGCGCCTACCAAAGCGACGTGACCATCATGGACCTGGCCTCCAAAACCTTCAAGGATGTCACAACTTTCGACGGAATGGATTCCTGGCCGCTCTGGAGTCGTGACGGCTTCATTTACTTTGTCAGCGACCGTGAAGGCAAAGGACTGACGAACATCTGGCGGGTCGGCGAGGCCGGTGGCCAGGCCGAGCAAGTCACCCATTTCACCAGTAGGCGACGTCCGCTTTCCCCGGTCTGAGTGGCGACGGCAAAACCATCGTCTTCGAGCACGAGTTCGGAATCTGGAAGCTTGACCTCGCCAGCCGTGCAGGTTAAGCCGATCCCGCTCGATATTTCCGCGGAAACGCAAGAGACTCTGACGGAGTTCAAGGAGTTCAACTCGACCGTCGACGATTATGACCTCTGCCCTGATGGCAAACGGATCGTGCTCAGTGTCCATGGTGAGCTCTTCACCGCCCCGAGCGATGAGGGCGAACTCCGCCAGCTCACCGACGGCGCCGCCCGCGACCTCGACGTCCAGTACTCCCCGGATGGCAAGTCCATCGCATTCATCTCGGACCAGAGCGGTCGCGAGGAGATCCATGTGATCGCCGCCGACGGCGCCGGAACAGCCAAGAGAATCACGGACGTGGACACGCTGAAAACATCGTTCGTCTGGTCGCCTGACAGCAAGTCGATCGCCTTCACAACCTCCGACCGCAAGCTTTCCACG
Organism: uncultured Planctomycetota bacterium; assembly: GCA_963720335.1. GTDB lineage: Bacteria > Planctomycetota > Planctomycetia > Isosphaerales > Isosphaeraceae > CAVRFS01. Next base: position 72,517 of record CAVRFS010000018.1, on the reverse strand, counting down.
ATCGGTGCCGATGGCAAGAACTTGAAGGATCTGGCGTCCTGCCGCTTCGGTCCGATTGGCTCGCCGACGTGGTCGCCGGATGGCAAGCTGATCGCTTATTCCAAGATGGATGTCTCTCGCTCCAGCGACATCTACCTGATCCCGAGCAGCGGTGGCGAGGAGAAAAAGATCACCTTCGACTCCGCCAGCGACGGCAACCCCCGGTTCTCCGCTGACGGTACGAAGGTCTACTTCGTTCGCCGCGAAGGGGATATGAGCAGTGACGCACGTCCTTCATCGCAGATCTTTTGTGTCTATTTGGAGAAGCTCACCAAGGATCCCGACGAGCCCGAGGAGCGGGCGGATGGATCCGCGACGGATGCAACCCCGGAGACGCGCCGGCCGATGGCGCCACGCGAACCGTCGTCCGAGCCAAAACTCCGAATATCGACTGGGCTGGCCTCAAAAGGCGCACGCGGCAAGTCACGCGAACGGGTCCGTCTTCACGTACACTTCCGGCGAACGACGGCAAGACCCTGATCTATGTCGGCATCGGAGGGAGGGCGCGGGTGCTGCCGGGCGGGCCGGGTGGATTCGGAGGCCGGGGCGGCGGTGGAACGCCGTCAATTTACACGATCCAAGATAACGGCAAACGGATGACGCGGATCGCCACTGGTACGCCGAGGCCCGGCAGGTGAGGCGGACGAAGACCGCCCGCGCGGTCTCAGGGGCGGCTTCCGGGGTGGTATTTCCAACCTCAGGCTCACCAAGGACGGCCGCACCCTGTACTTCAGGAAGGTGAATCGGTCTTCAGCTCGCCGGTAGGTGGCGGAGGAGGAGGCGGTATGATGGCGCATGGCCGGCGGCGGACCACGCGGAGGAGGCGGTGGCGACTCGGCCGCCGCGCCCTCGGCTGCTGGTCACCGCTGGTGGTGGCGGAGCGCAAGAAGAGGATCAACGTTCCAGGTCACGGTCCGAATCGACAAACCCCAGGAATGGGACGAGATGTTCGACGACGCGTGGCGCTGCATGAAATATCGCTTCTACGATGCCAAATTGCATGGAACCGATTGGGACGCCATGCGCAACAAGTACAAACCTCTCGTCGCATTTGTTGCGGACCGTCAAGAGCTGATGAACGTGATCAATGAGATGATCGGTGAACTGAATGCGTCCCACACAGGCGCGTCGGCCGGCGGAGGCCGCGGCGCGGGCGCAGTTGCGGGTACTGGCGTCATGACCCGCCATCTCGGTCTGGACCTCAAGCCGGATCAGATCAGCGGACGGTACAAGGTCACACACGTCTTTCGAAAACGGCCCAGCCGACAAAGACTGGATCAAGGTCGACAAGGGGAACTATCTGATCGCGATCGACGGCAAACCGGTCAAAGCTGGCGACGACTACAATGCGTTTCTCGGCCGCCGTCTCAATCGAAAGGTCGAGCTGACGTTCAATGCAAAGCCAGCTCCGGAGGGCTCCTGGACCGTCAAGTATGAGCCGATCACGATGCAGGCTTTCGGCAACCTTACGCTACGAGCGCTGGGTGAAAGAAAGGCGCGAGCAGGTCGATAAGCTCTCCGGCGGCCGGGTGGGATACCTGCACATCAAGGCGATGGATCAGCCGTCGCTGGCGAAGTTCAAGAAGGACCTGGCCGAGTTCCGTCACAAGGAAGGCCTGGTGATCGACCAGCGTTGGAACGGCGGCGGCAATATCGAGCAGGAACTGCTGGGGATCCTGGTTCAGCGCCCTTATGAAGTCTGGCAGCCCCGCGGGGTCGAGCCGACGGAGCGGCCGTTCAATGGCTACTTCGGCCCCAAAGTCGTGGTCCAGAACTGGCGCAGTGCCTCCAACGCCGAGATGTTCCCCGCCGGCTTCCGAGCCCTGGGATTAGGCCGGGTGGTCGGTACTCCAACGATGGGTGCGGTGATCGGCACGGGTAGCTATTCCCTGATCGATGGTTCAACGATCCGCACGCCGGGCGTCGGCGTTTTCCTCGCCGATACCGCCCGCACAAACATGGAGAATCACGCCGTCCAGCCCGATGTCCTGGTCGAGAACTCGCCCGAGGACAACCTAGCCGGACGTGACCGTCAGATCGAAGTGGCCGTCCGCGAGGTCATGAAAGACCTCAAGCCAACCGACTCGGTCGCCAAGAGTGGGAAAGAGTAACGTAAGAACCGACGCGGACGGGACCGTCAGTCTGAACGCCGATCCAACGTTGGCATGAAGCGTGTTGCGTGGCACGAGTTCGCCGCATGGCTAGCTAATCCACGAGAACGCACAAAGCCGCAGCGATGCGGGACAAATCGTTCTTTTATTCCCGCCGAGTTGCCCTGGGATCGCCGGGCGTCGGTCAGGGGGACTCGGCGGGACTCATCGTTCGCCACCCGATACCGCCGCCTGCGCCATCGCCGACGCCGGGCTCAAGACCGGCTGCGACTACCTGGACTGCATGCAGTAATGCTTCCACGTCGACGAGAAAGGCGGCAAGATCCACCAGGTGCCGGCATCTCAGGACTGTCTCACTATCATTGTCGGGGTATATACCGACCCCCGATTCGTCATGGGTTTTTTTGCTATCCGAGCTGAAAGGCGATATAACCGATCCGGCGAAAGGCGACCGCGGGAGAAACGGTCATGACAAATCGATCCCGCCGCCCGCCGTCCGGAGCGACAGCCATCAAGTGCTTTTGCTCTTTCGGGGCCACCGCGGAGATTCCGTGATGGTGAGAACGACCCATTGGTCTCTGCGATACGGAATTGCCGTGGCGGCCGTCGTCTGGTCTACGGCCTCCCTGCTATTTGTCCCGATTATCGGCAGGAGCGGGGCGGTCATACCGTTCTTTGCCGTCCTGATCAGTACCTGGTTCGGCGGTCTCGGGCCGGGGGTGTTTACCATAGCCGTGGGCGTCGTCCTCTATGTGATCGTGCTGATCGATCGCGAAAGCGGTTTCCCGGCCTGGCAGATCCTTCAGATCGCTTTCTTTGTCGCGGGCGGCGGATGATCACCGCGCTCGTCGAGGTGCTCCACGCCGCGCGGCGGCGGGCCGAGGCGAACGAGCAGTGGCTCTCGGCCGTGCTGTCGAGCATCGGCGATGCCGTGATTGCCACCGACGGGCAAGGGCGCGTGTCCTTCACCAATCCCGTCGCCAGGTCCCTGACCGGGTGGGACGAGGACGAGGCGAAGGGCAAGCCACTCCAGGACGTTTTCGCCATCGTCTCGGAACTGGACCGCCGGCCGGTCGAGCCCCCCGTCGCCCGAGTGATCCGCGAACGTGTCGTGGTCGGCCTCGCCAATCACGTCGCCCTGATCGCCCGGGACGGGACTGAGCGACCAATCGCCGACAGCGCCGCGCCGATCAAAGACCATGAGGACAAGATTGTCGGCGTGGTCCTGGTCTTCCGGGACGTGACCGACAAGCGCCGGCTCGAACAGGAGCGGGAATGCCTGCTCGCCGCCGAACAGGAAGCCCGCTCGCAGGCGGAGTCCGCCAACCGGGCCAAGGACCGCTTCCTCGCCGTGCTCAGCCATGAACTGCGAACGCCCCTGACTCCCGTCCTGATCGCCGCATCGTCGCTTCTGGAACCGGGCGATCATTCTCTTGACCCGAGCGTCCGCTCGGTCCTGGAAATGATCAAGCGGAACGTCGAGCTCGAATCGCGACTGATCGACGACCTCCTCGACGTGTCGCGGATCGCCCGAGGCCGGTTGGAACTCGAATTGAAGACGGTCGACCTCCACCTGGCGATCCGCGATTGCGTGGAGATCTGTCGTGACGAGACGTCCGCCGCGGGACTCGACGTCGTCCTCGATCTCGCGGCCCGCGACCACCACGTCGCGGGCGACCACGCGCGGCTGATGCAGGTCATCTGGAACTTGGTCCGTAACGCGGCCCGCTTCACCCCGCGGGGCGGCACACTCTCGATCCGCACGAGCAACACGCCCCGGCCCGGCGACGAGGAAGGCACAGGAACGTGCGGCCCCGGCAGGTCCTGTGGTCTGATCGTGGAGTTCACCGACACGGGCGTCGGTATTGACCCCGAGATTCACGACCGCATTTTTGAACCGTTCTTTCAGGGGGACGCCGACGTTGTGCGGCGGCCCGCGGGACTCGGGCTCGGGCTCGCGATCAGCCGGTCGATCGCCGAGGCGCACGGCGGACGCCTGTCGCTGAAAAGTGCCGGTTCCGGCGACGGGTCCACGTTCCGCCTCGAGCTTGTTACCGTGCCGTCCGACGCGTCGACATCGCCCGAACCAATCAAGCCGCCGTCAAACGCGACCGGCCGCGGCAGGCTGAAAATCCTCCTCGTCGAGGACAACGTGGACACTCTGCGCTATCTCACGTTGACCCTTCAGAAACGAAACTACAACGTCGTGCCGGTCGACCGCCTCTCGGCCGCCCTGGCCGCCGCGGGGGAGGCTCAGTTCGACCTCCTGATCAGCGACATCGAACTTCCCGACGGCACCGGCCTCGAGTTGATCCACGGTCTGGGCGGCGGCCGGACGTTGCCCGGCATCGCCATCAGCGGGTTTGGCTCCGAAGAGGACGTGGAACAAAGCGCAGTTGCCGGATTCGCCGAACACCTGACCAAGCCGATCGACCTGAACCGCCTGGAGTCCGCCATCCGGCGCGTCACGTCCGCTTTGGCGATCCGTCCCGGCACCGGCGATTCGGTCTCGCCCGCGGGTAGCCCGAACTGAAACCGTTACGTTGCCGTTTCGCGTCAGGAACGTTGCTTATGCGAAAACTACTTTTCGTACTGGCACTGGCCGCACACTGGGGAGCCGTGGCATGCCAAGCGTCGGACCGGCCCAATATTGTTTTGATTTACGCTGACGATCTGGGCTATGGCGACGTCGGCTGCTACGGAGCGACGAAGGTTAAGACGCCAAACATCGACCGGCTGGCGAGGGAGGGCTTGAGATTCACGGACGGTCACTCGTCTTCGGCCACGTGCACGCCGTCGCGCTACGCCTTGCTGACGGGCGAGTACGCCTGGAGGAAACCCGGGACCGGTGTCTTGGCGGGGGACGCGCCGTTGATCATCCCACCTGGGCGCACCACCTTACCGGCGATGCTGAAAAGGGCCGGCTACGCGACCGGAGTCGTCGGCAAATGGCATCTCGGATTGGGTGACGGCGCGATCGATTGGAACGGCGAGATCAAGCCCGGCCCGCTTGAAATCGGCTTCGACTACGGATTCATCATCCCGGCCACTGGCGATCGCGTGCCATGCGTCTACGTTGAAAACCATCGCGTCCTAGGCCTTGACCCCCAAGACCCGATCCGCGTCAGCTATCGCCAGCCGATCGGCGAGATGCCGACGGGCAAGGCCAACCCCGAACGGCTCAAGCTGCATCCCAGCCACGGCCACGATCAGACCATCATCAACGGGATCAGCCGCATTGGTTACATGACGGGCGGAAAACCAGCTCTCTGGGTCGACGAAGACATGGCCGGCGTTCTCACGCGGACGGCAACGCGCTTCATCGAGGAGCACGCAAGCGTTCCGTTCTTCCTTTACTTCGCGACCCACGACATCCATGTGCCGCGCGTGCCCGACCCGCGCTTCGCCGGCAAGACCGAGATGGGCCCTCGCGGTGACGCGATCGCGGAGCTCGACTGGTGCGTCGGCGGGATCCTCGAAATACTAGACCGCCGTGGCCTCAGCAATGACACACTGATCATCTTCAGTAGCGATAATGGCCCGGTGGTCGACGATGGCTACCGGGACGACGCGGTGCGCAAACTCGGCGGTCACCGCCCGGCCGGCCAGTTGCGAGGCGGGAAATATAGCGCATTCGAGGGAGGCACGCGCGTCCCGTTTTTGGTGCGCTGGCCCGCCCGAGTGAAGGCGGGCATGTCATCGGCACTCGTCTGCCAAATCGATTTGCTGGCGACGTTGGCCGCCCTCGTCGATCAGAAACTCGCCGATAATGACGCACCAGACAGCTTCGATGTCCTTCCGGCATTGCTTGGGCCTTCTGCTCCAGGTCGTGACCATCTCGTTGAGCATGCGGCTGTACTTTCGCTGCGCGAGGGACCGTGGAAGATCATCGAGGCCGGCAAGGGTCCCAGGGTACTCGCCAACACAAATACCGAGACCGGCCAGGCGGAAGCCTTGCAACTCTACAACCTCGAGGAAGATTTAGGTGAAACGAACAACGTCGCCGCGCAACATCCAGATCGAGCGCGGAAGATGCACAGTTTGCTGGACGCCATACGCCACGGGACACGCTCTTCCCGTCAAGCGAACGGCAAGAAGGGGCCGCTCCGAGTCGGTCCGTGATTAGATGCCGCCACTTCGTTTTGCGGCGGTCTCGTCGTCGGCGGCCGGCAGCCAGACGCAGAAAGTACTTTGGATCTGGCTGACGGTGCCCGACGGAAGAAGCACAAGCTCCCCTAGCCTAGGCGCCGAACAATCGGGTTGCGCACATGGCAGTGACGGAGCGAGATCACCCCCGATCCACCGTTCGCGAGGGCCAACACCGAAGGGGTTTTCTGAACTTTTGCAGGGAGGCTATAGGCCGCGTACAGCCGACGAGCGACCAGTTCGTTGCGTTGTTACTGGCTCCCTCTCCTTGGGGAGAGGGCTGGGGTGAGGGGCGAGCGCCACCTCAAGCCCTCTGAACGTGAATTGTCCGATGCGCCACCTTTCTGAAGATCGTATTGCCGCGGTTGATCGCAAAGCAACTGCGTTCCTGGCACTTGTGAGATCGCAAGCGGCATATTCTCGCCAAACTACCCCTCACCCCAGCCCTCTCCCCAAGGAGAGGGAGCTAGTTTTTGGTGGCGCCAGATCGCTTCTGCTGGCCAGGGTCGCTCGTCGCCAGTCATTCGACCTGCGGTCTGGCGTGTGCAATTCGATCGTTAAGCGCTCGAGTGAGAGTCTGGAAAGCAATGTCCGCGGAACGTAGATGATTGCGTCGAAATCGGGCCAGATGTGGCCGGGACCCACACTAGCCCGACGCGCGAGCGAGCGGAGCGGCTAGTCGCACGTCAGCTATGCATCCGGCGCGGCCTTGGCCTGAGCACTCGCTTGGGTGTCGGGCTAATATCAACCGACGTCGCGGCCGTCTTGTGCGCAACTCGTGTGCGAGCCGCTCTAGATCTCGCATCGAACTGCTTCCGCGCTCGGACCAAGTGTTGCATGTGTCCCGCCCGGCCGGCGTCATGACGACGAACGCGTCAAGGTGCCATTCTCGAGGTACCACATCTTGTCATCACCGCGTACGAGGTTGATCCGCATCGGGATCGTGTGGATCGGACCGGCGGTTCGCTGGCCGCGAACCGATATCTTGACGGTGAATTCCGCATCAATCAGGCTCTTGCCGCCACTCTTTTCCGACTTGAAATTGACGACTTCAAAGACCAAGGGCGTCCACGGGCCAGCGTGTCCTTCGCGGAGGATCCGCAGACGATCGGTCCAGTAAGCCTTGAATCCCTCGAACGACCCGTAGGCGTTTGAGATCCGACCCGCGGTGCTCAGCAACAACCACATCCGTCTGAAATGGGGCAGGTGGTGCGATAGGGCCGCATAATAGTCGCGTAGGGCCTGTTCGGGGGTGACGCGGACCGGCCGTTCGAGCGTGATCAGGATCGGATACGAGAGAATGATCGCCCCGACTGCCCCGACGACCAGCGTGAGGAAAGCCGGAGCGAGATTCTCAACGCTCCAGAGAAAGTAGAAGGCCAAGCAGAAAAACAAGAGCCATGCACCCACCACGAGCAGGTTCGGGCCCCATTCGGCCCACCGGGACCACGTCTGTTCGACCAGCGCCGACGGCTCGAGTCGAGGTTTATCGTGGTGTCGTTCGGTATGCCTTTCTTGTGGTTTGGCCGCTGGCCTTTTCCCGCTGTGGGATGGGTGGAATCGGCGGATGTCAGTTCGTCGGAACGGGGCTGCTTCGACCAGATCGAAGACCTCGCCCGAGCCGGCCGAGGATGTAGGTCGTTGTGGGTTCGTCCGGCGACTTAACGCCCGATTCGTCGTGATACAGCCAATCGGCGGCGGCAATTTCTGGCTTGGAATCGGGTTTTTATGCCCTTGCGCGGGTCTTCGTTCGCCATCGAATCTCTCCTCATCCCCTCGTTTGCGTTGCGGTGCCTGTCGGGCGCTGAATCGTCGGGCACGAACAACCAACCTCGCGCCACTCGAGTCTTGGTCGCGTCCGTTACGCATGCCTCGACGACCGAATCTTAACCGGCTTTTGCTGAAGTTGCGACTGCGCGGCCGAGCGGATTGGCTTTCGTTGACGGCCCGAGTCAACAACGCTAGAGCATGTGGCGATTCGTTCGGTGTCGTTGATGGCTGTAGGCGGTTTCCTGACCTGAATGCGACAAGGAGGGAACCGAGCAGGGTTAGGAAACCCGCTCCACCGGTTTTTGCCTTCCAACATCGGACTAGATCAGCCCGGGAAGCCACCGTCGACTTCGAGAACCCGTCCCGTGATGTAACTCGCGAGCGGCGAGCACAGGAACACGACGGCATTAGCAACGTCACTCGGTCGTCCCAGACGCCCGTAGCGCGATGGACCTTGCTCAGCTCGTTGCGGGCGGCTTCGGATACCCGGGCCATCATGGGGGTATCGATCACGCCCGGAGCAACCGCGTTGACCCGGATCGACCGGCCGGCGCACTCGCGTGCCAGCACTCGCACCATGCGTGCACGCCCGCCTTGGCGGCGGAGTAATTCGACTGTCCGTGAAACCCGATCTTGGCGGCCAGGCTGCCCACGCAGACGATCGAGCCGCCATCGAGCATGATCTCCAGCCCGAACTTGCAACAGTGGAACACCCCGCTCAAATTGACGTCGAGCACGGACCGCCACTCATCCAGGCTCATCTTGGCGATCGAGCGATCGCGAAGGATCCCCGCGTTGTTCACGAGAATGTCGATCTTCCCCCACTCGGACTGAATGTCTGCATCATCGCCTCGCACCGCGACGGGATCGCTCACATCGCAGGCTTTGATGAGCACGCTCGCAGGGCGGCTCGCGATCAACTCGTCAGCCAGGGCGACGCGCATCATTTTAGGGGCTCGATTGCTGATCACCCGGTATGGTTGATGATCACGCGCGCCCCTCGTCGATGGAGCGTGCGGGCGATCTCGGCCCCGATTCCTTGCGATGCTCCGGTCACAGAGCGGTCTCGAAATCAGAGAATCTCGAAAGATCAGATGGCGAGATGCTCATAAAACCTCGAAAAAGCACGATTCTATGACAACAATTCCTGAGACCGCCGGGCCTTGCGTATCCAAAAACCAGTCCCTGATCGGTGATTCGATAGGGAAGGATCTCATCGCCGCAGGCGCTGCCGCGGTGCTTGGGAATCGACGAGCGCCCGGCCGAGCCGGCCGTCTCTGGCGAGTTCGTCCCATCAGTATAATCGTATTGGCATTGGAGAAAATGTCTCCCTGGGTGATCGGTTGGATCATGAGCTCCTCGAGCATGACGTGAGGAGTCGTGTAGAGGTAGAGACAGCCGATCTGTCGTGATCGTAACGATGCAGGAGAACCGACTGCGGCATTGCGCGATACCGCTCGCGGAGCCATTCGCGGCGCCGCCCAGCTCGTCGTCCTTTCTGATGACGTGATGATAGATGTACTCGAAGAGCTCGAACTGGATGGATTCGCTGAATCGATCGGCCGGCTCGACCCCGTCGAAGACGACGCGACGGGTGCCTCGCGCGAAATGCTGGTAGAAAAAGCCGGCGGCGCAGCGGAGGATCCGGGACAGGTCGGTCTTCCATTCGTGCCACTGGTCCGCCTCGAGGTCCCCTCGGGTCACGCGGCGGCCCGCGCGATCGACGGGATGGAAGTAATCGCCGATCGTCTGGGCGAAATCCCAAGCCGGTCGAAATCGGGCGTCGCGTCAGGGGATACTCGCCAAATTCCCAGCCGATAAGTCCGAGGCATAGGCTGCGTGATTTTGCGAATCACCGCGACTGGTCAAGTCGCAGACGACGCCTCGACTTCCCTCCGCATCGTGCCGGCGTTGGCCCATTGTAAACCGAGCTGGGTTTTGCCCACGCCTGTCGCGCCGGCCACCACGGTGAGCGTGCCCGGAAGAGCCCTCCGCCAAGATGGCGGTCCAGGTCCTCAATCCCAAAGGATTGACGGGTTTCGGCATTCGATTCTCGCCAGTTCGGTCGCGGCCCATGGTCGCATAGGGAGGCTACGTCGTGTCGTTCAATTGTGGATTGATCGCCGGGATCGCGGCAAGAGCCAATTGCGACAAGTTTTGGCGTCCGAATCAAGACGATTCGATCGAAATGCCGAATTATGCCACGTAAGCCGTACGACCGAATCAATCGTTGCAACGTCGCCACGAAAGGCAAAACGACGAACTGGGCGAGGCGATTTCTTCATAAACCTGATTAGCTAAATTAAGTTGCGATTATGAGTTTGTGGGAATTCGTGTTCGGCTCAAGTCCGAAGGCGGTTCGGTCGCCCGAATAGGCGAAACAACGTCGTCCGCAGGAGGCTCGTCCGTGTACAAACGACACAGATCCCGCGAGCTGGACGTCGGCCGCATGCGGTCTCGGCGGGGACTCGTTCGGACGGTTGTGGGCCTGCTGGTCCTGCATCGCGATCCTGTTGGGCCTTCCGGCCACGGCGCAAAGCCCTGCGATGAATACCAATACGTCGTCCGCGATCATCTCCCGCGCGGTCTGATCCAACGTCACGCGACTCCGGGAGCATGATCGCGCGGACAGCGCCATCGAGCGCGATTGCGGATCGTCACAACCACCCGATCGCGTGTGACCCGATTGCGCCTGATGCCCGCCTCTGCCTTCTCCCGTCGCTCCACCTGACGCGATCCCGCGAGTGATTCCCGCTGCGAGTTGCCGGGCGGAGGCAATCGAGCCTGTCACGCGAATCCGACTCAACCTCGAAGTGATCCAATTCCCCCGGGACGCGATCGGGCTTGGTGCCCGACCATCCACCAGGTCCGCCGCCGCGCAGGTCCGAACGAACAGGTCGCCAAGGACGTGAACAACCTGATCCAGTTCGTCAAGGAGCCCGAAGCCGAGCTCAGCATCAACATGGGCCAATCCCAGATCATCCAGAGCCGGCGGGTGCTCACGCGCGTCGCCATCGCCAACCCACAGATCGCCGACATCGAGCTGCTCGCCGACCAGCCGAATTCACGGTTGCTGAATCTCTATGGCCGATCGTTCGGCACCACCGAGCTTGACCATCTGGGATGAGACTGAACGTCCTGTCTCATTCCTGGTTCGAGTCACGCTCGACACGCAAGGACCTGGAGTCGCGGATTCGACAGGCGTTTCCCGGGGCCGAGGTCAAGGTCCGCCAGGTGGGTCCCCAGATCATCCTCGACGGACAAGTGCCCGATTCCAAGACCATGGCGGACGTGATTCAACTGGTCATGATCACGCTCATGGCCAGCTCAATCGGCGGCGGCGGCGGCTGCGGCGGCGGCGGCGGAGCGAGTGGGATGGGCGGCGTGCAGGGTGGCGGAGCCGGCGGCGGCGGAGCGGCCGGCGGCGGCGGCGGGATGGGCGGTGGCGGAGGCGATGGGGGCGGCGGGGGCATGGGCGGCGGTGGCGGGGCGGAGGAGCGGCCGGTGGCGGGTCGAGGGATCGTCGATCATCAATCGCGTCATCGTTCCCCGGGCCTCGGCAGATCTTGCTCCATGTCAAGATCGCTGAAATCAATCGAAGCGCGACCCGGGATATCGGCGTGAGCTGGCTGTACGCGCGAGGAAAATCGATTCATCGGCTCGCCTATCGGCAATGATGCGACATTCACCACGACCGGCAACGCGGCCTACATCCCAGTCACGGGGGCCCAGCCTTTAAAGGCTCGCCGGGTTACTGGAACCTTCAGCTCGTCCAGCTCAGCCGCGCCAGGGCCGGAATTCGCAGTTGTTTGGCATCTTCCAGGTCGGGCCATTTCTCGTTGTTCATCGACGCCTTGCGATCCAACAGCCTGGCGAAGATCCTCGCCGAGCCGAACCTGGTCGCGCTCGACGGTCAGCCCGCGCGGTTCCTGGTCGGCGGTATGTTCCCGTTCCCGGTGCCGCAGAGCTCGTCGATCCCTGGCGGAACGGCTGTGGTCACGGTTCAGTTCCAGCGCTTCGGCACGATCTTGACCTTCCTTCCGCAAATCCTCCCTAACGACGTGATCCGCTTCGATGTCGAGCCAGTCATCAGCCAGCTCAATTTCGCACAAGGCACGACGGTCGGTACCGGGCAAGTTCCATCGATCGATGAACGAAGTGCGCGGACCGTCGTCGAGCTGCGAGAAGGACAAACGTTGGCGATCGCGGGACTGCTTCAGGCGACCACCAACGCCACCACGATCCGAATCCCGGGGCTGGGCGATCTCCCGATCGTGGGGCCCTGGTTCAGTTCGAATACGACCAAAGTCGTCGAGACCGAAACGATCGTTCTCGTCGACCCCCGAGCTGGTCGCGCCGGTGGAAAAGCACGAAGTGGCCGAATCGCCCGGCGACCGGGTCTATCAGCCCACCGACCCCGAGTTTTACTTCCTCGGGCGGATCGAAGGAAAACTCGGGCGCGACTTCCGCGCCACCGTCGGCCAGCAAGACCCGCTCAATCTCATGAAGCACTTCCAGAGCGAGCAGCAGTGGGTGGTCGGCCCGCATGGTCACGCCGATTAGACGACGCCGAACACGGTCGCGACCAGTCAGCCATCGCTCTATCGCAATGCAACGAAATCCGATGAGCGAACAAGAATTCGTTGGGAGTGGATATGAGCAAATCAATGTGGGATCGGGTCGCGGTGGTCGTGCACTGTCATGATCGCGGGTCTCGTGCCTCGCCGGCGAGCTCGGGCTCAAACTCCGGATGATCCGCACGAGCTCCCACTCCGGTCTGTACTCGCGCGCGGTACGATCCACCGTATGTTCCACCACTCGGCGCACACGCTTCAGGACAAGTTCGTCGGCTACCCCGAAACTTTCATCGAGCCGCCGCTCGGCTGCTTACGTCAACGAACAATTCGCCATGCAAGTCTCCAAGGCCGACGCCCACCGGTTCACCCTTTATCGCACCGACTTCCTGCCGGGGACCAATCAGTTCTCGCCGATCGGAGCATCGCGGTTCAATATCATGCTCACGCGGATCCCAAGCTGGCCCGGCCCGATCACACGTCGAGTGGACCCCCGACCAACCCGGCGTGGACCAGTCGCGCCGGCAGGCTGTGCTCGCCACTCTCGCAGAGGCTGGGCCGACCGATCGTCGCCGAGCGTGTGACGATCGGCCCATCGCCTTATCCGGGCGCGATGGGCGTCGAGGCCGCCAACAATTTCACCAATACGATCATCACGCACCAGGCCGCCGCGTCGAACTTCGCGCTGCCACCGACCGAGTCGGCTGCATCAGGAGTCCGTTGATATGGTCGAATCCATCAAGATCCGACCATGATCACCGAGGTTGAGAAGCGAGTCGTGCGGTGTCCGGAGTCGATCGTGACGTGGACCTGCGCTGGCGACGCTGTGCACGTGCTCTTGGGCGGATGCATGGCGACGCCGACACGGTCGGAGCAGACCGACGGTCCCGGCGACCCCGCGAACTCCCAGGAAGCTCGGGACTGCCACGGCCGACACGGCGTCCCAGACCAGGACCCGAAGACCGATTTTCACAAGACGGCGACGGAACGCCAGCGGTTCCAGGTCCATATCGACTTCGGACGGGTCTTCGAATCCGAGGGCAACTTCGACGCGGCGTTCTCCGAGTATCAAGATGCGCTCGCGGTTGCCGAGGCGAGACGGCTAGGCCAGTTGAAACCGGCCGACGAAGCCCTGGCGCATCGGCGCATGGGAGGCGCACTCGACCAACTGGGCCGGTTCGCTCAAGCCGAAGTTCACTACAAGAAAGCACTCAAGCTGAGCCCGAAGGACCCGAGAATCTGGAATGACGCCGGTTACAGCTATTATCTTCAGGGGCGATGGACCGAGGCCGAAGGCGCCCTCAAGACGGCGGCCAGATTGGCGCCGGAAGATGAGCGGATCCGCACCAACCTGGGCTTGACGCTGGCGGCGGCCGGGCGAACCGAGGACGCTTTCCCGCTATTGAGCCACACGGCCGGCGATGCCATCGGCCACATGAATCTCGGTTACTCGCTGGCGGCGACCGGCCAACTCGACCTGGCACGCCAGCCAGTATGAGACCGCCCTGGCGCTGCGACCCGATCTTGAACTCGCTCACCGCGCCCTTGCCCAGCTCGACCGCCAGCAAGCGAGCACGCCGGTCGCGGGACCAGAACGCTATGGCACGCGAACAGTGCGCGCGAGCGACGCAGACCTCCTGTCGTCGATCAAGCGCGTCAACCGCACGCGTCCACGGGGCCGGTCCAGACCCAGCCGCCGCATGCCCACGCGCACGTCCCCGAGCGCGAAACATGCCCGCGTGGATCAAGCCGCCCGCGAGCAACCCGTCCGCGTCGAAGATCGAGTCTTCCGCCACCTCCGGAACTGCCGCGTCCCGCTGCCGATGCTCGACCCAACCCTTGAGGCGAATTGGATCGTCCGTACCGGCGACGCGGAGTGTTCGGCCGCCACTCGGTGCAGCCTGGTTCGTCGATCGCGTTCAGTCACCGTCCGTTGGGAGCGACGAGGATGTCGTAGAAACGCGGCCGGCGGTCGGCGATCCGGTCGATTTCGTGCCGGCCGGGAACGCGGATCAGTCGTTTTCGACGCGCCAGCGACGGGTTGATATCGGCGAGCAGAAGCTCCTCCGAATCGACGCCCGCCCTGGCGAGCACGACGCCCGCCGGGATCGACGATCGAGCTGCTGCCGATGAATCGAAAGCCGCTCTCCTCACCAACGCGGTTGACCGCCATCACGTAAACAGTGTTCTCCATCGCCCGGGTTGGGATCATGTGCTCGGCGGCGCATTCGGAGTGGGTCGGCCAGTTCGTCGGCAGCACCAGAAGATCGGCGCCGAGCAGCGTCAAGACTCGGGCGGACTCGGGAAACCGGCGTCATAGCAGATGTGCATGCCGACCTTGATGCCTCCCGCATCGTGGACGGCGAACGGACGGTCACCGGGGTCGGCGAACATATCGATTCCCAGAAACGGCAGATGGACCTTGCGATAGGTGGCGATCACGCCTTGTGGACCGGCCAGCACGCAGGCGTTGAACAGTCGCGGTCCATCGCGCTCCAGCAGTCCGAAGACGCAGAAGCATCGATGCCGTTCACAGGACGCGATCACTTGTCGGACCGGCTCGCTATCGATCGAGACCGCGTGAGCCAGCCCTTCTTCGCGCGTGGAAAAGCCGTAACCCGACAGAGCGCACTCCGGGAAAACGACCAGCTGGCCGCTCCAGCGGCCGTTGCCTGCTCGAGTCCCGTCCAGAATTCGCGCGAGGTTCGCGTCCAACTGGCCCAGCTTCGGCTCCATCTGGACGGCGGCCACTCGATAGGTCGGCTGGGTTTGTTCCATCACGGCTCCCGGCAAGAATAGTTGGAGATGGCGGCGTGCGGCCCGCCACTCTCGTCCGAGGTCAGACCCGCCGTTGGCACTGCGTTCGGTCGGGAACTCGAGTTCGATCAACCCAGCTTGATCGTGACGGTCTTGAGCTCGGTGTAGTGCTCGAGCGCGGCTTCGCCGTTCTCGCGGCCCTGACCGGACATCTTGAAGCCGCCGAACGGCGTGTTGGTGTCGACGACGTGGTAGCAGTTGACCCAGACGGTGCCGGCCTTCACCTTCTTGGCGTAGAGGTGGGCCTTGTCGATGTCCTTGGTCCAGATCGCGGCGGCCAGTCCGTAGTAGGTTCGGTTGGCCCGATCGATCACTTCATCGAGGCCGCGGAACGGCGAGCACGCTCACGACCGGCCCGAAGATCTCGTCCCGGGCGATCGCCATGTCGTCCTTGACGTTGTCGAAGATCGTCGGCTGGACGAAGAAACCCTTGGAGCCGACCCGCTCGCCGCCGGTCAAGAGCGTCGCACCTTGTTCTTCTCCGAGCTTGACGTAGTGGAGGATCTTGTCGAGCTGCTCCTGCGGAAACCTGCGGACCTTGCTCGGTCTTGGCATCCAGTGGGTCGCCGACGATGCGGCCCTTGGCCTTCTCCGCGAGCCGCTCGACGAACTCGCTGTGGATCTTGTCTTGAACGAAGAGCCGGCTGCCGGCGGTGCAGCACTGGCCGCCGTGGAAGTAGATTGCGTGGAACGCACCGTCGACCGCGGCATCGAGGTCCGCGTCGGCGAAGACGACGTTCGGGCTCTTGCCGCCCAGCTCGAACGTTGTCCGCTTCAGTGTATCGGCCGCGACTTTCTGAATGATCTTGGCGGTATCGACGTGACCGGTGAAGGCGATCTTGTCGACGTCGGGGTGAGCGACCAAGGCCGGCGCCGGTCGTCTCGCCCATGCCGTTGACGACGTTGACCACGCCGGCGGGGAAACCGGCCTCCTGTGCGAGCTCCGCCACGCGGAGTGCGGTCAGCGGCGTCTGTTCGGCCGGCTTGAGCACGACGGTGTTGCCACAAGCCAGGGCAGGGCCCCATTTCCAGGCCAGCATCAAGAACGGGAAAGTTCCACGGGATGATCTGGCCGACCACGCCGACCGGCTGGCGCAGCGTGTAAGACAAGAAACTGCCACGGACCGGAATCGTCCGGCCCTCGATCTTGTCGGCCCAGCCCGCATAGTAACGAAGCGTGTTCGCGACTCCGGCCATGTCGCCTTTGGAGTCGCTGATCGTCTTGCCGCAATTCAGCGACTCGAGGGCGGCCAGCTCGTCGGCATTCTTCTCGACCAGTTCGGCCAGCTTGAACAGGAGCCTCCCTCGATCGGCGGCGTCCATCGTGCTCCAAGGTCCTGATTCCAGGGCCTTGCGCGCGGCCTTGACCGCCCTGTCGACGTCGGCCGCAGCTCCCGGCCGCGACCTTGGCGAGCACCTCGCCGGTCGCCGGATTGTATGTCTCGAACTCACCCCCGTCGCTCGGAGTCCACCCACTGATTGTCGATGAACAGTTTGGTCAACCGAACCTTCGGCCGGGACGACACCGGTGCGACTTTCGTGGCCATGATCGTTCCTCTAATTGAGTTCGGGGAGAAGGTATCGCTGCTCGAATACGAATCGTCGTCCGGCAACGCGACAGTGTCAAGACCCCGGCTCGACAAGGCGTCGACGTCGTGACGCACGCTTCAAGTTGATGAATGATCCTTTCCGGCACGTTGCGACCTTCACGACGCGCACAGAATTACTCTTTGGCTTGCTCCGAACGCGGACGAGCCGCAAAATGGTCTTCGCGACGTGGTACGGTCGCGAAACAGTCTCGTTCCGTTTCCGTCGAGGGTCGAGCGAATGAAATCTCCCCTGGTCCCGATTGTCTTCGGTTGTCTTATCGTGATCGCGGCGGCAATGGCGTGCCGCGGAGTCGGCGGAGCTGCAAGTCACCCGCGTTTTCGGCCCCGAGGTACCGACCGGACCATACAAGCACCCGGCCTGCATGACCGAGCTGAACAACGGCGACCTGTATCTGGTCTATTACGGCGGTGAGGGTGAGTATGCGACCGAAACGGCCGTCTTCGGCTCTCGCCTGAAACGCGGCCAGACGCAGTGGACGGCGCCCAAGCCGATCGCGCACGACCCGTTCCGCTCGGTCGGCAACGGCGTGATCTGGGAGGCACCCGACGGCGTTGTCTGGCTCTTCTACGTCGTTCGGTTCGGCGATACGTGGTCGAACTCGCGGGTTCAGGTCAAGATTTCGCGAGACCACGCGGAGACCTGGTCGGACGCCTCGATCCTCTCCCTCGATGAAGGCACGATGGTTCGAAGCCGTCCGATCGTCCTCGATAACGGCGATTATCTGCTCCCGATCTACCACGAGACGGGCCACGATCCCGAGTCGGTCGGTCCTGACAGTACCTCGCTCTTCCTCCGATTCAATCCCGCGAAAAAGACCTGGACCAAGACGGGCGCGATCCGATTCGGCCAAAGGGAAACATCCAGCCGTCCGTTGTTCAGTTGAGCGATCACTCACTGGTCGCCTACTGCCGGCGCGGGGGCAACTACGACCCCAAGACGATCGGCTACATCGTTCGCGCCGAGTCGCGCGACGGCGGAATGACCTGGAGCGAGGGCAAGGATTCCGCGTTTCCCCAACCCGAACGCCGCGATCGACTTCATCAAGCTGAAGAGCGGCCGGCTGCTCCTGATTTTCAACGACAGCATGAGCCGCCGGACGCCGCTGACGGCCGCACTCTCATCCGACGAGGATCAGACCTGGCCGATCCGCCGGAACATCCGCGAGGGCGACAACGACTTCGGCTACCCGAGCCGCGTTTCAAGCGAGTGACGGCCGGATCCACCTCGTCTTCACCTCAAACCGCCGAACGGTCGTCAACCACGCCGTCTTCGACGAGGATTGGATCGTCAAGGGGCTGACTGATCCATCGAAGCCGTAGCGATTCATGCGGCGAGTCATTAGAACCCGGAAAGGGGCAGGATCCGAAAGTCGGGTTCGGATCCTGACCCCTTTGTCTTCCTGACCGCTTTGTTTTCGGCCCCATCACCTCCTACGAACCCATGCCTAATTGGTTGCAGCCACCTGTGGGCTTCAAAGCGAACGATTTCTTCTTTCAGTTGATTGACGAGTTTTTTCAGCGATTGTCTGGTTAGTTCGCGTGTTCGGGCATTCGCCACGGGTTCACCATCCAGATCGCGAAGGCGGTCTTCCAGCAACTTGAGTTTGGCCCGGGTGTTTTCCAACTGCCGCTTGCTTCGGAGGCTCATAGGACCACCTCAATAACACCTTTGGGGACAGCATCACGATCCGATGCGTAAAGTTGCTCAACCATTATGGCAAATTCCTTCGCCTCCGTCATGTGCAAGTCGATGAACGGAAGTCCTTCGCCCAGTTCAGCGGCGGCAACCGGATCGAGTGGAAAATCGGCTGACAGGAGCAACGCGCAATCCACATCGTTGGGTTCAGACGCATCTGTAACAAAACTGCCATTGATGATGAGCCGCTGTACGCCGGCTTTCTTCGCCATATCGATAAGCCATCGAACAGAATCCATCTGCGCCTGCCGAATTTCCGATTCCTGACCGAACCGAGCGGCAATCTCGTCGAGAGACGCCAGATGCACGCCGGGAGGAAGGTAGCCGACATCATTGAATTCCGGAATCACTTTGATGAACTCTTCGGAGGTTTGGACATTCGCTCCTGTTCCGTTTTTAGCGTCGATCGCGATGATTTTCCAGGCAGTTCATCCCCACCCCGTCGAGCTCGCCGCGCTGCACGCGCAATGAGCTTTCGAGGTTCGATATGCCGTAGCGCCGCCATCGAGGCGAGCGACCCGTTAGTGGAGAGCTGTGTGCTCGGTTTTTATCGAGAGGCGCGGAAAGGGGCCAGGAACCGAAAGTTAGGCGCGGAAAGGGGTCAGTTAGGATTGGTTCCTGACCGCTTTGTTCTGACTTTGTTTTCACTGACCCCTTTGTTTTCAAGTCTCAAAGTGGACGAGCGTGAGGAGGTCGGCCCGCTGACCTCGGGCACTGTGTGAAAATTTTGGCCGGTGGTGAAGTTCCACGAGTGCGCACAACGGCTGGGTTACATGCACCAGCACCGTCAGGGACTCGTGCCGCTTACCCTTGGCGCGATGCAGGTAAAGACGCCGAAAACCAGGAACTCCGACGGGTTGGTCGTGAGGAGCGACTGGATACCTGCCTGCCGGTAGGTTGCGGCGAGGAGCGTATCCAGCAGTCGCTTCCGGCCCAAAGAGAACTGCTGCAACCCTGTGAGAAACTGCCGCACGGCACCAGTGTCGGGAAACGCTTGCACGACGTCGCTCGCCGTCCACCACTTCTCGGCAACATGACGTGCCGCGTTCATGTCGAGCGGCTTCGTGAAACGACGGGGGTCGGTGACGAAATGGATAAACTCCGCCAATACCTGCGGAGCGATAGCGATGCCGTCGCCCGCCGAGAGTACCTGCGCGAGCGTGGCACGTGCGTCGGCGTGCGCGGCGTGTTCCCTTATCTCCGCGGCCACAAGGAACCCGGTGTCGAGGCCATGGATCATGGCCGACCTTCGAGCATTTCGCCGAGCAGGTCGTCGTCGGACGTCAGCGGACGAATTACCGAGCCCAAGCTCACGGTCGCAATGTCGAGGACGCTGTGCGACTGCGAGCCCTCCATCCGCGGGGCGGGCGGCACGGTGGCGTGCGCCAGCACGGTCACTTCTTGTCCCTCAGGCAAGCGCACGCCGTGATCTAGCACAACGGCGCCGTCTTGCACTCGACCGCGGGCAACCATGGGAAACCTCGTCTGATCGCGAGTCTCTGGTCCAGGCTGATCGTATTGTATCACGCGTGCCATTCGAGAGAAAACGTCGTGCTTCACTCGAAGTGGGACGAGCCGCTCGCTATAGGCCGAAGACTTAGCAGTTGCACTCGAGTACCGAAGGTGGGACTTGAACCCACACCCTCTTGCGAGGACCGGATTTTGAGTCCGGTACTTCTGCCATATCGGCGGTATTGGGGGAGAAAGAAGCGGGACGGGTCCGATATTGGTAAACTGGGCACCGCCGTCGCCGTCCGAGCGATCTTATCCGGGAGCGATATTTGGATTCCCACCCGCTTTTCGCGGGCCACCCGGGCGACGATAGGCCGACTCTACACCCAATCGATTCGCGATTTCCTTCCGCCATTCGGACTGGCCAAGAGGCGGCCTCGTTTTGCGCTTCGGCGAAGTGATTCCAGTTCGGGCTCGTCGTCGGTTTGATTGACCCGCTCGAGCCAATTCACTGGCACATTGATCGGCCACGCCGCCAACTGGCCTGCTCCCCCTTTGTTTCCCCCCTTTGTTTCCTTTCGCGGTTCCAGACCCCTTTGTTTCACTGCGCGCCGTCCGCCAGCCGGTCATACCGAGCCGCCCGGCGCGACTCGGCCCTCGTCACCAGATGCCGGGTCAGGTGCTCCGGCAACTCTACCCTCTTCAGCTCCGGATCCCAATCCTCGGGGGCCATGTCAGAGTACGTGACCTCACGGTTCAGCGCAGTTCCGAGTAATCCCTGGAGAACCCGTGCATGTTCTGCGACTGCAGGCCGGTGAGTTCGTAGATCCGGCCCAGGCGCGGCCCAGGGTCGGCGAGGACGGCAGCGACTATCCGCGCTGCTTGTCGAACCAGGTTTCGATGTCCGAGCGCAGCAGATCACCAGCTTCAAAGTAGTTGTTGTCACGCTCAAAGCACCACGGCTGAATGAGCAGACCGAGGTCCTCATCCGCCTCGTCCAAGGTATCGGGGAGTCGCTGACGGACCGCTGCTACATTCCATGCTTCCACGTTGAGCATGAACGGCGGGACCGGAGAACCAAGGTCTTCCTTGTCTGTGTTGATGAGCGGCCGGAGTTCCTCGAGGATTCAACGAACCTTGGCGGTGGACTCAGATCCGATCGCTCCAAGGACCTGGCTCACCTCGTCCACATACAACGCAAATCCATTGTGGATCCATTGATAAAAACCGCCATTTCGGACCTGCTGGTCCAGGTGCGTCAGCAGGACTGCTTGCCTCTGCAAGACTGGCAGGGCTCGTACAAACTCCCGGTAACTGGCCCCCTTGAGATCGTGTTCACAACGAGCAAAGGCCTTCGCGGCGAGTGCGTTCCACGACGACTTTTTCTTGAACCAGTCGAACATGGCGAAAATCCCGTAGGGCCGAACTTGGAGAAAGAAAAGCGGCCGCAGCTTGTTTCAAGACCAATCATCGACGCTGCGAACATCGACGCACCCGATGCGATTCGCCGCAGCGTGCGCTCCCGAGTCGCCTGCTCGCGGAGAGAATATAGGGCCGGCATGGGCTCGTCAATTACCGAAATTGTGGCCTTACAGCAACATAGGGCAAATGCGGTCGCGCGAATTGAACAGCGATTCTTTCACGTCTTGCACGGCAGAAGGTTCAATCGCCGCCCGAACTGGCGACGGGATTCGAACCTGGAATCGTCCAGTATCGAAAGATGTTCGCCGTTCAGCATGCCCTCGTTTTCGCGCACTTCGGTCCGACGACACCGCAGTCCGACACGGCTTCGCGCGTTCGGAGTTCGAGGAGGCCGGAACACGCTCCGTGTTAAACAATGGGATCCACCGCACCCACAAGACGTTCCGACCGTCGCGGTGGGCCTCGCCTTGAGATGGCGAGGCTCGGCCCATCCACGCGCTTCGCTAGTTCGATTGTCTCAGCGGCCAGGCTGTCCGAGTGCCAGGCGGAATCCGAGCGTGCTGTTCCGGTGCTCGGGCGGGTCCGAACTGCGGTCCGCCGACCGGCAGTGGCGGGGGTTGCCGATCCAGCCATAGCCCCGATTCACCCGGATACGAGGCCCCCGCGGGGCCCGGCGGATCCTCCCGCGGCGACGCCTCGTAATATCGGTCATCGTACCCGTCTGAGCACCACTCCCAGACGTTCCCGTGCATGTCGTATAACCCGAAGGCGTTCGGCTGAAACCGACCCACCGGTGCCGTGTAGATGTAGCCATCCCGTGCCTTGGTCATCCCCCGATCCCGGTACTTCGCCCCGAGTGTTCCATCCGCAATGTTCCCGACCGCTGCCAGGCTCTCAGGGTCATCGCCGCAGGAGTACGCGCGTGGTCGTCCCCGCCCGGCAGGCATACTCCCATTCCGCCTCAGTCGGAAGCCGATAGCTCCTCCCCTCCTTGCGAGTCAGCCAGGCGATGAACGCCCGGCGTCGTTCCAGGTCACGTTGACCACCGGGTGCTCGTCGGTCTGCTCGAATCCGGGACTCTGCCACGTGTACCGGTGATTCTGCTTGAGGTCCCTTGTCTCCTCGTTCCAGCCCCAGCCCCCCTTGCCGTCCTTTTCGGCCTCGGTGTGGTAGCCGGTCTCATTCACGAAAACGCGGAATTGCCTGCGAGTCACCTCGGTCGTGCCCAGGTAGAACGGCCGGTTGATGCGCACGCGATGCTGGGGCTTCTCGTCGACCTCGGCCTGGTCGTCGCGAGGAGGCGAGCCCATGAGGAACTCACCGGCCGGAATCAGGGCAAGCTTGGCGCCGATCGAATTCGTGAGCACCCGGGGGCCTCGCTTGGCGTCCTGGGCTCGGGCCGGAGGGAGAACCGTGGGGAGGGCAAACGCAAGCGCCCCGAGCAAGAGGGGCGCAGCATTCCGAAGCGACCGGCTGAACGAGAGAGTGCACCACATGGCGGTTTGGTCCCCGACGCAGACGACGAGGTGAGAAACTTCAGCCGACGAGAGCCAGCCACACGATTCGATAGAACAGTTCTACTCGCAAGGCCTTATCGTATCTTCGGAGGGCCAATTCGCAAGGCTCCACTCCGCCAGGTTATATGGCCGACCGATCTTTTCGGATAATCCGAAAGGAGTACGGCTTTCGGCATGGGGCATCGTGAACCACCTTTCTTTGCTTATGCACGCGTGGTCCGACGACACCGACGCGCAGCGTACTGCCCCGTGCGGCGACGGAGACCGCACTCCAGGTTACTGTCAAGGAACCATCGACGGCCATCGACGCGGTTCGGGTCTCGTGAAGAATGCCATGCAGGCGGACAGGTCGTCGGCAAAACTCCTGGAAGAAAGCCTGGCCGGAACTCTGAAAGGAGGCAGTGTCGACCGGGCGCGAAGCCCAACCGGGTTCGAGGCATCGATCGACTGCAGGAGTGGGCGGCGGTGCTGGCCCTGGTGGGCTGTTAATCAAACCTGCGGTTTCCGTACTCGCGGCCCGTCATTGGTGCCAAATCGACTTCCCTTGCTTTTCGAAATTAAGGAACTCGGTAAAGAAATCAAGGAGGGAGAAAGCGGGACAGTCGAGAAAGCGGGACGGGTCCGATATTGGTAACCTGGGCGGCCGCCGCCGACGTCCGAGCGATCTTATCCGGGAGCGACATTTTGATTCCCACCCACTTTTCCCGGGCGACCCGTGGGACGATAGGCCGACTCTAGGCCCAATCGTTTCGCGATTTCCTTCTGCCATTCCGGCGGGCCAGAGGGGCGGCCTTGTTGCACGCTCCGGCGAAGCGATTCCATTTCCGGCTCATCGTCGGTTTAATCGACCCGCTCGAGCCAATTCGCTGGCACATCGATCGGCCACGCCGCCAACAACGACGGCTCTTCTCCCGTACCCTGACAGCGTCGCCACAAGCTCGACTACCGCCATTCCTCCGCTCGCAATACGAGAGTGGCACGCATCACGTTGCGCTCAACCTTTCGGGCCACAACCGAGAAATGCCCGTCGCTCTCCACCGGGAACGACTTGTATCGACCTTGGTACACATGGCCCAAACCCGCACTGCCCCGGTGTTGTTGCCATCGCCGCACATGGGGGATCGTCAGCCGTTGCATGAATGTCGCCGGCTCGCCATCGCACTCCGCCGACAAAAGCAGGCGCCAATGGTTCGGCATCACCGTGTACGCACAAATCCGCATCGGTGATTCATCAAGCGTTTCCCGCAACACCTGTCGCGAATGCTTGGTAATCCGCCGCTTTCTCCACCAGTCCCGCTTTCTACAACAAAGACGATAAGCCCATGGTGTAATGACTTGACGCCCTGAAAGAGATAACCGGTCGCCATCGACTATGACCGGTTGGATCCTTGTTCACGATGCGGTGAGGAGAGATGATCGGTCCGTTTCGAACCGATTGTGCCGATTAGAGATGTGCTACATATAAGCCCAATTGCTGTAATGAGAAACTGCCAAAACCCCTACTAAGAATCGATCGGGTCGATCAGGTATGTCCCATATATAAGTCCAATTGCCGTAATGAGATATTGCCAAGCGCCCACCTCGAACCGGTTGTATCGATTTTAACTGTGTCACACACAAGTTTAATTGCAGCAAGGGGATACTGCCAAATCCGCTACTTCGAACCGGTTTTGACAATTATACCTGTGTCACACGTAAGTCCAATGGATGTAAGGAGATACTGGGAACGTCCCTGCTTCGAACCGGTTTTATCGATTATACCTGTGTCACACGTAAGTCCTATGGATGTAATGAGATACAGCCAAGACTCCAGTTTCGAAAGGGTTTTAACGATTATACCTGTGTCACACGTAAGTCCTATGGCTATAAGGATATGAAGGATTCTAACGAGTTCCGGTTATACCTGTGTCACACGTAAGTTTTATCGCGCCAGGGACATACGGCCGAAATGCAATTTGCCGCCCTACGCAAAGTGTGTGCGCTCAGCGCGAGAAGAGCTCGTGGTGGCCGACGGACGTCGTTGACCGTCAAACGAACCGGAACCGGGCCCTTTGAGTCTGGCTTCATCGGAACCACGAAGCGTGATCCTCGCTGGACGATCACCACGCGGGAGCGGACCTTACTTTTCGGAGAGAAACCTCACGATTTCGCAACACTCGATCGCCCTGATCAGTCGCGAATAGGAACTGCGCATGTGCGGTGCCTTCGACGATGATCAATTCCTTCGGACCGGGGGTTCTCGCATAGAGCTCGCGAACCTTCGGCAGACGCGGAATGTCGCCGGACCCAAGGTCGTCGCGCACGATGATGAACAGCTTTCGTCCTTTCATCTTCTCGGGAGCGTTTTCGCTTCCCCCGCTTCCGAGAAAGACCAGGCGATCGATTTCGCCTTGTTCAGCCTCGACCGAGGCATCGCCAGCCGCGTCCCTCCCATGCTTCCACCGACGACCGAGACGCTCGTTGCGCCCGATTTTCGCAGGTAGCGAACTGCGGCGAGCACGTCCAGGTGCAGCGGGGCCGACCAGAGGATCGGCCTGGCCGGGGCCTGTCGACTGGCCGTAGCCTCTGAAGTTGATCGCCAGCACACGGAAACCGGCCGCGCAGAGCGCCTCCGCTTGCTTTTTCCAACTCTCCTTGTTGAATCGGCCCCCATGGGCCAGCACGACTGCCCGATCGCCCTTGCCATACAAGTCGGCTTGGATCTGGCCGCCGTCCTTGGTCGGGAACGAGACATGCTCTTGCGCAGCGGCGATGGCCGTCATCAGGAAGCTCGCAATGATCACTCGAATAGGGCACATACGCCGAGTCTAATGCCTGAATCGCTGTGCGACAATCCACGATTCTCCGTGCGTCCGAACCATCGGACGGCTTTCAACGACGTAGTCTAGGACGAGGACTGGATCATCAGTGGCCTGGCGATCCATCGAGCCCGTAGAACTTACCGCGGCGAGTCGTTACAGTGAGTCGTCAGATCGCGATCTTTCGATCTACTAACCTTCTCCGGCGAGGGAGCGTTTCCGTGTCGTCTCATCTCTTCAAACACCTGAGCGTAACCGAGGTAAATGGCGTCGCTGTCGTCGAGTTCGTCAACACTCAGTTGATGTACGCGACCGAGGTTGTCGAGGAAGTCGGCGAGGAGCTGAATAGTTTGCTGAAGGATCATGTCCACACCAAGATCCTCCTCGATTTCAGCCGAGTTCAGTACCTGTCCAGCTCGATGCTGGCCAAGCTCGCCAAGCTTGAACAGACGGTCCAGCAAGCCAAAGGGCACCTCAAGCTCTGCGGTCTCGGTCCCATCCTGAAGGACACGTTTCGCATCGGGCATTTCGAGCGGGTGTTTTCGATTTACGACGATGCGGAATCGGCACTGAAGTCATTCTAAAGCGGTTAATCGAGAGGAGCGCGCGATGCGCGACGATCTGCGGTGGCCGGTGGGCTTTTTGGTCGTGGCGCTACTGGCGACGGCGATCACACCTGGGGCGGACGGCGCCGATCTACCCGTCGTGTTCATCCCCGGCACGGGGGGAACGCGGCTGGTCGAGCGCCGGCCCGATGGCGAGCGGCGTGTCTGGATCGCCCCCTCGCTCCTCCAGGAAGCCGACGGAAACGACGGAGAGGCTGGCATTGACCGGATGATGCTCACAACCGACGGGGAGGACGGCCACACCAAGCTTGTCGCCGCCGAAACGCTGCGCACCCTGAGTCTTGGCGTTCATCTGGAGCTACGCGTTTCCGACCCCGAGACGACACGCAACGAGGACTCCTATACCACTCGTGGCCTGATCGATCTGAAGAGGTTTTCGGTTCCGGTCTACGGCGACTTCTTTGACTGGGCACAAGGCCAGTGGTCGTCGTCCGGCGGGTTTTACGACGTCCCCTACGACTGGCGGAAAGGCGGGTGCGAAGCGAGCGACGTCGCGATCGGCGCGAAGGTTGACCAGGCCATTCAAAAATCCGGACAATCGCAGGTCGTGCTGGTCGCCCATTCGCTGGGGGGACTGGTCGCCCGTCACTATCTCTGCCAAGGCCAGAACGCGAAGAAAGTGCGAGCGCTGATCGCTGTGGGCACCCCGTGGCTCGGTTCACCCAAGACGGCACGCGCGCTTCGTTACGGTTACTCCTTCGGTCTCGGCGGTCGCGTGGACCCACCGGATGAATATATCGCCAAGGGAATCTATATCTATGCTACGGACCGACGTGAATCCGTTCGGGTGCGCTACCCAACCATCGTCTCCCTGCTCGACCCCTTGAAAACGAAAGCCCTGGCCAAGACACTTCCCTGCGTCTTCCAGCAACTGCCAACGCCCGAGTACGCCGAGTTCTACGCCCGGGCGATCGGCTCGAGCGAGCAGCGCGAATCGGTTTTACTCGGTGAGACGTGGGACCAGACCTTGCAGACGTTCGAGGACGCAAACGGCAAGCTCTTCAAAGCCGCTCAGGAAGTTCGAGAGCGAATTCTCTATAACGGCAACCACGGCGTCAGCCATGTGCTCATCGCGGGCACACTCGACCCGAAGATTGCTCCAGAACTGGCCATGGACATGCGAATGTCGGAAGAAACCGAGCAAAACGCCGCTCTGCGTTGGGTTGGGCTGGAAAACGAGATCACCTCGCCATTCGCACTCATCAGCGCACTCAGGACGACGGGGCCACCTTTTTTCGATGCCCTCAAGAGCAACTTCAAGCGGTTGAGGGCTGGCGAAAAGATTACTCCGGAGGCCATGAAAGCCCTGGCAAACCGATTCTTCGGCCTCGTGCCTTTGTTCGAGGACTTCGGTAACTACAACTGGCAATACGCGCAGACGCGCGCCTCTCGGACCTGCGCGAGAAGAAGAAACTGCCAATCTTTCTCGAACACTATGTGGCGACCCATTCCGACGCGATGCCACTCGATCAAAGTACACCGAGGTTCAGTCCACGATGGGGTGACGGCACAGCCCCGCTGCTCAGCGCCACGGCGGGATACAAGGACAAGCTGTCACCCGAACACGATATCAACCCGACGGACGAAGACAACGTGTTCGATGAAAAGGCCCCTGAGAAACTACTCGGAACGGGTACGAAGGTAATCATCCGCAAGTTGGGGAGGGACAAGGACGGGAACTTCCTTGACCACTCGCGGATGCTCGATGACGACAAGATCCGCGAACAGGTCCGCACGGCTTACGCAGCGGCATGCCAAACGTCAACCCTCGTACCCGATCCATAAAACGTGGTGTGGCTGCACGTCGACGAACTTCAGCGGCCGAGCCATCCGCGGGTCGAATTCTCGGCGAACCCCCAGAATCCCTCAAAGGAATCGCGCCTTCCCGCGTCTAATACCTGAGGGCAGATCCCGAGTTGGATGCAACGATCGGGTCGAGGTTTATTCCCGTGTTGAGAGCTTGATTGCAATCGACTGCGCAAACTTGGTGACGGCGAGAACAATAGGGAGAAACGACCATGGCGAGAATTCTCGGTCAACGGGGTGGGCTGGTTGCGTGCTTCATCTTCATCTTGTTCGGACCGACGCTATCACCGCGTGTCCCGGCGCAAGGGATCATCGTGGATCGACGTCCCAGGATTCCCTTCACGGGCTCTTACGAGATTCGCGAGGTCAGCATCGACGGGCGGATCAGGGACCAAGTCGCGGAAGTCCAGGTGTCGCAGACGTTTCACAATCCCGGTTCGTTTCCGCTCGAATCCGAATTCCTGTTCCCACTCCCTGAAGAGGGGGCGATCCAGAATTTCGTGTTGATGGTCGATGGACGCGAACTGCCAGGCCGTCTGCTGCCGAAGGATGAGGCCCGGCGGATCTACGAAGAGATTGTCAGGACCAAGCGCGATCCCGCACTACTGGAATACGTGGGACGCGGGCTGTACCGCACCAGCGTTTTTCCCATCCCCGCCGGCGCTGACCGTAAGGTGACGATGCGATACACCCGTCTTTGTAAACGGGATCGCGATGTCATCGAGTTCTCCTACCCGCTTAGCACTCAAAAGTTCACGGCGAAGCCGATCCAAAAACTCGTGGTCAACGTATCGATCCAGAGTCGGGAGGCGATCAAGTCGGTGTATTGTCCCAGTGACGATGCCGCGATCGATCGCTCAGGCGACCACGACGTCCGCGCTGCGCCTCGAGCGCCACGATGTCGTGCCCAGCAATGACTTTCGGCTGGTATACACGCTCTCCGACACCGCGATTTCCGCCTCGGTCCTCAGTTTCCGTCCCACCGAGTCCGAGGATGGCTATTTCCTGGTCTTGGCTAGCCCCGAGGTCAAGGCCGCTGACACGAAACCGATCTCCAAAACGGTCGTGTTCGTTCTCGACCGCTCCGGGTCAATGGCGGGTAAGAAGATCGAGCAGGCCCGCAAGGCACTGAAGTCGGTCCTGAACAATCTCCGTGACGAAGACCTGTTCAACATCGTCGTCTACGATGATCGGGTCGAGACTTTCAAGCCGGAGCTTCAGCGATATGGCACCAGCAGCCGGCAGGAGGCCGAGCGGTTCGTCGACAACATTCGTGAAGGGGGTAGCACCAACATCGATTCGGCGCTCAAGACGGCTTTGGCCATGATCCAGGACACGTCTCGGCCACGCTATGTGCTGTTCATGACGGACGGATTACCCACTTCCGGAGAGACGCGCGAGCTGGCGATTGCCGAGAATTGCCGCAAGTCCAACCAACGTCGCGCCCGATTGTTCTGTTTCGGCGTCGGTTATGATGTCGACGCCCGGCTCCTCGATCGCTTGAGTGGAGGAAATAGCGGAACCAGCGAGTACGTCAAGCCCGATGAGGACATCGAGGCGCACGTCGGCCGCTTTTACGCCAAGATGACCAGTCCCGTCTTGGCGGACCTCCATATCGAGCTCACGGGTATCGACATCAATCGAAGCTATCCCCGCGACATTCCTGACCTGTTCGAGGGTGGTCAGATCGTTTGGGCCGGCCGGTATCGGCAGTCCGGCCGCACGACCATTCGAATCACGGGCAACGTCGGCGGCGAGCGCCGGAGGCTGGAATTCCCGGCGGATCTGGCCGGCACTTCGCAGGCAACAGGCCATGCGTTCGTCGAACGGCTGTGGGCCGTGCGCCGAGTCGGTGACCTCATCGATCAGCTCGACTTGCAAGGCCAGAACAAAGAGCTGGTCGACGAGCTGGTCGCGCTTAGCACTAAGTACGGAATACTCACGCCGTACACGTCGTTCTTGGCCGACGAACGTGTGCAATTGCACGCGATGCGAGCCAACGCCGACCATACCCGGCTCGCTCTCGAATCACTCCAAGAAGTCAGCGGTGAGGCAGGCGTTCAACAGAGAGCGGTCAAGCAGGATTACATGAAAGCGATGCGGGCGCCTGACGCCCAGGCTCAAGTGGGACTATCCCGCTCGGCTGCACAGCGAGACGGCTCCGCCGGCCCCATTATCGTGGGTACGCAAGGAAGTGGACTCACGGCGCGCGGGCACGCCGCGAACGGCTTCGGAGCCGGAATGATGGGAGGAGGCATGACGCCCGGCACACAGTTTCAGATGGGATTGAGCAAGCAACGGCAATTAGCCCAAGCAGAAGGCCGCGGTGCTGCCGTGAAAGCAACCCACGCCAAGGTCCGGCAGATCGGCACCAAAACGTTCTATTTCAAGAACAATCGGTGGGTCGATTCGACCGTCACAGCCGAGGAGGATTCCAAGGCCTCCGTGATCATTCAATTGAGCGATGCCTACTTCGTTCTGGCTGGTTCGCAGAACTCGGAATACAACCAGTATTTGAGCTTGCCAGAGCCAGTCACGGTGAAGCTCGATGGAAAGGTCTACCAAATCGACCCGGCCAAGCAGGAACCTGCGCACTGAACACTTGAAGCCCCGCACCGTTGTCGCCCGTTCGACCCTCCAGCAGGGCGAGTTAGGCTGCGCGAAGTGCGGGGTTTATTGTTGGCTTGAGTAGTCTGGCCAGCACGGTTTGATGAATTGTTTAGGTCGTCTGTGCGCAGTGTGGTGACGCCGTCGCTCGTGCGGTTAAAAGGAACGACGCAACCAACGAGATGGAAAAGGACTTAAGTTGTTAAGCACAAACCGATCTATTCACTCCTCCTCGAATTTCGCGGTCGTTCGAGAGGAGCAGATTGGGGGCGATTGCCCCGCTTGGTCTTGTAAATGGATGGCACATGAAGTAGGTACGATTCTCAGAGACGCGAGGCGGCTGGCGAACACCAAAGTTAGCCGTGATCGTGTGAAGATTCGTAAAGAACTAACGATACGCGGAACGGGTTTGGCGGATTCGTCGCTCTACTTCGTGGTGGCGTCGGAAAGCCTCGGGCTCAACTCATCAAGCTGGGTGAATCATCAGGATGGTGATCCATCGACCGGACTTTATCGTGATCGGCGCCATGAAGAGCGCGACCACCACGTTGCATGAGCAACTGGTGCGCCAGCCTGGTCTCTACATGAGCCGGCCCAAGGAGCCAAACTTCTTTAGCGACAACGAGAACTATGCGCGAGGGTGGAGCTGGTACTCGTCGCTCTTCCGGGCAGCCGGCAGGGGCGATCTGTGCGGCGAATCAAGCACACATTATTCCAAGCTTCCGACCTATCCTCGTACCGTCGATCGAATGGTCCGAGGCCTGCCGCGCCTCAAGTTGATTTACCTGATCCGCCACCCGATCGATCGCCTGATATCACAATACGTCCATGAGAGAACAACAGGCCGGATCACGACGAGTGTTGACGAGGCCGTCGACAGTCATCCCGAATTGATCGATTACAGCCGGTACAGTATGCAGTTGCAGCCGTACTTGGATGCGTATGGATTCGCGAACATCTTGCCGGTTTTCTTCTCGAGGCTCGTCAGTCACTCGCAGGCCGAGCTCGATCGACTTGGGCGCTTTCTCAACCACGATCGCCCGCTCACCTGGGACGCTTCGCTGAAAGCACAGAATATGGGGACGGATCGGCTTGCGCCAGCCCGATCCGTGATGCGCTGGTGCAGGCTCCTGTGTTAACCACGCTGCGAAAACGGATTGTCCCGCATCAATGGTCGCAGTCGCTCAAAGGGTTTTGGCGAGCACGCATCGATCGTCCCGAAATCACGCGGGAGCTCACCGAGCGGCTCCGCGACGTCTTTAACGCCGACCTGGCCCAGCTCGGCGCCTGGCTGGGAACCGAGCTCGACTGCGATAACTTCCATGAGGTCTCGCTTGCGCGCTCGTGCGAGTGGGTCGAGCCAACTATATCGGGCCAGCTCACGCGTCGGTGCAAGGCGCAGGGCGAAACGTAAAAACCGTAACCACTTCGGGACGAATGAGCTTTTCGCCGGCCTGAAAGCCCTTCCGAAGCCGGCTGGCGACCCTCTTGTTCAGTCCGGGGTCGTCGGTGACCTGTGTCGAGACGGCGCGTTGTTTGCGAGCATCGAATTCGTCTCCCTCCACGGCGAACGGTTCCACACCCTGCCGATAGAGGATGTCCTCAATGGCGACCTGGATCGATTCGACGATACCACGGACGGCCTCGTTACGCTCCGGTCCAGTGTCGGCGGCCGGTCGGGTCTCGATCATCTTGCCAATGTCGTCATGGAGCTGAATCAGGTCAATGAAGATGGGCCGCTGGACCTTCAAAAGGAAGTCCTGCTTGTATTCCTGCAGTTCGGCGTGCAACCGATCGATCACGCGCTCACGGGTCGCCTCCGCGCAATTCGCGGTCGAAGGTCGTCTGGAGGCTGTCGAGCCGCCGGCTCAAGTGATCTCCTAACCCCTGGATGGCATCAAGGACCATCGCGGCATCGTGCGAAGCCAGCGGCGCACCGGCAAGGTCCTCGCTTGGCTCGTCGGAGGTCGCGCTCGCTTCTGTCGCCAAACCGTGGTCATCCGAGCCCGCGATCACGTCGAGTCCGGGATCGTCAGCCTGCGCCGGCGAAGTGACTTCGGACGCATCCGAATCGTTCGAGTTTCCAGCGACCGCGGCGGGCTCCAGAGCAGGATCGATCTCAGCCATCGTCAACCCTTTCCGTTCTGGTATCCTTGGTTGTTGAGTATTCGCCGAAGTCGCTGAGATGTTGGATTGCGAGTGTCCACTGTCACAGCGGTTCATGCTCGGGTGGCTCACGGGGCCATACTAGCCCGAAGCGTCAGCGAGGATTCCGGCGAGCGTCCCCTCGCTGACGCTTCGGGCTAGTATGATGGACGTCTCAGTCGCGTGCGCAACTCTAAGTGATCCGCTCCAGTCACGGCGGTTACAGCCCTTGGGAGATATGCATCATGAATCGATCGATCTGGTCAACGCTGCTGACCATCGCCTTATCCGTTGCGGCCGTTTCTCCGTGCCAGGCTCAAGTGAAGCCGAGCGACGCGACGCTGGGCGCCAAACCGCCGGAAGGCGCGGTCGTGCTTTTCGATGGCAAAACGCTGAACGAATGGCGCAAGCTCGACGGCAAGACGGCCGCCGATTGGCCGGTCAGCGATGGCTACTTCACCGTCGGCAAGGGAAATATCGTCAGTGACAAACGGTTCGACGACCTCCAGCTCCATCTCGAGTTCAATGTTCCGTACATGCCGGCGGCGCGCGGACAAGGTCGCGGCAACAGCGGTGTATTCCTCGCCGGGACCTATGAGCTCCAGGTTCTCGACTCGTATCGGCCTAAAGCTCAAGGACAACGATTGCGGCGCGATCTACAAGCAGATCGTCCCGGCCGTGAACGTCTGTAAGCCACCGCTGCAGTGGCAGACCTACGACGTCACGTTCCACAAGGCCGTCGTCGACCAGGGAAAAGTGATCAAAAAGGCCAGAATCACCGTCGTTCAGAACGGAGTGCTGACGATCGACAACGCCGAGATATCCATTACGCCTGGCGGGATCGCCATTAAAGAGGGGGAAGCCGGGCCAATCGTTCTCCAAGATCATGGCAACAAGGTCGAGTATCGCAATATCTGGGTCAAACCGCTCCCTTGAATCCGGTCGCGCGTCAACGCCGTCACTGACGGCGGTAAACCTCTTGGCCTGCCAAGTGCCGTGATCTGCGCTGGACCGAATCAATTACATCAGCCCGACACAAGGCGATGATCCGGACCGGCGGAGCGGCGTCCCGGCCGACAAATCCTGTAGGAGGCGGCTCCGTCCGGCGATCTCGATACGCCGTCAGGTCGATTAAGTTATCTACGCGCCGGCTGCTTCCTTCAAAGCCGCCAGGGCCGGCTCGTAGTCTGGCTCTTGAGCGATTTCGGGCACGATCTCGGCGTAACGGATTGTGTTCGACGGATCGACCACGAAAACCGCACGCGCGAGCAAAGGCACTGGCAAGTCCTGGATCAAGACTCCGTAGTGTTCGCCGAAGCTGTGATTGTGAGTGTCGGAGAGGTTCTTGAGGTTGTCGATGCTGGCCTCGGTGCAGAACCGGGCCTGGGCGAACGGCAGGTCGAGACTGACGGTATACGCGGCGACCTTGTCGCCCAGCGATTTGAGCTCCTCGGCGAACCGCTTGGTCTGCTTGTTGCAGACGGGCGTGTCGAGCGATGGAACCACGTTGAAGAGTCGCGCCTTGCCGGCCGTGTCAGTCAGCGACACGATGGACAACCCCGCCCCCACGCAGGTGAACGGGGGCGCGGGATCGCCTGACTTGAGCGCGGGTCCCACCAGAGTGATCGGGTTGCCCTTGAACGTCACAACGCCCTTGCGCAATTCGGCCATGACTGACATACCTCATGGAACAAGACGGAAAACACCTCGACACGAATCAGACGAGCCATTCAGGGTAGCGGCTGGTCCCGCCGCCGTGCAAGCCGGTCGTGATTGAGCGAGCGCAGGAAGCGATTTTCCGGACAAAATCTGTTAAGATTGTGCCGGTGGCAGCGAGAAACGTCCGCCTTACTTTGGCGACGATTACGGGGAATTTCCAAGGATTTTTTGGATGCGTGATCCGTACCAATTCGACGTCGTCGTGGTGGGTGCGGGCCACGCTGGGCTGGAAGCGGCCCTGGCGTCTGCCCGCATGGGGATGCGGACCGCACTTCTTGACCATAAACTGCGATTCCGTTGGGCAAATGAGCTGCAACCCGGCCATCGGCGGCGTGGCCAAGGGGCAAATCGTCCGTGAGATCGATGCCTTGGGCGGCGCGATGGGCCTTCTGACCGACGCGACCGCGCTTC
The DNA here is from genome assembly GCA_963720335.1 of uncultured Planctomycetota bacterium. Lineage (GTDB taxonomy): Bacteria > Planctomycetota > Planctomycetia > Isosphaerales > Isosphaeraceae > CAVRFS01. Next base: position 37,251 of record CAVRFS010000018.1, on the reverse strand, counting down.
AATTTCGCTTGCTCAATCGCGGCAAAGGGCCCGCGATGCATAGCCCTCGAGCCCAGTGCGACAAGAAGGCTTATCAGTTCCTGGCCAAGCTCACGGTCGAAAGCCAGGAGAACCTCTCGCTCCGCCAGGAGATGGTCGAATCGATCGCGATCGAACGGGGTCGGGTTGCAGGCGTGGTGTGCCGGGGTGGCGCGCGCTACCGCGCGAGGGCGGTCGTGCTGACCACCGGCACCTTTCTCCAGGCCCTGATGCACACCGGCGAAGTTAAGACACCCGGAGGTCGCGGCGGCGATGCGTCAGCGGTTGGACTATCCCAAAGCCTTTTGTCTATGGGGTTTGAGTTACGGCGCTTCAAGACTGGCACGCCGCCCAGACTCAATGGCCGCACGATTGATTTCGCCGCTCTGGAGCGTCAGCCGGGTGATTCCGAGCCGGTTCCGTTCTCATTTTTGACCGAGACCATCACCCAGGCCCAACTCGACTGTCATATTACCTACACGAACCCCGAGGTGCACGAAGTCATTCGGGCCAACCTGCACCGAGCACCCATGTATTCCGGGCAGATCCAGAGTACCGGGCCGCGGTACTGTCCGTCGATCGAGGACAAGGTCGTCCGATTCGCGGACCGGACGAGTCATCAGATCTTCCTGGAACCCGAAGGGCGAAATACTCTCGAGTATTACTGCAACGGCATCTCGACCAGTCTGCCGCGAGACGTGCAGGAAACGATCCTGCGACTCATCCCTGGTCTGGAAAACGCCGAGATTATGCGTTTCGGCTACGCGGTCGAGTACGATTACGCACCCCCAAACCAACTCAGACCGACGCTTGAGAGCAAGCCAGTCGACAACCTGTTCCTCGCCGGTCAAATCAATGGCACGACCGGTTATGAAGAGGCGGGCGCTCAAGGACTGATCGCCGGAATCAATGCCGCGCAAGCCGTGAAGAACGAAGCTCCACTCGTGCTCGATCGTTCGCAGGCGTATATCGGAGTCCTCATCGACGATCTGGTGACGCGCGGCGTGGACGAGCCTTATCGCATGTTCACCAGCCGGGCTGAGTATCGTTTGATGCTGCGCCATGATAACGCGGATCTTCGGCTCACCGAGCTAGGGAGGCGCGTCGGACTGGTCGACGAGAAGCGTTGGACCCGATTTCAGACGCGCGGACAGTCCGTCGCTCGTTTACGCGACACGCTATTGGCGACGCGAGCCGAGGGCATCACGCTTTTCCAAATGTTGCGCCGGCCTGAGACGTGCTGGAACGAGCTTCCGGACTCTGGTCCCGAGTCTCGGCGAAAGCGGTTTTTCTTCGGACGCGATCGAACAGGTGACGATCGAGGCCAAGTATGACGGCTACATCGGCCGGCAGATCGAGCAGATCGAGAGGTTTCGCCGTCTCGAAGAGAAGCCCATTCCTGCCGACTTCGACTACCGGTCGATCCCTCAACTGCGGCGGAGGCCCGAGAGAAGTTCGACCGAGTTCGACCCGTCTCACTTGGTCAGGCCGGCCGCATCAGCGGCATCAGTCCGGCCGATATCGCCACGCTCTTGATCGAGCTCAAGCGGCGGATCGGCATCGCCCGGTGAGCTTCCGGACGCTTAGGCCGAAACAATTAAAAAGTCGCCCGCAGATGTCACTTTGTCAGAAAGTGAATCCTTCCCCATCTGAACACGATCCTTCATTTCGCGCGCTAATCAAATCTTGATAAAATAGGCGGTACGGGTTTATCCGCTCTGCTCAATCCGCTGTCACCTTGCCACTTCGACGAGTATGCCCATCAAGTGGCGATCACAATGAGTCCCCCAACGATTCCTCTTGTCAGGATGGCCGGAATTCGCCATCTTGTGGGACGAGCATCGGAAGAATTTCGCCTTTTCCCCTAGTTTTCGTGGCGAAAAACCCACCAATTCGTTAAGAATGCCTCACTTGTTGGATTTCGGAACTAGGGTGGAGTGGTGAAACTCCGGAGGATAGACCCATTCGGATTGACAAGGATGGGGGGAATTATACAATTGGAGAAATTGGTAATATTGGTAATCTCTAAAGGTTTCGTAGAATTTAACAGTCGGGTATGGCTGAGAGGTTGGTGGTGTCGACGCAGTCGGATCATGGGGCATCCGACGTTCGGTTTTGCGTCGTGAGGAGGATTTGCACGGAGGACCGATCAGGCGTCGTCTCTGTACTCCGATCGAGTCCCGAATGGTCGAGAGTCGGAACTTGTCGCTTGATCTTGCAAGATTGGGACCTACACGACAATGAAGACGGTTTTCACGACGGGAGAGGCCGCCAAAATCTGTAAAGTGAGTCAGCAGACGATTATTCGCTGCTTCGACTCGGGCCAGCTCAAGGGGTTTCGAGTCCCCGGATCACGGTTCCGACGCATCCCTCGTGATGCTCTCCACCGGTTCATGAAGGACAACAATATCCCGACGGATGCGTTGGAAAGCGGTCGTCGACGCATCTTGATCGTGGACGACGAGCAGGACGTCGTTGACCTGATCGCGGAGGTCTTGGCTGGCGACAATCGATTCGAGTCCAAGACTGTCAACAACGGGTTCGGCGCCGGAATGCTCGCCAAGGAGTATCACCCCGACCTGATCATCCTCGATGTCATGCTCCCGGATATCAACGGGCAGGCCGTCTGCGAGTTGATCCGAAGCGACCCAACAATGTCGGACATCAAAATCATTTGCATCTCAGGAATGATCGAGGAAGACAAGATCGCGGAACTCCGGCAGTCGGGCGCGGACGACTTTCTGCACAAGCCGCTGGATATTGATGAGATGCTGAAGCGCGTCTACCGGCTGCTCGACATGGAAACCGCTCTGACTCGCTGAATCAATGCAATCGATTGCAACCATGCGATGAGCCCGCCGAGCTTGTGACGGATTTGCGTCGTTTTGGCTGCCGTCAGCCCGCGGTGAATACCGACTGCAGCGCTCTTCTCCCTGTTCGATCTGGAATGGTGAGACCGGCTCGAGGTTCGGGTTGCGGCCCTCTCGTCTTTGGAAGATAATTCCTCCGCCTGAGTTGGGACACGAACGGGAAGGAGCCCGATGGCGGTGCGTGTCCATCCACGTCGAAAGAAGACTGATGAGGAGCTTGGCCGGCGGATCGCTCGTCTGGAACGTCTACCGTTGCGCCCGTTGACGGCTCGGACGGTGATGACAGCCTTGCGCGAAGACGGGGACGACGACGAGCTGGAGGCAGTCGACAGCTCGAAAGCCCGCTCGATCTGCGAGCTCGATCCGGGATGGATCCAGGCTCAAGTCACCGTCGGCCCGAGTGTTGGCGCACTGGACCTGATCGCGGGCGCAACGTGGTGGACCGTCGGGGCCCCGGCGAGTCCACAAGCGGAGATTCTCGGGCGGCTCTGGAGACACTCGGCCGCCGTCGCGTTAGCGGCTCGTTGGTTCGCGCGAGAGGCGGGCGATCCCGATCCGACCGCCGTCGCCAGGGCTGGCTTTCTCAGTCGCCTGGGTTGCTGGGCGATCGCTGCCGTCGAGCCCGAATGGCTCGTTCGTTGGTGGCCAGAGCCGGACGCGGGCGCTCGAAGGCTGCGGGAAATCGCCGACTTAGGGACAGATCTCAGCGATCTGGGACGCCAATTGGCTGAGCGGTGGGGCTGCGACCCACTGGTGGTTGACGCGGCCTGGCTCCATGGCGACCACGGCGGCGCAATCAATCAAGCGGCATTCCAGCCGGCTCGACTCGCTTATATCCAACAGGCCTCTCGATTCGCCGAGAACACCCCGTGGTCCATTGGCTGTCGCCGAGCGAACGCAGCCGCGCCGAGCGATCCGCGGCTCCGAATTCTGGTGGCCGAGGTGCAGGTCAGTTGCAGCTCGAAGTTCGTCGCCGAGGATGCCACTCCGCACGAAGAACGGATGACCCGCCAGAATGCTCGGCTGCGGCTATGCTTGAATGCGATGCGGCGGGACCAGGGCAGCAGCGACCGCTTGGTGCGAGCCCTGGCTGATTCCAAGCATGGCGAATCGCTGGAGGAATGGGCGGACCGAGCCGCGTTGACCTGGTGCGCCGAAGACGGAGGTGAGTTCGTCGCGCGTGGTCTGGTTCGATTCCGGTGATTCGTCTCCGGGCTGAGAAGACCGCGACAGGCCATCGAGCCGAGAATCAATTGACTCCGCCGGTCGCGAGCGACCAGAGTCCACCCGCAATCGTGATTCCGCTGAAAGCTCACGGACGAACTCGGGCGGTAGCTCCGAGCTTTGGGGCGACCTGGAGGGTTCGAGCTTGGAACACCGGCTCGCGACGACGCCGCTTCAGGCCGCGTGGGATTCCTGGGCGGCCCTTGTGGCTGACCGCGCTTTGCTGGAACGCCGGCTTCAGATCGTGGTCGCCTCGTATCGCGAAGCGGTGGAGACCGACGAAACTCAGCTCCGCCAGCGCAAGCTCGATGCGCTAAGCGAATTCGCTGGCGGAGCTGGCCACGAGCTCAACAATCCGCTGGCCGTGATCTTCGGCCGCGCTCAGCTCGTCCTCGCCCGAACCAAGGACAGCGAAACGATTCGCTCGCTGCGCATCATCCTCAACCAGGCGGGGCGCGCCCATCGCATCCTCCGCGATCTGATGTTCGTGGCGCGTGCGCCATCGCCCCGGCGACGGGCCTGTCGGCCCTCGGAATTACTGGGATCCTGTCTGCGCGACTTTCAAGTCGAGTGCGCCGAGCGAGGTGTTCGCCTTTTCACAGAGGTGGATGACTCAGTGCCCACGATCTGGGCCGACCCCGACGCATTGCGGCATCTCGCCGAGATCTTGTTGAGAAACGCCCTGCAGGCGACGCCCGCCGGCGGCAAGATTCACGTCCGCGCCACGACGCATGGGGGCGAGCTGCTCTGGTCATTCAGCGACACGGGAAAGGGGATTGGCGACGAGGAAGCGGTCCACCTTTTTGACCCGTTCTACTGCGGGCGCCAAGCCGGTCGTGGGCTGGGACTCGGTCTTCCGCGGGCCGCACGGATCGTCGAGCTTGCCGGCGGCCGGCTGCGATGGACTTCAAACCCAGCCCACGGCACCTCCTTTCAGGTGCATCTCCCCGCGACCGAGCCACCCGAACCCGGCGAGCACGATCGCATCCCGCGTCAACCTTCGATTCCAGAAGCCGTGCGCTCGCCCAAGAGTTAGGCAAGCTAAGCACTCGCTGCGCACGACCATCTGGTCAGCGATGTCATGGCAATCGACGCAGAGAAAGGTGACATTCAGCGGTTCGGTGTAGTCCCAGTGATGCCGCTCGAGGCGACCGTGCCGCCGGCACCAAGAGCACGCCCGCGGCCGCTCGATCAGTCCGAGCCGCTCGGCCAGTGACGCCGCGTACCGCGCCGATCGCGTACGGACACGCCGCGGCCGTAAGATCCAGACTATTCTCGAGTTGACGTTGAAGACGGGCCAAGATGGCACGCTCACGGTTGCGTCGGCTCTTTCTCATGGTGGGTCACTCGTTGTGGAAAACTCAACAGCCATTGTTCGATCTCGGCGATTTGATGGCGTCAGAGAAGCAGTTTCCACTCCGTTCGCGGGGTTGTTTCCCGCTCACAACCCCTGGAAGCGATCCAATCAGCCCCTTCCTCGCGAATCGTGTACCGAGTCGAAGAAAACGTCGGACATCGCGATTGGTCGGACTGGCGATCATCGTCCGCCTCCTCCCCGACAAGCACGCCCCAGACGTTCGAGGATTCCGGCCGTGCGACCTCGCTGACGCTCCGGGTTGGTATGGCCCCTCAGCGATGCGAGCGTGAACCGCTCCAGCCCGACTATCCGTTATGACACCTCAATCACGGACCAGGTTCTCTCGGGCGAGCAAGGCGGCTCCCAGAATCCCGGCGTTGTCGCCGAGGGCGGCGCGTTCGATGCGAATGGTTCCCTGCGCGTCGGGGAGCGAATGCTGTCGCACCGAGCTCGCACCAGCTCAATATAGGGTTCACCCAGTGCCCCGGCGACGCCGCCGCCGATGATGACGATCTCGGGACCGAAGACGTTGATCAGACTACCCAGGCCAATGCCAAGGAAATGGGCCGCCCGCTGGACTTCCTTGAGGGCGAGCAGGTCATTGGCCATGACCGCTTCGGCCAGGTCGCGACTCTTCAGCCGCCCTCCTTTGCGGGCCATCTTGTCGCGCGAGCACAGTCGGAAGTCCCTTGCGAATGGCCTTTTCGATTCTCCGACTGATGGCGGTCTTGCTGGCCAGGGCTTCCATGCAACCCCGTGCGCCGCAGCCGCAGCGTGGGCCTCCCGCCTTGATGATCATGTGCCCGATCTCACCCGCGTTGCCAGTCGACCCATTGACGATCGCCCCGTCCACGATCAAGCAGCCGCCGATCCCGGTCCCGACGAACGCCGCGATGATCTGGCGAAATCCACGCCCGGCACCCAGCCGAAATTCGGCGTAGCCGCCCACGCGAACGTCGTTGCGCACCAGGACGGGCCGTTGCAGCGCCGCCGAGAGCTCCGGCCCGATCGGGTAATTCTTCACGTTCAGGTTGGCACTGAAAATGATAACCCCCGCGTTCGACGTCCAATGGGCCGGGTGAGCCGATACCCACAGCGTCGATATCGCCGCGAGACAGACCGGCGTCCGCAACCGCCTCGTCAACGCAGTCGACTATCGCCTTGAGGATCGCTGGCCCCCCGTCCTTGGCCGGAGTCGATCGCTTGGCGCGACCCAGAATCCGGTTATCGGCGTCGACCACGCCACCTAGTATCTTCGTTCCTCCAAGATCAACTCCGACAACCGAGCTTCCATCCCCCTGCCAGTCATAAACCGACGCTCCGAGTCGAACATCCATTCCACCTGAATGCTGCACACGGCAAGATGATTCTACTCGGCTCAAGTTCGGCTTGGGAACTGACAGAACGCGTCGGGTCAAGGCGATGTCCGACGGCTTGGAATCGCTCATGGTGCAGCCGATCCAGCAATTCGACAGCGGCTGCGACGATCTTCTCGCCGGTTCCACGTTCGAGAAAACTGTGCAGTCCGGTCCAGACTTGATAGCCCCCGCGATCGAAACCCCGCTGGTCGGGAATGTAGCCGATGTAATCGTTGGCCAGCTCGAAGACGTACGTATAACGGAACGGCGAGCGCCCGCTTGATTTCCTGGCCAAGCACTGTGAAGAACTCGCCCGGGACACCCACGATCGCCACGTCGCCGATCAGGATGACCTGCACCCAGGTCTTGCGTTCTTGGCCCTGTAGGGGCGCGAGCCGCTTGCGCATCGCGCGAAATGTCTCGATCGTGGACTTCGCCGACGCTGGGTCCTTGATTCGTTTATGTGCAATAGGCCGTGACGGCACGTTCCTCGGCCGCCTCATCAAAGTGACGGACGCTGACCGCGATCTCTTTCCGCAGTCCGTCGCACTCTGGCGACCGATCGGGGTTGAGCCGCTCTCGAGTGCCCGCTCGACGGCTTGCTGAATGCGAACGGTCGCTTCGGTAGCCAAAACGTCGAGGTTGTGCGTCGATCCTGATGCACCCTCGAAGAAGAGGAACGTCCCTCCCTTCTCTTTCTCGAGTGCTTGAGCCGCCAGGCCGTAGAACGAGGGCGAGCGGACCCCCGGCTTGTGGGTCCCGATGGTGTGGGTCGAGTGGTTGAACAAGACCGCCTCCAAGCCGCCGTCCTGACGGCGAAACGCCAGGACCGGCAGCTCGGGATCGAAGGGACCGGTCGGTCGCAGCGCATCGTCCCGCGTTCCGATCCAGTAGATCGTTCCGTCGCTTAGCAACAGCCGGCTGTTCTTGCCAACCGACGACTCCTCGCCGAGTCGGAAGGAGAAGCTGGCTGGATTCAGCCGGCCATTGGCCTTGATCGTGGCTTCCACGATCTTATCCCCAACCTGCTTTGTGAAAGCCTCGTCGCGCCGATACCCATGGACGGTCACCGTGCTGGGGGCATGATGGGTGTGGGTCGCGTTAATCAAAATGTGGTTAAAGGGAATGCCAGTCGCCTGTTCGACTCGTTTTGCGGACCGGTCGAGGACGTCGCGATTGATCATCAGCACGTCGCAGGCGACCAGGGCGATTTTCCGCCCGGAGGAATCCTGGATGACCACGGCTGAGGCGCAGGTCACCTTCTTGCCCCTTGGCTTTTCCAGGCCCGATCCCGCCGCCGATGACCATCGCATCGTCGGCCAACAGAACTTCGGCCGTCGCGCCGACTTTCAAGTCTTGCGCAGCGAGCCTCGGCGTCAGATCAAAGATCAGCCAGATCGCCGCCAATAATCTGACAAAAACCTGCATGCGAGACGCCTCCGGGGATCAAGTTGATTCCAATCAAAGGTTGGTTCGGCGGTTAATGAACCTGAGGTGACACGCTTGCTCTCCCACTCGGATTCTGGCACCGTCTCTATCATGTGGTGCCCTTGCAGACTGGCTCAAGGCCGGGAACCGAATAGGGCGACCATGAGGATAATTATCCCGCAGTAGCACGGAGTACACGCGAGGAGGAGCATCACCCCACCGCCGAACGCACGCACGCGTGGGATGAACCGGCCGATCACCATCTCGAAAAAACGATAGATTGCTCCGATAATGGTGAAGGCAATAAGCAAGGACCACAAAAGAGCGACATGCGTTCCCACCGCGCTTGGAATGATACATGCGCCCAGCAAGATAGCAAGGATTCCGACGACGTTCCCGAACATGACCCGATAAGCGATGGGGCGCAATCGGCGATCGCGCTTATTCGCGACTTCCGCGGCAGAGGGAGGCGCCTCGAGGATCGTTGCGATGGTTCGATCGATTTCTTCCGTCTTGCCGAGGGTCTCCGCACATTGCCGAGCCTCGGACAGAAGAGCCGACCGCGTTTCCAGGAACGCGGACCGTTCTTTCGGATCGGCCCACATCCCGGCCAGCTCGCCGACGGCCGCAAGTACACGACGATAGGCGGGCTCGGCCCTCACTGGATCGCCTCGCGCGATCAAAAAACGGGCCACCGACTGATAAACCTGCAGTTCCAGACTCGCCGAGCGCCTGGCCCGCGCAATGGCTTCATACTCTGACAACAGCCGCTCCACGGCGCCAAGGTCAGACATGGCGATTGCGGCCCTCACGCGCGTCACGAGCACGGCGACAAAAAGTTCTGGGTGACGGTCGGCGAGCGGTTCGGCCTGCAACACTTCGAGATCGGCCGACGCTCCCGCCGCGTCGCCACTCAGAGTGCGCGCAACCGCGCGGTACAGTGATACGAGGAACAGACCAATCGCGTGGCCCGTTGCCCGAAAGTCGGCCTCGGCGGCAGCGAGCGAGGTGGCACCGTCGTCGAAGCGTCCTGCCTCAAGCTCAATTCCGGCGCGTACGATTGAAGCAAGCCCCCGTAAGCTGGGCACAGGGGGATCCGGAACGCGTCGGCCTCGGCGCAAAGGGCCATCGCGTGATCCGGTTCGTCGAGCTGGGACCATGCTCCGGCCGCAGCCAACAGTCCAACACGAAGCATCTGTATGTCGCCGATCGCGAGCCACAACCCACGAAACGCGGCAAGGGACTGAATGATCACCGGACCCGGCACCATGATCGTCCCCCACCGTATCGCCTGGACGATCAAGGCGCCGTCGGTCCTCATCAGGGCGTTGCCAATATTGAAATTGAAGGAGATGAGGTTAACCAGCCCCATTAAGCCGTTTACCAGCGCGGCCATCACCCAGAAAACCCGCCCCCAAGAGAGCGTCCACCAGAGCGCGAGCGCAAGTCGCCGCGGTGATTCCATTGGCGACGATACCGCCCACCGTGTACGCGACCAGGCGCCACTTCGCTGGATAAATTTGCGGCTGGAACGCAAATGTAAGCCCTGACATCCGTCGGGCCACGCAGAAGTAAATGCGTACTGTTCCGACGGGGATGACGCAGAACGGCCTCGCGGTCCCTAAGCCGAACGACGTGACGGTGAACCCGGCCGTGCGCCGCCATGAGCGCATGTCCCAGCTCGTGGATGAAGGCCGAGACGTACGAGATCGGCAATGCAAGCAGGATCACCAGGAGCAGTTCAGATGCGTTCATGCGAAAGCTCGGACGGAGCCTGGCTCAGTTCGGTTGCATTGGCGTCTCTAACGGTGAATCACCTTATACAACGGACCACGGGGGCATTCAAGTTGTCGAACTTTCCCCTACGCAAGCGTGCTCCTGACTTGTGTCAATTGCGCAAGATTGGTGCCAAATCACAACAATCCGAAAGCGCTTCCGACGTCAGAATTCGGCTCAAGCAAAATCGCTAAAGATCGAAAATTCGGATCTTCGCGCAGGCTACTTGAATGTGAGTTTTGGTATGTTAGGCTAAGTGGGATGATTTGGATGAATTGCACGTCGGTGCGCGAAATACTGAGCATATTCACAGTCTCGGGCCGATTGCGGTTACACCCGAGTCGTCGAACACCCAACTCCAAAGAAATTGACAACCAAGAGTCCACCGGTTTGCCGTGACGAGCGCGACTGGCATTTGCCTTTTGCTGGTGCACACAGCGCGGCCGCTCAACAGGGATCGAAGCCGGACCAGTGGAGGGTCGGTCATTAGACGAAGCCGCACGGCAGCCGCACAACGCCGCGGATCGACCGCCATCGACATCATCGAGGTGCTACCGTGATCCCACGAAATCCGAAGACGATAAAAATATGCGGAGCCATATTCATCTTGTCGGCAATCAGCGCCTATGGTGCTCTCCACGCGACCGGCGACGTCGGTAAAGGGGATCGGGCCGAAGACCCTGTTGGCGCCTGGAAGCTGAAGTGCGTGTCCCCGGACGGGAAACCGCGGGAGTGCATCGTCACAGTCTTCAGGGATGGAGTAGACCTAAAAGGTAAGTACACTGCGGAAGGCGTGACACGGCCCGCCAAGCATGTCGCATTCGATGAGGGCATCTTGAGCGTCGATATCGATGGCAAATACGCCGGCCAGGCCTACGGGCTCATGTATAAAGGGACGCCACAGGGAGACACCCTCAAGGGTTCGGTGCGCTGGTCGTATGGTTGGGCGTCCGGGTCCATCGCATTCGACGGTGAGCGTATCGAGCAACAGGTCGCTTCGGCCCGATGACGATCGACGTTGGCAGAGGAGGAGTCAGCGGGTTAGGAAACCCGCTCCACCGGTGTTGCGCCGATACGCGCGACGCTTTATGTCGCGGACGGGTTACGTTTGCGACCGCGAGGGGGATCGCGAGACTCCGCGACCGGCAGGACCGGTTGGGGCCGGCCCAGCGTGAGACGGGGTAGGGAGGGGTGGGCCTCGATGCGACGGGCCTTGGTAAGATCGATTCGCTCGTCGGACAGAGTCACCTCGAATTTATGGTTCCCCGGCAATAGCAATGGGATGCGGACCGTGAACGTGCTGCCCTGACCGGCCTGGCTTTGCAGGTGAACGTCGCCACCGAGCAACTTGGTCAACTCACGGACGATCGAAAGACCGAGGCCGGTGCCTGCATGCTCGCGCGTCAACACGTTTTCACCCTGACCGGGGAGCTTGGCTTGGCGGAATTTCTCGAAGATGGTTTCCCGCTCGTCCTCGGCGATACCGATACCGGTGTCCTGGACCTCGACGACCACGAACCGACCCTCGGCCCGAGCTCGCAGAGTCACCCGCCCCCCTCCGGAGTGAACTTGATCGCGTTCGAGAGCAGGTTGTACAGGATCTGCCGCAGCTTGCCAGGATCTTGTCGCAGTAGCGGGATGGCTTCATCGAGCCGGCATTCCAACGAGATGTTCTTGCCCTCGGCGACCGGCTTCATCAGGTTCGTCAGGCCCTCGCAAACGTCGCGAATCGAGAAATCCTCGCTGCGGATTTCCATTTTGCCGCTCTCGATCTTGGCCAGGTCGAGGATGTCGTTGATCATGGAGAGGAGCATCCGGCCGGACGACTGAATGTTGCTCGCGTAACGGCGATGACGCTCGTGGAGCTGATCGGTACTGGAGAGGACCTCGGAAAACCCGATGATCGAGTTCAGCGGCGTGCGCAGCTCGTGGCTCATCGTCGCCAGGAAATCACTCTTGAGGCGATTCATCTCGAAGAGCGCGAGGTTGGCCTGCGCCAGCTCGTCGACCTTGCGGTCGAGATCATTGTTTACATCCCGTAACTCGTGTTGCATCGCAACCAGGTTGTGAAGCATCCGGTTGAAGGCGTGAGAGAGCTCCTCGAACTCGTCGCCGGTCTGGATCTGGCTGCGAATGTTGAGGCGGCCGGCGGCGATCGCGTCGGAGACGTCGCGCAGGTGCTTGACCGGCTTGACGATCACGTACCGAACGATGATGAACGATGACAGCATCGCCAGTATGGCCGTCACCAACGCCGACGAGATCAAGATCGCCCGGTTGCCATTGATCGCTGTGTACGTTCCCTTCATCGGCAGTTTAATCACCACGGCGCCGGCCAGATCGCCCGCCTTCGTTCGCACCATGTGCTCGCCGTCCGGTCCTGGCTTCCAGAAGTGATTGTCGATATGCGTATCGTGTGCCGCCGGTCGCATGGCAGTCCATCAGACAGGATGATTTGAAGACGACGGCCTGGATATACTGAAAATCCTTCTTGTCATTGATGGTGTGCTGCTCCCACGTATTTTTTCCGTCGGGAAACGTGTGGGTACTGTCTCGAGAGTTCCGCCCTTTGCCAGGAGTCTCCTCCGTCGGCCTGGCGGATCGCAGGAAACGGGCTCAGCGCCGCGATCTCGTTCGCGTCAGTTGGTCGCTTTTTCGATTCTTTTGTGCTGTAAGGATAGAGCACGTAGGCTTCGTGAGGCGGAAGGTCGCCGATCGTATTGAAATCTTCCGACAGGGTATCGAGGATATCCTCGAAATCGAAGTTCCCTAAGGCCCTGAAATGGAGGTCCTTCAGCGTTGGGTTGACAAGCATCCGAGCCGTCTGCGTCGTCTGCATCAACACGATGCCTTCGGTTTTCTGGCCGTACCAGAAAAAGCTGCCCGACACGAGCACGAGAATTCCCAGCCCGAAGATGAAGCGGCACTTTCGCTCCAGGCTGGTTTCGCCGAGCAAGTGTTTAAAGCTGCGATAGGACACGTGTCGCTACCCTTCAACCAAGGCTGTCACGGGCCGACCGACTCATCGCGAGGCGCGGGCATCACGCCAAAGTGCGATCACCGCTCCGAGGTCAGTGCACCCATCTCACCTTCGAATTGAAGAGAGATGAGGAAGCGGCTTGAGTTCGATAAGACGAAAGGTCATCTGTACAACAGGGGTGGTAGCACAAGCTATCCGAAACGGGCTCGGTTCGCTAGAGCGAAGTCGATTGCGACTCGGACTTCCCATCCGCCAGGTAGAGCCACCTGGCCGCGACGTCCGTTCTGTCTGGCGAAAGTGCAAGTCCCGTCACCGCTATAAAAGGACATCGTTACGACCGGATCTGGCAACACGGACAATAATAAGTCGAGCGGCCGCTCAAGCCGTTAATCTGGGCCCTGCAGGACTCGGCTGGAGCACGTCCGGCATGGCTGGTTCTCTCGCCCGTAGACGGCATTCTGGGTCAGGAAACCTCCCTCGAGACCCAGGACCGTTCGATAGCCGGCGTCAAAGCTGGAGCCTTCCAGGTCGATGGCCGTCCGCAAAATCTCGCCGATCGCCCGGTGAAGCCGGTCCAGTTCGTCGCTCGTCAGACTCCTGGCCGGTTGCTCGGGATGGATTCGCGCGTGGTGCAAAACCTCGTCGGCGTAAATATTGCCGATCCCCGCAAGCACCTTCTGGTCCATCAATGTAGGCTTGATCCCACGGCCGGTTCGACTGAGCCGCTCAGCCAGTTGGTCTCGGCCGATCTCCAGTGCATCGGGACCTTGCGAGCGCCGGAACTCGCACTCCGCCGCTTCCGCATCCTTGATACCAGGCAATCTTACCCAGCCTCCTCGTATCGCAAAACCAGACGATCGCTCGGGGTTTCTCCAGGTGGAACGTCAGGCGGATGTGGTCGGGTCGCTCGGGCTTGAGCAACCAAAAGCCTCCGGTCATGCGAGGCTGGATGACGATAATTCCTCGACTGTCGGCCAGGGTCATGACGACCCATTTACCCCGGCGACCCACATGAAGGACCGTGGCGCCGCTGACCATGCCGCGACAAGTCCCGCGGCGAATCAACCATCAATCAGGAACGGGTCGAGCACCTCGAGCCGCCGGAGCTTCCGCCCAAGTTAGCGCGGGCCGGAGCCCCCGGACCATCGTCTCGACTTCCGGTAGCTCCGGCATCTCTTCCCCTCCCAGGTGAATCCATCGGAAATTGTACCGGCCCGATCCACCGAACACCACAATCCGAGGAAATCGATCAATATTCTCTCAATTTCCACCATTCTTGGTGAAGGCTATTGACAAATTTCGAGAGTCTGTGAATAATCTTGAAGGGTAAAGAGGAAAGATTTCGTCCAAGGTCGGGCATGCTGGCTGAGACTCGTCGCCGACATTTGCTGGAACTGATTACCCGCCAGGGTTATGCGACTCTGGACGAGCTGGTGAAGGTTCTGGACGTCTCCGAGAGCACGATTCGGCGGGATCTGGAGGCGCTCGATCTGGCCGGCTCGATCAAGCGAACGCATGGCGGCGCGGTCTACACGGGCGAAGTCAGGTCCATGCCGGCCTTCGACGAGCGGACGAGCACGGCCGCCGCCGAGAAACGCGCCATCGGCCTTGCGACCGCGGCCTTGTTGGAAGACGGCGACACGGTGCTACTCGACGGCGGCACGACGACGCTCGAAGTGGCCCGCGCCCTGGTCGGCCGGCGGCTCCAGGTTGTTACCAACAGCTTGCCGATCGCTCAGCTTCTAGCATCGAGCCAGCAAACCGACCTGATCTTGATCGGTGGCTACATCTATCCGCGTACCGGAGTGGCTCTCGGGCCTTTGGCAATCGCCACCATGCAATCGATCCGGGTGCGCAAGGCGATCCTCGGAGCAGGGGGGGTCGTCGCGGAGGGGATTTACAACTCGAACTCGCTCCTGGTCGAAACCGAGCGTCAGATGATGTCGTGCGGGCAACAAGTCGTGATCGTGGCGGACCACACCAAGTTTGGACGGTTGGCCCTGGCTCGGTTGTGCGGGCTCGATGAGGTCGATCAGGTCGTCGTCGATTCCGGATTGACCGATGAGAACCGATCGATGCTCGAGCAGGCTGGGCTGACCATCCATGTCGCCCCGGTCATTGAGAGTCGCAACAACGGGGCACCGATCGAGTCGCCACGCGGCGATAGCATGAGGACCGACGTATGAGCATACACGCTCACCGCACCAACGCGCGACCATGTGGAAATGATCGTCCGTTCGATCATTCAGAAACAGTTGGCCAATGGCCTGGGCTCGAATGGACGGGCGGCATCCCCGCCGCTCAACCCGGAAGTCGTCGTGAACATCTCGGCCCGGCATTGTCATCTGACCCAAGGCGATGTGGATACGCTGTTCGGGCCAGGCTACCAGTTGACGGTGATGAAGCGTCTCTACCAGGACACCGATTTCGCGGCGAACGAAACCGTGGCCGTGGTCGGGCCCCGGCAGCGGATGATCCCGGGCGTGCGCATCCTCGGTCCTTGTCGTAAGTTCAGCCAGGTCGAGCTGGCCTTCACCGATGCGATCAGTCTGGGGATCGACGTGCCCGGTGCGGCTCTCGGGCGACATCGACGGGACGCCGGGCTGCCTCTTGATCGGCCCGAAGGGGAGCCTCGTGCTGGCCCAAGGAGTCATCCGTGCCGAGCGGCACGTCCACATGGGCCCGGCCGACGCCTCGTTCTACGGCGTCAAGCATCTGGACCGGATGAACATGAGGGTTGACAGCCCTTGTCCTTCAACACTTGAGGGCCTGCTGGTCCGCGTCCATCCCGACTGGAAACTCGAGGTGCACATCGATACCGATGAGGCGAACTGCTGTGACTTGCCGCATGCGAGCGGGGTCGCGCTGAGCAAGGCGTGATTCGACAGGGCTCGCAGATGGATTGATTCTGGCGGAAAAACGTTTGATTTCGACAAGATACCGAACCGAGCTGACCCAAGCAAATTTAAGGAGGCCTTTATGGCCGGAGCATCAATCGAAGCACTCGGCATGATCGAAACCAAGGGGTTTGTCGCCCTGGTGGAAGCCAGCGACGCGATGGTCAAGGCGGCCAACGTGGAGCTGGTGGGATGGGACAAGATTGGCAGCGGCCTGGTGACGGCGTTCGTGGCGGGCGACGTGGCCGCGGTCAAGGCGGCGATCGACGCGGGGGCGGCGGCCGCCAGCCGGATCGGCGAAGTGGTGAGCGTTCAGGTGATCGCGCGGCCTCATGAAGACCTGGGCGGCGTGTTGACATTTGCGAAAGCGTCTGCGGCAGCCTCGGCGACCTCCTCCAAGAACCCCAAGAGCGACGGAGCCTGAACCCATGGCAACACTGCAACGAGCCGGTCAGCGAATTTCGGGCAACGGCAGCGGTACCAACGGGGAAGCCCTCGGCTTGATCGAGACCAAAGGGCCTGGTCGGCATGATCGAGGCGACCGACGCCATGCTCAAGGCGGCCAATGTCAGCTCTGGCCGGCCGGGTTCAAGTGGGCGGCGGCTTCGTCACGACCTTGGTCAAGGGTGATGTGGGAAGCGTCCGCGCGGCCGTCGAGGCCGGGCGCCGAGGCCGCCGGCAAGGTCGGCGAGCTTGTCGGCGCCCATGTCATCCCTCGCCCGGACGAAGTCATCTTGAAGACGTTTCTGGGCTGAGCGTTCTGAGAACCAATCCTGAGATCGATCGTGACAGCCGGAGTACAGAACCAATGAACGGTAACGCCCTGGGCCTGATCGAGACATTGGGCCTGGTCGGACTGATCAATGCGGTCGATGCGATGCTCAAGGCCGCGAACGTCGAGGTGGCCAGCTCGGTCATCAAGCTCGACGGCGGAATCGTGAGCGTCTTGGTCCGGGGCGACGTCAGCAGCGTCCGCGCCGCGGTCGAGGCCGGCGCCGAGGCCGCCGCCCGAATCGGCGAGCTCAAGGCCGCCCACGTCATCCCCCGACCGGACGCCGCCGTGGTCCGCGCGTTTGTCGGAGGCTCGGCAAGGTGAAGATCCTTGTGGCGAATCTGGGCAGCACCAGCTTCAAGTACCGCCTCTTCGACTTGAGCGACCCCGCCGAGCCGGTCCTGGCACGCGGTGCGATCGAGCGGATCGGCTCCCCCAGCGCCAAGGTCGTGATCAAGTCGACTCGCGGTGAACGCGAATTGACCGGCCGCATCGCCGACCATGGCGAAGCGGTCCAGTTGTGCCTGGACCAGTTGACCGATCCAGAGATCGGCGTGCTGCACGATCCGGGCGAAGTCTCGGCGATCGGCTTCAAGGCGGTTCACGCGCGGAACCTCACCGGAGTGCACTTGGTCGACGAGCAATGTCCTGGCCGCAATGGAAGCTTTCGCCGACGTCGCCCCGGCGCACAATCCGCCGTACACCAAGGCGATGCGGATGCTCCGCCAACGCTTTCCTCAACTCCCATTGGTCGCCGCCTTCGAGACGGGATTTCATCGCACGATCGCGGAATGCGGCCAGCGCTACGCGATTCCCGACGAGTGGGCGACCAAGCTGGGTGTCCGCCGCTGGGGCTTCCATGGCGCCAGTCATCGTTACATCGCCGGTCGGATGCCCGAGCTGCTGGGTCGTACCGACATCAAGATCATCTCGTGCCACCTTGGCGGTAGCTCGTCGCTCTGTGCGATCCGCGACGGCGTGTCGATCGCGTGTAGCCTGGGAATGAGTCCGCAGTCGGGACTGCCGCACAATAATCGCGTGGGCGAGTTCGATGTCTTCGCCCTACCGGTTCTGCTCCGCGAGACAGGCAAGAGCCTCGACGAAATCTTGTACATTCTGGCCAATGAGTCGGGGCTGGAAGGGCTGAGTGGAGCGGGCCGGGACCTTCGCGACATCGAAGCCGCGGCCGCCGCCGGCGACCCCCGCGCCGAGCTGGCCATCAACGTGTTCATCAGCGCCGTACGTCATTATTTGGGCGCTTACATGATCGAGCTGAACGGCGTCGATGCGATCGTCTTCACGGGTGGAATCGGCGAGAACTCGTGCCGGATCCGCTCTGGGGTTTGCCACGACCTGGTCTGGTTCGGCATCGAGCTCGATCCCGCGTGTCGAACGCCGCCGGACCGGTCGAACGAACGGTCTCGACACCCGGCTCACGTGTCCAGGTCTGGACCGTTCCGACCAACGAGGAGATCGTGGTCGCGCGCCAGGCCAAGCACCTACTTGAGTCAAAATCCTGACGTGGCAATGTCACAGAAGCTTGAACCACAGATTAACACAGATAAACACGGATTAAATATCAAATCTGTAGTAAATTTGCAAGTAGTTCTTTCTATCCATGTTTATCTGTGTTCATCTGTGGTTAAAAACGTATTTGTTCCCAGAGGGATGAGCCGCGATGTTTCTGGCCCGTGTCACCGGTAGTCTGGTCGCGACCCAAAAGGTCGCCTCGATGACAGGGCACAAGCTCCTGATCGTCGAGCCCTATCGGGTTGACGACAAGGAGCGAGACCGTCTGGTGCCGACGGGCCGGACGTTCGTCGTGGTCGACACGTTGGGCGCCGGCCTCGATGAGTTGGTCTTGATCTGTCAGGGCTCGAGGCGCTCGCCTGACGCCCGAGACCGAGAAGCTCCCGATCGACGCCGTGGTGATCGGCTTGATCGACACAGTTGACATCGGCGGCGATGTGATCTTTTCCGCGACACGCGGCGGGCTGGGACGCCCACTCAAGCGATGAACCATTCAATTCGATGTATCCGTGGGGTTGAATTCGACCGGGCCACTTTCTCAACGCAACGGTGTTAGCCATGCAAATGACCGAAGATATCATCCGCAACGTGGTCCAGGAGGTCCTGGCCCAGATGGGGAACGGGGTCGCCTTGACCAACGGCAAAGCTCCGTCTCGCCCTTCCGGCAACCTGGGGGTTTTCTCCAACGGTGGATGACGCGGTGACGGCCGCCGGGTCGGCCTTCCAGGAGTTCCAGACCCGACCGTTGGCCGACCGCCGCAAGGCCGTCGAATCGATCCGCAAAATCTGCGTCGATCAGGCCGAGGAGCTCGGACGGCTCGAGCTGGAAGAAACCAAGATCGGCCGGCTCGACCACAAGATCGACAAGCTCAGGAACGCAATCGCCAGTCGTCCCCGGGGTCGAGTACCTCCGGACTGACAACGACTCGGGCGACAATGGCTTGACGCTGACCGACTACGTCCCGTTTGGAGTCATCGGGGCGATCACGCCCGTGACCCACAGTCTGCCGACGCTCGCAGGCAACGCCATCAACATGTTGGCCGCCGGCAACACGGTCGTCTTCAACGCCCATCCCTCAGGCGCCAAGATCGCGGCCGAAGGTCTGCGGCGGTTCAACAAAGCGATTCGTCGAGGCGATCGGCCTCGAAAACCTCCTGACGATCATCGATCCGCCCACGCTGGAGTCGGCGGCCGCCCTGTTCGATCACAAGGCCGTGCGGCTCCTGGTCGTGACGGGAGGGCCGGCGGTCGCCCGTGCCGCCCTGGCCAGCAAGAAGCGCGCGATCGTCGCCGGCCCCGGCAATCCTCCGGTTGTCGTCGACGCATCGGCCTGTCTGGAAAATGCCGCCCGCTCGATCGTCGCCGGTGGCTCGTTCGATAACAACCTGCTTTGCATCGGCGAGAAGCAGGTCTTCGCCGTCGCCCAGATCTTCGACCCGCTCATGGAGATCATGACCCGGTACGGCGGGTTCCGACTCACGGCCTCCCAGGTCGATGCCCTGACGCAGGCCGCCTTCGAAAAAGGAACCGACGGTGCCCTCCACGTCAAGAAGGACTTGATCGGACAGGACCCGGCCATCCTGGCCCGGCATGCCGGGACCAAGGTCCCCGAGGGAACCCAGCTCCTGTTCGCCGAGACCGGCGCCGACCACCCGTTCGTGAACATTGAGCAGATGATGCCGTTCGTCCCGTTCGTGCGCGTCTCCAACGTGGACCGAGCGATCGCCCTGGCCAAGGAGAGCGAGCACGGCTTTGGCCACACGGCCATCCTTCATTCGCGTGACACCGACGTGATGTCGCGAATGGGCAAAATCATGGACTGCACGATCTTCGTGGTCAACGGGCCTTGCACGGCCGGACTGGGGCTAGGCGGTGAAGGGACCCTGTCCTTCTCGATCGCCGGCCCGACCGGAGAGGGAGTCACGACCCCGTTGACCTTCTGCCGGCAGCGCCGCTCCAGCATCATCAAGGGTATGCGATTCGTTTGATTCGTTCGGAAAGGATCGATCGGAAATGCAGCTCGGGCGTGTGGTCGGCACGGCGACGTCAACCGTGAAGCATGCGACGTTCCAGAACGAGCGCTTGCTGGTCGTTCAGCTCGAGACGTCGACCGGCCGTGCCGACGGCGAACCGATTCTCGCGTTCGACCGGCTTGGTGCGGGCCGAGGCGACCTGGTGCTGGCGACCAACGACGGCCGCGTGCTTCAAGAGCAGCTCGGATCGACCACACCGGGGCGATGGAGCGTCATTGGGCTGCCGGACGCCAGGTCTTGAACGGATGGAGGAAGAAAGTCGATGAGGATCGGTGAAGTGATCGGACGCGTGACACTCTCTCGATTTCAGCCTCAGCTCCGCGGCGGCCGGTTGCTGATCGCGCTGCCGATGCCCTTGTCGGCCTTGACGGAAGGCTCCGATGACCGGGGTGAAGAGGTCGTCGTCTACGACATACTAGGTGCCGGCCCGGGCAGCGTGATTGGCATCAGCGAGGGCCGAGAAGCCGCGAACCCTTTCGGCAAGACCAAGACGCCCGTGGATGCCTATTGCGCGTGTCTGATCGATCAATTGTCGTTCTAATTTGCATATTGTCCGCAATAAGTGGACGCTCAAGAGGATACCATGAGCAGCAACGGCACGGTGATGAACGAGTGGAAGTTTCGCGAGCAGATGTGCGAGATTGGCCGGCGGGTCTACAACAAGGGATTCGCGGCGGCCAATGACGGCAACATCAGCTATAAGCTCAGCGACGATCGCGTGCTGTGCACGCCGACCCGGGTATCGAAGGGGTTCATGAAGCCGGACGACCTGTGCATCGTCGACCTGGACGGGAAGCAGGTCTCCGGCAAGCGCGGGCCGCTCGAGCGAGATTCTGCTCCACCTGACCATCATGAGAGCGCGGGCCGACGTGTCGCTCGGTCGTGCACTGCCATCCTCCCCATGCGACGGCCTTCGCGGTCGCCCGCGAGCCGATCCCCAAGTGCGTCTTACCGGAGATCGAAGTGTTCCTGGGGGAAGTCGCGATCTCACCTTATGAGACGCCGGGCGGCCAATCGTTCGCCGACACCGTGCTCCCCTTCGTCAAGGACACCGATACGATCTTGCTGGCCAACCACGGGACGGTCACCTACGGCAGCGACCTGGAAGACGCCTATTTCAAGACCGAGATCATCGACGCCTACTGTCGGATCCTCATCCTGGCCAAGCAGCTTGGACGGGTCAACTACTACCCCGACGAGATGGCGGCCGAGCTGATCAAGCTCAAGCCGAAATTGGGTATCGCCGACCCCCGCCTGGAACGGGGCTTGGAGAATTGCGACCTTTGCGGCAACAGCCTCTTCCGCGAAGGCTATGGCCCGCCGGGTCCCGAGCCCAAGGTCTTCGTCCATCCCAAGATCGCCGATCAATATGAGTCGTCGATCGAGTCTCGTCTGACACAACCGCCTCCAAGTCGTTTGCAATCGGCGGCCGCGACTTCAACGACTGCCTCGAGCAAACCGTCGAGCAACGGCCGGCCGCAAGCCGGTGGAATGGACTCGGAAGCCTTGGTGCAGGCGATCACCAACCAGGTCATGCAGGCGCTGAACGGGTCAGTCAAATAATTTGCGGAGATTTACCCATGAAGGTCAGCATCATTGGTGGTGGCGGCCTGGTCGGCTCGTC
Source organism: uncultured Planctomycetota bacterium (assembly GCA_963720335.1). Taxonomy (GTDB): domain Bacteria; phylum Planctomycetota; class Planctomycetia; order Isosphaerales; family Isosphaeraceae; genus CAVRFS01. The sequence continues at coordinate 15,383 of CAVRFS010000018.1, read as the reverse complement.
CGCGGCCTTCGCGCTCCAGTGCGGGGGCGTGGTCAGTCAGATCGACCTGATCGACCTCAACGCCGACCAGGTTCGCGGCCAAGCCCTTGACCTGCTCCACGGCGCGTCCCTGGTCGCCGATCAACGAATCCGAGCGACCGGTTACGAAGCGATCCCGGAGAGCGATATCGTGATCATCACGGCCGGCCTGCGCCGCAAGCCCGACGAGAGCCGGCTGGACCTGATCAATCGCAACGTCGAGCTCTTCCTGGGGATCCTGGGGAACATCACCGGGGCCGGCTTGAAACGTGATGCGATCGTGCTCGTTGTATCCAACCCGGTCGACGTCTTGACCTATCTCGCGGTTCGCCAGCTCGATCTACCGCCCGCTCAGGTCATCGGGTTGGGAACTCAGCTCGACTCCGCTCGCTTCCGCAGCCTGATCGCCGAGGCGCTCCAGCTCCCGCCCACTCAGGTGTCCGCGATGATCTTGGGCGAGCACGGCGACAGCATGGTGCCGATCTGGTCGGCGGTTCAGGCCGGCGGCTTGCCGCTCGATAAGTTTCCAGGCTGGAATGCCGCCCTCGCCGACGCACTCCTCACCCGCACGCGCGGCAGTGGCGCCGAGGTGATCAAGCTCAAGGGAGGGGCGGGCTTCGCGGTCGGCCTGTCGATCCGCGAGGTTGTCGATTCGGTCGCATTGGACCGAAAGCGGATCCTGCCCGTCTCGGCCCTGGCCAACGGCCCATATGGCTTGCGTGATGTCTGTCTGTCGGTCCCCACCGTCGTCGGACGCAAGGGAGCCGAGAAGCAACTCGAAATCGAGCTCTGGCCCAAAGAAATGTCTGCACTTCAACATTCGGCCCAGGTTCTCCGTGAGACGATCGAGGCGGTGTTCAAGAGCAATCCCAAGGCGGCTGGCAAGTTGAATCCCAAGGGAAGCAGCCAACCGCCCGCGGCCGACAAGTCCACGAACGGCGCCAAGGGCTCTCCCGTCCGGGTCACCATGGGCGCCGGCGGCAACAACGGCTCGCCCAGTGGTTCTCGAGTGACCGTTTCTGGTCAATGGCAGAGGAAGCACTGAGGCCATGGAGAAATCACTCGACACCAAACTGGCGGCGATCCACGCTGACTCGAGTTCGCGCGAGTTCATCATCGCCGACGCGAAGGACGCCGACATGGCGCTCGGCCTGGGTGCGCCCGGCCGTTCGCCCGAGATGCACGCCGGCGAAGTACGCTTCAAGACGCTGGAGGAATACCGCGACCAGATGCGCATGATCACGCGATCGGGACTCGTCGACATCATGCTCATGTCGGCCAGTTCTAACCACGCGCTGACGATCCGCGAACGCCTCTTTGATGGGTCGCCCGTCACCCCGGCGGTTCGCGCCAACGACACGACCGACATCCATCTCGCTCGGGCGCAAGCTATCACGAGAGCCCATCGCGACCGTTTCGCACGGCCAGTCTCGATCATATCCAGTGCGGCCACCTCGATTGCGCTCCCGAGGAGCGTACTCAGGGTGCCAATCTCGGTTTGTACAGCGTGACGTTCAACAACAACCTCGACCGCGACATCGTGACCCTCGAACGATTTCACGACTTTCGCGAGGAAGCCGAACGAAAAGGCTTCCGCTACTTCCTGGAGGTGTTCGACCCCAACGTCGCCGGCGCGGTCAATCCCGAGATCCTGCCCCAGTACACCAACGACATGATCACGCGGATGCTCGCCGGCATCGGTCCCGCGGGCCGCCCGTTGTTTCTCAAAATCGTGTATCACGGTCCCGAGGCCATGCAAGAGCTGGTCCGCTTCGACCCCAACCTGGTCGTCGGCATCCTCGGCGGCTCGGCCGGAACCACGCGCGACGCCTTCCAACTGCTCCACGACGCTCAAAAATACGGCGCAAGGGTCGCTCTGTTCGGCCGCAAGATCAACAATGCCGAGAACCAGTTGGCGTTCGTCCATTTCCTCCGTCTCATCGTCGAAGGTCAGGTCGGTCCTATTGACGCCGTCCGGGCCTACCACGCTGTCCTCGCCAGGCTGGGATTACGACCCAATCGCCCGCTTGGAGGACGACCTCATCTTGACCGACCAGTCGATGAGCTATTCGGGAACCAAGAGTTCGGTGGTCGTCCCGCCACAGCCGAATCGCGCGACGACTTCGACCACGCCGGTGCCAGTGCCGGCCCTTTCCATTGCCGCCTCCGCGAACGGTGCGTCTCCCTGTCAGTGCCACTCCGCTCCGAAGGTCGTGCACAACGGCAGAAGCGAGCGCCTGCGGTTGTCAAAAGGCGCTGGTCACCGAATCGAGCTCGTCGATTTCTCGCTATAACCACGGCCGAGTTCCGGCCAACGGTCAAGCTTCTCGTATCCAACGGTCGACCCGACTTCACCCGCATGAGCCCGGCCGAGCGCTTGACCTATCATCGCGAGCGACTTGGGCTGGGGCGCTGATTCGAAGCAACCGCTCGATTATCCTATCTCCCTTCGGTTGAACCGGCGCGTCGAATCAGGTATTACGCCTGTGCGCGTTCAGCTCAGCGGGTATGATGCCCGAGCCACGTTGGAACGCAAAATGCGGGAGTAGGAATCATGCTTCGATGCCGGCCTTGGCGCCTGACCGCGCCGATCGCGGCCATTGTGTTATTGGGACTCCTTTCGCCGGGCCCACTGGCCGCGCAAGGGGTCGAGTACATCAAGTCTCATTATACGAAATACGAGTATCGGATCCCGATGCGCGACGGGGTCCAGCTCTTCACATCGGTCTACGTTCCCAAGGAACAGACCCAGCGCTACCCGATCCTGCTGTCACGTACTCCGTACAGCGTCCAGCCCTACGGCGTCGATAGCTACAAGCCGGATTTAGGCCCGTCGGCTCTGTTTGGCACCGAAGGCTATATCGTGGTCTACCAGGACGTCCGCGGCCGCTGGATGTCGGAGGGCGAGTTCGTCCAAATGCGTCCACAACGGACCAGCAAGTCGGGCCCGCAAGACATCGACGAGAGCACCGACACCTACGACACGATTGACTGGCTGATCAAGCATCTCTCCAATCACAACGGCCGGGTTGGGATGTGGGGTATCTCTTACCCTGGCTTCTATACGGCCGCGGGGATGATCGACGCCCATCCCGCCCTCAAGGCGGCATCGCCGCAGGCACCCGTCACCGACTGGTTTGCCGGCGACGACTGGCATCACAACGGCGCGTTCCTCCTGCCGCACGCCTTCAGCTTCCTGTCGTCCAACGGCCATCCCCGGCCCCAGCCAACCAAGAAAGGGAAATCCGACTTCGAGTACGGCACGCCCGACGGCTACTCGTTCTACTTGACCTTGGGACCGCTCTCTCACGCCAATGCCCGCTATTTCAAGGACGATGTCCCGTTCTGGAACGAGATCATGCAACACGGGACCTACGACGAGTTCTGGCAGGCCCGGAACCTGCGGCCGCATTTGAAGAACATCAAGCCGGCCGTCATGACCGTGGGCGGCTGGTATGACGCCGAGAACCTGTTCGGGGCACTCGAAACCTACAAAAAGGTTGAAGCGAACAGCCCAAACGCGACCAACGTGCTGGTCATGGGCCCGTGGCGCCACGGGGGTTGGAGCGGCGACGATGGCTCTTCACTCGGGCCATTGACGTTTTCTTCCAAGACATGCGAATTCTACCGTGAGAAGATCGAGTTCCCGTTCTTTCAGTGCCACTTAAAAAGCAAAGGCTCGGCGAACATCCCGGAGGCCTGGGTCTTCGAGACGGGGACAAACCAGTGGCGGACCTTCGACGCCTGGCCTCCTCGCGGTGCGAAGCGAAAATCCCTCTTCCTGCGCCCGCAAGGCGGACTGGCATTCGAGGCGTCCAATGACTCGAACGCGCCGGCTTTCGACGAATATCAAAGCGACCCGGCCCACCCGGTCGAGTATATCGCTCAGATCGAGATCGGCATGACCAACGACTACATGACGCAGGATCAACGAGTTGCCTCGCGACGACCCGATGTTTTGGTTTACCAGGGTGAAGAGCTCACCGAGGATGTGACGATCGCCGGTCCGGTTGAAGCCCGCCTCTTCGTTTCAACCTCCGGGACCGATTCCGACTGGATTGTCAAGCTGATCGACGTTTATCCCGATGACCACCCCGAGCAATCCGGCGTGAAATTCGGTGGCTACCAGCGGCTGGTCCGCGGCGACGTCATGCGCGGCAAGTTTCGCAACAGTCTTGTCGAAGCCGGAGCCGTTCGTTCCCAACCAGGCGACGCCTCTCAATTTCACCTTGCCGGACGTCGCCCACACCTTCCGCATCGGTCACAAGATCATGGTCCAGATCCAGAGCACCTGGTTCCCACTGGTCGACCGCAACCCCCAGACGTTTCTCGACATCTACAGCGCCAAGGAGTCTGACTTCCAGAAAGCGACCCAGCGCGTCTACCACACCAGCGAAATGCCCTCGCATCTCGAGGTGTTGCAGATCGCGTGATGATCGCACACGTGCTATACGCAAACTCGACGACGGTAGAGTGGGTTCAACCCGCTGAGCTCACGGCGTGCGGTGGGTTGAACCCACCACAATGGACGCATCCGACGGTGTCCCGCTTCCCGCCGATCTCGGCGGCGAATGCCTTGGCATTCAATGCTGTCACCGGTTGCGTGCCGCGTCAAGGAGTTCCAGTCGAGCGATCGGCCGGGTGCGAAAACACGTGCCTTGAGGAAATCACCCACGGCTTTGTTGCCGACGAAGTTGGCCTTGGCAGGATCAACTCCGTTCAATACGTCGCGGGCGATCGCGTGCAAGACTTGGCTGGCGAACAGCTCGCCCATCAAGTAATTGTGATAATACGACCGGCGTACTCACGATGTGGACCTTGCTGGCATAATCGGGAGCGTTGCGTCCCTTGGGTCGCTGCACCAGTTGGTAGCGTTCAACGAGGTCCCACCACGCTTTGTTCAGGTCCTGGTCCGGATTCTCGTAGAGCGCTTTCTCGAACCGGAACATGACCTGGCACCATCGTGAGAAGACCAGGAGCTTTGCGCGCTGCATCTTGGCTCCGGCCTTGTCGAAAGTGGAGGGGTCGGGCACCGGGACTCCCATCGCCTGGAGCCAGTCGGCATCCTTCGAGAACCGCTCGAAGAGCATGGCGATGCCTTCGGTCGTGAGGATGTGTGCCTCGGTTCGCAGCTCGTACGGAAGACTGGAAGGGATGTTCTTGCTGCTATAAACCGAATGCCCCAGCTCGTGGAGCATCGTGCCCATCCAGTACTCGTTGGGCACGATGTTGGCCAGCACGCGGACGTCCCCCTTGCGGTCGATGTCGGTGCAGAACGCGTGCGGGCTCTTGCCGGGCTTTTCATAGAGGTCGCTGCGGGCGATCACATCGTCGATCGGCAGGCCGATGCCGGCTGTAGAATTCGCGGCAAAGCTTGAGGATGTCGGCGCGAGCATAGACGGAGTCGAAGTCCGCCGCGAAAATCGCCGGCGATTCCTGGAAGAATGGGTCGTGATAGTGCCAGGGACGAAGCTCGTCGACGATCACCCCGCTCTGCTCGGCCAGCTTGGCGTCGATCTCGACCTTGAGCTTGCGAAATGGCTCGCGCGTCAACTGGTCCAGCTCGTCGAACAGTTTCAGGATTTGCTCTTGCGACTGTTCATTGAGATGAAGCTGGAGCTCCTGATAGTTTGGGAATCCCAGCTTGCCGGCTGCCTCGTTCCGAAGTTTGACGAGTGCCTTCGAGTTCGGCCTCGACGAGTGGACCGACGGCTTTGCTCCCCTCCCAGACGGCCTGGCGTTCGGCCGACCCGCGTGATTCCTTGAGGACCCGGCGGACTTCACTGTCGGTGATCGATCGGCCGTTCACGCTGGCGCGATAGGCATTGAACGTCTTCTCGATGGCATTGGCCTTGGCCGTGATCTGTCGGAGCAGCTTCGGGATCGACCTGCTTCTCGAGATAGAGCAAGTAAAGCACGGCGACTTGCCGGGCGAGCATGTGGGTCGCGAATCGAGCTCGCCTTGAGTTCCTTCAACCGCGCGAATTTCCGGGGGTTGGACAGCTCGGCATCGAGTTGGTTCTGGGCTAATTCCTTGGCCTGGAAATCTTGATCGCGGCCGGTGACATTGGCATTCCACCAGGCCAGGGCGGCCTGCGACGCTCCTTGGGAGCCACGGTCTGCTCGTGCTCGTCGATGAACGCGCGAGCCTCCGCCTCGGCATCGCCATCACCATCGGTCTTCGGTTCGGTTGCCGTGGACATGCTCGTTGATAATCCCGATCAACAGAAGCGAGATCAACGCCGGCGAGTTGTAAAGTTCCAGCCATGAACGTTTTATCCTCGAATGGATGCCAAACAGGTTCGTTGAGGAAGCGATTGTCTCATGCAGCACGATGGCGACGCAAACGGGAATCGCCATCGACCCGATTGGTTGCATCTCCCTCTTGACGGATTTCCGCCTCGCGCATTCTAATGACGGCCATGCCGAAGTGGCGGAATTGGCAGACGCGCTAGGTTCAGGTCCTAGTGAGCTAACCATGCTCGTGCAGGTTCAAGTCCTGTCTTCGGCACTGCTCGTCGTGGAGGGTTCGCGTTCGGTCGGGCGTGAACTCGTTTCTTTCCCGCTCGTAATCAGGGAAGCCGTCCTGATCCTCGACAGCCGACCCCTCGAGCGCGACCCCTGAGTGTGTGTGTGCGCGACGCCTTCCGCGGCAGCTCGGGGCCTGAGTGATGAAAGTCCGGGCAATTATCAAACTTATTGAGTCGGACGGATGGAATCGAGTCAAGGCACGCAGTGGACACCGACAATATAAGCATCCGACAAAACCTGGGCGTGTTACCGTTCCCGGCCAGATGAACGCCGACCTCGACCCGAAGACCGAGAAGAGCGTCTTGAAGCAAGCTGGACTGTAGCCGTAACGGGAATTGACAGAGGGCCTGATGGAAACGTATCTGATTGTGATTGGAAAAACACAAACCGGTTACAGCGGCCACTGTCCTGATGTGTTGGGCTGCGCATCAGTGGGCAAAACGGTCGAGGCAGTCGTCACGAACATGAAAAAAGCGCTGGAATTCCACTTCGAGGGCATGGTCGAAGATGGCGATCCGATTCCGAAACCCGGCGGCCTGGAATCGTATCGAGCGGCGATGAAGGACATGGACCCGGACGTCTACTTCCTGGCCCATGTCCAGATCGATACTAACCGACTTGCCGCCCCAATGAACCATTCTTAGGCCAAGACATGTGAGTAGATTTGTCTGCCGCTCGACGATGGTAAGGGCAAGGTGCCAGAAACCAATAACGACTCAATTGCACAGATTCGACCACCATTGGTTTCTGGCACCTTTTCGCGTTTGATGAGACAAGTTCGGCGAACGAATAGATACCGAGCGTTCCGGGAGCTTCAAGCATACTTTCGCTTCGATTTGTTGATGAAGTTCCGGAGATCTCCTAATCCCGTGCCATCGGCAGCCGAGACGGGCAGTGCCGTTCGGCCGAACCATTCGCTCGAGTCTCCAATAAACCGAGAAAGCATGTTGTTACTTGGCATGCACGGCAAAGATCACGATGGGATCTAGGCCGCCATAGCTGCGTTGGTTGTGAACGGTTTCGAGATCGAGATTGCGAGCCAGTGATCTGTGGTGAGAACGAGCCTCGGAACCCTGAACGTCATTCTCCGTGCAGCGCGGGAGAGGTCGATGGAACCCATTAAGTCGTCTCGGCCGCTCTCGCTGGGGCGTGGATAAACGAGCCAGGTTACCGAGATGTTGTTCTCCGTGGTCTGATTTACGACAGTCGCTTCAATTTCGACCTCTCTCTCCGTCCGGCGACTAACCATGCTCGTGCAGGTTCAAGTCCTGTCTTCGGCATTTTTCCAATTAAGGGCCTACGTTGAGTTGGCGTAGTCCTTTTTCCTGCGTGTGGACTCTGAAATCGATTGTCTGATCGCGCCGTCACGCAGACGCGAGATCCGTTTCGCGCTCATGGAAAATCTCGTGAATGTCGCCGGACACGAGCTCCATGGCCGGCTAGCCGCTCGTACTCCGTACACGAAAGCGGTCCGGTCGCCCGAAGCACTTCGAGATCTTGGTCGAGCTCGGACCGGGTATGTGGAGCGGCCAGGGTCACTGTGACGGACCTTGACTGGAGTACGAATCGGTACCAGTCGGCGGCTCGGGGCACGATGAATTCCGGAGGGTCGTCCGTCGTCGGCCGGAGAAGGGCGCCCGAGCGTAGCGCCTGTGTAGGCGATCACTGGCATTCGCAAGGCGTCGGTCACCGGGAAGATTTGTTGCTCGGCTCCGCGATGGGCGGCGTTGTAGCGGATCATCAATGAGTCAATCATTCCACTTCGCGCGATGTTGGCGGCCAGCGCACGTTGGTGGCTCGTGATCCCAAGCGTTCGGACGACCCCGTCCCGTTGTGCGTCCCGAAGATACTCCACAACTCCTCGCGGTGCGGAAAGCACCTGCCATTCTTCAGGTGTTTCCACGTAATACAGGGTCAAAACGTCTACGTAGTCCGTGTGGAGCGTAGAGAGGATCATCTGAAGCTCGTCCGCGGCGTCGCGCGCTGTTCTGGCCCCGAACTGGACACACACGACGACCGACGCCCGCCTGGAACCGAGCGACGAAATGGCTTCGCTGAATGCATCGTCTCCCCCAGGCGAGTCGGCCACGCCGGGCCAATTCAGGAAATTCACACCGGCGTCCAGCGCATGCAGGACATCGTCCGGCGTGATCTCCGTCCGGCCGTGCGAGGCGAGGCCCAGCCGGCACACGGGCTGGCCGAACGCTTCGATCGGAGCTTGCAGAAACTCCGCGACGCCAAGTGAATCTTTCGGTTCGCCGGAGACGATTCGGGTTGTGAGCTGGACCGATCGCGACATTAAGCCTTTCTCCTCACCTTCTGGCGAAATTCAAAAATGTTGAGCGCAGCCGCCACTTTGTCGTTCACGCATGGGGGTCGCTCAACCAATTGTGGAGGTCAAAATCCTCTGAGCTGGGATGCGTCGCCGGTTGTCGATCGAACTTGAGGAACCAATGGGCGTGAGCATTCTTGGCGTCAGCACCGCGGAATTCTCGCTCGATCAACCGCCATCGACATTGCTCGACGCGTCCGAGAGGAAAGTAGGTATCGCCGTGAAACTTGCCTTCGACGACAGTGAGCAAGAGTCGATCCCAGAGCGGAACCGTCGCCTCAAACAGGATTGCACCGCCGATGATCATCGCTTCGTCGCCACCGGTCTGGCCGAGATGATCCTCGGCGATGCGCAAGGCGTCGTCGATCGAATGGGCGATGCGACAGCCATCGGCGAAGAACGAAGGATTGTGCGTGAGCACGACATTCAGGCGTCCGGGTAGCGGGGCGTGCAACGATTGAAACGTGCGCCGGCCCATCACGAGTGGCTTGCCCATCGTGGAGTCGCGGAACCGTCGCAGATCCGCGGGCAGGTGCCACGGCATTTTCATGCCGTGCACCGATCAAGCCCGTGCGATCCATCGCGGCGATGGCGGTGACGATCACGACAAACCCCTCATACCGCAACCTCACCGGAAAGGCGAGGGTGGTGTTCATAACCAATGAGCCGGAATTGATCGGGGATTAGCCCATCCAGACTCGTCACGCTGTCGTCGATCACCAATTTGGGGAGCGGAAACGGCTCGTCTTCTGAGTTGCTCGGAAACCTGCTCCAGGTGATTTTCATAGATGTGAGCGTCGCCAAAAGTGTGGATGAATTCGAACGCCTCCAGCCCCGTTACTTTGGCGACCAGATGAGTCAGCAGCGCGTAGCTTGCGATGTTCCAAGGAACTCCCAGAAACAGGTCCGCCGACCGCTGGTACAACTGGCAGGAGAGCCGGCCGCGATTCATATTGAATTGACAAAAAGTATGGCAGGCGGAAGGTCCTTTGATTTTGGGCACGTCGGCCGGATTCCAGGCGGTCAAGATGAGCCGTCGGGCGGCCGAAGCCGTTGGGTCATTCTTGACTTGTTCGATGCCTTTGAGCAGCTCCGCAACCTGATCCACCTTGTGCCCGTCACCACCTTCCCAGGCCCGCCACTGTTTCCCGTAAATCGGGCCAAGATCACCGGTCTCATCGGCCCATTGGTCCCATATCTTGACACCGTGCCGGTGCAAATAATCGACATTCGTTGAGCCAGTCAGGAACCACAGAAGCTCGACGACAACCTGCCGGAACGGCAGCGACTTGGTCGTGACCAGGGGAAATCCTTCGGTAAGGTCGTAGCGCGTCTGATAGCCAAAGATGCTCCTCGTCTTGGGCTTTGTCCCCGTGCTTTGGAGGGTAGCGCGCGAGGCCTTTTCTTCACCTTGTTCGTACACCAGTCGCAACAAGTCCAGGTATTGCTTCACACTTCCATCCTTTGTCCACGGCCGGCGATTGGCCGTTCAGATTTGCAGTCTCACGCGATATTCTATTAGTTCTACTGTAACGGTTTTTCTACAACTGCTTGATTTCCAGCGGGTTACGTTTTGTGGACAATCGCACACATACTGGTCGCAACCAACCATCTGCCAACAAGTTACGGCGTTAGCTAGTTCGAAACGGTTACAGTAGAATTAGAAACAAAAACAAAATGAACCCTCGCCCCGCTGTGAGAGGCATTCGTCTCTAGACAAACCTCGATCGCACGAAAAACGTCCCCCTCTTGCGAAGGGGGGGTTAGGGGGGGTGGTCCTGGCGGAACCATGGCCGGGTACGCGGGTCCCGATCTGCTGGGCCTCGCGGAATTGTCGGCTTGGCCGAACATGTTGGTTATGCCCTGTCCACCCCCCCTAACCCCCCCTTCGCAAGGGGGGGGAAAGGGCTCGCTCGCTCGCATTGCCATTTGATCGCGCGCACCAAAAACACGCGTCTCGAAACCGTCCCCTTAACACGTTCAACCGTGTCCTTTCATCACCTCAGTCTCCGGGTGGAGCGCGATCGCCGCCAGCTTCTTCGCGTGATTCCGAACGTCGGCCGGCCATGGCTCGACCAGCGCGTCGAACCGGTCCGGGTTCGCCGCGAACAAAGCACGCGTCGCTTCCTCGAAGTGGGCCATGTGGGAATTGACGAAACGAGGTTTTTGACACTATGGACGGACGTTCCCTAGGCCCGCGGGCAAACGCGGGTGCGTGGTTGCATCAGTCCCTTGGTGGATCTACGGGCCACGAGCCTTCTCTGCCGTTGGGGATCACGTCTCGCCTTGCTGGTATCAGGGGAGGTCCCCATGGGGCCGTATCCGACGTTTGTGATCCGACAGAGCGCCTGACTTCGTTCACGGCTTTGCGCCTTGCCAAGTTTGCGACGTTGTACGGCTCACAGCCCGATGCCGGCTCCACTCAGGGAGTCTCCCCTGACAAGGTTGATTCTATCCGCTTTGCGATGTCACCTCCTACTAACTTGTGGAGGACTGCCGGGAGAATTTGGTTCAAGGGCTTGGGGCCGCGTCCCTGGCTAGCACGACCCGCCGCCGGCTGCGCCTTGGACGCTGCGCGTGGCTGCGTCTTGGGGCCGCATTTCTGGCCACCCGGAGCCGCCTTCCGCTGCACGTCCAAGGGCGGGTGGTTCCGCGACGGCTTGGCCGAGGGGAGTTGGGCGGCGGCACGCTGGATATTTACTTTAGTTATATCTTTATTAATAATATGTACGTTATGAAATTCGTTCAATTTCTCAATTATATAGGGTGGATCCTGGCAAGCGGGATGATCAAACCCCGCATTGCCGGTCACCACCTGGAAGGCAATCCGAGCAAACCGCCCGGCCACTTGCACATGGACGCCGCGGGGATCCGTGCCCTGAGCGGTCCATTTCGCCGCCAGCACCCGGAAGTGGTCATTGCATCGAATCAGGGTGTCGGCGGCCAAGAGCAGGGCCTGGCGGAGTCGGCGGTTGCCGCGGCGGGCCAACCGGCCCGAGGCCAGATCGACCTCATCGCTTTGATACGCGCCTGGGGTACATGCCCGCACGACCGGTGATGACCCGCGGGGTGGCGTAGTGGACCATCGGCCCGGCTTCGCCGGCGAACTCGCTGGCCAAGACCACATTGATGCCCGGGAGTGCCAGCAGGCGCACGTAGGGGGTCTGCACCAAGTGATCAACGAGTTCTCGTTCAACTAACTGAATATGTTTCACTTTAATAATGCGATCGTCGTCCAGGGAGCCGAGCAGGCGCTGGTGCAAGACCGCGTCGCGGTCGGGGGTCGGCGCGTCCTGAGCCCAGGCCACGATCCGGACCAAGGTGCGGGAATGGACCTGGACCCGCGCCAGGCGTGCCAGTTGAGTCAACCCTTCCAATCCCGCTTGCGCGACAGCCGCCGGTGTCGAATAACGACGTGCAATGACCAAAGCTATCTTAGATATAAATATGTCGTCAAAACATTTTGCGTAGCCGGGCAGACAGGCTTCGAGGTGCTCCTGGATCTGGCAGCGGAGCAACGAGGACTTGGAAACCAGGTCGCGGCGGTGGCGGGCCAGGAGTTGCAACTCGGTGTACACCTGATCCCAGGTGGGTTGCTGAAGACCGAAGCCCATGACCGCGGCGAGAAAGATCCCCTCCAGGTCGGTGGGGTCGGTCTTGTTGTCGTAGGCGCCGGCCTCACGGAAATGACGGGAGATGGAGGGATGAACGATCCGCGTCTCAAAGGCGGCGGCGGCGTAGGCACGCTGGATCGGTTTGTGATAGATACCGGTTTGTTCGATGGCGACGACGAGATCACGGAGGCCGTGGGTGGTCATCGCCTGACGCAGCTCGGCGACGGCCTTCTGGAAGCCGTGCTGGGTGTGCTCGACGACCGTGACCGGGATGAGGACGCGGCCGTAGAAATCGGCGAGCAAGGTGTAGGAACGGGCCTTGGCGGGGTCGACGGCGAGGATGCCGAAGTGCTCGGGACCGACGGCCTGAACGCGTGGACCGAGGATGCCGTGAGGTTTGCCGAGGTGGACGGACTGCTTGTGTCGACGGGAGCGACGCCCTTTGGTTGCACGCATGAGTGGGTTCTCCGGAATGGGGTTGGGGGATACCTCAACACCCAGCATGGGAGTCCCACTGGTCTATGCAGAAGAGATTCTTTTTCTTTCTTTCTCTCACTTTGCCAGATACCAGCCAGGTTGGTTTCCGGCCAGGATGGACATGAACCGGTAGGCCGCCTCTTGCGATTGCCGGACACGGTCCCTGCCCGCGTTCACGTGTCTCGCCTGTTCGACGAGCTTGCGAAGGGCGACCGAAGCACCACCCGGCTGACTGTTCAGCCAGTCCCAGTGCCTCGGCAATAAAGTGACCTCGCGCGCGACGACTCCCAGTTTCGGACGCCCGACGCGTCGCGGCGTTTCCTCTTCCGGTGCGTCTGATTCGTCGCGGTTCATCCGCGCCTTGAGTCTCGCGAGCACATCCTCGTGCGTGCCACGGAAGTCAACTTCGATGGGTTCGCCGGTCAGGTCGTCGAAGATGATGACGGGTGAATGTTCCCCAGCGTCAATGACGCGCTTCGTCTTTAAGGCGACCTGGGTCAATTCGCCCGATTCGATACGCCGACAGCCTTCAAATGCGGTGCAAAGCCGCTCACCATCGTAATGCATATTCCCACTCCCGAACGGTTTATGTTTCCACTGAGAGATTTTACCCGGGCATAATCACGAAGTCAATATCACCCGGGTAAAATCTCGATTTCGGCGCAATTGGGAGGAAAGCTGTATTCGGAAAGGCGTTTGCGCGCACTAACTGGGTAATGATGGGAACCAGTAGAATGGATGAAAGCGGCTTACAGCGTGAGGTCTGGCGACCAGATGACAGGTTGCAGGCTTTAAGGCTGCGGTAAAGGCCAACTTCATGGACAATCCACGAACCGAAACGATCGTCCACGACATTGATGCGCTGTTTCGATTCGGGGTCGTGTCGGGCCTGAGCGATGCGGAACTGCTCGAGCGGTTCGTCGGCGGGGTCGGGGTGCGACACCGGGAGTGCGATCGCCTTTGACGCGATCGTGCGACGACACGGGCCCATGGTGTTCGGAGTTTGCGTTCGTGTGCTGGGTGACTTCCACGCCGCCGAGGACGCGTTTCAGGCGACGTTCATGGTTTTGGCCGTGCGGGCCAAGGCGATCCGCAAGCGCGAGTCGCTCTGTCCGTGGCTGCATGGGGTCGCCGCGCGGATCGCCCGCAGGGCCTTGATCTTGCGCCGTCGGCGCAGGGAAGAGCCCTTGCGCTCGTCGGCTCGACTCGAGACGGCCGGGCGCGATCCCGCACTGGCTGAGCTGAGCGCGATCCTCGACGAGGAGCTCAGCCGGCTCCCGGACAAGTATCGCTTGCCGCTGGTGCTGTGCTACCTGGAGGGCGATACGCAGGAGGAGGCCGCCCGGAAGTTGGGTTGGACCAAGGGGACGGTCTCGGGCCGGCTCGCGCGTGCCAAGGACCTGCTGCGGGGCCGGCTTGTGCGTCGAGGGCTGGCCCCGTCGGCCAGTATACTGGCTGTCTCCTTGACGTCGCGAACGGCCTCGGCGGCTCTGCCCGAGTCGCTGCTGGCGGCGACCGTTCGGGCCGCCACGGCCGCGAGCCTCGGGGTTATGGAGAGCACGCTGGTCTCGGGGCGAGTGGCAGCGTTGGCACGCCAGTCGCTCAACTTGATGTCGCTGGGACAACTCGGGATGGCGGCCGCTCAAATCCTCGCGCTCACGCTCGGAACCGCCGCGATCGCGACTCCGATGCTCCTCGCCTGGAACCCGGCGCGGAAAGCAAATGCCGGCGCCGGTCCGTTGACCGTCAAGGGACATCTCGCGAATTTGCCGAGCCCCCAAGCTCGAGCCTCGCGTATCGACCGATACGGCGACCCTCTGCCGCCTCGCGTACGACTGCGCCTGGGGACAACGCAACGGCGACACCCAACCGAGGTCGTTGGAGTCGACTTCACGGCTGACGGCAAAGCCGTCGTCACCGCTCGGGCTGACGGCATTGTGCATTTCTGGGACCCTGCCAGCGGACGGACAGTCAGAACGATCGACCTGATGGGCGACGACCGCACTCCCGATCAGGCGATCCGCAACTTTACGATCTCGGCGGACGGACGGTTCATGGCAGCGCTGTCGATCAGTCAAGACCCGGCCACGCACACGTTGGTCCGATCGGTCTGGGTCCGCAGCCTGCTTGACGGCGGGCCGGTACGAACCATCGTGGAGAACACTGCCGACATCGACAGTCTGGCGATCTCCGCCGACGGCGCGACGCTCGCCACGGGAGCAACCGACGGTCACGTCCAGCTTTGGGACGTCGCGAGCGGTGCTTCGCGTTCGACAATCAAGCTGGATCTTCGATCGGTCCCACTGCTTGCCTTCGCCCCCGATGGCAAGACGCTGGCGATCGGTGCCCTCGGAAGCAAGATCACGCTTTGGGATCTCGAACGTGACCGCGGCACAACTCTTGCCCTGGAC